>NZ_ANIN01000003.1 GCF_000320365.1 Moraxella macacae 0408225
TTTCATAGGTATAAAGCCTTAAGATATTAACGTTTGCTAGGGTTTATTGAGGGCTTAGGCCTACCCCCTAGTATTAAGCGAAAAGCCCGCCTTATGGTGGGTTTTTCTTTGTCTGCGTTATGATAAACCAAAGTACTTGATAATTACAAAACTTGTAAAACTACGCAAAATCAACGCCCAAAAAACCAATTTTTGTACTTGCTTAGGTTGTTTTGCTTTGTAGCAAATTCATTAGCCTGTCGTTCTCGCTGTTCAATCGCTCGTTCTGTGTGGTCAATTTGTAATTGACTGCGGTTAATTGCGTCAGTTGTTCGTTCTGCTTGGCTATCGTCTCTGTAAGTTCGTTCAATTGTCGTTCCAATTCGTTTAGCAAGCTGTTGCAATCGTTCATGAAATCGTTGTACATTTTGGCTTACTCCAACATCATTAAAGGCTTGCCGTCCATTGATTTGCCTACTTTTGCTTTCGTTTGTTTCGCTTCTATCCAAAGCGTCCCATCGTCGTTCTTGCCTGTGGTAACTTTGGCTAATATTTGGGCTTCTAGGGGTGATTGCTTGATGTTTTGCTGTATCTCGGCTAACTGTGTCTGTGCCGTATCCAGTTTCTTGTAAAAATATAGGTTTGCTAAGGTTAATATCGCTAGCATTGCTACCAAAAAACCCATTACGCTCCCCATTATCGTTTTGTAAGCCAATACCTTGTTGATTTGCATTTTCAAGTTCTTTTCGTGGCTTGCTATAGCGTTTGATATTAAAATCTCGCTTTCGTTCAATTTCTGTTGTAAGTTCTGCTCCAGTTGTTGAAATTCGCTCGATACGATTTGCTCGGTAGTTTTGGCTTGCTCGCTCGTTTTCTGCTGAATACTCTTGGCTAAATCTGAAAGTGTCTGCATAAATTTCACCTTTTAGGCGGATATTTCGCCCATTTTCGTCTGTTGGATCTTTAATGCTGATGAAGTTGGGGGTAACTCTCGCCACAGATAGCCCTAAATCGCTCGACAACGCCCTTAGAACGCTTTCTCGGTCTGTTAGGCTACCTTCAGCTATCTTTTGCATTAGAAAGCCTGTAATCGCTTCCTGTAGCTTTTTTTTGGCTTTAGGCAATCGCATGTTGGAAGTAAGTGTTTGACGATTGGCCGGATCGTTTGGGTCGTGTAAGTTATATTTGGCGTTAGTATGACTTTTGAATGCGTTTACTCGCTTACGGTCAACTGGATCAAAATAAGGATTCATGGCAAGCCCTGTATTTAGCTCAACCTTTGGAATCACAAAATTGAGTTCCAATCGTCCTTTGTCTTTGTGTTCAATCCATGTGACGTTGTATTGATCTTGCTCCAGTCCGCAAAGTAGTGATTTTTCAAAATCCGCCATGATTTGTTGCTTGATGTCGCTGTCTAGATCTTTTTCTTCAAATGATAGTACGCCTACAGTGTATTTGTGCTTGAATTCTAGGCTATCAGCCAGTTGTCTTGTTATCTCTGGATCGCCCCGCAACACTGTGGCGTGTTCTCTATCCCTGTTTTTTCCCAACAGATAATTCATTGTTGCTGTACAAGTGCCTTTGCCGTTGTTGGGTAAAAATTTAATTATCATTTTGTTTTAGTATCTCACTCAATTGTTCTCTGATAATTGCTAGCTCTGTTGTCAATCGCAAAAAACTGATGATATTGCCGTGTGCTTGCTGAGTGTTGACTGCTCTTGCAATTTGATTTAGATTACTACCAATTTTGGCAAGTTGTCTTAACAACTCTGGATCCGCGGTTTTTATGGATATCTGTTTGGTTTTTTTAGGAGGCTGTAGTGGGTTTCCTAAGCAAACACTTCTAACCCAACTGGCTAGCTCATCACCAATTTGCCTTTGTTTGAACTGTGCTAGCTCATCTGCATTTAATCTGATTTTGATTGACTTGTCTCTAATCTGCCTTTTTGGCTTAGTCATAGCTAAAACCTCTTGTAATTTTATCAATAAAAACACCAAAAAACCCAAATTTCATCACAAAAATCAAAAATACGCGTAAGACACGCGTACAAGCCCGTGGTGCGATTTCTTTTGTCAGGGGTATTTAGTTACCAAAATCGTCATGATCGCTCTGTAAGGCCCGTTCTCGCGCAAATTTGAGCGTGTCCGACCGGAAACCCTTTATCCAATTTTTTTTGGCAAAAAAATTTCAAATTCTAAGAAGTGAGTTATCTTGCTTATTTCAAATCTAATTCTAGAGCCTAAACTTCAATCCAAAACAAAACCAAATACTAAGAATTAGCTTTTGTCTTTAGGAATCCTAATAAACTTACCAAGGTTTAATAGCCTTGGTAGCTTTACCAAACTTAGCCATAGTTTTTTCTCTTGTTCTTAAACCCATGCAAACTCTTTCTAAACCTAGTAAACCATAAACCTAAGATTAATTTGAAAGAACATTTCAAACACGATCTTGTTTCGAAGTATAACGTTTCTTGCGAAGATCTCATTTCGAAGAGATCACAATCAAAAAAAATCGAAGAAATCACAAAAAATTTGTAAATTTCCTGCAAGCCTTGATTTTACTAGGGGTTAAGGGGAGAATCCCCTTACAAGGATCTAAGATTTACACTGTAGTGTAAGTCTTAGGTATCCTTGCCCTTTACTACCAATATTTTACTAGGTTAGAAAGAAAAATAAAAGTAATTCTTTGAAGTAAATTTTTTCTAAATTTGATTGGTGAAAGGAGGAAATTTGAAAGTTGAAAATTACGGTTGCGAGAAATTTTTTTTGCGATTTTGCGTTTTTGGGGCCGGTGACGGTATTGTTTAATTGTAATATTGTCAGGTAGGCCCCGTCCCCTGCGGGGACTGGGGTAAAGAGACCCCTAAATGTAGAAGTCTACCACTTCAAGTAGAGAAGTCTACCACTTCAAGTAGAGAAGTCTACCACTTCAAGTGTAGAGTCTACATAAAACGAAAAATAGGCAAAAAAAAGAAAATTTCTACACATAAGAATTTGTTGTAAAAAGTAATTCTTTGAAGTAAATTTAAAAGTAAATTTAATTAAAAGTAAATTTAAGGAAATTTAAAAGTAAATTTAATTAAAAGTAAATTTAAGTAAATTTTTTCTAAATTTGATTGGTGAAAGGAGGAAATTTGAAAGTTGAAAATTACGGTTGCGAGAAATTTTTTTTGCGATTTTGCGTTTTTGGGGCCGGTGACGGTATTGTTTAATTGTAATATTGTCAGGTAGGCCCCGTCCCCTGCGGGGACTGGGGTAAAGAGACCCCTAAATGTAGAAGTCTACCACTTCAAGTAGAGAAGTCTACCACTTCAAGTAGAGAAGTCTACCACTTCAAGTGTAGAGTCTACATAAAACGAAAAATAGGCAAAAAAAAGAAAATTTCTACACATAAGAATTTGTTGTATAATGTCTAAATTTACAAAATTTAGAGCAGAAAATGACCCATATTTTTGATGATAGAGTTGGCAAAAACCTAAAAATAATTAAGCACAACACACTTATTGAAGCTGGTTATAATTTATCGCCAGTTCCTAATAATTTAATGAACTTAGCCGTTACCAAGGTTCGTCAAAGCGAGGTTAAAATATCAAACCACGAAAGAACTGGTGAAGTTGTAGTAACAGCTAATGAGTATGCTGAAATTCATGGGATAGATATCAGAACCGCTTATAAAGATTTAAAACACGCCGTCTTAGAACTTGAAAACGGATCTATCTGTTGCGATGCGTACTATGATTTTAATGCAACATCAAAATTAACACAGGAGCAACGCACAGACATAGCTATGAATTCAGATAGATATCACTCAAACGTGATTATTGGCACTAAGCCAAAACACGGCAATTATGTCAAAATGAAACTTCACATTAAGCTTGTAGATAGGATTGGATATAGCGAAGAAGGTTCGTTTGTATATTTTCGTTTTAGCGATGATGTAATGTATCTAATTGAAAACAGTGAGCTTGATTACACAGCGTATTTCTATGCTAATACCATAGGAATGAATCTTACACCAATGAAACGAATGTATGAGTTGGCTTGTAAGTGGGTGAAAATTGGCGAATGCAAAAAGAATGTAGATGAATGGCGTGATTTTTTTGGATTAAACGGTAAATACGAAAAAATTGCGGAGTTTAAACGATGGGTTATCAACCCAGCAATCACAGGAGTAAACAAGCAAGGTGATTTTAAATTAACCTTAGAACAACAAAAACTAGGTAAAACTATTACCCATTTAATCATCAAAATCAAAGACAAACGCCCAAAACAAAAAGAATCAAGCAACAAAAACCAAGATAACAAAACTATTGATATGTTACACGGCCTAACTGGTAAAGAATTAGCAGTGATTCGCATAAAAGTATCAGAATATGTGGCGTATCTAGAAAACAAAGGCAGTAAAGTAAGTGATTTTCGCAGAAAAAACATTGAACACAAGGCAATTGAAGAACGTTGGGGGCTTGATGAGTATTACAAGCAGCTACAGCAAGCTGAAAACGAACGTAAAGAGCGTTTAGAACGCGAGGAGGAGCAAAAACGCATTAGAGTAGCAGAGGAAGCTAAAAAAGCCCAAGAAGAGGCTTTAAACACTGAATTCATCACTTATTTTGAACAGCTTGCTCAAGACGAGCAAAATAAAATTTTAAACGAAGTTGAAAAAATGACCGTACCCCCATTTAAAGAAATTTTCTTTAAAGACAGAGCCAATGGAGTTGCTCACAAAAATATGATGCTTAGAGTGTTTTTTAGGCAGATTATGGGTTGAGAACAGGTTGAGGCTTATTTGCTAAAACCTCATCAACTCTTTGCCAAGACTGCACCCATTGGGCAGTGTCTGACGAACAGTAACCAATAATTTTGACAATTCGCTTATAGTCGCCTTGTAAGTTGCGGTTGAAAATTGGCTCATGGTGGGCGATGCGATTTCTTAGCTTTCTAATTTTTTCGAGATTATCAAATACTTCTGCTCGCATTGTTGGTAAATCTGCGTGTTTGGCGTTAGGTAAAGCAACCGCCCAATGCTTTTTCCAAAGTTCATCATCAAAACGAGCGGTAAAAAATCCTTGCCAAAACACAAACGGTAATTCACAAATCATCTGTTCTGTAGTCTCTTTTCGTACATCTAAAAGTTCATCTCTGCGGTTTTGTTGCATTGTTCGTACAAATCGCACATTGAACGCCCAATCCGTACCGTGTTCAGCTTGAATGGCGTTAGCAACCGCATTTCTGACAACCACTTCGCACACCGCCAAACATTCAAACAAGGCTGCCGATATTTGTAAGTTCCAACGGTATAAATCTAGGGCTTGCACGGTATCTGTGGTAAATTTTTCATAGGTGGCGAGTCGAGAATTTGATAAAGTGTTTTTTATATTTTGGTAATTTTTACTTGA
>NZ_ANIN01000001.1 GCF_000320365.1 Moraxella macacae 0408225
CTAGGATGAGAGTATTAGACATTACTGTCTCCGAATGATTAGTTGATATAGAAGTCGCACAGTGCTTAGTAGGCATAGGGCGACGGGCTTCAACTACCGCATTCGGACGGCGGAGCTTATTTCCACGGCTGTGGTGTTGCATTAGGCTCTCTCGACCCGTCATAGACGTGTGTTTTATGCGTGTAGGCACGACAAAAGTCGTAGGCATAAAAATGCCGCAAGGTAACGGATGCGGATAACCGCCGAATGAAATAGTAGTACCGTTATCGTACACTGTTTGAGTGGTGGTGTCAAGAGAATGGTGATTTTGGATAAGCTCAAAGTTAAGCGGTGGGCGTTTATTATTCATTATGCACCCCCTAATACTTTACGCAATTCTTTGGCGTAACCAATGCTTTCTATGTTATATGCCAAATCATTGGCATAAGCGGTACTGGATTCTTCTATAGCCTGTATGGCTTGCCAAACACTGTCATCATCACCCATGCAGATACGGCGGATTAATTGCTTTTCTGTTTCACGGCGACAGGTTATATAAGTGCGCAATATTCTCTCAATGCGATACAGCTCGTTTTTGACAATATTTAGCTGATCATAGCGAATATCGGTAACACTGTTTACTTCACACAATGAACGCAAACGAGCATAAATGACATTGGTAGCCGTGATGTCGTAAAACGCATTCTTTGCAATCAGTAACACAGCACGGCGAAGATTGCCATAGTCAGATTGGGAGAGTTTGGGGGATTGGGGCTTGGATTGTGAGGCAACTTTGGTACAAGGGACAAACCTGCCTTGTGTCATAGCATCAAACGCACGAATGACTATTAGACTAAATTTTGGGCTAATCCACATGGCATAGCGATAGACCAGTTCTTTGCAGACATAGGTGCCACGATTTATACCGCCATTGACTGTCTTAACTGCCACTGTTGGAATTCCAACAGTGAAATTTTGGCTTTCAATTTCAGTAATTAAGGCTTGAGTTTCTTGATTTTGCAAAAAGAATGTTGGGCGATGGCGGTTTTCGCTACCACTTGCTTTATGTAGATCGTTTAAAGAGTACAAATCGCCAAGCATGCCGATGGTCATATCGGCTAGGATGAGAGTATTAGACATTACTGTCTCCGAATGATTAGTTGATATAGAAGTCGCACAGTGCTTAGTAGGCATAGGGCGACGGGCTTCAACTACCGCATTCGGACGGCGGAGCTTATTTCCACGGCTGTGGTGTTGCATTAGGCTCTCTCGACCCGTCATAGACGTGTGTTTTATGCGTGTAGGCACGACAAAAGTCGTAGGCATAAAAATGCCGCAAGGTAACGGATGCGGATAACCGCCGAATGAAATAGTAGTACCGTTATCGTACACTGTTTGAGTGGTGGTGTCAAGAGAATGGTGATTTTGGATAAGCTCAAAGTTAAGCGGTGGGCGTTTATTATTCATTATGCACCCCCTAATACTTTACGCAATTCTTTGGCGTAACCAATGCTTTCTATGTTATATGCCAAATCATTGGCATAAGCGGTACTGGATTCTTCTATAGCCTGTATGGCTTGCCAAACACTGTCATCATCACCCATGCAGATACGGCGGATTAATTGCTTTTCTGTTTCACGGCGACAGGTTATATAAGTGCGCAATATTCTCTCAATGCGATACAGCTCGTTTTTGACAATATTTAGCTGATCATAGCGAATATCGGTAACACTGTTTACTTCACACAATGAACGCAAACGAGCATAAATGACATTGGTAGCCGTGATGTCGTAAAACGCATTCTTTGCAATCAGTAACACAGCACGGCGAAGATTGCCATAGTCAGATTGGGAGAGTTTGGGGGATTGGGAGATTGGTGGCTGTATAGGTGTGATGACAGGCTCGCCCACTTCTTTGTCCAAAATATCCAGTACCCATTTGCGAAAATCTTTGGCAACGGCTGTGCGAGCAAACATGGCAATTAAGTGGCAGCCACGTAAGCTGAAAATCCGAGTGGATGTTTGTAAATTAGTAGAGTTTTTCGAGACGGTCAAATTGACCGTTTGGGGATTTGTAATGACTTGTGTCATGCCTGACGAGAATTCGTCAGCATTGCGATTGTAAATGCGAGTAACGCTGTCAGTGTGAGCGTAACCCAAAGCCCTAGCCAGTTCAACAGAAGTTAGATAAATTTGGGTATTGTGACAGACAGGCGTAAGGGTTACGCCGTTAAATGAGAGTGCTTTCATGGGTTGGTTCTCTTGATAATGGTTGTTGCCATCACCAAAAGACGCCAATCTAAATGGTGATGGATTGCACGGAATTGGCGTACCGCTCAAGAGAAACGGCGAGCATTTCTGCTCTCCCGTACAATCCACCATAAGGCACGCACAAGGCGTGGATAGGTTATATGTACAAAAACACACGCATTTTTTGTAGCAGTGCGTGTTCTTGCCACTCTTGAAAATCGGAACGCCAATTCCGACACCTGATTTGGCAGGTGCAGACATATCGTACACTGTTTGAGTGGTGGTGTCAATAGATACTACAGTGCTGTATTTACACTGCACTTGATTTTTGTTGTGTTTTGTCATACAATTTGTCTTGTTAAGTTATATCCACTAGCCTATCAGTTACCGCTGATGGGCTTTTTAGTGTGCTTAAAGCTGATGTTCGTAAAGATCAGGTCTTAATTCATAAGTTGGTATGCCTGTGGCTTTGCTGATTTTAAGAGCGTAAGTGGCACTGGCTTGTTTATCGCGATTAAGCATGACACCGATGTGAGTTTGGTTTTTACAGCCTATGGCTTTTGCAAGTTTTTTGCGACTGCCTGCAATTTCTACCGCCTTTTGGAGTGCTTCAAGGGGCGTTGTCATACAAAAATACCTTTGTAGTTAAAACAACCCAATTTTAAAACTTTTGTATTCTAAATTCAAGATATTTTTTATTTAGATAATAATACAATTGTATTATACAATATATCTACATTGTTAGACTTTACCCATTAACCCATTTTTAAGCGGTAACATACCGCAATAAGAGGACTGTAATATGTCAAGACAAACATTTGGAGAGCGCGTCAGATACGTCCGTGAGCTAAGAAATTTAACCCAACAACAGCTTGCAGACATGGCAAGTTGCCAACAAGGAACGATTAACGCCATTGAAAGTCGCAGAGCCAACCAAAGCCGTTACGCTCGCAATATCGCTCTTGCTCTAAATGTAAATCTTGATTGGCTTTTGTTTGGCAAGGGAGTCATGGAAGTGAGCGACCAAAACACAATTACGCAGATTGCGAGTTTTGATGAATATTCGCAAAAGAAAGACGTTGTGCCGATACATCACTACAATCCCCAACACAGGAAGAAACTTATGCTAGAAAAAACAACATTAGATGGCTTGGAAGTCGTACCGCAGGATGCACGGCTTGGTATAATTGTGGGCGACAGCATGTCGCCAATCATTAATCATGGGAGTGAAATCGCTTTTGATGTCAGTAAAAAACAAATTCGCAACGGCAAAATCTATGCTTTATCTGCCAACGATACGCTGTATTGTGCCTATCTACAAACCAAGCCTACACCGCACGGCGAGCAAGTACGCCTATTTTATGCCAATGCAGGGGTTTACCCAGATGAAACCATGTCAAGCGAGCAATTTTTTGCAACTTATGAAATTCTTGGTCATGTCTTTTGGTGGTCAAGTACGCAGAGTTGGTAATACGCATTAAAACTTTTTCTTGCTTAGTCTGCCTTTTTACCGCATGAATGCAAACCGTTCGTGCGGTTTTTATTTCCTTTTGTCTAAAAACAATAAGAATTTAGCAAATTTTTTCACAAATAAATACAAAATATCTTGCATTTTTAAATACGAATGTTTTAATATATTTGTATTTAAAAATGGAGACAATTATGCCACTACCAACATTACCCCTGCCTAAAATAAAAACCAATATAACTGAGGCAAACATAACTAAAGCAAATAATATCAAGAGGTTAACTACCGCCAAAGTTCGTAGTCAGCTTGCCAAAATCAATTTTACCACAGACCACGCTAAAATTTATAAGGCAAACGCCATTGCACATCTTTTGACATACGAGCGAAGTGTGGCAAATGGGAGTGAGATTGATTTGTCGGCGTTATTTGCAGTTTATTGCCACCTTGCTTGGTTGTCTGACCATGTGCATCTTATCCATGACAAACGAGTGCCACCACCGCAAAGGATATTTTTAGCCGATGCTTTGGCTTTTATCTTTAATACCTACGAAAAAATTCATACAGACTGATAATTTTAAGGATAATTATGCAAATTTCCACGCAAGATTATTTATTTTTACAATTTGGAAGATTGGTTATATCGCTTGATGATGTATGTGCTGTATATTTCCCACAACTAAAACGCACACAAATTACGCGTAAAGCTGGCGAACAGGGATTTCCATTTCCTTGCTTTCGCTTGGTAGATAGCCAAAAAGCACCTTACTTTGTTCATGTATCAGAGCTTGCTAAAGCCTTTGATAAAGCACGCACGACGGTCAATTCTGATCACGCAAAACTTCACGCATAACTTCATCAAACGATAGCGTATAAGGGCGTTTATGTATTGAAACATAACGCTCCAAACTCGTCCAACTGTCATGCAATGACACTTCTTGTATCTGTGGAATGGTTAGCCCACGCTCAGCAAGCCTTGTACAAGCTTCATGACGCAAATCATGAAAATGCAAATCATCAATTGCCAAAATATGGCACGCTTTGGTAAATTCCCCACAAATCGTCTTTTGATTGACAGGAATAAGCAGCGTTTCATCATAGCCCATGTTTAACACCTGTTTGTGCACCGATTTTAACTGTTCAATGATTTGACGCGTGTCATCATAAACCTTAAATTTTTTGTGGTTGCCCTTTGAGCCTTTGGGGTTTTTGACATCACGAACGACAAAACAATCCCCCATATCATCTGCTAAAGCAAGGCGAGCAATCTCACCTTGACGGCGAGCTGACACGATAGCAAACCACATAATCAAGTGCATGGGCGTATTACCATTTTTTTGCCAACGTTTATAAAAATAAGCTGTCAGACGAATTAATTCATCAGACGACACAAGACGATCTCTTCTGCCTGATCGTGAGATATTGCGAGTTTTTTTCAGTTGTTTTAAAGCACGTTTTAGTGCGTTCATGTCAATATCCACGCCCCACATGATATTTGCATGATCAAGCACACCAAACAAATAAGCCATTTCATGCCCTATTGTGGAAGGTTTGATAGGCTCTAAAGCAAGGTGGGCAATGCCTTGTTTACGAACAGCAGCATGATTGGATATGTCAAGAGGCGACAACTTTGTGAGTGGTATTCTTGCAATATCAAATTTCTTAAGCAAGTTTAGTGAATTGATTTTGGTTCTACCAAAGTCATCAATCTCATTCATATAGCGGTCTATGGCTTGCCCTACCGTCATATTTTTATCAATGCCTGTTGCCCCAAAAAACTGTTTTGGGTCATCTCTTAACTCAGCTTCTCGTGTGGCGATCCAACCTTGGGCGACTTTTTTATTTGCAAAAGTTTTGGCCTCTCGGTATGGTGGAAAGTCTTTTTTATTGATACGAATTTCAGCATGGTAATGTATCGTGCCGTCTTTTAATTTCTTTGTGCGTATACTACCCATATTTTTGACCTTTATTTTAGAAATTTACGCAAAATTGTACGCAATTTTTACGCAAAAATCTATAAAAATAATCAAAAATACGTTAAAATACACTAAAATAAACTTAAATCAAAAACACCCAAAAGGTAATAAAATCAATGCCTACACAACAAATCAATTTAAAATCAGGCAATAAGCGTATTAGCACCGCCCCGATGGTTGACTGGTCGACAAAAGACTTTTTGACTTTTGCACGTTGGTTTAATCCACACATACATTTATACACCGAAATGATTAGCACATCGGCAATTTTACACGGTGATAGCGATCACCATTTGCGTTTTTATGACAATCAGCATCCGCTTGTGTTACAGCTTGGTGGCTCTATGCCTGATGAACTTGCCAAATGCGCCAAACTTGGACAAGATTACGGCTATGATGAAATTAACCTAAATGTCGGCTGTCCTTCCGATCGGGTTCAACATTACAAAATCGGTGCTTGCCTGATGAAAACTCCAACCCTTGTTGCCGATTGCGTAAAAGCCATGCAGGATAGTGTACAAATTCCCATAACTGTCAAGCATCGCATTGGCATTGATGATTTTGACAGTTATGAATTTATGCGTGATTTTGTTGGTAAGGTTGCAGAATCAGGTTGCACACACTTTATCGTTCATGCTCGCATTGCGTGGTTAAATGGTTTATCACCGAAAGAAAACCGTGAAATTCCGCCCTTACGCTATGAAGATGTGTATCGCTTAAAACAAGAATTTAAGCATTTATACATTGAAATTAACGGCGGTATCAAAACCCTTGAGGCGGTAAAAACCCATTTAATGTATGTTGATGGTGTGATGATTGGACGTGAAAGTTATCACAATCCGATGTTTTTAGGGCAATTAAACGAGCTTTGGAATCAAAAAATACCAACGCACCGCGAGATTTTTGCACAATTGATTGAATTTTTAATCCAATGCGAAAAAAACAACACGCCCTTAACAACAATTATTCGTCATTATCTGGGTTTATTCCAAGGTTTAACAGGCAGTAGAAAATGGCGTCAAGCCTTAAGTGGCAAAAAATCACTCACCATTAGCCAAATTGAAAAAGCAGGTGAATCGGTTTTAACAACCAACCATTTATAAAACCATCACAACAGCTTTATAATATCTTTATAACAGATTTACAATAAATACAAAGCCATTGCCAAAGCGTTATTTATCATATGCAAGACGATTGGCAATAGCAGTGATTTTGCCACAAAACGCATATAACCAAACAGCAACGCCAAGACGAAAATTGCCAATAATTCCACCCACGCATACTGAAAATGTATCAAGGCAAACATCGCACCCGTTAACGCACTTGCCCCAATCACCCCAAGCCGACTACACGCAAGCCCCAACCACATAAAACCACGAAACATCACCTCTTCATAAATCGGAGCAACAATCACCATGCCAAACATCAAAAGCCCTAACGGCTTAGCACTCAAGGCCAATTGATCCATAAACGCCATTGGTTCACGCCCAAGGTATACGGTAAGCAGATGAATGACAAAATTTAACGCCAATAAAACCAACAACCCTTGGTAAAAAAAGCGTGCTTTAAATGGTTTTAATGCCAAATAATCAACGATTTTTGCTTGTTTTTGCCAAATAAGCAGGGCAATAAAACCGCACACCACCACACAAGTAAATACAATCGATAAACTGATCAAGGTGCCGTTTTGACTGCCTTGCAACATCGTATCAGCAACACTCATGTGCTGACCGCCAAACACCACAGGAGCAAACAACAGCACACCAACAAGCTGACTTGCCAAAAACAAAAACAACACGATCACCGATAAGGCGATCGTGCTACCCAAACCAAAAACAGGAAAAGACACAAACAAACGCGGATTGTTTAACATTATTGCAACTGTTTGCTGTCGTTTTGCAGTTTTAGATTCAGTTGATTGGCAAAACTTCCACCAATACCACTGCCTAATTGTAAACCAAATCTACCAAAAATCTCTTGCACGGGATCTTTTGGATTGTACAGTACTGCTTTATCCAGTTTTAACTCTTTTTCAAGTTTGCTTAAGCTGCCTGTTTTGTCTGCAAGTCCAAGTTGCACCGCCTGTTCGCCACTCCAAAACAGTCCGCTAAATAATTTATTGCCCTCAGGATCTTTTAAGCGATTGCCACGCCCTTGTTTGACCGCATCAATAAAATGCTTATGCGTGTTGTCAAGCACACTTTGAACATGGGCTTGTTCAAAGGCTGTGGTTGCACGAGTCATACTCAAAATATCTTTGTATTCACCTGAATGCATGGTGCGATCAGATACGCCAACTTTTTCCATCAGTTTTTGCAAATCATAATTTGGCATAATCACACCGATTGAACCAACCAAGCTTGATGGATTGACCCAAATTTCATCAGCACCAACCGCAATGTAATACGCACCCGATGCCCCAATATCCTCAATCACAGCATACAGTTTTTTGTCAGGGTTTTCTTTACGAAGTTCGTTCATCGCCTGAAAAATTTCGTCAGATTGAACCGGGGAACCCCCAGGAGAATTGATTCTTACCACAACCGCTTTGGCATTTTCATTTTCAAAAGCATCGCTCAATGCTTCATTAATATCACGACTGTTGGCTTCGTTGCCCGACGCAATTGCACCTTTAATATCCACAACAGCCAAATGCGGTTCGGCTTCTGCAATGCTCATTTTGCCTTTTGTACCTGCTGCCGGACTACAGCCACGCGTCATTATCACGCCGATCAAAATCACATAGCCAAAAGTAAGCAATTTAAAAAACACGCTCCAACGTCTTGCACGGCGCTGTTCTTCAATGCTTGCCATTAAGGTTTTTTCAAGCAATTGCCACTCTTTACCAACATATTGTGGTGGAATTTGACTTGGATTTTGTTGTGAATGAGTGGGCTTATCTGGGTTGGGCGGCCAATTATCGGACATGATGTTTTCCTAAAATATTTTTTAATCTAAAATAATGTTTTTTGCAAGAATAATGTTAACACGCGTTATTTTGCAACATAATAAGGGTTTTTTACTAAAATTACAATGTTAACAACGTAAGAATTTTCATCTGTTTTTACCAGCTGTTTTTACTATCCTTTTTTATCATCAAAAACAACTTACACAAACAACTTACACAAACAACTTGTACAAACAACTTGTACAAACACAAACTAATCCAAACGATATTCCACCTGTCCAACTTGATCCGCTTGGATAATTTGAATATTGACATTTTGGGGTTTTTGCTTGGCTTGCAAAAGAGCAAACTGATTGTTTTCATTGATTTTTTGGTGCGATGCTGATCCTGTAATAACGTGAATTAAACTTAAGTTTGCCTGCTGTAGCCACATTTTATCCCACAACAACCCATACGGTACAACCCACTGGCTGCTTGCAGGACAATTTGGATAGATTTGTTGCAACATTTGCCAAGGCAATGGACTGACACCTGATGCAATTAACCAGTTTTGATTCGCTGTATTTTTATCGGTTTGTTGAGGTTGTTTGACATTGACTTGTAAAAAACAATGGGATAATATTTTTCGATCTGTATCAGAAATTTGTTGATTGTTTAGTTTTACTTGCCAACCTGTTAATACGCCAAAATAAAACTTATCAGTATCCGACAATGTCATGCCTGCCTGACAAGCCTTTGGCGTAATGCTTTGAAACTGAGTTTTGGTAAATTTCTTTGCATCAAAACCTGCCAAATAATAGTGGCGTATCGGTATGTTTTTTGCCAAATTTTGCACCACATCATTGCCAAATGCACTTGGCGTTTGGCTAATAACTCCGGTTAAATGCGTTAATTGATATTTTGCCAACAGCGGATAAACATCGTTATTTAACACAAAAGCTGTACGTTGCTGATCGAGCGTTTCAATCTGTGCTGTCTCAATTTGCGTTGCTTCAATTTGTTTTTGGTTGGCAGTTTTGGATTTAGACTTGGTTTTGACCGTACCCAGATGATTGTCGGATAACAATAGCCAACTTTCACCATTTACCAATAACAATTGCACATTAAATGTTGGATTGTCCAGTACGATCAATTTAGCATGGTTAAGATTTTCTTGATTTTTTTGTAAATCTAATAATACAATTGCCAACAATAACGGCATCACCCAAAGTCTTGGAATAATTTTGCCAAACAACACGCACAAAACCGCCAATAACGCCAAAATCAACTGGCCTTTGTCTAAATACACAAACCACAATTGTCCAATTTCAAGCCTTGTAACCGTTTGCAATAAATGATGAAAAATGTTTAACAACCCAACAAGCAACGACCAAAGCCACCCTGCAATATCCGCTCCAACCCACGGCAATAACGACAAAACCCCCGCCAAAATATCCACAGGCACAATCACAAGCCCCAATAACGGCACAGCGATCACATTTAGCACAATCCCAATCAATGACACCTTGCCAAAAAACCACACCACAATCGGCATCATCAATACAAACAACCACAATTGCAGTTTTAGCAAAATCCAAGTTTCTTGAGCAAGCCTGTACAACATACGCTTTGGCAAAGACATTTCAAATTGCCAGTGTGCTGCTGAATTAACCACAGCTTGCATTTTTGGTTTGGCAACCTGTTCGCTAAATTTCATCAACAACCCAACCGCCACAAATGACAGCCAAAATCCCGCCTGCAATACCGCCGTGCTATCCGCCCACATCATCAACAAACCCACAAAAGCCAACAGCTGATAAGGACGATTAACCAACAGCCACTGTTGCGACAATGTCAACAAAAACAGCAGCCAAAACGTCCGTTGTGCAGGCAACTCAAACCCAACAAGCAAAGCATACACCCCTGCCACCACCACACTCACCCACAACACAAGCAGACGACCGGGCAAACGGATCAACAATTTTGGCAAACAGATTTGCACCAAAAACAAAAGCCACACTGATATCACACTGGCAAGCATCAAAACGTGTGGCCCTGAAATTGCCAACAAATGACTAATCCCTGCCAACTGATACAAATTTTTAATCTCGCTTGTGAGCATTGCCCTATCGCCTGTCAATAAGCTAAGCAAAATTGCATGACTGTTGTTAGAAACATTAATCTGATTATTAATATTAACTTGATTATTAATATTAACTTGACTGTTAACATCAACTTGACTGTTAAAATGAGCAAGCAGGTTTTGACGCAACTGCCAACGCAGGTTTTCTATGCCAAATCGCAACCGTTCATAGGCATTTAACGGCGGATTGGTGTTTGCAGTTTTTGAAACAATTGCAGTCAGTTGAGCTTTGGCTTGGATATTACGCTGACGCAACCACAACGCTTCATCAAACCCCAAATCAAAACGCTGGGCAAAATTTGGTAAAGCTTGTGAATTTTTGTCAAAATTGGTAGAAAGATGTTGGCTAATTGGCACAAGTTGCAATTTAACCACTAAGGTTTGACTGGGTTTTAAACCACTTAATAACAGCCTCCAATCAGGATTTTTTTGTATATTGGCGGTTACAAGTACATTCATACCCTCTAAATTGAGTTTGTTGCCGATCTTGTCCGCGTGTGAGTTGTCAATGCGTAAAATTTGCCAAACTTGACGACTGCTCGCCTGTCCAACAGATGATGTGTTTGCTTGGTAAATGCTGTCGCTAATTTGACGCGATTGAATGGTGGCTGTGAGATTAAGCGGTTGTTTAAGTAAGGATTGTTGATAAGTTTGATAATCGTATAGCCCTTGGTTAAGGTTTGTTAATAAAGCCAATACAAACAATAACACCATAAAGCCAAACTTTGCTAATAACCGAGCCGAGGTCATAGGTTTTGGCTGTGCTTTATGTTTTTTCCAAAAATATTGGTAACCATACAACAGCAATATAGCCCAAAAAATTACCCATAGCCCAATAGGAACATTTGGATAATCAGCATACAACAATTGGCTAACGCGACTAATTTCACTGTGCTGTGCAACTGGTAAGACTGCTAACAATCCAATAATGCTCGCAATCAGCACAATCCACAACATCAATGTAACCTTTGGCTATTTTTATTAGTTTAGCATTGTATTACAATGGTTTGTAAATTGCAAGTAAGTTTGTAAATTGCAATTTTTGTTGATTGTTTGGCCGATTTTTGGTAAAAATAACGGTTTTGTCAAAAAATCCTTACGTTTTTTATGGTTTTCGTATTATAATGTGATTATCTGTAATTTTTTTTGCATTATTCCATTACGTTAGGTGATATTTAGCAAAGATCGAGTTACAATACGATTATAAAATCGGGAGTTTAAGCACACTTAAACATTTAAGGTTTAAATTGAGATTTTAATGTGTCGCTTTTTAACTTTGCCAGCGTTTGCCAGCAATGTTTTGTTTGTTTCTATTTAATGATTTATTGTTTTAATGATTTGTTTTATTTTAATGATTTGTTATTGTAGGGCAAAACCAAGCGTAAATGAGTGGCAATTTGGCGGATATGGCTTAAACTTGTTGATAACATAGGCTGTAAAGGAAATCATTAAATGAATTTACAAAGCACAGCAATACCTGCAACCGATGATTATGAAGTAACGTTAGTTAAGTTATTTTCTATCATGGCGGTGGTGTACGGTATTATCGGTATGGGGGTTGGGGTTTTTATTGCTTCTCAGTTAGCATGGCCACAGCTTAATTTTGGAATTGAATGGCTAACGTTTAGCCGTTTGCGTCCGTTGCACACCAATGCGGTGATTTTCGCCTTTGGTGGGTGTGCGTTATTTGCTACGTCTTATTATATTGTGCAACGTACTTGTAAGACTCGGTTGTTTGCACCGTATTTGGCTTGGTTCACCTTTTGGGGTTGGAACTTGGTGATTGTGGCAGCGGTGATTACATTGCCGCTTGGTTTAACAACCACAAAAGAATACGCAGAACTTGAGTGGCCAATTGATATTTTAATTGCACTTGTTTGGATTGCGTATGCAATTGTCTTCTTTGGTACGTTATTTATTCGTAAAACATCACATATTTATGTGGCAAACTGGTTCTTTGCAGCGTTTATTTTGGCAATTGCATTGCTTCATATTGTGAACAGTTTTGCCATACCTTTGAGTTTTTGGAAGTCTTATTCACTGTTTGGCGGTGCAACCGATGCTATGGTGCAATGGTGGTATGGTCATAATGCGGTGGGTTTTTATTTGACGGCAGCGTTTTTGGGTATGATGTATTATTTTGTGCCCGTTCAGATTGGTCGTCCTGTTTATTCTTATCGTTTGTCTATCATTCACTTTTGGGCCTTGATTGCCTCTTATATGTGGGCAGGTGGGCATCATTTGCATTATTCAGCATTGCCTGACTGGGCTCAATCTTTGGGTATGGTGTTTTCCTTGATTTTATTTGCTCCGTCTTGGGGTGGTATGATTAACGGCGTTTTAACCTTGTCTGGTAGTTGGGATAAACTGCGCACTGATCCAATTATTCGTTTCTTGATTGTTGCATTGTCGTTCTATGCAATGTCAACTTTCGAAGGCCCTATGATGTCTATTAAAACCGTCAATGCATTATCACACAATACAGACTGGACAGTAGGCCACGTTCACTCAGGTGCGTTAGGTTGGGTGGGTATGGTAACCATCGGTTCGTTGTATGTGTTAATTCCACGCCTTTGGCATAAAGACAAAATGTATTCTATTAATTTGATTACTGTGCATTTTTGGTTGGCAACTGCAGGTACGATTTTTTATATCGTGTCATTGTGGATCTCAGGTATTGGTCAAGGTATGATGTGGCGTGCAACAAATCCTGACGGAACATTGGTTTATAGCTTCGTTGATACAGTATTGTTCTCCCATTATCCGTATATTGGTCGTGCTTTTGGTGGTTTACTGTATGTTAGCGGTATGTTTGTTATGGCATACAATGTTTATAAAACCATTACCATGCCTGAACCAAAAAAAGTTGCGATAGTTGATGAGCCAGTGGTTACAGAAACTGTAACGGCAAGCCAACAAGTATAAGGGGACACTTCATGAAATTAAACCATGAAATTATTGAAAAAAATACAGGTCTTCTGCTTATTCTTATCGTTGTGTCATTAAGTTTTGCAACGTTGGTTGAAATTGTTCCATTGATTTTTAGTAAAGATGTGAATCAACCTTTGCCAAATATGAAACCTTGGACAGCTTTACAGCTAGAAGGGCGTGATATTTATATCCGCGAGGGTTGTCATGTTTGTCATACGCAAATGATTCGCCCATTGCGTGCCGAGGTAGAACGTTACGGCCCATATAGCCGTGCTGCAGAGTCAGCGTGGGATCACCCTTTTCTTTGGGGTTCTAAGCGTACTGGCCCTGATTTGGCTCGTGTCGGAAAACGTTACTCTGATGATTGGCAACGTGAACATTTGATTAACCCACAATCACTTGTGCCAGAGTCGGTAATGCCACCGTTTCCTTGGCTTGAAAAACGTACGGTCAATGGTCAAAAAGTGCAAGAAAAAATGCGTCTATTCCGCGATCGTTTTGGTCTGCCTTATAGTGATGAACAAATCGAGGCTGCCCCTGACGAAGTACAAGGCAAAACCGAACTTGATGCCGTGGTTGCTTATTTGCAACAACTCGGTACTGCAATGGAAGGTCAGCGCTAATGTTAGGTACATTACATAGTATTGCGACGGTTGCTGCATTTATTGCATTTATTGGCATTATTTGGTGGGCTTACTCGCCAAATAATCGCAAACGATTTGAAGAAGATGCAAAACTTGCGTTAGATGATGAGATGATTAAAAACCTTGCATCAGAACGCAATAAGGATAAGAAATGAGCTTATTTTGGAGTTTATGGATTACCATTTTATCGCTCGGCTGTTGGTTGTGGATTTTATATTGGTTGGTTGGCACCTTGACCTACAAACCACATATGGAAGAAGACGGCACAACAGGGCATGAATATGATGGTGTCCGCGAGTATGACCGCCCATTGCCAAAATGGTGGTTGATCGTATTCTTTGGCACGATGGCATGGGCACTTTTGTACCTTGTACTTTACCCATCTATTGTACCGCATGCTTGGAAAGGCATTACCACCGTTGAAATTAACGGCAAACAAGAACCTTGGACCAGCGAAAATGAGTTGTTAAGCGACTTAGAAAAAAACAACAAAGTCTTTATCAGTACATTTAACGACAAAATTTTGCAAGATCCAACGGTTACCAAACAGCTTGCCAATTTAGAAAAATTACAAGCCGAGCAACGCAAAAACGCCGAACCAGATGCAGATTTAAAGGCTCAAATTGACCAACAACTGGTTGCTCTAGCCCCTGCAGTACAAAAACTCTCACAAGATCCACAAGCGGTAAAAATCGGACAACGTCTGTTTTTACAAAACTGTGCCTTGTGTCATGGTTCACAAGCTCGCGGAGCAACGGGTTATCCAAACTTAACCGACAATGACTGGTTGTATGGTGGCACGCCCGATAAGATTTTGCAAACCATTCAACACGGCCGAGTTGGGGCTATGGCATCATGGAAAAGCCAAATTGGCGAAGAAGGCGTACGTGCAGCTGCTGAATATGTACTATCACTATCGTCCGAACATGGTTCAAAAGCCAATGGTGAATTAAACCAAACCATGATTACTCAAGGCAAGGCAATTTTTGATAGCAATTGTACCGTTTGTCATGGTAAAGAAGGTAAGGGCAACTCTGACATCGGTGCACCAAACTTAACCGACAATATTTGGCTGTTTGGAGGCGATCGCGAAACCGTACGCACCACTATCCGTGATGGACGTGCAGGTGTTATGCCACATTGGGATACCAAATTGGGCAATGAGCGTATTATGTTGTTAGCAGGTTATGTGTATTCATTGGGCGGTGGGCAAGCCATCAGTGAAGCAACCACTCCAGCAACCACTCCAGCAACCACAAAATAATCACCTATCTGTTTACCAAAAAAGCGAGCGTCATACTCGCTTTTTTTATTTTTAATAAAAAGAATTTTTTAATAAAAAGATTGCTGAAACATATCGCAATTTTTATGATTTTAAGGTATTCTATAGCGTTTAAAAAATTATTTTCACCAACTCAAGCAGCAAATTATGATTAAAATTCACCCTCAATACGATCCAAAAACCATTGAAACCGCTCAACAACAAAAATGGGCAAGCGACAAACGTTACGAAACTTGCAATACAAAAAGCGATAAACCCAGTCGCTACATACTGTCTATGTTCCCCTATCCGAGCGGAAAATTGCATATGGGGCATGTGCGTAATTACACCATTGGTGATGTGTTAAGCCGTTATTATCGTTTAAAAGGTTATGAAGTCATGCAACCTATGGGTTGGGATGCTTTTGGTTTGCCAGCAGAAAATGCAGCCATTGCCAACGGTGTTGCCCCTGCCGATTGGACGTTTAGCAACATAAATCATATGCGCGAGCAGTTAAAATCCTTAGGTTTATCGATTGATTGGAGTCGTGAATTTGCCACTTGTACGCCAGCATATTACCGCTGGGAGCAATGGCTGTTTGTAAAGCTGTTTAACAAAGGCCTGGTTTACAAAAAATTAGCCACGGTAAACTGGGATCCGGTTGACAACACGGTTTTGGCAAATGAGCAAGTCGTAGATGGGCGTGGTTGGCGTTCAGGAGCCTTGGTAGAAAAACGCGAAATTCCGATGTATTATTACAAAATTACCGCCTATGCTGATGAATTGTTAAACGATTTGGATAAATTGGAGGGGCATTGGCCACAACAAGTCATTACCATGCAACGCAACTGGATTGGGCGTTCTGAAGGCATGACGTTAAATTTTTTGTACGAACTTGATGGCAAGCCGCTTACCTTAGAAGTTTTTACCACGCGCCCTGATACCTTTATGGGGGTAACTTATGTGTCAATCGCTTCTGAGCACCCACTGGCACAGCATATGGCAAAAAACAACCCACAATTACAAGATTTTATCGAAGAGTGTAAAAAAGGCTCGGTTGCCGAAGCCGATGTTGCCAAAGCACAAAAACTGGGCATGAACACAGGTTTTAGCGTCAAGCATCCAATTACCAAACAAGACATTCCAGTTTGGGTTGCCAATTATGTGTTAATGAGTTACGGATCAGGGGCGGTCATGGGCGTACCGGGCCATGATGAGCGTGATTTTGAATTTGCCAACAAATACAATTTGCCAATTATCCAAGTCATTACCAACGATCAAGCCTGTTGCCAATACGACACAAAAAATTGGCATGATTGGTATGCTATTAAAGGCATTTGTATGAATTCGGGTGAGTTTGACGGTTTGGATTACCAACAAATGTTTGATAAATTATTGGCAAAACTTGAACCAAAAGGGCTTGCCAACAAAACCATTAATTTTCGTTTGCGTGATTGGGGCGTGAGTCGTCAACGTTATTGGGGCTGTCCAATTCCGATCATTAACTGTGAACATTGTGGTGCCGTGCCTGTGCCAGAAAGTGATTTGCCTGTTGTATTGCCAACCGATGTTGTGCCTGATGGGCGTGGCAACCCGCTAAACAAAATGCCTAAATTTACCGATACCACCTGTCCAAAATGCAATCAACCCGCCAAGTGCGAAACTGATACGTTTGATACTTTTATGGAGTCAAGTTGGTATTACGCCCGTTTTGTATCACCAAATGACACACAAGGCATGTTGGATAAAGATCATGCCAATAAATGGCTGCCTGTGGATCAATATATCGGCGGTGTGGAACACGCGGTTATGCACTTATTATACGCACGCTTTTTTCACAAACTTATGCGCGATGAGGGTTTGGTAAACGGTGATGAACCCTTTGCCAACCTTTTGACTCAAGGCATGGTATTGGCAGGAACATTTTACCGCGAAAATTCAGATGGCAGCAAAACTTACTATTTTGCCGATGAGGTCGATACTGATGGCAAAATTGCAACCTTAAAAGCAGATGGCTTGCCTGTTACAATCGGCAAAATTGAAAAAATGTCAAAATCCAAAAACAATGGCATTGATCCACAAGCCACCATCAAGCAATATGGTGCAGATACTGTGCGTTTGTATACCATGTTTACCGCCCCTGCTGACCAAACCTTGGAATGGGTAGATGACGGCTTAAAAGGCCCTTACAATTTTTTGAAAAAAGTTTGGCGTTATGCAGCGGAACATCAAGCAACCTTGCAACATAAAGGCTTGTTGGCAACCAATTTAAGCACCAAAACCGATGACTTAAACCAAGCCAATTTAAGCAAAACAGGCAAAAATTTACGTCGCAAAACCCATGAAACCATTGCCAAACTGGATGCTGATTTAGGCAAGCGCCTGGCACTTAACACGCCTGTATCAAGCCTAATGGAGCTTGCCAATGAATTGACAAATTTTACCATAGCAAGTGATGACGATTTAATCATTGCCAATGAAGCCTTAATCACTTTATTGGTTTTGCTACAAATGTTTGCCCCTCATATGGCGGAAGTCTTGTTGGAAAATTTAGGCTTTAATCCGCTTGAATTAACTTATCCAAGCCTTGATGCATCTGCGTTGGTACAAGATACCATTACCATGGTGGTTCAGGTCAATGGCAAAATTCGCGGTGAGCTTGAGGTTGCACCAAACAGTGATATAGATTGGCTAAAAAACCAAGCCAAAACACTACAAAGCGTGCAAAAATATTTGACAGGCAATATCATAAAAGAGATTGTCGTACCAAATAAACTCATCAACATCGTGGTAAAAGGCTAACTCAATACCGTTTTGACATGGAATTAACCACATTGGTTAATTTCATAGCGGTTTTAGGCTTACCAATAATTTTCCACAGCTATGTTACCTTCACTACGCCGATTCATGGTTAAACCCTTTTGTTTTAACGCTTCTTTGGTATCGTCAACCATTTGCGGATTGCCACACAACATGACATGACTGCTCTTTGGATTTAAGTTGGTCTTGACACAATTTTCAAGCTCACCCGATAAAATCAAAGTAGGCAGTCGCTGTTTTAATCCATCAAAATCCGCCTCACGCGTAACAATGGGTATAAACTGAAAATCTGCACCGTTTTCACCATAAGTCGCTTGTAATTGGGCAATTTCCTCCAAATAAGCCAACTCTTGTTGGGTTCTGGCACTATAAATCAGATAAATTTTTTGATAAGTTTGCCAAACATCTAAAGTTTTTAAAATGGATAAAAAAGGTGCAACCCCCGTACCTGTTGCCAACAGCCACAAATCTTTTGGTGCAGGAGCTTGATAACGCGACAAAGTTAAAAACCCATACGGCGTGGTATCCAATTGTAAAGTATCACCCACTTGCAAATACTGCAATTTTGAGGTAAACACCCCATCAGGAATAACCACTGAAAAAAACTCAATAAATTCATCATACGGTGATGACACCACCGAGTACGCACGAAAAATGGTTTCCGTATCGTCATGTTGTGCGTTTAACCGTTTGATTTGATTTACATTTAAACCCAATCTAACAAACTGCCCTGCGGTAAACTTAAACTCTAAAGGACGCACAACTTTAAAACTAAATAACGTTTTTGTCCATTGTTTGACATCGGTAACGGTAACATTTTTGATGGTTTGAGTCATTTTTGCTCCATATTTGAGTGTAAAACTGTTATCAAATTACTGTATCGGTGCAATATAAGCAAATTGTGTAATTTTATACAAACTGCTTGGAAAAATTCCTAAAAATAATATTAACGCCGTTACCAACAGCACCATGATACCGCCTGCTTGCACGCCCCAGTGATTGACCGCATCAAAATCTTTTTGTTCTTGTGGACGCTTAAACATTATCAACATAAAATGCAAATAATAATACAAACTGATCGCACTACCAACAATGATCGCACCTGCCAACCACCATTGTTGCACCTGCACAGTAGCAAACACGGCAAAGAATTTACTAATAAACCCTGCAGTAAGTGGCACGCCAGCCAATGAAAGCAACATCACAGTCATCACCGCAGTTAAAATCGGACGTTGCCAAAACATACCGCGATAATTTTCAATCTGCTCTGCTTCGCCGTGGTTTTTATACGGACTTGACATAATGGTAATTACACCAAACACTCCCACTGTTGTCAATGCATATACCGCCATGTATAAACTTGCAAGTCCAGCGGATTGCTCTTTCATACTGGCAATAATTGCCAACACATAACCCAAATGAGCAATGGAAGAATACGACAACATACGTTTAATATTGGTTTGACGCAATGCCAACAGGTTACCGATAATCATGGATAAAATTGCAATCACAAACAACACAGTTACAATTGCAGGGGTTAATGCAGCCGCCGTGGTTGCCAAAAAACGTACTGCCAATGCAAGCATTGCCACTTTTGCCACACTGCCTAAAAAAGTTGCAACCGGTGCAGGCGCACCTTGGTATACATCGGGCGTCCAAGTATGAAACGGTACAGCAGACAGTTTAAAAGCAATGCCAAACAGCACCATGCTTGATCCAATCAACAACAACCCAGAGTTTTCAGTTGCTTGCAACATACCATACAAACCCACCCCAATCTGACGAAATGACAATGTGCCTGTATAAGCATAAATCAATGCCATTCCCATAAGCATGGTTGCCGATGCAGTTGCCGATAACACCAAATACTTAAGTCCAGCTTCCAACGATTTATTACGGTTAAAGGTATACGCAAGCATACCGTACATTGGAATCGATAACAGCTCAAGACTGATAAAAAACGACGCCAAATGATCGCTTGCCACCATAAACAACCCACCCAACGTGGCAATTAACATCAACAAATACAGCTCTTCTTTGTTGTCTTTATAACCATCAATATAGCCATACGCTAAAGTAAAACACGCCAACGCACTTAATAACACCATCAGCATATTAAATTTGGCAAAACCATCTAACATAAATAAGGTTGAAACCGCTTCAGCACTTGGCAAATAACCAAATAACTGGGCAATTACTATCAACATCGCTGCATTTAAACCAATCACACTTAGCGTACCTGCAACCACATTGGAACGCTTCATTGCAATGGCAATCATTACCACCACCACAGTAAAACCCAAAATCAACATGGGAGCTAATGCCATCAGTGTTTGATTGTCAAAAATAACTGAATTCATTATTTTGCCTCCAAGTGTGCAAATGGTTCATCTGATATGGGTGCTTGCAAGGCTTCTGGCTCTATCAGCTTTGGTGTAACTTGTTGATATGCATCAGAAATCCAACGCATACTGTGATCTGACGTATCCAAAAACGACTGCGGATATAAACCAAGCCACAACAATCCAAACACCAAAGTTAACAAAATCATTGCTTCTCGAGCGGTCATGTTTTTCATCGGTGCAACTTTGCTAATCGTTTCACTGGTTTCGCCAAACAGCGTTTGGTAAATCATAATGAGTGCATACAGCCCCGCCCAAACAAGGCTAAAAGTTGCCAATATCACTGCTACAGGGTTGGTTTGAAACGCCCCCATCAAAATCAAAAACTCACCAACAAAATTACCCGTCCCAGGAATACCCATTAACGCTGCACTAAAGAACATTAACAGCGGCGGATAATAACGCATTTGTCCCCACATGCCACCCATCAAACTCATATCACGCGTGTGCAAACGTTCATACAATTGACCACTCATAATAAACAAAGCCGCCGAACTTAAACCATGGGCAAGCATTTGTATCATCAAACCTTGCAAACTCATTAACATACCTGAATACAAGGCCAATACCACAAAACCCATGTGTGAAATACTGGTATAAGCCAACAAGCGTTTAATGTCCGTTTGCATAAAGGCAAGCCAAGCCCCATAAAAAATTCCGATACCACCAAGCATAATGGCTATTGGTGCAAATTCATGACTGGCTGCAGGAAAGATTGGCAACACAAAACGCAACAAACCATAAGCAGCGGTTTTAATCAAAATTCCCGCCAAATCCACAGAACCTGCGGTGGGGGCTTGAGCGTGGGCATCAGGCAACCAACCGTGCAAGGGAAAAATTGGCAATTTTACCGCAAAACCAATAAAAAACATCAGCATGACAGGGTATTGCCATTTACCCAAATCCGTACCTAACAAATCCATATAATTAAAGCTAATTTGTCCTGTTTGTACTTGATGCACAATCACCAAAATCAAAATACCAATTAACATCACAAGCCCTGAGGCTTGAGTGTAAATAAAAAACTTGGTCGCTGCGTATTCTTTGGTTTTACCACCACTGTTATGTCCCCAAATCGCAATGAGAAAATAAATCGGAATTAACATCATTTCCCAAAAGAAAAAGAACAAAAACATATCAATTGCTAGGAATACGCCAATAACGCCGCCCAAACTCCAAAGCAAGTTTAAATGAAAAAAACCAACCCTATGCCCTATTTCATTCCACGAACACGCAACCGCCATCATACCCAAAAAGGCAGTCAAACTCACCATTAATAACGACAAGCCATCTAACGCCAAATGAAAGCTAATCCCTAAGGTCTCAACCCAAGGCAACTGAAACTCGCTAAGCCAAGTCGGTGTTTTTCCAAAAGCAGGTATATTAGCCGCCGAACCGATAAAATCACCCGTATGCCACAAGCCAACGGTTACCAAAAATGTCGCCAACATGCCAAAAAACGCAACCCAACGCGGAAAACGCTCATCAACCTTTTCCATCAGCCAACACAAAAAACCTGTAACTATTGGTAAAAAAATCAAAGCAGGTAACAAAATATTATTCATAACAATTAATTCCCTATCTTCATCATTACCAACACCAATAAAACCGCCATGCCTAAACCAAAACTAATCGCATAGCCACGAAGCGATCCTGACTGGCATAAACTTGCCACACGATTGCCCATAATTGCTAATGCAGGCAATACATTCCACGCTTTGTCTACAGGGTCAGATTTTAACAAACGTCCAATGAACAAGAACGGCTTAACAAACACCAAATCATACAAGGCATCAAAACCCAAACCATTGTAGCACCAATAATACATCGCACTACCAACCCCAGACTGTTTAAATTTTGTCAACATTTGCCCTTTGTTTGCCACATATAAAAACCAAGCCACAAAAAAACCAAATGCCATCGCACCCATCGCAATAAATTCTGCACTGTGTTTGCCATGAGCATGCCCTGCTTGCTCTTGCAACACCCCTTGACTTAAAGGCAATACCCCATCAAGCGGCGGCGTTATCCAAGCACCGACAAAAGTTGATAAAATTAACAAAACCACGAGCGGAATTTGGTAAGACAACCCTGATAACGCATGAGCATGAGTTTTTTCTTCACCAAAAAAGGTAAACCAAATCATGCGAAATGTATAAATTGAGGTCAAAAACGCCCCAAACACCGCCATGTAAAACAGGTGCATATTGTCTGTGGCAAAAGTTTCCCAAATAATCGCATCTTTTGAATAAAAACCCACGGTTACAAAAGGAATAGCCGCCAACGCACCGCCACCCACAACAAAACTCCAAAACACCAATGGAATTTTTTTGGCAAGGCCGCCCATTTTAAAAATGTTCTGTTCGTGATGCACACTTAAAATCACAGCGCCCGATGCCAAGAACAACAAGGCCTTAAAAAATGCGTGAGTCATCAGATGAAACACCGCCACTTGCCAAGCTCCAACGCCCAATGCCAAAAACATATAGCCAATTTGACTCATAGTAGAATAAGCCAAAATGCGTTTAATATCTGTCTGTGCCAACGCACAAAACCCTGCAACCAACAAGGTTATTGCACCAACAAAACCAACCCAATTTAACAAAACATCAGGGGTTAAGATAAAAATTGGATGCAAACGTGCAATCAAATACACACCTGCGGTTACCATAGTCGCAGCGTGAATGAGTGCTGAAACAGGCGTAGGGCCTGCCATCGCATCGGCAAGCCAAGAATGTAGTGGAATCTGTGCTGATTTACCCATCGCCCCAAGTACCAACATGATCGCGGTTATTTGTAAGGCTTGACTGTTTTGTGCAAAAATCTCTGGCACACGCGTGATAATTTCGTGTATGTTTAGCGTTCCAACTTTATAAAACAACAAAAACAAGCCAAATGCCAAAAACACATCACCAACACGCGTTACTGTAAAGGCTTTCATCGCAGCACGCCCATTGGCACGATTGGTATAATAAAAACCAATCAGCAAATAAGAACAAATGCCAACGCCCTCCCAGCCCAAATACAAAAGCAACAAATTATCCGCAAGCACCAACAACAACATACTTGCAACAAATAAATTCATATAGCTAAAAAAGCGTGCAAAACCAACTTCACCACGCATATACCAAGACGCAAACAGATGAATCAAAAAACCCACGCCTGTAATCACACCAAGCATGGTAACACCCAAACCGTCCAAAGTAAGGCCAAAATTTGGTGCAAAATCACCCACTTGTATCCATGTCCACAGCGGTATATGCACAACAGGATTATCGGCTTGATTGACAACAAAATTAACGCCCACAATCAAAGCACACAGAGCAGACAAGCCCATACTGCCAACGCCGATTAAGGTTGCTAGCTTTTCGCTTAAACGATCGCGCATCACTGCAAGTATCATAAAACCAAGCAAGGGCAAGATAAAGGTTAAAGGTAAGAGACTCATATTTTTCACCCCTTCATCTCATTTGCCATATCCACATTCAAATGACGTTGTTTGTGATAAAATTGTAATAAAATTGCCAAACCAATCGCCACTTCTGCTGCTGCTAAAGTTAAAATCAAAATAAACATAATTTGGCCATCGGCACTCACCCAACGACTGCCTGCCACAACAAACGCCAAAGCCGCTGCATTCATCATAAGTTCAAGACTCATTAACATAAACAAAAAATTTCGTCGCACCATTACCCCACAAAAGCCAATGGCAAACAAAATCACTGACAAAATCAGCCCATGCTCCATAGGTATCTGTCCCATTACGCTTTCTCCTGATTGGTCGCTTGTTCAAGGTTTTGTAAACTGCTATGACTTATGTTTTCATCGTCTAACGCACGTTTTGCCAAATGATACGCCGCCACAAGCCCTGCCAATAATAAAAATCCTGCAATTTCAACCAACAACAAATATTCGGTAAATAATTTTGCCCCAATGTCTTTTGCCATCACGGCTGTACCGCCCATCATCGCAGGCGTTGCTGTACTTTGAGCATTTAACCAAACCATGTTAAACAAAACCAATCCGATCACAAATGCCAAACCCGTTGGCACTGCCCAAGCCGATGAGGTAAGCCAACTGCTTTCTTCTTGTAAATTGTGCGAGCCTAAATTTAACATCATCACCACAAATACAAACAAAACCATAATTGCCCCAGCGTACACGATAATTTCAAGTGCTCCTGCAAACGGTGCACCGATCGCAAAAAACACCCCCGCCAAAGCCAGTAAAGTTACTATCATATTTAACAAAGCATGTACAGGGTTTGGCTGACTTATCACGCGTAAACTGGCAATTACAGCAATTACAGACAACACATAAAACCCAAAAACCGATCCCGAAAAAACAACGTCATTCATGGTAATAAACTCCGTAAATCAATCGGATCGGCTTCATTTTGTGCCGCCCCTTTTGGTTTGTCTTTAATTGCCATACCTGTTACGCGGTAATAATTATAATCGGGGAATTTGCCAGGCCCTGAAATTAATAAATGCTGTTTTTCATACACCAAATCTTGGCGGTTATACTCACCAAGTTCAAAATCAGGGGTCATTTGAATCGCCGTGGTTGGACAAGCCTCCTCGCACATACCACAAAAAATACAGCGGCTAAAATTAATGCGAAAAAACTCAGGATACCAACGCCCATCTTCGCGTTCTGCTTTTTGTAAAGAAATACAACCAACAGGGCATGCAACTGCACATAGATTACAAGCCACGCAACGTTCATCACCATCTGGATCACGCGTAAGCACAATGCGTCCACGAAAACGCGGCGGAACTGGCACAGGCTGTTCAGGGTATAAAATCGTATCGCGCTTACGCGTGGCATGACTTGCGACCATAACCAAGGTACGCAAAACCGTTCCCATACCTGTAACACTATTTTTTAGCATATTTAAATACATTTTTTAACCCTCCTACCCTAAGCCGTTGGTTTTAACCAACACAAAGGCAGATGTTGCCAACAAATTAACCAAGGTAATTGGCAAACAAATTTTCCAACCAAAGTTCATCACCTGATCATAACGCGGACGCATTAACGCCCCACGAGCCAAAACAAACAAAGTCATAAAAAACAAGGTTTTTATCATAAACCAAAACAACGGCGGAATAAAACCAAGCCCATCAAACAATGGCAACCAACCACCAAAAAATAAAGTGGTGATCAAAGATGACACCAACACAATATTGACATACTCACCAACAAAAAACATGCCAAATTTCATGCCAGAATATTCCACATGATAACCCTCGGCCAATTCTTGTTCAGCTTCTGGCTGATCAAATGGAAACCTATGCGTTACTGCCACGCCAGCTACCATAAAGGTCAAAAAACCAAAAATTTGTCCAAATACATTCCAATGCCAAAAACCACCCGCTTGCGACAAAACAATATCACGCAAATTAAACGATCCTGCCAACGCCACCACGCCCATGAGTGATAAACCCAAAAATACCTCGTAACTAATAGTTTGAGCGGCAGAACGCAAACCTCCCAACAGTGAATATTTGTTGGCCGATGCCCAACCACCAAACATCACCGCATACACAGCAAGCCCTGCCATTGCAAAGAAAAATAAAATGCCAATATTCCAATCTGCACCCCCCAAAGATGGTGTAATTGGTATAATCACAAATCCTGCCAAGGCGGTAAACATTGCAATCGCAGGTGCAAGCACAAAAATAAACTTATCAGCAAATTTTGGTGTCCAATCTTCTTTAAAAAAGATTTTTAACATATCGGCTGCCACTTGCAATGAACCTTGCCAACCCACGCGGTTAGGGCCATAACGATCCTGCCATAAGGCAAGCATACGGCGTTCATAAGGTATCATTAAGGCTGCAAAAATCACCACAGCCAAAAAGATGATGACCGATTGCCCGACCAAAAAAATCACCTCCCACCAAGCGGGATCCAACCAACCTGACAGCCAGCCTGGCAAATTTGGCATTTGTCTTAATGTATGTTCCATTTATAGTGCCTCCATTGTTACAGTTTGGCTAAGGTTTACTTTCGCAAAACTTACCGTAACGTCATCTTTTGCCAATTCCGCCGTCAACTCTGGCACTTGCCCCACAGGATAACCAATACAACCTTCTGCCAAATAATCCACCAATTTTACAGGCAAGGTTTGTACAACATGATTGGCTTTGACAGTCAAAATATCACCTGCTTGTAGTTGCCAAATTTTGGCATCATCGCGACACACACTAAATACAGGCTCAATCAGTTGCGATGCCACCACTTCGCTGCGACTGGCCAAATTATCACTGGCAAAAATGTTATAAATTGGCACAAGCTGCGTGGTTGCATTTTGGGTAGCTGGAATAACCTCATCAAAATTGGGTGCAACGTATTCGCGTTTTGGCAAACGACTGATCCTGTCAAACAAACGCACACCGGGATCGCCGTTTTTTAAATTTGTGCCAACTTTGCCTTGATATTTATTCCATGCTTGTGGTGAATTCCACCCTGCCGCCCAAGCGAACGGTATCATAGCTGACGGCGTGTCTGTGCCAACATAGCCTTCTTGAGAAAAAGTCAAGGCCGTATCAATGTCTTTTGGTTGTTCAGGTTCGTGAACAGAAATTGGAGCACGCATGGCGGTGCGTCCTGAATAACGGCGTGGCTCGCGAGCAATTTTTAAGCCAGAAATGCGAAAATTGGCCGTAGGCGAGGCATCTTTAATGCCTTGCAATGCAGGGTTGACATCGGCTACTACATTCACCACATCGTCAAGTTGTGTCCAATCAATTGATCGCCCTTGCACATCGCATTCAATCGCATGCAACCAACGCCAACTTTCTTTCACCATATTGTGTGGGTTGTAATAAACAGGATCATACACTTGAAAGAAACGCTGGGCACGCCCTTCAGCAGACACCAGTGTGCCATCGGCTTCAGCAAACGTCGCCACAGGCAAAATCACATCGGCTTTACGATGCCACGGATAATTTTCATGATCAAGCACGATGACGGCTTTGTTGCCAATCAGTTGATTAAACTGTTCATTGCTTAACCGACTTTTAAGGTCATTTTCCAAAATAATAACCGCTTCAGCATCACTATCAAGCACCGCCTCTAACGATAAACCGCCCAGCAGATTCACACCAATGCTGTTGGATTTTGGTACGGTCAAATAAATATCGGCTTTGTCTTTATAACCTATGGTTGCTTGCATGTGTTTTGGCAATGCCACTTCAGCTTTTTGTTCAATGTCATCTTGTTGTTTTTGCTTGGCTTTTTGTTCATTAATTTTGGCAATTTCTACATCTACAGCCGTGTTGTGAGCATCAATAATGGTTTTTTCATGTGCCACCACCTCGCTGCGTTTTTGCTCGGCCAAATAGGCTATTTGAGCGGCCGCTTCAATAATTGCCGTGCTGTTCAGCGACGTTCCTGAAATAATCAAGGGGCGATTGGCTTTTAACAAAGTTTGAGCAATGTGTTTGGCAAACGTCTTCATATCACTGTTATCTGCCACGTCGATGGTTAAATCTTTTGGCAATTGTTTGGTATCAAGTATTGCCATTTGATTGGCAATCTCAAAACCCAATTTTGCAATATCCCTTGGCGTTGCCACACAACTCACCGCTGCTATGTCATCTAATTTGGTATCTTTGACATCTACAATAAAAATCGGACTGCACGCATTTTGTCCAATGCGTTTTACCGGTTCAGCAAGCCACTCTGGTGTACGCAACGCATTTGCCATTTCTTTGGCTTTGTTTTTGGCCGCTTGACGCACTGCCAATGCCACGCGCGGACTGGTTTGAGTTAAATCCTCGCCCAAAATCAAAATCGCATCGTAACATTCAATCTCGCGCAACGTTGGATTATAAGTATCTTCGGTTGTCAAAATTTCAATACATTTTTGTACCAAATCTTGCTCTTTTTTGCCAACCCCTGTGCTAAAATTAGCATCGCCCACCAAATGTTTTAACGCAAAATTAGACTCAAGGCTGGCAACCGGTGAACCGATACCCAACACTTTTTTACCCATAATGCGTTTTTTTACCGCTTCAATGGCAAAATCAATGCTTACTTTTTCTTGATCATTGCCAATTTTTTCAACAGCCTGCACATGACGATCGGAACGATTGACATAACCATAACCAAAACGTCCGCGATCGCATAAAAAATACGCGTTCACATCGCCGTTAAAACGGTTTTCAATGCGCCGTAATTCACCATAACGCTCGCCTGCTGAAATATTGCACCCAGTTGAACAGCCATGACAAATGCTCGGTGCGTACTGCATATCCCACTTACGGTTATAACGCTGTGAATGAGTTTTGTCGGTAAACACGCCTGTTGGACAAACTTCGGTTAAATTGCCCGAAAACTCGCTTTCAAATTGGCCGTCTTTATCACGCCCAAAATACACACGGTTGTTGGAAGCATAAACGCCCATATCCCCACCCCCTGCATAATCTTTATAAAAACGCACACAGCGGTAACAGGCAATACAGCGGTTCATTTCGTGGTTGATAAACGCACCCAAATCTTGATTGTGGTGTACGCGCTTGGTAAAACGGTAGCGGCGTTTGTTATGTCCTGACATATAAGTCATGTCTTGTAAATGACAATGTCCGCCCTCTTCGCATGTTGGACAATCGTGCGGATGGTTGGTCATGATATATTCCACCAAACTTTTGCGAAATTTTTTGACTTCATCATCACTCACCGAAATGTACATATCTTCGGTAGGATTAACCATACAGCTCATCACCAAGCGTCCACGCCCTGCCTCGTAGTCATCTTTATTGTTATACTGTTTTACTGCACATTGACGACACGAGCCCACTGATCCCAACGCAGGGTGATAACAAAAATACGGCACATCTATGCCAAGCGACAAACAGGCCTGCAATAAGTTATCCGCCCCATCAACTTCAACGGATTTACCATCTATATGAATAATTGCCATACAAACTCCTTATGACTGTCCGTGCGTAGATTTTGGTTGATACATGCCAACCTTAGTCGGTACGCCTGTTGGCGATAATATTGGTTGCTCGTTTGATGACGTAATTTTAGCTTCAAACTCATGTTTAAAATATTTTAAAGCACTCATTAACGGTTCAACCGCCCCTGGGGCATGGGCGCAAAAGGTTTTGCCGAGCCACAAATCGCGCGTTAATTCGCCCAGTTTTTCTACATCTTGCGCCTGCCCTTGCCCTGCTTCTAGCGCAGTGAGCATTTTCACCCCCCACGGCAAGCCATCGCGGCAAGGCGTACAAAAACCACAGCTTTCGCGCTGAAAAAACTTTTGCAAATTTAAAAGCAAACTTACCATATCCTGTGTTTCGTCCACCACCATCATCAAACAAGTACCTAAACGGCTGCCCGCTTTCATAATTGGGTCAAAATCCATGACCAAATCAAGGTGTTCGTCGCTAGCGGTTAAAAAGTCAGTACTTGCGCCGCCCGGTAGCCACGCTTTTAAAGTTAAGCCGTCTTGCATGCCGCCTGCCAGTTCAATCAGCTCGCGCGCGGTATAACCAAAGGGCAATTCCCACAAGCCTGCATCTTTGACACGCCCAGAACAGCCCATAATCTTCGTGCCGGGGGTTTCGGATTTGCCCTTGGCTTTGGGTAAATTTAAATACCAATCCACGCCGTTTAGCATAATTGCGGACATATTGTTAAGCGTTTCTACATTATTAACCACCGTTGGTCGCCCCCAAGCGCCCGACACTTGCGGAAACGGCGGCTTGGTGCGCGGATTGGCGCGGCGACCTTCTAGGCAATTAATGAGCGCGGTTTCTTCGCCACAAATATAGCGCCCTGCCCCCGTATGCACATGCAAATCAAAACTAAACTCGCTGCCCAAAATGCCCTCGCCCAATAAATTGTTGGCAAGGCATTCGTTGATGGCGTTTTGTAAGCGTTCGGCCGCCAAAATATACTCGCCGCGGATAAAAATGTAGCCAGCACTTGCGCCAATGGCATACGCAGTAATCAGCATGCCCTCAATCAATTGAAACGGCAAACGCTCCATAAGCAGGCGGTCTTTAAACGTACCGGGTTCCATTTCATCGGCATTACAAATCAAATAGCGCACGCCCCCATCTGGCGGACTCATAAACGTCCATTTTAGCCCTGCGTTAAAGCCTGCGCCGCCACGACCGCGCACATTGGCGGTTTTTACCATCTCGCCGACTTCTTTGGGCGTTTTAGACAGGGCAATTCTTAAGCCATCAAACCCTTGCAAGGCTTGATAATCCGCCAATTTTAGCACGGCGCTGTGATGAAACAGCCGCCATGTCAATGGATGCGTCTGACTGGTGGGCGCTTGCCCATCTGCCAAGCCCACGCCCCAAATGGGTATTCTTTGTTGATTTAATTGACTTGGAGCAAGTCCGCTCTTTCTTGCAACAATTTGTTCTTGTGTGTTCATGCATACTGCTCCAATAAAAAGGCAACTTCATCAGGACGAACAGGCCCATAAGTATCTTCATCAATCAATACGCTTGCTCCTTTGTCGCAATTACCCAAACAGCAAATTGGCAACAAGGTAAAACGTCCGTCTTTGGTGGTTTGCCCAAAACCAATGCCAAGTTCACGCTTAAAACTCTCCGCCAAAGCCTCATAACCATTTAAATAGCAAGCAATACTATCACAAATCAAAATCACATGCCGCCCCACAGGCGAGCGATAAATACGGTTAAAAAACGTCGCCACGCCCTCTACATCAGTAACATCTATGTGTAATATATTGGCAATGGCATTTACCTGAGCATCATTCACCCAACCATTGCGTTTTTGCACCAATTTCAAGGCATCTAAAACCGCCGCCCGTGCCTGCGGATAATGGTGCATATATTCATGAATACCTGCAATTTCATCAGAAGTCAAAATTGCTTTAATATCCACTTTAGGAGTTTTGTCGGTTACAATTTTCATGTTTCTACCATATTCATTTGCGGTAAGTTTTTTAGTTTTTAACAGATTTTTAACAATGCTTAAACAAATAATTAGACAATTGTTAAAAGCCTAGAGTTTTATAAACCCAGAATACCCAATTTTTACAGCCAATATCAACAATATCAAAAAAATCAAGGTCTTAAAAAAATGCGTGCTGATTTTATTTCTTAGCCAAATCCCAAAATACAAACTTGCAATGGACAATAAAGTTAATAAGGCAATCAAGCTGTACTCGCTTTTGCTAAGCAACAGATCTAGACAACGCAACCAAAGCAACCACTTTAGACAAAGGCATGATAAAGACTAAAGCCGTTGTGCCAAGCATGGGAAAACCCATACCTGTTACGCCGTGCAAAATTGAGGCAAAAATAAACATCATAAACAATAAAAATGTTTGCATGTCTTAGCTTTTTTTAACCAATTTCTTTCACCTGGCGTTATCCTGCATTGCTTGCATTTTTAAACTATCTATCCACGTCCGCCATGACCACATCAATACTGGCTAAATAAATAATCAAATCCGACACCAAACTGCCATTAATCACGCTTGGCATTTGTTGCAAATGGGCAAATGTTGGCGTGCGAATCCGCGTGCGATAACTCATGGTGGATTTATCAGATGTAATGTAATAATTGGTAATTCCTTTCACCGCCTCAACCATAAATGAGCTTTCCCCAGCAGGCATCACCGGCCCCCACGATACCGAAATAAAGTGATTAATCAAGGTTTCAATATCGTTTAATGTGCGATCTTTGGGCGGTGGTACGGCGAGCGGATGGTCGGCTTTATAAGCCCCTGCTGGCATATTATCCAAGCATTGTTTAATAATGCGTAAAGATTGGCGAATTTCTTCAATTTTTACCAAACAGCGGTCGTAGGCATCGCCGTTATACGCAATTGGCACTTCAAACTCAAAATTTTCATAGCCCAAATACGGCCGCGCCTTACGCAAATCATAATCAATACCCGTCGCACGCAAACCCGCCCCTGTTACCCCCCATGCCAAGGCTTGTTTGGCATCGTATTGGGCTACCTGTTGAGTACGCAGTTGCAAAACTTTGTTTTTCATTGCTGCTTTAAAATACTCATCAATGCGTTTTGGCATCCAGTCTAAAAATTCACGCACCAAGCGTTGCCAACCATTTGGCAAATCCATTGCCGTACCACCGATTCTAAACCACGCAGGGTGCATGCGATAACCTGTTACCGCCTCGATAACATCATACGCCTTTTGACGATCGGCAAACATATAAAACACAGGAGTCATACCGCCTGCATCTTGAATAAACGTTCCCCAATACAGCAAATTATTGGTAATGCGAAAAAACTCGCTCATCATAATCCGTATGGTATTGGCACGATCAGGCACGGTAATGCCCGCCAATTTTTCCACCGCCATAATATAGGGCAATTCATTCATCACGCCGCCCAAATAATCAATGCGATCGGTATACGGAATAAAGGAATGCCACGTTTGGCGCTCGGCAATTTTTTCAGCCCCACGATGGTGATAACCAATATCAGGAATACAATCCACCACTTCTTCGCCATCAAGCTGTAGCACAACCCGAAACGCACCGTGTGCCGATGGGTGATTTGGTCCTAGGTTTAAAAACATAAAATCTTCATCACGCCCAGAACGCTTCATTCCCCAATCTTCAGGAATAAAACGCAGATTCTCCTGTTCAAACATTTGCTTGCCTTTGTCCAAATAATACGGAGGCACTTCAGTAGCACGGCTGGCATATTCTTTGCGCAGTGGATGCCCCTCCCAGTATTTTGGCAACAAAATGCGCGTTAAATGTGGGTGATTGTCAAACACAATGCCAAACATATCCCAAACTTCACGCTCATACCAATTGGCATTTGGCCAAATACAAGTCGCGGTTGGTATGTTTAGATCACCCTCTTGTAACGCAACTTTCACGCGAATATCACTATTGCGCTCAAGGCTCATTAAATGATAAAACACGGTAAAATCACTGTTTGGCAAACCGTGGCGGTATTTGCGCAACCGTTCATCTATTGCTGACAAATCAAGCAACATAACGTACGGCTTTGTCGCTTTACGCAAATACATCAACACATCAAGCAACTGTGCTTTATCCACCCACACGGTTGGAAGTTTATCTGCCGTTTCTTGAATGATAAGATTGGAAAACTTGGCGTTTAATTCATTTAAAATTTCAAAATCGTGAATGTGGTCAATGCTCATAAAAAAATTCACTTAGCTAATAACTTGTTAAATAAGGTTTTATGTATTTGATTAATTAACACAATGCCTAAAATAATAAAAATTGCACCAATAAAAAAATTAATATTTGGCAATTCGCTTAAAAAAACCCAAGCCATTGTGGTGGCAAAAATTGGTTCGGATAATTCGGTTACTTGCACTTTAGCGGCGGTTAAATAATTGAGTGCTTTGGTGGTGCAATAAAAACCCAATATGGTTGGCAATATCGCCAATGCCAATATGTTAGCAATAATTATTAAATTCCAATCAATTGCGTGGTTATTTAATATAAATGGAACAAATAAATAAACACTGCCAAACAGCATCAAAATTCTGGTTAAATAAATACCGCCATTTAAATAAAACTTTTTTACTAAAACCGAAAATATACCATAACCACTGCCCGCCAAAATCGCATTAATCAGCATTTTAACTGTATTGCCACTGGCATTAAAATTAGCGCCAGAAATAACAAATATACCAGCAATTGCCGATAAAGTGCCTAAAATCGCTGCAATATTAATATTTTCATTTAATAAAATTTTGCCAAATAATAGCGCCGCAACCGAAGCAGAAGCCATTAATACTACCACTACATTAGAAGCAAATCCATATTGATAAGCAGTGGTTTCAAAGAAAAACAATACAAAAATACCCAGCAAGGCACAAAGGGCAATTTTTAACAAAATAGTTTGCCAATTACTCTCTACCTTAATCATTGCACTTTTTTGTTTGGCAAACGGTTTATTAATCAACATTAAACTTAAAATTAAAAACGCCGCTAAAGTTTTAAAAAACGCAATATCCTGCGGATTTAATCCATATTGCAATAAAACTTTGCTAAAAACACCAATAGAAGCATTTAATGCCGCTGCCATTAACGCTAATATCATCCCTAATATTATTTTAGGCATTTTTTAACTCATGTTAATACGCTAGTAAGCTATTTTACATTATCAGGACTGCGCAAATTCTTCACCGCAATGCGCTCGGCTTGTTTTCTGTCGCGCTCGGCTTGCATAATCGGCTGATAAATGCCATCATCTTTTACATGAATGCCAAGCGGACGACGTTCTTTGTCAATCTGCTGTTGCAACAACAAAATCGCTTGAATCAAAGCCTCAGGGCGCGGCGGGCAACCCGGAATATACACATCTACAGGAATAATTTTATCCACACCCTGCACCACCGAATACACATCGTACATACCGCCAGAATTGGCGCACGCACCCATAGAAATCACCCATTTTGGCTCAAGCATTTGCTCATAAAGGCGCAAAATTACAGGGGCCATTTTCATAAAACACGTACCCGCAACAATCATCACATCGGCTTGGCGCGGACTTGCGCGAATCACCTCAGCACCAAAACGCGACAAATCGTGTACACCTGTCAGTGTTGTTGCATATTCCACATAACAGCACGATGTACCAAAATTAAACGGCCACAGCGAATGCTTGCGTCCCCAATTTGTCAAACTATGCACCAAATCCTCAAGACGCGTCATCACCACATTTTTGTTCACTTCTTCTTCGTCAAGAATCTGAATGTGTTCGGCAGGGAATTTATCCGCATCAAGATTGGCTTTAGTCAAGGTGTATTTCATAACGATATCCAATGTGTTACAAATTCAATATTTAAAAAATCCAATGTTTACAAATCTTGTGAATTAAAATCTTATGAATTAAAACAACAAAACCCTGTTACATTAATAACAAGGGCTTAGATTATTCTGGTAATTGATTAACCTTGCCTGATGACTGGGCAGGTACTTTGCCTGTTGGATCGGTGGTTAATTCTTCAATACCGTTAAATTTGGTAATATTTGCCAAATTAAAATTCGCAGGAGCGGTTAGTAACCGTGGGGTTTTTGGGTGTTTATCAATGGGCGACCAATTTAGCGCACCCAATTTTAACAAATAAAACAGCCCAACCAACAACTCAACCACAAATACCAATACCGTAAAAAACCCTACCCACCCTGCTTGTTTTACCGACACAGCATAAGTATACAAATACAAAGCCTCAAGATCAAAAATCACAAAGAAAATCGCCACAACATAAAATTTTGCTGACAAACGAATGCGAGCCGTGCCCGCACCAACAACACCCGACTCAAAATTTTCTTCTTTTTGAAAACCTTTTGACCGCCCTCCAAGCAAACGAGGCACTGCCAACATAAAGACACACAGCCCAACTGCCGCCAATAAAAATACAATTGCCGACCAATCAAACGCTGGAAACATGAAACACTCCTTGCCAAAAGGATTTTGAACTTGTTATTTTTAATTGAAATCGCTAGCCGATTATGACAAACAAGTTAACAATGAATAAGCTAACAATGACAAAACTGTCAATTCAAAAAACTGTCAATTTAGATAAAATAACAAATCATTAAAAACCGATTTATCCATCATCGTTTTGTTTTAACATTCTATCGGCTGGTTAATTGCTAAAAACACCCAGTTTTGATATTGATCTTTTTTATACAAATTTTTATAAAAAACAACAAAATATAAAAAAATATTGCAAAATTTAGCAACACACAACATAAGCTGGGTAATATTTAATTTTAAACGCTATCAACTGGCGAAGCGTGATAATTATACTCCTTTTAAATAAAAAATGCTAGTAATCCCCAAGGTTTGGAGAAATACCAGCACAGCACACGCACAAAAAATTGTAACAAATTACGACAAATAATTACTGGTCAATCACATCTACACCTTTTGGTGGTGAAAAGGTAAATTGGCTTGCCTCTACATTCATATTGCGTTTTACATTGCTAAATTTTATGTTTGTGGTTTGCCCCAAATTGTCATTTAGCACCATCATCACAGGATTGCCATGACTAAAAGACAAACTTAGGCTTTTAAAATTGGCATTGCTGGATTTTGGTTGTAACACATAGTAGTTTTTATTGACATCAGGCTGAGTTACTTTAAAATTGGCAGCAATTTTGGCAGGATCACCAGATAGCAACAAGGCCGGAGTATCGCCCATTTGGCTGTTTACGCTTTGGCGCGTGGCTTGTTGCAAATCTTTGTCATAAATCCACAGCGTATGGCCGTCTGCTATCACCAGTTGTTCAGCATTGCCTGTGGTATGCCAACGAAAATTATTAGGGCGTTGCATTACCATCGTTCCGCTAAAACTGCGATTGGTGGATTTTGCAGTTTTGGTGCTTTGGCTAAAATCAGCACTCATACTTTTAACATTAATTAATAAATTATTTAAGTTTTTTGAAGCAGTGGCCTCACTGGCAGGTTTGGCTTGGGCAGTTGCAATGCTTGTTATCAGCGGTGCAGACATGAGCAAAACAGCAATTGATACAGAGGTGGTAACTTGTTTTAACATAATCGTTTCTACAATCTTATAAGTTGGGTTTTTAGTTAAATAAAAAAATTAAATTAAAAAAGATAAAATAAATACGTACTATTATCACCAAATTTTTCTTGCAATTCTAGATCGGCTGTGCAATATTTTTTGGCTAACTTGTAACTTTTGTAACAGTAACTTTTGTAACAAATGCTAAATTTACTGATTTGTGTTTTTGTCATGTAACATTGCGTTTTGTTGTTTGTCAATCCGTCCGCCAATTGCTTGATAAATTCCAACAACAGTTTGGGCTTGATTAGCCAAGCTGTCAATCAGTGCAACTTGGCTTTGGCGATAAGTCTCTCTACTTTCTTCTAATGCTTTGGCAGAAATAAACCCGAGTTCAAAACGTTTTTGTTGGTAATCCAGTTGCTTTTTGGCAAGTTGTGCAGATTTTAGCATAATTGCATGATTTTGCTGTTGGTTTTCCCAGTGTGTTAATTTATTTTGTACATCGACCAGTGCTTTATGCACCGCTTCACGGTAATTGGAGGCGGCAATTTTTTCATCGATTTTAGCAAGTTGCACCTGATGCTGATAATCCTTGGCATTAAAATTTGGCAAATTCAGTGCAATGCCCCAGTTTAACACCGGCACTTTTAACAAATCAATTAAATTGGCAGTATGCGAGCTTATCCCAGTGGTTAAAACCAAGGTTGGGTATTGGTTTTTTTTGAGTATCGTTGCTTGTTCAAGGCTTACGGATAAGCGCCAAAGCAATGCTTGGATATCAGGACGGTTTTGAATGCTATTTATGGGCAATTGTTCAAAATCATTTTGCAATTGTGGCAAATTTTGTTGATCGGTAAAGGCTTGTGCAAGTTTATCAACCCTGCTATGACTAAGTATTGCCAACGTATTCAGGCTGTCATTTTTTTGATTTACCAGGTTAATCGCCGTTTGCTTCAGATTGTAAATGGTTTGTTCAGTTGGCAATAAATCCGCCTGTGCAATAAAACCAAATTGCAACTGTTTTTGTAAATACTGATGCTGCTGTTGTTGAAATTGTAGTGCTTGTTGATTGTCGGTTAATTTTTTATTAATCGCAATTAGGTTAAAATACTCGCGTAATGCATTGGCTGTTAGGGTTAAAAACACCGCCTGACGATCAGATTCCAGTGCATTTTTTTCCCAAGTGCTGATGTTTTGTTGTAATTGTAATTTGCCCCATAAATCAAGCTCCCAACTGGCATTCAGATCCACATTAAATTGAGTGTTGTGGCTGGTTTTTCCAGTTTTTAGAGATGTTTGCTGTTGTTGATTGATATCCGCTTTGTGATTTAGTGCAATTTTTTTGTTGTCTTTGGTTTTTTGTTGGTGCAATATAGACTTTTGTAATGTTAAAGTAGCAATTAACAAATCATGATTATTGTTAACCAAATCTTGCATATAGTCATTTAACACATCATCGTGAAACACATGCCACCAATTTTCTTGACAAAATGTTTGATGATCTGTTGCACAATACGGTTTTAAAGAGCTATTTGGCATAACTTTATCAGCAATGACTGGCTGTGAGTGCATGGTTTGGCAAGCTGTCAACAAGCCAAAACCGAATACCACGATAAAACATTTTACCTTAAGCATGATTTATCCTTTGTTTAGTGCGTCAATAGGGTTCATTTTTGCCCCACGGTGTGCTGGCATAAAACCAAAAATCAGTCCAATGACACTAGAACATGCCACAGCAATGACAATGGATTGAACAGAAAAAATAACTTGTATGTTAAAAAAACCCAAGGCCAGTCCAAATCCAAATGCCAACAATACTCCAATCATGCCACCAATAGCACAGACCACCATTGCCTCTATCAAAAACTGTTGCACGATGTCTTGATAAGTTGCTCCAACCGCCATACGCACGCCGATCTCGCCTGTGCGTTCGGTAACCGAAACAAGCATAATATTCATCACGCCAATACCGCCAACAAGCAAGGAAATTACCGCAATAGCACTGATTAACAATGTCAACGATTCCGCTGTTTTTTCCACAGCTTTGGTAAGGCTATCACTATTAAACAGAGTAAAGTCTTTTTTACCGTGGCGTTTGGTTAAAATTTGGGTAATGCTTTCACTGGCAAGGGCAGAAGAATAGCCTTTTTTGAGTAAAACCGTCATACTGCTTAAATCCGGTGATTGCCCTGCAAAACGAGCTTGATAGGTGCGATACGGCAACCAAATTTTTAAATTCCGATCATAATTGCCCTCAATGCCATTATAAGCAAAAACACCCACCACACGATTTGGCACGCCATTTAAAATCACGATTTGCCCCAGTGCATCGGTTGTTGGAAATAAGGCTTTTTTGGTTTTATCACTAATCACAATGTGCTGGCTAAAACTATCCAAATCACTTTGGTTAAACATACCACCTGCAATGAAACGCACATTTTGTAAACGGTGATGATTGACACCCACGCCGTCTACTTGCACCGTCTTACTGTTACTGCCAACTTGGGCAAGCATAGACATAACCAAATCCGGAGCGGTGCTTTCAACAAATTTTTGTTTTTCCAATGCATACATATCATCAAGGGTAAGTTTGGGCGTGGCGGTTTGCACCTCTTCTTGATCATTGCCTGCACTAATGGTAATTGTGGCCGCCCCGATGCTGTTAATTTGCTTTAAAATTTGTTGTTTTGAGCCATTGCCAAGTGCCACAACCAAAACCACCGATGCAATGCCAATAATAATTCCGAGCATGGTTAACAGCGTGCGCATTTTGTTGGCCGTCATGGTACGAGCCGCCATGTAAAAGGCTTCTTTTAAACGGTTAACCGCTTGTAGCAAGTAGTTTTTGTTGCTTGCTTGGTTGGTTGTTTTGTCGAGTTGATTTGGCAAGTGGTTTTGATGCTCGGTTGATTTTATAGTATCGCTGATAGTTTTTGTGCTATCGCTGATAATATTGCCATCGGCGATCTTGATTATCCGATTGGCAGATTCAGCAATTGTCGGATCATGGGTTACCAAAATAATGGTATGCCCCTCACGGTTTAATTGGGTTAAAATCTGCATGACATCGCGACTGCTTTGACTGTCCAACGCCCCTGTTGGTTCATCTGCAAAAATAATCTGTCCGCCGTTCATTAACGCACGCGCAATGGAAACACGCTGTTGTTGTCCGCCTGATAATTGATTGGGATAATGATCAAGGCGTTGCTGTAACCCTAATTTGGTTAACAATTGTTTGGCTTTTTGCTGACGCACACTTGGATTCATGCCTGCATAAATTGCGGGCATGGCAACATTTTCAAGCGCATTTAGACTGCTTAACAACTGATAACGCTGAAAAATAAAGCCAAACTTATCCCTGCGTAAACTGGCTAAACGATCGCTGTCCATTTGCACAGTAAGGTTGCCATCAATCAAGTAGTCGCCAGAGGTTGGTTTATCCAAACACGCCATAATGTTCATCAGTGTGGATTTGCCAGATCCTGATTGGCCGACAATTGCAACCATTTCACCGGCATAAATCTCCAAACTGATGCCTTGTAAAATCTGCAAAGATTGTTCACCAAATTCAAAACTCTTTTTAATATTTCTTAACGATAAAATTGGCAACGTGTCGTTTTGCTGCGTCATATGATAATCCCGATATTACAATCCCACTTCCACGCTTTCTACACTGCCATCTGAAGCAGAGATAACCACTTTTTCACCTTGTTTTAAACCCGATATCACCTCAGCGTGAATTTTGTTATTTAGTCCAACGGTGATTTGGCGTGTTTGCAACACTGGATTTGGACTGTTTTCATCATCAATTACTTGCACCTCAAATGTATTGTCAGACAATTGTTTGCCAAGAGCGGTTGTTGGAATGGTCAACACTTGTTGTTTTTTGTCAATTGCCACCGTTACATTGGCACTCATACCAATAAACAGTTCGTGATTTGGGTTAGGCACAGTCAATAGCCCATAATAATACACAGCCCCTGCTTGAGAATGCGTATCCGAGCTAATCGGAGCAAGCTCTAAATCTTCAAGCACCGCCTCAAATTTTTTATTTGGCAACCCTAAAATATAAAAATAAGCCTTCATGCCAGTTTTGAGTTTTGGAATATCCGCTTCAGAAAATTTTGCCTTAATCTGTACTGTGTCAATTTGGGCAAGTTTAATAATGGTTGGAGATGACTGCATGGCATTGATGGTTTGCCCTTGTTTGGTAACGATAGACACCACAATACCATCAATGGGTGCTCTGATGCGAGTATAATTTAAGTTGTTTTTGGCGGTTGCAATTTTTAATTGGGCTTGTTCCAACTGTGCTAAACTTGCACTTAATTCTTTTTGAGCAGTGGTAAAAGCGGTTTTTGCCTTGATAAAATCCATTTTGGCAACAATGCCTGCTTCAAAACCTTGCTTTTGTTGCTCTAATTCGTCTTTCATGCGCGACAATTGCAATTTTTTAATGTCGTGTTGAGCCAACAAGGCTTTGTAATTTGCCTCATCGTCTTTTAAGGCATTACGCTGTAACGTTGCATCAATATCTGCAATCAAATCGCCTTTTTTAACCCTTTGCCCCAAACTGACGTGTAATTTATCCACACGCCCAGTTGCTTGTGCACCAACATCAATCAACTCTTTGGCATACACTTGTCCACCTGCAACCACTGTACTTTCAATATCAGCAACACCAACCGTTTCAGTCAGATACTGTAGTTTTGGCGGTTGTTGTTTTTGCCAAAAAAACCACGCAAGCAAAGACAGCCCCAACAAAATAACAACAACGTAAATTAAACGCTTTTTTGATTTTTTATTCGCCAACATAAAAACACCACGACAATACAAGCATGTTATAATATAACGATTATACAGAAAACCCATCTTTAATACAACAACACACAAAATACCACAACACACAAACCGTTATTAGCCCAATTAAAAAAGCACAACCTTAAAAAAGATTGTGCTTTATTTGACCTAGATTTTAACCGCTTAGATTTTAATCACTTAGATTTTACCAACAAGATCCAAACTTGGTTTTAAAGTTTCCTGACCTTGATCCCATGCTGCCGGACAAACTTCACCGTCATTTTCACGAACGTATTGAGCTGCTTTTACTTTACGAACCATGTCTTTGGCAGAACGGCCGATACCCAAATCATGAATTTCAGCCACTTTAATCAAGCCATCTGGATCAACCAAGAAAGTACCACGAAGTGCTGCGTGTTGACCTTCGATCATAACGTTAAAACCACGCGTAATTGCACCTGTGCCATCACCAAGCATTGGATATTTTACTTTACCAATTGCAGGTGAGGCATCATGCCACGCTTTATGAACAAAATGTGTGTCAGTAGATACCGCGTAAACTTCCACACCAAGCTCTTTTAAGGTTTCGTAATGTTCGGCCATATCTTCAAGTTCTGTTGGACATACGAACGTAAAGTCATGTGGGTAAAACATAAAAATTGCCCATTTGCCTTTAACATCACTGGTTGAGATGGTTTTAAATTCACCGTTTACGAATGCTTCGGTTGAAAATTCTGGAATGTGTTGGTTGATAATTGCAGTCATGTTAGACTCCTTTTTTTGTGAAATTTTTAAAACGCTTGGTAAAACAATCAATGTTTTTCGTCATAATAACAACAATCAAATAAGAGTTAAACCCTTAAGCAACAAATTTAACAATTTTTAACAATTGCCAATGACAAAAACAATTTACAAAACGCTTGTTTTGCTTTTATTATCTTAACGCAAAATGATAATTAATCTAGTTAAAAGTTTTTATAAAACTGTTTTATTTTTTTAATAGATAGCGGTATAATACAAACTATAACATGAATTTAATTTTTATCAAACCTTTGTAAAGACGGTTTAACATTTAACACACATTTAACATACATTTAACACACAGGATATGCCAACATGATTACACTACGCCAATTAGAATTCGCCTTAGCAATTGCAAAATACAAGCATTTTAAACGCGCAGCAGAAGAGTGTAATATCTCACAATCTGCACTAAGTTTAGGCATCGCTGAATTAGAAAAACAGCTTGATACCCAGATTTTTGAAAGAAATAACAAACAAGTGTTGATTACGCCAATCGGTGAAGAGATTTTGGAGCGAGCCAAACGCATTTTTTCTGAGGTCAATGATCTGATTACCAAAGCTCAACTGCACCAAACCCCACTTGTTTATCCAATGACGATTGGCATTATTCCAACGATTGCCCCATTTTTGTTGCCAAAAGTATTGCCAAAACTGCGCGAAGATTATCCAAATGTACAACTGTCTATTGTAGAAGAACAAACAGAACGCTTGATCGAAAAAGTGCGTCATGGCATGATCGATACTGCGATTATTGCCTTGCCATACCCAACCGATGGCTTGCTTACGTTTGAGTTTTGGCAAGAGGATTTTTTGGCAATTTTTGCCAAACAAAATGCCGAAAATCAACCAAAAACCATGGACGCCAATACCTTGATTAACAGCAATTTGATGCTGCTTGGCGAGGGGCATTGTATGACTGATCACGCATTGTCAGTGTGTCATTTAGATACAAATAGAATTAAAAATAGCTTTAGCAATGCCAGTTTAACCACGTTAATCCAAATGGCATTAAGTGGCATGGGAACAACCTTAATCCCAGAAATGGCGGTAACCCAAATCAAACAACAAAACCCCGATGTTGCTACCATTCCGCTATCAGAACCTGGGCCTCACCGTAAATTAGCCTTTATCACGCGCCTTAATTATGCACGCGTAGATGATGTTAACTTGCTTGGCAATGTGTTTGCAAAAGGTTTAAGCCAGCATTCGTTATAACTTAAGTTGGTTATAATTTAAGTTGGTTATAATTTAAGTTGCTTGTAGTCTAGGCTGATTATAATATAAGGTTGGTTAAAAGTTATGTTAACTTTACTACACACTTCTGACTGGCATTTGGGAAGGCGTTTGTATGGAAAACCGCGCTATGATGAGTTTCATGCGTTTTTACAATGGCAAATCAGGGCAATTGTTGACAATCGGGTAGATGTTTTGCTAATTGCAGGTGATATTTTTGACAGCAGCAGTCCAAGCAACAAAGCACAACAATTGTACTATCAGTTTTTGCACGCTGTAAAAAACACACCTTGCCGTCATGTGGTGATTGTTGCAGGCAATCACGACTCGCCAAGTTTTTTGGACGCACCAAATTTATTGCTTAAAAATTTTGACATTCATGTGATAGGTTGCGTGCGTGAAAATTTGGACGATGAAATTTTGGTGTTGTACGATAACCAAGACAGGCCAGAATGTATCGTGTGTGCTGTGCCCTATTTGCGCGATCGCGATGTGCGTATGGTTGGATATGCAGAAAACTTAAGCGATAAAGAAAATCAACTCATAGCAGGTATTTACGCCCATTACCAAGCAATTAGCGAACAAGCATTTGCCAAAAAACAAACCTTGGAAGCACGTTTTCAAATCCCCATTCCGATCGTAGCCACAGGGCATTTGTTTACCGTGGGTGGCCAAACATTAGACGGAGATGGGGTGCGTGATTTGTATGTCGGTTCGTTAGGTTCGGTAACAGCGGATTTGTTTGATACGCGTTATGATTATGTGGCATTGGGGCATTTACACGTTGCACAAACGGTTGGAGGCAATGCGTTTATCCGTTATAGTGGCTCACCAATTGCTATGGGCTTTGGCGAGGCAAAACAACAAAAACAGGTAAATCTTGTCAAATTTTTTGCCAATAACTTTGATCCAAATGATCCAGCCGATGAACGCAATTTACCACTTTTGCCTTTACAAAAAAATCTATCATCGGATCGGATTTTTAATCATGATTTGTTTGACAATGATCTGCTTGACAATGACTTGTTTGGTTTTGACCGGGCGGATTTTGATAAGCAAAACAACCAACAAAATCTTAATAAACCCTATTCATTGGCATTAATCAATGACTCAAAAAAACCGATTCAAACCTTGATCCAATCGCTTGCGATACCAACGTTTCAAACTTTAATCCGAATACAAGGCGACTTAAAGTACATTGAAACCACGATCAAAACACTTAAAAAATCCGCCCGCACGGCATGGCTTGAGGTGGTTTATACTGGTGATGACTGGGTGGCAAATTTGCACGAAAATATGGTGAATTTAACAAAAGACAGCCACCTTGAAGTGTTGCGCACCAAAAATTTGCAAAACCGCCAACAAACCTTACAAGCCAATCATGCCAATGAAGCACTTGATGATTTAGATGAACTGGCGGTATTTGAGCGTTGTTTAAGTGCTTATGATGTGGCTGATAGCCAAAAAGATGGGCTAAGACTGCGATATAGAGATATACTACAAAGCCTCCAAACTGAATAAACTTTTTATACTTTATTTATACTTTATTTATACTGTTTAAAAAACCCACATGAAAATTTTAAGATTACGCTTTAAAAACCTAAACTCATTACAAGGCGAGTGGCAAATTGATTTTCGTCATTCTGCCTATGTCAACGAAGGTATTTTTGTCATTACAGGCGCAACAGGGGCTGGCAAAAGCACGATATTAGATGCAATTTGTTTGGCCTTGTATGGTGCAACACCGAGACTTGGTGATATCACGCAGGGCAAAAACGACATCATGTCAAGAGGAACAAGCGAGTGTTTTGCCGAAGTGGTTTTTGCCACGCAAGAGGGCAATTTTCTTAGTTTTTGGGGGCAACGACGTGCCAAAAAACACCCCAATGGCAAATTACAAGCTCCAAAACACGAAATTTCCAACTTTATTAGCGATGATGTATCAGGCAACGTCCTTGAAAGCAAAGCCAGAAAAACCAAAAGCAAAATTGAGTGTATCACAGGCATGGATTTTGGACGTTTTACGCGTGCTATGCTTTTAGCCCAGGGCAGTTTTGCTGCTTTTTTACAAGCCAGCAGTGATGAACGCTCACCAATTTTAGAGCAAATCACAGGCACAACAATTTATAGCGACATCTCCAAAAAAGTGCATGAAACTTTTACCCAAAGCAAAAAACAACTGGAAATTTTACAAGAAAAATTAGCAGGCGTACAACCACTAAGCGATGAACAACAGCAACATTTAACCGATAGGTTAACCCAAACCAACCAAGACATTGACACACTTGGCAAAAAAATCCGCAGCTTACAATCTGACAAAGCCTTGTACATAGAATTAAACAAAACCCAACAGCAACAACAATTATACCAACAAAAACAACACGCCCTAAACGCACAAATACAAGCGTTTTTACCACAAAAACAACTCCTGGAACAAGGCAAACATGCCTATCAATTAACCCACGATTATCACGAATACCATCACATTAGCCAACAATTGTCTGCCAATATTACCAAACAACAACATTGGCAACAACAACTTCCAACCCTAAAACAGCAGTTGGATCAACAACAACAAACCGAACAGCAGTGTCGTATTTTACTGCATGATGCCGAACAACATTGGCAAGACAGTCAGCCAATATTACAAAAAGTGCGTGAATGCGATTATCAACAACACAATTTAACACAGCAGCAACACGCCCTAAAGCAGCAGCAACAAGCATTAAGCACCAAATTGCAACACAATCAACACGCTTACGCCCAAACACAACAAGCCTTAAACGCCTGCCAACAACAACGCCAACACTTAACCCAACAGCAACAATTGGCAGTATTTAACGAACATTCCAATCCCTTGCCACGCCTGTGTGATCTTGCCGATCAGGCAAACCGTAGCCATCAGCACGCACAAAACCTAGCCAAGCAAATACAAAACGCACAAGAACAACAAAACACACTTGCCAAAACGCTTGATGATATTAGCAACGAGCAGCAACAAAACGCAAATAACCAACAAATCTTTCAGCAGCAACAGCAAAATTTTGCACACACCATTTGCACATTTATCCAATCATTTGTCAACACATTAGATCCTGCCCCACCAAACTCTCACACACCAAACGATTTTATTTGGCCGGTGCATCAGGCATTAAACCAACTACAACACGCCCAATTTTTGCTACAAACCTTACAAGAACAGCACAAACATTGGCAAGCATGGACAGATGACAATCATCAGTTGCAACAAGAAATCGATCAAATCACCCAAGCAATTAACGCTGTGCACCATGAATTACATCAACTATCACAAAACGAACAAGCACAACAACAAACCGTAGATTTACTGTGGCAAAACCAACAATTGCACAACAAAATTACAAACCTACAACAAGAACGCCAAGCCCTAATCAGTGGCAAACCCTGCCCACTGTGTGGTGCAACAGCACACCCATATGCCAAACAACCACCAAATACCGAGCATGAACCAAACAACACCGAACAACAGCTACTCATTGCCAAACAAAATTTGACCAACACCCAAACCAAACGCCAACACAGCGAACAACAACTTGCCAAACTTAGCCAAACCAAACAACACCTAACCCAAAACCAACAAAAAATTCAGCAAAATTTAACCGAAACGCAAGCTGCCATCTTTAGCCAAGCAACTGATTTTTATCAAAGTTATCATCGCTTACTCAAATTAGATCCACTTATAGATTTTCTTAACGCTTGGCAAAACCCAAAAACAAAAGTCCAATCTGATACCCTGCAATTTGACAACTCACAATTTGACAACTCGCAGCCCAGCCAAATCCAGTTGTGCGAACCATTATCCAAGCTATCCATACATTTTGCGGATTTTACAGAACAAATTAACCAAAATATGGTGCAAAAACAACAAATTATCGCACAATTGTCAGATTATCAGCACCAATTGGACGCACAAAACCTGCACGCCCAAACGCTTATTCAGCAAGCAAATGAATTGAAACATCAGCACCACATTGCCAAGCAACAGCACCATCAACTAACCATAAACACACAGCAAATTTTGGCACAATACCAACAAAACCAATCACAACTTATTGAAATCAATGATAAAATTCAGCAGATTTTGCAACCATTTTCCCACTTATTGCCAAATCATGCCATCGATATCACACAAACACTTGCCCAAATTGAACAAAAATTTACACAATGGCAAAATAAAGAGCAACAATTACAAAAACTTAATGAACACGAACGCCAACTAGAAAACACCTTGACCATCATTCAAAGCGAAAACCAACAGTTAAGTGCGCAAAACCAACAGCTAAGCCAACAGCTAAGCACCCTTGAACAACAAAAACTTACGCAACAAAAAAACCGTTTTGCCCTGCTTTTGGATAACCAGTTTGTAGATAACCAATTTGTAGATAAAGATGTAGCAGACATAGAACAGACATTATTAACCCAAAAAACCCAAGCTTTTGCAGCATGGCAACACGCCAACGAATCTATGCAACAGCTTAACCAAGACTGGCGATTGTTAAGCGAAAATTTACAACAAATCAACACCGTCATTGCTGAACAACAGCAAGCGTTCAACCAAATAGAATATCATTTTTTACAAAAACTACATCATGCCAATTTTGCCAACATTGAAGCGTATTTACAAGCCTGCTTAAGCGACACCGAACGTGAAAATTTACAAAAAACAGACGATGATTTACAGCAACAACACCAATTTATCGAACACAAACTCCAAGAAATTAACGATTATTATCAACAACTTACTCAAAAAAACATCAGTGATTTAACCTTAGACATGCTTGACAATGAGTTAAATAAATTACAAAGTATATTTAACGAAAAACAACAGTTGTTAGGCAATTTATCACTACAACTTACCAATAACGAAAATATCAAACAAAAGCAAGCCTATGAGTTTCATCAACTACAAGCACACAAACAACAGTTGGATCAATGGCAACAGTTGCACAGTCTGATTGGTTCAAGTGATGGTAAAAAATTCCGTAACTTTGCCCAAGGCTTGACTTTTACGCTGATGATTAATCACGCCAATGAACAATTAAGCAAAATGAACGATCGTTATTTATTGGTTGCTGATAACGAACAACCGCTAAGTTTGAATGTGATTGACAAATATCAAGGCGACATCGTGCGAACCAGTAAAAATCTATCAGGAGGTGAAAGCTTTATTATCAGTTTGGCATTGGCATTGGGTCTGTCTAATATGGCAGGGCATCGCATGCAAGTAGATTCGTTGTTTTTAGATGAAGGTTTTGGTACATTAGATGATGAAGCATTGGATACCGCCCTAACGACTTTATCAACTTTGCAACAATCAGGAAAACTGATCGGCGTCATTTCACACATTCAAGCCCTAAAAGAACGCATCAGCAGCAAAATCACGGTTATCCCCACAACAGGCGGCGTAAGTAAAATTATCGGCCAAGGCATAACAACCTCGGTTGATAAAACAACCTCGGTTGATAAAAATTAACAATATCATTACTGATTTTTTGCCAAAAATTTTGCATGATATTGCAATTTACCCATGTTTATGGTTAGTGTATAATTATGGTTAGTGTATATGGTTAGTATATAATTTTGTATATAAGTTTATTTAAAGTTAAAATAAAAGGATCGGTTATGTTAAAACAATCTTTTGCTGTTGCATTGTTATCATTGAGTGCATTTGCCTTATCGTTGCCTGCCAATGCAGCCACCATCAAAAAAAAACCCAAAACCACACAAAAAGCAACCAAACAAAAAGCAACAAATTTTGGTAAAAGCAGCCAGCCGGCTCAATCTTTGCAAAACAATCCAACATCTGATTTGACAACTTTGGATACAGCCGATCAGGATTTGTCCTTAAGCACCATTACTTATCCAAAATTTAATGCAGTGCAATTTGTTGGAACGGATTTACAAAACCAAACCATTAACCTACCACGCCCAACCCTAAAACTAAGCAATATTAGCACCGTACCAACGGTTGTTATTCCAACAACCAAACAAGCAACAAGCCAAATTGACGTAAGCGTGATTGATGATTTTATCACCGAAATCTCGCCTAAGGCACGTCATTATCCGCCTGTATTTCGTAACCGCACCGAAAGCTACCATGCAATCCAAAAAATCAAACAATTAAGCGCATGGATTGACCGCTATGCCAAAAACCCACACGCATCGTATGAGGTGTTGTTGCGTGCCACAAAAATCAACGCTATGGCACGTAACCTGGATTTAGGATCTGAATACGCGGTAAAAGCCAGCGAATACGTTACGCGTGCCTTAAAAATCAATGACACAGCCGAGGCAAATTTTTTATATGGTGCAATGTTGTCTGAAGGAGGCGGTTTTGAAACAGGCTCAAAATATTTAGAAAAGGCGGAAAAAATGGGTTTTGCTGAAGCAACTCAAAGCCTTGCCCAAGCCGATCTGTTAAACGATAAAAAAGAGCGTGCGATTCAACGTTTAAACGCATTTAAAGCCAAATATCCAAACGATCCCTACATCGACGAACAACTGCGCCTTGTCAATAGCGGTGAGTATTACATTTGGAAAATTCCGGTAAAAACCGTGCGTTAATTTTTACGTGTTAAAAAACATCAACTTTTTTTACAACACTTTTATGCGGTTTTGTATGCACAATTTACGCTTTATTTCGCCTGAACCAACATGCTGTTACTCACATTTAGCCAAGTTTATAAAACTGGCTTGTTTTGGATTTGTGTTGCTTAACCTTACCGCCTGCAGCACCACGGCCACACAAAGCAGCACCACGGCTATCATTAAAGAGCGTACCAATGTACTAACAGGATCGCAGCTAAGTAGCGACACACAAAGCTGGCTGATACAAGCAGGGCTTGAAGAAAGCGAATGCCTTGACAATATGCCAAGTTGTATTGTCAAACTTAAACAATCCGAGCTTAGCAATCAACCTGACAAAGGATTATACGGAGCAATCGCAGAATTATTTTTTGCATCAGCAAAAAAACGCAAGCAAGCAAAAACTTGCCAACCTCCCAAGCGAGAACTTGCCACTGACATTGCCAAAACCTATCAGCCACAAACCACACAAGATAAAAACAACTCAACCAACAGCCACACAACCAACAAAAACACCATTGACTGCGATACCGCAAAACAAGACGATTTGTTACAAACTGTACGTTTTTCTTATTTATATTTGATGTATGACACGCTAAATAAAACCGATGCGATACCAAACAAAAACACGCCAGTTTATTTGCCAAAAGAGCGTGATACCCAAATTCAAGACTTGTATTATGTTGCCATTGATGAGTTGGGTGATAATCTGTATGAAAAAAATCTACAAGATGACTACCAAATCACACGCAATCATATTCGCGTTAATTTTCACGGTTTTGACAATGAACAAAGCAAAAACCACACCGAAAAACTCATATCTAGCTACCAAATTAATTTAGACAATCTAAACAGTATCAGTCGTCGCGATGGTTTTGGAATGAATTATGTCATAGCCCTTGACGATCGTTATACCACTTCCATTCGCAATCAGATTTTGAACAAAAACCACAACAACCTACCTGCAAGTGCACGCATTCACCCTACGGGACATTTGCCTGTTACCGCCCTACTCTTGCCACAGGGCGACAGCATGAATGAGATTTTAACCACCACCGATTTTCGTTTTGATTTGTACAATCCTTATCAGATCAATCGGGTTAATATTTTAGGCAAAACGTTTGCATTGTCAGCAAATTTTTCGGCACCGTATGGTTTATGGATTAAAGAAAATGCCCTTGAACCGTTAAGTATTTTTAACATGCTCGGATCGGCATACCAAAACGGTCAAGCACAATTGTTTATGCTTGAACCGTATGATCCAAACAAACGGGTTATTCTTATGCTGCATGGGCTTGCGTCCAGTCCTGAAACGTGGATTAGACTTACCAATGACATTTTTAACGATCCGATTTTACGCAATAATTATCAAGTTTGGCAATTGTTTTATCCAACCACCATTCCGATTTTGGAAAACCGTTATCAACTACACACCTTGATTAACACCGCTTTTGCTCAAGTTGATCCAAAACAGCACGATCTTGCCAGTCAAAACGCTGTGCTGATTGGACATAGTATGGGTGGCGTGATTGGGAGATTGTTGGTATCTGATGACGATTTAACGGTTAATCTAACTCAAATGATCGAAAATCGCATTCAAAAACAACAATTGCCTGCCGTTTATCGTGATTTTTGGCGTTTAAACAACAATGAACAATTGGAATTAGGCAAGCGTTTAGAATTACATGCTTTGCCACAGTTAAGTCGAGCGGTATTTATTTCCGCCCCATTTGCTGGAACGGATTATGCCGATCGTTGGTTTACCCGTGGATTACGGCGGATTGTCTCCATTCCTGCAGGCTTTGTCAAAACAGTAACCACAAGCCTAAACGCGTTATTTAGCGATGCCCAATTGGCAAACAACCCATTGGCAGATTTATTTTTGGAAAATGGAGCCAGCCAATTAAGCGATCGTTCTTTTTTTGTCAAACTCACCAAATCAGTAACCACATCAGACCATGTAGCAATTAATACTTTAATTGCCACCGATGACAATGATTTATTTGATAAGCTAAAAAATGACTTAAACAATGATAAACAACCTAACCAAAATTTAACCACAAATCTCAATCCACAAAATTTGTATTTGTACAACCATATCAATCTAGCCAAAGCCGAAGATTTACAAGCCAAGCACCAACAACTGCTTCAGCAAGTGCGTCAAGGAGCAACCGATCGACTGTCTGATGGCATTGTACCCTACCACAGTGCCAGTTTAAAAGGCGTTGAAAGCGAAAAAATCTTATCAGGCAAACACAATGTACACACAAGCCCACAAGCGGTATTGGAATTACGGCGGATTTTGCACAAACATTTAGCCACGCTTAACAAAACCAACCCACAACACAGCGATCAACGCCCTTAATTTCTTAAGCCCGTTAATTATTTCTTAAAACTACAGTTGGTTTTACAGTTGGTTTAGTGGTAATTTTAGATAGCACACGCCGTTGGCCTCTGATTTTGGCAATTCACCTGCGTTAATATTAACCTGTACCGCAGGCAAAATCAGGCGTGGCACTGCAAGTTGTTTATCGCGTTCGTTACGCATACGCACAAATTCATCTTTGCTTATGCCAGTTTTGACATGAATGTTGTGTGATTTTTGTTCGCCAACACAAACGCTTGGCATGTATTTACGCATGCCTTTTGGTGGATAATCGTGGCATAGATATAACAATGTGTCATCAGGCAAAGCAAGCAGCCTTTGGATAGAATCATACAATTCTTCAGCACTGCCATTAGGAAAATCGCAACGAGCCGTACCAACATCAGGAGCAAAAATGGTATCCCCCACAAACACCACCAAATTTTTACCATCACTGACTTGATATGCCATATCTGCAGGGGTATGCCCTGGCAAATGCATCGCCGTAATGGTTAAATTACCAAGCAAAAGTTCAGATCCTTCATCGGTTAAAATGTCAAATTGACTGGCATCGGTCGCAAAATCACTCAAATTATAAATATTGGTAAAGGCTTTTTGCACCTTGTCAATATGCTTGCCAATCACGATATCTCCACCCAATTGTGCTTTAAGATAGGCTGCAGCAGAAAGGTGATCGGCATGGGCGTGAGTTTCAATGATGTATTTTAACGTGAGCCCTTGTGATTTAACAAAATCAATCACAATATTGGCATTGTTATGGCTAATTTTGCCTGCTTTTGGATCAAAATCCAACACGGGATCAATAATTGCACACAATTGTTGGTTATTATCAATCAAAACATGGGTAAATGTCTCAGTATCGTTGTCCAAAAAAGAATGGATATTTATCATATTATTGCCCCTTAGCGGTATCAATTTAACATCTATCTTAACATCAGTTTAGTAGCGTAAACGTCATGTCAAAATTATTCAAAGCAAAATTATTCAAAGTTATGATTAAAAATATTTATCGTAAAAATAAACAAAACAATTGCCCATTTTATTATATTATTTTATAATATATTTTTCAATATACTTATTTAATACCAAACATCACAAAGCCCAACTAAAAACACACAGAAACAAAAATAAGTAAAATCAAAAATAGGTAAAAAATGTCAGTGTTTTTTAAGCATATGATACAATCCATACAAAACTTGTGGCAAGCTCCCTACTGGATAACGCATTATCAAAAAAACCACCTGTCGCAGGATTTGTTGGCAGGATTGATCGTAGGAATTGTGGTTATTCCACAAAGCTTAGGTTATGCTGTGTTGGCAGGCTTACCGCCCATATATGGTTTATATGCGTCCATTGTGCCTGTGTTGGTTTATGCGTGGGTTGGATCCAGTGCAGTCAATGCAGTCGGTGCGGTTTCACTCACAGCGGTAATGACAGCCCAATCCTTATCTGATTACAAACATTTACCAGTTGATGAATACGCCCATTTGGCCGCAGGACTTGCGTTGTTGGTGGGTGTGTTGTTAACATTGGCAAACATGTTTCGGCTCGGTTGGGTTACTCAATTTATCAGTCGTGGCGTAACGGCAGGTTTTGTGAGCGGTGCTTCGCTTTTGATTTTTATCAGTCAAATAAAAGTCATCACCCACATTCCCATTACAGGCAATACCGTGCTTGAAAACGCCGTGTCATTATGGCAACATTTTGACGATTTTCATTTACCAACTTTTGTGGTAGGTTCAGTGTCATTGGCGGTATTTTGGTTAAACCGCTCGCATTTTCCAAAATGGTTTGCTCATTTGCCAATACCTCGTTCGATGATTGCCCTACTATGTCGTATGTTACCGCTGTTTTGGGTGATTTTGGTGATTATATTTAGTCAAATTTTTGGTTTTGATCGGTTAAATATTGCCTTGGTTAATCCCATTGCACAAGACTTGCCCGTGCCTGTTTTGCCCATGATGGATCTTAAAACCTTAATTCAGTTACTGCCCTCGGCCACTCTTATTGCACTGATATCGTTCGTATCCAGTCATGCCGTAGCAAGCAGTTTTGCCAAACAATACAAACAGCCCTTTAGTGCCAATCAAGAACTAAAAGGCTTAGGGCTTGCCAATGTCATCGGATCATTTTTTCAAAGTTTTGCTGTAACTGGAGGTTTATCTCGCACAGCAATTAATGTTGCAACAGGAGCAAAAACTCCCCTAGCAAGCGTGATTAGTGCATGCGTCATGGTATTGACACTGTTATTTTTTGGTAAAGCACTTGCACCATTGCCGTATGCTGTGCTTGGTGCTATGATTATGGCAAGCATTGTTAGCATGATTGATTTACAAACACTGCGTTATGCGTTAAAATTTGACAAATTGGACGCGTTGGCATTTTTAGCAACCGCGAGCAGCGTACTGATTTTTGGATTAAATACTGGGCTAATCGTTGGAATTTTGGTGTCATTTGCAGGGTTAATTTGGCAATCCAGCCACCCACATATTGCTGTGGTTGGTCAAATTGGGGATACAGGGCATTTTCGCAATGTACGCAGACATCAAGTTACCAAACACGATAAACTGCTGATTATTCGCATTGACGAAAGTTTGTTTTATGGCAATGCCACATCGGTACGCACGTTTATTGAACAACAACTAACCAATGCACATTATGAACATTTGATTTTGATGCTATCTGCAGTCAATCATGTGGATTTAACCGCCCAAGAAATGCTAAGCGAACTTAATACTGCCCTACAAACCCATAACATCACCTTGCATTTTTCCGAAATTAAAGGTCCGGTGATGGATATTTTAGAACAAACGCCCGTTATTCAAAAATTAAACGGTCAAGTATTTTTAAGCACACAACAAGCGGTCAAAACATTAACCGAAAATCTAATTTCAAAAACTCAATCATCAAAAGGAGCAACCATGTCAAACAACACCACATTTTCACCACAAATCACCCCAAATGACATTGCCAACATCAAAGCCCAAGGCTACAAAACCATCATCAACAACCGCCCAGACGGTGAAGAACCAAATCAGCCCTTAAACGCCGATATCGAAAAAATGGCTCATGAACTTGGTATCGCCTACTATTTTCAACCTGTCATACCCAGCCAAATTAACCAACAAGATTGTAAAGATTTTGCCAATATTTTTAACAAGGCAGAAAAACCGGTATTTATGTTCTGTCGCACAGGCAACCGCTGTAATATCTTATTTCAAGCCACCGAGCAGTTGGATCTGTTAACCTGATGACTCATATTTGGGTAGATGCCGATTCCATTGCCAACATTGCCAAGCAGCTGATTATCAAAAATGCAGAACGCACTCAAACGCGGGCAATTTTTGTTGCCAACCGATCAATTATTTTGCCACGTTTAAGCGTTTTGCAACTGGTTGTTGTTGATGCAGGTTTTGACAAAGCTGATGACTACATTGCCAAACATGTCAATGCTGATGATATCGTAATAACTGGTGATATTGCACTTGCCAATGATTGCATTCACAAAAACGCACGCGTTGTTACCGCTCGTGGTTTTATTTATGATAAAAATAATATCAAGCAAAAGTTAAATATGCGTGATTTTATGGACACCATGCGCAGTACGGGTGTGTTAGATTCCAAACAAATGGGCGGTCAATTGCCTTACAACGAAAAAGACAAACAAAATTTTGCCAAAGTGTTAAATCATTGGCTTCAATCTTCCAACAAAACCTCAATCAGCAATTTTGAACAATGAGCGTATTGCATGATAAATCCGATTGTTTTAATCAAAAAATTGTATCAATTAGACGATAAAAATCCAAAAACCTTGGGTTTTGACATTGACGAAATGAACGATTTAGAACAGCTAAGTCAAGTAACCCTACCTCCTTTGTTGTTTCATTATTGCCTAGAATTGGGAAAAGTACAGGCACTTAACCACAGCCATCATACGCTATTGCCACTGCCTTTTAACAAAACCGCCGATCACCTGATCATTGCCAAAGACAACAGCGGCGAAGCAATTTGGGGCATTCACCAAGACGATCTGAATACCGCCAATCCGCCTGTGTTCGTAAGTCGCAACCATGATACGTATGACAAAGAGCATATTCATTGGCTAAAGGAGTTGCCCTTAGCAAGTTTTTTATTGGCACAAGCGATTTTTAATGGCGTCAATGGTGGGCTTAAGCATTACGCCCAAGTCTTTGATTTTATTGGTGATACCATTCCTGTTGATATTGTAGAAAAATTACAAAATCCTGTTATCGGTGCGATAGAAATTGACACCTTGCACCAAAAACACGAGCGTTTTTTTCAAATTGACGATTACAAAACCGTGCTCATGCTGTCATTTAATGAGCTAAACCTACCCAATGCGTTTTATATGGGTGGGCAAGATACAGCAGCGTTTAGCCGTGTCGCAAATCAATTGGCGGTGGCGTGGGATACTTTGGTTTAATCAAGATACATGGTCTAATCAAGATAAAATAACGATGGAGATTGTGATGATTGGCTTTATTGAAAGACTTTTAAATGGGCGAGAAGTTGCGTGGAAAAGTTTGGGTGATATTATCCATTCAATTAAAACAGGTTTAAACCCGAGAAATTTTTTTCAATTAAATACTAATGACGCAGATAATTATTATATAACAATTAGAGAATTACAAAATCATGAAATTGTTTTTACAGATAAAACAGATAAAATAAATGATGAAGCCTTAAAATTATGCAATAACCGCTCAAATTTAGAAAAGGGCGATGTATTGTTTTCAGGAACTGGTACAATTGGAACGGTTGCTTTGGTGAAAGAAACGCCAAAAAATTGGAATATTAAAGAGGGCGTTTATGCAATTAAACCCATTCAAAGCGAAATTATACCAAGTTTTTTATTGTATTTATTTGAAACGGATTTTATTAGAAATGATTTTTTAAGCAAATCAGCTGGTGGCACTGTTAAAAGTGTACCAATGAAAGAAATGGCAAAAATAAAAATCCCAATCCCACCCCTAGATGTGCAAAATGAAATTGTACGCATATTAGACAAATTTACTGCATTAAATAGTGAATTAATAAAAGAGCTTGATTTGCGTAAAAAACAGTATGATTATTATCGTGATAAATTGTTAACTTTTGGTGATGAAGTGGCGTGGAAAACACTAGACGAAATTTTTGCTATTTTTGCAGGCGGCGATGTACCAAAAAATGCATTTAGTAAAATACAAACAAACGAATTTAATATTCCGATTTTATCAAATGGCATTGGCGAAAAATCACTTTACGGCTGGACAAATATAGCAAAAATTAATCAACCAAGTTTAACTATTTCTGCAAGGGGTACAATTGGTTGGACAAGTTATCAAGAAAATCCATTCTTTCCAATCGTGCGTTTGTTGGTTTTAACACCTAAAATTGAATTAAATATAAAATTTGCTTATCATTTTATGAAATTAATTGAAAATGATTACAAAATTCCTAAATCTGGTATCCCACAATTAACCAAACCCATGATTAAAGATTTAAAATTTCCAATTCCATTAATATCAGAACAAAAACGCATTGCCGATATTTTAGACAAATTTGAAACCCTAACTAATTCTATTACCGAAGGCTTGCCCAAAGAAATACAATTAAGAACAAAACAATACGAATATTACCGCGAACAACTGTTAACTTTTGATAAATCTTTTGATAAATAAAACTAGCCTGCCAAATCATTCATATTGACAATTGGCAACATCACCGCCATCACAATCGTCATGACAATCACGCCCATCAATACAAGCATTAACGGCTCAAGCAGTGCAAGCAAGGTGCTTATCATATTGGTGGCCTCGTTTTGTTGCATGTCGGCTGCTCGGCTTAGCATGTTGTCAAGTTCCCCTGACTGCTCGCCACTTTTTATCATCTGCACCATCATCGGCGGAAAGTAGTTGCTTTTTTCCAATTGTCCGGATAAATTTGCCCCCTCGATCACCTTTTCGGTTGCACGCTCCACTGCATAACGAATATGTACATTGCCAAGCACTGCACCGCCAATTGCCAAAGCCTCTACCAAAGGTACGCCAGATCGCACAAGAATTGACAAGGTACTGGCAAACCGCGATGCGTTTAGATTATAAGAAAGTTTTGCAAAAATCGGCAAACGCAACACCAAAGCATCAAACGTCGATCGCCCTGCACTGGTTTTAACAAATTTTATCAAAATAACCAACCCACCAACAATAACCAACAACAATAACCACCACCAAGTGGTTAAAACATAAGACACAGCCAACACAAATTGTGTAATGCCCGGCAACGCCTGATCGGATTGTTCAAACACTTTTACAATTTTTGGCACAACCAACGTCATCAAGCCTACCACCACAGCAATTGCCATAATCAGTAAAATAATCGGATATACCAACGCCCCTTGAATTTTTTTTTGCATCGCAAAACGGTTTTCGGTATAGTCAGCAAGCTGATTTAAAATCAAATCCAAATGCCCGGATCGCTCGCCTGCAGCTATGGTGGCGGTATAAATTGGCGGAAAATTACCCGCATCTTGCAAGGCATTTGCCAAACTATACCCCTCCAAAACTTTAGAACGCACCGCCAAATTTAACGCCTTGATGTGGGTTTTTTCGCTTTGTTTGGCAACGGCATTTAACGCTTGTTCAAGCGGAATCGACGATGCCAAAAGCACCGACAATTGTCTGGTAATTAATGCCAAATCATACGCACCCACGCTTTTTTGTCCAAAACGTTTTTTGCCTGAATTGGCTTTTTGTACAGCATTGACTGCCACAGGCAACAAGCCTTTTTCACGCAATTGTTGACGAATTTGGCGTGCAGAGTCGGCTTCGAGCAAGCCTTGTTCGGTTTTTCCATTTTGGTCTAAGGCTTTGTATTGAAAAGCAGGCATATTTTTTCCGTTAAATGTTCCGTTAAATCAAGACAACCAAAAGATAAAGTTGCAAAAAAGATCAATTAGTGTAGCATAAGTAACCTTATCAATTCAAAATAAAATCAACCTTAAGCCTAAAATTATGCCACAAACCACAACCAACCAAACCAAAACCCTGCGCCAAAAACTGCGCAACCAACGCTTACAATTAACCCCGGCTAACACCAAACGCTTTGGATATTTGGCTGCTCGCCAGTTTCAACAGATAAAGCATCGATCTTTGCACAAAAATGCCAAAATCGCTGTGTTTGTCGATGCTTTTGCTGAATTGCCAACGCAAGCCTTGATTGATAAACTGACACGGCGCGGCTGTGAGATTTATTTGCCTGTGGTTACGCACCGAACCAAACCGCTAAGTTTTGTAAAACTAAACCACAACAAATTAAGCAACAATCGTCTTATCACGCACCGTTTTGGTATGCAGCAGCCTGCTAAGGGCAAACGTTTGCGTGCCAAACAACTTGATGTGATTATCATGCCACTGGTTGCCGTGGATAAACAAGGGCATAGGCTTGGCATGGGCGGTGGTTTTTATGACAAAAGTTTGGCAAAATGCCACCAAAAACCGCTTAAAATCGGTTGGGCGTATGATTTTCAGTTGGTAGACAATTTGGTTGTCAATGCGTGGGATATTGGCGTGGATATGGCGGTTTTTCCAAGCCTTGCGTTACGATTTTGTCGCTATTTGATTTAAGCAAACCGCTTAAAAAACCACTTGAGAAAATCAACAAAATGCCGTAACATTGGCAACATTTTACCATTGTATTAAAATTAAAACAGATATGCCAATGAACACCATTTACGCACAAATGCGCCGTTTAATTCACCAATTAAAAACCCACAACCACGCTTATTATGTGCTGGATAACCCAACAATTAGCGATGATGAATATGACCGGCTGCGCAGGCAACTGATTGAACTTGAACAACAAAATCCAAGCCTTATCCAAACAGACAGTCCAATTAACCAAGTGGGTGATAAACCACTGCCTTTTTTTAGTCAAATCACCCACACAATCCCCATGTTATCACTAGGCAATGTGTTTAACCAAGAAGATTTGCAAAATTTTATGCGCAGAGTCAATGACAGGCTTGCTGACAATCAAAAAAATCCCACCTATGAAGTGGAGCTAAAATTAGACGGTCTCGCCGTGGCACTCATTTATGAAAAAGGCATACTCACCCAAGCTATAACGCGCGGCGACGGCCAAATGGGCGAGGACATTACCCAAAATATCAAAACCATTCGCAATTTACCGCTGATATTGGATCATAAAGTTGAACGTTTAGAAATTCGTGGCGAGGTGTTAATGCCAAAAGCAGGTTTTGCCAAACTAAACGCACAGACTCAAAAAAACGGTGAAAAAACTTTTGCCAACCCACGCAACGCCGCCGCCGGTAGTTTACGCCAACTTGATCCTAACATTGCCAAAAATCGCCCGCTTGCGTTTTATGCCTATTCAGTGGTGCAAGGGTTGCCAGATGAAATTCATACCCAATTTGACGCATTGGCTTGGCTTAACAGTCTTGGATTTAGTTTAAGTGATGTTAAACTATGTAACCACGCAGATGAACTGCACGATTATTATTTATCCGTGATTGAAAAACGCCAAAACTTGCCTTTTGAAATTGACGGTCTTGTGATTAAAGTCAATGACTTAAATCTACAAAAACAGCTTGGTTTTTTAAGCCGCGAACCACGTTGGGCAACTGCTTATAAATTCCCCGCTCAAACTGTAATGACACGCCTAAACGCAATAGAATGGCAAGTTGGACGCACAGGACAATTAACCCCAGTTGGTAAATTAGATCCGGTTAATATCGGTGGTGTTACCGTAAGCAATGCCACTTTACACAACATCGGTGAAATTCACCGCCTAGATGTGCGCGTAGGCGACTTAGTCAGTGTGCATAGAGCAGGTGATGTCATTCCAAAAGTTACGCGAGTTTGGAAAGATGAACGCCCAGCCAACAGCCAAACAATCACCCTACCCACACATTGCCCTGTATGCAATTCACCTGTGATCTTACCAGAAGATGAAGCCTTGGCACGCTGTAGTGGCGGACTGTATTGCCCTGCCCAACAACAAGAAGCCCTGATCCACTTTGTCAGTCGCAAAGCAATGGATATTGATGGTTTGGGTGAACGCTTGTTGATTGGTTTTTTTGCTCATGGGCTTATCAAAAACGTGGCTGATATTTATGATTTAAAAAATCATGCCAGTGAGTTAATAAAACTTGAAAAATTGGGCGAAAAATCGGTTAACAATTTGCTTAACGCAATTGAAGTTAGCAAAAAAACCACGCTGCCACGCTTTATTTATGCCTTAGGAATTCGAAGCGTGGGTGAAAGCACGGCGTTAAATTTGGCAAAACAATTTGGTGATTTAGACAGTTTAATGCAGGCAAATATCGATGCATTACAAAAAACTCCCGATGTTGGTACAATCACCGCCGATTCAATCGTGGATTTTTTTCAAGCCGAACATAACCGTAAGGTGATTGAGCGTTTGTTACAAGCCGGCGTGCATTGGGATAGCATGGAACATACAGATGCCAACAATCAGCCACTAGATGGACAAAGTTGGGTAATTACAGGCACGCTAACCAGTATGGGACGCGATGAAGCCAAAGCCAAATTGCAGGCCTTAGGCGCTAAAGTATCAAGCAGCGTATCAGCAAAAACTTCTGCCCTGCTGGCAGGAGAAAAAGCAGGAAGTAAGATCGATAAAGCCCAAAACTTAGGCATAAAAATCGTTACAGAGGCGGAGTTTTTGGCAATTATTCTTTAATTGCCTAATTTTGTAAAATCACTTTGGCAACATCATTTATCAAAAGTTAACAGTTGTTCGCGGTAATATTCATATTGTTTTTGGCGTAAGTTTATTTCTTTTGGTAAACCGTGAGAAATGGAATTGGTTAGGGTTTCAAATTTGTCTAAAATAGTGATTATTTTTTGTTGCGTTGCTATTGGCGGAATGGGAAATTTAAATTCCATAATTAAATCTTTATCACCCCTTGGCATTTTTGCACCTTTTGAATTTTTGATATTATACAAAAAGAACTTTTCATCTGATAAAATATAAAATAAATATTTTGGCAAAAGTTTTTCATAAGTTGCACGAATAACTAAAACATCGCCGTTTGTTCCGCCACAATTATCCGCAAACCATATTTTTCTTAAATAAGGTCTAATATTACCCAATAAAATATCATCTTGTTGATATTGAATTAATGTGCCGTTTGTTGGCAAAGTAGTGGAATTAATTTTTCCTTTTCTGTCTTGCAATAGATTATTAACGCTAATATGATTGCTTGCATTGACTTTATTAAAGTTTATTCTGTCTTTTGAATATTGTGCCACTTCGCTAAGTGTTTTATATTCCACTTCATCGCCAAAAGTTAACAATTTATCACGATAATAACTATATTGCTTTTTACGCAAATCAAGTTCTTTTATCAATTCGCTATTTAATGCAGTAAATTTGTCTAAAATTCGGACGATTTCATTTTGCACATCTAGGGGCGGAATGGGGATTTTTAAATCTTTAATCATGGGTTTGGTTAATTGCGGAATGCCAGATTTAGGAATTTTGTAATCATTTTCAATTAATTTCATAAAATGATAAGCAAATTTTATATTTAATTCAATTTTAGGTGTTAAAACCAACAAACGCACGATTGGAAAAAATGGTTTTTCTTGATAACTTGTCCAACCAATTGTACCCCTTGCAGAAATGGTTAAACTGGGCTGATTTATTTTTGCTTCATTTGTCCAGCCATAAAGTGATTTTTCATTAATGCCATTTGATAAAATCGGAATATTAAATTCTTTTGTTTGTATTTTACTAAATGCATTTTTAGGCACATCACCGCCTGCAAAAATATCAAAAATCTCCCCTAAACTTTTCCACTCAACCGCTCGCCCCTGTAACAACCGCTCAATAAATCCAATCATTTCACCGCTCCCATCTATAATAAATTTTAAAACAGTAAATTGTAAAACCCAGCTTTTACACGCAACCAGTTTTACACGCAACATAGCAAAAACCCCTCTCTAAAAGAAAGGGGTTTTGTATATGGTGGATCGTCCGCGACTCGAACGCGGGACCAACGGATTAAAAGTCCGCTGCTCTACCAACTGAGCTAACGATCCAATGAGTGCGTATTATACGCATATTTTTGTAGATTGCAAGTTTTTTTTGGATAATTTTGTAATTTTAACAAAAATTAATTCTTTAGGGCTTTGTTTCCTGCCAAATCCATTGCCAAATCCGCAGGTTTTAACGGCGTTGGTGCCTTGACAAAACTTGCCAAAAATACCTCATCGATGTTTTCTACCGCCTGAATGGTTAAACCCTCTTTGACATTGTCAGGAATGTCTACCAAATCACGCTCGTTGGCTTTTGGAATAAGAACATGCTTAATGCCACCACGGTGAGCGGCCAACAGTTTTTCTTTTAAACCGCCAATACGGAGCACTTTACCGCGTAAAGTTACCTCGCCTGTCATCGCAATATCCGAGCGAATAGCAATGCCTGTCAAGGCCGATGCCAATGCCGTGGTTAGTGCTATCCCTGCTGATGGGCCATCTTTTGGCGTGGCTCCTTCAGGCATATGCACATGAATGTCCGTGCCTTTAAAGTTTTCGTAACTTATGCCTAAACTTTCACCGCGAGCTCGCACTACTGTCATAGAGGCACGAATCGACTCTTTCATCACATCACCAAGCGAACCTGTAAAATTAAGCTCGCCTTTGCCTTGAGTTGCAACAGCCTCAATGGTTAGCAATTCACCGCCAACTTGTGTCCACGCCAAACCTGTAATCCGGCCAATTTCAGGATCTTGTTCTGCCAGGCCAAAATCATAAGGCTGCACACCAAGGTAATCATGGATATTATCAGCGGTTACAGTTACAGTTGGTGCGGTTTTGCGTTTTTTGCTATTAGCGGTTTTGCTTTTAGATGGTTTTTCATGCTCCACATTGGTTTTTACCACTTTGCGTGCAATTTTGTTAATTTCACGCTCCAAATTTCGCACGCCTGCCTCGCGCGTATAACGCTGTACAATTGCCTGAATCGCATCGGTTGTAATGTCAATTTCGTTGTCAATCAGGCCGTTTTGGTGCACTGCTTTTGGCAACAGATATTTGTCAGCAATGTTAATTTTTTCATCTTCTGTGTAACCCGATAGACGAATAATTTCCATACGATCAAGCAACGCAGGCGGAATGTCCATGCTGTTGGCGGTGCAAATAAACATGACTTGCGACAAATCCAAGTCCATATCCAAATAATGATCATTAAAACTGTGATTTTGCGACGGATCAAGCACCTCAAGCAAAGCCGATGCAGGATCGCCACGAAAATCTTGTGCCATTTTGTCAATTTCATCAAGCAAAAACAGCGGATTTTTTACCCCAACTTTTGCCAATGATTGCACGATTTTACCTGGCATCGCACCGATATAAGTGCGTCTATGTCCACGAATTTCCGCTTCATCACGCACACCGCCCAAGGCCATACGAATAAATTCTCGCCCTGTTGCACGTGCAATAGACTCACCAAGCGATGTTTTGCCCACACCCGGTGGCCCCACAAGGCATAAAATTGGCCCTTTTAGCTTATCTACGCGAGATTGCACCGCCAAAAATTCCAAAATACGATCTTTAACATCTTTTAAACCGTAATGATCATTGTCAAGCACTTGCGTAGCTTTTGGCAAATCAATATGCACATCACTGGCTTTTTGCCAAGGTGTGTCCAAAATCCACTCGATATAAGTCCGAACAATGGCTGATTCTGATGATGCAGGAGGCATCATTTTAAGTTTACGCAACTCGCTTTCGGCTTTTTTTCGCACCATATCAGGCAAATTGGCTTCTTTGATTTTGGTTGCCAAATCATCTATGTCATCGTCATCGCTTAGCAATTCAGGCTCGCCGTTTTCTTGACGCATGCCGTTTAGCTCGTTTTTAATGACTTTCATTTTTTCATTTAAAACGTATTCACGGTGATTGTTTTCCAGTTGATTGCGAACTTTTTCTTGCAATTCTTGTTCGATATTTTGGTCGGCTTCTTGTTTAACCAAATAATCCATTAGATTTTCAAGGTTGGTTCTAAGATTGTCATTTTCCAAAAAGCTTTGTTTTGCTTCAATGTCAAGTGATACGCGCGTTGCAATAAAATACAGCAATTCTTCCAAACGTTCGATTTTGTCAGCAACTTTTAACAATTCTCTAAAATTACGCAACCGTGATTGGGCGTATTCGGCAAACAAGCCAAGCAGTGTGTCTTTGTATTCTTGTTGTTGGGTTTTGTTGATTCGGCTTTTGTTGGGTTTTAGGGCAATATGTGCAATTAACACCTCATCATAAATATTGCTGACATCTTCTAATTTGGCACGGTATAACCCCTCAATGAGTACTTTCACCGCGTTTTTATCGCTTTCGTGGGGCATGGTGCTAATAATGCGACATACCGTACCGTATTGGTATAAATTGTCAGGGTTTATCTCCTCAAACATAGAATCTTGTTGTGCAATGACAAAAACCAAACCGTCATGTTCACTTTTGGCAAGCTCCACTGCGTTAACCGATGCTTCACGACCAACAAATAACGCAATTTGCATATAGGGATACACCACCACATCTCTTAGAGCAACAAGTGGCAACGGTTGAATTTCGCTTGGGGTTGTCATAATCATTCCTTACATCTTGCTTTATGTTACATTTGCTTCTTTATGTTACATTGTGTTGTGTTACATTGTGTTGTGTTATATCTTATTGTATTGTAGTTTGTTTCATTTTACAAAACCTAAAACACAAAAACTAAAACTTAAGTGGCGGTTGTTTTTAAAAATGCAAGCCATCTATTTAGATTTTGTATGGCTTTTTATAAATATGTTATACTTAACTGATTATCAAGCAAAATTTAGTTTGGTATTAACTTAGCTTGGTACTAATTTAGCAACTTGGTAAAATTTAACCAACAAAATTTAACCAACAAAAGAAAAGGAATGTCTTATGAATCCAGCCCGTTTTGCCGATGCAATTGCCGATTTACAAACACGTTTTGACAAACAATTATCCACCAACTTAACCACGCGCAAACAACACGCCCATACCATGACATGGCTAAAAAATCAGCCAGCAGATGCGGTGCTAACCGTTAATGACAAATTTGACATCTCAGACGCTATCAAAATCTGCAATAAGCATAAAATGCCTGTTATCGCCTTTGGTATTGGATCGTCGCTTGAGGGGCAATTAAACGCACCTAAGGGCGGATTGTGCATTGACATGAGCCAAATGAATGCCGTCGTTGCAGTCAATGAAGAAGACTTAACCGCTACTGTACAAGCAGGTGTAACTCGTGAACAGCTTAACCAATACTTAAGAGCAACTGGCTTGTTTTTTCCGCTTGATCCTGGAGCGAACGCAACCATTGGCGGTATGGTATCAACGCGTGCAAGCGGTACAAATGCGGTGCGTTATGGCACAATGAAAGATGTAACCTTGGCATTGGAGGTTGTCATGCCAAACGGTGAAATTATCCACACCGGCAGCCGTGCCAAAAAATCAGCGGCCGGTTATGATTTAACCAGGCTAATTGTTGGCAGCGAGGGTACGCTTGGCATTGTAACTGAAATCACCGTGCGACTTTTTGGACAACCTGAAGTGGTTGGAAGTGGTATTTGTCATTTTCCAAGTATTCACGATGCCTGTCAAGCAACCATTGCTACCATTCAATTGTGCTTGCCAATTGCCAGAATCGAGCTTTTGGATCCAATCCAAATCCGTGCATGCAACCAATATTCCAATTTAACCTTATCCGAACTGCCTACGCTTTTTGTAGAATTTCACGGTTCAAAAAACGGGGTTCAAGAGCAAGCCAATATGTTTGCTGATATCATTAAGGATTTTGGTGGTAACAATTTTATTTGGGATACCGATGAGGCCGCTCGCAAAAAACTCTGGACAGCCAGACATAATGCGTATTTTGCCAGTTGTGCATTGCGTCCTAATGCCAAAGGTTTGTCTACTGATGCGTGCGTGCCAATTTCACGCTTGGCTGAGTGCGTGGTAGAAACCCAGCAAGACATTGAAAAATCAGGCATGCTGGCTCCGATTGTCGGACATGTCGGTGATGGCAATTTTCATGTATTATTGCTTGTAGATACAGACAGCGAACAAGAGTTGATAGCCGCCGAGGAGATTTTGGCACGCCTAGCCAACCGAGCAATTAGTATGGGAGGCACATGTACAGGCGAGCATGGTATTGGACAAGGCAAGCGCAAATACATGACTCAAGAGCATGGCGGTGCTATTTATTTTATGAAAGCTATCAAAACCGCCTTTGATCCAAACAACATCATGAATCCTGACAAAATTTGGTATAACGATTAATTTTTCTTATCAAAATCAATCTTATCAAAATCAACCTTTTGCCAAACTTATCAAATTTGTCAACAAATAAGTTGGTTAAATTGCTGGCTTATTTGTTGTTATGCAACGTATTTATTGTGATAAATGCTTTATTTGGCAAAATTAAGTGCAATTTCACGCATTTGTTGAATGTTTTCTTTGTTTAACGGTTCGCCTGTTTCATCGTACAAGTAGGCTTGTAAATCCTGAGACAACAAGCCTGAAATACTCACCATACTGTCAAAACCGCGTGATGCTTCAGGGTGCGGTAAAGACACAAACATCACCAAGCCTTTTACATATTGGTTTGGCAATTTGTTCAAATCAAACGGTAAAATCCCCTCTTCGGTTACCATCATCACGCTAAACCACAAAAGCCCCGTACCGTCTTTGTTGGCATAACGATGAAACATATTCATCGCTCCAAATTTTAAGCCGTATTTGTCAAATAATTTTAACAAATCCCTACCTAAAATCCGTGAAAATTGTTCTTTTGGAAATAAACTAATGTTGAGATTTTGCACAGCGTGATTTAGCGGACTGTCTTGATCATTGTCAATTTGGGCTTGGATATGATCATCTAAAATCGGACTGGTATCACTAAAACCGTCTTTTTTTAGCTTGCGTTCATCATAAGTTTGTACCACAGGCGTGATGGTTTCTGTTGCATTTGCCAATGCACTAAACGCATCTTGTTGAGTGGCTTGTGCAGATTGGGTTTCGTGCTGCGATGCATGATGGTCAGTTTGATTTGGCGTGGTGGTTTTTGAGCTGGCATCTGGTTCGGTAAAATCGGTATTTTTTGCTGATAGCGTAATGTTTTTTTTGGCTTCGGTTTTGTCATCAGAATTTGGATTGTCTGAACTTGGACGTTGATGACGCGGTAAAATTGGCAAACCGTCTTTATCCGCCGGACTATCGGATACATTTTCTAAACTGGGTTGTTTGGAATTTTTTGCCGAAAACAACACATACGCACCCCAAGCAATAGCAACTACCGCCACCACAATTAACAAAAAATTCATCACAGTCATACTCAATCCTTAAACCCAAATGTGCAAATTTTGTTAAAAATCAACACATAAAATGTATAACAAATAAAAACTTATATAAAATAAAAACATATATAGTAGCATGCCTGACAATTTCGAGCTACTAAAAAGCGATGTAAAAAATGCAATTTTTGCCAATTTTTTTCGTATTTTTTGCCAAAATTGTTAAAAATTATTACCAATTTTATTGCACCGCCTTATCCGATTCTAAATACGCCGCCACTTCATTCATATCCACACTAACAAGCCTTGAAACCCCTGCTGTTGGCATGGTTACGCCTTTGAGTTCATCTGCTGCCTGCATGGCCAGTTTGTTATGACTGATAAAAATAAACTGCACATCTTTGGCCAATTCACCAATAAGGCTTGTAAAACGTGCCACATTGGCATCATCAAGCGGAGCGTCCACTTCATCTAGCACACAAAACGGCGCAGGCTGTTGTTTAAAAATCGCAAAAACCAAACTAAGTGCCGTCAAGGTTTTTTCACCGCCTGACAACAAGGCCAAACGGCTATTTTTCTTGCCCTTCGGTTTAGCCATAAGTTCAAGCCCTGACTGCCAACTGTCATCTACCAACACCAAGCTTGCCTGCCCACCGCCAAATACTTGTACAAATAGCTGATTTAAATCCACATTGACCTGATTGAGCATATTCATGAACAATTGTTTGGTTTGACTGTCAATTTGCCTAATTGCTTCACGCAACTTGTCAATACTCGCGGTTAGATCATTTATCTGCTCTGACAGTGGTGATAAACGTTGTGTAATTGTGTCCAATTCTGCCAAAGCTGCGTGATTCACCGCCCCAAGCTGTTGCAAATTTTGTTGCAACTGGCGCAAGGCTCGCCGTTTGACATCTACATCATTCACACTCAACAACACTTGGTTTTGTAACGCCTGCTCTTGTGTTGGCATTGCCACGCCTTGATTCAACATTTGTTGAGAAATTTGTTCAGATCGTTGATTAATCAAGGCCAATTCGGTTTGTTTGTCATAACCTTGTTGTTGTAGGTTTTGTAGCTGTTGTTGTTTGGCTTGAAACTTATGCTGCTCGTTGATTTTTTGTTGCTCCAACTCAACCAATTTGGCATCAATCTCCTCCAAAACCGATGTGCTTTGCGCCAAACGTTGCTGACACTTATCCACTTGCTCAACAAAAGTTGGTAATTCTTGTTGCAATTGGGTAAAAGACTGGATTAATGTCTGCAATTGTTGTTGTTCGTGCTGTTGTTGATGGTGTAATTTTTGTTGGATTTGAAGTTGATGCTGTTGTTGTAGCTCGGCTTTGTTTAGTGCAAGGCTTAACTCATGGTATTGATTTTCATAGCTTTTTTGTTTTGCGTGTTGGTCGGCTAATTCTTGATCAAGCGTTTCTTGCACCTGAATTTTTTGATTTAAGCGCGGCTGTATTTCTGCCAGTTGCTGACGGATACGCTCTGCATCGGCTTGATGATTTTGTATCGTTTGGCTAATTTGTGTTTGTTCGCCAGTTAAACGATCAAGCTCCTGTGCCAAATGCCGCTCATGGGTTTGTAATTGGCTGATTTCGTGTTGATATTGCAACCTGTCATGGCTAAGCTGTTGTTTTTGTTGGTTTAATTGTAATAATTCATTGCGACTGGCTTGATCTTGGGCTTGCCATTCTTGTAACGCGATCGCCTCTACTTGCACTTGATTTGCCAAACGCTCACAAATCGGTCGCTGTTTGTCTATCAGATCTTGTAACGCTTCAATGCGTTGTTGCTGCGAAAAATACTGACTCATCGCAGGGATTGGTGTTGGTTTGGCATGGTTTTTTTCACCAGAACCCAGCCCCCATACCAAAGCGTGCAAATCCAAACACAAATGTGAATTAAGCAATAAAATTTCATCATGCTCACCAAATATCAACAGCCAATCACTGGGCAAAAAATGTGGCAACTGATGAATTAAACTTAACAATACATCATGATTATCAATAAAATCTTGTTGGCAAAGCGGTTGTTTTAACAGCCAAACGTGAGAAAAAATTGGTAAATCTGGCGTTATTAACAATGCACTTAAACAGATCCAATGCTGATTTTCCAGTCTCTGCTCTGTCTTTGGCGGATCTGTCTTTGGTACGGTTTCTGTCTTTAGCGAAGTTTTATGCTGCAATTGTGTCAACTGATTGGTAAAAAACGCATCAAACAGCACCGCTTTTTTACCAAACAATACCGAAAAATCAAACAAATTTTGCTTCTCTGATAAAACAGGAGTTAATACCAACCATTGAGTCAATATTGCCAAACACTTATCCAACTGTTTACTAAACAATTTACCCCGCGAACTTAAATTTATCTTCGTCAACAACAAGTGTAAATCCAAATTTGTCGGAGTTTTTTGATTGATCTTGTGTTGATTTTGGGCAATTTTTTGCAAAAATTGATCATAATCATCTACCAACTTTTGCAAGGTTTTTTGTTCGGTTTGCCATTGTTCTTGTTGTTGTAAGGCTTTATGATGTTGACGATCCAAACTTTCCAGCGTATCGGCTTGATCGGTGATTTGTTGTTGCCGATCAAGTATGATATTTTCCAGTTGATGAATTTTTTCGGTTAACACAGTGATTTGATTGTCATCAAATTTTGCATGTTTGGCCACGTGGTCTTGTTGTTTTTGCTCAAAAATTGCTTGATTTTTTTGGTGTTGTTGTTGGTGCAAGGTAAGTTTTTGTGCTTGCTGCTGTGCGGTTTTTAGCAAATTTTCTACAATCGCCAGTTGTTTTTCATACTCTTGTTTTTGTTGCTGTAATTGACTGATTTCACCGGTGATAATTTGGCGTTGTCGCTCGGTTTGTTGCCAAACTTGTTGCTTTTGTTCAATGGTTGTCTGTAAAGCCATCAGTTTATTTGGCAAGGTTTGCAAGTGTTTGGCATTGGCGTGTTGTTCGCTGCTAATTTGGTTAAGCTGCGCGGTTAAATTTTGTTCGGTTTTGGTTAATTCATCAATTTTGGCTTGCTGCTGATTAAGTAAATTTTGCTGTTGTTGGTATAAACTTTGGGCTTCGTGGTGCTTTTGCCAATAATTTTGACACAGATTCTGCTGTTCTTGTTTGGCAAGCTGTTGTTCATAGATTTTTTGTTGTAATTGCTTGTCCTGCTCGGTTAATTGATTAACAGCATTTTGCGCTTCTGCAATTTTTTGCTTAAGATCTTGCTGTTGATTGTGTAAATTTTGGTGTTGCTTCGATACTTGTACGGCTTCATTAATCAACAATTGTGTGTTAATTTCATCGATTTGTTGCTGATATAAATGAGCCTGCTTGGCAATTGTGGCTTGTTTTTCCAATCGTTTTTGTTGAGCGGTAAGTTCACCTGTCATGTCATTTAGGCGGTTTAGGTTGTCATTGGCATGATCGAGCTGTTTTTGAGTTTCCTCGCGGCGATGTTGATACCGCGAAACGCCCGATGCTTCTTCAATAAACTCGCGCAATTGCAAGGCATTCGCCTCGATAATTCGCCCAATCATACCCTGCTCAATCACCGCATAACTTCTGGCACCAAGCCCTGTCCCCAAAAACACATCTACCACATCGCGGCGTCGCACTTTTGTGCCATTGATAAAATAATCCGACTTGCCCTCACGGCTCATTTGGCGGCGCACCGACAATTCATGATACAAATTGAGTGAATGCTGAATGCCACTTTTAGCATAAGTTTGATGCAAGGCATCGCCTTGTGTGTTTTCAAAAATCAGCTCCACACTTGCCAAACTTTTGGCGGATTTTTGTTGTGTGCCTGCAAAAATTACATCGCTCATTGCACCACCGCGCAACTGTTTGGCAGAACTTTCTCCAAGCACCCAACGAATGGCATCGATCACATTGGATTTGCCACAACCATTTGGACCAACAATCGCGGTGATGTTGTGCTTAAAATGAAACGTCGTGGGGTTGGCAAAAGATTTAAAGCCTGCTAATTTGAGTTGTTTTAAACGCATAATCGGATAATTTTTGCTGATTGACTGATTTTTAAAAACAATTAATTTAAAAAAACAATTAATTTAAAAAAAACAGTTTAAAAAACAGTTTGGTGATTAAAAAATAGGCTATTTTAACATTTAAGCCAAAATTTGCCAAAAATAATTTTGCCAAAAACCTAAAACCAAAACAAAAAGCGATCGAAACATTTCAATCGCTTTTGACTTGCAGTTTTTAATTAAAGTTTTAACTAAAAATTGTAGTTAAAATTGTAGTTAAAATTAACGCGTGCGTGGACAAACTTCATGATCTGCAAAAAAATAGGCAATTTCACGTTGTGCAGAAGCTGTGCTATCTGAACCGTGCACCGCATTTTCGTCAATGCTTGTTGCAAAATCACGGCGGATAGTGCCTTGAGCGGCATCTTTTGGGTTTGTTGCACCCATGATCTCACGGTGAGACAATACCGCATTTTCACCCTCTAATACAGACACAACCACAGGGCCTGAAGTCATAAAACTTACCAAATCACCATAAAATGGGCGTTCTTTGTGTTCGGCATAAAAACCGCCCGCTTTTTCGTCGTCTAAGTGAAGCATTTTTGCTGCAACGATTTTTAAGCCTGCTTTTTCAAAACGAGCATAAATCTCTCCAATATGATTGCCTGCCACGGCATCAGGTTTGATGATAGAAAGCGTACGTTCAATTGCCATGATAAGCTCCTAAAAAGTAAGTAATGAAAATAATAAAATAAAAACGCCCACTATTATAACGCAGTCTTAAACTAAAGTAAAAGCCTAGATCTACAATTTTTATAAAAAATTCTTGCAAAAAATTTTTTTTAAGGTATCATAGTATCGTTAAGTTTTAGGGCCTATAGCTCAGTTGGTTAGAGCAGAGGACTCATAATCCTTTGGTCCACAGTTCAAGTCTGTGTGGGCCCACCAAATTTAACATATTCTTTTAAAAGGTTCTTTTAAAAGGTTGTGATTTAGCAACAGTCTAAGTTGTGATAAAGTCTAAAATCCAGTTATTGAAATGCAGTCATTAAAATACAGTCATTAAAATTGAAACCTTGTAATTTTTACAAGGTTTTTTAATTTATGCAATTACCAATAAAAATACACAACACCAATAAAAATACTAACAATGTACCCACATTGCCACCAAAAACCTTGGAAAACCTATGACCAAAACCCTAAACCTATCCATCGAACTGCTCAAACAACCATCTATCACACCAAAAGACGAAAATTGCCAAGATATTATTGCCAAACGCTTAAAAGATGTGGGGTTTAGCAGTGAGTTTTTATATTTTGGTGATAAAAACGATAGCGGACGAAACAGCGAGGTAAAAAATTTATGGGCAAGGTGTGGCAATCAAGCACCGCTGGTTTGTTTTTTAGGGCATACCGATGTAGTTCCTGTTGGCGATGTCGCAGATTGGCAATTTGACCCATTTACGCCAACCATCAAAAACGGACAATTGTACGCTCGTGGTGCATCCGATATGAAAACAGCAATTGCCTGTTTTACGGTTGCCTGCGAAAATTTTATTCACAATCACCCCGATCATATCGGTTCAATTGCCCTGCTTTTAACCTCAGATGAAGAAGGCCCATCAATCAACGGCACAGCAAAAGTCATACAAACACTAACCGATCGTCATGAAAAAATTGATTATTGCTTGGTTGGCGAACCATCAAGCAGCAAAATTGTGGGTGATGTGATTAAAAATGGCAGGCGCGGTTCGCTTGGCGGCGTTTTAACCGTTACAGGCAAGCAAGGACATGTTGCATATCCACATTTGGCCGTCAACCCCATTCATGAAGCAAGTTTGGCATTGTCAGAGCTTGTTGGACAAACATGGGATAAGGGCAACGCGTTTTTTCCGCCCACAACCATGCAAATTTCCAACATCAACGCAGGAACAGGGGCAAATAACGTCATTCCAAATACGCTAACAGCCGAGTTTAATTTTCGTTTTTCAACCGAAACCACAGAAGATGAATTAAAGCAAAAAACCCATGCAATTTTTGATAAACATTTTGCCAATGCAAAAGCAACCTATCAAATTGACTGGAAATTGTCAGGGCAACCGTTTTTGACCGAACAAGGCAAACTGGTGAGTGCATGCCAAAATGCAATAAAAACCGTCATGAACATTGATACCAAGCTGTCCACATCTGGCGGTACATCTGATGGGCGGTTTGTTGCACCGACTGGCGCACAAGTGGTAGAATTAGGGGTATTAAATGCCACCATTCATCAGATCAACGAAAATGTAGCCGTAGATGATTTAGAAAAATTAACCCAAATTTATGAGCAAATTTTAAAAAATTTATTGTTAAAAAGAAATTGTTAAAAAGAAATTATTGTTAAATTAGCACTTGATAAACCTCTTTTGTGCATTTAAAAGAGGTTTATTGTCATTAAGCCAATGTTAAAAAAAATCAATGTTAAAAATCAATGCCGAAAATGACGCATGCCTGTAAACACCATAGCAATGCCGTGTTCATCTGCCGCCACTATCGTTTCATCATCACGCATTGATCCACCTGGCTGAATAATAGCAGCAATGCCTGCTTTGGCAGCATTGTCAATGCCATCACGAAATGGAAAAAACGCATCCGATGCCATGACCGCTCCTATGGGTGAAAGACCTGCATGCTGTGCTTTTATCCCTGCAATACGTGCTGAATTAACCCGGCTCATTTGCCCTGCCCCTATGCCTATCGTCCGCTTGTCTTTACCGTACACAATTGCATTAGATTTGACGTATTTTGCTACATTCCAAGTAAAGAGCAAATCTTCTAGTTGGGCTTGGGTGGGTTGTACTTTGCTAACCACTTGTAAATCATCAAGGGTAATCAAGCCTAAATCTTGATCTTGCACCAACAAACCGCCAGTTACACGCTTAAAATCAAATTTGGCTTGTCGCTCTTTGGGTTTTGGCAATTCACCACAAACAAGCACGCGCACATTCTTTTTTGCACCCGTGATCGCCAGTACACCCTCTTCTATACAAGGAGCAATGATAACCTCAACAAATTGTTGTTCAATAATGGCTTTCGCTGTCGCTATGTCCAATTTACGGTTAAAGGCAATGATACCGCCAAATGCAGATTCAGGATCGGTTAAAAAGGCTTTTTGGTAAGCATAAGTCAAATTATCGTCCAGTGCAACTCCGCACGGATTGGCATGTTTGACAATCACACAAGCCGGTGTCTCAAAGGATTTGACACATTCTAAAGCAGCATCGGTATCAGCAATGTTGTTGTAGGATAATGCTTTGCCTTGTAACTGCTTGGCTGTTGCAATACTGGCTTCTGGTTTGGCATTGGTGGGGGTTTTTTCCACATAAAAACTGGCTTTTTGGTGCGGATTTTCACCATAACGCAGATCTTGAGATTTATCCATTTGTAGGTTAAAAGTGCGTGAAAAATCATCAGCATTGTCAAAATCATGCAATCGACGCCCTAAAAAGTTGGCTATCATACCATCATAATGGGCGGTATGTTCAAAGGCTTTTATTGCCAAATCAAAACGCGTTTTTGCCAATATTGTACCGTTTGCTGTCAATTCACCCAAAATACTGGCATAATCATTGGGATCGGTAACAATACTCACATGCTCATGATTTTTGGCGGCAGCACGCACCATGGTAGGGCCGCCGATATCAATATTTTCAAGGGCATCTGTTTTGTTCACATCAGGTTTGGCAATGGTTTTGGCAAAAGGGTATAAATTCACCACCACCATGTCAATACGCTCAATGCCATGCAATGCCATCACCGCATCATCAAGTCCGCGACGCCCCAAAATACCGCCATGAATTTTTGGATGCAAGGTTTTGACGCGTCCGTCCATCATCTCAGCAAACCCTGTATATTGAGCAACTTCCAAAACCTCAACACCATGATCTTTAAGCAATTGATACGTTCCCCCTGTAGAAAGCAGGCGAAAGTTGTGTATTAACAAACCTTTGGCAAAATCAACAATGCCAGATTTATCAGAAACAGATAACAATGCAAATGGTTGTGTCGTCATAAAAAACCTAACTTATATAAAATGAGTATCCAAAAAACAAAAAGAAAATTTAAAAAGCAAACACTGGTTTAGCATAAATACTAGTTTATCATAAATATAACCTAATTTTGCTAAAAAATTTAGCCAGTTTTGTAATTGGTTAATTTTGCAATTCATCAGTTTTTCATCAGTTTTGTATTGCATATCAAAATTAAAATCACACATGTTGCATTGGATTTCCAGCCAAAGTCAAACTGCGACCGCCATCAACTGCCAACACTTGTCCGGTAATATAGCGAGCCTGCGCCAAAAAAAGCACCGCATCAGCAATATCTGACGGCTCACCTACGCGTTGTAGCGGAATACTTTGACAAATGGAGGTGATTTGTTGTTTTGTTAACGATTGTTCACTATTTTCATCAGGCAAAATGTTAACGCCAGGAGCAACGCCGTTTACGCGTACGAATGGAGCAAGTTCTAAAGCCAGCGATTGCACCAACATTTGATGTGCAGATTTTGCCATATTATACACACTATAGCCCACAAACGGACGAGCATTGGCATGAATATCCAAAATACTAATAATACAACCGTGATTTTGCTGAAGATTTTTTGCTAAGGCTTGGGATAAAAATAGCGGTGCTTTTGCATTGGATAACATCAAATTTTGCCAATCTTTAGGGCAAATTGTTCCAAAAGGCGTCGGATAAAAACGCGATGCGTTATGCACCAACACATCAATACGTCCAAATGCAGTTAAAATTTTATCTGCCAGTTGCCAAATTTCATCAAAATTTTCTAAGTTTGCTTGGATAATTTTCGCTGAATTTGGACGAATTTGATTAAGTGATTTGGCAAGATCGCTGGCAGCTTGTTCGCTGTGATGATAATGAATGACAACCTGATAGCCCATCTGATGAAAAGCGGTAACAATCGATCGTCCAATGCGTTTTGCACCGCCTGTGATACAAGCGACTTTTGTGCCGTTTTTCATAACTCAACCTTTAAAAATATATCGGTGATGATAATCCAAAAACTCCTTATTTGGTAAAAAACGTTTTGGTAAAATAATTGGTTTTTTATCAAAATCAAAAAAGAATTTATGCAAACTTTCATCTGACTGTAAGTCTTGTAAATACGAAGACACTTTTATGGTATAATCAAAATCTACGGTAATCAATCCCCTATCAAAGGCTTTATCGTGTAAATTGTTTAAGCACAAACCATTTTCAGGATTAAGACGGTTACTCTCATCTTTTGACCATGGTACAATATGACTGGCTACAAGCAGGCTAGGAATATTAAGACCTGTTAAACAACATTTATTTTCATAAGCTGACAAAATCATTTTTCTAAAAAAGTTTTGATTTGCTCTGATTTTTACGAGTTTTTCAGCGGCTAACCCCTCTTTCTCTTGGTAAAGAAAGTTATCCATATCAATAAAATCAATCTTTTTAATATCGTTATCAATATCAACTATTCGTTGCAATTGATTATTTTTTAAATTACTCAGAATAAGTTCGCTTTCATAAATCATTTTTTCCCAGTTTTGAGAAAATTCGTCAAAAATGACTTTATCTGCTTTACTACCATTGCTCGCCCCTTTAATTCCTTGAGCTTGTAAACTTGGATCGAGACTGGCAAAGTTTACAAGTTTCCATGAAACAGCAGATGGTGTACGCCCAATCAAACTCGCCAAATCAACAACCTCTTTTCGTTTTGCATTAGTAACACTAAATGGCAATTGACAATATAAATTAAAAACAACAATCAATTCTTCTCTTGTCCAGTTTTTTCTTGCCATCTGAAATACCCTTTAACAAAACCGTCAATACTATAGTTCATTTAACTGATAAATTTAATATTTTATCATAATTTTTAACTTCATAAAATTTTATTTACTTATGCAAAATTAGCATAAAGACCCATGTATTTATTGCTTTATAATAGGCTATTTTTTATACATTTTAGGCATATTATGACAAATTTAGTTATGACAAATTCAGCACAAGATCACTTGGTTGCACAACTTATCAATGACTGCCAAAACCACCAACTTTTGTTAAATAACGTCAGTCAACTAGCCAACAAGATTTTAACTCCAAAAGTATTAGCCATTGACAAGGGTTATTATCCGCTTCCAGAAATGAGTAAACTTGCCAAAGCCGGGGCGTTTGCACCACATTTGACAGCATTTGGCAATCGTTTTGATGTGGCAATTGACAGCACGGCCAAAATTGCCGAAGTTTGTGGCACAACGGGTTTTTTGTCATGGTGTCATCAAGTTATGGGTTTATACCTTGATCAATCTGAAAATAGCACTTTAGCCCAAAAAATCCTGCCAAATCATCTGCTTGGCAATACTTTTGGAGGAACAGCTCTATCCAATCCAATGAAAACTTTTGCCAATATCGAGTCTATGATTTTGCGTGCCAAAAAAGTAGACGGCGGCTATGTCGTATCCGGTACTTTACCGTGGATCAGTCATATCGCACCAAATCAGTATTGCGGGGCAATTGCAACGGTTGAAAGTGATACAACCAACAAAAAAGATGTGTTCTTTTTGTTAAGATTTGATGAGACAAAAAAAGCACAGTGGCAATTAAACCCATGCCCTGCTTTTAGCGGTATGGAGGGTTCTAGCACTTGGCAAATTAAACTCAATGATTATTTTATACCAAACAGCGATCTGATTGCAGATCCTGTGAAACCTTTTATTGAAAAAGTGCGCGGTGCGTTTGTGCTTATGCAAATGGGCATAGGCATAGGCATTATTCAAGGAGCCATTAACGACATTAACGCGGTAGAAGATCAACTTGGACACGTCAATCAATTTTTGGCAGATCAAGCAGACGGCTTACAAGAAGCCTTAAACAGTACAATTGCCCAAACGCATACCCTTGCCAAAACCCCATTTGATAGCAGTAAAGATTTCTTTTTAGATGTACTGGATTTACGCTGTCAAGGCGCAAAATTAAGTCTAAAAGCCACCCAAGCATCTCTACTACACCAAGGTGCAAGAGGCTATCTGATGACAGCAAATCCACAACGCCGTATCCGCGAGGCTCATTTTGTGGCAATTGTTACCCCTGCAATTAAGCATTTGCGTGCGTTATCACATCAGTTAATGCGTGAAATTTCACCCAATTGACATCATTTTTATTAAATAATTTTATTTATTAAATGATTTTTTATTAAAAAATTTTATTAAAGTTATTTTTTAGAATAATTGTAAATATTCATAAAACCAGAGCAAAAAATGAACACAGACAAACATGACAACCCCACAGACGGACGCGGCAATTGGCGACAGTTTTTATGTCGCGCTTGTGGTTGGATTTATGACGAAAAAACCGGCGATCCTGACAGTGGATTGCCAGCAGGCACACGCTTTGAAGATATTCCAGATGACTGGGTTTGTCCTTTATGTGGTGTAAGCAAACGTGATTTTGAACCCTTTGAAAAACGCCAAATTGCCATCGATAAACCATCAGTCAACCCCTTAACCGACAGCAACGGCGTGTTGGTCATCGGTGGTGGCACGGCAGGGTGGAGCGTGATTGAGGCCTTGCGCAAACTTGACAAAAACCTACCAATCACCCTAATCACAGCCGACAGTGGCGATCGCTACATGAAGCCACAATTATCCATTGCCATAAGCCAAAACAAAACCGCCGATGATCTTATCCAAAAATCCGCCAAAGATCTAAGCGAAAGTTTAGACATTGGCCTTGTTGCACACACGTTTGTCATTCACATTGACAGCAACAAAAAACAAGTGCGTACCACGCGCGGAGATTTTGATTATCAGCAGTTGATTTTGGCATTGGGAGCAACGCCAAACCTACCCACAAGCCTGCCTCCTGACAGTGTTTGGCGCGTTAATCATGTGGATATGTTTGCCAAATTACAACAAAAACTACACGCCAAACCAAACCAACACATTGCAATTATCGGCGCAGGCATGATTGGCGTGGAAATTGCCGAGGACATTGCCAAATCAGGGCATAATGTTACCCTGATTAACCGCGACAATTTACCCTTGGCGGAAGTTTTACCGCCACTGGCTGCAGAGCGTATCAAAAACGCCCTCATTGCACAAAACATCAATTATCTTGGCAATACAGTGGTCGAACAAGTAAACGATTTTAGCGAAAAAGGCAACACCAAATACCATATTTGCCTATCAAACAACCAGTTAACTTGCGATCATATCATTGCAAGCACAGGGCTAAAACTTGACGAACGCCTACCAAAACGTGCCAATTTAAGCTATTTGCCACAAGGCATTGTGGTCGATGAAAACACACTACAAACTTCCAATCCTGACATTTTTGCAATTGGTGATTGCATTGCAATTAACGGACAAGAATGTCGTTTTGTTGCACCGCTGCGTGAACAAGCAGCCACGATCGCACATCAGATTTTGGATTTAAAGCATGACGGTTATCAGCATAAAACGCCGGTGATACGCCTAAAAAACAAATCTTTTTCATTGACTGTAACAGGCGATATTGACAAACAACAAGGTTGGCAATTGGTTGAAAATACAGACAATTTGTTGATTTTACACCAAAAAAATGGGGATAATATCCGTGCAAAAATTGAATTAAAACATTAAATTTTTTTAAGAATTTTTAACTGTTTTTAACTGTTTTAACTTTGCTTTAAATAATTTAATAATTTAATTATTTAAATTAAAAAACCACTTATAAATTTAATTTAAGTGGTTTTTGATTAAGTGGTTATTAATTTTGTTGTTCGCTTTCGTTTTGTGTTTGGGCGATAAAATTTGGGTTATCCGCTTCACTGATCAGTTGTTTGCCTGCATCAAAATTAATCATTTGCGACAAATTAACATTGGCTTTTAACACCAACTGCTCTTCTGCCAAAAAACCATGATTAACCTGTACTTTTTTTAGTATACCCATGATTTTGTTGTTATTTTTTAACCAACGTCCAAGATCAAGGTATAAAATATCTTCTTTTTGATGCACAAGGTTAATTTTACCCAAAATCATACCAAGCGGATCTTGTTTTAACACTTTGTGGAAAAACCACACCGCCAATCGTATCGCTTTGGTTTTAAAATAATTGTCTGTATACAGACTTAATACATCGGTATTGCTAAGTTGTCCAAACACAAAACGCTGATACCGCGCATCAAGCTGAGCATGCACCAAGCGTAAATTTACAGCAACTTTGGCAAACACCCCTTGGATATTTACCGTTGCATACAAACGCAACCAATTTTCATGCAAATCCAAATGCAAATCAAGCACCGCATCTACATTTTGCGTTACAAATTGATCCAAGGCTTGATTGATTTGGGATTGGCTTGCAGGGATAAAAAACTCTTGCTCCACACTGGTTTCTAATTTGTCATAACCATTGCGTGAAAACTCAGCAAGCGATCGCAACCAAAAATCCAACTGTTGTTGACTAAAATCATGCAAAAAATCACGCATTTTTTCGCCAAATGTTTGCATATTTTGGGTAAAACTGGCAGAATCCACAACACTTCCTTCTTTACAGGGTTATTTTGTTGCATTTTAACAAAAAAGCGTGCAACTGTGTGAGATTTTCACAATAAATTGGTAAATGGGTTTAATTTAACCTAAAAAAATTTTATAATAACCGTTTTTATAAATCGTTCTTTATTGTTTTAGTTTTTTATTGGTTTAGTTTTTTATTGGTTTAGTTTTTTATTGGTTTAGTTTTTTTATAACAATCGTTTTGCTTTTTGCGTGGATTTTACGTTGACACACATCAAAGACAGTCGCAGTTATCATTTTGTCAAACATCAGCACCACAATGACCGTGTCATGTTGTTTTCTACGGTAATAGCGGTGATGTTGCACGCCTTGTTTATTTTTGGGGTAAGTTTTGCTGATAACGCATCGCCAACTGCGGTGGTAAAAGACGTAACCACAGTATTAACTGAAAATTTAGAAAAAAACGAACAGGCTAATTTTATTGCCAATGCCAGTCAACTGGGAGGCGGTGAAACCGATGACAAGGTGCGTTTTGAAAACAATACCATCAGTCCGATAAATGACGATACAATCAATCCAACCGATGACATCGTAAGCCAACAACAACAAAAACGCAAGCAACTTTACCAAGAAAGCTACCTAAAAACCACGCTTAGTTGGGAAAAAGTTAACAAAGAAAATCTCAACAAAAAAGATGAAAAACTCTCCGAATTAAAAGATCAAGAGCAACGCCTACGCCAACAAATTGCCACACTTGAAACCAAAATCAGCAACAACCAACAACTGCTTGCCAAAAAATCAGCCGTAGCAGTCGTAAACAGCAATTCCACCACCACAGGTGCTGCAGCCAAATACATTGAAAATTTTCGCCAACAAGCGTATCGCATTGGCAATCAACAATACCCCCAAGAAGCCCGCGCCAAAGACTTAAAAGGTGATGTGCGTCTTATGGTGATTATTGATCCAACTGGCAAAGTCAAAGCCATTCAAATTCTAGAATCTTCAGGATCAAAAATATTGGACGAGGCTGCCAAAGAATCGGTCAGAAAATCCGCCCCATTTGGAAATTTTAGCAAAGACATGCAAGACATTGTTGAGTTGCGCATTATTCGCACATGGAGATTTGGCAATGAACTGGGCGTGGATATTGATGAATAATTCATTGACTTATTAAAATTGATAACAATCCAATTGAGAAAAAAATGCCCAAAACTTACGCCATTAACTTAGAATTTATCGGCACACATTATCGCGGTTGGCAACGCCAACAACACGATCACACCACCATTCAACAAACCTTAGAAACCGCCTTTAGTAAAGTTGCCAATGAACCAATTGAAATCATAGCATCAGGTCGCACGGATGCCGGCGTCCATGCATCTAACATGATCGCCCACTTTTGTACCAATGCCAACCGCGATCCGTATAACTGGCTACGCGGCGTTAATGCCCTCTTGCCAAATGATATCGCGCTTCGTGCTGTTACCCCAATGAGTGATGAATTTCACGCGCGTTTTTTGGCAATTGCGCGCCGTTATCGCTATGTTACATTAAACCAAACCTTTCGCCCTGCAATTTTGCACGGACAAGTTACTCACGTACACACCCCTTTAAACTTAGAAAAAATGCAACAGGCTTGTCAATTTTTAGTCGGTATGCACAATTTTACCAGTTTTAGAGCCTCGCAATGCCAATCCAAACAGCCTATCCGTCATGTGCATTTTGCCAACTTGATAGCCCATGGTGATTTTATTGTACTGGACATTCAAGCCGATGGTTTTTTGCACCACATGGTGCGCAATATCATGGGAAGTTTATTTAGCATTGGACGCGGCGAACACACACCAGATTGGATAAACGATCTGATTTTGGCAGAAGACCGCACCTTGGCAGCACCAACTGCACCTGCCGATGGCTTATATTTTGTCAATGCGCTATACCCCACTCACCTACAACAAACCTTACCAAAAATTCGTTTATCGCCCGTTTGGCTAAATTTAACCGAATAAAGTTGCTATTTTTATGAAACCAAACTATAATAGCATGCTAATTTTTAATTAATTTTTGATAATACTATGGCAAAAAAAGACGACATCATTGAGTTTGAAGGCGAAGTCATCGACACTCTACCCAATACGTTATTTAAAGTTCGCTTAGAAAACGGACACGAAATCATCGCCCATATTTCAGGTAAAATGCGTAAAAACTACATTCGTATTCTAACAGGTGATAAAGTTAAAGTTGAGATGACACCGTATGATCTTGACAAAGGTCGCATTACTTACCGCGGACGCTAATTTAACGCCAAATTAATACGCTTTTACATATTAATTTTTTACATATATTAATTTACATATATTAAGTTGTATGCGTTAAGTTACACAACATTTCATCTTTTATGAACTTTAGTTTTTGCAACAATCCATGACTTTTTCTCATGGATTTTTGTTGTTTGTGTTTGTTTGTTGTTGCTGATGCTTGGTTAACCATGATTAAGTGAATTTTGAACCATCACTGACATTGATTGTAGCTGACAATTGTTGGCTAAAATTTAAAAATACCCTGATTTTTTGTAAATTCTGCCCTTTTTGACAAATTTTTAGTTGCTTATTTGTAAGAATTTGATTATTCTTAGCAACAGCAATTAACGGTAATTAGATAATTTGTAAACTTCATAACGAATTTAAACAGTAATTATCCAGTATCCTTTAAAGCCAATGTAAATTTTTTATAAGTCAATGTAAAAGGGAGCATTTCATGTCTTTCAAAATCCGCCATTTAGCGTTTGCTATCGCCTCACTTTCCACCATTTCAGCCCATTCTGCAGGTCTTGATCGATCAGGTCAGGATATTAGTGCATTTTTACAAGATGGCATGTACGCCGAAACGGTTTATACTTACATTGATGCCAATGTATCAGGCAAAGACAGTGCAGGCAATAAAGTCGATGACATTGCCAAAAAATATGACTTTTTTCGCTATGGCGTAAAAACCGATGTTAACGATACCTTTAGCGTTGGTGTGATTTATGATGAACCTTTTGGTGCATCGGTAGCATATAAAGGCAACAACAACTTTACAGGCAATGCCAATGCAGTTGCACTTGGTGTCATTAACACTGTTACCAGTGAAAAACGTCAAGAAGAATTAACCAATCAAGCCGTGGATTTTTTTGGCAAAGCCAATACCGCCGCCACCAATAAAAACGCAGATGAAGCAGCAGCTTACCTAGCCCTTGCTGAACTGTTTGGCGGAACTCAACAAACCCTAGAAAACGTAAAAAAAGCCGTTGATGCCGGTGCAACACCTAAGATGATTGCCCAAAGCCTAAAAGATTCGTTACCAAAATCAGCTCAAGCCAGTCAACAGCGCGTTGACACAATCAAAAAATCTTTGGCAAGCCAAAATGTGTCCGCTCAAGCAAAAGCAGAACTTACAAAACATTTAAATGATTTTAATCAAAGTGCCAGTGCATTACAACAAGCACCCAAAGTATTGGATCTGTTAAGCAGTGATAATGGCAATACCAATGTTGATGTGCATACCAGAAACCTAACTGGCTTGGTAGGTATGAAATTTGGTGCAGACAAAAACCTTCAAGTGTATGCCGGCCCCGCTATACAACACATAGCCGGTGAAGTGCATTTGCGCGGTAATGCTTATAAAGGCGCTACCAATTATGATGCTGTCATTAGTCCAAACACTGCTATTGGTTGGGTGGCTGGTGTGTCTTACGCCAAACCTGAAATTGCCCTAAAAGCAGCTTTAACTTATCGGTCAGCAATAGAACACAAATCTGATATTTCTGAGGTATTGCCTTTAGCACCTTTGGGTAATTTGCCTGTAAGCCAATCCAGTAAATTTAAAGTCAAAACCCCAAAATCTTATAACTTTGATTTTCAAACAGGTTTAAGTGCCAAACATCGTTTATTAGGTACTGCAAAAATACGTTATGTGCCTTGGTCTGGTTTTAAAGTAACACCACCTTTATACAACCAAGTATCAAAAGCCGCCAATCCAGCAGGTCTTAACTTGGTAGATTATGGTAAAAATCAATGGTCTGGCGAGGTTGGACTTGCAAAACAAGTCAACGACAAATTAGCCGTTTCAGGCACGGTTGGCTTTGATACAGGTTCAGGCAACCCTGCAACAACACTAGGTCCAATTAAAGGCTATTATAGTGCAGGCTTAGGTGCAAAATACAGTGTAACACCACAATTGGCAGTTTCTGCAGGGGCAAAATATCTAAAATTTGGCAATGCAACCGCACAACTGCCTGATCTTTCACGCGTTGGTGAATTTAAAAACAATAATGGCTATATCTTTGGAGTAAGACTGTCTTACCAAAATAAATAAACCAACAATTAAGCATTGTTAGCATATAAAAAGCCCTTAATTATATTGGGGCTTTTTTGTTTTTATGCTTTTGTGTTTTTGTTTCTATAACAAATAACAAGTTGTTTGATTGACACATCAAATCAACTGGTCTTTTGCCATATCGGTTAATACCCGCCCTCGAGCGGTTCTCACCACAAAACCTTGCTGAATCAGATACGGTTCGATCACATCTTCCAATGTCCCTCTATCTTCTGCCAAAGCCGCTGCAATGGACTCAACCCCAGCAGGGCCACCAGCAAAACGTTCATGCAACACATCTAAATAACGCCGATCAAGGTTATCAAGTCCACGTTTATCCACCGCAAGCATATCCAAAGCACTGTGTGCCATTTGGGCGGTAACTGTCCCATCGCCTTTGACTTGGGCATAATCGCGCACGCGACGTAACAACCGATTGGCAATTCGCGGCGTACCACGCGAACGATGTGCCACTTCCAACGCACCATCTTCTGTCATTGCCACACCAAGTAAACGCGCCGAACGTGCCACAATCGTTGTTAAATCCGCCACATTATAAAACTCCAAACGTTGCACGATACCAAAACGATCACGCAATGGCGAAGTTAGTAGCCCCGCTCGAGTCGTCGCCGCTACAAGCGTAAACGGTGGCAAATCAAGCTTAATAGAACGAGCCGATGGCCCCTCACCTATCATGATATCCAACTGAAAATCTTCCATCGCAGGGTATAAAATTTCTTCGATCACAGGGCTTAAACGATGAATTTCATCAATAAACAACACATCACCCGCTTCCAAATTGGTGAGCATAGCCGCCAAATCCCCCGCTCTTTCCAGTACAGGCCCTGATGTCGAACGCAGATTGCCACCCATTTCACGCGCAATAATATTAGCAAGCGTGGTCTTTCCAAGTCCAGGAGGGCCAAAAATCAGTGTGTGATCCAAGGCCTCTTGCCTTGCCCTAGCAGCTCCAATAAATACCGACATTTGTTCTTTTACCACTGGTTGTCCGATGTATTCATTTAACACACTTGGGCGAATATGACTGTCTTGCTTATCTTCGCTATACCCTGTTGGATTAATTAGACGCTGGGTTTGCAAGTTTTTGCTTAAGTTTTGATGAGACTGCTGTGAAAAAGGTGGTATCATAAGTTGCTTTAAATGGGTATTATATAATAAGTTGTGGTTAAGACATTGTTAAGGTAAAATTCGCTTTAACGTCATATTGCACTGCTTGCCCTCGCTGTCATTGCACCATTGCATGGTATTATTGTCAACTTTGACATGCATCAAAAAAATATCGCCAGTTTGGTCAATTTGATCGCCTGAACAATCTTTGGCATTATTGTCGTATTTGGTTTGTATTGCTATCACATACAGTTTTTTGTCTTTATCTATATCACTAAACAAATACTTGCCATATGACATTTCTTTGCCACTTTGCCCCAAAAAAATATCATTGCGTCCAAAATTATAGCGCTCTTGACAATTTGACAACGCTGGATCTTTTTGGTTAAGTTGCTTTTGGTTAAGTTGTAATTGCCATTGCCCTGCAATACTTGGTAAAACATAGGTTGAGACTTTGGCAACTTGTGGTTTTTCGCTCGGTTGCTCCACACCGCCACCCATTGCCAGCATGGATAAAATACTGGCAAAACTGACATTCATAAAATCCATTCATTCGTCCTTATTTAACATTTTAAATTTTTAACATTTTAAATTAATCTTAAGTTGTTAAACTTAACCTTAATTTCAAACTTAACACATCGCACACTATTTAGTGTAGGAAGTTTAGTACAACACAATTTAGTGCATCACAATTTAGTGCATCACAATTTAGTGTAGCACACTCGGCGTAACAATGGCAAAATTTACCAACCTGTGCGAAACAACACACCCGTTGCCAAAAATACCACCGAAAGCCCCGTAACCGCTAAAATATGCCCCACAAAAAAATATCTGGCTTTGGCTGAATTCGGATCGCGTCTGATACGCGGAATGGCGATCAATTGTGCTGAAATTGCTGTTAATACCGTCAAAAGTAGCCAACACAATTTCAACGTTAGCAAGATTGACAACTGACGCAGTGGGTTTTGTGCACCATGTTGCAACAACAACCCCCAGTTTGGCAACAAATTATCCGCCATTTTAACGCCAGTTAGCACTTGGATAATTAACGCACTCATGCCTAATTTTTCAAAACTTGCTTCAAAATCCAACAACATTTGGCTATTTTGCCGATAAATTGCCATCGGTACAATACGCAATGCCAAATACAAATGCCCACCGACCCAAATGCTCGCACCGGTTAAATGTAAAAACAACAGCCAAAAATTATTCATCACGCACCTTTTATTGCCAATACATTTCTTATGCTTATTATATACCAATATACATACCAATTTATACAAAACAGTTGCAAAAAACAGTAAAAAACGCATTGTCATCAGCAAAAAACCACATTAAAATAAAGGCTTTCTTACCATTAACCAATATTGAGAATAATTTTGAGTTTTCTATGTCAACCAAAACCATAAACCCACGCCAACAAGCCGTTACGTTAGGTAGGCATATTGAATTGGTGGTGAATCAATATTTTAAAAACTTAGGGAATGAAGCACCCAGTAATTTGTACGACATCATGCTCCAACAATTAGAAAAACCCTTGTTAAAAGTGGTGCTTGAGCAAACGCGTGGCAATCAAAGCAAGGCCTCTGAAATCCTTGGACTAAATCGTGGCACGTTACGCAAAAAACTCAAAAATTATGAACTTGACCATTAACTCAAATAACCCAAAATCCAATAAAAACAAAATACAAAACCAAAAAAGGCAAAATAATGAAATCTAACAACCCATCTGACAATAACACAAGCAACACAAGCAATTTTCAACCAACCAACAAACTTGGCAACCTGATCCGCGTTAATTTGGAAAAATTAGGCAAAAATATTCATAAAATCAATAAAAACAATCCGTTACAACAAAACCACTTGGTTGATTTGGATCTTGATAAGTTTTATTACCACCACCAAACAAGCAATGATCCAAACCATTACAAACGCACAAAAAATGTCTTTGATCAACAAATTCCAAAACTGTCAAAACGCCTGTTTCGCCTATCAAAAATTGGCAAATACAGCCTGCTATTAGACAAAATCGCTCCAAAAAACAGTCTTGAAAAACTGTTGCATTTAAGCCTAAACCGCCTGGCAACTACTGCACAAGCTTGGGCAAATTTTGATTTAAATCACGATGATCGTTTTCATGACAAACTTGATGCCAGTGAACGCCACGCATTGGCTTACGCAATTGCCAACCAAAACCGCACCCTTGCCACAATCGGCGGTATCAGTAACGCCACAGGTTTAATCGGAATTTTTATAGATACATTGTGGCTATTATTGGTAAGTTTACGCAGTATTTTTCAGATTGCCAAAATCTACAACAAACCACTGACAGGTAAAGTGGGTGTTTTGATTGCTTTTGAAATTTTAAGCCATATTGATTTACAAAAACTACAAGAAAAACAAACACTTTTGGCAGGTTTGGGTATTTTGGATATTATGGCAGATAACAGTTTTGAACAATACCAACGTTTACAAAAACATCAATTTCAACACATCAAAAACAATCGCAACAACAACGATCATTTAAGCACAGAACATGATGAAGATCAGTTAAATCTTTACCAAAACTTAAAACAATTTGAAGAAATTGCCAAGCAACTTAACATTGATTTACAAAACTTTAATTTGGCGTTTTTACACAGACTGTTGCCCTTAACCGCCGTTACAATTGGTTCGGCATACAACAGCATGATTATTGAAGAAATGCTGCAAGTTGCACTTAGGATTTTTGCCCCCACACCAAAAATCACCAATACCGCAGATGCAACAACCATTTAACCGCTTATGTTTAGTAACTTATGTTTAGTAACCTATAGTTTAGTAAAAAGCACTTGAAATTTTAACCGCTATCATTTATAATACATCGTCCAAAAATAGCCAGTATCATGAATTTGCTTGTCATTAATTTATTTGTCATTAAAATGTGATATTGGCAAAAATTGGATAATTATTTTTAATAAATTATTTTTAAATAAATAATGCATTTTTTAAGAAATAATACATAATGTTTTTAAATTTGTTAAGGGATTGTTCAATAGGATAACCTCTTAACCACAACGGGAGAAGGTGCCTTATGGCAACTACAAATCAATTAATTCGTAAAGGTCGCAATACCATTACCGAAAAATCAAAAGTGCCAGCGTTAAAAGCTTGCCCACAACGTCGTGGCGTATGCACTCGTGTGTATACAACCACACCAAAAAAACCAAATTCAGCCATGCGTAAAGTATGCCGTGTGCGTTTGACTTCAGGCTTTGAAGTGTCAAGCTACATCGGTGGTGAAGGTCATAACTTACAAGAACATAGCGTGGTATTAATCCGCGGTGGTCGTGTAAAAGACTTGCCAGGTGTACGTTATCACACGGTTCGTGGTGCATTAGACTGTGCTGGCGTAAAAGACCGCAAACAAGGTCGCTCAAAATACGGTGCAAAACGTCCTAAAGCTTAAACTTTAGCCGTTTTAATCTTTCATTAACATTGTTTGCATTGAAATTTGTGTTGTTTATAACTCGTCGTTTATCACTTAACGATAACACACAAACAATGCAGTAAGGCTGGTGTTAGCTACCAGACTACCCTGAATACACAAGGAATTTATTATGCCAAGACGTCGTGTCGTTGCTGCTCGTGAGATTTTACCAGATCCAAAATTCGGCAGTAAAACCATTGCTAAATTCATTAACCACGTTATGGTTGATGGTAAAAAATCAGTTGCCGAAAAAATCGTTTACGGTGCGTTAGATCGTGTTGTTGAAAAAAATAAAATCACCGATCCTGTTGAGTTTTTTGAAGAAACATTAGAAAAAGTTCGCCCAATGGTTGAAGTTAAAGCTCGCCGTGTGGGTGGTGCTACTTATCAAGTGCCTATGGAAGTACGCCCGTCCCGTCGTACTGCCTTAGCGATGCGTTGGTTGGTAGAAGCCGCCGCCAAACGTTCAGAAAAATCAATGGCATTGCGTTTGGCAGGTGAACTTGCTGATGCTGCTGATGGTAAAGGCAATGCCTTGAAAAAACGTGATGAAGTTCATCGTATGGCAGACGCTAACAAAGCATTCTCTCACTACCGTTTTTAATTGTTTAAAGTTAATCGTAGTGTATTTAGACAGGTTTGTTATGCTCTGCAAGTTAGCAACAGCATAGCAAACCTTGTTTATCTTAAAACATCTTGTTTTAATTAAATTTGTTTTAATCAAATTAATCATTGCCCCTAGGAAATACTATGGCACGTAAAACCCCCTTAAATCGTTACCGTAATATCGGCATCTCTGCCCACATTGACGCTGGTAAAACCACAACCACAGAACGCATTTTGTTCTATACAGGCAAAAGCCACAAAATTGGTGAAGTGCATGAAGGCGCTGCCACCATGGACTGGATGGAACAAGAGCAAGAACGTGGTATTACCATTACCTCTGCTGCTACCACTTGTTTTTGGTCAGGCATGGCAAATCAATTTCCAGAACATCGCATCAACATCATTGACACTCCCGGCCACGTTGATTTCACCATTGAAGTAGAACGTTCCATGCGTGTGTTAGATGGTGCTTGTATGGTGTATTGTGCTGTTGGTGGCGTACAACCTCAATCAGAAACCGTATGGCGTCAAGCCAACAAATATAAAGTACCGCGCTTGGCATTTGTTAATAAAATGGATCGCGTTGGTGCAAATTTCTTTCGCGTGGTTGACCAAGTAAAACAACGTTTGGGTGGCAACCCTGTACCTGTCGTTGTGCCAATTGGTGCTGAAGATACCTTTGAGGGTGTTGTTGACCTGCTTGAAATGAAAGCAATTATTTGGGACGTTGAATCGCAAGGCATGAAGTTTGAATACGGCGACATTCCTGCTGACTTGGTTGATACAGCCAATGAATGGCGCAGCAACATGGTGGAAGCCGCTGCTGAATCTTCAGAAGAATTGATGGATAAATACCTTGATGAAGGGGATTTGTCAAAAGAAGACATCGTCGCTGGTTTGCGTGCTCGCACCTTGGCTGGCGAAATTCAACCCATGCTGTGTGGTACTGCCTTTAAAAACAAAGGGGTACAGCGTATGTTGGATGCGGTGATTGAATTTTTGCCTGCGCCAAATGACGTTGAGGCAATTAAAGGTGTATTAGATGACAAAGATGAAACCATCGCCAGTCGCGAGTCGTCTGATGATGCACCATTTTCAGGCTTGGCATTCAAAATCATGAATGACAAATACGTCGGTAACTTAACGTTTGTGCGTGTTTATTCAGGGGTTGCCAAACAAGGCGACAGCGTTTACAACCCAGTAAAAATGAAGCGTGAACGCATTGGGCGTATCGTTGAGATGCATGCCAACTCACAAAACGAAGTTAGCGAAGTGCGAGCGGGTGATATTGTTGCTTTTGTTGGCTTAAAAGATGTAACCACAGGTGATACTTTGTGCGATGAGGATAATGTCATTACTTTGGAGCGTATGGAATTTCCAGATCCGGTAATTTCATTGGCAGTTGAACCAAAAACCAAAGCTGACCAAGAAAAAATGTCCATTGCCTTAAACCGCTTGGCAAAAGAAGATCCGTCATTCCGTGTACACACAGATGAAGAATCAGGACAAACCATTATCTCTGGCATGGGTGAGTTGCACTTAGAGATTTTGGTTGATCGTATGAAACGTGAGTTTAACGTGGAAGCCAATGTTGGTGCACCACAGGTGGCATATCGCGAAACCATTCGCAATACCGTTGAACAAGAAGGTAAATTTGTACGTCAAACAGGTGGTCGTGGTAAATTCGGTCATGTTTGGCTACGTCTTGAGCCGCTTGATACCGCTGATGGCAAAGAGTATGAATTTGCCGAAGAAGTGGTTGGTGGTGTTGTACCAAAAGAATACTTTGGTGCGGTGGATAAAGGCATTCAAGAACGCATGAAAAACGGTGTGCTTGCAGGTTATCCAGTCGTTGGCGTAAAAGCAACACTGTACGATGGTTCTTACCACGATGTTGACTCTGATGAATTGTCGTTTAAAATGGCAGGCTCAATCGCATTTCGCAAAGGCTTTATGGCTGCAAACCCCGTGTTGCTTGAACCTGTGATGAAAGTTGAGGTAGAAACACCAGAAGACTACATGGGTGATATCATGGGTGACTTAAACCGCCGTCGTGGCATGGTGCAAGGCATGGACGATATGTTTGGCGGTGTTAAACAAATTCGTGCCGAAGTGCCTTTGGCAGAAATGTTTGGTTATGCAACCACTTTGCGTTCAATGTCGCAAGGTCGTGCAACCTACTCAATGGAGTTTGCAAAATACGCAGAAACACCACGTAACGTTGCGGACGAAATCATCAAGAAATTCACAAGTAAAGATGATGATGAATAATTAAATGAATTTTCAATCAAATTCATTTAAAATGCCAATGCTTATATTAGTGTTGGCATTCTCAAAATGTTAAAACAAGGGTATTTTTATCCAGTCACTTATTATCATTCACTTATTGACAATTTAGTGATTTGATAAAATAGTGATTTGATAAAATATTAATTATCACCAAATAAAAGAGGATTAAATTATGGCAAAAGCCAAGTTTGAACGTACCAAACCACACGTCAACGTAGGTACTATTGGACACGTTGACCACGGTAAAACCACATTAACCGCAGCGATTGCAACCGTAGCAGCAAAACACAACGGTGGTGAAGCAAAAGACTACGCCTCAATCGACTCAGCACCAGAAGAACGTGCTCGTGGTATCACCATTAACACAGCACACATTGAATACGACACACAAGCACGTCATTACGCCCACGTTGACTGCCCAGGTCATGCTGACTATGTCAAAAACATGATTACTGGTGCCGCTCAAATGGACGGTGCAATTTTGGTTGTATCAGCAACAGACGGTCCAATGCCACAAACTCGTGAACACATTCTATTGTCTCGCCAAGTAGGCGTACCATACATCATGGTATTTTTAAACAAATGCGACATGGTAGATGACGAAGAGTTGCTAGAGCTTGTTGAGATGGAAGTACGTGAATTGTTGTCATCTTATGACTTCCCTGGTGATGACACACCAATCATCAAAGGATCAGCCCTAGAAGCCCTAAACGGCAAAGATGGCAAATACGGTGAACCTGCTATCCTAGAACTACTAGACACATTGGACAGCTACATTCCAGAACCAGAACGTGCCATTGATAAAGCATTCTTAATGCCAATTGAAGATGTATTCTCAATTTCAGGACGTGGTACTGTGGTAACAGGTCGTGTTGAATCAGGTGTTATCAAAGTTGGTGAAGAGATTGAAATTGTTGGTATTAAACCAACCATCAAAACCACCTGTACTGGGGTAGAAATGTTCCGCAAAATGCTTGACGAAGGTCGTGCTGGTGAAAACTGTGGCGTACTATTACGTGGTACAAAACGTGAAGAAGTACAACGTGGACAAGTATTGGCAAAACCAGGTTCAATCAAACCACATACCAAATTTGATGCTGAAGTTTATGTACTAAGCAAAGAAGAAGGCGGACGTCATACCCCATTCTTAAATGGTTACCGCCCACAATTCTACTTCCGTACCACAGACGTAACAGGGGCAATCACCCTACCAGAAGGCACTGAAATGGTTATGCCTGGTGATAACGTTGAAATGGCTGTAGAACTTATCCACCCAATTGCAATGGATCAAGGTTTACGCTTCGCTATCCGCGAGGGTGGTCGTACTGTTGGTGCAGGTGTTGTTGCTAAAGTAACTGAATAACAAGTAACCGAATAACATAGCATCAGCAAAAGCAAAACAAAAAAGTACAAAAACACAAAAAGAGTCGCTAAGGTGGCTCTTTTTTGTGGGTTAATTTTTTTGTAAATTATTAAACCAAACTAAATTATAAATATAGATTTAATTTATAAAGGTATCGGCTTTCTACATTTGCGGTTAATTTGGAATTAAATCCATTAACAACCGGTCATAAATTTTACCACGCCAAATAAAATGCACTTTGGCCTGTGCAAAAGGTTTATCATCAAACCATAAAAACACACCCTCCATCATTTTTGGCCAGTCATTCCAACCAATCTGCCTTACCCCCATCACCACACCTAAAAAAGCCGATAACAAGGTATCATGACTCACCGCCAACAACAAATGTCCATAAGCTGGCTGATGATGATAAAACAAATCCAGTAAATCCAAACCGCCTTGCTTTGGAGATTTTGTGCCAATTAATTCACTTGCCAAAAAACGATTGATAAAATTTAACGCCCCAATCTCTTTAAAAATTTCGCCAACCGCTTCAGGATCGACCACCAAACTTCCTGGTTCAACTAACAACGACTGATGCGACACATTGCGACTTACCCCTGCTCCTTCTTGCATTAAAACCGCCGTATCAATACAACGCTGGATTGGACTGCTGATACTATCAACGTCCATAGAATAGCTTAAATTTTCAGCAAGCCAACGTCCCCACGCTGATGCCAACACGCGGCCACTTGGTGTGAGTGGCAAGGCGTAACTGGCAAAGCCATTTTTATCCGAACGCTCTCGCAATGAATGTCGCGTAAATAAAATTAAGCGAGCATTTTTTGGTAGTAATTTCACCGATTCAATCATGCTTGGTGGCAAATGAGCAGGTGCAGGAGCAACTTTTATACGCATGGTTTGTCAATTTTCTAGGTTTTTGTCTAAGTTTTTGGTTTCGTTTTTGGTTTTTTAAATTTGAGTTTTATCAAACAAATGATTAATGGCTGCCAGAATGTATCGTTGCTAAAATTTGTTGCAATTTTGCAGTTGGATTGGCTGCCTTGGTAATAGAACGCCCAATCACCAAATAATCCGAACCATTGGCAATTGCTTGCACAGGGGTACAAATACGCGTTTGGTCATTATTATCATCATCGGCCAAACGAATGCCTGGCGTTACCAACAAAAAATCTTGGCCACAATGTTGTTTTAAAAATTGGGCCTCTTGAGCAGAACATACCACACCATCAAGTCCTGAGGTTTTGGCTAAACTAGCCAAGCGTTTGACATGATTGTTCAGGCCATCTTGTATTCCAATATCTTGTAAATCTTGCTCCGACATGGAGGTTAACACCGTTACTGCAATCACCAAAGTTTTATAATTTTGCTCTATTAGGCGTTGTTTTAGCGTTTGCATGGCTGTTTTGCCACAACTTGCATGGACATTAGTCATCCATACACCCATATCGGCGGCCGCCAATACCGCTTGGGCGGTGGTATTTGGAATATCGTGAAACTTTAAATCCAAAAAAATCTCAAAATCACGAGCGTGCAACTGTTTGATAATGCCAGCACCATATTTAGTAAACAACTCTTTGCCAACTTTGATGCGACACAAGGCCGGATCAAGGCTATCTACCAATGCCAATGCCTCATACTCATTCATATTATCCAATGCGACCACAATCGGAGAATTCATTTTTATTCCTTATCTTATCGTGTTTATCAAGTTTTAATCATCAAAAATTTTTAATCATTAACATTTTAACCATTAAAGTTGTGGTTGTTTTAAACTTTCAATTGGCAAACCTGTGTCTTGATGTTGGCTTAAATGCTGTTCAAGATTGTTTTGGGTTTGCAATAATTTTTCGCGCGTTTGGCTTAATTCTTTGTTAAGTCGTTGATTTTCCAGTCTAATTTGTACTACTTTAAACAGCATGATGGACAACAACACCCCACCAACCACACCAAGCAAAATACAAATGATTAACAATAAACCCAAATTCATCTGTGGCACTTGACTAAAAATTAAGTTCACTTCTGCTTGATTGTTGTTTACGAGCACCAACATCAATGAATAGGCAAACACAATAAACAGCAAAATCGCAATCAAATAACGCATAAGCTTATCCTTTTTAAAAAACAGCTTTGAAAACGAAAAAAATTACTACTATTAATTACCACTATTATACGGTTTTTCCAAACAAAAGGGCGATTTTTTTATCGCCCTTTGACATTCCTTAATTTTAAGGATACGGTATAACCTTAATACAATAAATTGGTTTTTGGTTGCAAAAACTCAAACACTGCCTTTATTGACCGCTTCACGCAACGCTTTTCCTGGTTTAAAATGAGGAATTGCAGTAGATTCAACAGGAATTTTTTCACCCGTTTTTAGATTGCGTGCGGTTCTTGGTTTGCGATGGTGCAGACTAAAACTACCAAAACCACGCACCTCAACACGCCCATCATTAGCAAGCACATTTGCCATTAAATCAAGCAGTTGTTTTGTTGCCTCTTCAACCGTGGCTTCAGATAATTGACGACATTCAGCTGATAATTTATCAATCAAATCTGACTTGTTAATTACTTTTTCCATAAAACCTCTTTACTCACACACCGTGTTATACAAATATTGCATAAATACTGCAATACACGATGTTATCTTTATTTGATTTTACCAAATGCGATGATTGGCAGAATAATAAAATTATTTGTTGCGAATATATTGTAACCAAACTTTACATTTTATTACGTTATTTGCACATTATAACAAAAGCCAAGCCAATTTACTCTATTTTTTTGATTAGATTACCAAAAAAACGATAAAAAACAACACACAAGCCAAAAATTTATTCATTTTTAGCCATCTCATTCAATAAAAAACGACTAACAGCGTGATGCTTTTAGTCGTTTTTTATTTTTAGCAAAACAAATCGTTATTGATTGTTTTGCTGTTCTTTGATTAAATCACCAATGGTTTTTGGCTGTACATCAGTGTTATTTGCACTCAATGCTTTAATGGCATCGCGCTGTTCTGCTTCGTCTTTGGCTTTAATTGACAAGTTAATTGAGCGCGATCTGCGATCAACCCCTGTAATTTTTGCTTCAACTTCATCGCCTACGTTCAACACAGTAGAGGCGTCTTCTACTTTTTCTTGTTGAATTTCTGATGCACGCAAATAACCCTCAACTTCGTCAGCCAATTGTACTTTTGCACCTTTGGCATCAACTTCGATCACTTTACCTTTAACAATCGCACCGCGTTCATTAGCCGATGCATACTCGTTAAATGGATCGCTGTTAAGTTGTTTAATGCCTAGGCTAATACGGTTATTTTCAGCGTCTACAGACAATACTTGAGCTTCTACGCTATCACCTTTGTTGTAGTTGCGAATCGCTTCTTCGCCGTTTTCAGTCCACGACAAATCTGACAAATGAACCAAACCATCAATACCGCCTTCTAAGCCGATAAAGATACCAAAATCAGTGATTGATTTGATAGTTCCAGTTACTTTGTCATTTTTGCTGTATTTTTTGTCAAACTCTTCCCAAGGATTTGGCATGGTTTGCTTAATACCTAGGCTAATACGACGGAGTTCTTCGTTAATATCCAAAATTTGAACCATGATTTCATCACCCACTTGCACAACTTTTGATGGGTGAATGTTTTTGTTGGTATGATCCATTTCTGAAACGTGAACAAGCCCTTCGATACCGTCTGCAATTTCTGCAAAACAACCGTAATCCATCAAGTTAGTAACACGCGCTTTTACGTTTTTGCCTTTTGGATAGTTGTTTAGCACATCTTGCCATGGATCAGTGCCCAACTGTTTTAAGCCCAAACTTACACGGTTGCGTTCGCGATCAAATTTCAAAACTTTAACTTTTAATTCTTGACCAACTTCCACCACTTCTGATGGGTGCTTAATCCGACGCCACGCCATATCAGTAATGTGCAATAACCCATCAATGCCACCTAAATCAACAAAAGCACCGTAATCAGTTAGGTTTTTCACCACGCCAACAACTTCTTGACCTTCTTCTAAACTTGACAACAATTCTTCACGTTCTGCTGAATTTTCAGCCATCATCACCTCACGGCGACTTACCACAACATTGTTGCGTTTTTGATCCAGTTTAATGATTTTAAACTCAAGCTCTTTGCCCTCAAGATGAGCGGTATCGCGCACCGGACGAGTATCCACAAGCGAACCTGGTAAGAATGCACGCACTGAACCGATGTCAACGGTGAAACCGCCTTTAACTTTACCAGAGATAAGGCCTGTTACAATTTCATTGTTCTCATGGATTTTTTCCAACACACTCCAAGTTTCTACGCGTTTTGCTTTTTCACGTGATAGCAGTGTTTGCCCCATACCGTTGTCAACCGAATCAACAACTACTTGTACTTCATCACCAATCGCTACTTCAAGCTCGCCTGCTTCGTTTAAGAACTCTGTGCGATCAATCACCCCTTCGGATTTTAGACCTGTATCAACGATAATACGGTCAGCGTCAATTGCAACCACTGTACCCGTAATTACCGCACCACGCTCTACTTGAAACGATTTTTGACTTGCTTCAAACAGTTCAGCAAATGATTCCATCATAAAAATTACCTTTATATAGCCGTATCCTGTCCAGCCCAGTACGGTTCAAATGATGACTTTTTACTAACAAATTGCTGGTTTTGGTGTTAATAAAAAATCAAAAATTCTATAAGCATTGTTAAAAAAACAACGGTTAAAGTTAAAAACAACGGTTAAAAATAGTTGTTAAAAACCATAAAAAATCAGTGCGTTAAACCTCGCTGCTGACACAATTGCCAAACTTGTGCAAACACTTGATTGGCGTCCATGAATGAACTGTCAATCACAATTGCATCTGTGGCAGGTTTGGCCGGAGCTATCTTGCGTCCACTGTCTCTGTCATCGCGTGCGATAATTTGTGTCAAAATTTCGCTAAAATCAGCAGGCTTTCCTGTTTGTAACAACTGCTTTGTTCGGCGCTTGGCTCGTGATTTGGCCGATGCAATCAGATAAATTTTTAATATTGCATCAGGAAATACCACCGTTCCCATATCTCGCCCATCAGCAACCAAACCCTTAACCCCAACCGCCATATTTTTTTGCAAATCCAACAAGGCCATACGCACTTTGGCAAAAACCGCCACTTTAGATGCATATTCACCGACTTTTTCGCTGCGAATAACCTCACTAATGTCTTGTTGATTGACAATCACGCGAATATGTTCAAAATTGGCTTTGTCAAAACAAATGTCAAGGCTTTTGGTTAATTGAGCCAACGCATCTTCATTTGGTGCATCTGGCGAATCTTCATTTAATAAGCCTTGTTGATAAGCCATAAAGCCCACGATCCGATACAAAGCCCCTGAATCTAATATTTGGTAGTTTAGTTCGTGAGCCAAACGAGCGGTTAACGTACCTTTACCCGAACCGCTTGGACCGTCAATGGTGATGATTGGCGTTGTTGTTGGCGTGGTTTGAGATTGATTTGGCATTAATGAATTGGCTGTGATTGGTTAAATTTAAACAAATATGGGTTTTTAAATCAATGCTTTTAAATAAATGTTTTTTAAATGTTTTTAAACGAATATGGCTTTATGCGTTAAAATTTTGCAAAAATTGCTAAAAATTATACTATGCTAGCATAATTTTTAGCAATTGGCAAATTTTTATTGCACAACAAAATACAAAATTTTTAATAAAAAACTTTTAATACAAAATTATAACGTAAACGTTGGTTTTTCCGACTCCAATTGCCCTGCCAATAAACGTTCAATTTCGTTTTTGATGCGTAAACCCGCCTCATCTTTACCCAATTGCAACGCATAGCCTGCAGGGCGGTTGCCTTGTGAACGGTGATGTACCCATACCACTTTGCCATTTAAGGGCATACGATTGCTGCTGCCTGGTAGCGTAATGGTTACGAAAGTCTGTACGCCCATTGCTTGCTCTTGATTGCTTGGTACAAAAATCGCACCGTTTTGCATATAAGGCATATAACAAGCGTAAAGTTTTTCAACAGTATCATAATTAATCGTGGTAATACCACCACGGGCCGGCATTGCCATAAGATTTTCCTTATTTACAACAAAATTGAGAATATTTAACAAATTGCGTGTATTTTAACACATTTGTAAAGCATTTATTAGCTTATCATAACATAATTTATCTTGGATATGTTGCCGTCTGTCGAGCCAAATTTGATTAATCACATTTTGCAAATGTAAAATCGCCCTTAAATCAGGTTTTGGCTGTAATTTGTCAAATTGAATGTCTGTCTGTGCTACTGGCAAATCGTTGCAATAATTGCCAATTTCAAGCAACATAAGCTGAGATAAATACAAAAAATCACTTAAACTTAAAGTTTTTTGCCAATAATCGCTGGCTTGAATCACGCCACGACTGGCGGAACGCACCGCTTGCCAACTGTTAAGCCAAATTTGGCGCTGCTGATACCATTCACTATACAGCATGTCCATTGCCACAAATGGGGCAAATCCTGACATTTGGTTCACTTGCTTTAAATCAAATAGATCAAAATCACTTGGATCGACGTTAGCCAAACGCTGCTGCATAAAATCCAACGATTGTTTAGGATTGATATCGCTTACATTAAAAAATTGTAGCCTTGAACGAACGGTTGGCAACAACTGTGAGGGCGTATCGCTAATCAAAAATAAAAGCACATTGGGTGCAGGCTCTTCTAGAGTTTTTAACAAGGCATTGCTTGCTCCAAGCGTCATGCTATCGGCTTGATGAATCACAACCATGCGTATACCATCACTGGATTGTTGTACAAACGGTTGCATTTGGCGAATGTCGTCAATTTTGATTAAGGCTGAGTGTTGATGCGTAGGACTTTGGTCTTGTAATTGATTGGTTTTTTTTGGTTTTTTGTCTATCTCACTGACAGCAAGCGGTGGAATTTGATACAAGTTAGGGTGCGTATTGGCAAGCAACCATTGACAACTTTCGCATTTGCCACAAGCGGTATCGATATTTGATTTTTGTTGGCAAAAAGCCCAAGCCACAAAACGATAGACAAACGCTCGCTTGCCCGTCCCTGCGTTGCCAGCAATTAACAGTGCATGTGGCAATTTAACCCCATCGTTAAAATGCTCGGTAAAATATTGCCAAGTGGTGCGTTGCCAAGGCAATAGGTCATCAAACAACCAGTTTTTTATCACGGTTTGATCAACAGGATCGATTGGGTGATACACGGTTGAATCTTTTGGCTTGTTGTTTGATGATAAGTTTGATGGTAAGTTTGGTGATGGGTTTGATGAGTTTGGTGCGTTTGTCATAAAATTTAAGGTGATAACATTCAAATAGGTGATAACATTCAAATAATTGTGTAAACATCGGTTATTTAATCATAGTTTGTTGCAAAAAAATAGTAGATTTTTCACAAAAAGTAGATTAAATTTGCATTTTTTATACTAACCACACAATCATTTGCATGCAATTTTATGTCAAAATAACAATTTATGCCAAAACAATTGTGCAAAAGGTGATGAATTTTGAGTGAATTGTTCAAAAAATTAGAATACAATCAATTAGATAACATGAATTTATCGTTGCATGATGTCCTGCGACGTGAATTGTCTCGCATTTTGCAAAGTATCGAAACCGAAAAAGAAATCCCTGATATTACACTGTTTAAACGCTTGTTGGATCATTTACGCGAAAATTCCGATGACGAAATTTCCGCCAATCAACACATGTTTATTTTTATTCGGCTGTTGCGCGATAATCCAAATTGGGCGGACGGCTTGTGTGTGTTTTTGTTAAATTTAATTGGCAATTACCGACAAACGGTTGTTTTTACCGATATGGGCGTATTGTCAGATGCAAGTTTTTTATCCCAGTTTCATGCCTTGCTCGGTCAAAGAATATTACCGCCTGTACCTGATGACAAAGATTTGATTTCGTTGTTTCATTTGTTGTTTGAGGGCGAAACCCGCGATTGGATTGAGCTTGTCAATCAACGTTCGTGGCTTGAGCTTGTCATTTTATTAAACCCTCCTGCAGGCACAGAAAAAGCAGTTGATCAGTTAAAATTAAACATTTTAAAATCCATTACCATTTTATCACATAGAATTAGCGGTATTGGACTACATGCTGATATGATAAAAGTATTTCCAAGTGCATTAGCCAATCAAAATACCTTTATTGAGTTAACGCATGAAGTGCGTGAATTTGTGCAACATTACGAAGCCAATCATTTATCCCAAAATCAGCAAAGTTTGCCAATGATTGCCGCCGATAGTTGCCAAATCTTTGTGCTAACCGATCAATCACAAAAGATTTTGCAAAGCATACGCAGACGCATTCACAAAACAGGGATTACCATTCGCACCACCAATATTTTGGTTCGGTTGGAGCAAAATATTGAACGCTTAGAATTGTTGTTAACCGTGTTATCCTCAGACAAAAACCGCCAAAAAAAAGCATTGGTAGAGCTTATTCACACACTGTATGAAGGATCGTACAGTCGCAGCAGTTTTAAGTATTTGTTTGGCATTAATACTGCCCTACTTTCGCGTAAAGTTACCGAAAATGCCAGTAAAGTCGGTGAGCATTATATCAGCACTGACAAAAAAGGCTATCACAAAATGTATAAAAAAGCCGGGGTTGGAGGCTTGCTTATCGGTTTTATGGCAACCTTAAAAATCTTTGCTTCGCATTTGGATATTGCCCTGTTTGGCATTGCGTTTATTTATAGCATGATTTATGGCTTAGGCTTTGTTTTTATTCATATTATTGGCGGTACGGTAGCAACCAAACAACCTGCAATGACTGCAGCGGCAATTGCCTCAACCATTTCTGAAACCACTGGCCGTAAAGCAGAACAAATGACCAAATTGGCTGAATTGGTGGTGGATATTTTACGCACCCAATTTATTGCAATTATGGGAAATGTGTCAATTGCAATGCCAATTGCGTTAATCATTTCGCTGTTTTGGTTTTATGTACTGGGAGAGCCACTTGCCTCCATCAAAAAATCAGATTATCTGTTGCATGAATTAAACCCATTTACCTCGCTTGCGGTATTTCATGCAGCAATTGCAGGGGTGTATTTGTACATATCAGGGTTAATTGCAGGTTATTATGACAATTTGGCGGTGCATAGTCGCATCGGTGATCGTCTGCGTGCCCATCCAAAACTCAAAACCTATCTTAGTCCGATTCGCTTAGAAAAACTTAGCGGTTTTGTGGAAAGCAATTTGGGTGCGATTATGAGTAATTTTTTATTTGGCGTGTTTTTAGGCAGTACAGGCACGATTGGCATTATTTTGGGTTTGCCCTTAGACATTCGTCATATTGCATTTTCATCGGCAAATTTTATCCACGGCGTGTTTAATATGTATGCCAATACAGGATTGTTGCCTGATATCGGTATTATTTTGGTAAGTTTGCTCGGTGTGATTGTGATTGGCATGATTAACCTTATGGTGAGTTTTTCGTTGGCATTGATTACCGCCTTGCGCGCCAGAAATGTTAGAATTTTTGAATGGAAATATCTGTTTGGTTTGGTTGCATCGCATTTGGTTAGTCAACCGTCTGACTTTTTTATTCCGCGTAAAGAACCAATGAAATACGCCTTGATTGACAATGATGGCAATGTGATTTATCACGATGACAAAATCGAAAAAAATCATTTTGAAAAACCTGAAAACAAAACGGATCTAAGCCCTGCAGAAAAACTGGCAAAAGTAGAAAAACTTAGCCAAGATGAAATTAACGAGAAAAAACAAGCCATTAAAGAAAAAGCGGTAGAAAAAATATTGGATAACATCAGTCCAAGCGACACGGCCAACAAACTACCAAAATAAACAATTCACCAGAATAAACAATTCACCAACATAAACGAAAATAACAATGTCAAACAACTTTCAATCTTTAAAAACACCACTTGCAACAACACCAAACACCATTCAACCAACCAAACTGGCCAGTTATTTAGATGAATTACTGTCTGTCAACGAGTTTCAAGACTATTGTCCAAACGGCCTACAAGTAGACGCCAATACACCGATCAGTCATATTGTTACAGGCGTGAGTGCCAGCTTGGCCTTGATTGAACAGGCAATTGAAAAACATGCCGAGGCTATTTTGGTACATCACGGCTATTTTTGGAAAGGCGAGGCTGCCGTGCTAACTGGCATGAAAGGCAAGCGTATTCGCGGTTTGTTACAACACAATATTTCACTGCTTGCGTATCATTTACCGCTTGATGCCCATCCGATTTTTGGCAACAACGCCCAGTTGGCACACGCCCTTGATTTAACCCTTGATGAAGCACTCTATCCTGATGAAAAACACCCCATTGGCAACATTTGTAACCTGAAAACACCGATAAAAACCACTGATTTTTGCCAAAAAATTCAGCAAGTATTAGGCAAAAAACCGCTGCATTTGGTCGGTGGCAACTCAACTTTATCACGCATTGGCATTTGCACAGGAGCCGCCCAAGACATGCTGGAACAAGCAGCCAAACAAGGCTGTGATGCCTATCTGTCAGGCGAGGTATCCGAACGCACAACGCACATAGCACGCGAACTTGGTATTGACTATTTTGCCTGTGGGCATCATGCCACTGAACGAGGGGGCGTACAAGCATTAGGCAATTATATCCAACAAAATTTTGGTATTAAAGTCAGTTTTGTTGACATTGATAATCCTGTTTAATCAATTATTTTTATTAATTTAATCAATTATAATCAAGCACAACCCTTTGATTTTTAAATTTTTTTAATCAAACAACCTTGCAAAAATTGTTGCAAAACAAGCCCTACTTCACAAAATTTACGCAAATTTACATGACGGCTGATTAATTTTGTAATAAAATATGTCTAATTATGTATTGCCATGCTTTGCCAAGCTAGCGCATGACATACGTTGACAGACGTTAAATTTTATTTTTGGGTATGTTTGGTTATTATTTGAAACAATTGATTGAAACAATTGATTGAAACAAACAACTGATTTAAACACCGATAACCGACGGTTACATCAAAACAGGCTTAATACAACAAAAATAAGGCAAAATGCCTTGATGAACCAACCAAACGCAACTTCCCAAAAACCGACCGTAATACGGTTTTATATTGTTTGATACGATGGTTTTTTACTTGATGTAAGAAATTATCAACGTCCTAGGTTTAAAAAGAGATAGCCAGTTTTATCTCTTTTTTTAGCGTTTATATGGTAACGACCTATTGATGAGAACCTTTTTGAATAGTTGTAATTATTAAATCATTGTGTTTTAAATAAACCTTAACAAACCTTGCTAACATTTTTATCAAACCAAGCAAGTTTACCAAATCAAGCAGGATTTAATAATTTCAAAAATGTGTTCATGAACCGTTTTCATTTGGCATAGTTCAACCGTATTTAATTTAACGCTCACAACGTGTGTGTGCAACTGGAGCTACACATGCAACCAATTTTTATCGACCAAATTGACCGTTTGTCTTTAAAAAGGACATCGTCAATTTCATTAACAACCTTAAATCTAAAACAACATCAATTTATTTTAACAACCAGCCAGATCGGTAACAATCGTCTAGCAAATACAACCAAACCTAAAAACACTTTTCATAAATTTTTTAAAATCAAATCATGGCTAAAACTATTTGGCGTGTTAAGTTTTGTCTTGCCACTTGGTTATTTTATGACGTCCAATGCTGGGAGTTTGGATAAAGCCTTGTTTACACCCGTTCACTCTGAAACAAACGCAAGCATTAACAATGATTTAGAACAAATCATTGTTAATGACACGCTGACCGTTGCCACCTCAAATGATAGCAGTCTGTATTTTGGTGAAGACGGTTATGAACATGGTTTTGGAGTAGATGTGATGCGTGGCTATACCGATAAACTTGGCGTTACCCTAAATACCATCGTTGCAGCCAATGACAGCGATGCGTTAAATTTGGTAAAAACAGGACAAGCGGATGTAGCCTTAACCACAGCTTACCCGTCCAATTTTGACAAAATCAGCAAAACAGACACGCAAACAGCACAATTTAACCACATTCACTTAAGCTGTGGACAAGATTATTTATCCTCACATGGGCTAAACCAACAAATTAGCCTACAAGTGCCAAGCAGCAGTACAAAACTTAGCAAAAGTGCCAATGAGTTTTTGTGCGATAGCAATGTCATTAGCACCAATCAGCGTTTGGCAGAGTTTTATACGCAAAACGTGTTTGACAATGATTATAGCGAACAAAAGTTTGCCAAAGTTATGCAAACCAATTTACCAAATTACAAAACCGCTTTTCAAAACAATGCCAAAAAACACGATTTAGACTGGGAATTATTGGTTGCTATGGGTTATCAAGAATCACAACTTAATCCGCTTGCCATATCACCAACTGGGGTGCGTGGCTTGATGATGTTAACCAATGATACCGCCGATGCAATGGGGGTTACTGACCGCATTAATCCAAATCAAAGCATTCATGGTGGTGCAAAATATTTTAACCAAATCCAACAAATGTTTGGTGATATACCAGGAAGCGATCGCATTTGGTTTGCACTGGCATCGTATAATATGGGGCCACAAGCGGTAAAAAATATCCAAGCCAACCTTAACCAACAAGGTAAAAATGGCAACAGTTGGGCACAGGTATATCGCTATATGGCAGAACATCGCAACAGCAACCGCCGTTATGTGCAATGTATGCACTACGTTACCAACATTCGTGGTTTTTTAGAAACGTTAAAATTGGGTAATCCAAACAGTGCTAATGACAGTTTTAATGATAACTTAATGGTAAAAGTGTCTTAGCCGTTTTTTGGCTTTTATAGCAATAGCCTGATTGTTTTTGGGTGGTTGTTTGCCAAACAATAAAACCAAGTTTGATAATAAGCCAATAGCTTGGTTTTTTAGTTTGTATTGCTAGATGTATTGGTATAAATTATTGGCAAAATCTACATACTCTTTATTTTTTTCACAACCAATAAAATTTCTACCTAATTTTTTTGCGACAATTGCTGTTGTGCCAGAACCCATAAAACAATCCATGATTAAATCATTGGGATTAGAACTAGCCTTAATAATTCGTTCAATTAAATCATGCGGTTTTGGCGTAATATGATTTAATTTTACCACTTTACCATTTACTTTTGCTTTATGCCTTTGGCTGCTAAAATGCCATACTTCGCCACACAATCTGCCGTTTGCATTTGGAAACCAACGCTTACCATTTTTAAGTATACCTTTTTCTTTGGCATGATTTATTCTTTCGGTGCTTTCATAAGGCACGCGAATATCATTAAAATTAAAAGTGTGATTTTTGGATTTGGTGAAAAATAAGATTGTCTCCTGTCCTGTTGAATAGCGTCTTTTTGCCGCCCCCATACCGTCTCGTTTATCCCATGTTATCCAATTTTGAAAAATCATGCCTTGTGAAACAAGATATTGACATAAAAAAGCACTATTAAATGGCGTATTAAAAACATACAGCGAACCACTGGGTTTTAATTTAGCAATTGCTTTATCAAGCCATTGATAACTAAAATTTAAAAAACTTTCATGATTTTCAAAACTATCCCAATCTGCTTTATTCATATTATAAGGCGGATCAGCAATAATCAAATCAATGCTATTGTTATCTAATTTTTCCAAAAAATCCATACAATCCATATGATGGATTTTATTGATTTTAAGCATTTATCAATCCTATAGAAATGAGTTAGCAATTGATAATAAAAACCATCAACCAAGATAGCCTTTACAATTTTGGCAAAAAGTTTGCTCATCACCGAGCCGATAAGCCATCAACGCCCCATTCCACACACAACCGGCATCCAAGGATCGCACCGTATCGGTTGCAACTTTGGCTTTTAGCCCCGCCCAATGTCCAAACAAAATTTTACGCTCTCTGGTTACCTGCCAATCAAACCATGCTCGATAGCCATTTGGCATTTTATCATCAAGGGTGGATTTAAAGCCAAACTCCAACGTACCGTCCTGTTGGCATAAACGCATACGGGTAAAATAATTGCAAATTTGACGCATCCGCTCATAACCCAGCAGATCTGGCGACCATTTTTCCTCATCATTACCATACAAATTTGGCAACAACCGATCCAAATGCCAAAGACTGCCTTGTAGTTGGTTTTGTAATTCATTGGCATAAAGTTTAGCCTGATCGATCGTCCAATTTGGCGGAATGCCAGCATGAACCAACACGGTTTTGTCATCAGGAAAATGCAACAAAGGCTGAAAACGCAACCAGTTTAACAATTCATCACAATCATCTGCCTCAAAAATCGCCCAAGTTTTGTCTTTTTTCTTGATTTTTGACACACCGCGCCACACAGCAATTAAGTTGATATCATGATTGCCCAGTACAGTATCAGCGCAGCCTTGATCTGACAAGCGTTTCACCAAGCGTAACGCCGCCAACGAATCTTCACCGCGAGCCACGATATCCCCTGCAAACCATAGTTTGTCTTGTTCTTCATCAAATTCAATGCGTTTTAGTAATGCCAACAAATCAGTATAGCAGCCTTGAATATCACCGATGACATATTGATGACGAAAATACATAAATCACCTGTTTTGATTTTTAAGAATCAGGATTGTTAGCAGAATTGTTGACAGGGTTGTTGGCAACATCATTGACAATTAGCACATGTTGTTGATGGCTTTTTGTATTATGGTTATTCTTATAATAATCGCTACGAATATACCATTGAAACACATGACGAGCAAATACATTTAACACCGCCGCCACAGGCAAAGCAATAAGCATGCCAGTAATTCCCATTAAACTTGCCCCTGCCAAAACCGAAAAAATCACCCAAAGTGGCGATAGCCCAATTTTATCACCGAGCAATAACGGCTGTAAAATATAACCCTCTACCGCTTGTCCTACCATAAACGCCCCAACAATCATGCCAAATTTTACCCAATCAAGCCCAAACTGAAAAAACCCTGCAATAATCGCCGCCACAAATCCTATGATAAAACCCAAATACGGTACAAAACTTGCAATTCCCGCCGCCATACCAATAATCAAGCCCACTTTTAACCCAATCAATTGTAGTTGCACCGCATACACAATTCCAAGCAACACCATAACCAAAAATTGTCCTTTGACAAAGGACATCAAAGCCTCATCGCTTTCTTTGGCAATTTGGCTAACTTTTTGCAAATACGGACGTGGCACTGCATTTTTCCAAAATCGCAAGCGTTCGTCCCAATTATACACAAAGTAAAAGGTTAAAATTGGAATTAACACCAACATACCAAATACATTGGCAATATTCATACCTTGTAAAAACAGTTTGTCAAACAACGATTTTGCATCGTTTGCACTGTAATGTTGTTGTGCGTATTCCAACAGGCCTGTTGACCAATATTTTAACGTAACGGTTGGCATTTTTATCGAGAAATTTTGACGCACCCAACCGCGAGCTGTATTATTATACCAATCAATCATCGAGGGCACGGACAACCAAAACGACTGGGCTTGCTCCCAAACAAGCGGAATCAGCCACCAAAGAGCAACCAACACCCCAAAACCTACGCCAAAATACACAAGTAAAATCGCCAACCAACGGCGAATACGCAACATTTTATGTAATTTTGTAACCATAGGGTTTAGCAAATACGCAAGCACAAATGCCACCAAAAACGGTACAATCACCATATTTAACCGATAAATGACGTACAAAAAAACACCCAACGTTGTTAAAACAAATAAACGGTAAAAAAAGGGGTCAAATTGACGTGATTGCATGCTAAAATTCCTTAAAGTTATAAGTCGGTTTATTGTAACGTTTTTTTTTAAAATAGCCAGTAGAAAAGCAACAAAGCAAACAATTTTTTTGTAAAATTTAACAACGTTTTGGCAAAATTTTGGGTATAATGTTGTTAATTTTTATCCGTTATTTTTAAGCAATCGTTGTTCACAAATTATCAATCTTAAAAAATTATCAATCTTAAGAAAATTTATAGAGGATTATTATGAGTTTAAACCAATCATTAAGTTATAAAGATGCAGGCGTGGATATTGATGCAGGTGAAGAGCTTGTTTCTCGCATTAAATCTGTCGCCAAAGCTACTTTGCGTTCTGAAGTCATCGGTGGTTTGGGCGGATTTGGAGCGTTATGTCGCATTCCACAAGGCTATAAATCACCGCTGCTTGTATCTGGTACGGACGGTGTTGGCACAAAATTAAAACTTGCTTTGGCATTAAACCAACACGATACCATCGGTCAAGATTTGGTTGCTATGTGTGTCAATGATTTATTGGTATGCGGTGCAGAGCCGTTATTTTTCTTAGATTATTATGCCACTGGCAAATTAGATGTAGATGTCGCCGAATCTGTGATTAAAGGCATAGGCGATGGTTGTAAACTTGCAAACTGTGCGTTAATTGGTGGTGAAACTGCAGAAATGCCCGGCGTTTATCACGATAATGACTATGATTTGGCGGGTTTTTGTGTGGGCGTGGTTGAAGAAACTGAAATCATCACAGGCAAAAACGTTGCCAAAGATGATATCTTAATCGGCATCGCATCAAGTGGTGTGCATTCTAATGGCTACTCACTTGTGCGTAAGATCATTGAAATATCAAACACAGATCTAGCCTGTGAAACACTGGACAAAAAACCGCTAAAAGATCTGCTGCTCGCTCCAACCAAAATCTACGTCAAATCCATTCAAAACTTGCAAAAAACCCTTGGCAATGCCAACATTCATGCAATGGCACACATTACTGGCGGCGGTTTGACAGAAAATCTGCCACGCGTATTGCCAACCGAACTTGCCGCCCAAATTGAGCTAGCCTCTTGGCAATTTCCACCCATTTTTAAATGGCTGCAAGAAAAAGGCAATATCACACTTATGGAAATGGTACGCACCTTTAACTGTGGTGTGGGTTTTGTGGTTGTTGTGCCTTGTGAAAAAGCCGATGAGGCCATTAAACTGTTAAACAACAGTGGCGAAACCGCTTGGCAATTAGGCAAAATCATTGAAAGAAACGACACTGCTGTGGTTTATCAATAAATAAACCCAACCGTCTATAAATTTTTTTAACCTTGATTGTTAATGTTAATTTGTTAATGTTAATTGTTAACGTTAACTTTATAACCGATTAAAAAATAATGAACAAAAATCCCTTAAAAATCGCCGTACTTGTCTCTGGCAATGGCAGTAATTTACAAGTTTTGATTGATAAACAATTAAACAAAACTTTAAATATTGACATTGTTGGTGTCATTAGCAATAAACCTTGTGCTTATGCACTCACGCGTGCCAAAACCGCCAATATCCCAACAGTCATTATTGACAAAGATAGCAATGGCAAAAAACACACGCGTGTTGGTTTTGAAACCCATGCACTCCAAATTTTGAAGCAGTGGCAACCTGATTTGGTAATATTAGCCGGTTTTATGAAAATCTTAACACCGCTATTTATTCATGGTGTAACCATTGATCTAAATATTGCCATGATAAATCTGCACCCATCGCTGTTGCCAATGTATAAAGGCTTGGACACACATCGGCGCATCTTAAAATCAGGTGAAAACCATCACGGTTGCTCGGTGCATTTGGTAACCACAGAACTGGACTCAGGGCAAGTCATCGCCCAAGCGGTTACGCCGGTTATGCACAGCGAAAACCGCGATGCACTGCAGCAAAGAATTCATAAACTGGAACACCAACTATTGCCCATGGTGGTAAATTTATTTGCCGAACGGATTTTAATGTTTAACCAACAACAGTTAACCAACAAAATAGGCATAAATTTGCCCTTAAAATTGTTTTTTGACTAAGTTTATTTTGGTTACGTTTGGTTGCTTTTTCAGCTGCTGTCTAATCAAAATAAGCCAAAAGTTCATTAAAATTAGCCAAAAGATTAAAAAAAACGCCTTGACATCTTGCAACTTATTGACAGAACACCTATAATAACCGTTCTAATTTTGAGAGCCCTCGTTTCCCAGACATTCACTCTCAACTATTAACTTACATTAAGGTTTTTAAACATGAAAACTATCAGTGCTAAACCACATGAAGTGACTCACGATTGGTATATCGTTGACGCTGAAGGTAAAACGCTTGGTCGCCTAGCGAGCGAAATTGCATCTCGCTTACGTGGTAAGCATAAGCCCTCATACACACCACATGTTGATACAGGTGATTATATCGTTGTTATCAATGCTGACAAAATTGCCGTAACTGGCAAAAAAGCCCAAGATAAAAAATATTATCGCCACACAGGCTATCCAGGTGGTATCAAAGAAACCAACTTTACCAAACTGCTTGCACACAAACCAGAAGACGTTTTGCACAAAGCTGTTAAAGGCATGTTACCAAAAGGTCCATTGGGTTACGCGATGATTAAAAAGTTAAAATTATACTCAGGTACTGAGCACCCTCATACCGCTCAACAACCTCAAGTATTAGACATCTAAGGAGCAGCACATGGAACGCAACTACGGTACAGGTCGTCGTAAAACTTCAACAGCACGTGTGTTTTTATCAGCAGGTTCTGGTAAAATCGTTGTAAATGGCAAACCATTAGATGAATATTTTGGTCGCGAAACGTCTGTGATGGTCGTTCGCCAACCTTTACAATTGCTTGATTCTGCGGATAAATATGATATCTATGTTACTGTAAAAGGTGGCGGTATCAATGGTCAAGCAGGTGCTATTCGCCACGGTATCACGCGTGCATTAATTGAATCTGACGAAACATTAAAGCCAGCATTAAAAGAATCTGGTTTTATAACTCGTGATGCTCGTGAAGTTGAACGTAAAAAATTGGGTCTGCGCAAAGCTCGCAAACGTCCACAATACTCAAAACGTTAATTTTAGATCCGTTTTGTATGGATTTTTTACAAAAAAGCCCTTGTTTTTGCAAGGGCTTTTTTTATTTTTCATTTTGCAATTTATTTTATGTAAAAAATAGCTTAAAATAAGCACAATTTGTAAAGTTTAGGTAAAGCAACAGTAGCATTTAATCGCTAAGTGTTTTAAAATAGCCGTATAAACATTGTGGTTTTAATTGATGTTTTTCATCTTTTTTGATTAATGTTGGCTTTTCATTATTTTGTTTTCATGATTTTGTGTTTTCATGATTTTGGATGCGTTAGCATTATTTTTGACTGGGTATTTACATCAATTTTAAATGGTCTTGACCTATCTTGCGATTGTTTCCAATTCCACAGCCAATTTAGTAGCCATTAGTGTCGCCATGTTCTGCGTATAATAGTGTAAGCTATTTTGCATAATGGTATGAAACATTAATTTGGAGGAAGTATTAATGAGCCATGCTGAGGGCGTTGATTTAAAACGCCGTAGAGTATTAATCGCATCAACTGCCGCGATGGGGGCAGTGGGTGTTGCAGCGGTTGCAACACCGTTTGTTCGTTCTTGGTTTCCAAGTGCAAAAGCCGAAGCGGCCGGTGCACCGGTTACTCAAGATATTAGCCGTATTGATGACGGACAAATGGTGGTTGTGAAGTATCGCGGTAAGCCCATCTATATTGTCAAACGCACCAAAGAGATGATGGACGGGTTAACAAAAGTTGAAAGCAGTTTGGTCGATCCAAATTCTGAAAGCTCTTTGCAACCTGAGTATTGTAAAAACCAATCTCGCTCTAAAGACAATTCTGAAGTACTGGTTTGTGAAGGTGTGTGTACGCATTTGGGATGCGCTCCTACATTCCGCCCTGAAGTGGGCGCGGCTGATTTGGGCGGTAACAGTTGGTTTGGTGGTTTTTTCTGCCCATGTCATGGTTCAAAATATGATTTGGCGGGTCGTGTATTTACCAGCATGCCTGCTCCGCGCAATTTGCCAATCCCCGAGTACAATTTAAGCGGTACGATTTTAACGGTAGGAGTGGCTTAAATGAGTATGGGAAAAAAATTAATGAACTGGGTAGATGCCAGATTCCCTGCGACTGAAACCTACGAATACCATATGTCAAAGTACTACGCACCAAAGAATTTTAACTTTTGGTATTTCTTTGGTGTGCTATCCATGGTGGTATTGGTCAATCAGTTGGTAACTGGGATTTGGCTAACCATGATGTTTAACCCCAGTGCTGAAGGGGCATTTGCCTCGGTTGAATACATCATGCGTGATGTAGAAGGCGGCTGGTTGATCCGCTACATGCACTCAACGGGAGCATCGGCGTTTTTTGTCGTGGTGTATTTACATATGTTCCGCGGTCTGCTCTATGGTTCGTATAAAAAACCGCGCGAGCTTGTGTGGATTATCGGTATGGGTATTTATCTGTGCTTGATGGCAGAAGGTTTCTTTGGTTACTTGTTACCTTGGGGCAATATGTCATTTTGGGGTGCTCAGGTTATTTTAAACTTGCCTGCTGCTATTCCATTTATCGGTGATGCGTTGGGTGAATGGGTAAAAGGCGACTACATTATTTCTGGTATCACATTAAATCGTTTTTTTGCTCTACACGTTGTGGCAATTCCATTGATTTTGGTAGGTTTGGTATTTGTGCATTTGGTTGCACTGCACCATGTTGGTTCAAACAACCCAGATGGTATTGACATCAAAAAATTAAAAGACAAAAATGGCGTGCCACTAGACGGCGTTGCATTTCACCCCTACTACACTGTGCATGACTTGGTAGGCATTGTGGTGTTTTTTATGGTGTTCTTTGCTGTGGTATTTTTCTTCCCAGAAGGAGGTGGATATTTCCTTGAACCACCAAACTTTGAAGCTGCCAACCCACTGAAAACCCCAGATCACATTGCACCTGTTTGGTATTATACGCCCTTTTATGCAATGTTGCGTGCAACCCCTTCTATGTTCGGATCTGCTCTGCCTGGTGTCGTCGTCATGGGTGCTTCAATTGCTATCTTATTTGTACTGCCTTGGCTTGATAAATCCCCTGTGCGTTCCATTCGTTACAAAGGTATTTTGTCAAAAATCGCTTTGGTTATTTTTGTCATTAGCTTTTTAATCTTAGGCTATTTGGGCGTTATTCCATCAAGTGATTTGGCAACTTTAATTGCACGTATTTGCACTGTTTTGTATTTCTTGTTTTTCTTATTGATGCCAGTTTATACATCAATGGAAACTTGCAAACAGCCACCTGAACGCGTTACTGGAGGTCACTAATGAAAGCATTAAATCACATTTTCGCTGGATTGGGGCTTGCAATCGCAATGGGTTTAACCGCTACAACAGCACAAGCATCAGGCGGTCATGGCTGTGGCACATACAAAGACATTGAAGGTAAAGAACAAACCCTTCACTGCGAATCTGCCCCTGTGGATTTAACCAATAAAGCGTCCATTCAACGTGGTGCATCTATGTTTATGAGTTATTGTGCAGGCTGTCATACCGCTCAATACGTGCGTTACTCAAAAATGTATAAAGATTTGGATATTCCAAAAGAATTGGTAGAAAAATACTTGATGTTAACCACCGATCAAGTGGGCGATCACATCACGGCCAAAATTGACCCAGAATTACAAGGCCAATGGTTTGGTGCCGCCCCACCCGATCTATCCTTAGAAACACGCCTGCGTGGCAACGATTGGGTTTATACCTATTTGTTGGCGTTCTATGAAGATCCGGGGCGTCCTTGGGGTGCAAACAACATTGTACTGCCAAACGTCGCCATGCCACATGTATTGCATGACATGCAAATCAACACCTCAAAAGAACAATACCGCCAAAACATCGGTGATATCGTAAACTTTATGGCGTGGATGGCAGAACCTGTCGCCCACCAACGTAAAATTTATGGTTTTTGGGTATTGTTGTTCTTAGCTGCGTTATTTATTCCAGTGTATTTGTTAAACAAAGAATTTTGGAAAGATGTCAAATAGTCTTAAACAAAACAAATCTTAAACAAAACCTTATCACAAAAAAGGCAACAAACGGTTGCCTTTTTTGTTTTTAACAACAATTGGTTTTTAACAATAACTGACAATAATAATTGATGCTGTAAAAAACTGTCATCAATAATTATCATCAAATGAATTAGGTGCGACGGCTTGGGTTTTGTGCTACAATGGTTTTATGCAATCACTTAAGCAAAACCCACCGAACAAAATTTTACTGTATGCCGATGACGGTTATCTTAGTCATCAGGTACGCTTGGTGTTGCTTGAAAAACAGTTGGATTTTGATGAAATTCATGTACAGCACCATGAACGTTTTACCGAACTTGGTGAAGATTTGGCGGATTTAAACCCATACCACACTTTGCCTATCATGGTTTACCGTGAATTGATTTTATACCAAAACATGGTAATTTTTGAATATTTAGAAGATCGATATCATCAATACAAATTATTGCCCGAAAACCCCACTGAACGTGCCAGTTATCGCCAGTTATTATGGCGGATCAATCACGATTGGATTCAAAAAGCCGATATTTTATTGACCCACCCTGACAGTTTAGATCAAAACTTAGCCAAAAAAACCAAGCATGAATTGACAAATTCACTAACAACCTTAGCACCTTTATTTGTCCACAAACCGTTTTTTTTATCGGATACATTTGGGTTGTGTGATTGTGTTTTAGCCAGCATATTATGCCGACTCAACCAAATGCAAATTCAACTCCCTGTACATTTATGTCGTCCATTGCTACAATATCAACAGCGAATTTTTAGCCGTGATGCTTTTAAAAAAAGCCAATTATTGCTTCAAATTTAGCCAATTTTACCAACAACCAACTTTTTTACCAACAACCAACTTTAAAACTTTTGGAATGATGATGGAAACTATTGATTTAAACAGTCTAACCTCGACCCGCCCTTATATGATTCGTGCTATGTTTGCATGGCTGGAAGATAACAATCTTACGCCGTATATTATGGTTGACACCACACAGCCTAACGTTGTCGTGCCAACAGAATTTATCCAAAACAATCGAATTGTGTTAAGCATTGCCAGTCGATCCACCAACAAATTTCAATTTGATGCTGAATTTATCAATTTTCACGGACGTTTTAGCGGACAATCGCACGAAATTTGGGTGCCCTATTATGCCGTTATCGGTATTTATGCCAAAGAACAAAACAATTTAGGCATGTTTTTTGATCCCGATGAATACGCAGGCCGCATACCAAAAACAGATGACAAAACCGGCGAAAATTTAGCCACAAAAAACCAAGAAAAAACCAAACGCCCGCGCCGTGAAAATACCATGGGCTTAAAAGTGTTAAAATAACTGCGAAAAATCGTAACTTTAAGTAAAAATTTACTATACCTTTGTAAAATAAACTGTTAAAATAATCAGCAAAAACCCTTTATTTATAACTTTTTGTTATATAAAGGGTTTTATCTGTATCAATCGACAAAGCTTATTAATTAAATAAATTAAAGTATTTAATAAAAATTGCTTAAATAAAGATTGATTAAATAAAGATTATTGCAAAACGCACCGCACCGCTTATCTTTTAAGCAAAAAAATTTTAACCAAAAATCAATTTGATAAAAAAATTTGAAAAAAATCAACCATATTGCAATAAAAATTGGAGAAAAACATGTTTCACCCAAATTTACTAAGCAAAAAAATCCAACAAAGTTTGGTTATTGGCAGTGTGTGTTTGGCAAGTTTAATTGGCTGTAGCCAACCTCAAGAAAACAAAACAGTACAAAACGATGACAACACCAAAGTTGCCACAACCGACAGCAAATCTATTGCCATTACCGCAATCGTAGAACACCCTGCTTTGGACGATGTGCGTGCAGGCGTGTTAGAACAGTTAGCAGCCGACGGCTATAAAGAAGGTGAAAACCTAAAAGTCAGCTTTCAATCCGCCCAAGGCAATACCGCCACCGCAGGACAAATCGCCAAACAATTTGTAGCCGATAGCCCTGATGTCATTGTAGCAATTGCCACGCCCTCCGCCCAATCAATGATCGCAGCAACCAGCAACATTCCAGTTGTGTTTTCAGCAGTTACCGATCCTGTAGAAGCAAAACTTATTCCAAGTTGGGAAGCGTCCAATACCAATGTAACCGGTGCATCGGATATTTTACCACTTGAACCACAAATTGAATTGATGAAAAAGGTGATACCAACCGTCAAAAACATAGGCTATGTGTACAGCCCAGGCGAGGTTAATTCAACGGTTGTATTAAAACAGTTGCAAGAAAAACTTAAACCAATGAACATCAATGTCATAGCAGCTCCTGCCCAACGCTCAACCGATATTGTGCAAGCAGCCAGAAGCCTGCAAGGTAAAGTGGATTTAATTTATACATCGCTTGACAACAATGTTGTTTCTGCTTATGAGGCTTTATACCAAGCCGCCAAAGAAATTAAAGTTCCGCTCATTGCTTCAGACACAGGCTCTGTATCGCGTGGGGCGGTAGCAGCCTTAGGTGTGAATTACAAAACCTTAGGGCAAGAAACAGGCAAAATCGTTACGCGCGTGCTAAAAGGAGAAAAAGCAGGCAGTATTAAGCCCATTACTCTACAAAATTTGGATTTGGTGATTAGTCCAAAACACGCCGAAGAAGTTGGCATTACCTTGCCTGATGCACTGGTAAAAGAAGCTTCAATTGTTGAACCAACCAAATAAGCGTAAAAATGAAACAAAATAAACAACTCTGTTATTATTTTTCAAACCAAGCGGTGAGTATTCCTGCTTGGTTTACCGTAACTCCTGATTGCTTGCTAGATTAATTAGTATGCCTTAATTTTTATTGATGTGATATTACTATGTCGTTAATTGCTTTTTTTGGTGCATTAGAAAGTGGTTTAATTTATGCACTGGTCGCCTTAGGCGTTTATATTTCTTTTCGTGTGTTAGACTTTCCTGACTTGACGGCTGATGGCAGCTTTCCATTGGGTGGTGCGGTGGCCGGAATTTCTATTGTTGCAGGCTTTAATCCTTGGCTTGCTTGTATTTTTGGCATGTTGGCAGGCAGTTTGGCAGGAATCGTAACTGCTTGGTTACATGTTAAGCTCGGTATTTTGCAATTACTTGCCAGTATTTTGGTGATGGTTGCCCTCTACTCGGTCAATCTGCGCATCATGCAAGCCCCTAATTTACCACTCCTTGGTGAGCCAACCGTATTTATGGGATTTGTTAATGATAGCAACGGTTTTTGGATGCGTTGCGTGGTGATTGGTGGCGTGGTGATTTTGGCAAAATTGTTTTTGGATTGGTTTTTTAGTACCGAAACAGGGTTAGCCATGCAAGCCACAGGTTCAAATTTAAAAATGTCGCAAGCCCAAGGCATTCATACCTCGCGCATGACAATTGTCGGTATGGCAATTTCCAATGCACTGATTGCATTGGCAGGAGCATTGTTTGTACAAACTCAAGGCGGTGCAGATATTTCCATTGGTGTTGGTACAATTGTCATAGGTTTGGCCGCTGTGATTATTGGCGAAACAATTTTACCATCAAAACGCATGTTATTTATCACGCTGTCGGTGCTGATCGGCGCAATTTTATACAAGTTATTTATCCAAATTGCCCTATCCAGCGATACACTGCGCAGCATTGGTTTTGGGCCACAAGACTTAAATTTGGTTACCGCCTTGTTGGTTATCATTGCGTTAATTTTGCCAAAAATCAAAAGCAATTTGTTAAAAAAACGCCGCCTATAAACGCAAACTTAAGGAACAACACTATGATGCAAGCCGAAAACCTGCGTTTGACTTTTAACGCTGGCACGCCGATCGAAAATCCAGCTTTGCGTGGCATTAGTTTACGCATTGAAGAGGGCGAATTTGTTACCGTTATTGGAACAAATGGAGCAGGAAAATCCACTTTTTTAAACACCATAGCAGGCACATTGCGAGTAGACAGTGGCAAAATCTTATTAAACGGCGTCGATGTTACCAAAAAATCCGCCCACCAACGTGCCGATCGTGTCGCTCGTGTCTTTCAAGATCCAATGGCTGGCACTTGCGAGGGCTTAACCATTGAAGAAAATATGGCATTGGCTTACAAACGAGGCGAAAGCCGCTTTTTAACAAGAGCCTTAAACCACAAAAACCGTGAAATTTTTAAAGAAAAATTGGCAATTTTAAAACTTGGTTTAGAAAATCGTCTTACCGATCGCATGGGTTTATTATCAGGCGGACAACGCCAAGCGGTCAGTCTGCTTATGGCAAGTTTAAAGCCCTCTAAGATTTTATTATTAGACGAACATACCGCCGCCCTTGATCCAAAAACCGCCAATTTTGTACTGGAACTGACTGATAAAATCGTGCATGACAATAACCTAACCACCATGATGGTTACGCACTCTATGCAACAAGCCCTAACTCACGGCACACGCACGGTCATGTTGCACCAAGGACAAGTTGTACTAGACGTATCTGGCGATGAACGCAAAGGCATGAGTGTGCATGATTTATTGGATATGTTTGAAAAAACCCGCGGTGAAGTTATTGAAGATGACAGCTTAATTTTAAGTTAAGTTTTATTTTACACAATATTTTTAACGGTGGCGGTTTTGGAACAATTTAATTGGCAAAAATTTTCCAAAACGTCGCAACAGTTGATAAATTAATGCCACTAAAATCATCACAAAAATCAAATTTAACAACCATTTTGGCAAGCCTTGATGGTTATCACCTTGATAACCATTATTTTGACAATCACCACCTTGACAACCATTGTTTTGACAATCATCAATTGAGATTGCCTGTTGGGTTACTTGTTTTTTGCCAGGCTTCCATGTTAATAACCGCTGATGGCCGTGGTATTTTGCCAATAAAGCCAACATTTGTTCGTAATTTTTTAGATAGTTTTTCACATACAACAATGCTTCATAGTCATTTCGCAGGCCGATCACCTCGCTATGCCTGTTTTTTTTATCACTAATCATCAAGGCATAAATACTGCCTTGTTGCAAACGTTTTTGGGCAATGATTGCATCAATGTTACCAATCAATGCCGAATCTTGCAAAATTAAATGACAATTATAATCGTTATATTTATTAACATCTACCGACACTCGCATAAGTTTACGGCGACTTGGTTGCAGTTGTTTACTGATATATAACGCACTGATAATATAGCTTTTGTGCGTCTTTGATACGGGTGAATGCAAACTAACCAATTCTGAATTGTGATTTAAGCGGTATTTTAGTACTCTTTTTGGCTTTGCTTTGTTGGCATTTGATGTTGTAACAGCGGGCGGTGCAACAGTGGACTGTAAATCTTGACTTGGTGTTTTTGCCAAAAACGGCTCGTGATCCAAAAAATCATGCTGATTTTGGTAATCAAGGTATAGTTGCTTGGCTTGTTTGCATTGTTCTTCAGTTACCGCCCATGCCAATTGTTTGTGGTATTCTAGCAACCAAACGGTGATAATTTTGCCAATATTGTCATTGCGCAAGGCCACAAAACACTGTTCATCTTTAGGGCTATAAAACAACAAAGATTGGCGGTTTAAACCTGGAATTCTACCAATATTTAGCATGCCACCATTGTCTAGCAAATGGGTTAATGCCACAGTGGTCATTTGGGTGCGTTGGCGTAGGCGTTTTACCGCGTGTTTGGATAAATAGCTAAAATGCCCTGCGGTTTTGACTTTTTTGAATATCTGATCTTCGCGACGCTGATGTATGGCGTGTCGCATACGTTTTTTTTGATTTTTTTTTGACATAATTTTTGCCCTGTTCATTTTCATTGCTTTTATTTTTTTGATAAATCCTGTCATTTTTTAAGCTATCTTTTTATTATACCCTAGATTTTGCAAAAAAAGTTAACATAATTTGCCTAATTTTTTACAGATTTTTTATACACTTTTTTGGCAAAATTTGGCATAATAATTTGATTGATTTTGGTTATTTATTTTTTTTAATAATTTGCTAATAATTTGCTTAAGGAATTTTTTATGGTTGATTTAAAATCTTTATTTGTCAAAGCAGTTGAAGATAAAACATTGGACGTCAATGAATATATTTTTATGCCTGAACGCGTGGATATGATGATCCAAGATGGGCGATTAAGCTGTGTGCTAAACAGTAACGGTAAAGTGGATTTTATTTATCATAAAAATGGCATTACTGAGGTGCGTTCAGGTCTGCGCAAAAGTCCGTTTACATCATTTCGCAATGAGCTTCATTATGGGGTGTATGATGATGTTGTAGATGAAGTGATCGAGGCGGTAGAAAAAATCATTAACAGCCAGTCAAAATATTTTAATTTTGCAACAGACAATGGCTAATTTTTAAACAGTTTCTTTAAAAAACTTTAAAAATGAAAACACTTTAAAAATCAAACGCTTTGTAAATTGCTTCTTCTAAGCGTTCTACACCGATAATCGTTAAACCTGCAAACTGCTCCAAATGTGCTTTTGGAGCATTGGCTTTTGGTATGATTGCATGGGTAAAACCGTGCTTTATCGCTTCTTTTAAGCGTTCTTGTCCATTTGGTATGGGACGAATTTCTCCAGACAGCCCCACTTCACCAAACACCGCCAAGGTATAAGGCAACGGCTTTTCTTTAATACTGGAAGCACAAGCAAGCAATACCGCCAAATCCGATCCTGTTTCCAATACTTTCACGCCGCCAACCACATTGACATAAACATCTTGGCCGCTTGTATGAATACCACCATGACGGTGCATAACTGCCAAAAGCATAGCCAAACGTTGATAGTCAAGTCCAATTGCCATGCGCCTTGGTTGCCCTTGAGCATCATCTACCAAGGCCTGTACTTCCACAAGCAACGGCCGCGTCCCTTCTCGACTCACCATCACAACCGATCCTGCAATGGGCTTATCGTATCGACTTAAAAAAATCGCTGAAGGGTTGGCAACTTCTTTTAAACCCACATCAGTCATCGCAAAAATACCCAGTTCGTTCACCGCTCCAAAACGGTTTTTTACCGCTCGTATCATGCGAAAACGACTGTCCGATTGCCCCTCAAAATACAGCACGGTATCCACCATATGTTCAAGCACTCTAGGCCCTGCCAATGCTCCTTCTTTGGTAACATGCCCCACCAAAAAAAGTGCCGTGCCTGTTTGTTTGGCATAACGGGTCAAAATCGCTGCCGACTCGCGGATTTGGCTTACCCCTCCTGGTGCTGATTGAATGGCTTCTGTGTAGAGGGTTTGGATAGAATCTATCACAGCAACAGCGGGCTGCTCTTGGGTTAACGCATGACAAATGGTCTCCACATTGGTTTCTGCCAATACTTTAAGCGAACCATTTGATAGGCCTAAGCGTCCAGCTCGCATAGCAACCTGTGATAAGCTCTCTTCACCAGTTACATACAAGGCACTGCCTGCAAGACTTACGTTTTCAGCCATATGAATCGCAGTTTGCAATAAAATTGTGGATTTACCAATGCCCGGATCGCCACCAATTAACACCACAGAACCCGCCACCAAACCACCACCAAGCACACGATCAAACTCGCCGATGCCTGTTGAAAGCCGAGTATCAAAAGTCATCTGTACTGCATGAAGTGGTATGACCGCGGATTGCTCTCCTGCGTAGTTTTTAGCCTTGGTTTTGCCTGTGGTTTTATGGTGAGGCATGGCAGTAACACTGGGAGCTTCAGTGAGTGAATTCCATTCACCACAATCGCTGCATTGCCCTGACCATTTGCCAAAGTGCATACCACAGTTTTGACAGACGTAATTGGTTTTTACTTTTGCCATTTTTTAACTCAATTGTTTTTCAATTATCTGATTGTTTAAGCCATCTTATTTATGTAAGGTTTATACTTAACCCAATTATCACTTAATCCATATCAATCACACCACAAAATCCTCGCCCAAATACACTTTTTTCACCAATTCATTTTGCAAAATATCATCAGGCGTGCCATCAGCAATAATCATACCTTCAGACACAATGTAGGCTTTTTCACAAATTGCCAATGTTTCTCGCACATTATGATCAGTGATTAACACCCCAATGCCACGATTTTTTAGCTTGGTAATTATATCCATAATATCACCAACCGAAATTGGATCAACCCCAGCAAACGGTTCATCAAGCAAAATAAACTTTGGATTACCGGCCAAACAACGTGCAATTTCACAGCGACGCCTCTCACCACCTGACACACTCATGCCAAGCGAATGACGCACATGAGTTAAATGAAATTCAGCAATAAGACTTTCTAAAGTTTGGCGTTTGGCAATTTTATCAAGGTCGCGACGCGTTTGCAAAATTGCCAAAATATTTTGTTCAATGCTTAATTTGCGAAAAATAGACGCTTCTTGTGGCAAATAACCAATACCCACTTTGGCTCTTTCGTGCATAGCAAGCGATGAAATATCCCTTTCCCCCAACTGGATTTGCCCTTTATCCATATCAACCAATCCTACCACCATATAAAAACTGGTAGTTTTGCCTGCACCGTTTGGACCGAGTAAACCCACAACTTGCCCACTTTCCACCGAAAAAGACACATCTTTTACCACCCAACGCTTGCTGTAACGCTTAGCAAGGTGTTTCATCACAAGATGTTCATGCAAGGCATTGACAGACATAGTTTTCCTTTTTTGGTTTGGTTATGGATAAATTTTATCACAATGCTTTTTATTAACAGCGTTTTTTATAACAGCGTTTTTTATAACAGTGCTTAGCGTACGCCCACACGATTGCTCTCTTGTGGCGGAAATACCAACTCTACGCGTTGTTTTGCACTTGATGTGGCTTCTACATCGCCCACTTTTAGGCTATAGCGAATGATGTTGCCTGAAAAACTTGCACCATTTTGGCTTAAACGTGCATTGCCTGTCAAGGTAACAATGCCTGTTTTGACATTGTACTCAATGCGGCCAGCCTGCCCTTTTGCCAGGCCTTTTTCTTTACTCACCATTTGTTGAATGCTTGCAGGATTTCCGATTGCAATTGCACTTTCAATCGCTCGCTTAGGTGATAAATTAACCGATAAATTTTGAGCATTGATTTTTAACGTCCCTTGCGTAATGCTAACATTGCCCGAATAAGTGGCTTTGCCCGTACTTTCGCTGTAAGTGGCTTTATCCGCCAATAGCCGAATCGGCTCGTTAACATCAGAAGGCAGAGCAAAACTTGACACGCTTTGCCCCAATAACATCACCGTCATACCAATTTGCACGGTTTTTTTGGCAGTTTTTTTAATGATAAATTGGTTGACAATGTGGTTAACAAATTGGTTAACAAATTGATTAACAATGTGTTTAATAATTAACATAAAACCCAACGCCTGTTGTTAAAATTTTGATATTTTTTCATATTGGTTTAATTGTTTTGATTAGGCAAAAAAGTCATTTCAACCTTGTCAAATTGATACTCTCCTGTCGCAATATTACCAAACATTTTTTGAGCATTAAAAACATTGCCAGCTTGGTTGACTTGTACTTTGTGATCACTCATCACTTGCTTGGTTTTTAAATTACCCAACATTTGTTCGGTCGTAAACCAAATAGGCTGTGATGATGGGTTCGAGCTGTTTGATGGATTTTGCCAATTAACCACCATCACACGATTTGTTAGCCGAACAATTTGTTGCACTTCATCTAAAGTCGCTTGCCCTGCGGTGATCTTAGCTGTTTTATTTGCTTGGTTATAAAGGGTGATTGTAGGTTTATCCAATACAGCAAAACGCGTATTTTGATAATGAGTAACGCCATCTGCCGTCATGCGATAACTAACCGCCCCTGTGGCATCGGTTTGCACCGCTTCAATTTTGCCAGCTTCATAATCAATATCAGACGCTTTAAGCTCCAAAGTGGCAAGTGAACTGTCGCTGCTTTGGTAAAAATACCCTGCAATCGCAATGCACATTAACCCCAAAATCAGCAACGTTTTAGTGGACATAGTTTGCCTTTTTCACAAATTTTAGTTGTCATTAAACCACTTAAAAACATTAATCTGCGTATTTTGCCAACATTTTATCATAATTATCCGTGGCTTTTAAAATAATATCACACACCTCTCGCACCGCCCCTTCGCCACCGTTACGCGTGGTTATCATATCCACACGTTTAATCACCTCACTGTGTGCATTTGGTACGGTTGCAGCAAAACCCACCGCTTGCAAGGCTTTAATATCAGGCAAATCATCGCCCATATAGGCACATTCTGTCAAGCCAATGTTTAGATTTTCTAACAACTCGCTTAAGGCAACGATTTTATCTTCACGTCCTTGCACCAAAAAATCAACCCCCAGTTCTTTGGCACGATTGGCAACAATTTGGCTGTTTCGCCCTGTAATAATCGCAATTTTAATACCAAATTCTTGCAAACGCTTCATACCAAAACCATCTTGCACATTAAAAGTTTTGGTTTCTACGCCATTGGCATCATAAATAATCTGTCCATTAGACAATACACCGTCCACATCTAACACCAACATCTTGATATTTCTGGCTTTTTTTAATAAACTTTGCATCTTTTTTTCCAATTTTTATAAAATTTAGTTACAATAAAATTTAGTTATACTTAATAAAATCTACTTTAACCCAGCTTGTAATAAATCGTGCAAACCAATAATCCCTGCCAAGGTTTTGTCTTGATTTAACACCAACAACTGATTCACTTTTTGTTCGTTCATTTGGGTGAGTGCATCAGATGCGCGCAGACTTGGATCAATGTGTTTTGGATTTTTGGTCATAATCTTAGCAATTCCAGTTGTCAGCGTAATATTTTTTGCCAATGCTCGGCGCAAATCCCCATCGGTAAACACGCCCACCACTTGATTTTGTTCATTGACAATCACAGTAATACCAAGCCGTCCGCCAGTCATGCTAAACAAAGCCTGTTTTAAAGTTACATTTTTAGCAATTATCGGCAGATCTTTAGCGTGCATCATATCACTAACACGCGTTAACAAACGTTTCCCCAATGCCCCTGCAGGGTGCGACAAGGCAAAATCATCTAAGGTAAAATTTTTGCTATGCACCAAGGCTACCGCCAAGGCATCGCCCAACGCCAGTGTTGCAGTGGTACTGGAAGTTGGAGCAAGTCCAAGCGGACAGGCTTCGTTAGACTTACCCAAGGTTAAAGCAACTGTGGCAGATTGTGGCAAAATACCTTGTTTAGTACGACTAATACTAATCAGTGGAATATTAAGTTTTTCTACAACAGGCAATAAAGTGCGAATCTCGTCCGATTGCCCTGAATTAGAAATTGCCACCAACACATCGCCCTTCACCAACATACCCAAATCACCATGCCCTCCTTCTGCAGGGTGCATAAAAAATGACGGCGTACCTGTAGATGCAAACGTAGCGGCAATTTTGCGGCCGATATGTCCTGATTTGCCCATACCCGTAACCACCACTCTTCCTTGGCAATTTTCCAACAACTCGCAAGCAGTAACAAACCTATCATCAAGCTCCTCTATCAGCACTTGCAAGGCGTGGCGTTCGGTTTCGATCGCTTCTTTGGCGTATGTTAAATAGTCAATGGCTTTGGGGGTTGTTTGGGTGGTTTGATTCATGATGCACCTATTTTTAGGGCTATTTTTGGTTGATTTTGCATGGTTTTAGCAAAAATAGCGAAAATAAATTTTTATCATAGCTTAACTTAACAAGTTATTCAGTAGTTTATTTGTCAAAATTTGTTAAAATTTTTATGTAGAAATACTTAACTAAGGTTTTTTATGACGTTTTATTAAAAACATCGTTATTAGAAAAATACCAAAAAAGAAAAACAAATAAAAAACCGAGCCTAAGCCCAGTTCTTTTTATTAACTTTATCTTCAAACATTGGTTAAAAAACTTGGTTTAACTGTTGGTTTTATCATCAACTTTTTTCATCATCATTGTCAAAATCTTGCTCATCGCTTTCAAATTCGTTTGATTTTTGAACATCAAATCCGCTCGTTTCAAAACCACGTTCACCAAAACCACTGCGATCAAAACCCACATTGCCAAAACTGCGTTGCTCTTTGTCAAAACCATTATCAAAACCATTGGCATTGCTATCAAAACCACCAAAACCACGTTCACTGCGATTGTTGGCAAAACTTGGTGTGCGACTGGTAACCGTGCCAAAACCACCACGCGATACACCGCCATATTGTGGCGATTCAAAACCTGTGGGGCGTTCAAAACCCATGCTGCTTGGAGGCATTTCACCTGTGGTGCGAGGGTTTCGAACAGGGACAACCGTTGAAATGGCGTGTTTATAAACCATTTGGCTAACGGTATTTTTTAACAAAACAACGTATTGATCAAAAGATTCAATATGACCTTGTAATTTTATGCCATTTACCAAAAAAATCGAAACAGGAATGCGATCTTTGCGCAAAGAATTCAAAAAAGGATCTTGTAAGGTTTGGCCTTTTGACATAGTGAGTTCTCCGAAATTTTGTCAAGTTTCTGCAAAATTTGTTATTGTAACAATATTTTTTACTGTAAATATTTGTTATTGTAAATAAAGAAAAAAAATTGAACTTTAGCTGTTTATATTGTAGCGAATTTATATTGTAGCGAAAATAAAAAAATTTATAACGTTTATAACAGTTTTGTAATTTCATTTACGCTAAAAAATTGTTGTAAATTATGCTGTTCATGCAGTTTTTTTGTGTTTAATAATTTTCGCATCCATGTATATTGGCGTTTTGCTAACTGTCTTGTTGCATATAATGCCTGATTTTGCATGGCTTGTCTAGCATGAATTGTGTTTTCATTGGGGTTTTTTGCAATTTTTTGTAAAAAATCCCACGCTTGACGATAGCCCACGCATCGCATAGAAGGCATATCGGCGTGTAATTGGTAATTTTCTTGTAAAGCAATCACCTCTTGTAAAAACCCCTGCCGCCACATCATATCAAGGCGCAGGGCAATTTTATCGTGCAGCCACGCACGATCAGGCATGACACAATAAATCGACCACTGTTGGTTAGGATTGTCCGCCAAAGCAATGTTGGGTTGCTGTTGCCACTGGCTTAACGGCTTGCCCGTTTGTAAAAAAACCTCCACCGCTCGTCCAATCCTCTGTGTGTCGGTTGGAAAAAATTTATTTGCCAACACCGGATCATGCTGCGCCAAAAACGCATGCACTTGTTCAATGCCTTGATTGGCAATCATGGTTTGCACGATTTTTCTGGTTTCGGACAATGTAGCAGGAATATCGGCAATGCCATCTAAAATTGCCATGTAATACATCATCGTACCGCCAACAAGCAGCGGAATTTTACCATTTTTATGGGCAAATTCAATGCTTTTTTGTACATCATTAACAAATTGTGCAACACTGTATGTTTCGTCAGGATTAATAATATTGACCAAATCATGTGGGTATTTGGCAAGTTCATCTTGAGTGGGTTTTGCCGTGCCTATGTTCATATCGCGGTAAATTAAGGCACTGTCAACCGAAATAAGATGATATCGCCCTGTATCATACAACTCATAAGCCAAGGCGGTTTTGCCACTGGCCGTTGGGGCAATAAGACAAATAACTTGCATAATACAACCTTTCGTTAGTAAAAACTTTATTCTGATAAAACAATTAATAATAAAAAATTAATAATAAAACAATTTGTGATAAAACACGATGATCCATTTTAAGTATAGCATAATGACAATGATATATAAATTTGTTATAATATTAGGTTAGGTAAAATTTACAATCAAAATTTACAATCAATAGGTAAGCTCATGACCGTCGCTGTTTTTGATCCAAAAACCGTCCAATCCAATGTTACAAAAAACAATCTTGCAAAAAACAATTTTACAACAAGCAACATTGATAATGTGAAAAGTACGCAACCAAAAACCAAAAAAGTGTTCATTGAAACTCAAGGTTGCCAAATGAACGTTTACGACTCCGAAAAAATGGCCGATGTATTGGGTGATAGTCATGGCATGATTGTTACCGATAATATTGACGAAGCAGATGTTTTGATTATGAACACCTGTTCTATCCGCGAAAAAGCCCAAGAAAAGGTATTTAGCCAATTAGGCCGATGGCGAAAATTAAAAGAAAAAAACCCTGAATTGATCATTGGTGTCGGTGGCTGTGTGGCATCACAAGAAGGTGATAATATCCAAGCACGTGCCCCTTATGTTGACATGGTATTTGGCCCTCAGACTCTGCACCGCCTACCTGAATTGTACGAAAAATCTCAATCCCAAAGCAAGGTAAAACCTAAAAACCGCATCGGCGTGGTCGATGTGTCATTTCCAAGCATTGAAAAGTTTGACTTTTTGCCAGAACCAAAAGTCCAAGGCTTTAAAGCATTTGTGTCCATTATGGAGGGCTGTTCAAAATATTGCTCATTTTGCGTTGTGCCGTATACGCGTGGCGAAGAAATTTCTCGTCCGCTTGATGATGTGCTTGCTGAGATTGACACTTTGGCCGAGCAAGGGGTGCGCGAAATTAATCTGTTGGGGCAAAATGTCAATGGCTATCGAGGCGAAAAAGCAGATGGCACAATTTGTCGCTTTAGTGAGTTATTGCACTATGTATCACACGTTGATGGCATTGACCGCATCCGCTTTACCACCAGTCATCCGCTAGAATTTACCGATGATATTATTGATGCCTATGCCAAAATTCCAAAACTTGTCAACCACCTACATCTGCCTGTACAAAGTGGTTCAAATCGCATTTTGCAGGCAATGAAACGCAACCACACCATTGATATTTATATCAACCAAATCAATAAGTTACGCTCTGTGCGTCCTGATATTTTATTGTCAAGCGATTTTATCATAGGCTTTCCAAACGAAACCGATGAAGATTTTAATGACACGCTACAATTAGCCAAAGATTTAGACTTTGATCATTCATACAGTTTTATCTATTCTAAACGCCCTGGCACGCCTGCTTCTGATTTGGTTGACAATGTAGATTTGGCAACCAAAAAAGAGCGCCTTGCCACCTTTCAGCAGGTTATTTTAGACAGCACTTTTGCAAAAACGCGTGCAATGATTGGCACAATTGTCTCTGTGCTTGTAGAAGAAAAATCAGATCGCATGACAGGCTATTTACATGCTACGGCAGAAAATACGCGTTCCGTGGTATTCATTGGCTCTGACGCATTGCTCGGTAAATTTGTCAATGTAAAAATCACCGAATTTATTGGCCCACACATGGTAAAAGGTGAATTTGTAAGCGTGATTGATGAAGTTTGATTGGTTATGAAATGGTAAGACAATCTGGGTAAGACAATACCAAATTATTGTTGATATTATTGTTGATTATTGTTGTTGACTATTGTTGGTGCGAACGGAGGGACTTGAACCCTCACGCCGTGAAGCACTACCCCCTCAAGATAGCGTGTCTACCAATTCCACCACGTTCGCAAAATTAGGATATTCTAGCATAACTTATCAAAATAGCAAGACTTAAATTTATAATTTTGTAGGTTTATTTTGTAGGTGCGGTATGAGCAGGTGCTGTGGTTGTCGGTAAACCACTGACATCAAGTGTGTGGTTATCAATCGCTTGTTGTTTGGCAAACACAGCAAGCGTAATGCTCGTAACAAAAAAAATCGCCGTTAGCACCGCCGTACTTCTGGTTAAAAAATTTGCTGAACCTGATGCTCCAAACACCGTACCTGATGCTCCTGCTCCAAACGAAGCCCCAGCATCCGCTCCTTTGCCATGTTGGATTAAAATCAAGCCAATCATCACAATCGCAACAACAATATGAATGGTTAAAATAATTGAATACATAATGCTCTCAAACTAAATACTTGCAAACAAATTTATTAGCCAACTTAAAACGCATCAACAATTTGACAAAAACTCTGTGCCTTTAACGATGCTCCACCGACCAACACACCGCTTACCAAGGGTATTTTTGCCAAATCATCGGCATTTTTATCATTGACACTACCGCCGTATAAAATCGGCATATTCAATCCCAACTCTGTTAAAGTTTTATCAATAAAATCATGCACTTGTGTAATTTCATCTATGGTTGGCGTTAAGCCTGTGCCAATCGCCCAAATCGGCTCATAAGCCACTAAAATTTTTGGCAACCCTGCATCATTTGGTGGCAAATTAACCACAGCCAAACTTTGTAATTGTTGTTTTAGCACATCAAGTGTTTGTTTGGCATGATATTGTTCAAGGCTTTCACCAATGCAAAAAATCACTTGTAAATCCGCCTGTAGTGCACAATTCAGTTTTTGCATCAGCACATCATCAGTTTCACCATAATACTGACGGCGTTCTGAATGCCCAATAATAACAGTTTTTACCCCTAAGTCTTTTAACATCAACGCAGAAATCTCCCCTGTAAACGCTCCTGTTTCAGCATGATTGGCACAGACGTTTTGAGCAGAAACCACAATCGGTAATTCAGAATTATTAACAAAATCAATCACTTGATTTAAATGCAGAAAACTTGGAGCAAGCACCACATGCGTGTGATTGGTTTTTTTAGGCAAATTTTGGTGCAATGCTTGCATTAAGGCTGTAACTTGTGTTGAAGCTACAGGATTCATTTTCCAGTTTGCCACAACCCATGTTTGTTTGGCACGATTAAGTTGATTCATACATCACCCAAGCTATGGTTCATTGCGATGGTTAACTACTTATGGTTAACTTTATTGATTTTATGTTAAAAAAACGTCTTATTATAGCACGTTTTTATGAAAAATATGGCAAAATTTTATCCAGTGCCTAAAATATTCAAGGTATAAAATATTCAAACCAAATAAAAAACCCTTTAGCAACCATTTTAACGATCATTAAAGGATTTTTGTAGCCTGGCTATTTTGTAGCTTTGTAGAATTTTGTAGCGTTGTAGAATATAGGAATTTTAGAATATGGGGTGAGTGACGGGACTTGAACCCGCGACAACTGGAATCACAATCCAGGGCTCTACCAACTGAGCTACACCCACCATAATAGGTTTGACACGCAATGGCGCGCCTGACAGGATTCGAACCTGTGACCACCTGCTTAGAAGGCAGATGCTCTATCCAACTGAGCTACAGGCGCTCTAGTGGTGCAATTTTAGCAAAAAACCAACAATAAAAAAAGCCTTTTTAAGGCTTGTATTTATCTAAGTTAGCCAAAACAGCTGCTTAAATAAATGGTCGGGGCGACAGGATTCGAACCTACGACCCCCTGGTCCCAAACCAGGTGCTCTACCAAGCTGAGCTACGCCCCGAATTTTTTGATGTGTTTAACGCTTAATGTTGTTTTATAACTTTAACGTTTTATAACTTTAACATCTTTTTAACATCATTGCTAAGTGGTGCGTATTTTATAGCAGCCCCATTTGGTTGTCAACTGTTTTTTTTGTTTTTTTATCTTCTCATCACAAACGCTTGCCACAAACAAGCAGTTGGCGGTTTTAGGTGTTTGTTTCAATACGTTTTAGACAGGCTTGATAACGGCGTTTAACATTGTTTGCATACCATTTGGTGTTGTAGTCTTTGCTAAGTTTCACCCCAGAAATCACAACCTCTGGCATCATTTCACCAATCGGATCTTTGCCTGTTTTCATTTTGTATAAACTGCCAATGGTGTGATAAATTTCGGTATCGGCAAATTTTTGTGATTTTTCTTTCGTTAAATCATTGCGAATTTGGCGTGGCGTAAGTTGTAAAAACCCTTGCTCTGCCATAGCCTGCAAGGCTTTTTCGCTTTGGCTTAGTGCGTTGCTAATATTTGCGCCACTTTTGTAAATCAACAAATCACCGTCAAAATCAAGGTTGTGCTGGCTTAACTCGCTAAGCATTTTTTGAAAACCTGCATTGCGACTGGAATACATGCCTGCGTTATAATCTGCAAAACGATACAGCGGATTTTGATAATCGGCTTTATAGTGCATCAAACGGTGAATGCCATAATACAATCCGCCGTATTGACTGTACAAATCTTGACGCAAACTCTGATTATCGCCTTTATCACGCCGATTATCGCGTGCGTAATTGATATGCACCTGCATACTACCAAGCGTGGTAATTGGGTCAAGTTTTTCAACAATATCACTACCAACAAGTTTACTAAACTGTGTAATTGTGCCAGCATAATATTTTTCGCTAAAATATTGAAACATCTGATGATAGATTTTATCCAACTGTTGCTCGGTTTTTACCGCCAAAATTTGTTTTTCAAAACTATTGTCTACACTTGGTTGTTGTTTTAGCATATTTCTAAAAAACAAGGCAAGATTTTTGCCTAATTTTTCATCTAATTTTTCGTTTAAGGCGTTAAGACTGGTTTTACCCAGATTTTTTACAGGCGGATCGGCTTGAAAATTGGACTCTTGGTCAATCACTGCAATCACCGAACAGACATTATTGGCATTGCGTTCAATATCCAGCGTGTTAAAAATTGCCTCAATGTCCGTTGCCCATGCTTGTTTGTCTTGATTGCGATTGGGCATAAATTTGGCAATTTGGGTGGCGGTATAGGTCGGTATAGATGGCTTGGTTTGGATCAGATCTTTGATTTTATCGCAACCTGTCAACAAAAAACACCCCAAAACCAGTGTCAAACAATATTGGCTTTTTTTAACAAAAAATAGTGGTAATTTCATAAAAATAACCTATACTAAAGACATCTTGTTACTGATAAAATTGCTAAAAATTGCAATATAAACCAAATACAACCAACAACGTTTTATTTATCATCACTTAAAGTTGTATTTGCAAAGTTGTATTTGCAACCAAAAAACCGCCTTAACAGAATCAAAAAAATTATATTTGGAAGTCTTGGCACACAACAAAAGCATCTAAGTTGCCTTTACTTAAATAACTTAGGGTTAAAGGATTTAAGGATTAACAGTTAAGGTTAAAATTTGGTTGTTAGGGTTTAATATGGTTTAATTTGTCAAAAAATATTACTATTATACCATGGTCTTAGCAGGTTTTTGTTATTTTTGTTGTGTGTAAAATTTGGAGTAAAAAATGGTAAAAATTCGTGAAAGTTTGCCGTTGTTAGACGGTTTGGATATCCAACATGATGACAGTGCAAGCATGCTTGCAAGCATTACTGCACAGCGCCATTTTAATCATACCGATTTGCCCATTATTTCCGATTCAGCCAGTAAAATCATTGATGAACATACAATAGACACAGATGCATGGTTAAAATCAATGGCAAAAAGAGCCAATCAACCAGCCCTACCAAAACTTAACAAAGCCTGCGAATTGCTAAAAACTCAAGATTTGTCCACGCCCTCAAAACGCTCCAATGCGTTTTTAACCGGTGTTGGCATGGCGGATATTTTGGCATATCTGTATCAAGATGAAGATGCCCTAGTATCGGCAATGTTATACCGAACCGTGCGTAAAGATGTGTTAAGCGAAAAACAAGTGCGTGCTGAATTTGGCAATGAAGTGGCAGATTTGGTACAAGAAACTTTAAAAATGGGGCGTTTGTCAGACTTAATTGAAAATAATAAACGCTTAGAAGATCATTTTAACAACAACCAAAAAGGGCGTTTGGCTGGCATTTATAACATGCTAATTTCAGTTACCAATGATGTGCGTGTGGTGCTCATAAAATTGGCAGAACGTACCTTTGCTATGCGTGAACTATCCTTTGCAACACCCGAACGCCAACAACGCGTCGCCCGCGAGGTGATGACGATTTATGCACCACTCGCCCACCGTTTAGGCATTGCTCAATTAAAATGGGAATTGGAAGATTTATCCTTTCGTTATCTTGCTCCTGATCGCTATAAAGAAATTGCCAAATTGCTAAACGAAAAACGCAGCGAACGTGAAAGCTATATCCAAAATGTCTCCGATCAATTGCAACAAGCCTTGGCAAAAAATGGCATTCAAGGTGAAATTTCAGGACGCGTCAAACACATTTATTCCATTTATCGTAAAATGAAGCTAAAATCATTGTCGTTTGATCAGTTGTATGATATTCGAGCCTTGCGCGTTTTGGTCAATAGCACCGCCGAGTGTTATCATGTCATGGGGCTTGTGCATGGATTGTGGCGACATATTCCTGAACAGTTTGATGATTACATCACCAATCCAAAACCTAATGGTTATCGCTCTTTACACACAGCGGTGATCGCAGAAAACAAATCATTGGAAGTCCAAATTCGCACTTTTGATATGCACTATGAAGCTGAGTTGGGTGTGTGTTCGCATGTCAATTATAAAGAGGGCACAAAAAACAAACCGGACGATTATTTAACCAAAAAAATCAGTTCTTTACGCCAAATTTTGTTAAACCAAGACCATACAAAAGACAGCAACACAAAAGACAATAACTTCAATCCTTCAAGCACCAAAAACGAAACCACAAAAACCCCACAACATTCAGACGATGAAACCAATTTGGATTTTAGTGAGTTTGAACGGATTTATGTGTTTAGTAAAGACGGTGAGATCATTGAATTGCCAAAAGGATCAACCGTGTTGGATTTTGCCTATTATGTGCATACTCAAGTTGGCAACCGTGCTCAAGCCGCTCGCGTTAATCAACGCTATGTACCTCTCACGTATCAGCCAAAAACAGGCGAACAAGTTGAGATTATCACCAAACAATCACGCGAACCTAACCGTGATTGGCTTGTGGCATCGCTTGGTTATATCAATACAGCAAGGGCTCGATCAAAATTACGCCAATGGTTTAACAAACAAGATCGTGATAAAAACATTGAAACAGGCAAACACATTCTAAATAAAGCCTTATCGCGGCTATCGGTTCACCCAAATAGCATTGATTTACATGATTATGTGAAATTTTTTAACGTGCGTAATGCCGATGATATTTTGGTTGGCCTGGTAAATGGCAATGTGGATTTGGCGGATTTAACCACCCAAATTACCCATCATCTTGACCTTGAACCCGATGTGGTAGAAACCGAACTTGTGCCAAGCATTCACCCAAAAGCCACAGGCAAATTGGATGCCTATAAAATCAAAGTGGACGGATTGGATAATATTGACATCAGATTGGCCGGTTGCTGTAGCCCTGTACAAAACGAACCAATCGCAGGATTTATCACCCATTTACACGGTGTAAGCATTCATCATATGAACTGCCCAGAATACGAACGCCTTATCCAAAAAGAACCCGAACGAGCAATTAGTGCCGTATGGTATGGCAATAAAGGCAAATCACAATTGGTACAAATTTACCTTGAAGCCTACGATCGACGCGGATTGTTACGCGATTTAACCTTTATCATAGATCAAGAAAATGCCAACATTCGCCGCGTGGATACCCTAAGTGATGTCGACGATATTGCAAGGCTTAACTTCACGATAGAAGTTACAGGACTTGGACAACTGTCCAAACTATTGGCAAAACTAGAACAACAGCATGGCATTATTTTAGCCAGACGCGTCATTACCAACCCACCAAAAAATACTTAAGCCAGATAACATAAAACCCAGATAACTAAAACCAAGCAGGACAGTATCAACAATGCCAGAGCTACCAGAAGTACAAACCACAGTTACAAGTTTAACACCGTTAATCGGACAAAAAATTACCAATATTTGCATTTTTCAGCCAAAATTACGTTGGCAAATGCCCGATGATTTATCAGATTTATTAAATTTTGAATTAAAATGTGTTGAACGCCGTGCCAAATATTTAATCTTAACGTTTACCGATCAAGTCATTGAGAAAAAATTAATCATTCACTTGGGTATGTCAGGCAGTTTACAGCAACATTCGCATGGTTTTCAAGTTCGTAAACATGATCATTTGCTTCTTGAATTTAGCGACAATAAAGCAACAACTCAATTGCATTATCACGATCCGCGGCGGTTTGGTGCGGTATTGTGGCATGATGAATTTGCCGATAAACTCCTAAATCATTTGGGCGTGGAACCACTTAGTCATGATTTTACCGCCGTTTATCTATACAAAACCATTCACGAACGCAAACAAGCAATGAAGCGACCGATTAAAGCGGTGATTATGGAACAAGCAATTGTCGTCGGTGTAGGCAATATTTATGCAACAGAAAGTTTATTTTTATGTAAAATCCACCCTTTAACCCCTGCCAATTTGTTAAGTTATCAACAATTGTCCGATTTGGTAAGACAGATTCGCAAAATTTTACAAACTGCCATTGAAAAAGGCGGTTCAACCTTAAAAGATTTTAGTGTCGGCGCAGAAAAAGCAGGTTATTTTCAACAAACTTTAAACGTGTATAGCCACAAAGACAAGCCTTGTCCAATTTGCCAAACACCGATTGAAAGCGTAAAAATCGCCCAACGTGCCAGTAATTTTTGTCCAAATTGCCAACCACTGCCAAACATTGTATAAAACTTAGCTCAAAATAAACCACTCAATCTAAAAAATGTTAAAAAATAGATAATTTTACTTGCTAAATTGTGTAAAAATTGTTGTAATGTAGCAATAAATTTTAATTCATTCATTGATGGGTGATTTTTGTCCATTTCACCCAAACTTTAGGAGTTTATCATGAAAGCATTGCGTAAATTGGCGACGGTTGCTGTATTAAGCGTGGCATGCGTTAACCCAAGTTTTGCATCGATTGAAATTGACGAAAGCAACTTTGGCCCAACTTACGGCTCAATGATTGCCGATACGGTTGCTGGCAAACCATTACAATTGGCAACTGTAGCTGGCGGTGTTGTTACATTTGTAGCAAGCCTGCCTTTTACTTTTTTTACAGGTGATGTTGCAGCGTCCAAACGCGTGTTAATTGATGAACCTTTCCAAGCCTTGGATCGTTGCTTAGGTTGCACCCCTGCTCAAGATGCTTACTACAAATCAAAAAAAGCCCACAATAGCAATGAAGTTCGCCTTGTGGTTGACGGTCCTTCAGAAATTTACATCAATACCGATCAAAACGTGGTGGTAACCCAACCTTAATTTAGCAAACTTATTAGCAAATTTACAAACTTATTCGGTAAACTGCCAAACAAAAACTCCGTTAGCCAATCTTTTTTGGCTTAGATTTTTTATTTGGCTTAAATTTGCCAAAAAGATTGAATTTGGTTAAAAATCAGATTGTTAAAATTAAAACGGCACAGTGCTCTGCCAATCCATCCAAATGTCAGAATTTGGATGTTTTAAGCGTAATTTATGGGCGTGCAAACACAACCGTGATGACAATGCCAATGCACGGCCGTTTGCATAAATTGGATCGCCCAGCATAACATGCCCCAAATGTAACATATGCACGCGCAATTGATGACTTCTGCCTGTAATTGGATATAAAGCCACACGCGTGATCGGCAAATCTTGGCGTAATTCATGATGCAAACTTTCAAATTTAGTCAACGCATGTTTATGCCAGTTCATATCAACGATATGACGCGGTTTGGTGCTGGGTTCATAACGCACGGGCACATCTACCTCGCCAGTTTGTGGCAATGTACCAAATACCAAAGCTTGATATTGTTTTTGAGGCAAGCGTTCAATAAACTGCTTAGAAATGTGCGTTTGGGCTTTGGTATTCTTGGCAAAAATAATCAGCCCTGACGTATCCATATCCAAACGGTGAATGAGTTTTAAATTTGGTTCAACTTTTAACAAACGCGATTGCAAACTTACCTTTAATTCACGCCCATCTACACTCAATAGGCCGTGCGGTTTATCCACCACCCAAATATCATCATCTTGATAAACGGTGATTTTTTTGGCAAAATCTTCAAAAAAACTCGGTAAAAGTTTGGTTTCTGCATGGTTTTTTTCTACAATTTTTTCGGCGGTTAACATGAATTTTCCACAGCTCCAATTAATCAGGCATAATTAAACGCTTATTTTAACACAATCACGCCCTTATTTTGTTAAATCGTTTTTTGTTAAATCGTTTTGTTCAAATCATTTTGTTAAAATCGTTAAAACCATACAATTTTAAGTTAAGTCATGCACCCAATTTTACACACCATTTGGCAAAGTTATCATAAACACATTTTGTCTAATTTTTCACCCAACCAGTCAATTTACATCGCTTGCAGTGGTGGCCGCGATTCTATGTGCTTACTGTATGCCTGTCATCTCTTAAAACTGCCCATAAAAGTCATTCACATCAACCACCAGTTACAAGCAGTCAATGACGATTGGCAAACAAAAGTAGAACAATTTTGTCAATTGCACCAAATCCCTTGCCAAACCAAACGCTTAATATGGCAAAATCCCAGCCATGTCAATGAACAAAATGCAAGAGATGCTCGCTATCAGGCTTTTTGCCAATTGACATCGCCCGGTGCGATCATCGCAACTGGCCATCATGCCTACGATCAAGCCGAGACTGTATTGGCAAACTTTTGTCAAGGAACAGGGATAACAGGATTGCTTGGAATGTCAACGTTTAGCACACAACACGCTTTTGCCAAACCGTTACATCTATGGCGACCACTACTGTCAATCAGTCGTGATACGATTAGCGAATTTGTTGCCTTACACCAAATTCCTTATGTGGACGATCCAACCAACCAATACCAACCTTGCCACACCGAAGATTTTGACAATACCAACAATCAACGTGCCTGGCTGCGTCATGAAGTTTTTCCCATATTAAACTTACGCTTTCATAAAGTTAGCCAAAATATTGCTCGCACTTGTCAAAATTTGGCCAAAAGCGAACAAATTTTGCAAGAAATTTACCAACAAGATTTGGCTTTTTGCCAAACAACAAACAGTTGGACCATGCAACAACAATGCTTAAATATTGACAACTTACAAAAACTTAGCCAAGCTCGCATTTTTCAGCTATTGCATTATTGGGTAAAAGCAAAAAAGCCCTTTGCTCCAAATCAACACATCATTGAACAAATTTATCAACTTATTTTGACAAAAAATAGCGAACAACAAACCATCATTGCATGGCAAGGCATTCAAATTCGGCGTTATCAACAAACCCTGTATCGATTAGATGCCAACTATTTGGCGGTTTTAGCCCAAAACCTGCCGTTATTTTGGCACAACTCAAATCACGCCACAGACCCTTATCAGTCCAGAAATATTAATCCGGGTGAATCTTTTCAACGCTTAGGCAAATCCCATCATGAACGGTTTAAAAAAATCTGCCAAGCGTTAAAAATCCCTGCGTGGGAGCGTGGTTTTGCTTCAGTTTTGCAAAAAAATGGACAAGATTTTGCCCTGTGTTTTGCCAATCAATGTGTGTTTTTAACAAATTTTTAATGTTTCTACATAGTAAATTTGGTTATTATTATGTTAAAATAAATAAAACCACTATGCTATCATGAATGTTATCATGATAGATTTTATCGTGATATCTCAAGCATAAAAATTTAGTGGGTTTTGTTAAAATAGCTGTTGTGTTTTTGTAAATTTGCGGTAAACTGTTACGGTAGTTATTTTAGTAAAATAGTTATTTTAGTAAAATTAGTTATTTAGCAAAATTTTAAGTGGAAAGTTTATGTCTGCATTGCCGAATTTTGGCGGTATTGCGTTGCGATTGGTACAAGAAAATATCGTCAGCGAAGCCGCCATGCAAAAAGCGATTACCGAGTCGCAACAAGAAAAGAAAAATCTGATTGCCTATTTGGTAGAATCTAAAGTGGCAAGTGCCGATCGCGTGGCTTTATTAATTGCTCGCGAGTTCGGCGATCCACTCATTGATTTGGACGCTCTCAATCCTGACTACATTCCTAAAAATGCGGTTGAAGAAAAAGTTATCCGCGAATTTAATGTTTTGCCAATTTTACAGCGAGGCAATCGTCTGTTTGTTGCAATGAGTGATCCGACACACATTGATGCACTGGATGCGTTAAAATTTAGCACGCGTCTTATGGTGGAAACGGTTGTTGCAGAACACAACAAAATCAAATCCATGATTGAAAAGATGTTTTCGGCATCAACATTGAGCAATTTTGGTGATTTTGATACAGATTTTGGTGATGATGACAAATCCAGTGATGACAGTGGCGAAACCACGCTTGATGGCACAGAAGACGCCCCTGTGGTAAAATTTGTCAATAGCATGCTGATTAAAGCAATTAGCATGGGTGCATCGGATTTACACTTTGAACCGTATGAAAAAGTGTATCGAGTGCGTTTTCGCGTTGATGGCGTATTACAAAAAATTGCCAATCCGCCGATGCAATTGTCCAGTAAAATTGCCGCCCGCCTTAAAGTTATTTCACAAATGGATATTTCAGAACGCCGCGTCCCACAAGATGGCCGTATCAAACTAAAAATCTCTAAAGAACGTGCAATTGACTTTCGTGTTAACTCATGTCCAACTTTATTTGGTGAAAAACTGGTATTGCGTATTTTAGATCCATCATCGGCCATGCTTGGAATTGATGCACTCGGTTATGAACCTGACCAAAAAAAATTATTTATGGAAGCCCTTGACAAACCACAAGGCATGTTATTAATTACAGGGCCTACAGGTTCTGGTAAAACCGTTTCATTGTATACAGGTTTAAACATTTTAAACACCGTAGAAACCAACATTTCTACCGCCGAGGATCCAGTTGAGATTAACCTTGAGGGGATTAATCAAGTTAACGTCAATAACAAAGTGGGCTTAACGTTTGCCAGTGCGTTAAAAGCCTTCTTACGTCAAGACCCTGATATTGTTATGGTTGGTGAGATTCGTGATCTTGAGACTGCTGAAATTGCAATTAAAGCCGCCCAAACAGGCCACATGGTATTGTCAACCCTGCATACCAACTCTGCACCTGAAACCTTGACGCGTTTGCGTAATATGGGCGTGGCATCGTTTAACATTGCCACCTCGGTAAACTTGGTAATCGCCCAACGTTTGGCACGACGCTTGTGTAAAGTTTGCAAAAAGCCAACAGAAGTTCCGCGTCAAAGTTTGCTTGAAATTGGTTTTACCGAAGAAGATTTGGATAATCCTGAAAATGTGATTTATGAACCCATAGGCTGTTCTGAGTGTCGCGAGGGCTATAAAGGACGTGTTGGTGTATATGAAGTATTAAAAATCACCCCAGAAATTTCACGGATTATTATGGAAGATGGTAACGCCATTCAAATTAAAGATGTTGCTTTAACCCAAGGTTTTCGTGATTTACGCCGTTCAGGGATTATGAAAGTGTTGCAAGGTTTAACCAGTATCCAAGAAATGTACCGCGTAACCAGCGAATAACCAAGCATTTTTATCAATCAACATTTTTATTAACCAGCATTTTTATCAACCAATACAATAAAAAGGTATACAATACCGCCAATCCGAGGATAACAACATGGCAAAAGCCAAAACTGAACAGTTACAGGATTTTATCTACGAAGGTATCAATAAGCGTGGTGAAAAAATAAAAGGCGAGGCAACAAGCCGTAATATTGATTTGGCACGAGCCCAGTTGCGCAAACAAGGCATTCAAGTCAAAAGCATTCGCAAAAAAGCCAAGCCCTTGTTTTCAGCAGGCAAATCCATCAAGGCGATCGATATTGCAATTTTTGTACGTCAGTTGGCTACTATGATGAAAGCAGGTGTGCCACTCACCCAGTCTTTTGAAATCGTAGCGGATGCCCTAGAAAATCCCAACATGAAAGAACTGGTTTTAAAAATTAAAGCAGATATCGAAGGAGGGAGTAATTTTGCCTCGGCATTGCGTAAACATCCACGCTATTTTGATGATTTATTCTGTTCGTTGGTAGAAGCAGGTGAACAATCAGGTGCGTTAGAAACCATGCTTGAGCGGGTCGCCACTTATAAAGAAAAAAGCGAAATGCTCAAAGCTAAAATCAAAAAAGCTATGAAATATCCAATAGCGGTTATTGTCGTTGCTTTTGTTGTAACTGCTATTTTGTTAATTAAGGTTGTGCCTGTATTTGCAGATTTATTCAGTTCATTTGGTGCCGAGTTGCCTGCATTTACCCAATTGGTCGTCAGAATGTCAGAATGGATGAAAACAAATTGGTGGATTTTATTGTTTGTCATTGCCGGTGCAATTATTGGTATTTCTGAAGCAAAAAGACGCAGCAAAGCATTTCGCGACTTTTTAGATCGCTTGGCTCTAAAACTGCCTATTTTTGGCAACATTACCTATCAAGCCATCATTGCCCGTTTTGCTCGCACATTGTCAACCACATTTGCAGCAGGTGTGCCACTCATTGATGCGTTAGATTCTACAGCAGGTGCTACCAACAACGTGGTTTATTATAACGCCACACAACAAATTAAAGAAAACGTTGCCACAGGTCAACAAATGCAATTTGCTATGCGTTCTACCAATTTATTCCCAACTATGGCCATTCAAATGGTGGGCATTGGCGAAGAAGCAGGTAGTTTAGAAGAAATGCTTGATAAAGTTGCAACATATTATGAAAATGAAGTGGATAATGCTGTTGATGGTTTAACAAGTCTTATGGAACCAATGATTATGGCGTTTTTAGGAATCGTCATTGGTGGCTTGGTTGTTGCTATGTACTTACCGATTTTCCAAATGGGTTCTGTGGTGGGTTAATGTCTGTCATTTACGATATCATCAATTTATTACAACAATCAATGCTAATTGCAATGATTGTTGTTGCTATTGTAGGCTTGTGCGTCGGTAGTTTTTTAAACGTGGTTATTCACCGCATACCACTTATGCTTGAACAACAATGGAAAAGCGAATGCCAATATTTATTGCACCCCAATGATAATTTTGAGTCGCCTACGCCCATTACGTTAAGTTTTCCGCCTTCGCGTTGCCCATCTTGCAACCATAAAATCCGTTGGTATGAAAACATTCCTGTTATCAGTTGGCTATTGTTACGCGGTAAATGCAGCAGTTGTAACAATCCCATTGGTCTGCGCTATCCATTGGTAGAAATAATCACCGCCGTTTTATCTGTCCTAGTGATTGCCCAATTTGGCGTCAGTTGGCAAGGTGCAACCGGTCTAATTTTAACGTGGAGCTTGCTTGCGTTAACAGGCATTGACTTTGACACTCAATTATTACCCGATAGAATCACCTTGCCCTTAGCAGGATTTGGTTTGTTTGTCAATGCCTTTGGTGTCTTTACCAGTCCAACTCAAGCAATTTTTGGTTATGTCATTGGTTTTTTATGCCTTTGGATTGTTTACAAGCTCTTTTTACTCTTAACAGGCAAACATGGCATGGGCTACGGTGATTTTAAATTACTGGCCGCTCTTGGTGCGTGGCTTGGTCCAAGTTTATTGCCCTTAATCGTTTTTTTATCAGCAATTATTGGTTCGGTTGTCGGTGTTATTTTGATGAAACGTGCAGGTGAAAGCAAACCGTTCGCTTTCGGTCCTTACATTGCTATGGCGGGTATGGTTGCACTGTTATACGGTAAGCCAATTTTAACGTGGTATTTGGGCGGTATGACAAGTTAAAATGGTGGATTGATGTTGGTCGTTGGTTTAACAGGCGGAATTGGCAGTGGCAAAACCCAAGCAAGCAATTGGTTTGCCAAACAAAATATCCATATTATTGATGTCGATGTTTTAGCCAGGCAAGTGGTTGAAAAAAACAGTCCAGCCTTGCAACAAATTGTGCAGGCTTTTGGTGAATGGGTCATTCAAGCAGATGGCTTGCTAAACCGTAAAGCCTTGCGCGAATATATTTTTACCCACCCAGATGCATTAATCACCTTGCAAAACATCACGCACCCTGCGATTCGTGCGTTGGCAAAACAACAAATCGACCAAGCAACAACCGCTTATTGCATTTTGGTTGCTCCTTTGTTGTTGGAGGGTGGCAAAACAGGGTTAAAACAACTTTGCCAACAAATCTTGGTGATTGATACCGATGAGCACAACCAAATTTTGCGTGCCAGTTTGCGCGATAAGCAAACTACCGAGCAAATCCAAGCCATCATGAACAATCAACTTTCGCGCAAGCAGCGTTTACAACAGGCCGATCATGTGGTAACAAACAATGGTACATTAGAACAATTATACGCAAAACTTATCCCACTGCACCAATATTATCTAACTTTAGCCAAACAGTTTTAATCAAAACTCAAATTTTTCAGTATTTTAGTCCAATTGGCTGTACAAAATCAACTGTACAAAACCTTAAACACGAAAAACCCCAAACGCTACATTTGGGGTTTTTATCAATCTTAAAACCATTATTCAGCGGTCTGTTGCTGATCGATGCCTCTCATGGTTAATTTGATGCGTCCACGATTGTCAATGTCTTGCACCAACACATTTACGATTTGGCCTTCTTTTAACACATCTGTTACATTTTCCACGCGTGTTTCGGTAATTTGTGAGATATGCACCAATCCGTCGGTATTTGGCAACAAGTTCACAAACGCACCAAATTCTGCCAATCGCACCACTTTACCTGTATAAACTTTACCAACTTCCACTTCGGCAGTTATGGCTTCAATTTTGGCAATTGCTGCTTTGGTCGATGCTTTGTTTTCACCAAAAATACGGATTGTACCACTGTCATCAATATCAATCACTGCACCTGTTTCTTCGGTTAATTGGCGAATGGTCGCACCGCCTTTACCGATTACGTCGCGGATTTTGTCAGGATCAATGTCAATCACCGCATAATTAGGAGCATGGGCGTTAATTTCTTTTCGACTGGTTGCAATAACCTCGTTCATGGCGTTTAAAATATGAATACGCCCAGCGTGAGCTTGGTGCAAGGCTTTTTCCATGATATCAGGGGTAATGCCTTCGATTTTGATGTCCATTTGTAGTGCAGTAACACCATTTGCCGATCCTGCCACTTTAAAATCCATATCGCCCAAATGATCTTCATCGCCCAAAATGTCTGACAACACTGCAAAACGTTCGCCTTCTTTTACCAATCCCATCGCAATGCCTGCAACCGGGGCTTTTAAAGGCACGCCTGCATCCATCAGAGCAAGGCTTGCTCCACAAACCGATGCCATAGAAGATGAACCATTTGATTCAGTAATATCCGACACCACACGAATCACATATGGAAAACGATCAGTTTCTGGCAACATAGCTTGTACGCCACGGCGAGCCAAACGACCATGACCAATTTCACGGCGTTTTGGCCCACTATCACGACCTGTTTCACCAACCGAGTAGCTTGGAAAATTGTAATGAAGCATAAAATGATCTTGTTTTGTGCCTGCCAAGCTGTCTACCAAATTCACATCGCGAGTATTGCCAAGCGTTGTGGTAACAAGTGCTTGAGTTTCGCCACGCGTAAATAACGCCGAACCATGCGTATAAGGCAACACACCCACAGCAATATCCAACGCACGCACTGTTTGTAAATCACGCCCATCAATACGCGGTTTACCTGACAAAATATTATCACGCACAGTACGGTATTTTAACGTTTCGTACAACTCTTTGATTTTAGTAACTTTTTCATCATAATCATCAGATGTCTCATCGCCTGCCAACGCCTGTAATGCCATATTTTTAATTTCATCAAGGCGAGCATAACGATCTTGTTTTACACTAATCGTATAGGCTTGTGAAATTGCCTCACTAAATTGATTTTGTAAAGCGGTTTGTAATTCAATATCCACCACAGGAGCAACAAACTGTGCTTTCGAATTCCCCACCGCTTGGGCAAATTCATTAATCGCATCAATCACGATTTGTTGTTGCTGATGCCCGTACAAAACCGCTCCTAACATTTGGTCTTCTGACAATTCTTTGGCTTCCGACTCAACCATTAATACAGCGGATTTTGTTCCTGCAACCACCAAATCCAAATCGCTATTTTTAAGCTCTTCTAAATTTGGATTTAATATATATTCACCATTGACAAAACCAACACGTGCCGCTCCAATAGGGCCACGAAACGGCGCAGGTGAAATTGCCAATGCTGCCGATGTACCTATCATAGCTGCAATATCTGCATCTTGTTTTTTGTCGGAAGAAATCACGGTTGCTGTTACTTGAATTTCGTTGTAATACCCTTCAGGAAATAACGGACGAATCGGACGATCAATCAAACGCGATGTCAAGGTTTCAAGCTCACTTGGACGCCCCTCACGCTTGCCATAACCACCCGGAATTTTGCCTGCAGCATACATTTTTTCTTGATAATTCACCGTCAATGGAAAAAAGTTCTGCTCTGGGTGCGCTTCTTCTTTCACCACAACAGCGACCAATACAGACACACCGCCCATATGCACGATGACTGTATTAGCCTGACGACCGATGCGACCTGTTTCTAAAGTAACTTGTTGATTGCCATATTGAAATTCTTTGGTTGTGATATTAAACATACGTTTCCTTAAGATAAAAAAAGACTAAAAACGGATAAACTGTGCCAGCCCCTAATATTAAACTTATTTTTTATTTTTACCCTTTAATGTCGGTAAAATTTTAATGTTAATATTGTAGCGTTTTTTGGTAAAAATCGCTATAAAAAACGCAAAAACGGCTACCAATTCAAGTAACCGTTTTTTATGCACACGCAATAAACACCCAAATTAACGACGCAAGCCAAGCTCATTAATCAATTTTGAGTAACGCTCAACATCTTTACGCTTTAAGTAGTCAAGCAAGCTGCGACGTGAGTTTACCATACGGATAAGACCGCGACGGCTGTGATGATCAGCTTTGTGTTCTTTAAAGTGTGATTGCAAATCATTAATGCGAGCCGTTAACAACGCAACTTGCACTTCTGGAGAGCCTGTGTCATTTTCAGATTGTTTGAATTTTGCGATGATTTCGGCACGTTGTTCATTAGTTAGCATAGCTATTCCTTGAATGTGAGAAGCCAAATTTATTCTTAAACAATTTATTCTTAAACTTAGCAAGCATAAAAACCCAGCAAGTATAAAAACTTAGAAAGCATAAATTTGTGTTAAAAAAATAAGGTCGCCCCACGCCTCTCAGTAGCACGCCTTTTTATTTAGTCGGCCATATTTTAGCACAATTTTATTAAAAAAACAGAGTTTTGCTTAAAATTTTTTGTCAAATTTGGTAAAATCTTTCACAGCGAAAAAAATCTTTCACAGCAAAAGAAGTAAAGTAAAAGAAAGTTGATTAATTTTGCCCCAAGCGTAACAAAAAATTGCAAAATGCCAAAATTGTAACCATTCAAAAAAATTTATTTGCAAAAGTTAACGCATTTACCGTCAAACAATGACAAACTTTTTTAATTTTTTTGCTACTATACACATAAAGCGGTGGGTAAACAAAAGAACAAGCCTTTTGCGTTACTTTTATTCACAAATTGATATCGCAAAAACAGTTAAACAAAAACCGTTAAAATTGGGTTATCAATTTTTTTAGGAAAATCGGAGAAAAACGATGAAAACTTTACAAAAAACATTATTAGCACTTTCAGCAACTGCTTTTTTAGCCACAGGTGCAAATGCAATTGATTTTGGTGCAGGGCAACCATACGTTGGGGTTAAAGCAGGTCAAGCAAATACCAGTGTAAAAGGTGCGAAAAAACCAACCGTTTATGGTGTGTATGGCGGTTATCAGTTTGATCCAAACGTTGGTGTAGAAGCAGAGTACATGGGCGGTGATGCTGATTACACAACAACAGTCAACAATGCAAGTGTAAAAGGCAAGGTTGATACCAAAACTTACGGCGTGTATGGTACTTATAAGTACAACTTTGGTGAAGCACCTGTTTATGCAAAAGGCAAAGTTGGTATTGCTAAAACAAAGGTTGAAGCAACAGCCACAGGAGCTAAAGTTAAAAAAGATGGTGCAAAATTAGGTTACGGTGTTGGTGTTGGTTTTCAAGCCACGCCTGCAATTGCTGTAGAAGCTGAATATGCAAAACCTGGAAGCGGTGCAACACTGTTAACCGTGGGTGCTAACTTCAAATTCTAATACCAAATTCTAATACCAAATTCTAATACCAAATTCTAATATTTGATACAATTATTTGACACAACCCTTTAACAAAAAACACAAAAAGCGACTCTAATTTTTAGGGTCGTTTTTTGTTGTGGCAAATATTAGCAAAAAAAATGATTTTCGGTTATCATACCGCTTAACTTTTATTGTTTATTTATATTGTTTATTTTTTTAAATTTTTTGACTTAAATAAGGTGATTTTGTGAGAAAAATTTTAGTAACTTCAGCCCTCCCCTATGCCAATGGCCCGATTCACTTAGGGCATTTGGTAGAATATATCCAAACCGACATTTGGGTGCGAGCCATGAAAGCCCTTGGACATGATGTCAAATATGTCTGTGCCGATGATGCCCACGGTACGGCGATCATGTTGAAAGCCAAAGACAACAATGTTACCCCAGAAGAACAAATTGCCGCCGTCAAAGCATCGCATGAAAAAGACTTTGCCAGCTTCTTAATCAATTTTGACAATTATTACTCAACGCACAGCCCTGAAAATGAACAACTTTCCCAAGAAATTTATAACAAATTAAACCAACGTGGCTACATTTTTACCAAAAACGTAGCACAACTGTTTGATACGGAAAAAGGGTTATTTTTGGCGGATCGTTTTGTCAAAGGTGAATGTCCAAAATGCACTGCAAAAGACCAATACGGTGATAACTGCGAAGTGTGCAGTGGCACTTACAACGCTACCGAACTTAAAAATCCCTATTCAACCCTAAGCAATGCCACGCCAATTGTTAAAGAATCCAAACATTACTTTTTTGATTTGCCCCAGTTTGGCGAATTTTTGCAAGACTTCACCAAAAAACCAGGACGTTTACAAACTTCCATTGCCAATAAACTAAACGAATGGTTTGAGTCGGGTTTAAAACCTTGGGATATCAGTCGCGATGCACCTTATTTTGGTTTTAAAATTCCAAACACCGATGAGTCTGATAAATATTTTTATGTATGGCTTGATGCCCCTGTTGGCTATATGGCAAGTTTTAAAAATCTCTGTCAACGCGAAGGGCTTGATTTTAATGAGTATTTTAACAAAGACAGCACAACAGAATTGTATCATTTTATTGGCAAAGACATTGTGTATTTTCACGCTCTATTTTGGCCAGCCATGCTTCATGGTACAGATTATCGCACACCAAGCGTCATCAATGCCCACGGATTTTTGACCGTCAATGGTGAAAAAATGAGTAAGTCGCGTGGCACATTTATCAAAGCCGAAACCTATATCAATCACTTAAATCCTGAATATTTGCGTTATTATTTTGCCAGTAAATTATCCAACACTGTAGAGGATATTAACCTTGATTTAGACGATTTTATGCAAAAAGTTAATTCAGATTTGGTAGGTAAAGTCGTCAATATTGCCAGCCGCTGCGCAGGGTTTATACATAAAAACAACGGCGGAAAACTGGCCGGTGAGTTGATTGAAAAACAGCTGATAGCAGAGATTATCAACGCAGGTGATGAAATAGCAGAGGCTTATGAAAATCGTGAATTTAGTCGTGCTATGCGCCTGATTATGACCTGTGCTGACAAGGCAAATGCGTATATTGATGACAAAAAACCGTGGGCGTTAAACAAAATCAGTGGCAAACAAAACGAAGTTGTTGATGTGTGTACGGTTGCACTGAATATTTTTCGCCAATTGGTGGTGTATTTGGCGCCAGTTTTGCCAGAACTTGCCCAAAAAGCCCAAGTGTTTTTAAACATTGATGATTTAACTTTTGACAGTCGGCATAACGTGCTAACCGATCATACCATCAATGCGTTTAGCCCACTGATGAGCCGTGTGGAGCAAGACAAAATTAACTCAATGGTTAATGATTCAAAAGACAGCCTAGCGGATAAAACCAACAAAAAAGACAAAACCACACAACAAGCAAACAGCACCAAAAACACAAGCGAATTTATCAGTATTGATGATTTTGCCAAAGTAACCATGAAAGTTGCCAAAGTCTTGGCTTGCAACACTGTAGAGGGCGCTGATAAACTGCTTCAATTCACGCTCGATGTGGGTGAAGACAAACCGCGCAATGTGTTTAGTGGCATTGCTAAATTTTATAAGCCTACAGATCTGACAGGAAAAACCGTGATTTGTGTAACCAACCTTGCACCGCGCAAAATGAAATTTGGTGTATCTGAAGGCATGATTTTATCCGCAGAACAAGACGGACAATTAACCGTAGTATTATTGCCAGATAGCATGCCAGTTGGGGCGGTTTTGGCATAAACCGTAAAAGATCAAACAACATCAAACCACACAAAAAACTTCCGCCATGCAAACAACATGACGGAAGTTTTAATTTTTTTAACTTGCTAATAATTTGGTAGGCAAATTACATCATACCGCCCATGCCACCCATACCGCCCATGCCACCGGCCATCGGTGCATCATCTTTTGTCGGTAAATCGGTAATCATAGCTTCGGTAGTTAGCATTAAACCTGCAACACTGGCAGCATGCTCCAATGCTGAACGCGTTACTTTGGCAGGGTCAAGAATACCCATTTCAAGCATATCACCGTATTCACCTGTAGCAGCATTGTAGCCATAGTTGCCTTTGCCATCTTTTACTGCATTGATCACAACCGATGCTTCATCGCCTGCATTGGTAACAATTTGGCGTAGCGGAGCTTCAATCGCACGACGTAGGATATTGATACCTGCGTTTTGATCGTCATTGTCGCCTTTAACATCGTCAAGTGCTGACAACGCACGTACCAATGCCACACCACCACCAGCAACAACACCTTCTTCCACTGCAGCACGCGTGGCATGTAACGCATCATCTACGCGATCTTTTTTCTCTTTCATTTCGGTTTCAGTTGCCGCTCCGACTTTGATAACTGCAACACCGCCTGCCAATTTTGCAATACGTTCTTGTAGTTTTTCTTTGTCATAGTCAGAAGTTGACTCTTCAACTTGGCGACGGATAGATGCCACACGATCTTCAATGTCAAATTTTTGCCCTGCACCATCTACAATCACCGTGTTTTCTTTACCAACGGTAACTTTTTTGGCCGTACCCAAAACCGACAAATCAGCGGTTTCTAAACTCATGCCAACTTCTTCTGAAACAACCGTTGCCCCTGTCAAAATCGCAATGTCTTGCAACATGGCTTTACGGCGATCACCAAAACCTGGTGCTTTTACTGCACAAACTTTTAAGCCACCGCGCATATTGTTTACAACCAAAGTTGCCAATGCTTCATTTTCTACATCTTCGGCAATGATAAGCAGTGGTTTACTGGTTTTCATGACGTTTTCTAGCAGTGGAATAAGCTCGCGAATGTTGCTGATTTTTTTATCCACCAACAAAATCATCGGATTTTCAAGTTCGGCGGTTAAAGTATCGGCTTTATTGGCAAAATAAGGGCTGATATAACCACGATCAAACTGCATGCCCTCTACAACTTCAAGCGTATCTTCAAAACCTGAACCTTCTTCAACCGTGATAACGCCCTCTTGCCCCACTTTTTCCATCGCTTGAGCAATTAAATCACCAATGGTTTGATCTGAGTTGGCTGAAATTGAACCAACTTGGGCGATGGCTTTGCTGTCATTGGCCGGAGTTGAAATGGCTTGGATTTGTTTGACAACTGCACGCACGCCTTTGTCAATACCGCGTTTTAGATCCATTGGATTCATGCCTGCGGTTACCGATTTCATACCCTCGGTTAAAATTGCTTGTGCCAAAACGGTTGCTGTGGTTGTACCATCACCTGCAACATCGTTGGTTTTGCTTGCCACTTCGCGCACCAATTGTGCACCCATATTTTCAAATTTATCTTCCAGTTCAATTTCTTTTGCGACAGATACGCCGTCTTTGGTAATGGTTGGTGCACCAAATGATTTGTCAATCACCACATTGCGTCCCTTTGGCCCTAGGGTTACTTTAACCGCATTTGCCAATACATTCACACCATCAATCATTTTAGAACGTGCATCAACGCCAAATTTTACATCTTTTGCCATAAGAATGTCTCCAATTTTTTCAATTTTACCTGTTTAATTAACTGCTTATTTATTAGCTACTTAACCGCTTAGGCCTCTAATACTCCAAGCACATCGCTTTCTTTCATCATCAGCAATTCTTCACCGTCAACTTTAACGGTTTGTCCTGCATATTGACCAAACAATACTTTATCACCAACTTTTACATCTAACGCACGAATCCCATTTTCGGTAATCTGACCGTTGCCCACAGCGATAACCTCGCCTTGTTGAGGTTTTTCTTGGGCATTACCTGCAAGCAGTAAGCCTCCTGCAGTTTTTTGCTCTTCATCAGAACGACGGACGACAATGCGATCGTGTAACGGACGGATTTTCATTGTAATTACTCCATAAATTCAAAAAATTAACCGAAATAAAACTTAGGTTGTACAAAAAACTTAGGTTGTACAAATTTGACAGACCGCCAAACACGGTTGCCACATAAGGCAATCCAAATTCAACGCTTTATCAAATTACTTGCTAAAAATGGGGATAAGTGGTAATTTGTTCAAGTTTATTTTGCAAAAAAAGCCAAATTTTTGTGATTTTTTACAAAATATTTTCATACAAGACTCTTAATCACAAACAACTTTAATACACAAACAACTTTAATAAAAGGCACAACCATGAAATTTCAACCCACGGTTTTTAACACAGTTTTTTTTAACACAGTTTTTTTTAACACAGTTTTTAGCATAGCTTTTAGCACCATTTTTATGACCTCTTCTGCCATGGGGGCAATTTCGCCGTTTTTGGCCAATTATAATGTTAACATCGAAGACAAATACCAAGGCCTGGCAACACGCACACTCAAACAAGACGGTGATCACTGGATCTACAGTGTCAACGCGACCGTAGGCAAACTGGCATCAGCCAATCTATCCGCAACATTTAGCGACACCAACGGAGCCATCATGCCAAAAACAAGCAGCAAACAATACAAAATCTTAGGGCTAAAACGCAGCGAAATGCTTACCTTTGACCCAAGCAACAAACAATACACCAGTAGTTATAAGGACAAAAACCGCACCATCAGCATGCCCACCATTGCCTACGATGATTTAAGCCTGGAGGTACAAATCCGCGAAGATTTAAAAGCCAACAAATTCCGCGGCCAATACAGAACCGCCGGACGCAACAAAGCCGAAATGGCAACATTCACCAAATCCGAAAATAGCAAAATCAACGTCCCTGCAGGCAGTTTTGAGGTGATCCGTATTGATAGGGTGCATGATGACAAACAGCGCCAAACCAGTTTTTGGCTCGCCCCAAAATTAGACTATTTACCCATCAAGGTGATCCAAAACAACGATGGCAAAAAAATAGAAATGCACTTAACCAAAATCAACTAATCCAGACATTTTAACCAACAAAAAACCCACACCAAAAGATGTGGGTTTTTAAACCAAACTTAGTAGCTTGGTAACTTAGTAACATCAGATTAGAATTTATACTCTAAACCTGCACCAACGCCAAGACCAGTTGATTCTGCTTTAGTAGTGATTACATCACCAGCACCATTTGTACGTTTATCACTGACTTTTGTTGTATTACCTTTAGAGTAACCTGCATAAACATGTCCTGTGGTTGCTTTGTTAAATTCGTACATACCACCAACTACAGCACGTTTGCCCTCGTTATTTTTTACACCACCAACATTTTTCGCCATGTCTAACTGAGCGTATGCTTTCCAAGGTGTTTCGGTAGCAAACTCTGCACTAACAGTAAGTGCATTTTCCTTGTTTTGGGTGTTGTAATCACTCAATTGGTACAAGCCACCTACAGTGATGTTTGGACTTGCATCATAAGAACCGCTAACACGTGCAGCTTTTACAGCACGAGTTTTGACATAGCTGGCACCTGCTTTAAAAGGCTGACCTTTTGGCTCGTATTTTGCCGCAACACCCCAATCTTTTTGAACTGTACCATACATAGCAAGAACGCTTAAACCACTGTAGTTTGGTGATACATAGGCAAATGCATCATTAACACGTGGGGCATCAAATGAAGCACCAACGCCATCAAACGGACCCTTTGCAACATTGGCGTAATCCACCATGCCATCAATTGCCGTTAAACGACCTGCCATGACTGTACCGTATTGTTTGTTTGCCAAACCTAGGTAAGTGTCGCGCGATTCAAAATTACGACCGCCAGCAGAGTCAGCTTCCAAACGGTATTCTAATTTATACACCACATCGGTATTGTCAGTTAAGGCTTCTGAACCTTTAAAACCGATGCGTGAAGCTCGTGAATTTAATGAAGGTGTACGAGCAGCTTTGGTTTTAGCTGTAGTAACTTTTACGGTAGGTTTGGCGTTATTAGTAGCAGTATAAGTTTCAGTTGTGGTTGTTGTTTTGGTTTCGCCAATAACATCAGAGTCAACGGTTAAAAACACCTTACCATATACTTGTGGTGCAGCTTGTGCAGATACTGATAGAGCAGCTACAGCTGTCGCTAAAAGTAATTTTTTCATGGGAATTCTCCACTTTAACAAAAAACATTTTTTAGGATTTGGGCAGGTATCGCACGCCCTATCTTTGGTTTACATTCCTAATTTTTAGCTTATCTTTTTTTAGCTATCTTTTTAGCGTGGTGATTAGCAAGATAAATTAATCAATTAGCAATAACAGTATAACAACATTTTGGCAAAAATCAAGTGATATAAGACTTATTTTAGTTATTTTAGCAGCAGATTTTCACATCAATGCAAAAAAAGTTACCTAATCCCAAACAATGTTTGCCAAAACATTACTTTTTGAGATATAGCATACCAATTTTGAAATAATTTGCAACACTTTTTTGCAAATATTTGCTAAATTTTTAAAAAAAGCCAAAAACTGTAAAAAACTGTTGGCAAAAATATGAATTTTTACCAAAAAAAATGGACGGATTAAACGCCCATTTTTTGGTTTTAACAGTTGGTTTTTAACCGCCAAAGTTAAACATCGGCTTAAAGACGGGATTTTAAATCTAAGCGAGCTTTGTGCAGCAGTGGCTCGGTGTAACCGCTTGGTTGTTTTGCCCCTTGAAAAATCAAATCGCACGCACAGTTAAATGCAAGGGTATCGCAACTGTCTGACATGCGTGTGTAATTGGGATCATCGGCATTTTGAGCATCGACGATTTTTGCCATGCGTTTTAACACATCTAAAACCTGCTCACGGCTAACCACACCATGTTCAAGCCAGTTGGCAACGTGTTGGCTTGAAATGCGTAACGTGGCACGATCCTCCATCAGGCCAACATTGTCAATATCTGGCACTTTAGAACAGCCAATGCCTTGATCCACCCAACGCACCACATAACCTAAAATGCCTTGACAATTGTTTTCAAGCTCTTTGGTTTTTTCATCTTGCGTCCAATCAGTGGTTGTTGCCAATGGAATGCTTAACAAATCGTCCAGTGTTGCCGGGGTACGCGTTTTTATGCTGTCCAATACGTCCATAACATCGGTTTCGTGATAATGAATGGCGTGCAAGGTCGCCCCAGTTGGAGATGGCACCCACGCACAAGTTGCCCCTGATTTTGGGTGATTGGATTTGGTGGCGAGCATTTCTTTCATACTATCGGGTTTTGCCCACATGCCTTTGCCAATTTGGGCTTTGCCACGCAAGCCACATGCAACGCCAACATCTACATTCCAACGTTCATAAGCATTTAGCCAATCTTCGTGCTTCATGTCATTTTTGCGTACAAACGCCCCTGCTTGCATACTGGTGTGCATTTCATCGCCGGTTCTGTCCATAAAGCCTGTGTTAATAAAAATCGTGCGTTCTTTGGCTTTACGAATACACTCTTTGAGATTCACCGTGGTGCGACGCTCTTCGTCCATAATGCCAACTTTAAGCGTGTTGTTTGGTAAATTTAACGCCTGTTCTACATCACCAAATAACGCCACGGTAAACGCCACTTCATCAGGGCCGTGCATTTTTGGTTTGACAATATACATTGAGCCTGTGCGTGAATTTTTTAAGCTATTTTTATTTAATAAATCAGGCAAACTACACAATGCCGTCATCAAGGTATCCATTATGCCCTCAAATATCTCTTCACCATCAACCAAAATCGCAGGATTGGTCATCAAATGCCCCACATTGCGCAGCAACATAACCGAACGCCCATGCAAGGTTAAAGTTTTGCCATCAGGGGCGGTGTATTCACGATCTGAATTCATGGTGCGTGTCATGGTTTTGCCATTTTTGACAAACGTATCGGTTAAATCACCCTTCATCAAACCAAACCAATTGCGATACACTTCAGTTTTTTCTCCAGCATCTACCGCTGCAACTGAATCTTCACAATCTTGAATGGTGGTAACCGCCGCCTCAAGCAACACATCTTTTATCCCAGCAGGATCATCTTTGCCAATGGGGCTATTTTTGTCAATTTGAATTTCGACATGTAAGCCATTGTTTTTTAACAAAATTGCACTTGGATTGGCTGTATCACCGACAAAACCTACAAATTTTTCTGGATTTTGTAGCTTGGTGGTTTTTTCGCCAATGTTAACCATCAATTGTCCATTGTCAACCGCAAAACCAGTTACTTGACTGTAATTGGCATCCAACAAAGCAAAATTGTTGGTTAAAAATTGTTTGGCAAAATCGATGACTTTTGCACCACGTTTTGGATTATAGCTGTTGCCTTTTTCGGCACCATCGGTTTCATCAATCACATCTGTACCGTATAACGCATCGTATAAACTGCCCCAACGAGCATTGGCCGCGTTTAGTGCATAGCGGGCATTACGCACAGGCACAACCAGTTGTGGCCCTGCAATGGTTGCAATTTCATCATCTACATTTTCAGTGGTAATGCTAAAATCATCACCAACAGGCACGATATAGCCCAAATCTTGTAAAAATTGCGTATAGGCTTTTTTGTCAAATTGACCGTCTTTTGTGGGGTTTTTGGCATGCCATTCATCAATTTTGGCTTGGATTTCGTCGCGTTTTGCCAACAATTCACGATTGATTGGGGTGTATTTTTTGACGATACGTTCAAAATCTTGCCAATATTGTTCGTTGTCAAGACCAACAACAGGCATAACCTCGTTGGCAATAAAATCATACAGTTTATGATCAATAGCAAGACTGCCTTTTTGAATGCGATTCATAATAAATCCTTATCCTATATAAATAGTGAAAATTAAAATCCGTTGACAAAATAAAAACTACTCAAACAACACTTTGATTATACTAATATAAATTATAAAAATAAAGAAATACAAGCTATTTTTTTAATAAATAATAAAGACAAAGAGTCTTTTGGTAAAAAACTTGGTATAATGCTTTTAACGATTTGACAATTTAACAATCCCCTAAACTTTTAACCATTAACTAAACTTTTAACCATCAAAATATTTCACCAAAAGAAAAACAAAAGACAAAAAATGCCAGTTTCTACAAACCAACTTTCTGTAAACCCACTTGCTTCAAACGCAACTTGCACCGATGACAACACGTCCAATCCAGCAAAAACCGTGGATATTTCGCATATTTTGGCTTTTTTGGGTTGTAAAACCCCCAAAAAGTGGCTCGATGCAGCGGTAAAAAATTTGCCAATTATTATCCAAGATCATGCCAATTGTGAGAAAAAAGCAGGCGGAACGGCGATGAATTTGATTTTTCGTTATCAAAACGCCGAACATGACGAATTACAGCGCAAATTAGCCCAACTGATCCGCGAAGAAATGCTTCATTATGAACAAGTGCTACAAATTATGACAGAGCGCGGACAGCCTTGGCAATATTTATCCGCAGGGCGGTATGCAGGCGGTATGCTTAAACACAAACGCACCTATGAACCTGAAGCAATGATAGATGTGTTAATTATCGGAGCGTATATTGAAGCCCGTTCGTGCGAGCGGTTTGCAGCCTTATCTCAAGTGATCGATGATGAAAAATTGGCACGCTATTACCGCTATTTGTTAAAATCAGAAAGCCGACATTATGAAGATTATTTATACTTAGCACAAAGTTTGGCTACAGAGTCAATTGATGAGCGTGTGGCGTTTTTTCGCGGTGTAGAAAATGAATTAATCCTTACGCCTGATGGTGAATTACGCTTTCATAGTGGCATACCTAATTGGATTTAGCCAATTGGATTAATTGGGCTAGTGCGTGTCTAAAACCGAAAAGCCTTTTACCAAATCATCGATCTGTTTTAGTTGAGTTAAAAACGCCTCAAGTTGTGATAAACGCAAAGCACACGGGCCGTCGCATTTGGCTGCATCAGGGTTTGGGTGGGCTTCTAAAAAAATCCCAGCAATACCCGTTGCTATGCCCGCTCGAGCAAGCGTTGCGATCTGTTCGCGTCGCCCTCCTGCACTGTCCGCCCGTCCGCCCGGTGTTTGTAAACTGTGGGTTACATCAAAAAATACAGGGATTTGCATCTGTTTCATGACATCAAAACCCAGCATATCCACCACCAAATTATTATAACCAAACGCCGTACCACGTTCGCACAAAATCACTTTATCATTGCCTGCTTCTAGGCATTTATTGACAATATGTTTCATCTCGTGCGGGGCTAAAAATTGGGCTTTTTTGATGTTAATAATTGCTTGGGTTGTTGCGATCGCTTGAACCAAATCAGTTTGACGGCTTAAAAAAGCGGGCAATTGGATAACATCTGCTACTTGTGCCACAAGTCTAGCTTGGTAAGGTTCATGCACATCGGTAAGAATCGGTATGCCAAATTTGGCTTTAATTTCAGCAAGCCACTGCATGCCTTTTTCAAGACCAGGGCCACGAAACGAGCTTAAACTGGAACGATTGGCCTTGTCAAAACTTGCTTTAAACACATAGCCAATATTTAAACGCTTGCAAACATCAATATAACTTTCGGCAATTTCAAAAGCCAAATCCTTGCTTTCTAACACATTCATACCACCAAATAACACAAAAGGCAGATGATTGGCAATTTTAATCTCACCCAATTGTGATGGCAATTCAATATCAGATTTTGCCGTTAATTTTGTCATTGTTTTTCCTTAAGAATCAACCAAATTTAAACGCTTACTTTCCAAAAACACCGAGTCAAATAAAATCAATACCACACCAACACACACACCGATATCAGCAATGTTAAAAATCGGATAATCCCACACATCTGCATAATGCACATGAATAAAATCAATCACATAACCGTAAGAAATTCTGTCAATCAGATTGCCAACCGCTCCGCCAAGCACCAAGCCTAAACCTAAGGCGAGCGTTTTGGCGTGTTTTGGAATTTTGGTTAAATAATACGCAATACCCAATGAAACCAACGATGCAAGTCCAGCAAAAAACCACTTTTGCCAACCGCCTTGATCGGCCAAAAAACTAAACGCCGCTCCATAATTATACGCCAATGTCCAGTTTAGCACAGGATCAATCACAGAGACACTTTCGTACAAATCAAACCGATTTTCAAAATAAATCTTGCTGCTTTGGTCAAAAATAATCACCAAAACCGCCAGTGCATACCACACAACCGCGGTTTTTATACCGTTTGCTCTAAGCAGTTGTGTGGCGTTTTGCTTGTCAGAAAGATTGGGCGTGTGATTAAGCATAACGACGGATCTCACCTTGTCCATTTGGCAAGTTTATCACACAACGAGGGCATAGCTTAGGGTGCTGCTCATCACTTCCAACCAAATCACTGATATGCCAACAACGCACGCATTTTATGCCATCGGCAGGTTTAACCACAACATCTAAATCATGATACACAAATGCTTCTAATTGGCCACTTTGTCTGTCTGGGCGTTTAATTTCTTGGGATACGCCTGTTTGTTCATTCACCAACACAACTTGACTGGTGATAAATACAAATTTTAATTCATCTTTTAATTTGGCTAAAGTATTATAAACACGATCGGCGGTTTTAATGGTTACACTTGCAGACAAACTGCTATTCACCAGCCCCTCATTGCGAGCAATATCCAGTTTTTTATTCACCGTGTCTTTTATATCCAAAATAACTTGCCAATCGTCTGTGCTGATATCGCCTAAATTCACCGTTGGAAATTGATACCATTCTTGGGTAAACACATAGCCGTCCGTGCCTTTTAATACCTGCCACGCTTCTTGAGCGGTAAACGATAAAATCGGAGCAATCCAACGCAATAAAGCCTGGGCAATATGATAAATCGCAGTTTGAGCTGAACGTCTTGGGTGGCCGTTTTTTAAGGTGGTGTATTGACGATCTTTGATAATGTCAAGGTAAAATCCGCCCAAATCTTGCGAGCAAAAATGGGTAATTAATTGACAAACTGCATGAAAATCCATATTTGTGTAACTATCACGGATTTTTTCTTGTAAATCAATGGCTTTTTGCACAATGTATTTATCAAGGCTAATGAGATCATCGGCGTGCACCAAGTTTACCTTTGGATCAAAATCATCGGTATTGGCAAGCAAAAACCGCACCGTATTGCGAATGCGTCGATACATGTCGGTGGTTCGATCAAAACCTTCTTTTGACACCGCCATCTCATAGCGATAATCAGACGATCCCACCCATAAGCGCAAAATATCCACGCCCATTTTATTGGCAATATCCGCAGGTTCAAAACCTTTGGTATTGCCTTTGGATTTGGATAATTTATAACCCTTAGCATCTACGGTAAAACCATGAGTAAGCACTTGTTTAAACGGAGGGCGGTGATAAATTGCCTCGCTTATCAAAAGAGATGACTGAAACCAACCACGATGTTGATCGCTGCCCTCTAAATACAAATCGGCAGGGTGATTTAAACCATCAATCTTACCCAACACGGTAAAATTGGTAGATCCTGAATCAAACCACACGTCCAGCGTATCTGTGGATTTAACATACTGTTGACAATCATCATCGGTTAAAAATTCTTCAATCGGCGTATCAAACCAAGCCTCAATGCCACCTTGTTCAATTTTTTGTGCCACTTGTTCAATTAAATTTAGCGTATCAGGGTGCAAACCGCCTGTGTCTTTATGGATAAAAAACGGAATTGGCACGCCCCAAGTGCGTTGACGCGAAATGCACCAATCAGGACGACCGCTTACCATAGCCTCGATGCGATTTTGTCCCCAAGCGGGCGTCCAAATTACCTTTGGAATGTCAGTTAACGCTTGTTCACGCAAGCCCTTATTTTCCACGCTGTTTTGCGTGCTGTTTTCCATGCTTATAAACCACTGCGGTGTGGCTCTAAAAATAATCGGCGTTTTGTGTCGCCAGCAATGCGGATAGCTGTGGATAATCGCATCGTGTCTAAGTAAATGCCCTGATTGTTTTAACGCTTCAATAATCTTAGGCTGGGCTTTATAAATGTGTTCGCCAACAAACACTTCAGCTTCATCTAAATACACGCCGTTGCCCCCAACGGGGTTTTCGGTGGGTAAATTGTTGGCTCGCCCGACATTATAATCGTCGACACCGTGGGCAGGAGCAGTATGCACCAAACCAGTACCGCTTTCGGCGGTTACATGTTCGCCTGTGATAAAAGGCACTTGGCGACTTGTGATCAAAGGGTGAGTAGCCTTTAAACCAACCAACTCACTGCCTTTAAAACTTGCCACAATCTGCACATTATCTAATTGTACGGCTTTGGCGAACGCTTCTACCAAATCATAAGCTACGATAAACAGTTTTTCACAATCGCCAGTTTCACAAACATCAGCTTTGATTAAAGCATAAGTTAATTCAGCGTGTACACTGATGGCTTGGTTGGCAGGTAAGGTCCAAGGTGTGGTTGTCCAAATCACCGCTTGAATGGTGGCGGTTTTTGTATCGGTGGTTTTAAGAAAAGCAAACGCTTGCGGATTAACCAAATCAAACCCCACATAAATGGCGTCTGATTTTTTATCTTCGTATTCCACTTCCGCTTCTGCCAATGCCGAACCACAATCCAAACACCAATTGACCGGCTTTAACCCACGCACCACATAGCCGTTGTCATAAATCTTACCCAACGCCCTGACAATATTGGCTTCTGTTGCAAAATTCATGGTCAAATAAGGATTATCCCAATCACCAAGCACGCCCAAACGCTTAAAATCCGCCATTTGTAGTGCAATTTGGCTTTTGGCGTACTCTCGGCACAGTTTGCGAAATTCAGTGGCACCAACCTTTTGCCCCACTTTGCCAACTTTGCTCTCCACTTTTTGTTCAATGGGTAAGCCATGACAATCCCACCCAGGAATATAAGGTGCGTCAAAACCATCAAGCGTTTTATATTTAACAATAATATCTTTTAAGACTTTGTTAACCACATGCCCAAGATGGATTTGCCCATTGGCATACGGTGGGCCATCGTGCAAAATGTATTTTTTTGCCCCTTTACGCGCACGACGGATTTGTGCGTATACGTCATTTTTTTGCCAATCAGCAAGCCAAACAGGCTCACGTTTTGCCAAATCACCGCGCATGGGAAAAGGTGTATCAGCAAGGTTTAAGGTATCTTTGTAATCAATTGTCATGACTGTTTGTTCCGTTATTTTTGAAATTAAAATATGTTTGCAATTAAAAAAGAGATAACCGCTTATTATAAGCGAAAATTATGCCAATAACAATCATTACACCAACCACAATCACCACGCCCCACAATCACCACGCCAACTGTCAACCAAACACAAAATTTAGCGGTTTTTTGGATTTTGTTTGGGTGGTGTTTGGTTTGGTAAAGATCGATCAGGTTTACGACTGCTGCGATGCGGAATCAATAGCAAAACAGCAACAATGGTGAATTTTAAGAGTATGGTTTTTTTCATTTTAGTGCAACTTTGTAACCTTAACCTTTGTAACCTTAACCAAGGCTTACTATTAAGATATGTTTATTATATAATTTAGTAACACTTGATTATAGTATAAGTTATATCGGTTGTCAATCAATGCTCTCGTGTGCTGCTAAACTCAATTTCAGGATAGCGATCCTGCATAAGCTGTAGATTGACACGGCTTGGTGCAAGATAAGTAAGATAGCCACCGCCGTCTACTGACAGTTGGTCGTAGGCTTTTTTCTTAAATTTTTCAAACACCGCTTTATCATCACAACGCACCCAACGCACCGTTGCAATAGACACAGGTTCAAACGCACATTGCACTTTATATTCCTCAAGCAAACGATGCGCAACCACTTCAAATTGCAAAACACCCACCGCCCCTAAAATCAAATCATTGTTAATCTGTGGCATAAAAACTTGTGTTGCGCCTTCTTCTGACAACTGTTGCAAGCCTTTTTGCAATTGTTTGGATTTTAGCGGATCTTTTAGCACCACGCGACGAAACAATTCAGGAGCAAAATGCGGAATGCCAGTAAAATTCAACACCTCGCCACTGGTAAAACTATCGCCAATTTGAATCGTACCATGATTGTGCAAACCGATAATATCACCTGCATAAGCTTCTTCTAAGGCTTCGCGATCGCCTGCCAAAAAAGTTAACGCATCTGACACACGCACCTCTTTGCCAATACGCACATGATTCATTTTCATGCCACGCTCGTATTTGCCAGAACACACACGCATAAAAGCAATGCGATCGCGGTGTTTTGGATCCATGTTGGCTTGGATTTTAAACACAAAACCTGTAAAATTTGGCTCATTTGCCAAAACCACGCGCTCTAGTGCTTCGTGATCTTTTGGTGCAGGTGCGTATGCAACCAAGGTATCCAAAATCATATTTACCCCAAAATTGCCAAGTGCCGTACCAAACAGCACAGGCGTTTGCATACCGTTTAAAAATTCATTTTTATCCCAATCTTCATGAGCCATTTGCACAAGCTCTAGACTTTCTTCAAACTGTTTAAACGCCAAATCACCAATTTTAGCACGCACATCAGGATAATCGTAACCATCTCGGCTTTCAATTTCAACAATTTCACCACCATGCCCTTTTTGGTAAAAATAAGTTTTGTTGTCTAATAGATTGTACACACCAACAAAATCTTGCCCCATACCAATTGGCCAACTAAACGGTATACATTTGATTTTTAGTACATTTTCAATTTCGTCAAGCAAAGCCAACGGATCTTGAATTTCGCGGTCAAGTTTATTGACAAACGAAATAATCGGCGTATCACGCATGCGACACACTTCCATAAGTTTAATCGTCCGCTCCTCTACCCCTTTAGCACCGTCAATTACCATGAGTGCACTGTCTACCGCCGTAAGCGTGCGGTAAGTATCTTCACTAAAATCAGCATGCCCTGGGGTATCAAGTAAATTTACCATACAATTGGCATACGGAAATTGCATAACTGAAGTGGTGATAGAAATACCACGCTCCTGCTCCATACTCATCCAATCTGAGGTGGCATGTTTGTCAGTTTTGCGTGATTTGACCTCGCCTGCTTTTTGAATAACCTGCCCCCACAGCAGCAGTTTTTCAGTCATGGTGGTTTTACCAGCATCAGGGTGGCTGATAATAGCAAAAGTGCGTCTTGTGTTGATTTGGCTTTGTAATTGATTCATGGCAATCTTTGTCAAAATTAAACTTTGTCAAAATGAAATAAAAAAAACGTGTCATTATAGCATTTTTACCCCAAAATACCATAGCACGCTTTTAATCTTAAATCGATCGTAAACAACAGATCGTAAACACAAAAAAAGAACGCAAAACGTTCTTTTTTCAATAACAAAATTTTATCAATCAAATTAATGATGATGTCCGCCAACACCATGCACATGACCGTGTTTTAGCTCTTCGTCCGTTGCTTCACGCACTTCTACCACTTCCACATCAAAATGTAGCGTCTTGCCTGCCAATGGGTGATTTGCATCGACAATTACCACATTGTCTTGAACATCACGCACCGTTACCAACATAACTTGTCCGTCTTCAGTTTGCGACTGAAACTGCATGCCTGCTTCAATGTTGTCAACACCTTGAAAATTTTCACGAGGCACTTCTTGCACTGCACTGTCTTCAAACTCACCATACGCATCCGCAGGAGCAACACTTGCGGTAAATTTATCACCAACCGTTTTGCCCTCAAGCTGGCTTTCAAGCCCTGGAATAATATTTTGAAAACCGTGTAAATACGCCAAAGGCTGACCTTGTGATTGATCAAGTACATTGCCCTCATCATCTTTTAAGGTGTAGTTAAAATATACCACGCTGTTGTTTGCAATCGTTGTCATCGCTTGTTTTCCTATAAAAATAGATAAAAGTAAAAAATAGATAAAAAGGGCTTAAAAGCCCCATGTTTAAACTTAATAACCCAAATTTAATAACATAAATTTAATAATAAGGTTAAAAATTGATTATTCAAGGCAAAAACTTATTTTTATTGATTTTTTATTGAGAATGCTTTAGTTTTGATTAAAAATCATGGTCGCTAAATCATGGTTGCGATGCTTGGTAAGTTTTACCTGCATAAAAATCCGCCTGGTGCTCTTGATTGCAAAAAAAACGCTCTTTATCCACAATCCCTCGCCATTCAGCCAAACTGTGTTGACAAAAATCACAATTTCTTAAGGTCAAATTATCCCCTGCTTTTGGCATATAATAACCTTTTGGTGGACGCGGATACATAAATTTCATCGCAACCCAACTACACGCCACAACAACAAACATCACAAAAATAAACGAAAACATAACATTTCAACAGTTATTAACTCAATGATTAATTCAATAAAACCGTATTAAATCAATGATTAACCAAAAAATCAAGCAAACTTTTGAGTGTTTTTGTAAAATTTTATCAAAAATCGTGAAAATTACCCGAGAGTATATCTTTATTTGTTGCTATACATGGCAATTTCTTTATAATAGAATGCCAGATTTAGCACAATGTTTTGGTAAAAATGTTTTGGCAAACAAGTATTTTTGGCAAACAAGTATTTTAAAAAACCATATTATTATTATTTTTTAATTTTTACTAAACAGTTACAATTAAATACACAAGGAACAATAATCATGTCAACGACAATGAACAACGAACAAGCCACAAGCGATCCCACCTTAAACCCTGATATCAAAAATCAGGACAATTTTGACATTGGATTAAGAATCGCCATTGCCCAAGAAAAATTTATGGTAGGTGATGTCATCAACAATGCAAAAAAAATGGTAACATTGGCAAATTTAGCCCATAAAAAAGGGGCAAATTTAATCATTTTTCCTGAGCTTGCATTGCTTGGTTATCCGCCTGAAGATTTGCTATTACGCCCAAGTCTTGCTAGCCGGATAAAATTGGCATTTGAACTGCTGTTTAGCGTCAAAGACATCGTGATGTTGGTCGGCTATCCACACATTGATCAGTATGGTACGTTTAATTCGGTTGCAGTGATACACAATGGCCGCCAAAAAGCCTTTTATCACAAGCAACATTTGCCAAATTATGGGGTGTTTGATGAACGGCGATATTTTAGCACAGGTCAAAATCAAGTATTGTTTGATTATCAAGGCTTAACAATTGGCTTATTAATTTGTGAAGATTTGTGGCAAGAACAACCGATCAAATTGCTTAAAGAAAAAGGGGCGGATTTGATAGTGTGTATCAATGCATCGCCGTTTGAACAACACAAACAAGAACAGCGTAAAGCCCTATTAAAACAACGTGCCGGAGAACATAAATTACCCATTGTGTATGCCAACAGCGTGGGCGGACAAGATGATTTGGTATTTGACGGCGGTTCCATGGTGGTAGATGATACTGGCAATGTGGTGCATGAAGCCCCTCGTTTTTTAACACATACCTTATACGCATCGATTCGTATGGGTGATAACAACAAGCCAATACTTTCACAACAACGTAAAGCACCGTTGGCGTTAGGACAAATTGCTGAAACTTATCAAGCCTTGGTGGTAGGGTTGCGTGATTATGTGCAACATTCGGGTTTTAAAAGTGTGTTAATCGGTTTATCAGGTGGGCTGGATTCTGCTTTGACATTGTGTATTGCCGTAGATGCACTCGGATCAGACAAAGTGTATGCAGTGAGTCTGCCAAGCCAACACACACAGCCTGCCTGCGTCAATAACGCCCAATATCAAGCCCAACGCCTAAATGTATCGTTTACCATTTGTCCCATTCATTCAATCATAGATGGGCTGCGTCATACCCTTGATCCACTGTTTAACCACACACCAATTGATATTACCGAAATTAACCTAGAATCGCGCGCCAGAGGCACGGTGCTGATGGCGTTGTCTAATAAATTTGGACAATTGGTCTTAACCTCAGGCAATAAAACCGAAATGGCCGTCGGTGATACCACATTGTACGGTGATATGGCAGGCGGTTTTGATGTATTAAAAGACGTTTACAAAACTCAAGTTTACGCCCTAGCCAACTATCGCAATCGCTTAGAGGATACGCCTGTCATTCTTGAACAACTGGTTCATCGCCCAGAATTACAAAATGTGCATATTTTAGACGATTATGATCAATTAGACAAAATTTTAGAATTATACATTGACAAAGATTTTGGTTTTGATGCAATTATCGAGGCAGGTTATGACAAAGATGTGGTGCAACAAGTGTTAACTTTGGTTGATCGTAACGAATACAAACGCCGTCAAGCACCCATTGGCACAAAAATCAGCCATAAAGCCTTTGCCAGAGAACGCCGTTATCCACTGGTAAATTATTGGACTCTTGAAATGCCAAAATTAACATGACAATCTATCCATTGATCCAAATTTTTATTGCCAAACAACAGCTTGTTTTACATTTATCCGATCATCAATTTGAAACTTTTAGCGTATCTACTGGCAAAAACGGCACAGGACAACAAAATGGTTCAGGTTGCACACCGCTTGGCAAACACCAAATTTGTGCAAAATTTGGTGAAAACCTACCTCCAAATAGCGTGTTTGTCGCTCGTCAATTTACAGGTGAGATTTATAACACTGCCTTGGCTTGTCAATTTGTTGATAGAGACTGGATTTTGACACGGATTTTGTGGCTAGATGGCTGTGAACCAAGCATTAACCAAGGCGAAAACGCCCTTGGCAACTGTGATAGCCGTTCGCGCTATATTTACATTCATGGCACACCAGATAGCGAACCGATGGGCATACCAAGATCGCACGGCTGTGTGCGAATGCGCAATGCTGATATTATGACAGTTTTTGCCAAAGTTAACATCGGCACAATCGTTGAAATTTATCCATAATAGCCCATAAATCTATTTTGCTTTGCCATAAGTTAATGCAGGCGTGGTATCGACGTTTAGTGCTTTTTGCAATACCGAATCAGGAAAGGTTAAACCTTGTAATTGTGCATGTTTTGGACTGACATACAACGTCAACTCATTCATCACCGCAGGGGCAACTTGGTTAACAGGCGTACCGTCAAGGATTTTTACCACCATTTTGCCAGTTGCCCGTCCAAAATCATAATCATTCACTCCAAGAGCAGCTGCCGCCCCACGACGCACACTAAATTCATCTGAAGCAATGATCGGTAATTTTAAAGTATTTGCCGACTCAACCATAGATTCCATAGCCGATGCAACATTGTTGTCTAAAGATGTGTAAATCATTTGGGCTTTACCATCTAAGGCTTTGGTTGCCATTGCAATTTCATTGGGGCGGTTGGTTGGAATTTCTACCAATTTTAGCCCACGTTTTGGCAATTCTGCATTCAAATCGTTTTTTAGCGACACCGAATTCATCTCGCCTGCACTGTACACATAACCAATTGCGTTAACATTTGGCATAATTTGTTGCATAAAATCAAGCTGTGGTGCTAACGGTAATTGACTGGAAAGCCCTGTAATATTGGCTTGTGTTGGTTGATTGTTGCTGTCAATGAGTTTGGCTGCAATAGGATTAGAAACGGCGGTATACACAATCGGAATGTCTTTACTGGCCGCTGCCATAGACTGAGCCGATGGTGTGGATAATGCCACAATCACATCAGGGTTATCTGCCACAAATTGTTTAGAAATTTGTCCAACAATAGCCGTACTGCCTTGTGCTGACTGAAAATTTACAGTCAGATTTTTGCCTTGTTCATAGCCTTGGGCTTCAATTTCATCAATCACGCCTTGGCGAATGGCATCTAACGATGGGTGCTCTACAATCGCTGTAATTGCCACGGTTTTGGCAGGTTTTGTGGGGGCAGTTTGGTCCGCTTGACTGGCGACGGTAGCAGGTTCGGCGGTGTTTTGTGCATTGTTGTTTGTATTAGAACAAGCGGTTAACCCCATCAATGCAGACAACGCACCAAAATGCAAAACTGATAAAACTTTCATCAAATCTCTCCAAAAACAGTATGGTTGTTTTGTTCATGTTAGATTGAAATGCGATATTTCAATGTACTAGTTTAATAGTACATATCATAACACAAAAATTTAACCAACAAAACTGTTTTTGCAAAAATTTTTGCTTAAAAAAACCTCGGCAAATTGCAAATCTTCAGCAAAAGTCAATTTGATGTTTTGTTGACTGCCTGCAACCAACAGCGGTTTTTTGCCAAAATACTCAAACAAACTTGCCTCATCGGTAAAGGCAATGCTGTCCTCGATCGCCCTTGTCAAAAACGCATACAAATCCGTTAACGGAAAAAGCTGTGGCGTTTGGGCAAGCCATAATACACTTCTATCAAGGGTTTTTTCACTAACCAAGCATTGATTTTGAAAATTTTGCACAAGCCTGTGTTGTTTCACCGTATCTTTTATTGGAGTTGCCAACAATCCACCAGATTGATAATTTTTATCACAAACAGTATGAATTAAATTTTCAATATCTTTTGGATTGACGCACGGTCTGCCTGCATCATGTATCAACACCCAATGCGACTGCAAGTCAATGGTTGCATTTTGCACGTCTTTAGCCACAGCACACACGCCATGATATACTGAATGCATTCTTTCTGCACCGCCCACAACCCAATGTATTGGCAACTCAAAATTTAGCGATTTTGCCCAACCGTCATCAGCAGCCACCACCAAATAACAACTGTCAATCACCGATACTTGACTAAGCGCAGACACAGTATGCTCCAGCACAGTTTTACCATGAATTTGGCAATATTGTTTGGGAATGTTTGCACCAAAACGCTTGCCTGCCCCCGCTGCTACCACGATGGTATGGATAATATTTTTTTTGGCGATATTTTGCATCATAAATAAATCGTTAATTAAGTTAAAATTTATGGTTTGATAGCGTTTTCATCGTTTTTTGGCGGTTTTGGTTGCTGATTGTTTTGAAAGTTAGGCGAATCAACAAGGTGATGATCTTGTGTGTCAAACTCACCAATCACTGTAGACATTTGCACAAAGGTTTCACCCGATTTTATCAAACCCAAATCCACTCTTGCGTGCTCTTCGACCGCCTCCAGCCCATTTTTTAGATCTTTGACATCAGCCAACAGTACTTTATTGGCTTTTTGCTGTTCGTCATTGACATATTGCTGCTCGGCGATTTGTTTGTTTAACAACGTCAAATCACGATGGCCATTTGTACCAAACCAATATTGGTATTGCAAGGCTAATAGCACCACAATGGCAAACAATATCATAATCACTTGGCGAATATAAGTCATACTACAACTCATTGATAATTGATAAACAATATTTTGATAAATAATATTTTGATAAACAACATTGATCAATAAAATAAAAACCCCAAACCTAGAAAGATTTGGGGTTTTTGTGTAATGGCGCAGCGGACGGGACTCGAACCCGCGACCCCCGGCGTGACAGGCCGGTATTCTAACCAACTGAACTACCACTGCGTATAAAATTATTGCCATTGTTGGTTGGCTTGCTTGCGTATTATATAGATTTTTATGTACTTGTCAACCAAATTTTTAACCAATTTTGAAAATTTAAGAAAATTTTGGTGTTTTGAAATCTTAGTGTTTTGAAATTTGGTATTTTTAAGCGGTTTATTTTTTGTAGCAAATCTATACTTTTTTGTTATATTATATGATAAAATTGTTTAAAAAAGTAAGAGCAACAAAAAAGCACAAAACAATTAAGGATATCTATGTATGCCACCCAACGCCCAACGTCAAAACAGTCATAAACGCCAAAAAACATGGGTATTTACCATTGCCCTACACCTGATTTTAGCAATCGCTATCATTGGCTACTGGTATAGCAAACAATCACCAAAAACTCCTTTACCAAAAACCACCATCTTAGAAACCACTGAGATTAAACTTTTGCCATCGTTAACCAAAAAATTTAGCCAATCCACCATGCAACCTGCCTTGACGCCCGCAATGACCACCACCGAAACTGAGCGTCCTTTGACCAGTTATGTCAAAAATATTCAGCCCAAACAATCCACGTCAGCTTTGCTTGATGGCAGAACACAACACGATGGCAAAATACAGCACATTGGCTATACCAAAACCTCGATCGCCACCGATCAAGATCCGATCAGTCATGATGCCAATGACAACCAAAAAATATCCGATCCCAACAATCTGCCGATTGATTTATCCAAAAATGACTTACCCAAAAAAGATCACGAAGAATTTAGCAGACCGATCCAAAATCACAACAAACAATTACAAGAATCAAAATTGCAAGAATCAAGCAACAAAAACCCAGCCATCTCCTCCAATCACAACCAATCACAAGACATTGGCATACTAACTACAGCCAACATTAAAACCCAAACTACCAAACTTAACCCAGTATTATAAATACCACAACCAATAAAAAACCCCAACTTTATTAAAAGTTAGGGCTTAAAATTTGGTGGGTCGTGACGGATTCGAACCGCCGACATTCTGCGTGTAAGGCAGACGCTCTACCAACTGAGCTAACGACCCTTGATTTGGTAATCTAAATCCAGTTACGTTTAGATTGTTGCATATTATAAAGTTTTTTTTGGCAGGTGTCAAGTATTTTTTTATTTTTTGGTGAATTGAATGTTTTTGCAAAAAATTTACCAAAAAAAGTCAAAAATGCTTGACATCTGTATATTATCTGCTAAAATACGCACCACAAAACACAATACTTGTTTTAACAATTTCTACCGCTTTATTCTCCAATAGCTCAGTCGGTAGAGCAATGGACTGTTAATCCATGTGTCCCTGGTTCGAGCCCAGGTTGGAGAGCCATATCAAAACCCTTTTAACACTTTTTGGTTAAAAGGGTTTGTTGTTTTTAAGTTTGTTTTTAAAAAACTTGTACAATAAAAAACTTGTAAAAACAGTTGACAACACCAAAAAATATGCTAATATATGCACCACTTGATTGATTACCATTCTCCAATAGCTCAGTCGGTAGAGCAATGGACTGTTAATCCATGTGTCCCTGGTTCGAGCCCAGGTTGGAGAGCCAATCAAGCCAAACATAATCCATTCTGTTAAATCCCATTCTGTTAGATAGAGTGGGTTTTTTTATGACAAAATTTTGCCGATTTTAACAATCAACTTATTTTAACAATCAAAAGGATAACAAATGCAACTTCAAGTCAAAATTTTAAACCCAAAAATCGGACAAGACCCAAGTTTTCCCCTGCCTACGCGTGCAACCAACGGATCGGCAGGCATTGATTTGCGAGCGTGCATTGATGCACCCCTCACCATCAAAGCAGGCACCACTGTGTTAGTCAACACAGGTTTGGCAATTTATATCGGTAATCCCAATTATGTGGGCTTAATCATGCCACGATCAGGGCTTGGACATAAGCATGGCATTGTTTTAGGTAATTTGACAGGGGTGATTGATTCTGACTATCAAGGTGAAATTATGGTGTCTATTTGGAATAGAAGCCAGACCGATTATACCCTACAACCTGCTGAACGCATGGCACAATATTTGGTTATGCCAATTACACACCCTAAATTTGAAGTCGTGCGTGATTTTTCGGATATTAGCACACGCGGTTTTGACGGTTTTGGCTCAAGCGGCACAATCTAAGTGGCTGTTTTTGTTAAAGTTTTATCACAGTTTTATCACAGTTAACAATTTATCACAAATTAACCTCGCGTTTCCTTTTATAATGAAAAAGCAGATAAATCTTTTTTAAAACTTTAGCCAATCGCTATGACTACAACCTACCAAAACACGACAGACACTCACCCTTTTTTGCCACAACAAAAGCTGTTTAAAGCCTATGACATTCGTGGTGAAACACACCTGTTTTGTGATGATTTTTTGTGGGCGTTAGCCAATGTTTTTGCCAAACGTTATCGATTGGTAACAGACAGTGTTGTCATTGGCTACGATGTGCGCCAACACAGCGAAACCATTGCCAAGTTTTTGGCAGCCGCTTGTTATCAACAGGGCTTGAGTGTGCATTGGCTTGGACAAGTAACCACGCCAATCATGGCATTTTTAGCAAACCAAGCAACAGGCAACGGCTTAATGGTTACCGCCAGTCATTCTAAAAAAGATATCCATGGTATTAAGTGGTTGATTAATCGCGAATCACCCAGCAGTCAAGACATTCAGGATTTATTTGTACAGCTTGGTACAATACCTAAAACCATTTTTAGCCCAAAATTATTAAGCAAAATTAATAACATTTATCAAAAAATAAACCATATTGACAACGGTTTTACCCAATACCAACAAGGAATTACTCAAGCATTTGCAAATATTTACCAACAAAACTATGTAGAAATTTTTAACAATAAACCAAAACCAACCATCGTCATTGATTGCATGAATGGTGCAACCGCAAATTTTGCCAAACAACTGTTTGGTAAATTTGGCTATCACTGTATTATGCTAAATGCAACACCAAATCCTAACTTTCCAAAAGGCAACCCTGACCCTTGCGAGGCAGGACGCTTAGATGAACTTAGTCAAGCGGTTTGCACGCATAAGGCAGATATGGGCCTTGCGTTTGATGGCGACGGCGATCGCTTGATGATTGTCAGCTCTAAGGGTAATATGGTAAGCCCTGATCATTTATTGTATTTGCTTGCAAAAATTGCCATTGATGAACGGCCACAAAAATCCAATATAACGCAACATCAGCCACTTGAGATAATTTTTGATGTAAAATGTTCTCACCATTTGCCACGCTTGATTGCCAACCAAGGGGCTGTGCCCATCATGGAAAAAACTGGCAGCAGTCTTATGCGAAAATCTTTGCAAAATCAATCACGCAAGTCGCTTTTTGCAGGGGAATTGTCAGGGCATTTTTTGTTTAATGACGGTTATTTTTTGTTGCATGACGATGCCATATATGCAGGGTTGCGTTTATTAAATTGGCTTACATTTCAACCAAATAACTTAACTCAAATATTAGAAAATTTACCAAAATCCATCAGCACTGCCGATATGTATTTACCCCTGCACAATGCCGAACATGGACAAAAACTGCTTAAAAATCTATTAAATTTAAGTAAAAAACCATTTTTTTTCTTAAAACAACGCTTTCATATCAAAAACATTGCTACGATTGACGGTTTGCGTTTGGATTTTGGCTTTGGTTTTGGTATTTTGCGACAATCCAACACTGGTAATTTTTTAACCGTGCGATTTTGTGCAGACAGTATGGCCGAGTTACAACAAGTTCAGCGTGTTTTTGTTGGTTTATGCCAAGTGATTGACGATGATCCACAACACACCATTGCCAAACAAATTGCCAATATTCAACCCATATTGGCTTGATTATTTTAAATTTTTAAAGGAAAAATTATGTCATTTACGGTAGAAAAAGCCCTTGAAACCGCCCATATTTTAACCGAAGCGTTGCCTTATATTCAGCGTTTTGCAGGAAAAGTTATGGTGGTAAAATACGGTGGCAATGCAATGACCGATCCTAATTTAGAAAGTTCGTTTGCCCGCGATATTGTACTGCTTAAAACCGTTGGAATTCACCCTGTTGTGGTGCATGGTGGTGGGCCACAAGTGGATAATTTGATGACAGAACTTGGACGCACTTCCAATCGTATTGATGGAATGCGAGTAACCGACAAAATCACGATGGACGTGGTAGAGATGGTATTGGGCGGTAGCGTCAATAAATCCATTGTCAATTTAATTAACAAACACGGCGGACGAGCCATCGGATTGACAGGTAAAGATGCCAATCTTATTCGTGCCAAAAAACTTCCCATGCAAAAAACCGATGAACATGGAAATTTAAGCGAGATAGACTTAGGTTATGTTGGTGATGTGGTGCATATTGACAAAAATGTGATTGATTTGATGATTGCGTCAAATTTTATTCCAGTCATTGCTCCATTGGGCGTAGATGAAAACGGTGAAACTTATAACATCAATGCCGATGTCGTCGCAGGCAAAGTGGCCGAATTTATGGCTGCTGAAAAGTTGATTTTACTGACTAATATTAAAGGCGTCTTAGACAAAAATGGCAATATTGCCACAGGCTTAACACCAAGCAAAATAGATGAGATGATTGCAGATGGTACAATCTCTGGTGGCATGATACCAAAAATTAACTATGCGTTAGAAGCGGTAAAACACGGCGTAAAAAGTGCGGTTATCGTAGATGGCCGTGTGCCGCACGCAACGCTGTTGGAAGTATTTACCGATCAAGGTGTTGGTACATTAATTAGCAACAATGTATAATCGATCAAAGTCATTTTAACTTAATTTGTCAAACTCGCTTTCATCAAAACCCACCAACAACCTAACGCCTTGTATGACAACAGGGCGTTTTATCATAGATGGGTTGGCAAGCATCAAATCTATGGCAAAATTGCTGTCGGTTTCGGTTTTTTGTTTGTCATCATCGCTGATTTTTCGCCACGTTGTGCCTTTTTTATTTAAGATTTTATCAAGCCCTGCTTTTTCTACCCAGTTTTGCAATGTTGCTGTATCAAGACTTTGCTTTTTATAATCAAAAAATTCGTAAGCAACACCTAAGTCATCAAGTTTACTAAACGCTTTTTTCATGGTGCTGCAATTTTTAATGCCGTAAATGGTTGTCATGTTTTTCCTTAGGATAAAAAACTAATGATTTGGTTGCATTAAGACAATGTTTTGATACAAATCATCAAAAGCCTTGATATTTGCTGGATTTTCAGATTTATTTTCCCATTTTGCTCGCATAGTCATAACGCAAACTATCCAAAGTAATCAATTTATTATCTTTAATAACATAAAAATAATCCCAGCCGTTATGATTGGTTTTATTTAAATATTTGGCACTCATTTTATGAATGGATAAAGTATCCACGCTATCCGTTACCTTGCCATCTGCAAGCACCGTACAAATACGGTTTTGATTTTTATCAAATAAGGCTTGCCCAATATTTAAATAATTGGCTGCAACTAAGGTTTTCATCGCGACTTTTGGCGGTTTGGTTTCCAGGGATAGCCATTCAATATCATTAGGATTAACAACAACTTGCGCAAGTCTTTGCTGCGCCACATCAATATACTTTGATTCACGTTCAAGCCCAATATAATTGCGCCCCAACGCCTTGGCAACCGCCCCTGTTGTACCTGTACCAAAAAACGGATCAAGGACAATATCATTAGGTTTTGATGAAGCTAAAATCACTTTATAAAGCAGAGCTTCTGGTTTTTGAGTGGAATGCACTTTTTTACCGTCATCGCCTTTAATTCGTTCGCTGCCTGTACATAAAGCCAGTTGCCACACGCTGCGTTCTTGTTTATCACCATTTAAATGCTTCATGGTTTTATAATTAAAAGTGAATTTACTGTTTTTAGTTTTGGAACACCAAAGTAAAGTTTCATGAGCGTTGCAAAACCGTGTGCCGCCAAAATTGGGTACAGGATTGGTTTTATGCCAAACCACATCGTTTAAAATCCAAAACCCCAAATTTTGCATCAAATAGCCAATGCGATAAATATTTTGAAATGAACCAATCACCCAAATTGAACCCGTTGGTTTTAATATTCTTTGGCATTCACTTAGCCACTTTGTACAAAAAGCATCGTATTCAGCAAAATCATTAAACTTATCCCATTCATCTTCTACTCCTGCAAATTTTTCGCCACTGGTGCGCAATAATTGCCCTTCGGTTTGCATAAAATAGGGTGGGTCGGCAAAAATTAAATCAATGCTATTACTGGGTAGTTTTTTTAAATTTTCTATACAATCGCCTTGTAGGATAGTATTAAGAAATGAATGGATTGCTGTTGGCATGGTTTAAATATATAAGGCTAGACAAGGGTTTTGTGGATTTTGTAAAACATAAAAAATTGGCAGACCGATAAGCCGAATTCTGTCGTGAACGGTCATTCATCTAGGCATACCGTTACCAGTATGCTCAAGCAACCTACCCGTGTTCTTAAGCGGGCAACCCATTGAACACCTATTTGGTCTTGCTACGAGTGGAGTTTACCTTGCCATGATCTGTTACCAGTCATGCGGTAGGCTCTTACCCTACCGTTTCACCCTTACCCTGCTGCTTTAAAGCAATTAAGCAACGTGGCGGTCTATTCTCTGTTGCACTTGTCGTCAGATTACTCTGCCCAGCCGTTAGCTGGCACTCTGCCCTGTGTAGTTCGGACTTTCCTCCCGCGACTTTTCATGTTAACAATCATTCATGCTTACAATCATTCATGCCAACAACCAAAAAAATCGCCAGCGACCGTTTGGTCTGCCAATGGGGTATTATAACAATTTTTTTTGGTTTTGGGTTAGGTTTTTTTGCTCAAACGCAAATATTTTTGCATTAATTCTTGTTGGGTTTCTTCGTGTTCTGGATCTTTTGGAATACAATCAGGCACAGGACAAAACAACGCACACTGTGGCTCGTCAAAATGTCCAACGCATTCGGTGCACAGACTTGGATCAATTTCATAAATCAGCTCGCCAACATAAATTGCCTCATTGGGACAAGTCGGTTCGCACACATCACAATTAATACACTCTTCGGTAATTTTTAACGCCATGTTAAGTTTTTCTCAACGCTTGAAATTTTATTTTTAAACATTCTTCTACATTTTTTGGCACAAATTTATGCACATCGCCATCTAATTTGGCAATTTCACGGATAAATGTTGATGAGATAAAGGAAAATTCTTGACTTGGGGTTAAAAACACAGTTTCAAAATTTTCATCTATTTCACGGTTAATATTGGCTAATTGAAACTCATATTCAAAATCACTCACCGCTCGCAAACCGCGCAATACAGCGGTCGCTTGTTGTTCTTGGCATAAATGAACCAACAAACCCTCAAAACCTATCACACTGACATTTGGTAGGTTTTGTGTGCTTGTTTTCACCATATCAATGCGTTCGTCGATGTCAAACAACGGTTTTTTGTGATGTCCAATTGCAATGGCAACCACCACACTATCAAACAACTTACTGGCACGCTTAACCAAATCAAGATGCCCTTTGGTAATAGGATCAAATGTACCCGGATATAAAATTTTTGTCATAACTTTGCCTTTTAGGATTGTTTGTTAAAATCCACCATCGTTTAACAAAAGCTAGTTTAACAAAATTTTGCATAAATTATTAGCAAAAAACTGTTAATTCGTGCTTTTTTCGCTTATTATTGGCATTATTTTTTTACAAACTTTGAGAATCAAGTACAATATGTCTAAAAAACCAAAAACACCAAGTCTTATTGCCAGCAACAAAAAAGCTCGGCATGAATTTTTTATCGAGGACAGTTATGAAGCTGGGCTTGAATTGCTCGGTTGGGAAGTCAAGGCTATCCGTGCAGGCAAAATGCGCATTACCGAAAGCTATATTATTTTTAAAAATGGTGAAGCGTTTTTGTTTGGTGCGCACATTCAGCCACTGATTAGCACCTCTACGCACCATGTTGCCGATCCACTGCGCACACGCAAACTATTACTGCACCGCCGTGAAATTGATAAATTGTTTGGCATGGTTAACCAAAAAGGACATACCTGCGTGGCATTAAAAATCTACTGGAAAGCAGGGCGTGTCAAATGCGAGGTGGCATTGGCAAAAGGCAAAAAACTGCACGATAAACGAGCAACGTTAAAAGAACGTGATTATCAGCGTGATAAACAGCGTGGCTTTAAAAACTTAGCATCATAAAACCTAGCATCATAAAACTTAGCATCATAAAACTTAGCATCATGACAAATCCACAAGATCGCAATTTTAACGACATAAGCGAACATTTTGCCAAAAAAATTTACGGCGGTCTAAAAGGGCAAATCCGCTTGGCTGTGTTACGTCATGACATTTTTCAAGCAGTTGCCACTTACCAACAACAAGTTGGCCGTCCGTTAAGAATATTAGATGTGGGAGCAGGGCTTGCTCACCTGTCCTTGGAGCTTGCCACACAAGGACATGATGTAACCATTAATGACATTTCTGAAAATATGTTGGCAATTGCCAAACAACTTGCCAACAATTTGCCTAAAGACATTGCCTCTACCATACATTGGCATGCCTGTCCGTATCAAGCACTGGATACCAAATTGTTTGGAACATACGATTTAATCTTGTGTCATGCGGTGTTAGAATGGCTTGCCAATCCAAGGCTTATCATAGATTTTTTTGATAACTGGTTGATAGATAAGGGTTTATTGTCGTTATGTTTTTATAATCCGGTGAGTTTTACGTATCGCAACCTTATTATGGGCAATTTTAATTTGTTAAAAAATCACGCGTTTCAAGCAGACAATGGCAGTTTAACTCCCAACAACCCTGTGGCAAAAGACGATGTATTGGCATGGCTTGATGAAAAACAATATCAAACCCTGCACATTTCAGGGTTGCGCGTGTTTCACGATTACGCTCCGCTAAAACGCGGCGGACATACCAACACCCAAGCAGTCATTGACATGGAAGTTTTGTACAGCGGACAAGAACCGTATAAATGGATCGGCCGCTATTTGCACGTTTTAGCAAAAAAGTCGATTGACAACACCTGTGATTTGGTATTAAACACGCAAACGACTGCCATCATTTAACAAACGATACGCCACAGTATAAAAAATCGCCGTAAACACACCAATAGCAACCAAAGACCACACAACATTGACATCAGAATAACCCAAAATACCGTAACGAAACGTATTCACCATATAGACCATTGGATTTAACAGTGATAAATTTTGCCAAAAAGGAGATAAATTTTCAAGCGAATAAAACACACCGCCAAGATACGTCAGTGGCGTTAGCACAAAACTTGGCACAATAGAAATGTCATCAAACGAGCGGGCAAAAATTGCGTTTATCATACCGCCAAGCGAAAACATGACCGAGGTTAGCACCACACTAAGCACCGTGATCAATGGATACACAAGACTTAACTTGGTAAAAAATAAGGCCAATGCCACCACAATCGCCCCAACAGCAAGCCCACGAAACACCCCACCAAACACAAAACCCATCAAAATCGTATGCTTTGAAACAGGACTAACAAGCATTTCTTCAATACTATTATGAAATTTTGTGGTAAAAAAACTACCCACCACATTAGAATAACTGTTGGTTATCACCGACATCATGATAAGCCCTGGCACAATAAACTGCATATAACTTACCCCACCCATCACACCAACACGACTTCCTATCATTTTACCAAAAATGATAAAATACAATGCCATGGTGATAGCAGGCGGAATGAGTGTCTGTGGCCAAATCCGTAAAATTCGGCGGATTTCTTTGACAAGCAACGTCGTAAAAGCAACCGTTTGTTGTTGAAAATTCATGTATTTCTCGTCATGGGTTTTTATTTTGTAATGGATTTTTATTTTGGCAAAATTTTTTAAGCGTTCAATGTTGCGGTTAACTTTTTATCCACCAAATTCATAAACAAAGCCTCTAACCGATTGGTTTTATTGCGCATACTGACAACGTCGATGTTTTGGGCAGATAATTGTGCAAAAACTTGGTTTAAGGTTGCGCCTTTATTTAGCGTTATTTCCAGCGTTTTTGCATCGATCTGCACAAAACGCACCATGCCAGTTAGCACAATGTTGTTGACAGGTTTTGCTAAATCCAGTATAAAACTTTCTTTATCAAGACTTAACAATAAACCTTTCATATCCGTGTTAATTTTAATTTCACCGTTTTCCAAAATCGCTATGCGTTTGCACAATTGCTCCGCTTCTTCCAAATAATGCGTGGTCAAAATAATGGTGGTATTTTCCTCTGCGTTGATCGTTTGCATAAACTCCCACATAGAATGACGCAGTTCAATATCCACGCCCGCGGTCGGTTCATCTAAAATCAGCAGTTTTGGTTCATGAATCAATGCACGTGCAATCATCACACGGCGTTTCATACCGCCTGACAAGGATCGAGCCTTTTCGTTGCGCTTTTCCCAAAGCCCTAAAGCCTTGAGTAGTTTTTGTGCCCTAGGCATAGCCACTGTTTTGCCAATGCCAAAATAACCCGCCTGGGTAACCACAATGTCAATGACTTTTTCAAACTGCATAAAATTAAATTCTTGTGGCACAACCCCCAAAAACTGCTTGGCTTTACTGGGATTTTGTTGCAAATTCTCGCCAAAAATTTCAACAGATCCCATGGTAGGATTTAATAGTGAGCTTATGATGTTAATCATCGTGGATTTACCTGCCCCATTTGCTCCCAACAGGGCAAAAAACTCACCCTGTGGCACGATCAAATCCACATCTTTTAATGCCCTAAAGCCGTTTTTGTAAGTTTTGGAAAGGTTTGTAACTTTTAACGCAGGAATATTATCAGACATGATGTTAAAGTTTTTTCAATTGGTTTTTTTAAAAGCCAAGGTTTAAAGTCAAGTTTTAAAATTTGCTTGATTTAACAACTTGGCGGATTTAACCGTCATTTAGTCATTATCTGCGTCCAGTTTTCTGACATAAATTTGACGATGCGGATAAGGAATACTAATGCCATGCGTGTCAAAGGCTTCTTTAACATCTTCTAACAATTGCCCTTTTAACACAATTGCGTTCTTATTTTCTACCCAAACTTTTAACAACAAATCCACCGAACTGTCAGCCAAATTACTCACGGCAATGACAGGTGCAATTTTTTGTAAAACCAATGGATTTTTGTGAGTAATGTCTAAAATCACTTGTTTGGCTTGCTTAATATTTGCTTCATAACCAATGTTAAACGTGATATCAATTCTGCGATCAGGCAAAGATGAAAAATTTGTCAACGCATTGGTGGTTAATTTGCTATTAGGTATAATAATTTCATGATTATTGCTGGTATAAATGCGTGTATTCACCAAGGTGATCTCTTGCACCGTGCCCTCATCACCATTAATTTCAATATAATCACCGCGGTTAAAGGGACGAAAAATCACAATCATCACGCCAGCTGCCAGATTAGACAACTGATCTTTAAGCGACACCCCAACCGCCACCGCCATACCACCCAAAATAGCAATGACCGATGTTGTACTGACGCCAATTTGGTTTAACGCAGCCATAATGACAATCACAAGGCCAATACCGTACAATACATTGCTTAAAAAACTTGTCAAAGTTGCATCTAAGTGGCTGGATTGCATGATTTTTTTTGCCATATCAACAAAATTATTCAAAATCCACTTGCCGATAAAAAAAATCAATAAGGCAACAATCAATTTGCCAAACATGGTTATCGCAGTCGCTATAATCAATGACGGATCAAAATTTACGCCTAAAAGCTCCATACTTCATTCACCTAATCTTTCATTCACTTAATCAAAACTCACTTAATCAAAACTCACTTAATCAAAACTCACTTAATCAAAACTCACTTAATCAAAATACGCTTGATTTCATTTCTTGATTTCATTTATAGTTTAAACAAATACCAATGCTAAGCAATAAGCCACTTGCAAACGCAAGTCCAACAATCGTTTTTAACTGCACAGCAAGCTGATGTGGGCTGATTTTTCCATCACGGTATTGATAAACAACCGCCAAATGTTTGCCAATCGGATAAATTAACAGCACCATACTTAATAAATAAACATTGTGTTGTAGCACAGCAAAAACCAACAACAACCAAAATGCCGTCAATAACAACAACCAATACAGCTGACTGATTTTTTCTTTACCCAGCACCACAGCAAGCGTGCGTTTGTCTGTTTTTACATCATCATCAATATCGCGCATGTTATTAATCATCAACACGCACACACAAAGCAGTCCAATCGCTACTGCCACAATCATATCCGCCACTTGCAAATCTTGGGTTTGTAAATACAAGCTGCCAAGCACATTTAATAAGCCAAAAAACACAAATACGGCAATTTCACCTTTGGCAAAATAACCATACGGCCGCTTACCCATGGTATATGCCATTGCACCAAGAATAGACAAAATGCCAAATGCCAAAAACACAAAAAACTCAAGCCAATTGGCAAAACTTAGCCACAACAAGCCCACGCCACAAGCAAAAATAAAACCCGCCCACACAATAATGACGGTTTTAAGTTCATTTTGTACAAGGTTGCCTTGGGCGGTTTGGCGATCGGTACGGTGCGCATCTGTGCCTTTAACACCATCACCGTAGTCATTGGCAAGGTTGGCTAAAATTTGTAACCCCACGGCTACATGGGTGGTTAAGGCAAAAATCACCCATTGTTTACCATCAAACATGCCAAGTTTTGCAAATGCCAACGCATTGGCTACCAAAACCCCTGTCATTGCAAGCGGATAAGTGTGTGGCCGCGTGGCATGCAAAAAAACCTGAATGTTCACCTAAATTTTCGCTTAAATTTAAATATTTACTCATTGGTAAAGTTTAAAATTGTCTAAATATCGACATAACTGCTCAAATTGATTGACAATCTTGCTTAGATTTTGATCAAAATCTGCAAAAGAACTGCTGTCTATTGCTATTTTTTGTTGATCATTTAATGCTTGGTTGTAAAAACTTTTGGCAAAATCCATAACTTTTTGATTGTTGTTGCGAAACACCAAAGTTGTGTTTACTTCATCAGCAGAAATCACCATATCCAACGCAATTGCGATCGAATCTTGCTTAAAATCAAGCACCAGCGTGTTTTGATTGTGCACCCATATTTTGATTAGTTTGGCTACAGAACTTGTTTTTAATAGCTTATCAATTCTGGTTTTGTAATCCTGCATGCTTTTCAGATAGATCCCATTTAACACTTTTTCATAAATGCCACACTGTACTTCTTTGGCAAATGCCTGTGCGTCTTCATTGTGAATCAAAAATTTATCAAGCTCGTTTAGCATAGGCCCATCTATTCTTTTTAAAAAAGTATTTACCGTATCTTGAAAATATTTTGCTGCATGTATCACCTTGTTTTTTGGCAACAAACTTTCAGCCTTTGGATACAGTTTTGGGTTTAAATTGCAATATTGAAAACAATTACAAATACTATTTAACGAATCTACATTTAATTGGTGTTTTACCAAGGCAGCCGCCACAAGCGACTCATCATTTGGATATAAATTTAACGCAAGTTCGCCGTATTTAAACTTATCACAAATGCGTTTACGCTCTGCAATACAAGCAATCACACCCAATTTACTCAAACGTCCAAGCGGAAACAAGCATTTATGCACCTCCAACGAAACGCTCTCAACATGCTTTTTCCAATACCAATTGTCCGTAGGCTGAGGTTTATGAAAATTCACAAGCAAGCCGTCTTTGTCAGCATCATGGTAAAGCTCAAAAAAGTCTGCAATATTGTCAAACGTAAACCGAACATCAGGCTCTATTAACCAATAAAAATCCGCTTGAATGTTCTCCGCCATCACATAATAAAAATAATCACCACACAACCAACCCAATTTTTTGTGCTGCTTGCCCGTTAACAAGCGATTTCTGGTCAAAAAATCATCATTTAAGGACAGTTTATTGACATAATTTGGTGCTGCAACCTTAGGCTTATCCGCCATTTCATCAAAAATCACAAAAATCTCATCTGGGTGAAACGCTTGTAACAATAACTGATACGTATCTTCCTCTTCTTGTCCCCAGCGGTGGGCTCTTATGCCGATCACCTTGTTAAAACTTGTTACATTGCCACTTATGGTTTTGTCAATCGGATTTTTCCACCAATATCGCAAATTGTTGTGCTTATCAATGTCGCGCAGTTGTTTGGTAAAATTCACCGCCTGATCGTAATTTTCTTTGGCATAATAAGACTCTGCAAGTCCTTGGTAGCCCTGTGGCAAACTTGGCAATTTATCCACAAGCAAGTTAAAAACCTTGATTGCATCGTCATATTTTTTTAGCCCTAACAGCCCCCCCCCACGCAGTTAGTATATCCAATACATCATGGTCATTGTGTATTGGATAGTTGTCGTAAAGGTTTTTTGCCTCGTCAATCGTTTCGCTATAGTTACCCTGGGCATATGAATGCTTAAGTAAAAATACTTTTAAGGGTAGGTTAACATTCATGGGTTGATTCTCCTGATACTTTCGTGATTTACTTTTACTTTCGTGATCTCGCTTTTGTGATCTTACTTTTGTGATTTTGTTGACTGGCTTATTTTTTTAGCCCCGCTTGTTGTAATAAAGCTCCAAAACTGCCAATTTTGTAAGGTTTGTCATCTTGTTTTTGGGCGGATTTTGGTTTGTCATGGCGGTTTTTGTCGGTTTTGGTATGGGTTTTTTTGACATGTTTATTCGCTTTGTCGTCTTTATGCTCAAAATGATCTGCTTTATGCTCTGATTTTGGGCGTTTTTGCGGTTTTTTCTCGTCTTTGCTTGGTTTTTGATGATCCGATTTCATGCTAAAACCGATGCGTTTACGCTCAACATCGATCGAAATAACACGCACATTGACGATATTGCCCGGTTTGACAAAATTTAACGGATCGGCAATGAATTCATCGCTTAATTCAGAAATATGCACCAAACCATCTTGATGAACACCAACATCAACGAAACAACCAAATGCTGTTACATTGGTGACCACGCCCTCAAGTTCCATGCCAACGGTTAAATCATTAATATCATTGACATCATCACGAAATTGGGCGGTTTTAAAGGCAGGCCGCGGATCATGGGCGGGTTTTGCCAATTCTTGTTTAATTGCCAAGGCTTTAATTTGGCTATCTTCGCTGTCAGGGCTTTGGTTTTTTACCAGTTCTAATAATTGGCTGTCTAATTGATTTAATTGGTTTTCATTCGCCAAAACATCGGCAAGGTTTTTATTGGTGGCAGTTAGCCATTGTTTGACTAAGGCGTAATTTTCCGGGTGCAACCCTGTGGCATCGAGTGGCTCATCACCGCCACGAATACGCAAAAATCCCGCTGACTGTTCAAAAGTTTTTGCTCCCAGGCGCGGTACATTTTTAAGCTGTTCGCGGTTGATAAATGCACCGTGTTCGTTGCGATAATTGACGATTTGTTGAGCAACATTGCTGTTTAACCCTGCAATATATGCCAAAATTGCAGGACTTGCGGTATTTACATCGACGCCTACTGCGTTTACACAATCTTGAGTTACTTTATTTAGACTGTCGGTCAATTGGTTTTGATTGACATCATGCTGATATTGTCCAACACCAATGGCTTTTGGATCAACTTTTACCAATTCTGACAATGGATCTTGCAAGCGTCTGGCAATAGACACCGCCCCACGAATAGACACATCTAAATCGCTTAACTCCTGACTTGCCAACTCACTGGCTGAATACACCGATGCCCCTGATTCATTGACAACCACAGAAACTGCTTCAATGTCTGTGTTTTCGCTTAAAATTTCTTTGATTAAGGCATCGGTTTCACGGCTTGCTGTGCCATTGCCAATTGCAATTAGATTAACTTTATAATCTGTTAATAACTTTTTAATGGTTTCTTTGGCTTCATCAATCCGATTTTCCGAACCAAACGGATAAACCGTCGCCACCACAAACTCACCTGTATCGTTTTTGGCAACATGTCCAAGACTGTCTACCACCGCCATTTTTACCCCATGACGAATGCCCGGATCAACCCCCAAAATCACTCGTTGTCCTGCTGGTGCATTCATTAACAGATGTTTTAAATTGTTGGCAAAAACTTCAATTGCATCGGCTTCGGCATTGAGGCGTTTTTCGGTCAACAGACGGTGTTCAATGTGTGGCCGCCATTTTTCCAGCCATAATTTTTTGCCAAGGTTTTGTAAAAAATCCAAGCGATCGCTAGGTTCAAGGTTTAGCAATTTAAACTGCTGCATAATTTGATCGATAAATGCAGTATCTTCACCTTCGATGCCAATGGTTAACACGTTTTCTTGACGGCCGCGGAGCATTGCAAGCAAACGATGATTTGGCAAACGTGCAAGGCTTTCGCTATGATCAAAATAATCACTGAATTTTTCACCAACTTCGCGTTTTTCTTCACCTGCAAGCAGGCTATGCACTTGAGCAACTTTACCAAAACCTATGCGCAGTTTATCCAACAAATCAAGCTCTTGTGTCCATTCTTCAATGATAATTGCTCCTACGCCTTGCAACTGTTTGTCAAGTTCAGCAAACGCAGATGGTTCAACCTCGCCTTTTTCATTGACAGTAGGTTCTGGAATTTGATAATCGGCTAGTGCATCGGTTGGACTGATGTTTTGGTGCAAAATTGCCAACGCAATTGGTTCAAGTCCTGCTTCGCGTGCTTGAGTGGCTATCGAACGGCGGCGCGGACGATAAGGCAGATAAATATCTTCCAGCTCTAATTTTGAAGATGCGTTTGCAATGCGTTTTGACAACTCATCGGTAAGTTTGCCTTGATTGGTTAAAAGTTCAAGGATTTTGTTGCGACGAGTTGCCATATCGCGTTCATAGTTTAAGGATTTTTCCAGTTGTCGCAATTGGTTATCATCTAAGCCTTGGGTTTGTTCTTTACGGTAACGAGCAATAAAAGGAATGCTTGCTCCTTCGTCATACAGCTTGACAAAAGCGGTAATTTGCGTGGTTTTTACCCCCATTTCTGTAGCCAATTTTTGATAAATGGCTTGTTGAATGTCATCAGAAAGTGCGGTGGTGGGTTGAATTTCGTTGTCAATAGTCGTCATAGCAATCGCCTAAACATGGTAACCTAAAAGGTAAATGTGCCAAAATGCACCAATGAAATTTGCGTATTATAGCAAATTATCAAAACAGGTGCTAAAAAATAATTGATAAATCTATTAAAAATCAGCCAATTTTTCCATAACTTTGGCAAAAAACCTAATTTTTGTTAACAAATGTTAACAAATTCTGCTAAAATTTAATCACAAAAAACTATGGTAAAAACCAAAGAATTTTGTTTTAATAGGTGATATTTTTTCATGCTTTAAACATTAAACAACGCATACAAGCTAAAAACACACGGTTAAAAATACGCAAAAGGAGCAACGCAATGACTGATTTAACCAAACTTGAAGAACAACACAACAACGAACCGCATGACAACCCAATCCACGAACCGAACATAAGCCAACGCATTTTGGTGGTAGATGATGATGCCAGGCTTAGGGCATTGCTACAACGTTTTTTAGAAGATGACGGCTATGTGGTGCGTACCGCCCATGATGGCAACCAAATGGACAAACTTTTGCAACGTGAATTGTTTTCGCTTATTGTGTTGGATTTGATGTTGCCAAACGAAGATGGCATCAGTATCTGTAAACGCTTACGTGAACAAAATTCAGACATTCCGATCATCATGTTAACCGCCAAAGGATCCGATGCCGATCGCATTACAGGGCTTTATGCAGGAGCGGACGATTATTTGCCAAAACCTTTCAACCCAAAAGAGCTTTTGGCACGTATCAAAGCGGTATTACGCAGACAAAACCGTGAACTGCCAGGAGCACCAAGCCAACAAGTAGAAGTGGTAGAATTTGGTGCATGGACACTGGATTTATCCACTCGCACTCTAAAACGCGATGGACAAGTTGTTACCTTAACCACGGGCGAATTTAGCGTATTAAAAGCACTTGTTCAGCATCCAAGAGAACCGTTAACGCGTGATAAACTCATGAATTTGGCTCGTGGCCGTGAATGGGGAGCAATGGAGCGATCCATTGATGTACAAGTATCAAGACTGCGCCGTTTGATCGAAGATAACCCATCACAAGCCCGTTATATCCAAACTGTTTGGGGTGTGGGTTATTGTTTTGTGCCTGACGGAGCGGATAGCTAAGCCAATTAATCCAATTGCACCACCAAAACCAAAACCCATCAATTGCATTGAAGGTTAATTGATTGAGTGTTAATTGAATGAAGAGTTGAGTGTTAAAACCGTCTGTTTGGTTTAAACAAGCACCTTTCATCTTTGGCGTTTTTGCTGTTTAGTTTTTGGTTGCTGTTTAGTTTTTGGTTGCTGTTTAGTTTTTGGTTGCTGTTTAGTTTTTGGTTGCTGTTTAGTTTTTGGTTGCTGTTTAGTTTTTGGTTGTCAATTTGACGTTAAAAAGCCGTTTTGTCGCTAACAATAAATATCAGCAACAAAACGGCTTTTTTTTTACAGTCCTTTGTTGTATCTGCCAAATCATTTGGCTCGTTGTTGGGTTTTGGGTGAAAATATTGATTTTTCCTAAATCAATTTAACAAATTTGTTAACATACATCATCTTAAAAAGCGTTAACAGCTCTATACCTATACTAATAAACCTGTTAACAATCTCTGTTAACAACTTTGTTTTTTCACATTGACAATAACCATTTCCTATGATTATGAAGTCAGCCAATATTCCATAATTGGCAATTTCCTTATTGGTTTGATTTCCTTATTTGCTAATCATTAGCACAACAGCACCTATCCTTGCCTTATCCTTAAGTATCCCATTCCTGTGCTGCTAAGTACATTATGTCAAAATCCACCAAGCAAAACCAGTGGCAAAAACGGATATTGTTGTAAGCCAAAACTTACAAAATATTAAAAATCTGCGTCCAACATTACCTTGCTCGCTTCAATGATAAAGGCTTCGCTTTCTGGAAGTTTTGGGCGTTCGCTTTCTTTCATTTTGCTGTAAGATTCAAACTGAGCATCAAGCGATGCCTGATAAGCCGTCCAATCTGCATACGGTTTTTCGCCCATAGCAAGGCGGCGGTTGTTTTCTGCTTGTAAGGTTTTATTTTCAATGCTATCGCGGTATGCACGGCGTTCGTCAATGTTAAGTTTAATCGGTTTTTTCTCGTCTTCGGCATTACGAATGGCGTTTAAAGCGGTTAAATAGTTAAATTGTGGGTTGTTGTTTTGGCGCGTGGTGGATAGCTCGTTTAAGGTTTTTAACGCAGCTTGACTGTACTTGCCTGCAGGTTTATACGGAGCAGAACGCACAGTATCCCATTTTAGTGGGTTTTTCATGTTGCGCTCGCCCACTTCCATACCTTCATAAATATTCACCAACTTAACATCGGGTTCTACCCCTTTGTTTTGGGTGCTTCCGCCTGTGATGCGGTAAAATTTACGCTGCGTTAACGTTGCCGATCCCAATGCCAAACTGTCCAACTGAATTTGAGCTGAACCTTTACCTGTTGTGGTACTGCCAACAACCAATCCGCGTCCATAATCCTGGATAGCGGCTGCAAAAATTTCACTCGCCGAGGCTGAAGCCAAATTAATCAACACCGTCATAGGCTTACTGTATAACTGCTCGCCGTTGTCTTCATCTTCGTAAATTTGGATATTACCACGATTGTCGCGGATTTGTACCAATGGGCCTGATTTGACAAACAATCCAATCATTTTTGCCACTTCATCAAGCGAACCGCCCGGATTATCACGTAAATCCACCACCATGCCATCAATGTTTTGGGCGTTTAGTTTTTTAATCGCATTTTCAGTATCGATGCTAACACTGCGATACGCTTCCCCTGCACGTCTTGCTTGGTAATTTAGATAAAAACTTGGAATTTTTAACACACCAATTTTTTTATCATTGCCTTGTTTGTCTTTTACCGTAATCACCCGGTGCGTTACCCCTGATTCTTCTTGTTTAATCACATCACGCTCAAGGGTAACACTGCGAGCTGAACTGTCAGGCATATTTGGTGATTTTAACAATAAGGTAACATTTGTGCCTTTTTTACCGCGGATTAAGTTGACAATTTCACGCGTAGAATAGCCCACAGTGTCAATCATTTTGCCATTTTCTTCAGCCACACCAATGATTAAATCATTGGGCTTGATTTGTCCCGATCGAGAGGCAGGGCCACCATCTACCAAATTTATAATCCGCGTATAATCAGGATTTTTGAGATCGGGGCGAATGGATACACCAATGCCTACCAACTCAAGCGTGGATTGGATTTTCATTTCGGTGGCCTGCACAGGAGCAAAATAATTGCTGTGCGGATCATAGCTTGCCATCGCTGAATTTAAGACACTTTCTAAAATTTGATCACCGGTTATGCGTTCTAATTGGGCTTTTTGGCGGTTTAATCGATTTGCTAAAATTTGGGTTGGCGTGCGTGTTTCGTTTTTTACCAAATCTAAGCTGCTAAATTTATCAGCATTGTCGGTCAAAAATTTATCTTTAATTTTGTCTTCTTCTTGATTGATCGTAATGCCAATTAATTGAAAGGTCAATTGTTTTTGCCAATAATCTTGTTGTTCTTGTTTGGTTTTAAAACGTGGCAATTTTTCTCGATCGATCACAACCGTATCTGAACGCTTTAAATTGACATCGGTTTTTAAAAAATCGTCTGCAAATGCGTAATACGCCAACGAACGTTGTTTAAAACGCTGATAAATTTCAAAACTTGGTCTTAAATCACCGCGCTTTAACATTTCAGCAAAATGATCGGCATACTTTTGGTTAAATTCATCAATGTCTGACTGCAAAAACAAACTGTGATTGGAATCCAAGGCATCAAAATAATCTGCCAAAATCTGCTTGCCAGTTGCTTGGTCTAATGCTTTATCCAAATAATGACTGCGATCAAGCAGTGCAGAGATTTGGCGCGTTACCTGACGCTGTTCGCTGCTGATCGGTGAATTTTCAGAAGCCAGTGCCATGTGATAACTTTGCCCTAAAATCACCCCACCAACAGCCAAAACCAACGCACTTGCGGTTAATTGTTTGTATTTCATAATAATCCTTAGGCTTATTTTAAATGTAAATCTTAACTGTAAAATTTTAACCGTCCCAAAAAACCCACCCAAGCCCACCCACAGGCAAACTTGGCGTTTTCTTTCTACTTCACCGCCCGCCGCTTTTGCCATTTGGCTCAAGTCTTACGCAAGCTCCAATGCCTAAATCAATGCCAACGGTTTTGTTGGTTTTGGGTAAAGACTTAATTACATCTTGCAGTTCAACGGCAATGCTAACAAACCAATTGCTCCCCTTTTTAAACACTTTAGCGGATAATATTTTACCATTAAATCTTAAATTTTCACGCATTTTTACCAGTCCCAACCTTGGGATTTGGATATAAGATTTATTGTTTATTTGTTTTATTTTAAATTGGTCGTTGGATAAGCTAAATCGGTCATCAATGCCTTTTTTACGCAATTGTGGATATTTGCTTTCACCTTTAAAAAAGCGCTTGTAGCCATCGCCTAATTGCATGATTGCCAGTTGCGGCGCGCATTTGGTAACTTCTAGCATAAAGGGGAATTGTTGGCGTTTAATAGAATTTAATTGTTTTCTTAATTTGCCCTCGTTTGGCTTGTTTAATTTATTTTCATCAATCGCTAAATTATTTTTTAAACAAAAATCGCGATATTCTTTATCCGCTTTGTATTGCTTTTGCCATTCATTTAACGCCCAATTATAAGCAAGCCGTGCTATTCCGCAAGCCTTAGCGAAATAAGTGGCTTGTTTGTTATTGGGAATTAGGCGAATGATGTGTCCGCGGATGGGGGTCATTTTATTTTTTTAATAGTTAGTTAATCTATTCATTTTGAGTATTATTGCATAGGTTTGGGTAGGTTGCAAGGAGCAGTTAAAAGCCCTTTATATTCGCATTGTCTAGCCAAATAAACCGGCCAACTTTAAAACTGCTATAAAAACCGCCAAAAATAACCGCTTGCTTATTGGTTTAACTTAAGTTTTTATCTTTGTTTAACTTAAGTATTTATCCACAAAATCGGATAAAAAAATCTCACTAATCAACAAATGTTTACCATACCAACGATAAACGCTTTGTCGTTGCCAACCATCTGCTGTCAATTGGTAATGCCTATTTACCAATACTGCACAAGGCCTGGCAAAAATCACATAACCGATCGGACATTGCCCTAAATTTGCAAGTTTACGCCCTTTGCCTGACAAAATATGAAAACCAAAAACACTGCGCGCCTTGATCCACGCAGATTCGCCTGCTTTGCCAAACAATAACGATTCGCGCACCCAAGCTGAATGTGGTCGCATTGGCAATTGCAATTGTTTTATTTCAGGCAAGGTTAGCATTTGCCGCCCCTCAAAGGTGGGTTTTACGATGAGTTTTTGAGCGGAGAACTGTTCAATTTTGGCGGTTAATGAGCCGTTAGCAACAAGCCAACTTGCCAATTTGGTATGGTGCAATTCGTTTGGCAAGTGGCTAAAAATTTTTGGTGGCATAGGCTGATTTTGCATATCAATTTTTTGCAATTTGGGTTACAATAATTTATAAATCCATTATTGTAACTTGAATTGATGAGTACAACAAGCCAAACCATGCCAACCACTTTAATTTTATTTAACAAACCGTATGGTGTGTTAAGCCAATTTCGCCAGGACAACAATAACAATTTTGCCACTTTGAGTGATTTTTTTCACCACAATAAATACAAAGATATCAGAGTTGCAGGACGGCTTGATGCCACATCAGAGGGGTTATTATTACTCACCAATAACGGCAAACTCAATCAACATCTCACCCACCCACCCAAAACCAAGCATGACAAAAAACTGGCAAAAACCTATTGGGTGCAATTGGACGGTTTGGCAAACAACAATCAAATCAATCAACTACGCGACGGCGTTATGTTAAGCGATGGCAAAACCCTACCCGCTATCGTAGAACAACTGGATACAATCTATGTACAACAAACACTTTGGCAAGCCCCTGCCAACATTGCCAAACGCAAAATCACCAGTTGGCTATCGATTAGCATTCTGGAGGGCAAAAACCGCCAAATTCGGCGTATGACTGCCCATGTTGGTCTGCCCTGTTTGCGCCTAATACGCGTAGCTCATAGTCATTTTTGTTTAAGCCAACACCTTCACAACCCACACAATACGCCAAAACTTTGTGCTTATTCACTTGCTGTGGGTGAATTTGTTGAAATTGCATTAACCAAATTTCAATTGCAACAATTTCAATTGCAACAATTAGGCAGGTCAAATCAAACATTTTTAAAAAACCAACACATAAAATCCGCTATTTTAAGGAATAAATCATGATCGCCCAATATTTACTTGTTGATAACAACACCTTACAACAACTCAAAAACTGCCCTGATAACGCTCGTTTTGAACAACTGGAAGCCTTAACTCAAAAAGCCGATGATGGTGATTTGGTGGATTTGGGTAAATTATGGGACGTGCTGCATTTTGCTTTAACCGAAAAATCAGCCACTACGCCTGTGCCTAACAGTGCACTCAGTGAATTTGTGGTTGGTGTCGAAACCTTTAGTGATGATGAAGATGGTGATTTTATCGCATTTTGTGAGTGGTCGCAGGTGATTGAAATTGCCGATGCATTGGGTCAGGTTAATTTTAGCAAACGTTTAGACAAAATGCTAATGAAGCAACTTCGCCAACAAAAAATCTTTCCAAATGGCATTTGGCAAGGCAAAAAGCAAGCTTTGGACAAAGAACTATTGGCATCATTTCAAGAATTGCGTGATTTGTATGACAAAGCAGTGGACACAGGCGCAAATATCGTGGTAAGTATTTGCTAGTTTTTGCATTTACCAATTTGGTTAAAGCCCTTGTTTTTGATACAGGAGTTGCCTAAAATACATCAAATTATCACCAAGGAATAAATCATGCCAAAAACCAATAAACCTGTGCAAAACATGATACCCCTGCACATAAAAATCACCGAAGAAATGCACGATCTGTTAACCGAAGTTGCCAAAAAACATGGTTTTCCACGCATTCAAGGACTTATTCGCTTATATATCCGTCAAGGTCTTGATGCCGAAGATGTAAATTACTCGCTGGCCGCAGACAGCCGTTTTTTGGCAAAACTCAAGCGCCAAGGGGTCAGTGATGAAATTATCCAATCTGTGCTACATGCCTTACAAAAAGAAAATGATGCGTATCAAGATGACAATGAATCCGATCAATAAAAATAAATAAAGCACTTTTTGATAAAAAATACTTGCATTTCATTAAAAATTCAGTATAATAGCCAACACAAAACGGAAGCTTGGCAGAGCGGTTGAATGCACCGGTCTTGAAAACCGGCAAGGGTTTATAGCCCTTCGAGAGTTCGAATCTCTCAGCTTCCGCCATATTCAAAACGTCTTAAACCATCAGTTTAAGGCGTTTTTTATTGGCTAATACCATTGGACAAACTGTTTTGTATGAATATTATTTTATTAGAATCTCATGCCAATCAAGAAAAAAACTTTATTATCAATGACTTGGCTACAATTAAACACATAAAAAACGTCATTTCAGCCAACATCGGTGTTAGCCTAAAAGTCGGTATCAAAAACGCCAACCTCGGTACAGCAACCATCGCCGATCTTAGCCCAACCAGACTTGTCTTAACCGACATTAATTGCCAAACGCCTCCACCGAAAAAACAACCTCTTAGCGTGGTTTTGGCCTTGCCTCGCCCAAAAGTACTGCGCCGTTTGGTATTGGATATGACAGCAATGGGGGTAAAACAGCTGATTTTGGTAAACAGTTGTCGCACCGAAAAAAGCTATTGGCAATCACCATTATTAAATAAAATTGATGATTATATTAAGGAAGGATTACAACAAGCCTGTGATACCATTCCCATGCAGGTTAGCTGTTATCCACGCTTAAAGCCTTTTGTAGAAGATAATTTTCAAGAGCTTTTTTTACACCATCAGGCATTGATCGCTCACCCATATGCGAATGTTAATTTTTATGATGTGGTGAATTACAATCAAGAAACGGTATTGGTTATCGGTGCAGAGGGCGGTTTTATTGATTATGAAGTGGATTTGTTCACAAGACACGGTTGCACGCCTGTACAGATTGGCAAACGGATTTTGCGTACCGAAAATGCAGTTAGCGTGCTGTGTGGTGGGTTTTTGCTTAATCAATGCGTTTAGCGTTTAAACATTTAGTGTTTAAACATTTAGTGTTTAAATAATTAAGCTAAGCGTTTAAACTGGTAAAACTTAGCACTTGCTCAATGGTTTTAGCCCCAGTTTTTACCATCAACAACCGATCAAGCCCCAATGCAATGCCACTACACGGCGGTAAATCATCACAGGCTTGTAACAGATTTTCATCAATTGGCATGATAGGCAGACCACACCGCTTACGCTTTATATTATCTTGCTGAAAACGTTTTTTTAGCAGATCGCCGTCTGCCAATTCATCATAAGCATTGGCAATTTCAAGCCCATTGATGTACAACTCAAAACGTTTGGCAACCAAATTACCATCTTGATCCTTGGCGGTTTTAGCAAGCGCAGCAGTTGCCACAGGGTAATCAAAAATCAATGTTGGCAAAGTTTTGCCTAAATTTGGTTCTACCAAATGACTAAACAATATATCAAGCCAACCTTGATGATCATCGCCCATATCCACAAAAATTCCATGGTCATTGGCAATCGCTTTTAAAGTATCACAACCTGCATTTAATGGGTGAATTTTGACATAATCCAAAAACGCATCTACATAACGATAATAATCAAACACCACAGGATAACCAAGCAAATCCGATACCAGTGCGTTGAGTTCTTTTGCCAGTGCATCAAGGCTAAAATTGGGACGATACCATTCCAACATGGTAAATTCAATGTTATGCCGATTGCCAATTTCGTTATTGCGAAACACCGAGCAAATCTGATAAATTGGTACTTGATACGCCGCCAACAAGCGTTTCATTGCAAATTCTGGTGATGTATGCAAATAGTAAGTGATCGCTCGGTCAAGCACCGTAAGATTTGCCTCAACCGATTGCAAAAAAACATCGGTATTGCCAGCTTTTGACAACAAGGGCGTTTGCACTTCCAACACCTCGCGTTTGGCAAAAAACTGGCGAATAAGCTGATAAAATTCTGCACGTTTTTGTGCCATTGCAAGCGTACAATTAGGCTGATAGTTAATTTGATTGGTATGACTGGAGGCGTTATGGTTAGGATTGTTTTGATTCATCGTGGTTTGTTGGTTAAAAAGTGCGTATAATTTAGCAGTTTTTGGCTTAAATTTCAATCAAAACCGCTTGTCAATCGGGTGGATTCATCGTGTTATGATTGTCCGTGGTTAGGCCATAATAAAAAATAAACGTTGCCACAAGAGCAGACACGCCAACAAAAGCAAGATCCAGTGGCTTTTTTAACGCCCAAAAATTTAATCCAATAAAAACCAACACAAACAGCCCAAACACGCCTGCGGTTAAAGCAAGAATCGTTTTTTTGCCAGGGCTTTTGTTGCCAAAACGGTAATAACGCAAGCCAAAACCACCTGCATACGCCACCAAGCCTAGCATTAACCATTCAATAAAACTCATGGTAAAATCCACCTATTGTTTGTTTTTTTCACAAGCCACTTTATAAATGGTATTGCTGCCTTTATAAATAAACCCCAAATAAGAACTATCAAACTGTGGGTTTAGATTGGCAAATCCATCGGTAATTTTACCCAATACAAAAATGCGATCCGGACGGGCAATGACTTTTTCCAAATACTGGCTTTCACCAGACTTTATATCAAAATACTGTTGGATTTCAGGGCTGTCATTGGCAAGCAACTCTAGTGGCGTCGGCGTATCCCACGCTTGATTGGGATTGTTAAAGATACGCATTTGCATGGTGTAGCTATCGTGGTTATCGCTTCTTTGGTGATTGATTTTGATTTGAGCGGGCTCATGATAACCAACTGTGTAACAACCGGCCAATACATCGTCTGCATGTATCTTTTCATGGGTTTGATTGCACGCGGTGAGTATGCCAATGGCATTGATTAACAAAATTAAAGGGAGTTTTTTCATATTTTTCATAAACGTGGGTAAAATCTAAGTTTTTTGTCAAATAAGCTGTTTGTCAAATAAGTTTTGTCAAACGATCAGCATTGGCATGGATTTTTTGCCAATTTTTGCTATACTAGCATTTTTTAACAAAAATTGGCAGAGTATGACACAACATTCTTTACAATCCCTACCCAATCAAGTCATTGCCTATACCGACGGTGCTTGTCGTGGCAATGGTAAAGCAAACAATGCCAAAGGCGGATTTGGAGCTGTGGTGATTTTTCCCAATGGCGAACAACTGGATATTTGTGGTGGCGAGGTCGGCACAACCAACAATCGCATGGAATTGCTCGGCGTGATTATGGCATTAGAAAACAGCCCTGCCAACTTACCAATCCAAATTTACTCAGATTCAAGCTATGTGATAAAAGGCATTACCCAATGGATAACCGGTTGGAAGAGCAAAAATTGGGCAAAAGTAAAAAATGTGGATTTATGGCAACGCTTGGATCTTGCCTGCCAGCAGCGACAAATTGATTGGCAATGGGTCAAAGGACACGCAGGACATACTGGCAATGAATACGCCGATCAACTTGCCAACCAAGGCATTGACAATCTCCCTTACACAAACTTTAACAAAACTCTAAAAAATATGACAACCAACACAACTTATCCGCCAAATACCGTACAAGATTTTGACAATTTTGACAATTTGAACCACGCACCAAATTTTGATGAATTGCCTGATAGTTGCTATCAAGAACAATTTTATGAGCATAACTCACAGCCAGATTTGGACGATCACGATGGTGATTTTTTGTTAAACATGCTCGATGATGACTCATCAACAAGCAATCCAACAAACCAAACAACAAACAAAACACCACCAACTGACAATTTAACCACGCATGATGAAGCAACCAAGCAAACAACCAAGCAAAAAGCCGACAAACCAAAAAGTGAAAAAAACTGCGACAATGGCGTTGTGTTTACAAAACCTGCTACCTTAGCGGAGCATTTTTATCCTTTTGTCAATAATAAAGGTGCGTTTATCGCCCAAGATGAGTCGCTTATTGCACAGCGACCTGAATTTGATGGCAATACCAAAACCCAAAATTTAAGTTTTATACCGTTATTGCCAATTGCCAAACATCAAAACGCAGCCAATCGTCAATTGGTTTTGGATACAGAAACCACAGGATTTGATGCCCAAGGTGATGATCGCATTGTGGAGATTGGCGTGGTGGAATTGATTAACCGCAAACCAACCGGTGAAAAACTGCACGTTTATATCAATCCGCTGCGTGATATGGACGAAGAGGTTATTCGCGTGCATGGCATTCACAGTGAATTTTTGGCACAAATGCCTACTTTTGCACAAGTTGGCAAAAGTGTTTATGACTTTTTACAAGGGGCAGAATTAATTGCCCATAATGCCAATTTTGACGTAAGTTTTTTGCAAGCAGAATTTGCGCGTATCGGCTTGGCGGATTTTGAACAAACAATTAGCGTGGTAGACAGCCTTGCAATTGCCAAACAAATGTACGCAGGGCAACGCAACACCCTTGATGCGTTGGTAAAACGCTTAGATGTTGGCAAAAAAGACCGTACCTTTCACGGGGCATTGCTGGATGCTGAAATTTTAGCAGAAGTTTATTTGGCAATGACTGGCGGCCAGGTATCGCTTGGCATTGATGATGGTGATATGGGTATCGGTGGGCGTTATGAACACCGACGTTTTGACGGTTATACTGTAGGGCGTTTTGTGGCAAACGCACAAAACAATAACGCACACTTAGACTGGCTACACGCATTAAAAGACAAACACCCCGCTTTGGCAGAAAAATGGCAAAATGCCGATGGATAAAACATGCACAAAATCATACAAAGCATTAAAAATAATTTACCAAATTAATCAATTACCATAGACAATCCTTGTCAAACATTTTACAATAGCCGTATTTATCCATTATTTATCCGATTGTATTAGGAAGTCTTTGATGAACAAAACCACACAAAAATTAACCGCGACCAACTTTGACTTACCGTCCTTGCATTTACTGCGTCCTGAGATTGAAACCACCCTCAAAGATGCCGAAATTCACCTTAGCGAATTTAACGATGACAGCAGTCAAGCCCCTTTGCTATTAGACTCGGTTGAAACATTGGCACAAATCTCAAAAGTGTTGCGTTTAATCAATCTTGAAGAAGGAGCGGTATTGGCAGGTGCTATCTCGCAAGCTTTTCAACAATTATACAACAACCGCGAACAAGACGAAATTGAATTTGTCATGGATATTTCCGAGGGTATCATGACTTTGAATCGTTATGTAGAATTTGTACTATTAAAAGAAACCCTTGAGCCGTCATTAATTTTGCCTGTGATTAACAATTTAAACAGCAAACTTGGCACCGATCCGATAAGCCTTGAACAATTAACCACTGCCAAAACCAGCAGCCTTGTCATTGCAAATCCTGAACAAAATTTTCAATCGTTGACCGAACTTGGCATTGACAAAAAAACCTTGATCGACGCTTATCGAGCAGGTTTAAGCGTGGCATTAAGTGCCAAAACACCACCAACCGATCCAACCGATCTACAAAAATTAAAAGCCATGCAATCCGCCTGTGAAGTCATTTCACAACGCTCCGATAGCTTATTTTGGCAATCAGCGGATGTGGCGGTATCGGATTTAGCCAAAGTTTTACCACTCAACAATGTGCAAAAACGTGCGTTAATTTTTGTTGAACAACAATTTAACGATTATTTACCCATCAACGATTCGCGTTTTGCTGATTTGGTGCGTTTTGCCAGCAGTCGTGATAGCCAATTGACCGAAAAAATCAAACAAAAATTCTCAACCAACACACTAGATGATCAACAATTAGACATGATGAAACGCTTTTTGTTTGGGCCTGATCGTGAAATGAGCAACATCTTAAACGAACTGATTCAAGAAGAAATTAACCTTGTAAAAACCTCAAGCGACAATTATGCTCGTCAAGACGGTATTGCAAGCAGTGATGGTGAACTTGATGCTATGGTAAACCGTTTGCGTGATTTAAGTTTGATTTTTAAAACCTTAAATTTACAAGAAGCAAGCGACACACTCAACGAACAAATTACCCAAGTCAAAGATTGGTCGCAACCAACACCAGAGGATTTTGATGCGTTACTAGAAGGATTGATGGTTGCCGAAAATGCGTCGATTTATATGGCAAAAAGCCACACACCAGGGGCGGTTAATCTACCGATTTACAACCGAAAAATATCGTTATATCAATTAGATACCGCGTATTCAACACTTGTGCACGAAGGACGCATAGGCATTGCCAATATCGAAACTGCGTTTAATGAATATATCGCCGATGCCAATCATGACATCATGCACCTTGTTAACGTGCCAGAGATCATGCGAAATGTATCAGGTGCATGCCAATTTCTCAATTTGGTGCAAGCCGGTCGCCTACTACGCCGCGCTGGCAACCATATGGAAGCACTTATCCAAAACAGTTCAAAAGGCGTCTCACCAGAGCAGTTAGCCAAAATGGCCGACATTGTCATGGCTGTGGATTATTACCTAGAAAGCCTTGAGGTGAATAAACCTGCAGGCAAAAACGCTATCAAAGTCGGACAGCGCAGTCTCCAACATTTAATGGCTGCTTGATAGTTTACTTTGCTTGTTAGCTTACTTTGCTTAGTAGTTTAATTCAATAACAAGCACAATTTGTCAAAACCCTTAAACCAATCCATTTTTGGTTTAAGGGTTTTGGTTTAAGATATTTAGCAATTTAAACAACACAGTTTAGTTTTCTGTATAAATATCACGATATGCCACATAGCTACAAATCATCATCATAGGTATCAAAATAGCCCCAAGCCCAAATACAACCAATCCGCCAAACATAAATGACGCAATCGTTGTAATGATTGCCAAAACCCAAATGGTTAAACCAAACACCAAACCAAGCACTGTTAATGGCAACAAATTTGCTATACAAGCCTTAAAACTCATTTTTAACGCTGGCAACGGTTTTAGATCGTGAAATAAAATCAAAATCGGTGCAAGCCAAAACGCCATCGCAATCAAGACAAACACCAAAACAGGAGGCCCAAAAGCAATGCCAATAAACACCAATGAGTCAAAATTAATATTGCTGGCAAACATGATGATTGTCAAAAAAAACGCAAGTGCAGAACTTATCAAAAACAGCACTACACACAACGCCAAAAAAATTTTAAAATTATAACCACTATGACGAAACGCAATAAACAAATCAAAAATAGATGTGTTTTTTTCAGTGGTTTGGCAATACGCTATGTAAGAAGCCCCTGCATAACACACAAAATCCAAAATTGTTGCAACAACTCCGCCAATTAATGGAATATATCCAAGACCCATTCGAAAAAGCAAAACCAATAGCCCTACACCGACCCATAAGCCAATATTGCCTGTAAAAATAACCCACGCACGGCTAAACCACTTTAAACCAGTCCACACACTTAAACGCCTAGGCTCGGCAAGTAAACGAAAATCCACCAATGGATTAAATGCCAACAAGCGTGGTGGTTTTGCTTTATTCATGTTAACCTACTTTCTACTTAATTTTGTTTTGTGCTTAGTTTTGATTTGTACTAGTTTTGTTTTGTGCTCGCCTGTATGCTTTTTTCAATGTTTTTCTTGCGTATGTTTAGCAGTTTTAGTTAAAAGTTTATGTATCTGTATTAAAAACCTCTTGACCTAAAATCACCACATCTGCGATAAAATCACCCATATCACACACTTTTGGCAAATAACCCCATTGGCTAAAACCTTGTTTTTCAAACAAATTTAAACTTGGCTGATTGTGAGCAAAAATTTTGGCAACCATTTGTGCCACACCACACGCAGGAGCAATGTGTTGCAATAACTGCACAAAATACCGCCCAATGCCTCGCCCTTTGGCATCGTTTGCCACATACACGCTGATTTCTGCACTGATATGATAAGCAGGGCGCGGATATAAATCCGAAAAACAGCCATAGCCCAACACCCTATCACTTTGTTGACAAACGGCAACAATCATCGGACGATTGGCATTTTCATGATGCTCAACAAACCAGTCTTGCAAATCGCTAACCGTTAACGGTTCTAAAACCGCCGTAGACTGTTTGGTAACTATGCTTTCATTATAAATATCGACCAATTCTGGTAAATCTTGAGGTTTGGCCAAACGATATAACACACCTTGATAAATCCTAGGTTCAAAACAAAACACCAGTCTTCTCCTTAAATTTTTTACAAAAAACACGCATTTTTGGCTATTTTACTTTATAATGACAGGTTTTGATACTTTTTAGCACCATTAAATTTTAATGCTATTAAATTTTTAGTATTATTAAATGTAGAATTATTAAAATTATGAATATTTATTCTTTAGAAAAATTAATTAATCATAGCCAACAGTTGCCTAAATGCATCTTAACAATTGGTAATTTTGATGGTGTACATTTGGGGCATCAAGCCATGTTGCACAAACTTTGCCAAACTGCCAAAGCCCAAAATTTTGCCACGGCGGTGATGATTTTTGAGCCACAACCCAGAGAGTTTTTTGATCCCAATAACGCTCCGCCACGCTTAACCAACTGTGCTGAAAAATTGGCATTATTGCAGGATTTTGGCATTCAAAACGTGATTATCGCTGAGTTTAACGATGCATTTCGCAACTTATCCGCCGATGAATTTGCCACAATTTTACGCAACATTGGCGTGTGTGGCTTAGTTTTAGGTGATGATTTTCGTTTTGGACATGACCGTGTGGGCGACAGCAATTTTTTGCAAAACGCTGGGTTTTTTGTGTCAAATCTTGACACTGTGGAGAATCGTGAATATGGACGCATCAGTTCTACAAAAGTTCGTGAATTTTTACTAAATGGTGATTTAAGTAAAGCCAAACAAATTCTCGGTAGAGATTATGCAATGACAGGCGAGGTATTACACGGTGATAAGATTGGACGCACCCTAAATTTTCCAACAGCAAATGTAGCCCTAAACCGAATAAAGCCTGCACTACAAGGGGTTTTTGCTGTCGATGCCACGTTAAACAATAAGCAAAATTTTGCTCATTTTAGCCAAAACCAACAAAACGGCTTAACAGGTTTTCGCCCAAATTCACTGTTTGGCACAGCCAGTATTGGCATACGTCCGTCAGTGGCAAAACCGCACGATTGGCGTCTTGAGATCTTTTTTCCCAACTTTCAAGGCAATTTATACGGACAAGTGCTAAACGTACGCTTTTTGTATTTTTTACACGCCGAACGTGATTATCAAAATTTGGCAGCGTTACAAATAGGAATTGCCAACGATGTCAAAGCGTTGTTGGCATGGCGCGATCAGGCCTTATTATTAAACAACAATTAACAGTTATTACATTTATTATTTAAAATATTATTATTTAAAATATTATTGTTTAAAAGCTATTGTTTAAAAAAGTTGATTGTTTAACAAAGATTGTTCAGTGCAGTTTTTCAATATCCACTTTGATCGCCCCTGTACCAAGGCTTGCAATTTTTTGAAATGCCCCTTTAGACAAATCAAGCGTGCGGCCGTATTTGGCAAAACCACCGCGGTCAGTTACTCTTACTATCACGCTTTTGCCGTTCGCACGGTTGGTTACTTTGAGTTTTGATCCAAGTTTGTGCGTATTGCTTGCTACCGTCAAACCATGTTGGTTAAAAATCTCACCAGATGCAGTGCGTTTGCCATGAAATTTGCCACCATACCACGATGCGATATTGGCGTGTGCCGATACTGCTGTCGTCATGGTTGCCGTCATGGTTACAAGGGTGATTAAGAGATTTTTCATCAGGATTTTTCCTTTTGCATTGGAAAGTATATTTTTACATTAATATTAGCTATTTTTAATAAACTTACTGTTTATTCATTTAATTGCACTTGTGTTAAATTGCACTTGTGTTAATTGCACTTGCTAATATTGTAAATACAGTACGTATACTGGACACATCAGGGTAATTTCGCAGATTGTTGCAGATTGTTTTTGCAGGTTTTAGCAACCATTCTTTAGAATAGCTGAAAAGTGGTGAATTATAAGTAAACAAATCCAAAATAACAAATTGTTTTTGTAAAAAAACCGCCAAAAATCTAACTTAGCGTAATTTTATGTAAAAAACTTTGCCAAATCACAATTTTTCACGCATAATTGAACGTTTTGCTTTTAAAATCCAACAAAAATGAAACAAACCATGCCCACTCATACCGCTTTGCCAAAACGCTCGTTATTTATCGCATCATTTTCCACAATTGTAGAATGGTATGATTTTACCTTGTATTTGTATTTTGCCACGGTGATCTCGCGGGTTTTTTTTGGTGATAATCCAAAATCATTGCTTATTACCTTAACAGGCTTTGCGGTGTCGTATCTTATGCGGCCTCTTGGGGCGGTATTTTTTGGCCATTTGGGGGATAAATTTGGGCGTAAACCTGTGCTGCTTACCACGATGACGATGATGAGTGTGGCTATGTTTATTACTGCACTTTTGCCGACTTTTAATGAAATTGGGATTTGGTCAGGGGTGATTATGCTACTGCTGCGCTGCATTATGGCGTTTTCAGTTGGTGGCGAGTACACAAGTGTGGTGGCGTATTTGATGGAGGGTGCCAAGCCTACCAACCGCGGTTTTATTGCCTCGCTTGCTTCTGCGTTTAGTGAAATTGGTGGTTTGCTTGCAGTGTTGGTGAGTGCTTTGACTGTGCATTTTTTGGGTGATAACTTGCTCACTTGGGGGTGGCGCATACCGTTTATTGTCGGTGGTATCATGGCAATGACGGTGTTTGTTGCACGTCATACCATGGCCGAATCGCCTGAATTTTTAGCCTATTTAGAAGCAAAAACTCCAAAAAAATCACCAATTCTTACCACATTTAGCCAACACAAGCCTGCTATCTTAAAAACTTTTGCAATTTCTGCACTGGGATCAATCACCTACTATGTAGGCATTACTTTTGTGCCTGTGTTTTTGACAAACACCGCCAGTTTTTCAGAAAAAACCGCTCTATGGTTATCCAGCATTGCATCTTTTTCGGTCATTATCATCACGCCGATGATTGGCGTATTGTCCGATAAAATTGGACGAAAACCCGTATTAATCGGAGCGTGCGTGCTAAGTGCAATTTTGCCAATTCTTCTGTTTCAAATCATGCCACTCAATACCACAGCAGCATTGATAGGATCGGTGATTTTAGCATGTATGGCAGGAGCAGTCAGTGCTGTTGCAACTTCAGCCACAAGCGAGCAATTTCCCATTAATGTGCGCTTATCTGGATTGGCACTTGGCGTTACATCAGCGACGGCAATTTTTGGCGGATTAACCCCCTTGTTGGCACAAGTATTTACCGAAATAACAGGCAAATCTTACGCATCAGGGGTCATGATTATGGTGGTAGCCGTGTGCGTCTTGCCTGTATTTTTAACCTTAAAAGAAACCGCCCCAAAATTCCAACCAAACCACAACGCATGATACCTTGGTTTTGTGGCGTTTTTGTTTGTTAAGCGTTTTGTTTATCAGTTTTGTTTGTCAATCAATGCCTGCATATCATCAGGCAATTTTGCTGTGATTGTCTCATATCCGGGAATGTCAAGTTGATAAGCGTGCAAACACAGCCGATAAACGCCCGATTTGTCTTGTACATGATATTTATCATCACCAAGCAACGCATGGCCGATAAACGCCATATGCACACGAATTTGGTGCGTACGCCCCGTTAACGGTTTAACCTCAACGAAACTTACTTTTTTGTTCCCTGCACTACTTGGTAAAGAAAGCTCCAAACGCTTTAACACGTTAACCAAAGTTTGACTCGGTTTGCTATCTGGGTGATTTTGTGCCACTTTTACACGTCTTTCACCATTTTCTAAACGGTATTTTAATAAAGGCTTATCAATTTTTTGCTTGTCAGTTTTTATCCAACCATTTACCAAACACAGATAGGTTTTTTGCAAGGTTTTTTGACGCAAGTGATCTTGTAGGGTTTTTAGCGTGGTGCGTTTTTTGGCTATCATCAATAAACCCGATGTATCCTTGTCAATGCGATGCACAAGCTCTAAATATTTTTTGCCCGTTGCCACACGCATAGCCTCAATCACACCAAAACTTTCACCACTACCGCCATGCACCGCCATGCCAAATGGTTTATTTAGCACAATCAAACCATCATCTTCATACACAATCCGATCAAGCAAGCCTTGGGCAAGTGCTTGACTGACAATGGGTTTTTCTCGAACTGCCAATTTAATAGGAGCAATACGCACCACATCACCACGCTCTAGTTTTTCATAGGCCTTGGCACGTTTGCCGTTTACGCGCACTTCATCTAAACGAATCAGGTTATAAACATGCGAGCGTGGCAACCCTTTAAGCCTTGTGAGTAAAAAATTATCCAAACGCTGATTGTGCTGCTGACGCGTAACTGTAATATAATTCACCTTACCAAAATCTTCAATATCATCATTGCCTGTCAAGTGTTGGTATTTTTGGGTATTTTTGTCGGTAGGCTCACTCCGATCTTCGGTAAAATTTGGTGCATTTTTAGAACCAAACTTTTGTTGGTTGTTTGGTTTTTTATGCAATTTTGGCTTTTTATTTGTCATAAAACTTGCGTTTTTTGTGGTATTGGTGTGATTTTTTGGGTTTTTTTGATAAGAATTGTGCTTTGATGTCATTTTTTGATAGCCGTTTATAAAAAAATTTGCTATAGTTTACCACGTTAATTTTATCTTGCGTAAATTATCTATACTCAAGGTGTGCCATTTGGCAATTTTTAAGCAAAATTTTTGTGAAAAAAACTTTGCAAAACGTAAAATTAACAATAAAATTAACCGACAAAATTTTTGGTTAAGAAAGTTTTACTTAAAAAACACTTAACCCCAAAATGATTATTTTTAAATGTGTTCAAAACACATTTGTGTATTTTTATTAAATAAATAATAATACAAAACTGTATGAGATGAAAAATTTGGGCGAAACCAACCCAACACAAAAAACATAAATCTAGATTTTATAATCGTTGTTTAGCAATCGTTGTTTAGCAATGATGATTAACTTAAACCAAAGATATAAAACAACCAAAGATATAAAACGAATTTTTACCGATAATCTGTATCAATTAATCTGTATCCATGCAATTGACAAACGCGTATCGCAAAAACCACTAAAAATTTTGCAAACAAATGTTTGGTATTAATGTTTGATATGACAGAGGTTCGGACACCGAGGTTAAAACAGCCGTATTTTGGTTAAATGGTTAAATGATTGTTTTTGTTAAATGATTGTTTTTATTGCTATTTTTATTGCTATTTTTATTGCTATTTTTATAATAAAAAGCATGTTTTACAATACATGTTTTACAACAAAAGCATGGTGTTTTGTGTTTTTCAGCAGACAGTTTTGTGTTTAAGGATTGAAACATGAAACGCATTTTAATTAACGCCACTCACGCCGAAGAAGTTCGTGTTGCCTTGTGTAATGGCAGTCATCTTTATGATTTTGACTTAGAAAATCGCACCCGTGAACAAAAAAAAGCCAATATTTATAAGGGGCGAGTTACACGTGTCGAGCAGTCGCTAGAAGCGGTGTTTGTTGAGTATGGCTCAACGCGTCAAGGCTTTTTGCCAATGCGTGAAATTGCCAATGAGTATTTTTTGGGCGATCCACGCACAACAACCAATTTAAAACAGTTAATCAAAGAAGGCGATGAATTAATCGTTCAAATTGAAAAAGAAGAGCGTGGCAATAAAGGTGCCGCTTTGTCTACTTTTATTTCATTGGCAGGACGGTATTTGGTATTAATGCCAAACAACCCACGCGGAGGTGGCATTTCACGCCAAATTTCAGGCAAATTGCGCGAAGAAATGAAACAAGCCATAGCCAGTTTACAATTGCCTAAAAATATGAGTGTCATTTTGCGAACTGCAGGCATTGGCAAATCCACAGATGAATTGCAACGCGATCTTGATCATTTGTTAAGCATTTGGCAAAACATTCTTTACCAAAATAAAAACTTTCCATCACCGCGTTTGGTACACCAAGAAGCCAGTGTCATTACGCGTGCGGTACGCGATTATTTGCGTGATGACATTGCTGAAATTTGGATAGACAATGAACACGCCTATAATGAAGCCGCCCATTTTATTGAAAGCATGATGCCACAACAATTAAACAAATTGCGCAAATATACTGATTATGAACCGATGTTTAGCCGTTTTGGCATCGAACGTCAAATTGAAACCGCGTATCAGCGTGAGGTGCGCTTGCCAAGTGGCGGTTCAATCGTCATTGACCAAACCGAAGCCTTAGTATCCATTGACATTAACTCATCAAAATCCACCAAAGGATCAGATGTATCAGAAACTGCATTTAATACCAATTTAGAAGCGGCCGATGAAATTGCTCGTCAATTACGCTTGCGAGATATGGGCGGCTTGATTGTCATTGATTTTATCGATATGACAACCGATGAACATCAAAAACAAGTTGAAAACCGTCTAAAAGAAGCAACACGCACTGATCGTGCCAGATTACAATTTGCAGAAATTTCGCGGTTTGGTCTGCTTGAAATGAGTCGCCAACGCTTGCGTCCGTCATTAGAAGAATCGACCGGTTTTTTATGCCCACGCTGTCATGGCACGGGTATGATAAGAGATTTGCGATCGCTTGCATTGTCAATCATGCGTCAAATTGAACAAAAAGCCCTGCAAGAACGCCACGGTGAAATTCAAGCCGATGTACCAACGGATATCGCCGCCTTTTTGTTAAATGAAAAACGCGACAGCTTGGTTTATTTGGAACAAGAAAGTGGCACGCGTATCACGATTTTACCACACGCGCACCTTGATTCGCCTGAATTTCATATCGTCTTTAATAGTGAAGGTTACGCGCCACCAACTTACGAACGCATTGCCGAAAGCCTAGAGCAAGAATGCACCGATCGTGGTTATGATACCAGCAACTGGCATACCGAAGAAAATGACACACGAATCTCTCGTCCAACCGATGGACATGCGTGGTCAAATGCAGACAATGCCAACACACAAACCGCTAAAAAAGAAAAAACCGCCCAACCAGGCCAAAACCAAGATCAAGTACAGCCACAATCACAACCACAAAATCAGCCACAGAACCGATCAACGCAAGCACAGCAGATCTCAACACAACAACCCTCCGCGGTTGCGTGGTTGTCTAACTTATTTGCCCCAACCGTGCAGGCTCAAGTTGCCCATAGCATCAGCAGTCAAGATGCAGCAGCAGCCATTGAAAATATTGTCAATACAGGCGCAAAAAGTTTGGGCGTACAAGGGCAGCTTGCCTACACAACCACAGATGCAGAGACCATTAACCAAACAGCCCACGCAACCACTCAAACAAACCCTGCCACACCGAGCATTGCACAACCTCAAAGCTGCGACAACAAAGACGAAAACAAACCAAAACGCAGTCAAAATCGCCGTTCCGCCAAAACAAAAACCAAAAAACGCACAGAGGGAGCCAGTACAGAGGTTACTGATACACAAAATACCACCAATGCACAAAACACCAAAGCACCCTTAGATATTGCCACAGACAAAACCAACAAAGACGGCTTGCCAAAACGCGAACCAAACTCACGCCGTGAAAGTCGCGGTGAAAAACAACGTGGCGAAACCCTAAGTTTACCAACAAGCACCGACTCTGCAACAACAAACGCCACCCATAAACCAGATGACAGCCAAAACAACAACCAAGGCAACAACCAAGAAAAACAAGAAAAAACAGCACAAAACAGCACAGACCATGGCAGTGAAAACCATGGCAGTGAAAACCACGCACCAAAAGACGTTGTCAAAGAAACCTGCGTTTTAAAAGAAAAAACACAAAAACATGTCCAAAAACATGACAATGTCCAAGTGCAAATTCACAAAACCTCTCCAGTTGTCGCACCAAAAGACGTTACCCACATTTCGCTGGACAACAGCAAAGGTGCGTGTTTGCCAGATGACACAAAAGAAGAAGCGAATATTGAAAACACGCCTAAAAATAGTGTTGCCAATCAAAAACCACAAACCAACCCAACTCAAGAAACCTCGCTTTTGGCAGCTACAACAATACCAGTTGCAACAACAGCACCAAAAGCCAGCCTTGATGTTACTCCAACCCAAGGACGGGCTAAAAACGATCCGCGCGAAGTTTACAAGGCGTATCAGCAGCGTTTTAACCCAAACATTGCCACAATTGCCAAACCAATTGGCAACCTAAATAGCATCACAGGCACAGTGTCGCAATTCATTCAGCAACAGCTCAATGACGCCAATGAACAAATCAGTCAACACGGTACGGTTGCTACGTTTATCAATGCACTGCACGCTTATCGCCAACATGCCAACCAAGTGCAAAACGCACAAACAAGCTTGGCAAGTGATGATAATTTTAGCCACTTTTTTCAAAATTACGGCTATGAACATCTGTCGCAACAAAACCTAGACGATTACCATCAGATGATCTGCCCTACCAATCAATTCCACGCCAGTGCAGGCAAAACCAAAGCCAAGCCAGCGCCTGTTACCCAGCGTGCAAGCAACGATCCGCGTGGGAGCATGATATCGATTGCAACAACACAAACAACAGAGCAAACAAAAACCAATAAAAAAGCAACCAAACAACCTGACGATGATACCACCAAAAGTAACGCCAGTCATAATTATGCACTCAACAGTGCAGGTGCGTGGCTTATTTCTCAATTGGGCGATGTCGGTAAGCAACACATCGAAAACGGTGAATTCGTCCTTGCTTATTTGCAAGCAAGAAAATTGCAAGCCCAAAATGCAAATCGTGATGTCATGCCAAATCCACAGGCAACAGAGCAAAACCCACAAAATCACATCACAAATACCACAGATGACGGTTTTGAATCAACCATGCAACAAAGCATCAAACGCTATGTCAAACAAAGCGATCATGCCAAAGAAAACCAACAAAAATTGGCAACAAACATAGCAAAACTGGAAAACGCACTGGAAAACGCCTTGGCAGATGCTTTAACCGATATGGAAAAAAGTTTGGCAAAAATTGCCAATACAATTAACAATTCGCCAGAAGAAAGCAGCGAGCAAAGCCTAGAACAGAGCTTAGAGCAAGGTGATATCCCAAAAAACAAAACCACGCCTGCCAGTTATAAAAACATGATTGAGTCGGTTGCTGAGCAAATGCAAGGAACAGCGCTTGGTGTGTTAAACTTGGCAAAACCAAAAGTTACTCGCACACGCAAGGCAAAAGTGGAAAAAACCCCCACAAAAACCAAATCTCGCACCAGCAAAAAAGTGGATAATGTAACGATTGTTAAAAAACCAAAAACAGACACATCGGATACGGATCCCACTGAATAATAATATTATCAACCTTAAAAAGCCGTTTATTAACTAAACGGCTTTTTTTATTTAATAATACATCACAATCATTTAACAATATTTATAAAACTTTGATTGTTAGCCAACACTTTTTAACCAATTTGGAGAATGGCAAATTTTGTTCAAATTATCACAGATTGAGTACAAACAGTCTTAAGCTTTTGTTCTCACTTACAACAAATCCATAATTTTAACCGTTCATCGGTTGACACTTGATATAAAAAAATTATAAAATACGCACTGCTTATTTATAGAGCAATGATACAAACTTAATTCTTAAGCAAATGCGTGGAAATAACGTACAATGTTTACAAAAATTGTTAAAAAAATGTTATTCACAACTGTATTGGTGTTAACGTTAGGGTCAGGGTTTATACTCAGTGCTTGTGGGGCAAAAGACGCTTGTTTGGACGCAGGCGGTCATTACAATGAAGAAACCAAAACCTGCGAGCATTAAACCGTTGTCTAAAAGCAATTGTCTAAATCAGCATCTAAATTAGTATCTAAAAATGCCTTGCTGACGACGCAAGTCTTGTAATAACTGCCCATCTTTGTAAGAAACACGCATATGTCCATGACTGGGCTGTTTGCTGTGGCATTCTATGCACAGTGCTTTTAGATTGGCATCTTTATTGTGATGTTTTACGCCGTCAATGTGATGCGTGTGCAATAAACTTTTGTGATTGCTAAGATCAACTTGACACTGTTCACAACGCCAGGCTTGACGTTCGCGGTATCGGTGAGAAATCTCTTCCCAATTATTGGCATAACCTGCTTTGTCTTGTCCAATATTGGCGGGGGTGGTTTTAAAATGCGTGCGATAAGTTTCAAGAAATTCATCTAAGTCAAAGTTATTATAAACTTGAACTTTGTTTTTAGGATAACCTTGATAATTTAAACGTCCAAGGCAGAGTTTACAAACATTTAATCGCACTTCGGCATGCATGGTTTCTCCAGTTTCAGAGTGTCTGCCATACACTGCAAAAATCCCCTCGGTGTTATTGGTAACTTTATAGCGGCCAAAACGCCCCTCTGTTTTCATCTCATCTATCTTTTTACAATCGGTTAAATGATATTTTCTGCCCTCTTTGTTACCAGCAATGACTTTATCAACACCAAAACCCTGATCAGGAATGAACAATAAAACATGATGCCCTTTATAAGTCCAAACATTGCCTTGTAATTCAATGTCTTCAAGCGATATCTCAATACCACTCCGGCTTTTTAGCTGTTTAATGGTAATATCCAGCTCGCTATTCACCATCGGCTCATAATCCACCAAATTTTGGCTTACTTTTAAGGCATTTTGTTGTAATTTATCAAGAATCTCTGCCAAATTCACCGTGCATATTCCTTAGCCAAATTTTGCAATTGTTCATCAGCATTGGTGATAATGCGAAAAGTAACCCGTTTGGATTGTTCTTTATCTTCTTGCTTGTTAATCACAATGGCTTTTGAAGATGACAAACCCACCGAAGCCAAATTTTGTTTAATCCATGGACGATATTGTTCAATGCCACGGATATAATACACATATTGCAACACCGCTCGTGTTCTGTCTTGCGATAAGCGCATATTTTCAAAATACGCCGTATGCTCATCAACGCCTGCTGTCCATTCACTGCTGGTATGCCCTTCGATGCGAATTTCTTGAATGGCGTGTTTGTATTGATAAACCACTTTCATATAGCGTGGAAAAAAATTATTCAGGGTTTGTTGATAACTTGGCTTTAAATTAGATTTGCCCGTTTCAAATAAAATTTCAGGATTTTTAAAAATAAAGGTCAAAGTTTTTGGGTCAATTTCCGCCCCTAAAGTGGGTAAATCTTTTTGAAATTCTTGCATTAAGGCATTATAAATGGCTCGTTGATTTTCTTCATAAGAAATCACCACTTTTTGGGTTTCCAAAATCAATGAAATGGCAATAAAGAAAAACAAAATCATCAGCCCACTCATTAAATCTGAAATGGGTAACCACTGCTCGCCGTCATCTTTTTTATCTGTGATTTTACCTAACAGGGCGTTTAACATTATCTGCCCCCATTTCTGTTAATCACATCATTCATGGCATTCACCAATCTTGCATAATCATCGGTAAATTGACGGGTGATAGAAATGAGTGATTGACCCATGGATTTTAAGGCTTCATTTTGCTGTTGTTGCACGCCTTTGTGGCTTTCGCTTAAGATGCCTTCAATTTTTTCGGCAGTGTCATTCCATGATTGTTCAGAAATTTGTTCAAGGTTATGTTGTATGGTTTGATTGGATTTTTGTTGCTCTTTGACCATATTTTGCAGCGTTTCGCTAAAATTATCTTGCAGCAATTGTAATGAATGAGCAAAATCTTGATGCCAATTTTCAATCATATTTGCCACGGCTTTCACTTGATTGTTGCTGTTTTGCGTCTCTTTGGCAAAAGTTTGGGCGGTGTCTGTTAAAGTATTTTGGACTTCATCAAAGGCGTGGGTTACATAATTGCTTCCTTCTTGCATATTATCTAACATAAGGGCGATATGACTTTGAATTTCCGGCAAACTTTGCACCGCATTTTCACGCATGTCAGAAAATGCTTGTAGGTGATTGGTTAATGCGTTTAGATTGGTTTGGTTTAATTGAATGACGGCGTTTAATTCATTCATGTGATTTGGAATCACACTTGTGGATTGTTCAATATTGGCAACGGAATTTTTAGTCAAATCAATGGCTTTTACCCCCAACTCGTACTGGGCAATCATTTGCTCAATTTGCTGTTTATAATTTTCTTGCCACTGCAATAAATGACCAACCGCTTGATTAAGCTGTTTAAAATTCTCGCCAAATTGCTCGGTGATTTTGTCGTTAAAATCACGAATAACTTGATTAAGCGATTCAATGATTTGTTCGGTAGCGGATTTAGAAAGACTTTCGGTAACTTGGTGCATTTGTTGCCAAAGTTTTCGCTCAAAAACCTGTCTTTCTTCATGATTTTTCTCTGCAATTTCAACCAATACCATCAAGGCTTTGTTCAGCGATTCAGCAATTTTTTCAGTGGCGGATTTGGCAAGATTTTCATTCATCCACTCCATTTGTTGCCAAAGTTTTTGTTCAAAAGCTTGTTTTTCCTGCTGATTTTGCTTTGCAATATTATACAAATACACCAAAGCTTTTGTTTGCTTATCAAAAAGCGTATAATTGGCTTTATGATTATCCGAAAAATCGGCACGCATCAGGCGAATTTGCCCAACCATGCTATTATCACCATCACGCCCGATGGCATTGATAAGTTCGTCTAATTTTTTGACAGTAATTTCGTGTTGGGTTAATATTTTATCGGTGGTATTGGTCTGTTTTATAAACCGCTGGAGCAATTCTTCGGCGTTGATATTATCAACATCTTCGTTTTGATTGTTTTTAAAAATCAAAATAATTTTTAGTAAAATAGATAAAAATATGCCAAGCACACTGGTGATAAAGGCTGTTTGCATGCCACTAATAATCACGTGAATTTGCTCACGAATGTTATTGTCGCTAAAATCAAGCAGTGCAATGACAATACCAAAAAACGTACCAAAAATACCAATGGAAGTTAATATGGCTGGCATGGCATTGGCAAAATCTACCCATGTTTTACTTGCATTGCGCTTGAAAACAATACCAACCGCCCCTAGAAATAAAGCAAGCATAATGATGGTAAATGGCAAGTTATAGCCACTAATCATCGCATCAAATATTTTCATAATCGTTTTTAAAACCTAAACTTGGTTGAAATTTTAGTTAGCATAATTACTTACAAAAACCAACTATTTTAACACATAAAAAATACTAAAAAAACAAATTAATGCTATTTGTTACGCATTTTATTAACAATTGTTACCATACCCACCACGATCAAACCTGCAACCAAACCCGTCAGACCATTTAGCACATTGGTAACCAAACCGTCAAACAGCCCAGACATTTGGCTTAAATATTCAATACCATGATGCAAAAAACCAATACCGTGCGCAATAATACCGCCACCCACCAAAAACATCGCGAGCGTCCCTGCAATGGATAAAAACTGCATAAGTTTTGGAGCAAATGCCAAAATCATACGGCCTATTTTTTGTAAACTTTGGCTTGGTTGTTGCAATAAATATAAACCCAAATCGTCAAGTTTTACAATCCCTGCAACCAAACCATATACCCCCACAGTCATCACCACCGAAACCAAAGCCAATACCATAGCTTTGTTTGGCAAAGAAACCGTCGCCGCCATTGTGCCTAATGAAATGACAATAATTTCTGCTGACAAAATAAAATCCGTACGCACCGCCCCTTTGATTTTGTCTTGCTCCAAAGTGGCCAAATCTACATTTTGTGCATTGGCAAACAAATGTTCATTGGGGTTTTGTGTATCTTCGTTGTGGTGCAAGTTGTGATGTAAAACTTTGTGCAACACTTTTTCAGCACCCTCAAAACACAAAAACAAACCACCAAGCATCAACAAAACCGTTACCAACACAGGTGATAACGCACTGATTAACAATGCCAGTGGCACCAAAATGACTTTATTAATTGCCGAACCTTTTGCCACCGCCCACACCACAGGCAATTCACGATCAGGCTTTACCCCGGTTACTTGATTGGCATTTAACGCCAAATCATCACCCAACACGCCCGCGGTTTTTTTGGCCGCCACCTTAGTCATCACCGACACATCGTCCAAAATCAGTGCAATATCATCTATCAATGTAAGTAAACTTGCTCCAGCCATAACTTTCCCTTAAAACAATTTTTTTCTTAAAACAATTTTCTTTTATACTTGCCAATCAAGGTTAAATTCAACCTATCAGTTTACAAATTTATCAGCAAAAAACAAGCAACAATTTGTATCCAAAACCAACTTTTTTAATCATCATCGGTAAAATTTTAACGATTATCCGCTATTATTTGTAAGAAAATCGCTTTATACTTATACTAATTAGTTATACTTAATACCAATAAGTTCACCAATTCACAAAATATTTTAAAATTAGACCAAAAAGACCGATTTTTTTAAATATTAAACACATAAATATTAAACACAATTGGCCATCATCAGGAACATTTATGTTAAATTTGCCAAAAACCGCTATGATTACCTCGCTGCTTAGCATCATCATGCTAAGTGCTTGCGACAACAGCAATGCCAAACCATCTGAAAAACCAAGCACAACAGAAACCACACCAAAAACCACCATGCCACCACCTGCCAATAACGATGCCAAATTACAACAAACCTTGGCGGATAATTTAGCAAAATCAGGCATTCACGCCAAAGTTTTATCCGTAACACCCACGGCTATGCCAAATATGTTTTGGGTAAAAGCAGAAGGCTTGCCTGCGATTTTTACCGATAGCACAGGGCAATACATCATACAAGGCGAAATTGTCAAAGTTGGCAATACCCAGCCTGAACACATTTCCGCCAGTTTACAAGCCCAAGAAAATCAAGCCACGCTTGCCAGTATTGACAAAAAAGACATGATTATTTTCCCCGCCCAAGGTGAGACAAAAGGGGCAATTTATGTCTTTACCGATGCCGATTGTGGTTATTGTCGCAAATTACACAGCGAAATTGACAAAATTAACGGACTTGGCATTGAAGTTCGCTATTTGCCTTGGCCACGCAGTGAACACACCTTCCCAATTATGGAAAGCATTTGGTGCAACAGTGATCGCCAAAAAGCCATTACCGATGCCAAAAACGGTGCAACCATAAACTCTCCTGCTTGCGATAGCCCAGTACGTCGCATTCACGATCTCGGATTAAGTTTAGGCATCAATGGCACGCCTTCGATTTTCACCGAAAGCGGTCAACAAATCGGCGGTTATCTACCACCAGAACGGTTGCTACAAGCCGTAACTGGATCACATTAACCAAAATTCGGTGATTGTGAATTTAACAAATTTTATCAATTAAATTTGATAAAAAATGCTAAATTTGCTAAATTGATTAATTTTTTAAAACATCATCATTATACATAAAAAGCTTGTAATTCAATAGGACAACCCCTATAATTTTCACAAGCAACCAAATTTTTGATTAAAATTTTTGGTTATTTGATTTTTTAGTTTTTAATGATTTACTAATTTTTTTAAATAGGATTAATTATGTCAAACGTTATCCATGCCGATGAAGGCACTTTTGAACAAGCAGTCTTAAAATCTGATGTTCCTGTATTGGTAGACTTTTGGGCAACTTGGTGCGGTCCTTGCCGTTCTATTGCACCTGTACTAGACGAGTTGTCAACCCAATACGCTGACAAAGTACGCATCGTAAAAGTCGATGTAGACAGCAATCCAAACCTTGCAAGCCAATATGGCATTCGCAGCATTCCAGCACTGTTTATGTTTAACAACGGCGAAAAAGTAGATTCTGTTGCAGGGGCATTGCCAAAACCACATTTGGAAGCTTTTATTAATAAACAATTATGATTTAATAAATCTCCACTGAATTAATAAAATTTATACAGTAGGTCGGATTGTGTCAAACAAAATGCCAATTGGATCTACTGATATTTTAACAGGCATGCTTATTTAACCTATTCTTATTTAACAATGCCAAAAAAATAAAAAATATTGGCAAAAAGTATTGACAAAGATAGTCGTTAACGCTTATCATACTATCGCTAAAATAATTATATTCCTTATAATTATCTGTCTTTTTGAATGTCAAACATTCATTTTCTGTTTTCCTCCATTTTATCGAACATTGGTTATCAATGAATAAACGCGTTGCCAAGTTGCTGCATGGTTTTTTAAACCCACATGGTTTTTTAAAACTGACATGGCTTTTAAAATTCATGCGGTATTGATTTAAGTATTGTTTAACAATATGCGTCGTTTGTTTTTAATCATTAATCATTGTTGTGGTAGTAATTATTCTTAATTGATGAAGTTTTTATGAATTTAACCGAACTAAAACGCAAATCCGTTGCTGAACTTATCCATATTAGTGAGAGTGTGGGTCTTGAAAACATGGCTCGCAATCGCAAACAAGACATTATTTTTGCTATTTTAAAAACCCACGCGCGTAACGGTGAGGCAATTTTTGGTGATGGCGTGCTTGAGATTTTACCTGACGGTTTTGGCTTTTTGCGTTCTGCCGAAGGGTCGTATTTGGCAGGCCCTGATGACATTTATGTAAGCCCCAGTCAAATTCGCCGCTTTAACCTAAAAACAGGGGATACAATTGCAGGCACTATCCGCCCACCAAAGGACTCGGAGCGTTATTTTGCACTGTTAAAGGTAAATGAGATCAATTTTGACACACCGGATCGATCGCGTCATAAATTGATTTTTGAGAACTTAACCCCACTTTTTCCAACCAAACAATTAAAACTAGAACTTGGCAATGGCACAACCGAGGATTTAACAGGGCGGATTATTGATCTGATCGCCCCAATTGGCAAAGGACAGCGTTCTATTATCGTCGCACCGCCAAAAGCAGGTAAAACCGTGTTGCTACAGTCTATTGCTCAATCCATCACGCGCAATAATCCTGAATGTCATTTGATTGTGTTATTGATTGATGAACGCCCAGAGGAAGTTACCGAAATGCAACGTACCGTGCGCGGTGAAGTGGTCGCCTCTACTTTTGATGAGCCGCCTGCTCGTCATGTGCAAGTTGCTGAAATGGTGATTGAAAAAGCCAAACGCTTGGTAGAACACAAGCAAGATGTGGTGATTTTGCTAGACAGCATCACGCGCCTTGCTCGTGCTTATAACACAGTCGTGCCCTCGTCTGGAAAAGTTTTAACAGGTGGCGTAGATGCCAATGCACTAGAACGCCCAAAACGTTTTTTTGGAGCAGCCAGAAATGTAGAAGAAGGCGGAAGCCTAACCATTATTTCTACAGCCTTGATTGACACGGGTTCTAAAATGGACAGCGTGATTTTTGAGGAATTTAAAGGCACGGGCAACCAAGAAATTACCCTTGAACGCGAAATTGCTGAAAAACGCGTCTTCCCTGCCATTAACATCAAAAAATCGGGCACGCGTCGCGAAGAACGCTTGATTGATGAAGCCTTGTTACGCAAGGTGTGGATTTTACGCAAATTATTACACCCAATGGACGAAATCCAAGCCACTGAGTTTTTGTTAGACAAACTCAAAGACTCAAAAACCAACGATGAATTTTTTGAACAAATGACCAAAAAAGACAAATAAACTTACGTTTTATCATGGTTAATTGCCCTGTTAATCCTGATTGTCCGATTAATTTTAAAGCTAAGTTTCAATACTTGGCTTTAATTTTTAACAAAATTGATAAACAAAATTAATAAAATTGCCAAAATCCATAAAATCAAAATCAATAAAATTAGCCACAAAATTAGGCATAATTTCATTATACGTTAATATTAATATTGCATTGCTATTTATACTGTATTGCTATTTTAAAAAATAAACCATAAGTGTCTGCTATGTCAAATCCCACATCAAAATCTGCAAATCCCATACCAACAAACAATGATTATCCTGTTTTTTGGATTATGTTATTAGGGCTTGTTATTGCGGTAGGGCCGTTAACCATTGATACCTATTTGCCTGCACTGCCAAGCATGGCGGAGGATTTTGGTGTTTCTACGGCGTTTATTGCCAATTCTGTGCCTGCATATTTTGTTGGTTTGGTGGTAGGACAATTGTTATACGGGCCATTGTCCGATCGCATCGGACGAATTACACCGCTGTACATTGGCATGACGGTATACATACTGGCATCGGTATTGTGCGCCACAACTGACAATGCGTATGTGCTGTTTATAGCCCGTACGGTGCAAGCATTAGGAGCGTGCGTCGGATCGGTGGTAGCACGTGCTATGATACGCGACAAATTACACCCAACAGAAATGGCAAAAGCATTTTCACTGATGACTCTCGTCATGGGCATCGCTCCAATTTTAGCACCGTCGCTTGGTGCGTTGCTGTTAAAAATTGCCAATTGGCGCATGATTTTTTGGTTTTTGGCAGGATTTGGTGTGCTAAATATCGTCCTAACCAAATTATTTTTGTATGAAACCTTAAGCGAAGATCGGCGCAATCACTTTTCTGTGGCACAATTATTTGTCCAATACGGTGAATTGTTAAAGGATCCGCGTTTTAATTACCCTGCAATTGGAGCAGGCTTGCTTATGGGTTCTATGTTCGTATACATTAGCGCATCGCCTGAACTGATTATGGAGGGTTACGGTGTGAGCGAAACCCATTTTGGCTGGATTTTTGGCATGAATGCAGGCGGGTTTATTGCATTAACTCAAATCAACCAATTTTTAGTAAATCGCTTTAAGTTGGTACAATTATTGCGCTTTGGGGCATTGATTCAAGTCATATCAGCGGGCTGTTTGTTGACACTTGGACTTGTGTTTGGCATAAATGCATGGCTGCCCTTGGTGCTTGCCAGTATCTTTTTTTGTATCGCAGGGCTTGGTTTGACACAGCCTAACGCAGGGGCAATTGCACTCACCTTTCAAAAACATCGCGCAGGCATGGCAAGTGCACTACAAGGTTCGTTAAACTTTGTCGTGGGAATTTTTGGCGGTTTAATGCTAAACTTTTTTCCCATCAATGCGGTGGCAAAATTGGGTTTAACCATGTTTATTTTAATGGGGCTTGGCTGTTATTTGGTATGGCAAATTGATAAAAACCTTGATGTTGTCAATGTAGATTAACCAAATTTACAATTTATACCGCCAATTTTTTGACGGTATTTTTAAAATTATCTAATAAAACAATTAATAGTAAAACAATCAATAAAAACCCAATATTTTCCACCAAACCAGTCCAATACCAAGCCAAAGCACACAGTTAATCACACTAATCACAAAACCTGTTTTCCACCACTCACCCAAGGTTACAAAACCTGAACCAAAAATCACAGGCGCTGTCCCTGTGGCATAATGGGTAATACTCATCATGATATTGCCAGCTGCAGCCAAAATCAGTGCATACAATAAGGGCGGTGCACCTAAGGCAATCCCTACGCCGTAAAAAGCTGCAAACATGGCGGTAACGTGAGCTGTGGTACTGGCAAAGAAATAATGCGTGTACAAATAAATCAAAGTCAAAATCGCACACGCACCAACCCAACCCACACCAAGATAACCAATGCCTGTTTGGATATTTTCGGCAAACCATTTAACAAGCCCCAATTTATCCAAAAAAGTTGCCATCATAATCAATGCTGAAAACCAAACCACTGTATCCCACGCTGACTTTTGTTTTAGTGCATCTTCCCAAGTCAAGCATCTTCCCAAGTCAAAACCCCCGTCAACAACAAGGTTGATAAACCAATAAATGCAGTGGTTGTTGCATCTATTTTAAACGCACTGCCAAAAATCATCGCAGGAATGTTTGCCCACAAAATTAACAACAAAGCAAACACACCAAGCATGATTTTTTCGCCTTTTTGCATCGCTCCTAATTCAAAAAGGTGTTGTTTGGCGTATTCGGTGGCATTGGGGGTTTCTGTTAATTCTGGCGGATACATTTTGTAAATCACCAAAGGCATGATAAACAAACACACAAGCCCAGGCAACAACATCGCCAATGCCCACGTTGTCCAACTAAGCTCCACTTGTTTGCCTGTTACTTCAGCAACCAATTTTACCACCAGTGGGTTGGGTGCGGTCGCTGTGATAAACATGCCTGAGGTGATCGGATTGGCATTATAATTTACCAATGCCAAATACCGTCCAACTTTTGTGCGACTTTCATCATTTGCTCCTTTTGATCCAAGCGACTCAGAAATTGCTTTCATAATTGGGTGAATAATTCCGCCACCACGAGCGGTATTTGACGGCGTGATCGGTGCCAATACCACCTCAGCAATTGCCAATGCATAGCCGATTCCAAGCGTTTTTTTGCCAAAAATTGAAATAAAATAATATCCAATCCGACTGCCAAGCCCAGTTTTACTCAAGCCATACGAAATAATCACTGCAATACCGATTAGCCAAATCAATGAGTTAGAAAAACTGGACAACGCATGTTTTAACGCCTCGCCTGATGGATTGGCGATCATGTTGCCATTTTCACCAATGTCAACGGTAACGCCCGTTACCGCCACCAATGCAATTGCAACGATAGAAATTGCCCCAATTGGCATTGCCTTACCGATAATCGCTGCAATTGTACCAACAAACAACGCCAATAAATGCCACGCCTGCGGTTTCACCCCATCAGGCACAGGAATAACAAACCAAATTAACAGCGTAATGCCAACTGCAATCACAGTAGGCATGGGCTTAAAACCCAAATTTATCTTGTCTTGTGTGTCTGTTTTATTTTGTTTTGTGTGATTTTGTTTTGTGTGATTTGTGTGCATACATCGCCCTTATCTCAAAACTGCTAAAAACTGCTAAAAATTTTAAAATTTAAATTTTGTTATTAATTTTTATTTAAAATAACACTTGAGTTTTAAAAAAATACCGCACTATCTTAGCATTTTTTACCGATTGTAATAAAGAGGTAAAACACAGTTTTTACTAAAAATTTTGGCTAAAAATCTTAAATCAAGGGCATAAATTTTGCCAAATTGGTTGTGATAAAAAACCAAACCTCAAGTGAGATTTGGTTTTTGTAAGGTCTATGTTTTATAACGGTTTTGATGTTAAAACGTAAGCGATGATTGACGCGTGAAAGTTACGCTTTCTTCTTTTCCTTTTACCGTTGCTGTGTGTCTGTTGTTGTCCAACCATACAATATCTACAAACTGACTGGCAGGATCTTTTTGGCTATTGTTCGGATCTTTTTGAAACCGTACTTGTGCTTTTTGTTGGCCGTGGCTATTATAACCACTAGAAATGACACTGATGGTCGTTGGGTATGGATCTTTTTCTATTTTTTCCTCTTTATAATTGCCAGTACAGTCTTGGTTTTTATATTCTCTGGTTATCATTTTATCGGCACTGATGACTGTGTTTGGTTTGTCTGTTTTTTTATACTCAACGACTTCTTGATATGAATCTTGACAACTCATCTTCCAATAACCCACAAGTTTGTCCGCCATATCAACAGCTTCTTTGGAATGAGTAACCTGTTCTGATTGCAAGGTTTTATAAAAATGCTCTTGTGCTTTTTCTTTGGTTTGAACTTTTTGATTGGTATCAAGTTTGGCTTGTAATTTTTGATTAAAATCACTGTCTTTTGATTGTTGTACCAAATCTTTTAAGTCATCTGGTTTAAAACGTTTGGCAACTTTTTCTTCAATTTTGATGCCGTTGTCTGGGTTATTGTCGGTGTCTGCACTTTGTAAAATCTGTAAAATGCGTGTGGACTCTGCTTCTTTTTTGGTTAAATCAGTTGGAGTTATGATGGATTTTGGTTCGGTTTCACCCAATGCCAATTCACCAAGTTTAAAGGTAACTTTGCCATCTGCGGTGTTGTAGTTAAATTCGCCTTTGGCGTTGGTTTTGCCAAGGGATTTGCCTTTTTGTAGTACTTCTAAACCCTCTACTGCACTGTCCAAAAATACGCCAGTTACGACTTTTGGTGTGTTATTATGGGGGGGTTGGCATGATCATGACTTGAATGGCTATTGCTATCACTACCGCCACCACAAGCGGTTAAAGACAAGGCTAAACCTGTAGAAATAGCCAGCCACAGTTTTTTGTAGGTGTGTTTGTGGGTGATGTTCATAATAGATCCTTTTATATGAAATTTGGGTTAAATGATTTACCACGTTTATAGCAGTTGTTTATAGCAGTTGTTTATAGCAGTTGTTTATAACAGTTGTTTATAACAAGCAACTGTTTATAACAGCTTATAACAGCGTGCTTTTTTACAACAGCGTAGGCTTTGCGTTACGTTTTAGTAACAAAAATACTATAACAGATAGCCACCGAACTTTCAACACTTGTATATAAATTTTATACAAAATTAATTAACTTTTATTAAAACCGCTTTGGTGATTGATAACAAATTCCAAGCAATTGCCCCATTTTTACTGCTGTTCCATTGTGCAGGCCTCCTTGCCAAGCTGTGCCTGCTGATTTTGGCAATAGCACAATCGCAGTTGATCCCAAATAAAACCGTCCAAGTTCGTCGCCTTTTTGTAAAGTAAGATTGTGATTTTGAGTTTGGATTTGATCCGTGCGTTTTAGTTTTCCTGTCGCTACAGTTTCAATCCCTGCAACAATCATCGCACCAACCAACACAACGCAAGCTGTGCCAAATTCGGTGTCAAACACACAAACACAACGTTCATTGCGTGCAAACAAATCAGGAATGTTTTCGGCGGTTTCATGATTTACCGAAAACAACTGTCCCGGTATATAAATCGTCTGCACCAATGTACCGCTAAAGGGCATATGCACACGGTGATAATTGGTCGGTGCAAGGTAAATCGTCGCAAAACTACCGTCTTGCATCGCTTTGCCAAGTTTGTGATCGGCTAGCAGTTGTCCAACATCGTAATTTTTGCCTTTGGCTTGTAGGATTTGGTTTTGTTTAATTTGTCCAATTTGCGACACCTTACCATCTGCCGGACATACCACGCCGCCGTCTTTTTGGTCAATCGGACGCACACCGTCTTTGAGTTCACGCGTAAAAAAATCGTTAAAACTTTGATAATCATGCCAATGCTCACGAGCATATTCGTCCAGTTTTATGCCGTAAACTGTGGCAAAACCGCGAATAAAAAAACGCTTGACGGTTGGATTTTTACTGCTGGCTAATTTGCCTGCAAACTCGCTTAACGCTTGTTGTGGCACGATGTTTTGTAAAGTGGTAAATAAACTCATAACATACTCTTTTTTTGACTGTTTAACGGTATTTAAAATTTGCAATATTTTAGCACATAATTATTTTAGCACATAGTTTTAGCACATATTTTGGGTATTAAGTTGCACATTTAACAAATTTAACATCTCATCTAGATTTTTTATGCGTTTGGCCGTTTGCCATAAAATTTTGGCCTGTGGATACCCTTGGGTTAACATCGCAAGCCACTGTTTATAACGTGCAACCATCATGTTGTCGCTTTTGGCATTGCCACGCAAAAAGTCAATTTGTAACCTTAATAAATCTTGCCAAGTTAAATTTTTGTAATGATTGTCTTTAATTTTGTTTACCAAATCTGGATAGGTAACCGCCCCACGTCCAAGCATCAAATGCAAAGTACCGGCTTGCCTGCGACAACAACAGGCTTGCTCCAACGTCCAAATCTCACCATTGGCAATGACAGGTATGGATAATTTTTGGCTTAATGGTGCAATCAGATCCCAATAAGCGGGCGGTTTGTAGCCTTGGGTTTTGGTGCGAGCGTGAACGGTAAGCCAGTTTGCTTTGGCAGCTTGTATTGCATCGCCAATTTCTTCGGTTAAACTTGTGTCTTCATAACCCAAACGGATTTTTGCCGAAACAGGAATGTGCGTTGGCACGGCTTGACGCACAGCATGAACAATTTGGTAAACGGTATCAGGCTCGGTCAATAATACCGAACCACCCCGATGATTGTTAACGGTTTTTGCAGGACAACCAAAATTTAAATCAATAGCAGGAGCGTTTAATTCACAGGCTTTAGCAGCGTTATCAGCCATAAGGTGGGGATTGCTTCCAAGCAATTGAACATGCACAGGCGTACCGTGTATGGTTTTACCTTGAAACTCGCCTTCATGCTTAAGTTCAGGAATATGTTTGTAAAAAACGTGGGCGGGCAAAACCGTTTGGGTAACGCGGATAAATTCGCTAACGCTCCAATCATACTTGCCAATGGAGGTCAAAACCGATCGCATCACAGGATCGGTTAAGCCCTCCATCGGAGCTAAGATAATTTGTGGCGTGGAAAAATCAGGTCTATGTGGCATATTTTAGCAAATCAAAAACAAATCAAAAAAAATAAATCAAAAATAAAAACAATTATAGCATTTTTTTGAAATTACCATAACTGTGATATAATAAGCCACGACAATCTTTTCACTCTAAATCACGGAAAATCTCAATTATAATGACGAATTACACACCAACCGATGAACAACAAGAGGCCTTAAATATCGCCTTAACACGCCAATCTTTTAAAATTGTTGCTTATGCAGGCGCCGGAAAAACCAGTACCTTAAAACTGATAGGTGATAATCTACGCGGAAGTGGCATGTATTTGGCATTTAATAAAGCCATTGCCAATGAAGCAGCACAAAAATTTTCCGATAATGTTAATTGTCGCACCTTTCACTCACTTGCCTTTCGCCACAGCGATCGCAAAATTACCGCAAAATTACAATTGCCCAGATTTTCACCACAGCGCCTGGCTTATGATTTAGGCATCATTCCCATTCAAGTCAAACGCCAAACCGAGGGCAAAAGCCAATTTATCACCTTAAGTGCCGAACGCCAAGCCACATTTGTTGCCGATGCAGTCAGTCATTTTTGCAGCACGCACGCAAGCTATCCTGCACCGCGTCATTTACCCTTGCCTGATTGGCTATCACCAAGCGATGCCGAAAGTTTGCGCGATACGCTATATCCGTTTGTAGAAAAACGTTGGCTACAATCCATTGATCCATATCACAATGCAGGCATTGGACACGATATTTATCTAAAACTTTGGGCGTTGTCCGATCCGATCATTCCGGCGGATTTTATTTTGTTTGACGAAGCCCAAGATGCCGATCCGCTTATGATGGGAATTTTAAAAAACCAACCATGTCAAGTGATTTTTGTCGGTGATGCCCACCAACAAATCTACGAATGGCGAGGTGCGATCAATGCAATAAAAAACTTACCATTGCCACAGACCTTACTCACACAATCGTTTCGTTTTGGTGAAGAAATTGCCAATGTTGCCAATGTTTTTTTAACCGCCCTACAAGAAAAAGTACCTCTGCGTGGTAACCCAAATATCCAGTCAAAACTTAGCAAAAGTTTGGTAACCGATCAAAAAGATGCAATTTTATGCCGAACCAATGCAGGCGCTATGGTAAAATTATTAACAGGTTTAAAAAGAGGGCATAAAGTTGCCTTGCAAGCAGATACCGATCGAATGTTAAAATTTAACCAATCCGCCGAACGCTTAAAAAAAGGACAACCTGCGTTTGGTGTGCCAGAACTTGCCTATTTTCGCAACTGGCATGAAGTACAAAGCTATGCCGAAACCAATGAAGGCAGTGATTTTAAAACCTTCGTCAAACTGGTAGACGAGTACAGCACACAGACCATCGAGCGAGCCATTCACAGCCTAACTCCGCCAAGCCAAGCCGACTACATCATCTCAACCGCCCACAAAGCCAAAGGTTTAGAGTGGATGCGCGTACAAATTGATGATGATTTTCATTACGATCTGAACAACCAGGTTGTCAAAATAACCCCAGAAGAATTACGCTTATTATACGTTGCTTGTACGCGTGCCAAACTTGATTTGGATATATTTCATATCCAAGATTTGGTAAACGCATTACAACGTGGCAACAAAGTGATATATGAATAAAGTGATATATGAATAAAATAACTTATCACCAAATCTAAATAATTTGCACAATATAATTTGCACAATATAATTTGCACAATATAATTTGCACAATAAAAAAACCACTTAATTACAAAAGTGGTTTTTATGGTTAATTGCTTTAATAAGTTTCAATTTTTGGTAAGCTTAAGCAATTTTTGGTAATTTGTGGCGTCCCCACGGGGATTCGAACCCCGGTTACCGCCGTGAAAGGGCGATGTCCTAGGCCTCTAGACGATGGGGACGCAAGATGAGATTGCCTAGGTTAACATGTTTATATTGATAATTTTTATATGGATAAATCACTTTATAAAAAAATCACTTTATAAAAACATGTCGTTAACCATTTACAAAATGGTGGAGCTAAGCGGAGTCGAACCGCTGACCCCTTGCATGCCATGCAAGTGCTCTACCAACTGAGCTATAGCCCCTTTTTGTAAAAAGTTGGCGTATTTTAATCAAAGTTACTTAACTTGTCAACCAACTTGTTCATATTTTTTGCAATTTTTATGAAAAATCAGCGTTTTAAGTTGGTTTTTTACAAAAATCGACTATAATGTGGCAATTTTCCCATTTAAACCGATTGATTTTAAACCGATCAACATACAGGACATACAGGAATTTTCATGCCACTGATTGATTTTATCTTACATATTGGCGAGCATTTACAAGATCTGGTTAACAATTATGGCAACTGGATTTATGCAATTTTGTTTTTGATTGTGTTTTGTGAAACTGGACTTGTGATTATGCCTTTTTTGCCCGGGGATTCTATGCTATTTGCAGCAGGGGCAATTGCGGCCGTCGGTGAGATGAATGTGTGGCTCCTAATGGTTTTGTTAATCATAGCGGCCGTGCTTGGTGATTTTGTTAATTTTGAAATTGGCAAACATTTTGGCAAAAAACTGTTTCTTAACCCCAACTCCAAAATTTTTAAACCAGCTTATCTACAAAAAACCCACGATTATTATGCCAAATATGGCGGTCGTACAATCATTATCGCCCGTTTTATTCCAATTGTACGTACTTTTGCACCGTTTGTCGGCGGTATGGGTAATATGCCCTATGCTCAATTTGTACGTTATAATGTGATCGGAGCGGTGATTTGGGTGGTGCTATTTACCCTGCTTGGTTATTTTTTTGGACAATTGAGTTTTGTTAAAGAACATTTTTCTTGGATTATGATTGGCATTATTGTCGTGTCGGTTATACCCATGCTAATTGAAATTATCCGTCATCATCAGTTAAAATAAGCAAAACTGGCTGATTTGTAAAATAAGCTGATTAACGCAACAAAATCGCTTATAATAAGGCTTTACCATTTAAAACTTTTGAGACAATCATGAAACAACCTTTTCGCAAAATCCGCACCCGTATCGCCCCAAGTCCAACGGGTTTTCCGCATGTTGGTACAGCTTACATTGCCCTGTTTAATCTTTGTTTTGCCAAGGCTTTTGGTGGAGAATTTATCCTACGCATAGAAGACACCGATCAAACACGCTCGACAGCAGAATCTGAAACAATGATTTTAGACAGCCTAAAGTGGCTTGGTTTAAACTGGTCTGAAGGGCCTGATATCGGTGGCCCATACGCACCTTATCGCCAATCTGAACGCATGGATATTTACAAAAAATACGCCGTGGAATTGGTTGAAAAAGGGCATGCGTTTTACTGCTTTGCCACCCCAGAAGAGCTTGATGTCATGCGCAACGAACAACAAGCAAGAGGTGAAACACCAAAATATGACGGTCGCGGCTTGTTGTTGTCAAAAGCAGAGATTCAAGAAAAATTAGCAAATAATACACCTTATGTTATCCGTATGAAAATACCAACCGAAGGTGTGTGCCAATTTCACGATATGCTTCGCGGTGATGTAGAAATTCCATGGTCGCAAGTTGACATGCAGATTTTGTTAAAGGCAGATGGTTTGCCAACGTATCACCTTGCCAATGTTGTAGACGATCACCTTATGCAAATTTCTCACGTTATCCGTGGCGAGGAGTGGATTTCCTCTGCACCAAAACATCAGTTGCTTTACCAGTACTTTGAATGGGAAATGCCAATACTATGCCACATGCCACTGCTTCGAAACCCTGATAAATCCAAACTGTCAAAACGCAAAAACCCAACTTCCATCAATTATTATAAAGACATAGGCGTATTGCCCAAGGCACTTTTAAATTATCTTGGACGCATGGGGTGGTCAATGCCCGATGAACGTGAAAAATTTACCCTCGATGAGATGATTGAACATTTTGACATTCAACGCGTGTCGCTCGGCGGGCCAATTTTTGACGTAGAAAAACTGTTTTGGCTAAATGGCCAATACATTAAAGCAATGACACCAAGCGATCTGCTAGATACCATTTTATCGTGGCAAAACAATCGCGAAAAACTAGAAAACATCACCAAAGCCATACAGCCACGCATTAACATTTTATCTGAAGCGGTTGATTGGACGGCGTTTTATTTTAACCACATGCCAACCATCACGATCGATCAATTTAACAACAAAAAAATGACCACAGAACAAGTACGCCAAAGCCTACAATTTGCTATTTGGCGACTTGAAAGCCTAACCGCTTGGAATGACGCCAGCGTAAGCCAGACATTAATGGATTTGGCAAATCAGATGGGAATAAAGTTGCGTGATTTTATGCCAACATTTTTTGTTGCAATTGCAGGCAACACAAGCTCTACACCTGTTATGCAATCCATGGTAACACTTGGTGCGGATTTAACGTTTGCTCGCCTGCGTCATGCTTTGAGTGTCGTTGGTGAACCCTCCAAAAAAGAATTAAAAGCGTGGGAAAAATTAAACATTGAATTAAAAAATCCGCCACATACCGTCCAATGTTAAATTCATAACCATAAAACCACAAAAAAGCCCATCAGATCGTGGGCTTTTTGTTTAACGCTTTTGGTTAGCCAAATTGCTTTAAAAAACGCACATCGTTTTGGAAAAATAAACGCAAATCATTAACGCCATAATACAACATAGCAAAACGCTCAATCCCCATACCAAAAGCAAAACCTTGGTATTTTTGTGAATCGATGCCACAGTTTTGCAGCACTTTTGGGTGTACCATGCCACAGCCCATCACCTCAAGCCATTTGCCATTTTCCGCCAAAATATCCACCTCAGCAGACGGTTCTGTAAACGGAAAATAACTTGGACGAAAACGCACTGTCAACTTTTTGGCAAAAAACGCTTGCAAAAATTCATGAATCAGCCCTTTTAATTCGGCAAAATTGGTCTTTTCACCAATATATAAACCCTCCAACTGATGAAACATTGGTGAATGCGTTTGATCGCTATCACAGCGGTATACACGCCCAGGACAGATGATGCGAATTGGCAAATTGCCCCGCTCCATGGTGCGAATTTGCACAGAACTTGTATGGGTGCGAAGCAAATATTGTGCATCAAAATAAAAAGTATCATGCATAGCACGAGCAGGGTGAGTTTTGGGAATGTTAAGCGCTTCAAAATTATAATAATCACGCTCCACTTCAGGGCCAGTTGCCACTTCAAAACCCGCTTGGCAAAAAAATGCTTGCATACGGTTTGCAATTAAGCTAATTGGGTGTAAATTGCCTTTGTCTTGTCCACGAGCAGGAAGTGTGATGTCAATGGTTTGGGCTTGAAGTTTGGCATCTAAAGCCTTAGCCTCCAGCGTGTTTTGGGCGGTTTGCAAGCTGTTATTTAGCGTGGTTCGTATGCCATGCAGATAACCGCCCACAGTTTTTTTATCATCATTTGACAAACTGCCAAGCTGTTTTGACCATACTGTTAAATGGCTTTTTTTACCCATCAAATTTACGCGCACCGCTTGCAGGGCTTGGATATCGGTTGTCCCACCAATCAAATCCTGTGCCAAACGCGTAAAACACGCAAAATCATCGGCTTGCAAGGTTGGTAAATCGGTGCTAAAACCGTTTAATTGTTCATACAAAACATTGTCAGTCATAATCAATCCAAAAACAATCCAAAAACCATCTTAGCCATAAAAACCGGTTCAGTAAAACCAGTTAAGCAAAAAAGTTTACATAAAATATCGGCTATAAAAATGTTTTATTTTAAAGGATTTTTACAAAATTTACAAAAGCAAAATTTATAAAACAAAAAAATTTATAAAAATCGGTATAAAAAATCGGTATAAAAAAGCCACCAAGTCAAAAACCTGATGGCTTTTTAATCAAAGTTTTGATAAAATCAATCAAGCAAGGGCTTGCTTGGCTTTTTCAGTCAAAGCGGTGAATGCTTTTGCATCATGCATTGCAATATCAGCCAATACACGGCGGTCAATCTCAATGCTTGCTTTTTTCAAGCCATTGATAAGACGGCTGTAGCTTAAACCATTTAGGCGAGCACCTGCATTGATACGTGCAATCCATAAACGACGGAATGAACGTTTTTTGTTGCGACGATCACGATACGCATACTGGCCAGCTTTCATTACTGCTTGCACAGCAACACGGAATACACGCGAACGAGCACCATAGTAGCCTTTTGCACGAGCCAATACTTTTTTATGACGGCGATTTGCCTGAACACCACGTTTTACACGAGCCATAATTTTCTCCTAATTATTTTTGAAATAAACTTAAATCCAAGCCTTTATAGATAAGGACACATACGACGCACACGAGCTTCATCAGAAACGTGTACCAATTTGCATCCACGCAACTGACGGATACGTTTAGGAGATTTTTTGGTCAAAATATGGCGTTTAAATGCTTGCTTGCGTTTGATGCCATTGGCAGTTTTTTTGAAACGTTTGGCAGCACCACGACGAGTTTTTAATTTCATAAGAAGCCTCTTGTTCGCTTAAATTACTTTAAGTATAAATACCTTTTCGTCAATTTCAATAAAAAAATTGCCTGAAGGTGGGAGGTGATATTTTACCAAAATTTAACATTTTAGCAAGTGTTTTTTATTGGCAATTTAATTTCAGTTTAAAAATTCATACATAAAAACAATTAATAAAAATAATTAATAAAATAAAGTTTATTTTTTTAATTAACATTAGGTAATTGACAAAAAATAATGTATAATCCTTTTTGGATAATCGGTTGTTTTTTTGGATAATTGGCAGATTTTTACATATAATTACAGGTAATTACAGACAATTACCCTACGAAACATTAGGTTACCTTGCCAGTTTTACCAAAATTTATCAAATTGGAGTAACGTTGTGTCTAATTTAGAAAACGAATTTGGTGCAGAAAGTTTTGTATTTGAAACTGTGATGCGTGTGCGTCATACCGAGATTGGCATTGGGCAACATTTAACCATTGATGCGATGGTGGCATTGCTTGCAGAGGTGCGTGCCAGATTTTTGTTTTCCAAAGGGATTAAAGAGATTAATGCCGAATATCAAGGTTTTGTTATCACCGATGTGGCAACGCATTTTATCAGCCGTGCCAAAGCCCGTGAAGAGCTGTTGTTTGAAGTTGGGGTACAAAATTTAACCGAACGTGGCGGTGATTTTATTTTTAAAGTAACCAGAATGTATGACGGATCGGACGTTGCGCGAGCAGTCATGGGTTTTGTGGCGTACGATTATCGTTTAAACCAAGAAATTCCACTAACAGGGGCGTTGCGTAATGCGGTGGAAGCAAAAGAATTTGAACTTTAAGATTGGCTTAAAACTTAAGTAACAAAAAACTTAAGTCATAAAAACTTAAGTCATAAAAAATAGGTAACAAATGGACTGGTTAAACGCAATAAAATTTGATAAAAACGGACTGATCCCTGCCATTGCCCAAGATCACGCCACAGGACAGATTTTGATGATGGCATGGATGAACCGCGAAGCATTGATCTTAACCGCCACAAGCAAGCAAGCGGTGTATTTTTCCAGATCGCGGAATAAACTTTGGCATAAAGGTGAAAGTTCAGGGCATTTTCAACAGGTACACGCCATTCGTTTAGATTGCGACTCTGATGTGATTGTGTTAAGCGTTACCCAAATTGGTGCAATTGCTTGTCATACTGGTCGCACGTCGTGCTTTTATCAATTGTTAATCAATGAACAAGACAAATTTCATTGGCAAATTACCGATCCTGTCAAAAAAGATCCAAGTGCTATTTATAACACAGATCAATCATTACCCACGAATAACAACACCTTGCCAAATCAACACACGATCCAAACAGATCAAACCGCTGACACCAAACAATCAGCACACTTAGAACAAACAATCTTAGAAAAATTAGACACGGTATTAAACGAACGCAAACAAGCCGATGCAAACCACTCTTACGCTGCCAGTTTATACCAAAAAGGACTAAACAAAATTTTAGAAAAAGTGGGCGAAGAAGCCACAGAAACCATCATTGCCGCCAAAGAATTACAAGCCCATACCAATGATGACAACCGCCACAACTTAATTTATGAAATTGCCGATGTTTGGTTTCACACCATGGTGGTTTTAGCTTGGTTTAACATTCCCATCACCGCAGTTACCGATGAGTTGGCACGGCGTTTTGGCTTGTCAGGCATTGATGAAAAAAACGCACGCAGTCAAGCGTGATTTGTTAAACATGTTGTTATGATTTTATGTTATAATGCCAATTTTAATGCAAGCAAAGGAATAACTTATGGGTAGTTTTTCTGTCACACATTGGTTGATTTTTTTAGCGGTGGTCGTCGTGATATTTGGCACATCAAAACTTAAAAACGCAGGCAAAGACTTAGGAGCGGCAGTCAAGGGTTTTAAAGATGCAGTGCGTGATGAAAATCAAGCCCAAATTCAAGACAACCAAAACCGTGTTATTGAACATGCCAACACCACCACAATCAACCATGACAAAAACAATGTTTCATAAAAACAATGTTTTATGTTACTAACAAAAAACTTTACCTGATTTTGACAAGACCATCAAATGTTTGACCTTGGTTTTTCTGAACTGCTGTTGTTTGGCATTATCGCTTTAATCGTTCTTGGACCAGAAAAAATGCCCCATGCAGTACGCAAAGCAGGGCGAGCGTATGCCAAATTTCGCCGTCATATCGCCACTATCCAACGCGAAATTGAAAATGAGTTGGATTTGGCAGAAACACGTCAACAAATGCAAGATGAACTTGCCAAAATCCGTAAAGCCGAAGCGGATATGAAACGTGAAATGGATCAGCTAAAATCCAGTTTTCAAGCATTGCAACAACACAGCATACATGAAAAACCCAACACAAATGACACAAAACCCATGTTAAATCAATGGTTTATTCTTAGTGATTACGATAAAAACCGGCGGTGGCCAAACGCCCCATTGTTGCCAAATTACCAAGCCGATCGCTTGCTCAATCACTTACCAAGCACAACGAACAAGCTATGAATCACACCGAACAACCAAACGATTCAAATTTAGAAAATCAGCTGTCTGATATGCCACTCACTCAACATTTGATTGAATTGCGCAGACATTTTATCCGTATGTTTGTGGTGGTTTTGGTGATTTTTTTGGCCTTGGTGGGGTTTGCCAGAGAAATTTACGATATTTTTTCAACCCCACTCGTCGCTTTATTGCCAAGCAATTCTAACATCATTGCTACTGACATCACCTCATCGTTTTTAGCACCCATCAAACTCACCCTGTATGTGTCAATATTTTTGGCAATGCCATATATTTTATACCAAATTTGGTCATTCGTTGCCCCCGGACTTTACAAGCACGAAAAAAAAATTGCTCTACCACTGTTATTGTCATCTGTGGTTTTATTTTATATGGGACTTGCGTTCGCTTATTATGTTGTATTAAACAGTGTCTTAAGTTTTTTTATTCAATTTTCCCCTGATAATGTATTGCCAATGACTGACATTGACAGCTATTTAAACTTTGTGTTAAAGCTGTTTTTGGTATTTGGAGCAACCTTTGAAATTCCTGTGTTAACCCTTTTACTGGTGCTTGTTGGCATTGTATCGGTTCAGTCGCTTGCCGATAAACGCCGTTATATCATTGTGGCGTGTTTTGGTGTATCAGCAATTGTTACGCCACCTGATGGGTTGTCTATGATTTTGTTGGCAATTCCAATGTGGCTCTTATTTGAATTTGGACTGATTTTGGCAAAAGTATTGGTAAAACAAAAAAATAGCAATGTCGGTAACGAAAACAACCGGTAACTTTTTGTTTTTGGTTGCAATGTTGGTTTAGATGCCACTGGCTTGTTTGCTAAAAAACTGCATTAACGGCTTGATTTTACTGACTTTATGCACGCCAACATTGCGGATTTGTTGCACAGGAGCAAACTGTGAACCAAACAGCCAATTTAACCCTGAAAAACTGTGCATCATCATCGCATTATTGGCATAACGTTTGCGCTCATAGCGTTGTAGCGTGCTAAAATCCGCCCAAACTTTTTTGCCACTCCTCTCAAAATCTTTTTGTAAAATGTTAATAAAATCAATGACATCTAATAAACCCAAATTTAACCCCTGCCCTGCCAACGGATGCACCCCATGGGCTGCATCGCCAATTAAGGCTAAGTTTGCTTTTACGTATTGTTTGGCATGTTGAGCGGTTAAGGCAAAACTGGCAATTGATTGAATCTCACTGATTTCACCCAGTGCATAACCACTGGCAAACGCAATTTCATTTGCCAACTCACCGGGCGTTAAAGCCAACAACTGTTTGGCTTTTTCAGTCGGAAGCGACCACACAATGGATTGCCAATGTTGTGGCTGTGCTTGATCCTGTCCATCTGTATCTGCAAGTGGCAACAATGCCAAAATACTGTCGGTTAAAAAAACCTGACGTGCGGTAGCGTTATGCGTTTTGGCGGTTTTAATCGCACAACAAATCGCCGTTTGTGCATAATCAAGCATATCCAAACCAATTCCAGCTTCTTGTCTTACCATCGAACCACGCCCATCTGCACCAATTAACAATTTGCAAGTGTGCGTATCGCCATTATCAAGGCTTATTTGATAGCCTTGTTGCACACCAAGCCAGTGTATTTTGGTAAGTTTACGCCCATTAATCACACGCAAAAATGGCACAATATCGGCATCATTAAAACGCTCATACAAGGCTTTTTCAATGACAAAAGGCTCAATCATACTGCCTAACAATTGATTGGGCTTTGTATTATTACCAAACTTTAGTTCGCCAATACCGTTAATTTGCCATACTTGCATTTGGCAATAATCCGCTTTTCGCCCTGATTGTTGGATATTTTGCCATGCCCCAATTTGTTGCAAAATTTGGATACTGGCAAGGCTTAACGCAAACACCCTAGCATCACGCAACTTAAGTTTTTGCTCCCAATCAGCTGGACTTAAATATGGACGAACATCAATTAACGTAACAGGATATTGACGTTTGGCAAGGCTTAAGGCAAAACTTGCACCGACAATGCCACCGCCAACAACCAAGGTATTATTGTTTATATTCATTACATTCATTGATTAGTTTAACTTAGCTTATCTTAGTTTGGATTACATTTTTTAGATTACATTTTTTTAAATTGCATTTAATACTTTAACAAATTTAACTTAAGACTTTAACCCCATTGCAAAAGTTGCCACCATTGGTTTGACAAACGGTATTTTATCAAAAGCAATTAAACCAACATTACGCACCAGTTTTACCAAAGGGCTGCTATGGGTGAAGCTATAAACCACGCCATCACAGAATAAAATCACGCGTTTTTGATCAGCTTTTCGGCGTTTTGCATAATTTTTTAACAGTGCATTAGCACCAATGTCATCGCCACGCAAAGCCTGCTTGGCAAGCATGGTTGCCAAAGTGTCCGCATCTCGCATACACAAGTTAAAACCCTGCCCTGCCACAGGGTGCAAGGTATGAGCTGAATTACCCATAATCACACAGCGACCAACAACTTGATGCTCTGCCAAAACCTTGACAAGCGGATACGCAGTGCGTCTGCCTGCTGTTACAAAAGCCCCCGCCTGACTGCCAAAAGTATTTTGCAATGCCGCCAAAAAATAAGCATCATCGTCCAAATACCGACGCTCATCGCCTTTATCGCACACCCATACCACCGAGCGACGATAGCGTGTGTTGCCCTTTTCATCACAACCATCACACAAAGGCAATACCGCCACCAAGCCTTTTGGACTAAAGCGTTCAATGGCAATATGCTTGTGCGGTCGATCGCTAATCACCGTCCCCACCACGCCCATCTGCCCATAATCATAAAAACTTGAATTAACCCCAAGCAATTGACGACTCAAGGAATTTTGTCCATCACACGCCACCAATAAATCAGCGGTCAGTGATTGTTTTTTATTGTTTTTTTCAAATGATACCGTTACGTTTTGTTCGGTTTGTTGAATGTTTGTAACCGTTGCAGCGTCCAACAATTCAATCAGTGGGCTGTTTTGTACCGCCAATAACAGTTTGCGCCCAAGCCAACTGTTTTCAATGACATAGCCAAAACTTTCTACTTTTTCTTCGTGTTTGTCAAGATAAGCCTTGCCAAAACCGCCCTGTTCGCTAATTTTTACCCCATCAATCCTACAAGCATGCTGTTTCAACGCATGCCACATACCGATTTGTTGGTAAATTTGTACCGTTCGACGCGAAAGTGCCATATTCCGACTGTCTAAGTAATGAATGTGAGCCTTGTCATCATCAGGGCTTATGCTTGGATAATGGTTTTGCTCCAACAAAGTACTACGAATGCCTCGATACGCCAACAACAAGGCAAATGATAAGCCAACATTGCCACCGCCAACAATGATAATTTTTTGGTTTGTCATACAATCAATTTCTCAAATTCAATGAAATTATTATGCAGCTTTAAGCACTGTCAAATTTTAATCCAAGCACGCCAATGCCCATCATCAACACAAAAAACGCCCCAAACAACAGGCGTTTGGCAAAATTTTTGGCGGTTTTGGCAATGTTGGTTTCTTGAGAAAATGTACCGATTGCAAGGCAAATCAGCCCCGAAACGGTTAACAAAATTCCCACACCAACTGCCAAAAACCCAACATACAACATCGTATTTTACCAAAAACCTTTTTACTTTTTACTTTTACCAAAAAAATTATGGGGTTGGCAACTGTATGCCTGCTTCTTTCACCAATTTTAATAGCATACCACGCACTTGTTCGGCGGATTTTTCTGCCTTTTGTACGGATTTATTGACTTCTGGATTGGAATCTGGTGTGGCGGTTGGATTTTTTGCCATCAGTTGCATGGCATTGCCACTGTCATTGATATTTTCGATCATTTTATCACGCACTTGAGCAACTCGTTTGTCGTTAAATTTTAATGCTTGTAACGTTGATTTTTGGCTGTCTAATTGTGCCACCACTTCTTTTAAAAATTGTTGTTGATCAGCAGGACTGTTCGCCTTCTGCATTTTCTTTTCCAGCTCGGCTTGTTTGGCTTGGGCTTTTTTGTCAATTGCATCTAAGGTTTTAAATAAAAGCTCTAAATCCGTCTTTAATACTGAATTTTTTGCTGTTGGTGCTTGTGCGTTTTCTACTGGTGCTGCTTGACTGGCAACTGCTTCGGTTGCACTTGAGACGGAAGCGACATCAGTGCTTGTAGCAGCACTGCTTGGCACAGCAGATTCAACCGGTGCAGGACTGGAAGCGACTGGTTTTTCGGCAGCTGTGGGCGTTTTTGGATCTTCGGAAGCCTTTGAACAAGCGGTCAAAGCAAGCACAAGTGTAGCGACGGTAAAAATTGGTTTTAACATCATTGGTTTTAACATAACTGTAAGCCTTAAAGAAAAAAAATTGACAATAGTTTAGCAAAATTTTTTTTGCTTGTATGTAGCAGTTATGTGGTTTTGTTGCAAACAAATAAATTTTTCAACCCCTACCAAAGTGCTGTTTTTTCTGCTAAAATATATAAAACCTATACCCAGCGAGTAACAATGAATAACAATGAAATTAAAGATGGTACAGTATGGTTGTTTTTATACGCCACGCCTTATTAATTTCTAAAATTCATTTTTATTCGTTTTTTTATGGCAAAAATTTATAAAACCTGACAAAATTTATAAAAATCAGACAAAAGGCAAGCAGATGACACGCGCAATTTTAGCCCTAGCAGACGGCACAATTTTTGTTGGCACAAGCCTTGGCGTAAGCGGCAGGGCCGTGGGCGAAGTGGTTTTTAACACCGCCATGACAGGCTACCAAGAAATTTTGACCGACCCAAGCTACGCCGAGCAACTTGTAACCTTAACGTATCCGCACATTGGCAACACAGGCTGCAACAGCGAAGACACCGAATCAGGACAAACGCACAAAGTGTGGGCAAATGGCTTGATTATCCGCGATATGCCACTGTTTCACAGCAGTTTTCGCGCCCAAATGTCCTTGCCCGACTATCTAAAACAGCAAAACACCGTGGCAATTGCCGAAATTGACACGCGTAAACTTACCCGCATTTTGCGTGAAAAAGGGGCGCAAAACGGCTGCATTTTAACCGTGAGTGATGATGAAAATTTAGAAACCGCCAAACAACAAGCGTTAAAATTGGCTCAAGAGTACAAGGGTTTAAATGGCTTAGATTTAGCCAAAGAATGCTGCGATAAAAGCGGCTTTGAATGGACGGACGGCACTTGGCAATTGTTGACTGACGCTCAAAAGATAAGTGCCATTGACGTAAAACCAAAGCCTGACGCAATTTATCACGTTGTGGCGTATGATTTTGGCACAAAAACCAATATTTTACGCATGTTTGCTGACCGTGGTTGTCGCTTGACGGTTGTTCCCGCTCAAACCCCTGCCAGCGATGTATTGGCAATGAACCCAGACGGCGTGTTTTTATCCAATGGCCCCGGCGACCCTGCCGCTTGCGATTATGCTATTAGCAACATTCAAGAATTACTAAAAACTGACACGCCGATTTTTGGCATTTGTTTAGGGCATCAGTTATTAGCGTTGGCAAGCGGTGCAAAAACGCTCAAAATGCCCCACGGCCATCACGGAGCAAACCACCCTGTACAAAATTTAGCCGATGGCACGGTGATGATTACCAGTCAAAATCACGGTTTTGCGGTAGATGAAAGCACGTTGCCCGACTGTTTACGCCCCACGCACCGCTCGCTGTTTGATGGCACAAATCAGGGCATTGAACGCACCGATAAGCCTGCGTTTAGTTTTCAAGGGCATCCTGAGGCAAGTCCGGGGCCGCATGATTGTTCGCCGCTTTTTGATAGGTTTGTAATGGAAATGAAAAAAAGTAAAGGAATTTTAAAATGAAAAAATTAGCTTCCGTTTTAATTGGGATTTCTTTATTATCAACCATTGGTTTGTCAACCAGTAGCTTTGCAAATAGCTATAGTCGCTATCCTGCTCCAACATTAACATTAGAGCAAAAACAAATTATTGAAAAACTTACAAATGATTCGGTTACTATGATTGATGCGGGGGCTATATATTCTTTGTTTATGAAAGATATGGTCGCTAAGTTACAATTAAATAATCCGCAGTTAAGCTACTGTTTGGATGATAAATTTAGTAAAACTAGCTATTTTAATTTTAAAAAACAAGAAGTCACCCGATACGTTTTATCCAATGATATATCAAAAGTGCGAAATGATATCAAAATTCTTAGCCCTGAATTGGTTTATGCTGTTGGTAATGTTGTTTCTTTAGGTGTTTCTAGAAAAACTGGTTTAAATACTCAAAACAATCCTAATGAATTTATTTCTGATGAAACAAAAAATAAATTTGGTCAATTATTGTTTGATTTCAGATATCAAAATTTAAGAAATGCCGTATTGTTTCCCACCAAGATATCTAGAAATGATACTAGTGAATTATTAAGTTTAAAAGGTGAAGGTGCAGGATATGAATTAGGTTTAAAATATATGGCTTGGGCATATAAACAATGCGGTTTATAAATTATTTTTACAATTTAACAGTACAAAAAGCCTAATTTATGAAACCCTTGCCAAATCAATTGCCCGACAAATTTAATTTAACCCTTGCCCAAAACCGTTTTTTGGCAAAGAAAAATATTTGCTTGCATGGAATAACGATTTAAAAATAGTGCTTAAAAAGAGCATTTAAAGAGAATACAGTATGACAACCATTTTAATCTTTTTTATCTTATTTTTTATTATTCGCCTAGCCTTTTTAGCCGTTTCCATTAAAAACGAAAAAAACTTAATCAAAAACGGGGCGGTGCAAGTTGGCAATCAAACATCAACGCTACTTGCCGCCGCCCACATTGCGTATTATTTTTTAGCCCTGTTAAATGCGTATTTAGTGAGTGCTTATTTTGATGTCATTTCATTTATTGGCGTGGTGATTGTTTGTATTTCGTTTATGATTTTGGCGGTGATTATCAAACAATTGGGCGAGATTTGGACGGTGAAAATTTATATTGCCCCCAATCATAAAATTAACACGTCTTGGTTATTTAAAACCTTTAAACACCCCAATTATTTTTTAAACATCATTCCAGAATTAATCGGCATTGCCATTTTATGCCATGCGTGGTGGGTTTTAATTATCGGTTTGCCCATTTATGGGCTGATTTTAGCCAAACGCATTCGCCAAGAAGAACACGCCATGCAACATTTATTTTAATTTAAACAAAAAAGGATAAAAAAATGCCAAAACGCAGCGATATCAAATCCATTTTAATCATCGGAGCCGGGCCAATTGTCATCGGGCAAGCGTGCGAATTTGACTATTCAGGGGCGCAGGCGTGCAAAGCCTTAAAAGAAGAAGGCTACCGCGTGATTTTGGTCAATTCCAACCCCGCCACCATTATGACTGACCCTGCCATGGCGGACGCCACTTACATTGAACCCATCACGTGGCAAACCGTGGAGCAAATCATCGCCAAAGAGCGGCCTGATGCCATTTTGCCAACCATGGGCGGACAAACGGCGTTAAATTGTGCCTTGGATTTGGACAAACACGGCGTGTTGGCAAAATACGATTGCGAGTTAATCGGGGCAAGCAAAGACGCGATTGAAAAAGCCGAAGACCGCGAGCTGTTTGACGCCGCCATGAAAAAAATCGGGCTAGAATGCCCCAAAGCCGACGTTGCCAGCACCATGGACGAAGCACTCGCCATTCAAGCCCGCTTTGGTTTTCCTGTCATCATTCGCCCAAGTTTCACCATGGGGGGCAGCGGCGGCGGCATTGCTTATAATAAAGATGAATTTATGGAAATTTGCGAGCGTGGTTTTGATTTATCGCCAACGCATCAACTTTTGATTGACGAAAGTCTCATCGGCTGGAAAGAGTATGAGATGGAAGTGGTGCGTGATAAAAACGACAATTGTATCATCATTTGTTCCATTGAAAATTTTGACCCCATGGGCGTGCATACGGGCGATTCCATCACCGTTGCCCCTGCGCAAACCTTGACCGATAAAGAATATCAGCTCATGCGCAACGCTTCCATTGCCGTTTTGCGTGAAATTGGCGTGGAAACGGGCGGCTCAAATGTGCAATTTGGCATCAACCCCAAAGATGGGCGTATGGTGGTGATTGAAATGAATCCGCGCGTGAGCCGTTCGTCGGCACTTGCGAGCAAAGCGACGGGCTTTCCGATTGCCAAAATTGCTGCTAAATTGGCGGTGGGCTTTACCCTTGATGAACTTAAAAACGACATCACAGGCGGTAAAACCCCTGCCAGTTTTGAGCCTGCCTTGGATTATGTGGTTACCAAAATCCCACGCTTTAATTTTGAAAAATTCCCCAAAGCCGACCCCGTTTTGACCACACAAATGAAATCGGTGGGCGAGGTGATGGCAATTGGACGCAATTTTCAAGAAAGTTTGCAAAAGGCACTCCGTGGGCTTGAAACTGGGGCAACGGGCTTTGATGAAATTTTTACCGAACGCACGCCAAATGACAAAATTTTAAGCGAAATTAAAGCACGCCTTACCACGCCCACGCCAGAGCGGATTTTTTACATTGCCGAAGCGTTGCGATTTGGCATGACGGTGGAAGAAATTTTTGCTCTGACCCATATTGATTTGTGGTTTTTGGTGCAAATTAAAGACATTATTGACAGTGAAAATTGGGTGAAAACTTTGGGGCTGTCCGATTTAACCGCCGAAATGTTTACGCAATTAAAACGCAAAGGCTTAGCGGATTTACGCCTTGCCAATTTGATGGGCATTAGCGAAAAACAGCTGCGTAAAAAACGCTGGTCGCTTGGCGTGTATCCTGTTTACAAACGCGTGGACACTTGTGCGGGCGAATTTGCCAGTGATACCGCCTATATGTATTCCACTTATGATGAAGAATGCGAGTCTAATCCGAGCGAGCGGGATAAAATCATGGTGATTGGCGGCGGGCCAAATCGCATCGGGCAGGGCATTGAGTTTGATTATTGCTGCGTACACGCCGCCCTTGCCATGCGTGATGACGGCTTTGAAACCATTATGGTTAATTGTAACCCCGAAACCGTTTCAACCGATTATGACACGTCCGACCGCTTGTATTTTGAATCGGTAACTTTGGAAGATGTGCTAGAAATTGTCCGCATTGAACAGCCAAAAGGCGTGATTGTGCAATACGGCGGGCAAACGCCGCTAAAATTGGCGCGTAGCCTAGAAGATGCAGGCGTGCCGATTATTGGCACAAGCCCAGATGCCATTGACCGTGCCGAAGACCGTGAGCGGTTTGCTGCCATGATTGCCAAATTGGGGCTGCGTCAGCCGAGCAATGCCTTGATTAAATCGGCCAGCGAAGGGGCAGCGGCGGCCGCTAAAGTGGGCTATCCGTTGGTGGTGCGGCCGTCGTATGTTTTGGGCGGACGCGCGATGGAAATTGTCTATAATGAAGACGAATTAAACCGCTATTTGCGTGAAGCGGTGCAAGCGTCGGATAAATCGCCCGTATTGCTTGACCACTTTTTGGACGATGCCACCGAAGTGGACGTAGATTGCGTGAGTGATGGCAACACCGTGGTGATTGGCGGGATTATGCAGCACATTGAGCAAGCAGGCGTGCATTCTGGCGATTCGGCGTGTTCCATTCCGCCGTATTCATTAAGCAGTAAAGTGCAAGATGAAATGCGCCGCCAAACCATTGCGATGGCAAAAGAGCTTGGCGTTGTCGGTTTAATGAACGTGCAATTTGCCGTCAAAGACGATGTCATTTATGTGCTTGAAGTGAACCCCAGAGCCAGCCGTACTGTGCCGTTTGTGTCAAAATGTATTGGCGTATCACTGGCAAAAGTGGCAGCCCGTGCGATGGCAGGCAAAAGTTTAACCGAGCAAGGCTTTACCGAAGAAATCATACCAAAGCATTTTTCGGTAAAAGAAGCGGTGTTTCCGTTTGCCAAATTCCCCAAAGTTGACCCAGTGCTAGGCCCTGAAATGAAATCCACAGGCGAGGTGATGGGCGTGGGTGAGACCTTTGCTGAAGCATATTATAAAGCCATTATTGCATCAGGCGATCGCTTGACAGGTTTACCAACCGATGGCGAGCTCAAAACCGTGTTTATTTCGGTGCGTGATAGTGATAAAGCAGGGGTGGTAGAGGTTGCCAAACAAATGGCTCAATATGGCTTTAACATCGTAGCGACCAGTGGCACACACAAAGTTTTAAGCGAAAACGGCATTGTATGCCAAAAAGTCAATAAAGTAACCGAAGGACGCCCACACGTTGTAGATATGATTAAAAATGGTGAAGTTCACTTAATCATCAACACCACCGAGGGCAAACAAGCCCAAGAGGATTCATTTGCAATTCGGCGCAATGCCTTGCAACAAAAAGTGTTTACCGCAAGCACACTCAATTCTGGTAAAGCAATTTGTCAATCGTACAAAATCACTTTGCCGTTTGATGTGTATAAACTGCAAGATTGTTGATTATTCAAGATTGGATTGTTCATGTTGGTTTGTGATGATTGGTGATTGGCATGAAAATTTTATGTGCTTAACATAAAAAAACTTGCAATTTATTAAAAATCACTTACAATATTAGCAAATCTTATCAAACATGCCACGCTAGGTAACAACTGTTATCTGGCTTGGTTTTTTTATGTAAAAGAAATATTTGCAAAAATGGAGTAAATATGCAACGTTATCCCATGACCCCACAAGGACATCAAGCCCTAGAAGAAGAGCTAAAACACCTAAAAACCGTAGAACGCCCACGCATTACCGCCGCCATCGCCGAAGCACGCGAACACGGCGATCTCAAAGAAAACGCCGAATACCACGCCGCTCGTGAACAGCAAGGTTTATCCGAAGCTCGGATTCGCGACATTGAAGCAAAACTTGGTGGCGCAGAAATCATCGACATCAGCAAACTGCCACAAGATGGACGCGTGGTTTTTGGTGTTACCGTTGTCATTGAAAATTTGGACACTGAAGAACAAAAACGCTACACGATTGTCGGTGAAGACGAAGCGGATTTTAAAGCCAATAAAATTTCAATCAATTCACCAATTGCACGTGGTTTGATTGGCAAAACCAAAGGCGATGATGCAAAAATCCAAACACCAAGCGGTGAAGTAGAATACGAAATCGTTGATGTGATTTACGCTTAACCCATCGATGCCAAAGTTTTAAACCCAATACGCTAATTTTATTGGGTTTTTATTTTACTGGGTTTTTATTGTTTTAACGTTTTATTGTTTTAACGCTTTGCAATAATAAATTTTTGTCAATGGTCTGACGGTGCAAGGGAAAATTGCCCCATGTTGAGCCATTTTTTTTATCTGCAAAATAATGGTGCAAGGTTTGAGTTACCGTATCAAACGCCAATTCATCGTAAGGAATTTCATGCTCTAAAAACAATTGACATTCCAAACTTTCCTCGCCCACACCAAATTTTCCTTGTTGCAAATCACCGATAAAAAACGCATGAATATCACCCAATGCAGGAATGTCATACAAGCAATACAATTGCAAATTTTCACCAATCGCACAAGCCTCCTCCCAACACTCACGATTTGCACCATCTTGCATGGTTTCACCAAGCTCCATGAAGCCTGCAGGCAAAGTCCAAAAACCGTAGCGCGGTTCAATCGCACGGCGACATAACAGTACTTTTTCATCGTAAATTAGCAAACAACCATTGATCACTTTTGGATTTTGGTAATGAATATAACCGCAACTTGGACAAACAATCCGTTCACGACTGTCGCCCTGCGGTATCGCATACTCCGCTTTTGTGCCACATTGCAAACAAAAAGGCATGACTGATCCTACTAAATTTGGTTAAAATGATGTGTCATGGTATCATACTTTTGACAAAGTTAAAGCAAAAATCTAAAAAACAAAAATCTAAAAAATGATCCAAACCACATTTAAAAGCCCCCTATTAAAACAGCTGGCCTTGCGCTTAGCAAACCGCCCTATCTCGCCAACCTGGCACCAATATGCCGTGCTTGTTGCCATTACCAATGAAACCTATCCAAAAATTCTTTATACCTTGCGTTCTGGTCAACTTAATCATCATTCAGGTGAAGTGTCATTTGCAGGAGGCAGGCGCGAGGCAACTGATGTGGATAATCACGCAACCGCCCTTAGAGAAACGTGGGAAGAAACAGGAATTTTGCCAAGTGATGTAACGATTTTAGGTGAGTTGGCATTGCACCATACTCAACAAGGCATACCAGTCTTACCTGTGGTAGGCATAATACCGCCTGATTTGGTGTTAACGCCTCATGTAGGTGAAGTCGAGCGGTTATTTTGGGCGGATTTGCGTGGGTTGTTGGTGCAAGATTTGGTAAGTTTTAGCAAACAATATCATCAATTTAACGTAACAACTTCAGCATTTATCATTGACAACGAAACAGTATGGGGACTTACGGCTAGAATCACCGCAAGTTTACTGGAAGTTGGCTTTGATAGAAAAATTGTGATTGATTTTAGCGTGGTTTGACAATTTACCTTTTATATTGGTTGCTTTTTTTTGGATTTTGATAACCGCTTCGTCTAAACTTGATGGCTTATAAACTTACAGACTTAGTCTGAATTTAATAAGGCTTCTACTTTTGCAACCGTTTCATTAAGTTTGTCTGTATCGGTTGGCATGATGGTAATGTGTGCAATTTTTCGCCCTGCGTTTTCTTGTTTGTCATAACCGTGATAATGCACGCCGTCAAGGGCAAGTATTTGCGTTAGATTTGGATACTTGCCAATCACATTTAACATCACAGACGGTTTGACAATACGCGTATCGCCCAAAGGCAAGCCTGCCACTGCTCGCATATGGTTTTCAAACTGGCTGCACACTGCCCCCTCAATGCTCCAATGCCCAGAATTATGCACGCGTGGTGCAATTTCATTGGCAATTAAACCATCGCTAGTAACAAACAATTCAAGCGTTAACACACCAACATAATTCAGATGTTCCAATAGTTTTTTGATGTTGTCTTGTGCTTGATCGGCTAACTGCTCTACATTGGACGCAGGAGCGGTGGTTTTTGCCAAAATACCGTTGCGATGCTCATTTTCAACAAGCGGATAATAGCGAATTTCGCCAAATTGTGAACGCACCGCAATGATCGATACTTCGCGATCAAAATTGACAAATTGTTCTGCAATTAATGGAGCGGTTGTGGTTGCATCGCCTAACTGCGTCCAAGCTGTGTCAATATCTTGCACCGTTTTAATCACAAACTGACCTTTGCCATCATAACCGCCGCGCGTGGTTTTTAGCACCAAGGGCAAGCCTAACGTATCGCACGCATTTTTTACATCGTGTTTGGTGCTAACGGCGACAAACGGCACGGTTTTGATATTAAGTGTCTTAAATAAATGTTTTTCTTTTAAGCGATCTTGAGTGATAAATAGTGCTTGTGAAGGTGGGAATAAGCCTGTTTTTTCTTCCAAAAATTTAGCAGAACTTAAGGGTGTATTTTCAAATTCTAAACTAAAAACATCGCACGCATCTGCAAAATCATCTAGTTGCTCTGTGCTGTATACTTTACCAAGCAAACGTGCAGGGCAATTTGGCACATCTTCTAAAAACACACAACGAATGCCAAGTGGCAACGCAGACTGTGCAAGCATAAGCCCTAATTGCCCACCGCCCAAAATACCGATGGTTTTAACAGAATGCTTAGCGTGATTAACGGTGTAAAAATTGGCAGTTGAGATTGGCATTGTGAACTCTTTTGTGTTTTAGGTTTACGGTGTTAAATTTATGGTGTTAATATGGTGTTAATATGCTGTTAATATGGTGTTAAATAGCCGATGGCTGGATTTTTGACAAAAACAAAAACGCTTGAACGTTAATCGTTTCAATCGTTTTCAATCGCTCGTTTTCAATCACTGTTAAATTTATTTAACAAACAAGCCTAACGTTGCTCGTTCATTGTCAACTGAATCGCTCAGGCTCTTCGTCATAAACATGAGCGTGGTATTGAGCAATTTGTTTTTGCATAAAACTTTGCATCGCCGCTTGTATCATACTTTGTCCGATAAACTGGATATCACCGCCCAACATGTCTTGAATTTCTTGGGAAAATTCAATGCTTAACAAGGGTTCAATATTGTCATTGGCGTGCATGGGACGTAATACCATTTTACCGCTTGTTTCTTGCACAAATTCCAACAAAGTTTCTTGCGGTGCGTGCGGTGTGTCATCAAGGTTTGATTCATGGCTTGAATGTTGCATAATCAGTTCTCTATAGTATGTGTCATCTTAGTGTGTAAAAAACATTATACCACTCGTTTTACCATAATAAGGCTTTTTTTGCAAAAATCAAGCACGATTAAGCCAACTGTGGAAACAACGAACGCAAGCCTGCCACAATAATCTCTACCGCCACAGCAGCCAACAACATACCCATAACACGGTTTAACACGTTTAGACCCGTATCACCCAAAAAGCGACTGACGCGCCCTGCAGCCATAAACGTTCCATACAAAATTAAACTAATAATAAAACCTGCAACCAACAGTGCAATTTTATTGCCCCAACCATTGCCACTGGCTGCATAAATAATCACCGTTGAAATGCCACCAGGACCAATAATCATCGGAATGGAAAGTGGCACAACCGCCATTTTAGTCCCTTGAAACGCCGATCCTTGCACCTCTTCTGCGTTATCCACATTTGGTTTGGCAATATTACCCGCCCCATTCATCATACCGATGGCAATTAACAGTACCAACAATCCGCCCGCCACACGAAATGAACCAAGCGAAATACCCAGCCCTTGTAAAATTGCCTGCCCTGCTATGGCAAAAATCGCAATAGAAATAAATACCGTTACCGCTGCAATGAGTGCCACTTTACGCACCTGTTCGCGTGTGCCACCTTTGGTGATATCCAAAAACAATGCCAACGAGGCCGACGGATTAACCAACACCACTAAGGCCAAAAATATCTTAAAAATCGGAATTTGTTCTAATAACATAAGATCACTGTTTTTATTTGTTAAGCTGAATTTGTTAAGCCAATTGCTATTTTAACATATTTTAACCGCAGTTTAAATGATAACTTTTATTAATAATAAATCTATTTTTTTATGAAAAAAAGTTATAAATAGCGTTTTTTTGCTGTGCTTTTATCCAGATTTGTTTATACTAGGTTTGTTATACAAAAAACATTGAACATTTATTAAATTAAGTATTTATTAAATTAAGTATTTATTAAGTTTTACAAGATCAAACATTTTACAAAATCAAACAAGGATATCTGTATGGCCTTAACTTATAAAGCTCCGCTGCGCGACATTCGTTTTTTAATCAACGAAGTGTTTAATTACCCAGAGCATTACAAAACCCTAAAATCAGGTGAAAATGCCGATCCTGAAACTGTGGATATGATTTTAGAAAACGTGGCTGATTTTTCCACAAATGTGCTGTTGCCTTTGTATCAATCAGGTGATGCCGAGGGCTGTCATTTTGATAACGGTGAAGTTACCACACCAAAAGGCTTTAAAGAAGCCTATAACATGTTTATTGAAACAGGTTATCAAGGCATGGGTTATCCTGAAAAATTTGGCGGATCGCACATGCCTGCATCGCTAAATTTGATTAAATCTGAAATCATTTCAACCGCCAACTGGTCATTTCAGATGTATCCTGGTTTATCGCTTGGTTGTATGAACACCATCATGCAATACGGTTCGCAAGAACAAAAAGACAAATATATGCCAAAATTGGTAGAGGGTGCTTGGTCGGGCACGATGTGTTTGACTGAAGCACAATGTGGCACGGATTTGGGACAAGTCAAAACCAAAGCCATTCCAAATGATGACGGCAGTTATGCACTGACAGGCACAAAAATCTTTATCTCGGCAGGCGAGCATGATTTGACCGAAAATATCATTCACATTGTACTGGCAAAATTACCCAACGCCCCTGAAGGCACAAAGGGCATCTCACTGTTTATCGTACCAAAATTTTTGGTAAATGATGACGGTTCGATCGGCGAACGCAATGCGGTAACGTGCGGTTCGATCGAACACAAAATGGGGATTAAGGCTTCAGCGACTGCTGTGTTAAATTTTGACAACGCGAAAGGTTATTTGATTGGAGAACCACACAAAGGCTTAAAAGCCATGTTCACTTTTATGAATACCGCTCGTGTTGGCACTGGCATTCAAGGTCTGGCTCATATGGAATTAGCCTTTCAAAACAGTCTACCTTATGCCAAAGAACGTCGCTCTATGCGTGCATTATCAGGCAAAAAAGAACCAAACCAAGCCGGTGATGCAATTATTTATCATGCCGATGTTGCCAGAATGCTATTAACTCAAAAAGCTTTTAGCGAGGGAGCACGCTCGATGATTTGTCATGCTGGGCGTTATGCAGATAAAATGACCGAGGCCAGTTTTGCAGGCGATCACGAAAACTTTGAAAAATGGGACGAAAAATTAGGCTTTTACACGCCCGTGCTAAAAGGATTTTTAACAGAATTAAGCATTGAAAGCACCAAACATGCCATGCAAATTTTTGGTGGACATGGCTATATCAATGAATGGGGCATGGAGCAAATTGCCCGTGATGCACGTATTTCTACCCTTTATGAGGGCACAACAGGCGTGCAAGCCTTGGATTTGTTAGGGCGTAAAGTGCTGCTCCAATCCAAAGGCAAGGTGGTATTGGATTATACCGCCAACATCATGCGTTGGTGCAGTGAGTACGCACTTGATAAAGAAATGCGTAAATACGCTTGGGCGTTAACCAAATATTGTGCCGAATGGAATACCCTAACCGCACGCATCATGCTCACTGCACGCAAAGATCGCGACATCGTCTCAGCCGCCTCAGATGACTATCTTATGTATTCAGGCTATGTCATGATGGCATATCACTGGGCAAGAATGGCCGCCGTTGCTCACGATAAACTCAAAAAAGGCAATGGCAAAGAAACCAAAGCATTTTATCAAGCCAAAATCAAAACCGCCGAGTTTTATTTTGAAAAACTGCTACCCAGAGCATCAGGATTGTCCGAAAGCATGTTAACTTCAAGCGAAACCATGTCGCTTGATTTGGACAGCTATAGCTTTTTGGATTAAAGCTCACCATAAAAAATAAAATTTGGTAAAAATTTGGTAAAATTGCTTGTGATGAATTGGTTTTTTTTCACAAAATCGGTTACACTTCATTTTACCAAAACGCACAAACTGCTCTTTTGCAAACTGCTCTTTTGGGCGGTTTGTGTTTTTTGACAATCAATCGTTTTTGACAACCCATAAATCACCCACAAACTTAAACCATCTGTAACGATGACTTACATCATGAACTCAACCACTTTTAGCACCTTTTCTAAAGCCATTATTCAGCAACACGAAGCCGATATCATAACCTTTATCCGCGACAAAAACTTGCCAGAACCGCTCAACAATGCCTGTCTATACGCCATGACTGGAGGCGGTAAGCGTGTGCGACCATTGCTTGTTGCCAGTACTTATTACAGTCTGATACCGTATCAGCCAAGCGATTTTCAAGCAAGCAGCTCTCAAGCAAACAATTTTCAAGCAAAAACAACCCAACCGCCCAAATACACTCATATGCGTTTGGCTATGCTTGCTGTTGAGTTGCTACACGGTTATTCATTGGTGCATGATGACTTACCGTGCATGGATAACGATGATTTACGCCGTGGCAAGCCCACCACGCACGTTAAATTTGGTGAAGCCTGTGCTTTGTTGACCGGTGATGTGCTACAAACTTTGGCATTTGAAACGCTTTGCGATCCAGTGATTAGCCAAAATCACAAACTTGGCGGTGCGTTACTTGCCAGTTTTGCCCCAAGAGCCAGAAGAATGGTGATGGGGCAAATGTTGGATTTAAATGGTGAAAACAAACAATTAAGCCAAACTGAACTTAAGGCCATTCATCAAGACAAAACAGGGGCATTGATTGAAGCGGCGGTATTGATGGGCGGTATCTGTGCCAATGCCAATCATGCACAATTGCACGCTTTAGAAGTTTTTGCCAAAAACATCGGACTTGCTTTTCAAGTGCAAGATGATATTTTAGATGTAACCGCCAACACCGCCCAACTTGGCAAACCCGCTCACAGTGATGAAAAATTGGATAAATCAACATACGTCAAACTTTTAGGTGTAACCGATGCCAAAAATTACGCCCAGTGTCTATTTGACAATGCCAAAAATACCTTGATTGATGAGTTTGGCAACAATCATTATTTAATAGATTTGGTAAATTGGTTGTGGCAACGCAACCATTAACCTTAGATCGTTAAGCTTAGATCGTTCATTTTACCAATATCGTTTTACTAATATTATTTTTTAATTTTTTTTAAAAGCAACCAATCATGACTCAACAACCAACCGCCTTATTAGACACCTCACATGTAAATTTTGAACAACCGCCGTTTGTTTTGATCGACGGTTCTTATTATTTATTTCGCACGTTTCATGCATTGCCAATTGACATGAAAAACAGCCAAGGCCTACACACCAATGCCATTCGTGGCACACTCAATGCGATAAACAAACTCATAAACCGCTATCAACCTACGCACATGGCCATTGCGTTTGACACAAAATCACCAACCTTTCGACATAAATTATCGGCTATTTATAAAGGCGATCGCCCAAAAATGCCCGAAGAACTTGCCGAACAAATTCCATACATTCACCGTATGATACAAACGTTAGGCATTAAACTGTTATGTCAAGAAGGGGTTGAAGCTGATGACATCATAGGCACGCTTGCCCATAAAGCCTGTAAGCAAGGACATCATGTCATCATTTCCACAGGCGACAAAGACATGTGCCAACTGGTAAACAATGCCATTTTGGTGGAAAACAGTTTTGATGACAAGCGTTACAATGTACAAGGCGTACAAGAAAAATTTGGAGTTGCCCCTTACCAAATCGTTGATTATTTAACCTTAATGGGCGATGCATCCGACGGCATTCAAGGCGTAGCAGGCATAGGCGAGGTAACCGCCAAAAAACTGTTAACAGAATATCACACAATTGACAACATTTTAGCCAATATTGACAAACTCAAAGGCAAACAAAAACAAACCTTAATTGACAGCACAGACAGCATTCGTTTGGATAAAAAGCTGGCAACCATTATCACCGATTTGGATCTGGTTACCGATTGGAATGAATTCAAATTACCCACCGATCCGAGTTTTAATTTTGCCCAAAAAACCGCAATTTTTACCGAATTGGAATTTAAAGCCGAACTTAAATCACTTGAGAAATTGGCAAACCAAGCCGATCAACCGTTAAGCAACAAGCCAACCCTAAACCAAAAAGCCAACAAGCAACCGACCACAAAAACAAACCACACAACCATTGACAACGAGGAGGATTTTTTAAACCTTGTTAGACAGTTAGAACGCACAACCTGTTTTGTCATAGCCACCACAACCACCAATCTTAATTGGCAAACTGCACACTTGACAGGCCTGGCGTTTGCATTCAATCCCCATCATGCTTATTATATACCAATCAATCATGTCAATGATGTAGGTGAACGACTTAAATCACAATTAAGTGCAGATTTTGTGTTGTCAAAGTTAAAAAACTTATTAGAAAATCCAAATATTGCCAAAATCGGACACCACTTAAAATACGACAGTCATATTTTGGCAAATTACGGCATTAACTTAGCCAAAGACTTAGCCAACTGGCAAACGGATATCATGCTTGCAAGCTATGTGCTTAACACAGTTGCCACGCGTCATGATTTAGACGATTTGGCGCGTCATTATTTGCATAAAACCATCACCAATTTTACCGATTTGGTGGGCAAAGGAGCAAAACAAATGAGTTTTGCCAAAGTGGATTTGGCAGTTGCCAGTCAATATGCGTGCGAAAATACGATCATTACCTGGCAATTGTTTGAACTTTTTAACAAGCAGTTAACCGCTAATGACAAACAATTGTTGCACAAAATAGAAATGCCAATTGCTCAAATTTTATGCCATATGGAAGATGCAGGCATTTTGCTTGACAAATCTTTTTTAACCAAACTTTCTGTTGAATTTGACCGTCAAATCCAACAATTAGAAAGCACCGCCCACGCTCAAGCAGGTGAAACGTTTAATTTGGCAAGTCCAAAACAGTTGGGTGAAATTTTATTTGATAAACTCAAATTACCAGGCGGTAAAAAAACCAAAACAGGGCAATATTCTACAAGCGAACAAATGTTGATAAAAATCGATCACGAACTGGTCGATACGATATTGGCGTATCGCGGTTTGGCAAAACTAAAAAGCACCTATACCGATACCCTGGCAAAGGCGTCTGATAGCCAAAACCGCGTACACACAAGTTATCATCAAGCCTTAACCAGTACAGGGCGCTTGTCCTCTACCAATCCAAATTTGCAAAACATTCCCATTCGCAGCCACACAGGACGACTTATCCGCCAAGCCTTTATTGCACCAACGGGACGAAAAATTGTATCGGCGGACTACTCACAAATTGAACTGCGTCTGATGGCACATTTTGCCAACGATCCTGCATTAATTTTGGCGTTTAATGAAGGGCATGACATTCACCGTGCAACTGCCAGTGAAATTTTAAACAAGCCTTTTGATGCCATTACCAATGAAGAGCGCCGCCAAGCCAAAGCGGTAAATTTTGGACTACTATACGGTATGAGTGAGTTTGGTTTAGCAAAACAATTAAGACTTAACAAACAACAAGCCCAAGATTATATCAGGCGCTATTTTAGTCGTTATCCGGCTGTTAAATCCTATATGCAAGCTACGAGACGGCTTGCCTATGAGCAAGGTTTTGTTACCACGATTTTAGGCAGAAAAATTCACATTCCAAACCTAGAAAACAGCAACGCCCTAATACGCCAAGCAGCAGAACGTGGCGCAATTAACGCACCGCTACAAGGTTCAGCCTCAGACATCATCAAACTTGCTATGTTGGCGGTGGACGATATATTGCCAAAAGACAAGACCAAAATGTTGCTGCAAGTGCACGATGAATTAATCTTTGAGGCAGATGAACACAAAGCTTATGAAATTGGTGAATTAATCAAAAACACCATGCAAAACGTGTTTTGTGATACCGCCAAAAAGTTGGGTTGGCAGGTGGATTTTGCCGTACCACTGTTGGTAGAAGTTGGCGTGGGTGATAATTGGGATTCTGCTCACTAATCAACTTAACTTAGCGTTAAAAATCTTAGCATTAAAAATCTTAGCGTTAAATTTTTCTACACAGACAATGTAAATAAACAAGTTATCAAGCTAGCCCAATTGCACCGCTTGGCTGTCTTTTGGTGTTACCTTGATAATTTTTACTTTAAACAGCACATTTTTTCCTGCTAAAGGGTGATTAAAGTCTACTTTAACAATTTCATCGCCAACTTCACACACCACGCCAACAAGCGTGCTTTTGCTTTTATCTTCAAATTCAATCATCATGCCAATTTCTGGTTCACCACTTAACGCAAAATCGCTTTTGGCAAAGCAGCGTACATTGTCAGGATTGCCCTCACCGAAAGCCTCGGCGGGTGATAAATGGGCACTGCGCGTATCGCCTGCAGTCAGATTTAACAGCACCTTTTCAAAACCCTCCAACAAACTGCCATCACCCATCACAAATGTTACAGGATCAGGACGTCCAAAAGTACTGTCAATCAACGTACCATCTTCAAGGCTTACCTCAAAATGCAAGGTTACTCGGCTGCCGTGAGTAATGCGCGTTTGTTCGTTTGGCGTTACGATATCGCCAAGTGGCTGATTTTGCAATTGGTTTTGCAATTGGTTTTGCGAATGATTTGTCATTATACTAAATACTCTTTTTAAATATGTTAAATTTTTAAATATGTTAAAACAGGTTATGGTTAAATGCAATGCTTTTGTTGCAATGCTTTATGTTACGGTGTTTTATGTTGCAATGGTTTTGCTTAAACCGTGTATTTAACCAAAACCGCGACCAACACCGGCCATAACATCACACTTAACAGCATTGCAAACAATAATTGTGGAGCAAAAATCCCTTGAGTGAAAAAATGCAAAAAAATCAACGCCGATTGATACAGCAACAAACACGCCACCGCCAACAACCACACCAATCCTGATGACAACTGCTTAAGATAGCCACTGATAAACTTGACAAAAAACGCAACCAACACCGCACATAACGCTTGTTGTCCAAGCCGACTGTCCGTCAATAAATCCGCCAGTAACCCAACAAAAAATGCCAAACCCACACCAATCAATGTTGGCTGAAAAACCAACCAAAAAATAAGCACCATAACAAGCCACATCGGACGAAACACCGCGATGCTGGCATTGAGCGGATAAACACTAAAAATAGATGCCACCACAAAACTAAACGTCATTACGCTATATAAATGTACGGACGATTTTTTATGGGCGTGGGAATTTTGCATAGCGAACTCGTATTTGCTTATTCTTGGTGCTTGGTTTTTTAAGCCCTTGGCTTTTTAAGCCTGGTTTTGACGCTTAGTTTTTTGGCAAAAGCAACAACACATAGGCGGTATTGACAAAATTTGCCGTTGGCGTAACGGTGATTTTGGCATAACCCCCTGCTTGTTCATCTTCAATTTTTGCCACACGCCCAACCAAAAAACCCGCAGGAAAACGCCCTCCAAGCCCTGATGAAACCAATTCATCACCAACTTGTACATCGGTTGCTTTAAAAATATAATCAAGCGACAAATATTGTGGACTGCCCTTGCCTGTTACAATGGCATTTTGCCCGGTGCGCTTGATACTTACCGCCACTGATTGTTGTTCATCACTTAACAACAACACGCGACTTGTATGCTCATATACATTTAGCACCTGCCCCAAAATTCCCTTTTCGTCAATCACAACTTGGCCGATTGCCACGCCGTCTTTTGTGCCTTTATTAATCACAATCATTTGGCGCAGTGGGTTGCTATCTGTGCCAATGGTTTTTGATGCAAGCATTAGGTGAAATTGGTTAGGACTTGTGGTGGATAAAATGCCTTGTAAGCGAGCATTTTCGGCGATCAAATAATCTTGTTTTTGTAGTTGCCCTTTAATGTGTAATAATTCTGCCTTTAATTGGATATTTTCACGGCGCAATGTTTCTTTATCGGTCATTTTACTACCAAGCCACGCCACAAAAAAATCCGGATAAGCCGACATCTGATAAATCGGTTGCATAGATGCGTGTGCCACGTTACGAATTGGCTGAAACAGTTGAGAATTTTTGCTGTCTAACAACATTAACACAATGGCAAAAAATACCACAATCGCAGTTTTGCGCAAAGTTAACGGTTGATGACTAAAAAGAGTTAACGACATAATCAATCACATGGTTTTTTAAAGACTACTTTAACCAAAACTTAATACCCTAACACCCAAATCCTAACAAAGAAACCGCCAAATATAGCGGTATCTTTTTAGCACTGGTTTTTACACAACGGAGGTTTTTACACAACGGATTTCACACGGTTTTTAAACAAAAATCATATTAAGCGATTTGTTATTAATAAAATCAAGTGCCTTACCACCGCCACGTGTTACACAAGTGAGCGGATCTTCTGCAACAGTTACAGGCAAGCCAGTTTCACGCGAAATTAACAGATCAAGGTTACGCAACAATGCACCACCCCCTGTCAACACAATGCCACGTTCAGCAATGTCTGATGACAATTCAGGAGGGGTTTGTTCTAAAGCAACTTTTACCCCTGCCAAAATCCCTGACAATGGATCGCTTAAGGCTTTTTGAATTTCAGTTGAGGTAACCGTAAAGGTTTTTGGTACACCCTCTGCCATACTGCGCCCACGCACTTCCACCTCAAGCACGGTATCGCCTTTTTCCTCGATCGCAGTGCCAACTTCCACTTTGATGCGTTCAGCTGTGGTTTCACCAATCACACAACCGTGCGTACGACGCACATGGGTAATAATCGCTTCATCAAACACATCGCCACCAATGCGAATAGAATCAGCATACACACAGCCTGACAATGCAATCACTGCAATTTCAGTTGTGCCACCACCAATATCCACCACCATAGAACCGCTTGCATCATGTACCGGCATACCCGCTCCAATCGCAGCCGCCATCGGCTCTTCAATCAGTAATGCTTTGTTTGCCCCTGCAAACAATACCGCTTCACGAATGGCCTTGCGCTCCACCAGTGTAGATTTACAAGGCACACACACAATCACATCGGTATTGGTCATAAAACGCTTTGCACGCACTTTATTGATAAAATGCTTAAGCATTTTTTGTGTTACTTCAAAATCTGCAATCACCCCATCTTTTAACGGACGAATGGCGGTAATATTGTCAGGCGTACGCCCCAACATTTGTTTGGCATCAATGCCCACAGCAGCAACCGTTGGATTTTGGGTGCGGTTACTACGCAACGCAACAACCGTTGGTTCATTTAACACCACGCCTTTGTTTGGGGCGTAAATCAAGGTGTTGGCCGTTCCCAGGTCAATGGCGATATTGTTTGAAAAAAATCCGAACATGAAACATTTCCCAGTGAAAAACACTGCAAATAACGCAGAGCAAAAGTTAAAATAAATAATGGTAAATTATACCGCTAAACGGTGATAAAATATAGTAATTTTATCAAAAACCAACATTTACACGGTTTTTTTATAACAAAATGTTAAAAATTGCTAATTTTTGCTAAAATTTTTAATAAAATATCCATCAACAAAATCAAGTGATTAAAAAATTATAAAATTTCACGCCTAAGTTTTGTAAAATTTGTTAAAATAGCGAATAATTTGTTTTTATCAATCATTGCAACAGCCTTGTTCATTATTGATATTTTTAACAATCACAATTTAACCAAATTAAAGGAAAAATTATGACTCAAACAGTTACCGCCAAAGAAATTACCGACATTGCAAAACTTTCGCGTTTGGGAATCGATGCCGATCAATGCCAAAGTTACGCCGACAGTCTAAGTAAAATCTTATCCATGATGGATATTTTGTCAGAAGTCAATACCGATGACATCGCCCCTTTAACCAACGTGCATGACATGACTCAAAGACTGCGTGATGATGTGGTGGACGCCTATGATTTATCCGTCAATCGCAAGCTTAATCAATCCATCGCCCCGAACACTCAAGACGGTTTATACCTTGTGCCACAAGTGATTGAATAAAAAAGTTTAATCTAATTTTAAAAAAATCTATTTAGCAAAACTTCACAAAAGAGAACATCATGACTCAATTACACACTTTATCCGTCAAAGAACTTGCAGACGGTTTGGCAAACAAAGACTTTAGCAGCACCGAGCTTACCCAATATTTTTTACAGCGGATTGACAAGCACGATAAACAGCTTAACAGCTTTATCACAGTGACCCCAGAGCTTGCCTTAGCACAGGCCAAACAAGCCGATGAACGCTTAAAATCAGGCAACGCCCACCCATTAACCGGCATACCCATTGCCCATAAAGACATTTTTAATACCCAAGGCATACTGACAACTTGTGGCTCAAAAATGCTGGCAAATTACGTCGCACCCTATGATGCCACTATCGTAACAAAATGTAACAACGCAGGATTGGTTACCCTTGGCAAAACCTCAATGGACGAATTTGCCATGGGTTCGGACAACGAAAGCTCGTATTTTGGAGCGGTGCACAACCCTTGGGCGTTAGATTATGTGCCAGGCGGCTCATCAGGGGGCAGTGCAGCGGCGGTGGCAGGCGGACTTGCCCCACTTGCCACAGGTTCCGATACGGGCGGTTCGATTCGTCAGCCCGCCAGTTTTTGTGGCTTAACGGGGATTAAACCCACTTACGGACGAGTGTCTCGCTTTGGCATGATTGCCTATGCGTCAAGTTTTGACCAAGCGGGCAGTTTTGGTAAATCCGCTCAAGATTGTGCGTATTTGCTGGAAATTATGAGCGGATTTGATGCAAAAGACTCAACTTGTGTCAATAAATCCGTGCCAACTTGGACGGCGGATTTAGCAAACAAAAGTTTAGCAAGCAAGGATTTAACAAGCAAAGGTTTAGAAAATAAGCCACTACAAGGCTTAAGAATCGGCGTGCCAAGCGAGTATTTTGGAGCAGGCTTACAAGATGACGTTAAAACTGTTATTAACCAATCTTTACAGCAATACGAACAGCTTGGGGCAACTTTGGTAGATGTGCATTTAACCAATCCTGAAATTACCTTGGCGGCTTATTATTTGCTTGCCCCTGCTGAAGCATCAAGCAATTTGTCTCGTTATGACGGCGTGCGTTTTGGCTATCGCTGTGAAAATCCAACCGATTTAACCGATTTGTACACACGCAGTCGTTCAGAAGGTTTTGGTGCAGAAGTACAGCGGCGGATTTTGATGGGGACTTATGCCCTATCGGCAGGCTATTGCGATGCGTATTATGTCAAGGCACAAAAGGTTCGTCGCTTGATTTTAAATGATTTTAATCACGCCTTTGACGCTTGTGATGTCATCGCAACCCCCACTGCCCCAACGCCTGCCTACAAAATCGGAGCAAGTCTCACTCCAAGCGAGATTTATATGGGTGATGTGTATACCATTGGGGTGAATTTAGCAGGATTGCCCGCCTTGTCGCACCCTGTGGGATTTGTGAATGGATTGCCCGTAGGTCTACAATTGATTGGCAAACACTGGACAGAAAGTGAGCTTTTTCACCTTGCCGATGCCTATCAACAAGCGACCGATTTTCACACACAATTGTCAACAATTGCTAAAGAATGATTTAAAAACAATGCAAAACAAGCAATTCAAAAACAAGGAAAAATGCGATGAATGCCATTTTAAAACCTGAAATGATTGACGTATCCGAGCAAGAATATCTGCAAGTTTATGCCAATCACAGTCAGAAAAAATACGAGCTGATTGACAATCGTGTGTATGCCACGGTTAATACAAGCCGTGTGCATAATTTATTGGCAGGCACGCTTTATGCCTTGCTGGATAAGCATTTAACCGACAAATGTTTGCCATTTATTGGCGATTTAAAGGTAAAAACAGGCAAAAATTATTATTATCCCGATATTGTTGTGGATTGCAATGATGATGGCAATGACAATAACCATGCCAACGAGTTTTTTGCCAATCAGCCCAAATTGATTATTGAAGTGCTATCAGAATCCACTCGCAAAGTTGACAATACGCAAAAACTTGCCGATTACGCCAAAATTGACACGCTAGAAGAGTACGCCTTGATTGAACAAAACTTTATGCAAGTGCTGATTTATCGCAAAAGTGATGGTTGGAAAAAAGCCGAGCATTACGGACAAGGCGATACAGTAAAATTTTTGAGTGTCGGACTTGATGTGCCAATTAAAATCTTGTACAAGCGTGTTGTTTTTGACACCGAGTGTTTTTGATACCAAGTGTTTTTGATACCAAGTGTTTTTGATACCAAGTGTTTTTGATACCAAGTGTTTTTGATACCGAGTGTTTTGATACCAAGCAAACATAGCACTCAATCACACAATATTTATAAATTTAATTAAAAGAGAAATTTCCATGAATCAACCCACTCCAAAACAGCTTTTAGTAGACGGCTATGAGATTGTTATCGGTCTTGAAATTCATTGCCAATTAAACACCAATAGCAAAATTTTCTCCCCTGCTGCCACCAAATTTGGACAAGAGCCAAACACTCAAGCCAACATCATTGATTTGGCATTACCCGGCGTTTTGCCAGTGCTTAATAAAGAAGTGGTGGCAAAGGCAATCATGTTTGGACTTGGTGTCAACGCCAAAATTGGTATGCTAAACGCTTTTGATCGCAAAAACTACTTTTACCCAGATTTGCCAAAAGGCTACCAAATCAGCCAAATGGCTCACCCCATTGTGGGCGAAGGTTACATTGACATCGTCGTCAACGAAGGCGAAAAAAACGAATACACCAAACGCATTGGCATCACCCGTGCCCATTTAGAAGAAGACGCAGGCAAATCCGTCCATGATGCGGTGCCACACATGACGGGCATTGATTTAAACCGAGCTGGCACGCCGCTGATTGAGATTGTCTCTGAACCTGACATGCGTTCTGCGGCCGAAGCGGTCGCTTACGTCAAGGCGATTCACCAACTGGTAACCTGGCTTGGCATTTCTGATGCCATCATGGCGGAAGGTTCGTTTCGCGCCGATTGTAACGTCTCGGTGCGTAAACCCAATGAACCCCTTGGCACACGCAATGAATTAAAAAATCTAAACTCGTTTCGCTTTATTGAAATGGCAATCAACGCAGAAATTGAACGCCAAATTGATGTCATTGAAGACGGCGGTAAAGTTATCCAAGCCACTCGCCTATATGACCCTGCCACCAACACCACAAAAGCGATGCGCAGCAAAGAAGAAGCCCACGATTACCGCTACTTTCCAGATCCTGATTTGTTGCCTGTGCAGATTGAAGAGGCTGATTTTCACGCAATTAACGCCAGCATGCCAGAGCTTCCCGTCGCGCGTCGCAAGCGGTTTATGAGTGAATTTGGTTTATCTGAATACGACAGCCGCATTTTGACTGCAAGCCGTGAATTGGCAGACTTTTTTGAACAAGTGGTGCAAAAAGTTGGCAAAGCCCACGCCAAAATCTGTGCCAACTGGGTGATGGGTGATTTGTTAGGTGCGTTAAACAAAGATGAAAAAACCATTACAGAATCCCCAATCAGCGTTGCCCAATTTGCTCAATTGATTGAACGCATCACCGACAACACTTTATCCGGCAAACTTGCCAAACAAGCCTTTGTTGCCCTATTTGCAGGTGAAGGCGGCGATACTGACAATGCAGTGGATAACATCATTCGTGATAAAGGCTTAAAACAAGAAACCGATACCGGGGCGATTCAAGCGATGGTTGAAGAAGTGTTAAAAAACAACCAAGCGATGGTTGATGAATACAAAGGCGGTAAAGAAAAAGCCTTTAATGGGCTTGTCGGTCAAGTGATGAAAGCATCAAAAGGCAAGGCAAATCCCGCTCAAGTCAATGAATTGTTAAAAAAATTGCTTGGCTAGGTTTTGCTAATAAGTGTATTTTTGCCCGAACATGCTTTAATGTAACAAATTATTGCATTGTTTGGGCAAAAATTTATTGATACACTTGATCATACCGATTTTTCAACTGGCGCGATTTTGAAAAACTTACCTTGCCAAACGTGCAACAGCGCATAGCCCATTAAAATCAGCATCGCAAGGTTGGCAAATACAAATACCGCCATGCCAAATTCTTTAAACGCAGGGCTTTTGTAAAACAGCATCGCGCCGTTTGCCATAGAAGCCAGACCAAATGAAAAGCTCCAAAAGCTGGCGTCAATGCCTTTGTGGGCAATCCACGGCAACAGGCGCAGCAAAAACAGCAGTTGCAAAAAGCCATAACCCCAGAGCATTTTGACGAAAAAGTCCACTTCGCCAGTGATGGATAAATACGATGCCGCGCCAACAAAGGCAGGGGCTAAAATGACGCCCAAACTGGCGCGCAATTTTTCGTTAATTTCGGTGGTGCGCAAGTGTTGCAATAACACGGGTTCAAAAATCAGCCACGCAAATAGCCCCGCGCCAAAAAACAGTTGTCCGATGTCTTTGTAACCAATAAGTGCCAACGCGCTCGCGCTGGTGAAATTGGCGGCGACGGCTGGCAGGTAAAACGGTGGCAAAGTTGAGGTTTGGGTGAAGGTGTCGCCGCGCCACAGCGTGCCGATGCGCCATGTGCCGTATGCCAATTGGCTAATCACGCCGATTAAAATAAACGCCGTGCCAAGCCCATGCATGTAGTCAATGCCGCTTTTGCCCCATAACACCATCAGTTCGCCCATCACCATGATGGTAATGGGAATGAGCGACAATAGGGCAAATCGCACAGGGCAGCGCAATTCGTCCAAAAAATGCGCAGGGCAATGTATGGCTTTGTAAACGTAAATGGCTAAAAACAGCGTCCAAGTGGCAAAGGAAAGCCCGCCCAGCGTGAAACTGGCGGCGTGGCTTAACTCAAATACGCTTTCGGCGCGATACCAAGCAATGGCTAGCGCGCCCAAACCCAGCGGCACGGCAAAATAGGAGGCAGGTAACACGGTGCAGCGTTCTAAAAATAGGCGTTTGTCGGTCATGGCGGTATCTTTACGGTAGTTTTTGGGGAAAACTTCAGAGGGCATAGGTTTACAATGTACAAAACTTTATGCACATTGCAAAACAATATTAAGATTAACTAACATTACAATAAATCAATCATCGGTGTGGAATAACAAAAACAACTCCACCACATTTTTTTCAATAGCAGATGCCATCTGTGCCATCGTAGCCGGATTGTCCATCAGTTGTTTCATGTCAGCTTCTTCTTCATCAATGCCACTAAACAGCACCATTGGCAAGGTCAACATAGCCACATCTTCTTCGGTATGACTATCAGCAAACCAGTCATCAGCCTCATCATCACTGGCATACATCGCATCTACAAAACCCACCGCCCACTCACCAATATCCGAATCAACAATATCATTATAATCGGTATCATCAATATCAAAGGGCAACTCAATGGTTTGTTCATCTTGAAGAGTGGCTTGTAATTCTTCGCGCCATTGTGTGATTGCGTGCAAAATCGCAGGTTTTACTTGTTTTTCGTTGCCCTCAAACAACAACGATTGCCAATTATTTAACGATTTTGCGACAACCGATGCGGTCAAAAAACCATGCGTAGCAAGGCTTGACAACCCAAATTCATTGTCATCACTGTCTAAAAAATCAATCAAATCATCAAAATTCATCACCATTCCTAACAGTTTTCATTCTTAAAGGTTTTAAAACTCATCATCTAAATCGTCTAAGTCGTCCAAATCATCTAAATCATCGTCAAAGCTATCACGCAAAGAACGCTCCAGACGTTTTTCTGCCAAAAAGTTGTCAATCAAGCGCCGTTTTTCCAAACTACTGCCACGGCGCGATGTGTCATCATCTGCCAAACGTGCATCTTCATCGTCATCAAAACTGTCATCTTCAAAACTGTCATCAATATCCGGATCAGCCATATAAGCTCCTTTTGCACATATTGAAAAATTCAAAAAAATAATGCGGTTTATAAATTATTTTTTAAAAAATGTCAATCTTTATATTGATAAAGTCAAAAAATTATTCCTGATTGTTAATCTGGTAACGCTCCGCTTGATAACGTTCGGCACTGGTTAAAATATCGTCGCGTTTTTGAATCAGCTCTTTCATAAAGCTCTGTGAAAGTCCGCTATACCAACGCATTTCACGCTCTTTAACAGTGCGTGGGTGAATTTGTTGTTTCATTTGGATTTGTTGCTCCAAAGTTTTTAGCATAAATTGTGGGTATAAAATCAGCAAACTGTCATCTTTGCCATGATTGTTCATCAGCCGATGTACATCGTCAAATTGTTGTGCCATACCCACGCCTGCCAACATTGGCAAAGCAAAACGCGATAATTCACGGTGCTTTTCATACACCACTTGGTTTAAAATCAACACAAGTTTAGACAATAAAACCGCGGTTAATGCCACTTTGTCAGCTTGTCCTGTCAAATGCAGCACCGCTCCATGTTTGTCAAAATGAGGCAATTCTTTTAACTCTACGCCTTTGCTGTATTGATTTAGCATTGACGAATTTGGACTTAATAGGCTATCACACGCACGCAACAACAACTGTTCGCACAAATGCAAATACGGCTTGGCAGTATCAGGCGTTAGCCGTTCTAATAACTGAAATTCATCAAAAAACCGAATTTGAATGGCGAGGGTTTGCTGTTGATTGCTATTTGGCGTGTCATAGGTTTTGGGCGTGTCATTGGGTGCTTGCACGGTGGCATTGTCTTTATTTATATTGTCTTTATTTATATTGTCTTTATTTATATTGTCATTATGCACATTGTTATTATGCACATTGTCATCATTTGGCATAGACTGATCTTGTTCTACTGGCATTGATGACACTGACGGATTTGCTTGACGATTTTTTTGCAAATATTGTTGAATGGTGGTTTTTGGATTTTCGTTCAGTTTCGTGTCTACTTTTTGTTCGCTATTTTGTTGTTGTGCTAAAGTCTCATTTGTAACGTTTTGTCTAAAATTACCGCCTTGACGTGCCATTGCCAAACGCTGTTGTACTTTTTCACCAAGTTCGTCCATTTGATCTTGAGTTGGACGTGCCACATAACCATAAATTAACCACAAAAACAAATGCAATACCGCCGAACCCAGCATAAACAGCCATTGCTGCCCCAAAATCTCCCCATTAGACAGAGCTTTCATTGTTACGCTTACATGTCCAATTTGTTGGTTGTCTTGAATAACCAGTTTGTCAATCACTTGTCCAACATCATTTTGCGACTGCCCCGTTTGCACCAAGGTTTGTTGGTTGTTATCGGTAATTATCAATTTGGCAATATCACTGTCCACTTGGTAGCGGTTTGCCAACACACTTAAACTGATGCGATCTTGATTGCCAATAGCAACAAGGGCTTCTTTGCTCAATTGCTCTACGATTTTTTCGCCTTTGTCAGTTTGATAATCATAACGCTGTTTTTCCACACTTAGCATAATAACCAACAAATGTAGACAAAAACTTACCAATAACACAATGGCAAAAATGCCCTGACGGGGTGCAAGATGACTCATAAATTTAAAACTTTCTTTTGTGAAAAATAAATGCTACATTATGATGTTATTTGCTTTATCAAACAAGAGAAAAATGGACATGAATACAAATTTTTTTGCAAAAATGGCTAAAATTGAGCCAAATTGTTGGGTTTTAACTCTGTCTGCTGCCAAATTTGAATTTGGCGTGTTATACCAAATTCAACAAATCCTTGCTAAAAACTATCCAACTTTACGCCTAATCAGCCAACATACATTGACAACTGTACTCGATTGGCAACAAAACTTAACCGATAACCAAACAAAACCACAAGCAGAACAAATCAGCCCTGTTACCACTTTGCAATGGTATGTTAGCGTTGCCAAACAAGATTTGGCTAATTTTCAAAAAAACCTCAAACAATTGTTTAACACCGCATCGTTTAACCAAATAGACATTCATGCCATGCCCTTAAACCAACAACAAAAAACACACAAACTTGTGTTGTTTGACATGGATTCAACCTTGATTGAACAAGAGGTGATTGTAGAACTTGCCAAAAAAGCAGGGGTTGGCGAACAAGTAGACCTCATTACAAATGAGGCTATGCGTGGTGAAATTGATTTTGATGCAAGTTTTGTTAAACGCGTGGCTTTGTTAAAAGGTTTAGACATCAGGGTACTGGACGAAATTATTGCCCAAAATTTAAGTTTTAGCCTTGGAGCAAAATATTTAATTGATCGGTTAAAACAAGCCAATTATCATGTGGTATTGGTATCAGGTGGGTTTACTTATTTTGCAAACTATGTTAAGGATTATTTAGGCATTGATGAGGTTTTTGCCAATGAGTTAGATATCCAAAATGGTAAATTGACAGGCAAGATCACCACGCCCATTGTCAATGGGGCAAAAAAAGCCGAAATTTTGCAACAAGTCGCCAAACGCTTGGGTATTGATTTGGCGGAAACGGTGGCAATTGGTGATGGGGCAAATGACATACCCATGTTACAACTTGCAGATATTGGCATTGCCTATCGTGCCAAACCAATTGTACAAGAGCAGGCGGATTTTGCGATCAATATAACAGGCTTAGATGGCGTGTTGGCAGTGCTTGGATTGGCAGGCTAAATAAGGGGTTAGCTCCCTTATTTTAACAGCCAATTTTTTACAGTCCGATTTTTTTACAGCCCGATTTTTGCCAAAACTTCATTGCGTGTTAACATCTGCTTTTCACCATCGGCACGATACACATATTCATAAGTAACAGCACCCGTTTCATCGATATTTTTTTCAGAAATGACAATGCGATGCGGAATGCCTATCAGCTCCAAATCAGCAAATTTTACCCCCACACGTTCATCACGATCATCTAAAATCACATCAACGCCTTGATTTTTTAGATCATGATACAGATCCTGTGCCAATTGCAGGGCTTTATCACCTTTTTGTTCAAGAGCGTCTTTGATTTTGCCTTTCACCATAGGCACAATTGCCACATCAAATGGAGCAAGGCTTTCGCCTGTTGAACTGATCTTCCAAATAATGCCTTTATCATCATGGTTTTGTTCAATGGCGGCCGCCACAATACGCGTTACGCCAATGCCATAACAGCCCATCATGGCAATCGCAGGCTTGCCATCTTCACCCATAACTGCACAATTCATCGCTTTGGCGTATTTATCACCCAACTGAAAAATATGTCCAACTTCAATACCACGTCGAATCTGCAATTTGCCTTGCCCATCTGGACTTAAATCACCCTCCACCACATTGCGAATATCAGCAACAGCGCTAATTTTGGCATCACGCTCCCAGTTTACTCCAGTTGTGTGAAAACCCGGTCTGTTTGCACCACTGACAAAATCCGCCAAAACCGAAGCACTTCGATCCACAATAACAGGCATGTTTAAATCAAATACACCAATATAACCTTTGTGCAAGCCGGCGTTTTTCATAGCTTCTTCGCTTGCCATGGTTAAAGGAGTTTTAACTTGTGGCAATTTTTCTGCTTTAATTTCGTTTAAGGTATGATCGCCACGCAAAACAAGGGCAACAAGGGTTGAATTTCCCTTATCATCAACCCCTTCCACAATTAACGTTTTCACCGTTTTTGACAAAGGCAAATTTAAATGTTCTGCTACTTGTTCACAAGTTGGCATGTTTGGTGTGGCAACATCGGTTTTATCGGCCGTTGGCATTGGACGCGTGTCATAACAAATCGCCTCGGCAAGTTCAATGTTTGCTGCATAATCCGATGTATCAGAAAACACAATGTCATCTTCGCCACTATTGGCAAGCACCTGAAACTCATGCGAGGCAAAACCGCCAATTGAGCCAGTATCCGCCTGCACCGCACGAAAATCCAAGCCTAAGCGCGTAAAAATATTGCTATACGCACGGTACATATCGTCATAGGTTTTTTGGAGCGACGCCTGATTAATGTGAAACGAGTACGCATCTTTCATAATAAATTCACGCGAACGCATAACACCAAAACGTGGCCGAATTTCATCACGAAATTTGGTCTGAATTTGATAGTAACATTGTGGCAATTGCTTATAGCTTTTTAATAAATTGCGCGCTATGTCAGTGATAACCTCCTCGTGCGTTGACCCCAGCACAAAATCACGATCATGACGATCTTTAAAACGCAACAATTCTGGCCCATAATCCTCCCACCGCCCGGACTCTTGCCACAGTTCTGCTGACTGCACCACAGGCATAAGCAATTCTTGGCTGTTAATCGCGTTCATCTCTTCGCGGATAATTTTTTCCACTTTTTGCAAAACTTTTAAACCCATTGGCAACCAGCTATACAGCCCTGAGGCAGATTTTTTAATCAAACCTGCACGGAGCATAAGCTTAGCAGATGCCACATCAGCATCGCTTGGCGTTTGTTTTAATGTAGCAAAGGTAAGTTGACTGGCTTTCATATCGCACCTTAATGTAACAATCGTTAAAATAAAAAGCCAAACCGAAGTTTGACTTTTTTAAATTAGAGAATTTAAAGAATACTTGTAATTAAACTTGTAATGAAAAATTAAACTTGTAATTAAATCTTATTGAATTTTATACTATATCCATAAACATTATAACAAAAATTATCGCATTTGACAAATTTTTATACGCCAATTTTAAACAAAAAAACCCATAAAATTTTTACATTTTAAATCAATTAGTTAAAATAAACGTTACAAAAAACCTCATTGAAAATCAAAAATTTAAAACCATAACATACTTATATTCTTATATTTTATCCTTTTTATCATCAAACAATTTATCATCAAACAAACATCACACAAAAGGGTTTTCAATGACAAACAAGCAACCTATAATTAAAACCAACGCCGAAAAACGTCTATTTTGGGTATCGGTGATTTTATTTGCATTGTTATCAGCACTGATGGTCGGTTTTTACACTTACCAAAAAAATACCGAAGCCAAAATTGATGTATTAACCACCGATGGCGTCATCAGCAAAATCCAAAGCCTAAACCGGCTGCAAACCGTTGTATATAACGTCGATACCGTCATCACCGCCCAAAAACAAGGCAACTGGTATACCCTTTGGCAAGACGAGCAAAAGGGGCTTTTTGTTGCACATGGACGCGTACAAGCCGGCATAGACTTAAACCAGTTAACCGCCGAAAACATCGCAATTACACCACTGGATAAAAACAACCCCACACAATCGGTAACAATTACCCTACCGCCCGCCCAAGTGTTTGAAACCTATCTTGACAACATTGAAGTGTACGACATTCAAACAGGCGTGTTTGGCATGATAGACATTGATCCGCAGATTTTCTCCCAAGCTCAAGCCCAAGGCAAAGCACAAGTATTAAAAACCGCTTGCAAATCCGACATGCTAAAACTTGCCACCGACAACGCCCAAAAACAAGTGGCAGCCTTGTTTGCACTTGCCAATGTAAACGTTACCGTCAGCGTCAACCCACCAAAAAGTTGTGGCTAAATTTTATAGTTGTTAACCAGATACTTATTAAAAAAATTTAACAATTTGACTGATTATTGATCAGATTATTAATCAAAATTAACATTCAAATTAATAATCAGTTGTTTTTTGGTTAAGCCTTACGCATTTTTGTAACATTTTTTTATTTTTTTGGTATGAAAGGTTATTTTTATAGGCTTTGTAGTCTACCTTATTGATAAAAATCTTGTTAAAATTTATGTCATAAATTTCGGTAGTACTTTTGCAACATTTATCTTGACATGAATCAAATTACAGATAAAAGGAATGTATGTCCATGAGCCATAGTAATGACAATATCAAAAAAGTTTTACGCATTGCTTTAGTCGGTGTTAGACCTGCCGACCAAGTGATTTTAAAGGGTTATTTACGTCTGTTAATGCGCTTAGAAGCTGACCTTGAATGGGTATCTGCCAATCACGAAGCGGTTGATTTATTTATGATTAATGCTGAATTTCAACACGCCGATAGTGTACAACGCCTAATATCCGCAAAACCGCACGCGGCTGCTTTGTATATCACACACATCGAAAATAGCGATGGTTATTTAACAGGCAACATTTTGACTCTACCGCTTAAAGATTTAAACCCACTCAATCAGTGGCTATACACCAATTTACAGTTTTTATCAGGACATACCTCGCCACGCACCACTTCAAACCAACCGCCACAAAACACCACAAAACCACAAAACCGCACAACCCTTGATGATTTAATTGCCAGTCGCCAACAAAATACCGCCACAAACCCACAAGCCACCACACCAAAAACCCCCGATAACAGTAACAGTAACAATCACAATAACAGTAATAACCACGCCCTTGTATTGGCAATTGCCAAAATTTTAGGCCGTTTACACAAAAAAGAAGACCAATTATTAAGTTTAAACAACGCACAAGGAGCAACGCTTGCCTATATCCACCCAAAACAACAGCGGATTTGGTTGCAACAGGCAAGTTTAGAACTGGGTGCGTGGACGTTAAATGTTGCCAACCCACAAGCCCTAGACCCAAAAAACGCCCAAGATTTGGTACAGTTTTTTTGGCAATTTGGTTTAAAAAATGCCAAAGCTCTGCAAGCATTAGTCAATACAACCGATCGCTACCACATTGGCAGTTGGATAAAACCCGATAACAACAACCAACGCCACAACGCCCTAAAACTACAATGCGTCCTAGAAGCTCGCGATGCCACCTTAAGCGAAATTATCAGCGTAAGCGGCGTAGATGCCAATGTTGCCAAAGCCATGTTGATTGCACTTGTCATGTCAGGCGTGTTGCAAAAAACAACCTATGACAATCTAAGCCAAACCGTCAGCCAATTGACAAACACAGACTCAAAAGCCATCGACAACACAGCTCAAGCCCCCATCATGCCAACCAATCAAACCAACAACTTGCAACAAACCAAAGCAGAACCACCCACTCAAACCGAGCAACAAGACGGTATGAAAGGGTTTTTATCACGCTTGCGTCGCAAATTAGGCATTTAGTGGCATCGCATTGCTACTTGACAAATGTTTTACCAATAATGTTTTACCAATATTGTTAAGCGAATTGTTGTTAAGCGAATTGTTAAGCGAATTTACCATCAAAATACATAAAATTACTGGTATAAACCTGTATTTTAGTGTATAATGAAAAAAACAAATCTTATTTATTAATATATATTAAAATATCGATAAAAACTATTTAGTAAGGCTTTATTATGCAACGTTTAAAAATCGTCTTTAGTGGTCCAATGGGGGCGGGTAAAACCCAAGCCATCTCTAGTTTGTCTGACATTCCTGTTGTCTCTACCGAAGTTAAAAACACTGATCTTAGTGCCAACACCAAACTGTTAACCACTGTCGGTATGGATTACGGCGAGCTAACGCTAGAAGGTGGCATGAGCATTGGATTGTACGGTACGCCAGGGCAAGAACGCTTTAATTTTATTTGGCCCATCTTATCACAAGGTGCGTTGGGCGTGGTTATCCTAATTGACCATTCAGCACAAAATCCGATTGGCGATCTTGCCAATTATCTAGAAACCTTTGCCAAAATCTATGACGGCCGTATCGTGATTGGTGTTAGCCAAGTGGATAAAAAACCTGAACTGGATTTTGGAATTTATCGTGATTGGCTGGAAAAACAAAACAAAAATCTACCCATTTTCCCCGTGGATATGCGCAAACGCGAAGATGTGTTGTTGTTGGTTGATACGATTATTTCATCACTAGAACTTAGTAACTAACAGCCCTATCCAACAAAATCATGCAATAAACGCATGATTTATTTTAATGCAATAACCAATTTAATTTGACAGCAAACTTTCTAAATCAACCCAAACTTTTTTGGATAGCAATATGAACAATAAATTATTTCAAATGGAAAGTCGCGTGAAACCAAGCGACAAATTCGTAACTTTATCCAGCGAAATTTTGCACGAATTGGTGCATACAACCAGTGGTGTAGATGGTGTATTATTGGCATCAACAGATGGTTTTGAGGTCAATTCAATCTTCCAAAAAAACTATGACGGTGGTAAACTTTCCGCCGTTGGCAGCTCGATTTTGGCTCTGGTACAAGCCTTGACTGCCGAAGCCCAGTTAACAGGCTGTCGCTCGGTGATTTTGGATGCCGAAAACGGTAAAATTATGATAAGCTCTGTGCCAAATGAACACCAACCCATGATTGTGATTGTCGTTACCAAACAACAAGTTCTACTCGGTCAAATTATGCACGGTATGAATAAAGCAATTAATGCACTCGTTGAGTTGGATAAAAATTGCCACGTTTAGTTTTGATCTAAATTTGCAATTTACCAGTTTCATGTTTGGCAAAATCTAAAAAATAACAAAAACTATTAACACTTTGTTGGTAGTTTTTTTTATGAAGTTTGTTATGAAGTTTTTCAAACAGGCACGCAATGCATAAAATGCATAAAAATAATTGATCACGTTAAATTTTAGGGCTTTTATGAAAGAAACAAAATATATCGGTTGGGTGGATTGGTTTATGACTGCAGATTATAAACCTTTTGGCTTTATTAAATATCACGATAACAAAAAAGAACAATCGGTATTCTTTCATCAAAATCAAATCATGTGCCAAAGTTTGGTTAAGGTTGGTAAATTTACAGAAAATCAGGTCGTTGTGTTTTGCATTCGTAAATCAGCCAAACAAAAAGACAAATTCGAGGCATACGATGTCTTATTATTAGAAGATGAAAAAAACACGCTGTGGCTTGTGTCGCAATTTATTCATCTGTTGACAAATAACATTCATAGCCCACCTTTCACCCAACTGACAAATTTTTTTAGCAACAAATTAACTCAAACGCCCGCGATCAAACATGTGGTTGTTGATAAATTGCTTTTGATATTTAGCGGTGATTATAGCAACGCGGTTTTAACAAACATTCTGCAAACCTTTCCAACAATCATAAATCAAGATCAAAAATTACGCGATGCCTTAATTAATAATCTACTAAATCAATTACAACAACATAAAACCTCGCTAAAATCCATTGTTGCTGATTTAAAAAACCATTCTGTTGACACAGTGTATAAAAATTTTATCCAAAGTGTTATGCAACTGGTTAAAACAAGCCAATTGCAGTTTAAACAAATGCAAGATATTGCATCTTTTATAGCAGCTTTAACCGATTTGTCCTTAGACGAAGCAGATGAAGCCATAAACAGTTGTTTTGACAATACAGATTTTGACACTTTAACCAAATTATTACAACAAGACAATTTGTCTGCGAAACTAAGCCCAGAAAATTACCAATATATTTTAAACAATATTGTTAAACATACTAATTTTAATCAGTTTATTAATGATAAAACCCAAGTAGTTAGCTTTTTTAGATCGGCAACACAAAAAAAGCTACAGTCTCAATTGCCAAACATTGTGCCAATGCTTGATGATAGCACAAAACTGCACTTATGGCTCCATGATATGCTTGATGATTTAAACGTTAATTTTACGTTGGATTTGGATACTTATGTGCCTTTGGTTAATCAATTAAACTTAAAATCCAAACAATTGTTTATAAAGAAAATCTTTTATGACATATATTGCAAGCGTTTGCAGATTGATTTAGACGCCATCTTACAGATCAATATTGACGATTATTCAACCATGGTTTTGTTTAAACTACTTAAGACAATTTCCACCGAGCAAAAACTCAATAAACACACGCTAAAATACGATTTATTGCAGGCAATTTCACAAACAGATTTAGCCAACCATGCAAGTGATAAGTTGCATCTGAACGGCTATTTTAATCTTTGTACTGGTAGAGTGATTGAAGTACATAGAGATTCCAACACAACCTATTATAAAAGCGATCAGTTTGTCAAAGAGGGCAAGTTAATTGAAAATACACAGTATTTTTATATCAAAGTCAGTCATAAAAAGCCCGATGACGAGCGTATTATTTGTGAGGGGCAATTATCCGTTAAAGATGGCAAGGCAAATCTTTCTACTGGAAAAAGTAACTTTTGGTGGTGCAGAAACAAACAATGCTTTCAACATGCCAGAACCTATTGCAACAACACGCACAACTGGCAAAATTACACCTTGTTAGATTTTTTAGGGATTTTAAATATTAACTTTAATGATGATGAAATTGGTTTGTTATATAGCGTTGTCAATTATGTTAATAAATTTTTAAAACACTTAAACTGTCGCAGCTGCGGTAAACTGCTAAAGGCTAATGGCAATTCAAATTACACCTATTACAGAGTGAGCAGTTTTTCGTGCACCAATGACAACTGTCTAAATCCTGATAAAGATGTGTATTTATCGCATTGCTCCAACGGTTCTCGTTGTGATGGGGTGATAGACAGTCGTAAAAGTGTAAAATGCAACAATGGCTTTATCATTTGCACCCAATGCTTTGCGTGTTGTGATACCAAAAGATTAACTGACAGAAATCAGTACAGATCAATAAACCAATTAAACAAAGTACCATGGAAAGAGCCACACAGAGGCATGAGCATCTTATGCCCAAAATGTGGCAATCATTTCAAATACTGTGATATTCTTGACAAACAAGCCAAACACAAAAAAATCGTGCAACTTTTAAAAAACCTATATCATGACGGTACGCCCCCAGCTCAAAATTTGGTTGGCAATATGGGCGTTTATCAAAATAGCCAACTGCATTGGTTTGTGGTTTATCAACGCCATTTGTCGCGCAATGAGTTTTTAAATACCTTGACAGAATGGCAATCGGTTGGTTTTGAAATTACCGATTTTCCCGAAGATTTAACCCGATCTTATTATAGAGTGATAGAGCCACGTGAATTCCAGTTGACCCAGGTAACGTTTTTTAGTTGCACAAAATGCAATGCCACTTATGATTACACACAAGATCACATGAAATATACAGCCATTGGATATTGGCATTTTTCAAAATTTAATCATATTTAATCAATTTACATTTTAATTAATCTAAAAAGTAAGTTTCTAAAAAGCAAACTGTTGGTTTGCCTGATTTTGGCAAGTTGTCATCACAACACGGTTGTTTTGGTTAACGGTTAAACATTTGCCCGTTAATTGGTTACGCAATTGCTTGCCATCAGCATACCATTTTTGGTTTAATTTGCCATGACACTGGTGCAAAATCACAGACGCACCATCATCTTTACTCTCGCCTGCAACATCAAGACATTTGTCCTGTTGTTGAATGGTTTGATCGGCTTTGACACCAAACAACTGATTTGCTTTGCCATGACAGTGGTGTGCAATCAAGGTTTTATTGTCATCACCATGCACATCAAGGCATTGGTTGTTATGATTTAGCCGAATTAAACCAACAGCATTTGACCCAAAATTTGACATAGATAAATTTGACATAGATTTTGTCGATGCATTTGGCAACAAAATCAGCATAGGTTCTGCTTTTTCAATAACAATTTCTTCACGAGCGGTTGATGGTGGGTTTATAACAACAGCCTTGTTGCTTATTTTTGCCTCTGTTGACAAATTGGCACAACCTGTTAGGATAATTGTAGCAAATACACCACAAAATGCGAAACGTTGCATAAAACACCTCTGGCAAACTAATAAAAAACAGCAATAAAAAAACGGCAATAAAAAAATAGCATTTTACACTTAATTTGTTACCGTTTTATAAGTTTTTTGTTGTTGATATTGAAGTTTATGTTAATAAAACACATATGAATGCAGTGCATATTGATAAAAAAAGCCAAACATCAGCTTGGCTTTTGAAAGCAAAATTTTAACAAAAATGACTAAAAAGGCACACCGCTAATGCCAAACATTCCCAATAAGAAAAACACAAAAATGCCAATTGCCCATTTTGCCGATTGAATTTGCCATTTTCCCATATCCACACCCGTTAGGTTTAACAGCAGATAAATAAAACCAACAAGCGGACTAAGCAGATGAAATGCTTGCCCTGCGGTACTGGCAATTGCTATATCCATCGCACTAAAACCATGCTGTATCCCCACTTCATTTAACACAGGCAACACACCCAAGTAAAACGCATCATTACTCAAAAAGAACGTCCCAGGCACAGAAACAAGGGCAACAATAAACGGCCAATGACTGCCAAAACGTTCAGGAATCCATGTAGATAAGGCCTCGCCCATTGCACTACTCATGCCTGTACCTGCCAATATCCCCATAAACACACCCGCCGCCAGCACCATAAAAATCACCTGCACTGCAGACGATCCGTACAATTCAATAATTTGACGTTGATCTTTTTGGCTGGGATAATTCACAATAAAAGCAATCGCAATGCCAATTGCAAAGATCAAGGCCGAACTTACCTTTGGAATGCCCCACGTACCCCCAAAAATTAACAACACCATCAAAACCGCGGTTAACAAAAAATTAAACCACACCATTTTTGGCCGTGCAAGGCTTGTATCCCCTTGCGCATCGCTAATAATTGCATTTAATTCATCTTGTCCAATTGCATGAATGCCTAACCGCTTACGTTCAGCAAGCCCTCGCCAAATCGCCACAGCAACCACCCAAATACTTGCCATAATCATACCGGGTATAATCGCCCTCATTAAAGCCCCTTCATCAACCCTAAGAGCAGCAATAATCCTAGCGGTTGGCCCACCCCAAGGCAATAAGTTCATGATTTGATTGGCTAAAATAATAATAACCGCCAAATCCATCATTTTCATATTCAGCCGTTTATAGATGGGAATCATTGCCGAACAAACCACAAGTGTCGTAGTCGATCCATCACCATCTACCGATACACCCAATGCCAAAATTGCCGTACCAACGAGTATTTTTAGCGGATCGCCTTTAACCATTTTGACAATCACAGAAGTCAAAGGGTTAAACAATCCTGCACTTAGCATTAAGCCAAAGTACAAAATAGCAAATAACAGCATGATCGCTGTACCCGCCACACCTTTAATATTTAAATCAGGGTTACTGGTTATCCCTGCAATTGCAAATTTACTGATATCATTTGCACCAAAATCACCATAACCCATTATGGCTGCAAACAAGCCCACAATCAGTGGCACAAGCACAAGTGCCGTAAAGGGCGATGCTTTCCGTGTCATAATAAGGGTCATAAAACCTATGACAATTAATAATCCCAATCCTGCCAACATATTCCTAATCCTTGCTAAAATAATACTTTATATAAACTGATATAAAAAACGCTTAAATTGCCCATAAATCGGACAGTTTAAGCGAATTTGCTATAACATAGTGATCAATTATAACAGTTGTTTTGTATGCTTACTTATTTTATATGTTTTAAGCGTAACGTTTATTTGGTGATGATTTTATTCACTTTTTCATAAAGTTCGGTCGCTTTTTGTTTGGCAACTGCAACGATTTCGTGCTCGTCCGCTTTGTCATCGATAAATTGGTTGACTTTGTCAAACAACTCGGCGGCCTTTGCCTCAAAACCCATATTAGACTCATAAACAGGGAATTTTTTACAGATGACAGAAACTTTTTCACGAACTTCGTTTAATACCTTTTCATCGCCACGCGAATCTAAAACATCACAAATCCAACCAGCAAGCTCACGCACTTGTTCTTCTTTAAAGCCACGCGTGGTTACCGCAGGTGTACCAATACGAATGCCTGATGTTACAAACGGTGATTTTGGATCGTTGGGTACGGCATTTTTATTCACCGTAATGTGCGCATCACCAAGCCACTTATCCGCTTCTTTGCCAGTAATTTGTTGCTTGATTAGGCTGATTAACATCAAGTGATTTTCAGTACCCCCTGATACCACATCATAGCCACGATCCATGATAACCTCGGCCATCGCTTTGGCATTGCTGACAACTTGAGTTTGATAATCTTTGTATTCAGGAGTCATTGCCTCTTTAAAACACACCGCTTTTGCAGCAATTGCGTGCATCAGAGGGCCACCTTGACTGCCCGGAAAAACCGCTGAATTTAATTTTTTCTCAATCTCTTCATTTTTCTTTGCAAGAATCAGACCAGAACGTGGGCCACGCAATGTTTTGTGCGTCGTTGATGTGGTAACATCTGCAATTTGCACAGGGCTAGGATACACGCCTGCTGCCACAAGACCTGCAATGTGTGCCATATCCACCATCAGATACGCCCCTACACTGTCAGCAATGTTACGAAATTTTTGCCAATCCATGACTTGTGAGTACGCTGAAAACCCTGCAATAATCATTTTTGGTTTATGCTGTTTTGCCAAGCGCTCCACTTCGTCATAATCAACCAAGCCATTGTCATCAATGCCATAATGCACCGCATTGTAGGTTTTGCCCGAAAATGACACGCTTGCACCATGCGTTAAATGCCCACCATGAGCCAAACTCATACCAAGCACGGTATCTCCCGCCTCAAGCAAGGCCAAAAACACAGCAGCATTGGCATTTGAACCTGAATGTGGCTGTACATTGGCATAGTCCGCTCCAAACAATTCTTTGGCACGGTCAATCGCAAGTTGCTCCACCACATCAACATACTCACAACCACCGTAGTAGCGTTTATTTGGATAACCCTCGGCGTATTTATTGGTTAAATCAGAACCTTGGGCTTCCATAACCGCAGGAGAGCAGTAGTTTTCTGATGCAATCAGTTCAATGTGGCTTTCTTGACGCACGGTTTCAGCTTCCATTGCTTTGGCAAGTTCTGGATCGTAAGCAGCCAATGAGATATTTTTATACATAAGTGTATCCTTATTTGGTTGATAAAATTATTTGATTGATAAAATTAATAAAATAAACGTTTGAAACAACTTGATTAAAAGCCTGATTTATTGCGCCGTTTTAATCAATCCAAGGGCACGCCCAAACGCTTTGCCACTTCTTCATAACCCTCTACCACATCACCAAGCCCCTGACGAAAGCGATCTTTATCCAACTTTTTCTTGGTTTGTTTATCCCACACACGACAACCATCTGGTGAAAATTCATCACCGAGCACAATTTGATCTTTAAACATGCCAAATTCCAATTTAAAATCCACCAAAATCAGCCCTGCATCGTCAAACATTTTTGATAAAACCGTATTGACTTCATAAGTGAGTCGCTTCATTTCATCAAGTTGGGCTTGGGTGGCAAATCCGAGTGAAATTGACAAACTTTCATTGACCAGTGGATCGCCCAGCCCATCATCTTTATAAAACAACTCAAAAGTTGGTGGGTTTAAAGCCTGTCCTTCGGTTAAGCCTAAACGACGCACGATACTGCCTGCTGCATAATTACGCACCACGCATTCTACAGGTATCATTTTTAGGCGTTTTACCAACACTTCATCTTCGCTTAGTTGCTTCTCAAAATGAGTGGTAATGCCTGCTTGTGTCAATTTTTGCATGATAAACGCATTAAAACGGTTGTTCACTTTACCTTTACGATCAAGCTGCTCAATGCGTTCGCCGTTAAATGCAGACGTATCATCACGAAAATACATAATCAAAAAGTCAGGATTTTGGGTTTCGTAGACTGATTTGGCTTTACCTGTGTAAAGCAGTTGTTGTTTTTGCATGATTTTCCCTTTTAACGTGGTTTTGTTATTAACATGGTTTTGTTTTTAAGATATTTTAATACTGTTTTAAATACTGTTTTACAACATTATTTTACCGTTGTGATAGGCTCTGGAAGTTCAAAACGTTTGCCTTTTTCATTTTCAAGCGTCAAGGTATTTTGTCCCAATGCAGGAAGTTGATACAAAGGGGTAAAAGCGTGGGTTTTGCTGTTTTCTGGCAATTCAACCGGAATTAATAATTTTGCATTTTGGTAATCCAATGAATTATCCGCCACGTTATTTTTAAAGGTAGAACAACCTGTTACAATAAAACTTAGCACACTAAAACTTAATACACTGATAAGTGCTGATAAAGAGGGTTTTTTTATTAATTTCATAACCATCACTTTTTATTAAACGTTAATTTGTAAATTTTTATTAGATCAAACTGGCTTTTGCCAACGATTCGTCAATCAAAGATTGGTTTTTGCTGGATAACCATGTCAAAGGCAAGCGAATGCCTTGTTCAATGCGTCCCATTTTATGCAACGCATATTTCACAGGAATGGGACTGCTTTCAACAAACAGATCGTTATGCAAATGGGCAATTTGCTGATTTAGCGTATCTGCTTGCTCAAATTCACCTTTTAATGCACTGGCAAAAATCTGACTCATGATTTTTGGTGCAACATTGGCACTGACCGAGATATTGCCTTTTGCCCCCAAACGCACCAATTCAACCGCTGTGGCATCATCACCTGACAACACTGTCATACGCCCTTGCACCGCCTTGATTAGTTTTTCGCCACGCTGTAAATCGCCTGTGGCATCTTTAATCGCTACGATATTGTCAATATCCGCCAAACGTTCTACCGTGCTTTGTTGAATATCCACTACGGTACGTCCAGGTACGTTATACAAAATTTGGGGAATATCCACAGTTTCGGCAATTTTTTTGTAATGTTGATACAAGCCCTCTTGGGTTGGCTTATTATAGTACGGTGCAACCAAAAGCACAGCATCCGCTCCGATTTGTTTGGCCTCTTGGGTAAGTTCAATGGCTTCGGCGGTATTATTTGCCCCTGTTCCTGCAATCACGGGAATACGCCCATTGACTTGTTTTACCGAAAACGCCATGACATCGGCGTGTTCTTGCATCGATAAAGTGGCAGACTCGCCTGTTGTGCCAACGGTAACCAAAACATCAGTGCCTTGTTCAATTTGCCAATCAATCAAATTTGCCAATGATTGCCAATCCACTTCACCATAACTGTGCATAGGCGTTACGATCGCCGTCATAGAACCTTGTAGTCTGTCTTGTATCGTTGTCATGGTACTACCTTTTGTTTTTAAAATAATGGCTAGTGTAACACAAAATCTTAACAGCAAACACTACCGCTTTGATGATTTTTGCAAATTATTTAAAAAATTTTATCGCAACAGTAACACATCGATCTGTGGCGGACAATTTAAGCGAAAGGGCAAGCCTGTCATGCCAACACCGGTATTAATCCAAATATGATAGTTAAGTTTTGGTAAAGCAGAGGTTTTGGTAAAACGATCGATGGAACAATTTCTTGGATAATAGCCTGATAAATAACCACTTCCTGTCATTGCTTGTAAAATTTTTTTGGTAATAACTGGTAAATTCACTTGTCCGCCGTGGCTTTGCCCTGCAATCACCAAACTTTTGTTGGTTAGTTTATTGGTAAATTGTTGATTGGCTTGGCAAGTTTTGATGTCGTGAGCAATGATGACATTTGGTGTATTGGGATTTTTGTCAAGCCATTGATAAATCGCGGTTTTATTGTTATTTTTTGGATAATCATCAGGGCTTAAACCAATAATCGTTACACCATTTATCATGGTGATTTGATTGTTTAAAGTTTGAATATTTAATATATCTAATACATCTGTTAAATTAACATTAGGAATAATATCAGAAAATTTGCCTTGTTGTTCACTATCGGCTTGGCTTAAGGTTGTGTAGCACGGCTTATTAATCGCACGAAACAACATCATCGTTCCAACCAAATCCGCCCCTGCATGATACAGCCAATCACCCGTAAACAGCACCGCATCTACATCTAAGCGGTTTAGAGTTTTTACCCAACGTTCTTGTTGTTGTTTTTGGTGAAAAATACCAATATGCACATCGCCTATGACTGCAAGTTTTAGCAAAGGCGGTTTTGGTTGTTTATTTAGATTGCCTGTATTTGTTAAATCAATGCTTTGGTGCAAAATACGCAACCGATTAGGCTCAACCCACGTCATATACATATACAACAAACACAAGCCTAAAATCAACCAATACAACGCATGATTGTTCATCAATAATTGCAAATTCGCCCAAACAAACAACCACAACACCCAAAAACGCAAATAATACACCAACAATTGTAGCCATACGACAAATCGACTGGTGGTGGGATCAGCTTGCATGGTTTTTAAAAATGAAAAAATTGCCACAGACACAGCAATCACATACCCAAGCACGCCAAATCCATACATTAACATAACCTCTCCTATTTGTTAACGTTCACAAATTTGTTAACATTTACAAGCAATTTACCATAATTACTAACAAACAATGGTTGTTAACAACCAACCGTTGTTAAATTTTTGTTCAATTGCCACAACTGTCTTAGACACAACTGTCTTAGCCAAAAAATTTTCGCCAAAATCATTCAATTCTTAAACCAATAATCATCGGTATGCCTTGGCGGATAATTTGTAAAGTTACCACGCCTTTTTTGGGTAAATTTTGCACCACGTTTCTAAAATCTGCCACGGTTTCGATGCGTTTGTTGTGAAATTGAATCACCACATCGCCTGCTTGTACGTCTGCACCAGATGCCAATCCAAATGGCTCAACTGCGGTGATTAACACACCTTTGACGCGTAAAAACCGTTGCTCCCCCACATTTAGTTCGCGCAAACGCAAACCCAAACGCAACGGATTGTCATCGCTGTCTTTGTGCAGCGCATCTGCATTGGTATCACCAGGCGCAAAGGTAAGTTTGCCTTGCAAATTGATGATTTTGTTGTCGCGTTGTACTTTTAGCACAAAATTGTTACTAGGTTTTGCACGGCTTACCAAATTGTTAAAATCATCTGCACTTAACACTTCGCGTCCATTAAATGCCAATATCACATCGCCTGCTTTTAATCCTGCTTTTTGAGCCGGTGAATTGGGTAATACACGCGTAATTAACGCCCCTATCAATCGGTTAAGACCATACGCATCGGCCAAATTGCGATCAATATCTTGCAAATACACACCCAAATACGCACGCGAAACCTTGCCTGTGGTGCGAATTTGTTGATAAATATCCATAGCCACGTCCATCGGAATGGAAAACGACAAGCCCATATAACCGCCCGTTCCTGTAAAAATGCGTGAATTCACGCCAACCACTTCACCTTTTTGGTTAAATAACGGCCCGCCAGAATTGCCAGGATTTAATGCCACATCGGTTTGGATAAAAGACACGCTGGTATCTTTGGCAAAATTACGCGATTTTGCACTCACAATCCCAGCAGATGCTGAATAATCAAAACCAAATGGCGAACCAATTGCCAACACAGGTTCACCAACTTTTAACCGATCAGAATTGCCAATCGGTAACGCAGGAAAACCTACGCCTTCTACTTTTAACACCGCGACATCGGTGCGTTCATCACTGCCAATCACTTTGGCATCAAGCTCACGGCGATCGTTTAGGGTAACGGTTATTTTATCCGCCCCTGCCACAACATGATGGTTGGTTAACATATAGCCGTCATTGCTCACAAAAAAAGCCGTACCAAAACTGCTTTCAATTGCAGGTGGCAAACTGTCCGGTATGCTCGCTCCAAAATAACGACGCAACAACAATTCCATTTGGTTTTTGGCAATTTCTTCAGGCGATATTTTGGTGGTAACATTCACACGCACAATCGAGGGAACCACTTGCTCTACAAGGCCTGAAAAGTCAGTTGCCACAGTTGTAGCGTGCGTTGTTGTGGCGTGCGTTGTAGCCCAAGTAGTTGATACACCAACACTCGGTAAACCGATCAACAATGCCAAATTTAACACACTGACAGCCAACGGATTATTACGAAAATTTAACATGATTGTTCCTTTTTTCTTTATAAAAACAGGTTTAAAAATGTATTTTAACATTGATAAATTTTAACATTGATAAATTTTAACATTTACAAATTAAGCACAGCCAAAACACGGTTTAACACCGTTATTTCATCACAAGCTGCATCAATACGCTTAAAACGTTCAGGCTGATTTTGTGCCAAATAAACAAACCCTTGGTAAATCCGCTCAAAAAACGCCTTATTTTCTTGTTCAAAACGATCCAACGCCCCACGATTTTTGGCACGTTGCATGCCATCTAATACCGGAAAATCCAGCCAAATCGTCGTGTCTGGCATTTTTGCCACAAAATTGTCAATCAAAAACTGCACTTTTGCCAACATTTGAAAGTTGCCATGCCCACGCCCAAAACCTTGATAAGCAAACGTTGAATCGGTAAAACGATCACAAAGCACCCATTTTCCGCTATTTAATGCTGGTAAAATCGTCTGTTCAATGTGATCGGCTCTGGCTGCAAACATCAACAAAAGTTCGCTATCGTTAGCCATTGTGATCTTAGGATTGATTAAAATTTTGCGCAATTCCTCAGCAAACAGACTGCCCCCAGGTTCGCGCGTGCGAATAAAGTCAATCTTACGCTCGGTTAAGACTTGTGCCAAATTGTCAATCAACGTGGTTTTGCCAACGCCTTCTGTACCCTCAAATGTGATAAATCGTGAGGTTGTCATCTGTTTTCCATTATTTTAAAAATTTTGTTATTGGGTTTTTTTACAGGCGTGCAAAATATCCAAATCCGCTTGGTAAGTGTCTTGTTTTTTTAAATCCATCATCGCATAAATGGTACTATATAAGTTGTCATGCGAATAATTTTGGCTTTTGGCGTTGTTTTGCAAACATGTATAATCGAGGCTTTTGTCATTGCGCCAAGTTTCATTAAACCACATGATCATCGGTACATGAGTTTGGTATTTCGGTGCAATGTCATATGGGGTACTGTGTAGGTAAATGCCATTTTCGCCCAAACTTTCACCGTGGTCGGATACATAAATCACCGAACTTTTCCAGTCTTTATGACTTTCTAAGCGTTCAATGACTTGATTGATGAATTTATCGGTATATAAAATCGTATTGTCATATGTGTTCACCAACTGTTCGTTACTGCATTGATTGATTTTGTTGGTATCACAAGTTGGGGTAAATTTACGATAAGCATCGGTATAACGTTCATAATAAGTTGGACCATGACTGCCAATGGTATGCAGCACAATAAACGCATCTTTATTTAGCTCATCTGGCTTTTGCAAGGCTTTGTCAAGCTCTGGCAACAAAACATCATCTAGACATTCACCGTCTGTACAAAGTTTTGGATCTGCTATTTTAGTAACATTGGTGTACGGCGTATTTTTGCACACACCTTTACAATCACTGTTATTATTAAACCAATCAATATAAACCCCGGCTCGCTGTAAAATATCCAACAAATTGTCTTGTTTTTCGGCACGATCGGCATTAAATTTACCACGCCCTAAATGCGAAAACATGCAAGGCACCGAACCTGCTGTAAACGTATTACAACTAATCACATTGTTAAAATTCACCACTTCATTACCGCGGCCGGCCAAAAGTGGCGTTGTTTGACGTGCATAACCGTTTAACCCCCAATTGTTGGCGCGGGCGGTTTCACCAATAATCATGACGGTAACCTTGCGCCGATTGTCGGCTTTATCCAGTACAGCATTAGGCTCAATCACCTGATAAGGCATCTGTTCTCGTTTAAAATGACGGTATTTGCTTGAACTTGCTACGATAAAATTTGTCGGTATAATCAGATGTTTAATGGACAAATTATTGCGTCCAAACGAAGCATAATCTTGATAAAAAGCCGCTGCAATTGCTAAAATTCCAAGCACAGCAAGCACAAAAAAACCAAGCCGATACAAAATTTCTTGATACCATTTTCTATAATTAATCTTGATTTTGGCATACAAAATTGCAGGAATAATACCAAATCCAATAATCCACGCAATAAAAGGCAAGGTCATTAAGCGTCGACTTTCTGATGGGGTGGTTTGTAACACATTGGTTAACATATCGCGGTTAAAATACACATCAAAAAAAATCGAATTATACGCAATTGCTGAACTCACAATTAATAAAAACGGTACAATCACCTTATGCACAAAGGGCAATGTCAACACGGAAAAAATCAAATAACACACACAAAAAATAAACACTGGTATGCTAAAAATAAAATAATCTGTGCTCGCCCCTGTAAAAGGGTGTAAATGCAACACTTTGGCATACAATGCATAATTTAATACAGTGGCAAAATACAGCGACAGCCAAAAATTAACTTTTGTTTGGGTATACCGATAGGTAGGTTTGTTAAAAAATCGAGAAAATGCATTCATGTCAAAGTTACCAAAAAATAAAAGCGGTTAAAGTATGCGTATTTTACAAAATTTGCTTGACAAATTCAGTAGTATTACAAAATATATTTTGCCAAAAAAATCAAGCAAAACACGGGTAAACTTTGGGCAAAATTTCCCCATGCTTGATATGAGTAAGATTGGTTGTCTATTGGGCTAATTGGCTTGGTTGGTTGTGATGGTCTTGTTTGCTACGCATAACCTTTAAATACGCCTGCACCGCTTTATTATGATCCGCCAAATTGGTGCTAAATTTGTGTCCGCCATACCCTGTTGCCACAAAATACAGTGCATCGGTTTTATCTGGATTAAGTGCAGCCTCAATAGATGCCAGGCTCGGTAGTGCAATCGGTGTTGGCGGTAAGCCGTCAATTTGATAAGTGTTATAAGCGGTTTTTTGTTGTAAATCTGATTTTTTAATGTTGCCATCATAGCGATCGCCCATACCATAAATTACCGTCGGATCGGTTTGTAGGCGCATTTTTTGGCGCAACCGATTGACAAACACGCCTGCAATTTGGCTGCGTTCGCTTGCTAAACTGGTTTCTTTTTCAATAATAGATGCCATAATCAAGGCTTCATACGGCGTTGCATAAGGCAAATTAGATTGGCGTTTTTCCCACGCTTTTATCAGCATGGTATACTGGCGATTAAACAAACTGGCCAACACTTGTTTATCACTGCTGCCCTCGGCAAAATAATACGTATCAGGTGCAAACCAGCCCTCCATATTGCCATTTGGGGCGTATTTTTTTGGCAAATTCACCCTCAACTCTTGTGGTGTTAACGCATTCCCTGACAAAATTTCGTTTTTTATGCCCTCATGGCCGCGAAGCATATTGTACAAATCAGCAGCGGTTTTGCCCTCGATAATCTGTATTTTCACCAAGGCCGCCTTTGATCCTTGTTGTAGTATGCTTAACATTTGAGCAAAACTTGGATTGTCAGGCAATTGATACATGCCTGCATGGAGCGGTTTTTTGGCGTGGATTTTGACGTATAATTTTGCCAAGGGCTTAATAAACATGCCTTGATTTTTGTCTTGCCATTTATCAATCAAACCATTGTAAGTTTCGCCTTGTTCTATTGTTATCATTTGTTTTTTTTGTGAAATTGGACGAAAAGCCGTCTGATAAATTGCCCAAAAAAACAGCCAAACCACTATCAAAACCAGCAAAACAACCCACCCTTTTGCTGATTTTTTTGGTTTTGCAACCAAAATTGACTGGGCTTGTTGATGGGGTTGGTTGTTTTCTGGTTGGTGGTCTTTTGGTTGGTTATTTTCGTTCATAAAATACCCGACAATCGTAAAAATTAACCAAATAATGACACGCGAACTCAAAAATAGCAATTAAATTTTGGTTAAATTTGGCTTTATTGGCTTTTTGGTTGGTATGGCTTTTTGGTTAAAAGTTGGCAAACGAGGCTGCAAAACCAACGCATCGCCTAAACTTTCACCCATCAGATCATGCTTAAAATACAAACGCTCAATCGGTATCACGCCACGCACTGCATTGCAAAAAAACAGTGCTGACAAATCCTTAAAATCCACATCTTGCAAAAAACGTTCTTGTACCGCTTGCTGATTTTGGCAGCATTTATCCATTAAAACCTGGCGCATAACCCCATTAACCCCAGATCGATTGACAGGTGGCGTAAACCATTGATTGTCATCGTTTAATTGATAAAATACATTACAAAATGTACCCTCAATCCAATTTCCGAATGCATCTTTTACCAAACCGTCAATCAAATTTGGCTGATGCTGCTGATACGTCATAAGCTCTGCACAAGCAAGCACTTGGGCTTGAGTATTTAGCAGTTTTAACCCTGCCAAATTTGGTGGCAATACAGGAATTTGTTGCAACAAACAACAGCCGAAAGCAGGCGGTTGTATGGTCAAAACCTGATCATTTTTGCCAATGGGTGTATCGCTTGGCATAACCTTAAGCCATACATGAACATGACTGTTGCTAAAACCATATCCATGCACGGATTGATTTTGTCGACAAACGATAAGTTTTAGCACGCCTTGCTGTATTTGATTGGCAACATCACACAACCGATTGACAACAGCGGTTAAATTTAGCGTTAATTTTAAATGACTGGCACTGATTTCACAGCGTTTTTGGTGATAATTTAACCAATTAATCTTACCATTCACCACTGCCATGGTGCTAAAAAAACCATCACCATAAGCAATCACGCGCTCATTGATATCAATAGCGGTTAACGGTTTTTCAATGGCTAAATCTTCGGTTAAATCATACCAAATACAGGTATTTTGTTGCATCATAATTTTAACAAGGCTTTTTAAATCGCGATAAATACGGTATTATAACAAAGATTCATTCAATATTTTAGAGCCTGATATGCCTAATATACAAAATACCTTAAAACTTGACGCACTTACCAAGCACGATTGGCAATTTAATCTGCCAAACAAAAATTTGCCAAACAACAAACATTTTATCGTAATTGGCAACCCCATCTCTCACAGCAAATCGCCAGAAATTCAGCAAAAATTTGCCAAAAAAACCGGGTTAACCATAGATTATCGTCGCCAATTTTGCCCGGACAATTGGGAGAGTTTTCTTGCTGTGGTGGCGGCTTTTTTTCATGGTGGTGGGTGTGGTGCAAATGTTACCATACCGTTTAAAGTCATGGCGTTTGAACTTTGTCAACACGTGGGAATTTTATCCGATTTTGCCAAAGCAGCAGGAGCGGTCAATACGCTTGCTATTAAAGAGGGCAAACTGTTTGGTGATAATACAGATGGGCAAGGGTTGGTGGCGGATTTAATGTTACAAGGCATTGACTTAACCAACAAAAATATCTTAATCATCGGTGCAGGTGGTGCAACACGTGGGGTTATTTTACCACTACTCAATGCCAACATTGGCAAACTCCACATTGCCAATCGCACGAGTGCAAAAGCCCATAACCTTGCCAAATTATTTAACAACCCTAAAATCAGTGTGCTAAATTTAACGGATATTTCAGGGCATTTTGATGTGATAATTAACGCCACCTCTGCAGGATTAAACGGTGAAACCTTGTCATTTGACAATGATGTCAGTGCTGATTTTGTCTATGATATGATGTATGGCAAGCCGTCTGCTTTTTTACAATTTTTTAACCAAAAAAATGTGGCTGTATCCGACGGTTTTGGCATGCTTATACATCAAGGAGCATTGGCTTTTGAAATTTGGACGCAACAAAAAGTGGATTTGGCAAAACTTACCTAAGATTAACCACCAAGCAAAAAACCAAACAAAAGCACAACGCCAATGTTTTTAATGTTTGTTTTTAATGTTTGTTTTTAATGTTTGTTTTTAATGTTTGTTTTTAATGTTTGTTTTTAATGTTTGTTTTTTAATGTTTGTTTTTTAATGTTTGTAGCAAAATCAATACATTACGGTTGGTTCGGGCGTTCAATTTTGCTTACCTTGCCTGCTTCATCAAAATAAATTTTGACATAGTAACTGGCATTGTGAATGCTTGGTTTTTGCTCACGTTTTGCCACTGTGCCTGCGGTAAAGTCATACAAATAATCCCAACGGTTTGGATTTAGCGTGTCTTGTAGTGCAGGACTGCCAAGCAAATACAACACTTGATTGGCAGTCATACCAACTTGAACACTGGCAAGTTTGGCATCGCTAATTGGTGTGCCTTGTGGAATGTCAATTTTATACACACTAAACCACGAGCAAGCAGGCAACACACTCACGCTTGCCAATGCAATCAACAAGGGCAATTGGCGACATTTTTTGGTAATTTTATTCAAAGTTTGCATTAAGATTTTTCCTATTTTGCCGTTACATGGCGGTTAAACATAAGTAAACACGAAAACACCCCACTATCATACGACATTTATACCAAAACGCCTATATTTATCGTGGATTTTATGCTATTTTACCATTTTTATGGTAAGATAAGCAAAACCACAACAAAAAGGAACAACAATGACATTTACCAATCAAGATTTACGCCGTGCCGGCCTTAAAGTTACCCTGCCTCGTTTAAAAATTTTACAATTATTGGAAAATGCAACGCATCATCATATGAGTGCTGAAGATGTGTACAAAGCCTTGATTGAACAAGGCGAAGATGTTGGACTTGCAACTGTATACCGCGTGTTAACCCAATTTGAACAAGCAGGCATCGTAGAACGCCATAATTTTGAGAACAATTTATCGGTTTTTGAGATCGCCCAAGCGGAACATCATGATCATTTGGTCTGTGATAATTGTGGTAAAATTGTTGAGTTTCATAAAGATGAAATTGAACAGCTGCAAAATAAAGTTGCAAAAGAAAATGGTTTTAAATTATCAGGACACTCGTTGGTATTGTATGGAATTTGTGATGCGCCTGAATGCCAAACTGCGACCAAAAATAATTTAAAGCCAAAAAATTAACAGTTTATCTCCTTGTAACAACACACTCCCTAGCAACACACTAAAGTGCGTTTTATGCGTGGTTTAGTGTAGATTGGCAATTATTTATTCAATACAAGTTATCGTCTCATAATAAGTTACCATCTCATAATAAGTTATCGTCTTACAAACTTAGCACCTCTATAAAATTTCGGTAAATGATAAATTTTGCCGTTTTAGCTTATCTAGCCAAAACTTATACCCAATTAAAACCTATATTTTAGCCATTGATTGAAATATCAAATCAACAAAACCTTGCAATTGCGTAAAATAATTGTAATAATAATCATTATTATTTACCAAATCATTTTTACTTGCATAGAAGACCTACCATGACCACATCTAAAACCCCCAAAATGTTTAAAAAATCACACCTTGCCCTTGCTGTTGCCAGCACCTTTGCCGCCCTTGCTTTGACCGGTTGTGGTGGCGACAGTATTAAATCCGCCGCCCCCAACATCACCACCTTGCCAAAAGGCACGGTACCGCCTGCAGTTGCCAATCCCAATAAACCGGATAACAATAACAACGGTGGAAGCGATAACAATAACGGCGGAAGCGGTGGTAACGATAACAACGGTAGCGGTAGTGATAATAACCAAGCACAAACCCCGCAAAACCCACAAACCCAGCCTGCCGCGGGCTTTTTTATGGTGGGTAAAATCCGCGACACCAGTAAAACCAATAATCCAGAACGCACCGATGCATCGCAATATCTTGGCACGGATAAAATATTACCCGATGGCACAACCGCAGGCACAAATTTGCGCCAAGCACTCACCGAAAACGACATTAAACCCATGAATTTTAACCAATTCCCCACTTGGCAACAATTGCACATTGACAGTCCAACGCATGCACTCAAAGGTGATTGGCTTAAACGCGCCAAAGTTTATGGTTATGGCAAACTTTCACCCTTAAACGACCAAAACAATACTCATATTAATCACTTACAAGACGAAAATAAAAAAGCCAAAAAATCCGCCGATAATTATGAACACATTCGTTTTGGTTATTTAGACATCGCAGGTTTAGGCTTAAACCAAAAAGCAGGTGAAAAAAACCTCCACAATGGTAAAATGCCGATTTTATTTTATCATGGTGATAACGTTAGCACACAATTACCCAGTGCTGGCACGTTTGAATACAAAGGCAATTGGCTGTATTTAAGTGATGTCAAAAAACGCCCTGCCCTAACTGGCAAAGATGAAAAAGTTGGCACTTATTTTAACGCTTACAGCAAAACCAACGAAGCTGATGAAATTAGTGCCGCCCATATTTATCTAAACAACATGAAGTACAAACACACGCCGGCTACTTATAAAGTGGATTTTGATAAAAACACCTTAACAGGTAAATTATCGTATTATGACAATCCCAATAAACAAAACAGCAGTGGCAATTATATTGCCAGCCAATTTGACACCACCAAAAAAGTTAATGAAGTAGATGTTTATCAAATTGACGGTAAAATTCAAGGCAACCGCTTTACCGGTACAGCCAAATCATTAATTACCGAAAACAGCAAAACCGCGCCGTTTATTAAAGAATTGTTTTCTAAAAAAGCCAATCCCAATAATCCCGACCCAGATTCAAATGCCCTAGAAGGCGGCTTTTATGGTGAAACGGGCGATGAATTGGCGGGTAAATTTTTATCCAATGATGGCTCGGCGTATGTGGTATTTGGCGGCAAACGCAATGATAAAAACAAAAAACCCGAAACAAAACCGTTTTATTTTAGTGCAGGCTTTGAAAAACCGATTATTAGCAATATTTCTAATGAAGATATTGGCAAAGTGATTGAAAAGAAAAAACTAAATGAAGAAATTGATGCAAAGATTGACGAGGGCGAAATACCAATTAGCGATGACCAATATGAATCTTACCCTTGGGGCAAGCCACAAGCTGATTTCACCAAACAAACCAGTACCAGTAAACAAGTCATTCCTGCTTATTTTGGACAACACGATAAGTTTTATTTTAATGGCAATTATTACAATTTAAAGGCAAACTCAAAAGATAATTTAGAAGTAAAAAATGCCAATAACACACAAACTATTAAAAATAAATACCCTGATGTAAAAGTTGAGCAAAAAGACAATGTAACCAAAATCACCTTACAAGAAAAACAAGGCGATAAACCTTATACCGCGATTAATGCCAAAACTTACAATCATATTAGCTTTGGCGAAGTATTGTATAACGATGACAAAAATAACCCAACGCGCAGTTATTTTGTGCAAGGCGGCGACCAAGAGCAAACCACCACTTTACCAAGTGCAGGTAAATTTACTTATAACGGCTTGTGGGCGGGATATTTGATTCAGAAAAAAGATAAAGGTTTTAGCAATAATGAAGACATAATTAAGAAAAAAGGACATAAAGATTATATCTTAGCCCAAGATTTTACCCCAGAGTCAGAAGAAGATGAAGAAGAAAATGACGAAGAGAGCACAGATACTGATAAAACCTATCTTAAAGGCGAGATTAAACCTGAATACCGTGATAAATATCTACCAATAAACGAAAAAACCCATCAAAAAACGTTTTCATTGGATGGTAAAAATAAAGCCAGTTTTGATGTGGATTTTGATACCAATACTTTAAAAGGTGCATTAACCGATGAAAATGGTCATAGCGTGTTTGATATTAAAGACGGTAAAATAAATGACACAGGGTTTACCGCCAAAGCCGATGTTAACAATTACCGCGAAGAAGTTGGCAATACCAATAGCGGCGGTTTTTTATATGACATAAAAGACATTGATGTCAATGGGCAATTCTTTGGCACTGATGGCGAAGAATTGGCAGGACAATTGCATTATGATAAAGGCGACGGCGTAACCGAAGAAGTGAAAAAAGCGGGCGCGGTATTTGGTGCGGTTAAAGGCGATAAAAAATAACCGTTATTACTTTTTAAGTATTAAAATTAAATTGTAGGCTTAAATAAATTGTAGGATTGTATATTATGTCAACTTTGCATAACTTTCACCGCGCCAGTTTAAATCTTGCCATTCGCGGTGTGTTATTTGGCACTTTAATGGGGGCTTTTGCGTTGCCTGTGGTAAGTTTTGCACAAACGGCGGAAGAAACAGAAACCGAAAGCGAAACCGTTACCACAACAACCAAAGCCGAAGCCGCTAAACCAAAAGCCGAAGCCGAAACGCCAACCGCGCATTTAGACGCACTCGTTTTTACCGCGCCCACCAATCAAGTTACGCGTTTTGACACCGATGTAACAGGGCTTGGCAAAACCGTGAAAACCGCTGCAAACTTAGCAAAAGAACACGTGCAAGGCATTCGCGATTTGGTGCGTTATGAAACGGGCATTAGCGTGGTGGAGCAAGGGCGTGGCGGCAGCAGCGGCTTTGCCATTCACGGCGTGGACAAAAACCGCGTCGCCATTACCGTGGACGGCGTAGCGCAAATTCAATCCTACAAAGACGAATCCACCAAACGCGCCGCCGCCAATTCTGGCACAATGAACGAAATTGAAATTGAAAACATTACCGCCGTCGCCATCAATAAAGGCGGCAACGCGCTAGAAGCAGGCAGCGGCGCACTCGGCGGCTCGGTGGCGTTTTATACCAAAGACGTTAGCGATGTATTAAAATCGGGCAATAATATCGGCGCGCAAAGCAAAACCACTTACAACAGCAAAAACGCCCATTTTAGCCAAACATTAGCCGCCGCAGGCAAAAGCGATTTATTTGAAGCCATGGTGCAATACACTCATCGCAAAAGCAAAGAAAACAGCGCGCATAATGATTTAGCCAATATTAATCAAAGTTTTTATCGTTTGGGCGCGTATCAAGATAAATATGATTTACGCAAAACGGATACATTATATAAAAGTGCCAGTTATGTAACGCTTGATTGTTTAAATTCTGCCAATCCGCAAGATTGCGTGCAATATAATTACAAATACACCAATTATAAACCCGACAGCACAAAAGGGCGTGAATTTAAAGAGTTAAATGATGCCGAAAAAGCGCAATATTTGGCTTCTATTCATCCGCAAGAAGTGGTTTCGGCTAAAGATTATACGGGCATTTATCGTTTATTGCCCGACCCAATGGATTATAAATCCGATTCATATTTAGCGCGCTTAAATATTAATTTTAAGCCCAATTTAATTGGCAAAATTATTGTTGAAGACACCAAACAGCAATACAATGTGCGCGATATGCGTCATTGTAGTTATCACGGCGTTAAATTAGGCAAAGATGGCACGCCCGATAGCAAAGGCAGTATTCCCTGCGATGATTATAAAGAAAATATTGACCCTGATAATTCTGCAGAAAAAGCCTTTCGCCCCGGCAAAAACGACGTTCCCATTCCCAAACTTGCCTACGCCAAAAGCAGCGTATTTAATCAAGCCCATAAAAAAACCCGTTATGGGGCGGCATTGGAATTTAAACCCAATGTTAATTGGTTTAAAAACGCCAATTTAAATGTTAATCAACAAACCATTCAAATTAACAATCACGACATTAAAAAATCGTGCAGCACTTACCCAAATGTGGATTTAAATTGCACCATTAGCCAAATTGGACATTATGAATATCATAATTTAAGCCGCTATCAAGAAAAGCGCACCAGTTTGCTTGGTAAATTAGAATTTAATTTTGATGCGTTAGGTAATCATAATTTAGCCCTTTTGGCAGGGGCGGATAAAGTCAATAGCCAGTTTTTTGCCAATAATACACGCCAAAGTATTGTAGATGCCAACAATGAACTCAATGTTGGCAGAACGATAGACAGAAATGATTTAACTCCAGAGCAACAACAAAAGTTTGACCAATCAGGGGCAAAATATATTGCCAAAAATCGCAATCCTAAATTAGAAAGCGAAAACACTTGTGGCAATGCCAATGAATGCGTACGCGCCCCCATTGATAGCAACAGTTATTACATTGGTTTTAATAATATTTATCGCCCTAATAAATATTTTGATTTTAACTTTGGTGCGCGTTTTGATAAACAAAACATTAACACCCAAGACCCCAATATTACCAATAAAACTTATAACAACAAAAGCTATAATTTTGGCGCGGCAATTAATATTAGCCCTGATTTAAGTTTATTATACAAAACCGCCAAAGGCTTTCGTGCACCGAGTTTTTATGAACTCTATAATTATAATAGCACCGCCGCCCAACATAAAAACGACAGCGATGTTTCTTTTCCCAAACGCGCCATTGATGTAAAACCCGAAACTTCTCATAGCAATGAATATGGCGTGCGTTATCAAAATTATTGGGGCGATATTGAAATCAGTGCGTTTAATAGCCGTTATAAAGATATGTTAGATAGAGCAATTCCGCATTTATCGGCAGCACAAAAAGAATATTGTAAAAAGAATTTATCTTCTAATCAATGTATTGGCAATCCGCCAACACCAAAACCCAGCGATGAATTATTTGCCAATTTGTACAATGCCAAAATTAAAGGCACAAGTTTAAAAGTTAATTTGGATTTGCACAGTTTAACGCCCAAATTGCCCGACGGTCTTGGCGCAACGCTTGGCTACAGCAAAAGCAAATTAGCCCAATTTGACTACATCGCCCCCAAAGACAGCGACGGCTGGTATCAGGCAAGCCCCAATTTTTGGGACGCCATCACCCCTGCGCGCTATGTTGTGGGGCTAAATTTTGACCACCCAAGCCAAACGTGGGGCGCTAGCACAACGCTCACCCACAGCAAGCAAAAGGACGAAAACGAGCTCAATGCCCTACGCATTTGGCGAGGCACACGCCAAACCGCCACGCTAAGCCAGTTTGCGCCAAAAGCCTATACCCTGCTTGACGTCGCAGGCTACTACAGCCCAACAGGCAGCATTACCGCGCGCCTTGGCATCAATAACCTGCTTAACACGCGCTACACCACTTGGGAAGCGGCGCGCCAATTGCCAAGCGAGGCCGCCAGCACCCAAGCCACGCGTTACATTGCGCCGGGGCGTAGTTATTTTGCCAGTTTTGAGATGAAGTTTTAGCCGATGAATGGTTTTTTTGCGATAAAAACAGCAACGCAATTGACAACAAAGCTAACAACATTGTGTTGCTGTTTGGCGTATTTTATGCCTGTTTTTGCCGATGATAAAGCGGTGCAGCCGCCCATTTTGCACCCAGAAGCGGGCATTGATAGTTTGCAAAATGAACCCATTGCGACTACTTTGCCAATTGACAATTCACCACAAACCGAGCAAATTGCACCCATTGCACCAACTGAAATAAACGAAACGCCAACCGTGGATATTGATTTTTTAATTAACAATCCCAATGCATTTGCGCATGTTTTTTATCAAGCGGTAATAAATGATGATGCCGAAACGTTGCGTTTATTAGTGCCGTTTTATCATCAATTGCCAAGGGATTATCAAGATGAGATTTTATTGTTATTTGCGCAAAGTAAAATTGCTTTAAGCGATAATAATCATAAATTGGCTTTGCAATTATTAACCGAATTAAGCCAAAAACAGCCCAATTTAACTGCGGTAAAAATGCAAATTGCTTCATTGTTATTAAAAAATAAGCATGACCAAAAGGCAACTATCATTTTAAATGAATTAAAAACCTCTGTGCATTTTAACAATTTAACAACAACAGAAAAAAAATGGCTAATAAAACAAAGTGCAATTTTAACACGCAAATATAAACCGAGCATTGATATTGGTATGAACTTGTTATATTTAGATAATATTAATTCAGCTTCTACCACCGAGCAAAAAAATATTAGCAAAGAAAAGCCAAAAAGCACGCACGGTTTGGCGTTGTCTTTGGATTTGGATAAATATACGCCGCTTAATCATGGATTGAGTTTATATACTGGTCTTGATATTGATGGCAAATTTTACCGCGATAACAGTCATAATGAAGCGTCTATTTTTGCCAATATTGGCTTGAAAAAAAATAATACGCACGGATTTTTGTCTATTACGCCATTTATTGGGCGCAATTTTGCCACCGACAACAAACAAAACCTTGTACCAAGAAAAAACAGTATTGGGGCGGCGTTTAATTGGCAACATAAATTTAATAATGAATTAAATAAAACGTGGCAAAATAATTTATTTATACGTGCCGAACATGGCAATTATCAAAAGTCGTATCAAGGTTATAATGGCAACCGTTATCATTTAAGCGATACTATTGTATTGCAAAATAACCCTAAGCGGCGTTATTCTTTGGGGATAAATTATCAATTGAGCGATTTAACAGATGCCGCCAAAAGTAGCCATACTGTGGGAGTAAATTTAGGTATTTTGCAACAATTTAATAATGGCTTTTTTGTGCAAGGCAAATTAAGCGCCGAGCGTGAGCGTTATCATGGCAAATTATTGCGCCTTGTTAATCCGAATAATGTTTATCGCACCGATAAAACCATAACGCTGCAAACGGCTGTTTGGCATAAAAATATTAATTGGCAGGGTATTACGCCGCGGCTTAGTTATCGTTATGTGAATAATAAAAGTAATTTGCCAGCGTTATATAGTTATAAGAAGCATAGTGTGTTTTTGGAGTTTGGGCGGTCGTTTTAGCCAACCCTTTTAATCAAAACCACCAATGCCAAACTTAACAAAATAGCCAAACAATTGACAACCGAGCAACAAATCCTACTCAATGAACTTCACACCCAAAACAAAAACCGTCTCAAATTGGCAAGCCAAAAAAACCCAAACCGACACAACCCCGCTTTTCTAATCACCATTTAACCAAAATTTATTGATATTTTAACACATTAATTTTAAAACCACTTAACAATAATACCAAAGCATAAATTATCATTGCCACAATGCAAATTGCCAATAATACCAAAATTTCGCCCATTTGAGCCACTGGAAATAAATTTAACAATCCTTGCAACGCAACACTCATTGCAACATTTGCCAGTAAAAAACGCAACACTAAGGCTTGCCAAGGCTTGGTAAAATAAAAAATTTGGCGTTTGGATAAACTATAGTACAAACCTGTTGCATTTACCCACGCCGATAAACTTGTCGCCAACGCCAAACTGATATGCAACGCAATATTCCAATAACGAAAAATCACAAGCAAGCCCAGTCCAAACAGTACGTTTGCCAATACCGAGTAAAACCCCCATTTGACAGGAATTTTGCTATTTTTTTGGGCAAAAAACACAGGGGCAAACACCTTGATAAACATAAACGGCAAAATTCCAACTGACATCGCTTGCAAGGCCATACCACTCATTTTTGCATCTTGCCAATCAAATTCACCCCTTGCAAACAATGCCAACATCAACGCTTGACTGATCTGTACCAATGCAACAGACGCAGGCAAACCTAACAGCATAACCCATTTACACGCCCAATCCAAAGTATGCTGTAACAATTTTGGATCATCACGGCTATAACGGCTTAAAGTTGGTAAAATCACCGCTCCGATCGCCGTGCCAATCAAACCCAACGGCAATTCACTCATACGCTCAGCTGCGTACAACCACGATACCGAACCGGTTGGTAAAAACGTTGCAATAACCGTATTTAACAACAAATTGATCTGCAATACCGATACGCCAAAAATTGCAGGCAATAAGGATTTTAACACTTGATGAACGCCTTGATGTTGCCAATCAAGCCTTGGTAAAATTAACAACTTTTGTTGATAAACAGGAATACATTGTAACAATAATTGCAGCACGCCAGCCAACAACACCGCATAACCCAACGCCAAAATCGGCTGATACAAAGTCGGTGCAACATATAAGGCAAAAATAATTAAACACACATTTAAAACCATCGGTGTCATCGCAGGAATGATAAACCGATGATAGCTTTGCAAAATACTACCTGCAAACGCTGTAAGCGTAATTAACAACAAATAAGGAAACATCAATTGAAACAAGTGCACAGTCAGGTAAAAATATTCACCATCATTGGCAAACCCAATCGCAAACAGCTTAACAACCCACGGTGCAAAAACAATCATTCCTGTGCTTATGAGTGATAAAAACAGCAACAATACCCCTGACATACAACCAATAAACCGCTGCAGCTCCATAAAAGTAGATTTTTGTTGATAATCAGTGAGTACAGGTATAAAAGCTTGAGCAAATGCCCCTTCAGCAAACAACCTGCGCAAAAAATTAGGGATTTTAAATGCGACCAAAAATGCATCCATAAAGCCACTTGCCCCAAAAACCGCCATAAACACCATATCGCGCACCAAACCCAAAATCCGCGATATCAGGGTAAAAAAACTCACAACAGCGGTGGATTTGACTAAATTTTTAGGGTTTTTATTAGCCTTATAAGCAGTCATTGTGTTGGCAATTTAAAAAAGCATTGAAGAAAAAATTGACAAAAATTACATTTGTCAATTTGTTTGGCAAATGTTGTCTAGCAAATTCCTAAGTTTTTGCCAATCAAAATACGCACCCGGATCAGACTTTCGCCCACGTGCCACATCGCTATGCCCTGCCAACTGGCGTCTGGTTTTAGGATAGGCTTCATAAATTGCAAAAATCACCCAAGCAAGTTGTAGGTATTGGCGTTCGTCAAACTCGCTGTAATCATCACCTTCCAGTTCAATACCAATAGAAAAATCATTGCAATTTTCGCGTCCCAAATAACCAGACTTGCCTGCATGCCACGCTCTGTCATTAAAATTGACAAATTGAGTGATTTTGCCTGTGCGTTCTATCAATAAATGGGCGGAAACTTGTTGCTGATAAATGCTTTGAAAATACGGATGATCGTTTGGATTGAGTTGGTTTTGAAAAAAGGCTTTGACAAAATGCTGTCCGTGTTGATCGGTTTTGCCAAATTCACTTGGCGGAAGGCTTATGTTATGAATAACAATCAGCGAAATTTCGCTATTTTCAGGGCGTTTGTTAAAATTTGGCGATGCGATAAATGTCGCATTGTTAAGTTTTCCGTCAATGATTTTGATGTTTTTTTTCATAGTTTTTTCATAGTTTTTTCATAAAAGTGGCTGTAAAGTGGCTGCGTTGTAACAAATTTTTAACATTTTAGCACAAAACAAGCAGGGCTTAAACCACAAAATATGCGTGATTTGTGTGCCATGATTTGGCATAAAAAACACCACACACCAGCTGGGTTGATGTGTGGTGAAAAACCGTAAAATCGGTTTTAAACGATCTTAAAAGCCATGTCAAAATGATTGTGCTTCAAAATCACTGGGAGGTTTTTTGGCGCACGATTTGATAACGGCGACCCAAATACCAAATTGGTGCTGAAATAATGTGAATAAGGCGTGTAAATGGCACCAACAAAATGAGCGTTGTACCCAAAAACATATGCATCTTATAAATAAGCCCTGCATTTTCAACCAATGAGGCGGCGTACACGGGGCGTAAAATTGCCAATGACTGTGCCCACCCTGCCAAACTTAGCATTAATTGCCCATCTTTATGATGAGGGTATGACCAAATTGTACCAAGCCCCATTAAAAGCTGCACAAGGATAACAACAAGCAGCATTTTATCAGCAAACGTCGATGTGTGGCTAATGCGCGGATTGGTAAAACGTCGCCAAATTAACATGATAAGCCCAATCAAGCACAAAATACCAGCAATACCGCCAACAATCACTGCAACCAATTGTTTTTGTGGGGCACTAATAAAACGCTCATACACAAAATGAGGTGTAAACATACCAAAAAAATGTCCAAGCAGCACCACAATAATACCAATGTGAAATAAATTACTTGCCGTGCGCATATAATTATCCGACAACATTTGGCTAGATCCTGCCCGCCATGTATATTGCGACAAATCAAACCTTGCAACACAACCCAAAACACACACTGTCAAGGCAATATACGGATAAATTCCAAATAAAAAAACATGCCACCAGTTTTCTGCAATCATTGTATTCATAAAGTTGCTCCTTTTAGTGTGCTGCTGCGTGTTTGGTATTTTTATCAAACCCCACCCAATGCACCGGTATGTCTGTTTGATTTTGAGCGGTTATGGCATTTTTTGCAATGTATTGTTGGTTTTCGTTAGATGTACAACGATTTTCTTGTTTGGCATTCATAAAATCTACCACCTCCTCTTCCCACGCTTTGTCTATTGCACCTTTGGTGTCATCTCTTAGCTCGCCTGTTAATTTGGCTATTTCATCATCAACCACGCTTAAGGGTTTTTTGGCAATTTGAAGCAGGGCATAAAACAATGCCAAATACGGACTTCTCCGCTGTTTTAGCCTTGCTGCCAAAATGGTAACAATATGACTGATATCAGCAATGTCTATGCGAATTTCAATATCTTCTGTGGTTTTCGCCTTATACGCCAAAAATTCCAGATACATTGGCAAATAATCTGGCAATTCTTTAACACCAATTGTAAAACCTGCATGTTGATATTGCCCCATCAAATCCACCATCGCCTGCCCACGATCACGACTCTCACCATGCACATGTTCAAATAGCCAAAGTGATAACGAACGCCCACGTTCAAACAAACCATCATAGATCGATTGAGCCTCAAGCTCGCCTAAGTTTTGCAAATGGTCAATTAAATCAATTATTTGCGTGCGAACATCAGGACTTATTAGCACAGATGCGTTGACAATCTTTTTACACGCATCAAGCGTATCATCAGCAAATAATTCACAACTTGGATAATCCAGCAACAGGCTAATTACTTTTAACAGTTTAAAATCCGTCGTGTTATCGTTCTTATGCATGTTATTGCTCCCATGTTTGTACCGTATCAATCATCTCACGGCGATTGGTTTTGCGTTGTCCAAACATATGCACATCGTTATTGCCAGTACAACCATTGCCAAACGTAAACCCACAACCGCTTTTTTCAGCAAAAGCATCACTCATGGCTTCTTCGCGGTGGCTGCTTGGAATGACAAAACGATCTTCATAATTGGCAATTGCCAAATAACGGTACATATCTTCAACTTGCAATTTGGTTAAACCTACCGCATCAAGCACCGCTTTGGCATCTTGTTTTTCAACCAGTTGTAAGCGTTTATAAGAACGCATAGCAAGCAAGCGTTTTAAAGCAAGGCGTACAGGCTCTTCATCACCGGCAGTCAACATATTGGCAAGGTAACGCAGTGGAATACGCAAACTGTCTACATCAGGAATTAAACCGTCCATAGCCACTTGGCCTGCGTTGGCGGCGTTTTGGATCGGTGATAGCGGTGGCACATACCATACCATTGGCAAGGTGCGATATTCAGGGTGTAGTGGCAAGGCAAGTTTCCAGTCTATTGCAAGTTTATACACAGGTGATTTTTGGGCGGATTCAATCACACTCATGGCAATGCCATCTTTTAACGCTTGATCAATCACCATCGGATCGTGCGGATCTAAAAATATATCCAACTGGGCTTTATATAAATCTTTTTCATTTGGCGTACTGGCAGCTTGCTTGATTTTGTCGGCATCATACAGCAACACGCCCAAATAACGGATACGTCCAACACAGGTTTCAGAACAAATCGTTGGTTGGCCGCTTTCAATACGCGGATAACAAAAAATACATTTTTCAGATTTGCCCGATTTCCAATTGTAATAGATTTTTTTATAAGGACAACCTGAAACACACATACGCCAGCCACGACATTTGTCTTGATCGATAAGCACAATGCCATCTTCTTCACGTTTATAAATTGCACCGCTTGGACAAGATGCCACGCACGTTGGATTTAAGCAATGCTCACACAAACGTGGCAAATACATCATAAAAGTGTTTTCGTATTGCCCATAAATATCCGCCTGAATGTTGTCAAAATTTTTATCAATACGGCGTTTGGCAAATTCAGAACCTAAAATCTCCTCCCAGTTTGGCCCCCATTGTATTTTTTGCATACGCTTGCCTGTGATAAGCGAACGCGGTCTTGCAATTGGTTGGTGCTCGCCAATTGGAGCGGTATGCAAATGCTGATAATCAAAATCAAACGGTTCATAATAATCGTCAATTGTTGGCAGATCGGGATTGGCAAAAATATTGGCAAGCACGCGAAATTTACCGCCAATTTTGGGATTTATCGATCCGTCAGCATTACGAATCCAGCCACCGCGCCATTTGTCTTGATTTTCCCATTCTTTGGGAAAACCAATACCGGGCTTTGACTCTACGTTATTAAACCATGCGTATTCCATGCCCTCACGACTGGTCCAAACATTTTTACAAGTTACCGAACAAGTGTGGCAACCGATACATTTATCAAGATTAAGCACCATGCCTACTTGGGAACGAATTTTCATGGGTGGATGCTCCGTTGTTAAAATTATTGTCAATTTAAAATGCTTGTTAGCTTAAAACGCTTGTTAGCTTAAAATGCCTATTGGCTTAAAATGCTTATTTAAGGTTTAACCAATAATAACCCATTGATTAAACCCATACCATTAGACATAAGTAGCTAAAATTGGCTTAAGTTTATTCTAAAGTAGTAGGCAATGGACGCGGTAAACTGTCATCAGGCTTGCCCTCAAGCCAGTCTATCTTTGCCATTTTACGCACCACAACAAATTCATCGCGGTTGCAACCAACTGTACCATAATAGTTAAAACCGTATGATTGGTGAGCATAACCGCCAATCATGTGCGTTGGTTTTAAAATCGCTCTGGTAACCGAGTTATGAATACCGCCACGCGTGCCTGAATTTTCAGATCCTGGGATATTTACCAGTTTTTCTTGGGCGTGATACATCATGGTCATGCCCTCTTTGACACGTTGAGAAACAACAGCACGAGCGGTAATTGCCCCATTGTGATTAAACACCTCAATCCAGTCATTATCAACAATTCCTGCTTTTTGGGCGTCAATCTCACTTATCCACACAATTGGGCCACCGCGTGATAGTGTCAACATCAGTAAGTTTTCCGAATAGGTTGAGTGAATGCCCCATTTTTGGTGTGGGGTTAAAAAGTTTAAAACCACTTCTTTGTTGCCATTAGATTTATAGCGTTTTAGAGCTTGTGTGGTGCGTGTGTCAATTGGCGGTCGATACTGCTGTAACTGTTCACCAAATGCCTGCATCCAAGGGTGATCTTGATAAAACTGCTGACGCCCTGTGATCGTACGCCATGGGATCAATTCATGCACATTGGTATAGCCTGCGTTATAGCTTACTTTTTCAGATTCAAGGCCAGACCACGTTGGACTGGAGATAATTTTGCGTGGCTGGGCAACAATATCACGAAAGCGGATTTTTTCATGTTCAGATGATTTGGCAAGATGCGTGTGATCGCGCCCTGTGTTTTTTGACAAATCCGCCCATGCCTTGACTGCCACATGGCCGTTGGTTTCAGGAGCCAGCATTAAAATCGTCTCGGCTGCATCGATAGCGGTATCAATGCGCGGTCTACCGTAGGCAACATTATTTTCTGTTACCGTGTAGTTTAAATCCGCCAAATGATCTACTTCTTCTTTTGTATCCCATGTAATGCCTTTTGATCCGTTGCCAAGTTTATCCATCAATGGGCCTAAAGATGTGTATTTGGCATAAGTGCTTGGATAATCACGCTCAACAACTTTAATGTGCGGACAATTAATCCCTGCAACAGGTTTTTCACCTGCTGTTTTCCAATCCATACCACCAAAAGGTTGAGCAAGCTCGGCGGGCGTATCGTGTTGCATAGGGAGCGTAACAATGTCGGTTTCTACCCCCAAATGCCCATCGGTTAGTTCTGAAAATTTTTTGGCAATGAGTTTATAAATTTCCCAATCGGTTTTTGATTCCCACGCAGGATCGGTTGCGGCAGTCAATGGGTGGATAAACGGATGCATATCCGAGGTGTTCATGTCATCTTTTTCATACCAAGTTGCTGTTGGCAAAACAATATCCGAGTACAAACAAGTAGATGACATTCTAAAATCAAGCGTTGTTACAAGATCAAGTTTGCCTGTCGGGGCATTTTCTATCCAATCAACTTCATTAGGACGAATCCCATCGTGTACCGTTTCATCACCTAAAATACCGTCTTTCGTACCAAGCAAATATTTCAGCATGTATTCATGCCCTTTGCCCGATGAACCCAAAAGATTTGATCGCCAAATGAACAAATTTCTCGGAAAATTGACAGGATCATCAGGACTTTCACAAGCAAAACGGATCTGATTGTTTTGTAAATTGTCAAGCACATATTTTTCAACATCGCCTAAGGCCTTGGCTTGTTTGCCAATATGTAGTGGGTTTTGGTTTAGCTGTGGTGCGGATGGCAACCACCCTGCACGTTCGGCACGCACATTATAATCCAACATATGCTCTGGAAATTGTGCTTTATTGGCATGAGGTGATAAAATCTCGTGGGCTGAGACTTTTTCATGTCGCCATTGACTAGAATGATTGTAAAAAAAACTGGTGCCGTTCATATGACGCGGCGGTCTATGCCAATCAAGAGCAAAAGCAAGTGGCGCCCAACCTGTCTGTGGCCTAAGTTTTTCTTGTCCCACATAATGCGCCCAACCGCCGCCTGTCTGTCCAATACAACCGCACAACATCAGCATGTTAATCACCCCACGGTAATTCATATCCATATGATACCAATGGTTCATACCCGCCCCAATAATAACCATTGATTTGCCGTGAGTTTTATGGGCATTATCAGCAAATTCGCGGGCAATTTGAATGACTTTTTCGCGGCTAACTCCGGTTATGGCTTCTTGCCAAGCAGGCGTACCTGCCACACTTTCATCATTATAATCGTCAGTTACGCCCATGCCACCAACACCATTGGCAACGCCTAAATTGGCAAGCATCAAATCAAACACGGTTACCACTTTGGCGGTTTTACCATTTGCCAAATGAATGGTGCGACAAGGTAAGATTTTGTACTGAATGTCATCACCTTTAGCCGAGGTAAAATAAGGGTGTTCACCGCCTCCAAAATAATCAAGCCCAACTTGCACAACCTCGCCTGATCCTTTTTGAGACAACACCAAATCCACTTCCAGATTGTGCAAACCTTCTTTATTTTCTAAATTCCAACGCCCTTTTTCACCCCAACGATAACCAATGGAACCTATCGGAGAAACCAACTCACCATTGTGATTAAGTGCTATGGTTTTCCACTTAGGATTATTATCCTGCCCCAAATTGTCAATCAAATCAGATGCCCGCAAAAACCGCCCAGCACGAGCCGTCATACCCTCGCCCTCAATCATCACAAGCATTGGCAAATCCGTATAACGCTTGGCATAATCAATAAAATAATCACTGGGCTGTTTTAGATAAAACTCTTTCATAATCACATGACAAAATGCCTGGGCTAAAGCTGCGTCTGTGCCTTGTTTTGGATTTAGCCACAAATCGCACAATTTGGCAATTTCAGCATAATCAGGGGTTATCGCGACAGTCTTTGTGCCTTTATAACGCACCTCGGTAAAAAAGTGAGCATCTGGAGTACGCGTTTGTGGAACGTTAGAACCCCATGCAATGATATAATCAGAATTATACCAATCAGCCGCTTCAGGCACATCGGTCTGCTCTCCCCAAGTCATCGGACTGGCAGGTGGCAAATCACAATACCAATCATAAAACGACAAACACACTCCGCCAATCAGCGACAAATACCTGCTACCTGCAGCATAGCTAATCATACTCATTGCAGGAATCGGTGAAAAACCAACAATGCGATCAGGCCCAAAAGTCTTAGCGGTATAAATATTAGCAGCAGCAATGATCTCGGTAACTTCATGCCAACTTGAACGCACAAAACCGCCCATACCACGCTTGGATTTATATTGCTCGGTTTTGGCAGGATCACAAACAATGCTCCCCCACGCATCTACAGGATCTGCGTGCTTGGTTTTTGCTTCTCGCCAAAGTTTAAGCAGTGGTTTACGCACTTTTGGATATTTGACACGGTTGGCTGAATACATATACCAACTGTACGATGCCCCTCTGGGACAACCGCGCGGTTCGTGATTTGGCAAATCAGGACGCGTGCGCGGATAGTCTGTTTGTTGCGTCTCCCAGGTAACAAGGCCGTTTTTGACATAAATTTTCCACGAACAAGAACCGGTACAGTTTACGCCGTGGGTTGAACGAACGATTTTATCAAACTGCCATCTGGCACGATAGGTGTTTTCCCATTCACGGTTTTCATCACGCACTTCACCATGCCCATCGGCAAATTCGGCGGTTTTTTTGGTAAAAAATTTAAGTTGGTCCAGCAGATGACTCATAATTTCCCCCTTAGGGCGTTGGCTAATGGTTTTTGGCTAATTTAACGATGGTTTTGCCAATCAGTTTTGCCAATCAATCAGACAAAATTTCATAATCCCACTTTAACCAATGCACCACAACAATGGTATTGACTTGACGGCTAGGCAAATAATACTAAGGAAGTAATGTATTGATAATGAGAATTATTATTTATAATAAAAATCATGATTGAAAACCACTGAAAACCAAAGCTGTGCATTAACAAAAAAACAACCCTATTTTTGCCACAAAATCGGTATCATAGCTTTTTGTTATAAAGCCTTTTAAGCAAAACATTGATTATAAAGTAAAGCCATGCAAAATAGCCCACGCCCACACATCACAAAACCCAGCCTAAAACGTTGGTGGCGACAGATTTTATTTATCCCTTGCATTCATAATCGTTGGTTAAACCAACAAGCCCAAACCAAACTTAGCCACGCCGTAAGTCAAGCAGAACAAGGACACCGTGGCGAGGTGGTTTTGGTGATAGAAAACACGCTGCCACTTCACCTTGCACGCACGCATAACAGCCGAGACAGAGCAACACAAGTGTTTGCCAAATACGGCGTATGGGATACAGCGGATAACACAGGGGTGCTTGTCTACCTTAACGTCTGCGAACACCGCCTAGAAATTATTGCCGATAGAGGCATAAACCAATACATTTTGCCTGACATGTGGCAATCCCTGTGTGATAAAGCACTTGCCCAAATCAAAGACAACAAACCCATTGTAGGGTTAACGGAGTTGTTAAACGACATAGGACAACTGCTTCGCCAATACCACGAACACAATTACCCACAAAATCAACAAATTGACATCGCAGGCAACGAACTTAGCGATGCGGTTGTTTATTTAAGATAAGCTATGTTTTTAACAAAATTTTGTTTATAATAGATAAAACAGTCGATTTTTTGACAAATATTTTGATAAAATAAATATTTTGACAAAAGAGCATTGGACAACAAATGACCGAACAAACGTCTATTCAGCATGATTTTTCCCACTACCAGACTTTGGCCGAGCAAGGCGATCCTGAAGCCCAATATCAGCTAGGTTTGTGCTATGCTCAAGGGCTTGGCGTGGAAAAAAACTTCCGCGAAGCAGCACGCTACTGGCTGATGGCAAGCAAGCAAAACCACGCTTACGCATTGCTTTATCTTGGCAAATTGTTTGAAAAAGGCGCAGGCATACCTAAAGACTACACCAAAGCATATCAATGCTATCAAGTTGCAAGCCAACACAATTTATCAGAGGGCAAGGTTCGTCTAGGCATGCTATATTTGCAAGGGCTTGGCGTAGAACGCAGTGCCAAAAAAGCGGTTAATTTATTTATCCAAGGTGCAGAACAAGGTGATGTTGTCGCCCAATACAATTTGGCAATTGCCTATGAAAAAGGCATGGGTGGGTTAAGCCAAAACACTGGCCAAGCAATTTTTTGGTATCAACAAGCAGTCAATCAAGACTATGAACCTGCCAAAAAACGCCTTGAACGTATTGGCATGACAAACGAGACAACCGCCGAAGAGATGTTTAAGCAAGGCGTGGATAAACTTCAGCACGATCTAAAAAAAGCGTTCGCACAATTTGAACAATCCGCCCAACAAAATTTTGCCAAAGCCCAGTACAATATGGGTATCGCGTATGCGTTTGGATTGGCAGATGTAGAAACAAATTTGACAAAATCCGTGGCATATTTGCAAAAATCTGCCAAACAAAACTACCGCAATGCCCATTTTTTGCTCGGTTGGTTATACCAAACTCAACAAAATTTAAAAGATGAACAGCAAGCCCTTATGCATTACAAAAAAGCAAGCGAACTTGGACACGCCCAAGCCCAATACGCCTTATACCAAATGTACGCAACAGGCAACGGCGTAACAAAAAACCCAGAAACCGCCTTAATGTGGCTACGTCAATCCGCCAAACAAGGCTATGGCGTGGCGTATCAGCGTTTACAACAACTAATTCCTTAAGCAACCAACTCCTTAAGAAATTAGCTCCTTAAACAACCAATTCCCTAAACAATTAATTTAGCAAATCTGCATACAAAATCTGCATAAAATTTAAAAAAGCGAGAAACGCATGAAAAAATCGTTGTTACTCTTAAGCCTTATCAGTGTATTGACAATTGCCTGTGGTTCAAACCAATCCACAAATTCCAATACCGCATCAGATACGACCAAACCCAAAAACCCAAGTTCAACCAACCACAGCGATATTGGCAATCAACCAAAAGCCCTGCTTGACAAAGCCAATAACGCCGTGGATAAAGCCAATGCCGATACGGCTAAAAAATTAGAACAAGCCAATCAATAAGCCAAATTTTTCAACAATTAAACCGATCAACAGTTAAGCCAATCTTAACATTTACCAAAAATAATTTACCCAAAATAAAAAGGTGATAAAATATCACCTTTTTAGTATCATATGATTAATATCATATGAGTGTCATGTTTAAAGTTTAAATTAAGTTTTAATAAGTTTGCTTTAACTTTATTTTGACTGAAACCAACTGTCAGCACGACTGCGTGCGGTTGCGATGTCTTGTATTGACAAGTTCAAGGCCAACTGACCGATTTTGCTTTGTGCTTTGCTGCGCACCTGATCAGACAACATGCCATCTCGCGATGCCAAATCATACCATTTATAAGCATCTACCAGTTTTTTGTCTTTTTCATCTAACATAGCAAGCGTGTAACTGGCACGATTATCACCAAGTTTTGCAGCCTTTTCTAGCCAATAACGAGCTTGTTGTGCGTTTGGTTTAACACCCTCGCCACGAATATACATCATTGCCAAGTTTAACTGGGCAGGTGCGATGTCTTGTTTGGCCGCGGTGGTATACCATTGGAGAGCTTGAGAAAAGTTTTGTTGAATGCCGATGCCTTTTTGATAGCGTTTTGCCAAAAAAAACTGGGCTTGTTGGTTGCCTGCTTTTGCCTGTGCGGTTAAATCTTTTATCGACATCACCTCAAAACGCGAAACATCTAGCGGTACATTGGCGATCAATTCTGCCCCAGCAATGCCTGAAAAACCAAGCACGCTTGTCAATAAAGCTATTTTAACAAACTTTTTCATAAAAACTCCATTAAGACGATTATTTAGACAAATTTTCCAGATAAAAAGCTCTAGATAAGCTCATATCGATCCGATCAATATCAGCGAAAAACATCAGTGAATGAAAAATATCAGTGAATTTTTGGGTTATGACTAAAAAGTTGCCTGAAGCCAACTTTTTTACAACATAACGATACGATTAGCTTACCATTCTTTACAAAAAATTTCAAACCATTTTCTGATAAACGGTGGTATAGCAACGCTTTGTTACAATATTTTGTTACAATATTATCAAAAATCAGACTTTTGCCACTCGATACACAGCCACATCTGCAAGTAAATTTGGGGCAGATTTGATTGCTTTGTCAATTTTGGGTTTGATGAATTTGTCTTTTAGCGAATTTGGTACAAATTTTGGCAATTTATCCAACATCTGATTTGACATGGGCGAATCAGACAAAGCCACGGTCTCCAAAATGGTAATGTCATTGTCATGACAGAGTTTTTCAAAGTCTTTAAAGGTGCATAAATGAATGTTTGGCGTGTCATACCACATATAAGGAATGGTTTCACTCATTGGCATAATGCCCTTAATGCCTAAGTATACGCGGTTTTGCCAATAGGCAAAATTTGGAAAAGTAACAATACCAAGTTTGGCAACGCGTAACATGTCATTTAACAAATCTTTGGGGTTTTTTACCGCTTGCAACGCACGTGCCATAACCACCACATCAAAACTGTTGTCATCAAAACGCGACAAACCATCATTTAAATCCTGTTCAATGACATTTACGCCACGAGCAATACAGCGGTTAATATTGTCCTGATCAAGTTCAATGCCATAGCCAAACACGTTTAAATGCTGTTGTAAATGTGACAATAGCGAGCCGTCGCCACAGCCTAAATCTAAGACTTTGGCGTTTGGTTTTATCCATTTTTCAGCAAGTTTGTGATCTATATTCATTATTCATTCCTGTTTGCATGGGCTAAAACTTTGCATGGGCTAAAACATGTGGCAACACGATACTGTATATCAAATCTATGTGCAATTTATCAGCGTTTAATGCAGGAATATAGCGATATTCACCGCCACCATTTGACTGAAAAATATCACGATTTTCCACCGCAAGCTCCTCCAACGTTTCCAAACAATCTGCTGAAAACGCAGGGCTAATCACATGCACTGATTTTACCCCTTGCCTGCCCCAATCGGTCAATATTGCATCTGTATAAGGCTTTACCCATTCTTGTTTGCCAAAACGCGACTGAAAACTGCACAACCATTCATCATCAGCCAACTTTAGTGCTTTTGCCAATTGAGAAGCGGTATAGCGACAGCGTTTGGCATACGGATCGCCTTTGTCTTCATACGGTTTTGGAATGCCGTGAAAACTCATCAACAATTTTTCAGGCTTACCGTGCAAGGCTTGAAAATCACGAATTTTTTCGGCCAAGGCTTTGATATATAATGGATTGTCAAAATAATCTTTAATAAAACTTATCGCAGGCAAGTCTCTTTGCGACAAGCCCCATTTTGCCACCACATCAAACACAGCCGCCGTTGTGGTTGCTGAATATTGTGGATATAAGGGCAAAATAACGGTATTTTCTACCTGTTGTTGGTTAAGTTTTGTTAATAAGTCTTGTAAACTTGGATTACCGTATGTCATTGCAACGCACACTTGAACATCAAGTTTTTCTAACAAATCGTGGTTGTCATGATTATCGTGGTTATCGCGGTTGTCAAAACGCTGCTGTAGAGCATCTGCCTGTTCAAAAGCAATTTTGCGCAACGGTGAGTCGCTATCCCATATACTTTTATAAGCGTGGGCGACTTTTTTTGGCCGCGTGGTTAACACAAACAAATTAAGAATAATTTGCCAAAGCAGTTTTGGTATTTCAATCACACGCCCATCGGATAAAAATTGGCGCAAATATTGACGAACAGCAGTTACGGTTGGTTCATCTGGTGTACCTAAATTAACCAAAATAACAGCAATTTTTTGGGCGGTTGTTGGTTTCATTGCATTTTTTTTGACAACATTTTTATTTATCATACCACAAACCTACGCTTGATAAAAATTTTTAATCCAAGTTGTGTTAAATTTAATCCAATTAATTGCCCTCTCGCAGTGCTTTCATTTTTTGGGTTTCTACAATTTGCCAATCTGCTTGCTGATTTTCGCTGTGTGCGTCCATATTTTTATGTATGTTAAATTTATGCACAATAAACAACACGGCCAAATTGTTGTCCTGGGCGGTTTTTAACGCTTTGTCATAAGGCATGGCGGTAAGTGCTGTCGCCCAAGCATCTGCCAGTGCCGTCGTATCATGCACAACCGTTACCGATGATGCACCATTTACCACAGGGCTTCCTGTTTTTGGATCAATGGTGTGGCTATAACGAACCCCATCGTATACCAGTGAATTGCGGTAATTGCCAGATGTCGCAAGGTTAATTTTACCCAGTTTTGATTCACGAATAATTGCAATTGTATTGCGGTTACTGACGCTGCTGTTAATCACAGGTTCATCAATGCCAAGTTGCCACGCTTGCCCTTTGGCGTTTTTGCCAAAAGTTGCCACCTCGCCACCAATCTCCACCATATAATTATTGATTTTATAATCTGATTTTAACACATCAGCAACCACGTCTACACCATAGCCTTTGGCAATTGCAGAAAAATCCAAGGCCACTTCTGCTTTGTTTTTACTTAACCGGTTGCCTTGTAATACCACACTGTCAAAATCAATCAAACGGCGGGCGTTGTCAATCTCAGCTGTGGTCGGTGGTGATTGCAACCGATCAATACGCATTTCTTTGCCAAAACCCCACAAACTCACCAAAGGCATTACCGTCGGGTCAAACGCGCCATTTGACGCTTGATAAATTTGTTTGGCATCGGTTAAAACCTGAATAAAATCTGGATCAATTTGAATTTGCTCGCCAACTTTAGCACGGTTAAACGCCATGATTGTCGCTGTGTCATCATAAGTTGACATGCTTTGATTAATTTCTAGCAAACGTTTATCAATACTGGCTTGAATGCTCGCCACATCGGCATCTTTTGGCATCTCAAAACTAATATGATAGCTCGTCCCCATGGTTTTGCCCTCGATATTTTGATATTTGGGCGGCTTTTGACACGCACTTACACCAACTGCCAAACACAAAACCAAACCAACACTCAAAGCGACGTTACTGTTTTTTTTCATAAATTTTATTAATCAAACTAAAAAATAGCAATATTGTAACATTTTTTAAGTTTTGTTGAGTCATTTTTAGCAAAAATTTTAGCAAAATTTTTATGTCAAAATATTCTTGCGTTAACAGATGTTTACTTATACAATAATGCTTTTGCCAAATAATTTTGCCAATGCAAATGCCAAAATAAGGGATAAAAATGTCGCCGAACGCCACCAAAAACCCATCAATCACAGCACCCTTAAACAATCCACCAAGCAACCCACCAAACCGAGATCAGATTCAAGCGTGGTTTGAGTTGCCACTTATGGATTTGTTGTTATTGGCACAACAAACACTGCGCAGCCATTTTCCAAAAAATACGATACAAATCAGTACATTATTGTCTATTAAAACTGGAAATTGTCCCGAAGATTGTGGTTATTGTTCACAATCAGGACATCACAATACCGATCTTCAACCTGAAAAAAAATTGGCGGTTGCAAAGGTTGTTGAACAAGCACGCCTTGCCAAAGCACAAGGATCCAGCCGTTTTTGTATGGGTGCCGGTTGGCGACATCCGCACGATAAAGATATGCCCTATGTGCTAGAATTGGTAAAAGAAGTAAAAGCATTGGGGTTAGAAACTTGCATGACCCTAGGCATGCTCACACAAAACCAAGCACAACTGCTTGCTGATGCAGGGCTTGATTATTACAATCACAATCTAGACACCTCAAGAAATTATTATGGTGAAATTATTGGTACGCGTACTTTTGATGACCGTTTAAACACGCTTGAGGTTGTGCGCAGAGCGGGGATTAATGTCTGTTGTGGCGGTATTATTGGCATGGGCGAAAGCCGCGAGGATCGCATTGATTTGTTGCTTGAACTTGCCAATTTGCCAACACCGCCTAAGTCTATTCCTGTGAATATGCTTGTACCAATTAAAGGCACGCCTGTTGCAGAAAAATTGGGTGAAACCCGCCTGCCTGTATTAGAATGGGTACGCACAATTGCAGTGGCAAGGCTGTGTTGTCCAACAAGCTATGTGCGTATTTCAGCAGGGCGTGAACAACTTAGCGATGCCGAGCAAGCGTTGTTATTTATGGCGGGGGCAAATTCGTTTTTTTATGGGGATAAACTTTTGACAACAGACAATGCCACCACTCATCACGATGATGAACTGATAAAAACTTTGGGCTTAAACGTTGAAAAAGCTATGCCACGTCATATTCCTGTTACCAATGCAGTTAGCGGTAGAGTTGGTGTGCTGTCATTGTAAACACGCAACTGTCATTGTAAACAAGCAAATGCAAACAAGCAAATTATCATAAAGAAATTATCATAAAGATTGGTTTGGCATTTCAATTAGTTTAGAATTCCTGGAATTGGATTTGCCAAAACCGCTTGGGTTTGTTTGGTGCGAAATTGGTTAATCTTTTTGCTTAATTTGTCATCATAAATAGCAAGCATTTGTACAGCCAAAAGCCCTGCGTTATACGCCCCTGCCGATCCAATTGCAAGCGTACCAACAGCAACGCCTTTTGGCATTTGAACAATGGATAATAAACTATCCCACCCACTAAGCACAGATGATTTAACAGGTACGCCCAGTACTGGCAAATCGGTTTGCGATGCACACATTCCCGGTAAATGGGCTGCACCCCCCGCCCCTGCAATAATAACGCACAATCCGCGTGCTTTGGCGGATTTTGCATATTCAAACAAACGATCAGGCGTGCGATGAGCGGAGACAACTTCACATTCGAACGCTACGCCAAAATCAGTCAACACTTGGGCGGCTTGTTGCATGGTTTCCCAATCAGACTGGCTGCCCATGATGATGCCAACTTTTGGATTGTTTTGTGATGATTGGACAGATTGGATTAAAGATTCGTGTTGGTTTGACATAATATTCCTTAAAGATGTCTGTGTTTATAAGATGACATGTTTTGGCAAAACTTTGCGTGTGTTGTCTTTTTCAAATACTTGTTCGCTTAGCTGTGCCAACTGCGTTTCTATGGTATCACACATCATACACAGTGGCAAATGATTGTCCAAAACACCAAATGGCTGACTAATTTCATCTACAATTTCATTTAACGCCATAAACGTATAACCAACAAATGCCACCACAAACGGCGTAACCCAACCTATCACATTGCCAAGTCCAAAAGGCAACATAAAACAATACAAATACACCGTGCGATGCAACAACACAAAATACGAAAATGGTACAGGCGTGTTATAAATCCGCTCACAACCTGCTTGAATATGGGCAAGTTCGCCGATACTGTTGTCAATATTTTGCCATTGTAACGCGTTGATTTTGTCTTGATTAAGCCACCGCCCAAGTTGCTCGCCCATTGCTTGCGTAAGTCTTAAGGCAGCAAAACTTTGTCCAACAAACTGATTTTGTTCATCTTTGTTTAAAATTCTTATTAAACTGTCTGTATTATCTTCATCACGCAACTGATGACGCAAACTGTGCGTAAAAGCGATCACCAACCGGGTAAAGCGTTGTTTTTCGTGCATGTCAATGTTTTGTAATGTCAAAACCTGACGCGTAACGTTGCGCGTTTGCCAAACGAGTGCACCCCAAAGTTTTCGCCCCTCCCAAAACCTATCATAAGCTGCGTTATTACAAAACCCATGAAAAATCGCAAGTGATATTCCAAGCAAGGCAAACACAGTTGGCGTAATTGGTATTGGAATTTTTGCAATGTGAGTTTGGTAATAATAAATAATAAATGAAAAAACAAATAATACAAGCTCTGGAATTATTAAACGTTTAAAATACGAGCCTTGCATGATAAACAAAAGTTTAAAAGGTTGTATGGTGCGTTTTATCATGATATTTTACTTTAGCTTACTTTGTATTTTATTTATTTTGTATTTTACTTTTTTAACATGGTTTTTAAAAACCGCCCTGTGTGTGATTTTTTGTCTTTGGCAACCTCTTCTGGCGTACCAACTGCCACAATCTCACCACCGCCCATGCCACCTTCATAACCCAAATCCACAATCCAATCGGCGGTTTTTATCACATCAAGATTGTGTTCAATCACCACCACGGTATTGCCTTTATCGCGCAAGGCGTGCAAAATATCAAGCAATTTGGCAATGTCATGAAAATGCAGCCCCGTCGTCGGTTCATCTAAAATGTACAAGGTTTGTCCTGTGTCGCGTTTGGATAATTCTTTGGCAAGTTTTACGCGCTGGGCTTCACCTCCTGATAAAGTCGGTGCCGATTGTCCCAGTGTAATATAACTTAAACCCACATCAATTAAGGCTTGTAGTCGTCTGTGAATCGATGGAATAGCCTTAAAAAACTGTGTGGCATCTTCTACCGTCATCTCAAGTACATCTGAAATGGTTTTGCCTTTATAGTGAATTTCTAAAGTTTCGCGGTTGTAGCGTTTGCCTTGACAAGCATCGCATGGTACATACATATCGGGCAAAAAGTGCATTTCTACCTTGATTAACCCATCGCCTTGACAAGTTTCACAACGCCCACCTTTTACATTAAAACTAAACCGTCCTGATTGATAACCGCGAGCTTTGGCTTCAGGCACTTGCGAGAACAGTTCACGAATGGGAGTAAACACGCCTGTATAAGTGGCAGGGTTGCTGCGTGGCGTGCGTCCGATTGGACTTTGATCAATATCCACCACTTTGTCAAGGTATTCAAGGCCGCTGATGCTGTCAAACATTTCGGCGGTGTGGGTTGTTGCGTTGTTTAATTGCGTGGCTGCAAGTGGCAACAAGGTGCGATTTATCAGTGTGGATTTACCAGAACCCGATACGCCCGTTACACAAGTTAACACACCAATTGGCAACTTTAAGGTAACATTTTTAAGGTTATTGCCCCGAGCCCCTGTCAAAATAACATGTTTTTCTTGGCCGTTGTTGTCTTGTTGGGCGTTATGGCGGATTTTTGGTATGGCAATTTTTTGTTTGCCTGACAAATATTGCCCTGTCAAAGAATGTTTATTTTTAGCAATAGCTTCCGCCGTCCCTTGTGCTATCACGTTGCCTCCATGCACGCCTGCCCCCACACCGATATCAATAATATGATCTGCAAGCCAAATGGCCTCTTCATCATGCTCCACCACAATAACGGTATTACCCAAATCTCTCAATTTTGTTAAAGTTTGTAACAATCTATCGTTATCACGCTGATGCAGACCAATCGACGGTTCGTCCAACACATACATGACCCCCATAAGCCCTGCCCCAATTTGGCTTGCCAAACGAATACGCTGCGCCTCACCGCCTGATAACGTTTCAGCACTCCTGGCTAACGTCAAATAATCAAGCCCCACACTCACCAAAAACTCCAGCCGCTCGCTTATTTCTTTGATGATTTTTTCGGCAATTTCACCTTTTGCACCGCTTAATTTTAGCCCCTGATAATAATCTTTGGCATCGCCAATGGGTTTTTTCACAACATCAAAAATCGTCGTGTTGTCAATAGCCACATGCCTAGCAATTTCGTTTAAACGCGAACCATGACAACTGTCGCAAACAGCATCGGCCAAATATTTTGCCAATTCATCACGCACAAGGCTGCTTTGCGTGGTGCGATACCTGCGCTCCATATAAGGCAACACGCCTTCAAAAACCACGGTTTTAACAGATTTTCGTCCGCGTTCATCTACAAAATTAAACGCAATTTTATCCTTGCCTGATCCGTGCAAAATCACCTCTTTGTGTTTTTTTGGCAAATCTTGCCATGCCATATCCATGTCAATTTGGTAAAAATCAGCAACCGTTGACAACAGGCCAAAATAATACGCATGCCGTTTATCCCAACCCTGAACTGCCCCTTGATTGAGTGATTTTTCCGGGTGCATGATGATTTTTTCCGAAGCAAAATATTGACGCTTACCCAAACCATCACAAACAGGGCATGCACCATAAGGGTTGTTAAAACTAAACAGTTTTGGTTCAAGACCTGCAACCGCACGTTCACAAGCACGACATGCGTGTTTGGCTGATAAAACTTGATCGCGATCTGTTTGCATAAAATGCAAAATAGCCACATCATTACCCAAACGCAACGCCGTCTCCAGACTTTCTGCCACACGATTGCCTAAATCATTTCTCACTTTAAAACGATCGATAACCACATCAAGCGTATGCTTAAAGGTTTTTGCCAGTGGCGGTATTTCGTCTATATCGTATATTTCACCATCTACACGCATTTTTGTAAAACCTTGGCTTTGCATTTGTTCAATCACAGACAAATGTTCACCTTTTCGATCGTCAACCACCCTTGCCAAAATCATCAATTTGGTATCAATTGGCAATTGCATCACCTCATCTACCATTTCGGTAACGGTTTGAGCAACCATAGGCAAATGATGTTCTGGACAAAACGGCGTGCCAACTCTGGCATACAGTAAGCGCAAATAATCGTAAATTTCGGTAATTGTACCAACGGTGGATCGTGGGTTGTGATTGGTGGATTTTTGTTCAATTGCAATTGCAGGAGATAAACCCTCAATGCTGTCTACTTCAGGTTTATCCATTTGTGATAAAAATTGGCGTGCATAAGCAGACAGACTTTCTACATAACGGCGTTGCCCTTCAGCGTATAGCGTATCAAAAGCCAATGATGATTTGCCAGAACCTGACAAGCCTGTGATAACAACCAATTTATCGCGTGGAATGTCAAGGTCAATGTTTTTAAGATTGTGCGTTCTTGCTCCGCGGATTTTGATTACGTCGTGCTTAGCCATGTTGTGCTTCTTATGTTTAATTGGTAAAGTTTTATGTTTAATTGGTAAAGTTAAAAAGATAGCTTGTTAATGGGGCAAATTGGCATGGTTTCAAGGTTATTTTGGTTTTGTCAAAAACCGATGATGCCTTTGTTTTTTATCACCTTTAGTAGTATAGATTTTACCAATAAATCACCCTATAATGGGAATTGTTTTATCAGTCATTTTATCAAACTGCTTTTTAGCAAACACGCTTTTATCAACCAATGGAGTTAGTATGTCAATCAGTGCCAGAAACCAACTTGCCGCCAAAATCAGTGCCATCAACACAGGGGCAGTCAACGATGTGATTAGCGTTATTACCGCCCAAGGCGACACGTTAACAACCGTCATCACAAGCGACAGCACAAAACGCCTAAACTTAAGCGTAGGTTCTGATGTGATCGCAATTTTTAAAGCCCCATCGGTTATCATCACAACCGACAATGACTTAATTTATTCATCACGCAACCAACTACAAGGCAAAATCACCAATATTACAGACGGTGCGGTCAATGCCGAAATTAGCATTGAAACTGACAATGCCACACCAATCACTGCAATTATCACAAGCCAAAGCGTAAAAAATTTAAATTTAAGCATAGGCTCTGATGTAACCGCCTTGATTAAAGCATCGCACATTGTGCTTGCGGTAAAACAATCTTAAACCTTAAATCTTAAATCTTAAACTTTAATAACGCACGATTTTCAATTTGTTAATTTTCAATTTGTTAAATTTATTAAATTTATTAAAAGGATAAGCAACATGAACTTAAAATTTACCAAAATCGCTCTAACCGCCCTTGCGTTTTGTGCTTTCACCGCCCACGCTGATGTTACCGTATACGCAGCGGCCAGTTTAACCGATGCCATTAACGATGTGAATCGACTTTATGAAAAAAAATATCGCACCGATGTAAAAGCCTCTTATGCCGCTTCATCAACCCTTGCCAAACAAATCCAAAATGGTGCAAAAGCCGATGTTTATTTATCCGCCGATATTGCATGGATGAAACACATTGAAAAAAACAATTTAGTAAAATCTAACAATGTCATTCATTTGCTTGGCAATCGCTTGGTAACCATCGCACCAAAAGCAAGTCCAATCAAAACCATAAACATGAATGCACAAACCCTTGACAACCAATTCACAGGCAAACTTTGTACAGGCAACACCGACTCCGTTCCAGTTGGCAAATACGCCAAAACCGCCTTGACCAGTTTAAACTGGTGGGATAGCGTGCAATCACGAATTGTTGGCACTTCAGATGTGCGTTCGGCGTTAAATTTTGTAGACAGAGGTGAGTGTGGATTAGGCATTGTGTATGCCACGGATGCCAAAATTGCCAAAAACGTAAAAGTTGTTGGCACTTTTGGACTTGCAACACACACGCCGATCGTTTATCCGGCAGGACTGATTAATGACAACAATGACGATGCCAAACGCTACTATCAGTTTTTACAAAGCGATGATGCCAAAAAAATCTTTGTCAAGTATGGTTTTAGCTATTTAAAATAATTGTTTAAATAAACTTAAACCATCAACCAAATAAACCAAAAAAGGCAGCGTATTTTCGTTGCCTTTTTTTGGTTTAACATTTAGTGGCTTAGCATTTAGTGGTTTAACATTTTACGGTTTGGCGGTTTATATTGACAAACTGTTGATAAATTGTTGACAAACTTTATTTATAAAACGCATTATTTATAAAACGCATTGGCAGTATAGCTGTGATCGGTTTCATCAACCACTTGGGTAAGTTCTGGAATTTGTTGTTTTAGGGTAACTTCAACGCCTTGTTTTAAAGTCATATCCACCGCCGAACAGCCCTGACAGCCACCACCAAATTTTAGCACAGCCGTTACACCCACGCCTTCTTCTTCGACCAAATCAACCAGTTGCACATTCCCTCCATGCGAGGCTAAATTCGGATTCACCTCCGCTTGTAGTACATAGTTGATACGCTCTTCTAAACTTGCATTTTCACCAACTTGTGGCACTTTTGAATTTGGGGCTCTAAAAGTTAACTGCCCTCCAAAACGATCTTTATTATAATCAATCACCGCATCTTGCAAATATGGAATGGACGGCGTGTCAATATAAGCTGAAAACTGTTCATAATCCAGTCTTAAATCTTCAGGATTGTGTTCATCAGGCTGACTGTAAGACATACAGCATTCAGCTCTGGGCGTGCCCGGATGCTCCACAAAAATACGCACGCCAATGCCATCGGTTTCTTGTTTGGCTAACAATTCAGTTAAATATTGTTGGGCGGAATCGGTGATTTTGATGTTGGAAATTTCGGTTGTCATGGCGTTTCTCAATTGTGTTTTGGTTGGGTTTTGGTTTTGGATTTTTGCTATTTTTAAAATTAAATTTTAAAGCCAAGATTAAAATTTTTTAAATCAGCGTTAAATATTGAGCAAATATTCAAAATTTACACCTTTATTATACCTAAATATTATGGTATTAAAAAATGATTTATCAAGCAAATTTTGCCAAATTAAGGGCTTTAAATTAAAAAACAACCACAAAAAACCCCTTGCTTTTTTTACAAAAACTTAGCAATATAACTGACAACCTTTTAATAGTTATCTTTTCATGTCTAAGTAATATATTAAGTAATGTTAAATAATTTTTTATAGTGGGCTTATTATGACTAACCAAATTTTAACCATTGATGACAACGAACCTACCAATCATTTTAGCAAAGCCTGCAATACCGATGGGTTTGCCTATGACTATTTGGTGTTTATTGGGCGGTTTCAGCCGTTTCATTTGGGGCATAAATCTGTGGTTGATGAAGCACTAAAACTTGCCAAAAATGTGATCGTTTTGATCGGTTCAGCAAATTTACCACGCAGCACTCGCAACAGTTTTAGTTTTTTACAGCGCAAGGCTATGATTTTGGGTGCGTTTTCAGAAGCAGAAGCTGGACGCATTCACTGCGTGGCATTAGATGATGTGCTATACAATGACACTCGGTGGCTACAATACGTACAGCAGTGCGTAAAAACCGTAACCAAAGATTTGGGTGCAAACATTGGCTTGATTGGACATTCAAAAGACAGTTCATCGTATTATTTATCATTATTTCCAAATTGGCAATCGGTTGGCGTACCAAATTTTCACAATTTATCCGCCACGCCTATCCGCGAGGGGTTTTTGCTTGGGGCTGATCCGCTTGTGGATTTGGTGCCTGAATCTACTGCAAGCGTCATGCGTGAATTTAAACAAACCGCCGCTTACGAACGCTTGCACAAAGAAGCTGGCTTTATTGACAAATACAAAAAACAGTGGGATAACGCACCCTATCCGCCAACGTTTATGACCGTCGATGCGGTGGTTGTCCAGTCCGGGCATATTTTGCTTGTGGAGCGTCGCGGTATGCCAGGGCAAGGTTTATGGGCGTTGCCCGGTGGCTTTGTCGATCCAAAAGAAACCTTATTTGATGCATGTATCCGCGAATTGCGTGAAGAAACCCGCCTAAAAGTTCCAGAAGCTGTGCTGCGTGGCTCTCGGCATAGCCAACATACTTTTGACGATCCTTACCGCTCGGCTCGTGGACGCACCATTACCCAGGCGTTTTATTTTGTGTTAAAAAACGATCCAAAAGGCTTACCCTTAGTCAAAGGCGGTGATGATGCACTGCGTGCGTTTTGGTTGCCTTTAGCCCAGCTCCAAGCGGACAAAATTTTTGAAGATCATTATGCCATTATTTGTAAAATGGTTGGTTTATAACCACGCTTAATCAAACTTTTTATTAAACCACTCAATCAATACCCAAATTTTGGAGATCTTATGACCCTAAAAATGCACACCCCAAACCTGGTTGACAACAACATCACCAAACTTGCCAAACTCTTCCCAAACTGCATCACCGAAACCGCCAAAACCGATGACAGTGGCAATCCTGTTACAGACAAAAATGGTAAAATCTTATATGAACTGGGCGTTGATTTTGAGATTTTAAAGCAAGAACTTAGCCACACAGTAATTGACGGTTCCAAAGAACGCTACCGCCTTGACTGGGTGGGAAAACGCGAAGCCATCGTAACTGCCAACAGCCCCATTGCCAAAACTTTAAGACCTGTTCGATCTGAAAGCGTGGATTTTGACACCACACAAAATCTGTTTATCGAAGGGGATAATCTAGAAGCACTCAAGATTTTACAAGAAAGTTACCTTGGCAAAATCAAAATGATCTACATAGATCCGCCGTATAACACAGGCAATGACTTTATTTATAACGATGATTTTGCTGAAGATACGCAAGAGTTTTTTGAGCGATCAGGGCAGATAGATGAAGAGGGCAACAGATTAATTGCTAACACAGAGAGCAATGGGCGGTTTCACAGCGACTGGCTAAGTATGATGTATAGCAGACTGAAACTGGCTAGGAATTTATTGGCAGATGATGGGGTGATTTTTATTTCAATCGATGATAATGAGCAGGCGAATTTAAAAAATCTTGCCAATGAATTATTTGGCAGTGAAAATGTAGAAATGTTTATATGGAATAAAGAAGCCGAGGGTAAATCAGGAACTTTAAAGCAGACCAAAAGATTCAGAAAAATTCATGAATACATAATGGTAGCTTACAAAAATATAGAGTTATCTAATTTTAATAAAATTAGAGAAGCCCTAATTGGCAAAGAAAATACTTTACAAACAGCAAATCTTGCAGTGAACACAGATAAAGAAAACACAAGCCACGAAAACTATTTTACTATTACAAATCCAAGCGGTTTGGAATTTACAAGACAATGGAAATGGGATAAAACACATATTGAACAACTAATAAAAGATGATTTAATTTATTGGGGAAGTGATGGTAATAAACAACCAAGACTGATTATACCTACTGATGATAGACGAACTACATTTTTAGAAAGTATTTTGAATTACGGTGGTACAACAATTGGGAGAAAAGATTTTGAGGATTTAATGGGAGAAGGGTTATTTACTTATCCTAAGCCATTGATATTAATAAAAAAAATAATAGAGAGCGTTATCGGTAAAGATGATTCTATATTAGACTTTTTCGCAGGCTCCTCCACCACCGCCCACGCGGTTATGCAGCTTAACGCAGAAGACGGCGGTAAGCGTAAATTTATCATGGTGCAGATACCAGAGGCCACCGATGAAAAATCCGAAGCCTATAAAGCAGGTTTTGCCAATATCGCCGATATTTCAAAAGAGCGTATCCGTAGAGCCAGAGCAAAAATCAAAGCCGATAATCAGGATAAAGATTTAAGCCACCTAGATACAGGTTTTCGCGTATTAAAAATTGACACCACCAACATGCGTGATGTGTATTATTATCCGCATGAATACACGCAAGAAATGTTGGTTGATCTGATTGACAATATTAAACCGGATCGCACAGCAGAGGATTTGTTGTTTCAGTTTTTATTGGACATTGGTGTTTCGTTATCCTTGCCAATTGTCAGCATTGAAATAAACAACCACCCAGTTTATCAAGTTGGCAATGACGAAAATCTGATCGTTGCCAGTATGGATTATATTGACACGGCTATGGTGAATGAAATTGTCAAACTCAAACCACACAAATTTGTTACCAGTGAACGAGCCATTGTCAATGACAGTGATAAAACCAACATTAAAGAGCGTTTTAAGCAGTTAAGCAGTCAGACAGAAGTTTGGTTTATTTAACTTAAACAAAATTTTTAGCCCAGATTGACAGACAATTTTTCGGCTTTTGCCATAACAGGCTTTTACCATAACAGAGGAGTTCTGTATGTTTAGTTCCAATTTTCACAACTTTATTTTAAACACAGACAGCTACAAAACATCGCATTGGCAACAATACCCGCCAAATACCGAGTACGTTTCTAGCTATATAGAAGCACGTGGCGGACAAAACAGTTTTGAGAGCGTGATGTTTTTTGGATTGCAAGCCTTTATTAAAGAATATTTAACAAAACCGATTAGCCAATCTAATATTGACGAAGCGAAAATCATTTTTCAGGCACATGGCGTGCCGTTTAACCAAACAGGTTGGCAACGCTTGATCGAAAAACACGGCGGATTTTTGCCACTGCGCATTCAGGCAATACCCGAGGGCATGGTTATTCCAACCGGGCAAGTGCTATGCCAAGTGGTGAACACCGATCCTGAATTTTATTGGTTAACCAGTTATATAGAAACGTCGTTGTTGCGAGCGGTTTGGTATCCGTCTACTGTGGCAAGTTTGTCATATTATTGTAAACAGATTATTAAGGCAGGCTTAGAAAAATCCGCGGATAATTTAGATGGGTTGGCGTTTAAACTGCACGATTTTGGTGCAAGAGGCGTCTCAAGCCTTGAATCAGCAGGGCTTGGCGGTTTGGCACATTTGATTAATTTTTTGGGAACGGATACTGTGGTTGCTTTGGTGGCAGCCAGTCGTTGGTATGGCATGAAAGACACACTGGCGGGTTTTTCCATTCCTGCGGCCGAACATAGTACCATGACTGCGTGGGGACGTGAATTTGAAGCCGATGCGTATGCCAATATGCTCAAGCAATTTGGCGGTCAAGGTCAGACTGTGGCAGTGGTAAGCGACAGTTACGATCTGTGGAAGGCCATTGATAACATTTGGGGCAATGAATTAAAATCACAAATTGAAACCATGGGTGGCACGCTTGTCATTCGTCCTGACAGTGGCGATCCGATTAAAGTTGTGCGCGAGGCCTTGCAACGCCTTGGAGCAAAATTTGGCACAACCATTAACAGCAAAGGCTACAAAATATTGCCAAATTATGTGCGATTGATTCAAGGCGATGGCATTAATCCAAGCAGTATTGGCAAAATCATTGATGCGGTATTAGAGGCCGGATTTAGCCTTGACAATTTGGCATTTGGTATGGGCGGCGGTTTATTACAGCAGGTAAATCGTGATACCTTAGGCTGGGCAATGAAAACCAGCAGTGCCAGAGTGGACGGCTATTGGCGCGATGTTTATAAAGATCCGATCACAAGCGTAAGCAAACGCAGCAAGCGTGGACGGTTGGCATTGGTACATCACCAAGGCAGTTATATGACGGTACGTGAAGATGAACTGGCTGAACATAACAACCTTTTGCAAGATGTGTTTTTAAACGGTGAGTTATTGATAGATGATGATTTGACTGTGATTAGAGAGCGAGCATTGCAAAAATAAGCAAAAACTGACTTATCAGTCATTTGACATCGCCCAATTTAGCCCAAAAATAACCTAAACTATAGCGACTTTATCTTTTTCACGACAACCAATTTTTTCACAATAAGCAATTTTTTAACTGCAACCAAAAAAGGACGAAGGATATGAGCCAAATTCTCTATAAATCAAACAGTATCACGGTATCACGCCTTGATGATGGTATTGTTAAGCTGCACTTTGACAACCAAACCGAATCCGTCAACAAATTTGACAAAGCCACCGATCAAGACTTTGACCAAGCAGTGAGTGTCTTAGAAAAATCTCCCGATATCAAAGGGCTAATTGTCACGAGTGGCAAAAAAGTGTTTATCGCAGGGGCGGATATCACCGAATTTTTGGATTATTTTTCTCAAGATGAAGCGGTGGTTAAAGATTGGATTGTTGACATTAACAAAATCTTTAACCGTTTTGAAGATTTGCCCTATCCAAAAGTGTGTGCCATCAATGGAGCGGCGTTGGGCGGCGGCTGTGAGATGACTTTGGTGTGTGATTATCGGGTGATAAGCGATACCGCAAGCATTGGGCTGCCTGAGATAAGTTTAGGGATTTTCCCAGGTTTTGGTGGCAGCGTGCGTACCCCACGCATTATTGGCATTGACAATGCTTTAGAGCTGATTGCCACCGCCAAGCCTTTAAAACCAATGGAAGCGTTAAAAATTGGGCTTGTCGATGCGGTTGTGAGTGAACAAAACCTTGAGCAAGCCGCCATTGATTTGGTAAAAAAATGTATCAAGGGCGACTTGGATTGGCAAGGACGCGTGGCAGAAAAATTAAATCCTGTCAAATTAAATCAACTTGAGCAATCCATGGCGTTTAATTCAGCCAAAGCGGTGATTTTTGCCAAAGCCAATCCAAAACACTACCCTGCTGTTGCCTTGGCAATTGACGCCATCGAGCAGCACGTCAATTTGCCCCGTGATAAGGCAATTGACATAGAAGCTGCCAATTTTGCCAAAGCCGCCAAAACTAACCAGGCCACGGCGTTGGTTGGGGTATTTTTAAACGACCAAGCGGTAAAAAAATTAGCCAAAAAACACGCCCAAAACGCCCATGATATCCAACAGGCGGCCGTTTTAGGAGCAGGGATTATGGGCGGTGGCATTGCCTATCAAGCCGCAAGTCAAGGCTTACCTATTATCATGAAAGACATCAAACCCGAGCAGCTTGAGCTTGGCATGAATGAAGCGGCTAAATTATTAGCCAAACAAGTGGAACGTGGCAAATTAACCGCCGCCAAAATGGGGCAAACTTTAAGCCAAATTCGCCCCACGCTCAATTACGGCGACTTTGGCACAACTGACATCGTCATCGAAGCTGTGGTTGAAAATCCAAAGGTAAAAACCGCTGTGTTAACAGAAGTGGAAGATTTGGTAACCGATGACTGTATTTTGGCGTCCAACACGTCCACCATTTCCATCACCCAATTGGCAAAAGCATTAAAACGCCCACAAAACTTTGTTGGCATGCACTTTTTTAACCCTGTGCATCGCATGCCACTCGTTGAGATTATCCGTGGTGAACAATCGTCTGAACAAGCAATTGCCACTACGGTTGCCCTAGCCCAAAAAATGGGTAAAACCCCCATTGTGGTGAATGATTGCCCGGGGTTTTTGGTCAATCGGGTGCTGTTTCCGTATTTTGGAGCGTTTGATTTACTCATCAAACAAGGGGCGGATTTTGTCCAAATTGACAAAGCAATGGAACAATTTGGCTGGCCGATGGGCCCTGCGTATTTGATGGACGTGGTGGGGCTTGACACGGGCGTGCACGGGGCAGCGGTGATGGCAGAAGGCTTCCCCGATCGCATGAAACCTGATTTTAAAGGCAGCATTGCCCATTTGTTTGAACATGACCGCTTGGGACAAAAAAATGGGCTTGGCTTTTATAAATACGAAACCGACAAAAAAGGCAAACCCAAAAAAAGCGTTGATGACAATACTTATCAATTGTTAAAAGACGTACAAGACAATCCAAACAGCGACAATCAAAACAACAAACAAAACTTTAGCAATGAACAAATCATTGACCGCATGATGCTGGCATTTTGTAACGAAACCGTGCGTTGCTTAGAAGATAACATCGTAGCCACGCCTGCCGAAGCGGATATGGCGATGCTGATGGGGCTAGGTTTTCCGCCGTTTCGTGGTGGGCCTTGTCGCTACATTGACCAATTAGGGCTTGACAATTACCTATCCCTTTGCGACAAATACGCCCATCTTGGCAAGGCGTATGAAGCCCCTGATTTGGTGCGACAAATGGCAAAAGAAGGTAAAACTTTTTACTAAGTTCTTTTTACCAAGTTTTAAGTTTAAAGCAATTTATTTTAAAGCAATTTAGTTTTAAGCAATTTTAAAGAAAAAGGATAATCATATGACAACTTTAAACCCAACCGACGTGGTCATCGTCGACGGCGTGCGTTCTGCGATGGGAAAATCCAAAAACGGCATGTTTCGTCATGTGCGTGCGGACAATTTATCCGCCGCCGTGGTTCGCCAATTATTAAAACGCAATGAATTTGAGTTAAATTTGATAGAAGATGTGATTTGGGGAGCGGTAAACCAAACCCTTGAGCAAGGCTGGAATATCGGCCGGCATATCGGTTTATTGGCAGGCATTCCAAAAACCGCCGGCGGACAAACGGTAAACCGCCTGTGTGGCTCATCGATGCAGGCATTGCACACAGCAGCCGCCCAAATTATGACCAATCAAGGCGAGGTGTTTGTCATCGGCGGCGTTGAGCACATGGGGCATGTGAGCATGATGCACGGCGTGGATTTAAACCCACAAGCCTCCAAATATTATGCCAAAGCCTCCAACATGATGGGGTTGACCGCTGAAATGCTTGGACGTATGAACAACATCAGCCGTGAAGCCCAAGACGCTTTTGGCGTACAATCCCACAAACGAGCGTGGGACGCCACGGTTAATGGGCGTTTTGATAATGAAATTGTCGGCGTGGAAGGACATGACGAAACTGGCAATTTACAGCTTTGTACCGTTGATGAAGTTATCCGCTCCGATGCCAATTTGGACACTTTTGCCAATTTAAAACCTGTGTTTGATCCAAAAAACGGTACGGTAACGGCGGCTACCGCGTCGGCGTTATCCGATGGGGCGTGTGCGATGCTTGTGATGTCCGCCAAAAAGGCAAAAGATTTGGGCTTAACCGCCAGAGCCAAAATCCGCTCCATGGCAGTGGCAGGCTGTGATGCCGCCATTATGGGCTATGGGCCTGTGCCTGCCACTCAAAAAGCATTACAGCGAGCAAACCTTAACATACAAGACATTGAGACCATTGAACTAAACGAAGCCTTTGCTGCTCAAGGTTTAGCAGTGATGAAAGGGCTTGGCATTGCTGACAAGCAAGACATCATCAATGTCAACGGCGGAGCAATTGCCCTTGGACATCCGCTTGGCTGTTCTGGAGCGAGAATCACCACCACGCTCCTAAACGTCATGGAGCAACAAGACACCCAAATCGGGCTTGCCACCATGTGCATTGGACTTGGACAAGGCATCGCCACTGTGATTGAAAGGGTTTAACCTAACTTAGTTGTTTGGCTTAACCTTGTTTAGCCTAACTTTGTTTATTTTTTTGCCAAAACAAAAATCCCTAAAATTTAAGATTTTTTGGGATTTTAGCTTTATTAAAGATAGTGATTAACATTAAAGATAATGATTAACACAAGTTAGCAATTAAAACAAATGCCCCATGCGTTGTTTTTTGGTGTCAAGGTAATTTTGATTAAAATCATTGACACCCACAAGCAGTGGCACTCGTTCCACAACCGCCACACCGATTTTAGTTAAATAATCGACTTTATTTGGGTTATTGGTGATCAATTTGACTTGTGTTACTCCAACATGATCAAGCATTGGACGACACATTTCATAAGTGCGTGCATCGGCCGGAAGTCCAAGCAACAAATTGGCATCTAAGGTATCATGCCCTTGATCTTGTAAGGCATACGCACGGATTTTATTTACCAATCCAATACCACGCCCCTCTTGGCGTAGGTATAAAATCGCCCCATAGCCGTATGCTTGTATCATCTGCATGGTGGCGTTAAGCTGTGGCCCACAGTCGCATTTTAGCGAACCAAACGCATCACCTGTCAAGCACTCTGAATGAATGCGCACGAGTGGAATTTTTTCATCGGTAGGCAACCCCACTGTAAGCATAACATGCTCTTGTTTTGCTTCGTTTTCAAATACATGAATGTCAAACAACCCATGAGCGGTTGGTAATTTGGCTTGACTGATAAATTGATACGCCACGATTTTCCCCAACAAAATGCAAAAATTGCTCTTTTTATAGTTACTTTTTTTATAAAATCAAGGCTTGCATACAACCTAGGCAAAATCCGCCAACTGCCAAGTTTTGCACAAAACTTATGAAAACACCAAAATTCAGCATTTTTTCACGCAAATAGATGTAGTTAGGGTGAAAAAATGCTATCATGTACGCTTAATTTCAGCCAATTTAATCAGCCAAAACCATTTTAAAAGACACCACAATGCCAAATGCCAATTTTAACAAACATGATTTTAATAAACACAGTTTTAACAAACATGATTTTAACAAAAACACGGCAGCGACTTTTCACAAGTTGCCAACTGTACGCCCTATTACGCCACTGCTTGATACAGTAGACAGTCCTGATGATTTAAAGAATTTTTCTCATGACAATTTGGTGCAATTAGCCAATGAGTTGCGTGAGTTTTTGCTGTATTCGGTTGGACAAAGTGGCGGTCATTTTGGGGCAAATTTGGGCGTGGTGGAATTATCCATTGCCTTACACAAGGTTTTTGACGCACCCAATGACAAACTTGTGTGGGACGTAGGTCATCAGGCATACCCACACAAAATTTTGACAGGGCGGCGCGAGCAATTAACCAGCATTCGCAACAAGGACGGCCTTACCGCCTTTCCTGAACGCAGCGAGAGTAAATACGACACTTTTGGCGTAGGACATAGCTCTACAGCAATTTCTGCAGGGCTTGGCATGAGCCTTGCGATGCAACATCAAGGCAAAAACAACAGCGTGGTGGCAATCGTTGGCGACGGTGCAATGACAGGTGGCATGGCATTTGAGGCAATGAACGATGCAATACAACAAAATGCCAATATTATCGTGGTGCTAAACGACAATGACATGTCTATTTCACAAGCAACGGGTGGATTTTCCAAACATTTAGCCACGCTTTGGCAACGCGGTTTGGCGGTAGATATTGACAAATTTGGCAATCCAATTATCACCCATCGCACCATTTCCAGCGATGATCGGCGCATTCGTCATTATTTGCACATGGCCGGCGATGCTTTTGATGATTTATCAGTCAAATTACCAAAAAAAATTAGCGAAAAATTGGGTGAAAAGTTTGCCGAAGGTTTGCCAAATCCTGCCCAAATTATCAATTTACCCGAAAAAATTGCCAATAAAATTGCGGATAATATGTTTCCTGAAAATTTATTCAAGGCAATTGGATTTCAATATTTTGGACCATTTGATGGGCATGATGTGGTAAAATTAGCCCAAGTTTTTGAACGCATTAAACCCATGAAAGGTGCGGTTTTGGTGCATGTCCACACTGTAAAAGGCAAAGGATTCTCTCCTGCTGAACACGACCCGATTGGTTATCATGCAATTGGCAAATTGCCTAAAAACGATACCCAAAACACCAATTTACCTTTAAGCAACTCTGATAAAAAAATTAAAAAATACTCACAAATTTTTGGTGAATTTTTATGCGACACCGCCAAAACCGATAAAAAACTCATGGCCATCACCCCTGCTATGGCCGAAGGATCAGGCATGGTGGATTTTGCCAAACAATTCCCAAGCCAATATTTTGATGTTGCCATTGCTGAACAACACGCAATTACTTTGGCAGGCGGTATGGCATGCGAGGGCGTTAAACCCATTGTGGCAATTTATTCCACTTTTTTACAGCGCGGTTACGATCAACTGATTCACGATATCGCTTTACAAAACCTAGATGTTACCTTTGCTATTGACCGAGCGGGGCTTGTTGGCGAAGATGGGGCAACACACGCAGGCGTATTTGACATAAGTTTTATGCGATGCATACCAAATATCATCATCGCTGTGCCAAGTGATGAAAATGAGTGTTATCAACTGCTAAACACCTGCTATCAGTACCAAGGCGTGGCCGCGGTGCGTTATCCCAGAGGGTGCGGTATAGGCGTGGCAATTGATAAAAATCTTACGAACAATGCACAAAATTTTACCATAGGTAAAGCGGTGCTCGATTGTCAATTTAACGATAAAAATCAATCAGTTAATGAAAAAATTGCCCTACTTGCCTTTGGTTCAATGCTTAAAAACGCAAAACAAGCGTGCGAAATTATCGCGAAAAATTCCCCCAAAACCCAATTTTCAGTTTATAATATGCGATTTGTAAAACCACTTGATAGCAAACTGATTGACACACTGATTGATGACAACTATCGCATTATTACCCTAGAAGAGCACCAATTGATGGGTGGTGCAGGCAGCAGTGTGAACGAATATATCCTCGCAAAAACGCACAAAGGCCCTGTGCCAAATGTGCTAAATATCGGCATTGATGATAAATTTATACCGCATGGCAGCCACAGTGAACAGCTTGCGTATTGTGGGCTTGATGTAGATGGCGTGGTAGCAAAAATCACACGTTTTTTAGATAATTAGTTGTTTTGATTGTTTTTCATCGATTGTTTTTTATAATCGTTTTTGTAAATCATTTTAAAGTTTAAGGTAACTATATGGAACCAATGGTCGTTATGGCAGTACGTGCTGCCCAAAAAGTAGGCAATGAGATTTTAAATACCCACTTAAATCGTCATAAAATTGAACTAACCATTGAAAGCAAAGGCCTTGATGGTTTGGTAACTCAAATTGATCGTTACAGTGAAGAATTGCTTATTGCAACGTTAAGAGAAAGTTATCCAAATCATACATTTTTGGGTGAAGAATTCGGTTTACAAGAGGGCAAAGGCAACGATAAAGACTGGTGTTGGGTGATTGATCCTTTAGATGGTACGCATAATTTTGTACATGGTTTGCCACATTTTTGCGTATCTATTGGCGTGCAAAAAAACGGTGTAACCGAACACGCCGTCATCTATGATCCTGTGCGTGATGAAGTATTTTCCGCCAGTCGTGGCAAAGGAGCAAGGCTCAACCGACGCCGTATCAGTGTGAGTGAACACAAAACCATTCAAGGCGGTTTTTTTACCACCGGGCACCCATTAGAACGCAATTACCACGATGGTATTCATTCGTATGCCAAAGAGCATTTTGAAACTTTACAAAAAGTCTGCGAACAAGGCGGACAAGTCAGACGCTTAGGTTCTGCAGCATTGGATTTGGCGTATGTTGCAAGTGGCCGTGTAGATGGGTATTTTGAAATGTCTATCAAACCGTGGGATATTTGTGCAGGCGAACTGATTGTCAGTGAAGCTCGCGGTACGGTGGTTGACCATACAGGTGCTCATAACGCAATGACGACAGGTTCTGTGTTTGCTTGTAATGTAAAACTACTAAAGCCTTTGATGCAATTGGTTGTGCCAATTTGGGGCAATGCAATAAAGGGCTAAAAATCCAAAAAGCGTATCAACTTTTAGATACGCTTTTTTATACCATACAACAATTCAAAATTAAAAACTATCCAAAATTAAAGCACGCTTAAAAACGCGTTTTAAACTTTGGTGCTGGTAGGTTTGCCAAATTGGCATTCACACTGTTTGTATCAGGGTTTTGTCCCATGATGGGGTTTTGTCCGATAACGGGTGCTGGCTGTGAGGCTTGATTGCCACCAAACAATGGACCACCTCCTCCACTCATGCCTTTGGTTAAGCCTTGTACAGCACGCATCATTTTACTGATTCCTGATGGATCGGATAACATTTTCATCATTTTTGCCATTTGTTTGTGTTGTTTTAACAAAGCATTGACATCTTGAATGGTTTTGCCCGAACCGTCAGCAATGCGCCGTTTGCGACTTGGATTAATTTTGTCAGGATTTTGGCGTTCAAATGGAGTCATAGAATGGATCAATGCCTCCATTTCTTTTACTTTTTCTTCAGGCTTTGCCTCTTGTACCGCCCTTTGAATGTCCGCCCCACTCATACCTGGCATTTTATCGAGAAAGCCTGCCATACCGCCCAAATTACGCATTTGTTGGAATTGAGTTAATAAATCATCAAGATCAAATTCACCGCCTTTTTGGATTTTTTTTGCCATGCGTTCGGCTTTTTCGCGGTCAATTTTGTTTTCAACTTCTTCTACAAGCGACAACACATCGCCCATACCCAAAATACGCTGTGCCACACGCTCCGGGTGAAACGGTTCTAAGGCTTCTAGTTTTTCGCCACGCCCCAAAAATTTAATCGGTTTGCCTGTAATTGCACGCACCGACAACGCCGCCCCGCCTCGAGCATCACCGTCGGTTTTGGTTAAAATCACGCCTGTCAAGGGTAAAGCGTCATTAAAGGCTTTGGCGGTATTTGAGGCATCTTGTCCGGTCATTGAATCGACCACAAACAGTATTTCGGTTGGATTGATTTGAGTGCTTAAGGCTTTAATCTCATTCATCATTTCATCATCAACATGCAAACGCCCCGCCGTATCAATAATTAATACATCTTGATATTGGTTTTTGGCTTGTTCAATAGCACGTTTGGCAATGTCAATTGGATCTTCATCAGCGTGTGATTGCACAAAACTTGCCCTCACTTGTTCGGCCACTTGTTGCAACTGCTTAATTGCAGCAGGACGGTATACGTCGGTCGATACCAACATGACTTTTTTCTGATGGCGATCTTGTAAATATTTTGCCAATTTACCTGTGGTTGTGGTTTTACCCGCCCCTTGAAGACCGGCCATTAAATAAATGACGGGCGGTTTGCCAGTTAATTCAAGCTGTTGGTTTTCGCTGCCCATCATTTCGGTTAATTCATCATACACGATTTTGACAAAAGCCTGCCCCGGATTAAGCTCTTTTAGCACTTCTTGGCCAAGGGCTTGCTCTTTGACACGTGCCACAAAATCACGCACAATTGGCAAGGCGACATCTGCTTCTAAAAGTGCCATTCTCACTTCGCGCAAAGTATCTTTGATATTATCTTCGGTCAACTGCCCTGTGCCTGCTACATTGCGCAGACTGGTCGATAAGCGTTCGGTTAAAGTTTCAAACATAAGTTTCTCTTGTTAAGTTTCTGTATTAAGCTTCTTTGTCTTTTAAGCTGTTTATAAAAACAATCGCTAAATTTTATGCAAAATATTTTATGCAAAATTTTGTCAAACTGCCAATAAAATACTGATAAAATAGCCGATTATTTCGTTTAAATTTGTTAGAATAATAAGATTTTAACACAATCAAACTACTTTTGGGGAAAAATTCGTGTTTTTACTGCTAATTTTATCGCTTGTGTGCTATGTGTTAATCAGTGTTTATTTAATATGGGCGTTAAGTTTACAAAAACCCATTCATAAAGGCGTAACGCTTGGGTTTTTGGCAGTTGGTTCGTTGGCACACGCAGGGATATTATTACCTAAAATTATTACCTTATATGGGCTAAATTTTAATTTGTTTAACATGATCTCGCTTACAAGCCTATTTATGTTGTTGTTTTATTGGGGATTTAGTTGGTATCGGGCAATTTTGCCTTTTGGGGTTTTTGCTGCACCTTTGGCATTGATAGGGGTATTGACTGGTTATTTTGGCAAAGCACCGTATCAGCCTTTGACTGATATGAGTGCGATTTTGCAAGGGCATATTTTGTTAGCTTTGGCTGCTTATTCCATTTTGTTTATGTCTGCAGTACAAGCGGTGATCCTGCGTTTACAAATTCGTGAGTTAAAACACCAAACCATTCATCGTATCTGGGTGGCAAAACTGCCCGCGTTACAAGACATGGAAAACCTACTGTTTGACATGATAACCTTAGGTTTTGTACTGCTATCGGCTTCGCTTGGATTGGGGTTTATGGATACGCGTGATTTATTGGGGCAACATTTGGCACACAAAACCGCGTTTAGCGTGCTGTCGTGGCTTGTGTTTGGGCTGTTGTTGTTTGGACATTGGCGTTATGGCTGGCGTGGGATAAAAGCAAGCAATATGACATTGTATGGTGTGGTGTTGCTTGGTATTGCCTTTATTGGCACAAAATTCGTGCTTGAAGTTATTTTGAATTAATAACCAAAACACTCATAAGTAAAACTCACTATTCATAAACCAAAATTAACAAAAAATAAAGCCACTTTTTGTAAAACCGTGTTATTTTATACCAATAAAACCGATTGACTTAAAAAGATCAACTTACAGGTGTCATGTGAATTTATTTGAAACTTCCATTATTATTTTGGTATTAATTTTAACCTCAAGTTTTTTTTCCATCTCAGAAATTGCACTGGCAGGGGCAAGACGCATCAAACTTAAGCTGCTGTCTGAAAGCGGTGATACACGCGCTGACAAAATTTTACAGTTACAAGAACACTCGGCTGAATTTTTTGCCACATCACAAATTGGCCTAAATGCGGTGGCAATTTTGGGAGGATCGGTAGGTGAGTCTGCGTTACGCCCTTATTTTAAAGATTTTATTGCAAAATTTTACCAAGGGGTTTGGCTAGAAAACATAGCATTTATCACCTCGTTTTCAATTGTAACCTTGCTGTTTATTTTGTTTGCTGATTTAATACCAAAACGCTTGGCAATGATTAATCCTGAAAAAGCCTCGCTTGCGGTAATTAACCCTGTGCTATGGGTGATTAAACTGTGTAAGCCACTTGCGTGGATTATCAATGGACTTGCCAATCTCATTTTTCGCATTTTTAAGGTCAATACCATTCGCGAAGAAAACATTACCTTTGATGATGTATCGGCGATCGTAGATGCAGGTGCACAGGCGGGCGTGGTATTACAACAAGAACAGCATTTTATTGAAAACGTGTTTGAGCTTGAAGAACGCACCGTGGCATCCAGTATGACCTTGCGTGAAGATGTGGTATTTTTTACCTCGGGCGAATCAGCAGACAGCATTCGCCAAAAAATTGCCGATTATCCATACTCTAAATTTTTGGTATGTGGCAATACCATTGATCAAATAATCGGTTATGTAGATACCAAAGATATTTTGGTTAAATTAATGAACAATCAAAACCAAATTCAGCTAAGCGAAACCGGTATGCGCACCGTGTTAATCATTCCTGACACGTTAAAATTGTCCGAGTTGCTAGATAGGTTTCGATCCAGTAAAGAAAAATTTGCTGTGGTGATGAATGAATACGCATTGGTAGTGGGTGTCATTACGCTATCGGATATCATGATGACTGTCATGGGTGATTGGGTGGCACTTGCTGATGACGAACAACAAATTATCCGCCGTGATGAACACTCATGGTTAATTGATGGCGTAACACCGATTGAAGATGTGATGCACGCCCTCAATATTGAAAATTTCCCTGATTGGGATAATTATGAAACCATCGCAGGGTTTATGATGTTTAAATTGCGCAAAATTCCACGCCCTGCGGATTTTGTTGAACATGAAGATTATAAATTTGAAGTGGTGGATATTGACAATTACAAAATCGATCAATTATTGGTAACAAAACTGCCAGTAGATGTCAAAGAGATTTTGGATTAAAAAACCATCTACTACAAACAACTGGCTTTTACTAATTTGTGTCATAAAATCAACCAAGAAAACCGTTATAATACACTAAATAATACATTATTTGGTGTTTGATTGTCGCTTAATAAAACAAATAGTTATAAATAATCTAAAATAAATCTTGTTGAACAGGCTCATTTATCTTAGCTGTTGCATTTGTACTTTTATTTACATTTGCTGACAACAGTTTATTGATAGAATTCTCAAAATTACTTAAATCAATAATGGCAACTGGATAATTTTCTGTAATAATTTGCCGATTTAAATCGTATTGGGGTAATATTGGCAAGTGTACTGGGTAAAATGGCTATTGTCGTACCCTTTCTATCACCAAATACATTGGTTTTGGTTCTAAGGGCTTGGTCATGGGCAATGGTATCACAACCAAGCGCCAGTCCGCTGACAATTTCCTTGTCTACTAAAAATAAATTACTCTTTTTAAATCCTAACTGGTAAGCTAAAGTTAATTGTTGAATATCGTTATCATATACTTTAATTCTGTCAATATTTTGAACAAAATTACAGACTGTTTCAAATTTACGCTCATTGCAGATTATGTTATCAAAAAAGCCATCTAATTTATGATATTTTAACACTTGCCGAACTCTGCTCCTATCTCCACAACTGGTCAAATACAAAGTATTGTTGCCTAAAAATCCCATATTATCCAATAAAAAACCATTAAGCAAGTAAAAATTAACCTTGGTTAAATGTATAAAATCAAAAAAACACGCCTTTTTTAACGCAATGATTGCATTTAAAGTATCAGTAGGCAAATGCGGTAATTCTTTTAGGACAACCGCTTTTGTAATACGCCCATCATAACCAAATTGGATATGCGGCAACAACTGATTAATTGCATACAAATACGCTTGATTGTTGGCTTCATCGGCAAAAACCAACGTATTGTCCAAATCCACACAAATTTGGCATTTGGCAATATTATCAAACGCATTCATATGCTCTTTGCAAATCCAACTAAACTTTACCCCCCAATCTTCTTATACTTCATCCGCTTCGGCTCGGCATCTGCCCCCAATTGCTTTTTGCGATACGCCTCGTATTCTGAATAATTGCCATCAAACCACACAGGGCCTTCGTCTTCAAACGCCAAAATATGCGTGGCAATGCGGTCTAAAAACCAGCGGTCATGCGAAACCACCATCACAGTTCCCGGGAAAACTTGCACCGCTTCTTCTAATGCACGCAAGGTTTCTACGTCCAAATCGTTAGACGGCTCGTCAAGCAGCAGCACATTTGCCCCTTGTTTGAGCGTTTTGGCAAGTTGCAAACGGTTACGCTCACCGCCCGACAAACTGCCAACCAATTTTTGCTGGTCTTGCCCTTTAAAATTAAACCGCCCAATGTACGCACGGCTTGGCGTGGTATAATCGCCAACGGTAATCATATCAAGCCCGTCGGATACTTCTTCCCACACGGTTTTTTTATCGTCCAATTCATCACGCACTTGCCCAACATACGCCACTTTCACCGATTCGCCAACTTCCACCGAGCCTGTATCGGGCGTATCTTTGCCCGTAATCATGTTAAACAGCGTGGTTTTGCCCGCCCCATTTGGCCCGATGATGCCAACAATTGCCATCGGTGGCACGGTAAAGGATAAATTTTCGTACAATAAGCGGTCGCCAAACGATTTTGAAATGTTGTCCACAACGATGACTTTGTTGCCAAGGCGTGGCCCTGGCGGAATGTAAATCTCGGCGGTTTCGTTACGCTGCTGAAATTCGCGCGAGTTCATTTCTTCAAAGCGTTCTAGGCGGGATTTGGATTTGGCTTGTTGCCCTTTTTGATTTTTACGCACCCACTCAAGCTCTTGTTTTAGGGCTTTGGCAAAGGCTTCTTCTTGTTTTTGTTCTTGCTCTAGGCGTTTATTTTTTTGCTCAAGCCACTCGGTGTAATTGCCTTGATACGGGTAGCCGTAGCCGCGGTCAAGCTCCAAAATCCACTCGGCAACGTTGTCCAAAAAGTAGCGGTCGTGGGTAATTGCCACAATCGTGCCAGAATAATCTTTTAAAAACCGCTCAAGCCACGCCACGCTTTCGGCATCTAGATGGTTGGTTGGCTCGTCCAATAACAACATGTCGGGTTTTGACAACAGCAGTCGGCATAAAGCAACACGGCGTTTTTCACCGCCTGACAATTTATTAACATCGGCATCCCACGGCGGCAAACGCAAGGCATCGGCGGCTTTTTCTAATTGCGTGTTAAGATTATGGGCGTCCCACGCTTGAATGATGTCTTCCATTTTGCCTTGTTCGGCCGCCAATTTGTCAAAATCGGCGTCGGGTTCTGCGTATTCGGCGTAAATTTGGTTGAGCCGCTCTAGGGCGTCCAAGGCTTCACGCACGCCGTCTTCTACGTTGCCACGCACGTCTTTATTGGGGTCAAGCTGTGGCTCTTGGGCAAGGTAGCCGATTTTTATGCCGGCTTGAGCGCGGGCTTCGCCGTTAAAATCTTTGTCCACGCCTGCCATGATTTTAAGCAACGTGGATTTGCCCGCTCCGTTTAAGCCCAGCACGCCGATTTTAGCACCCGGGAAAAACGAGAGCGAAATGTCTTTTAAAATTTCACGTTTTGGGGGAACAATTTTGGACACCTTGTTCATGGTGTAGATGTATTGGGCCATAAGTTTCCTACAGTTGTTTAACGATTTTTAATCAATACAATTTAATCAATGTAATAAATCTAAATAATAAATCTAAATCAAGTTATTCATCTTCGTCTTGTTCATTATCCCATTGTTCATAACTTTCGCTTGGTTCAATACCGCGACGTTTCATATCCGCCACTTGCTCCTCTAGGGTGCGAAACTTAGCGACTTTATGCATGGTTTCTGTCAAATCATCAATCTCTTGCTCCAAAATATTGGCTTCTTTGGTGAAATGTTGCATGATTATTCCTTATTTACACAAACTTTAATGTGGTTTTACGCGCCATAATTCACGGATACTGTGCTCTTCTTTGGCTAAAATTAACCAACCGCTGGCGACCAATTGTTTTTTTAACCATTGAAAATCCACTGCATTGATTTGGCACCGCGAAACAGCGTGTACATTAGGCAAGGTTTTCGTTGCTTCTGTCAATGCCAAACCTCTTAGCGAGTCATTGAGTTGTTTTAGCATCATGTCATTACTAAACGGCTGTGGCAAAACCGTTAATAAATCCAATACCTCGCCCCATGTAAAGGTATGCGCTGCCACCAAATCTTGCAAATTACCTCCTTGATAAGCGTGGGCTGAATAGTTCACCAACACAACATCATCACGCTTAATAACAATCTTATCTTGCGATTGTTTGGCAGAAACGGCACTGTTGGTTAAGGTTTTTGGACGCAAAAGCGTGGCTTGACGAATTGGTGAATTCATGCTTTTGGTGCGCACCCACCCTGCGGTTGGATATTGATCTGACAATGTTTGGAGCAACTGTTTACACGCAGACATAGCCTCTTGACTGCGCTGAAAATAAATAGCGTGCGAACCCAGTTCTTTTTCAATCAATGCCGCCAAATCCAAACGTTGGCGCGAATATTCAAACGCAGGAGTTTGGGCTTTTATCAATGCCAACATCGGCTTGTTTTTGGTGCGTGCATAAATATAACTTAAGTGCAAATTACTCACACCTGATGGACTTAAATGTCCATAACCATTGCCCAATGCAAAAATCAAATAATCACATCGATCGATCTGTTGTTTGCTATAATCCATAAACTGTATCGGATGTGCAATCAAATCCCACGTCAAAAAATAATGCTCCGACAAGGCAAGTTGCAACGCATTCTCAAATTCTGGATGTTCATTTCGCACCAAACAAACATGAACATGGTAACGCTGTTTTATAGGCACAATACCCTCACTTGTTGTATTTTCGTTTTACTTTTGGTTCTGCTTTACTTTTGGTTGTTTTTGCTTTTCTTGTTTTTGGCTGTATTTGGTTATGCTGATAATCTTTTGTCAACCGTTTTATATGGTGTTAAGCCTGATAAAAATCAATCAAAATCTTACTGTCAAATTGATTTAACAAACAGCTTGCCACTTGTTTTAACCCAACTGAATCTGCTGTGCTAAAAAATTGGAGCGACTGATGCTCGGTGTTATTATTTTCTAAATTTTGCATAACCAACAATGATTTAACATGCCTTGCAACCGCTTGCCCTGAATCAATCATATGCAACGGTAAATCTGCAAATAACGTTTGCCATTTTGTTGTCAAATACGGCTTAAAAAAAGGGAAATGCGTACAACCCAATACCAACTCATCTACATTTTTTTGTTGAATTTCGCTTAACAACCCCTCAAGCTCAATCACCGCTTGGTGTTGAGTTGGCATGCCCGATTCAATCCAAGGCACAAGACTTGCCAAACTGTATTTATGCACGGTAACCGCATTGGGTGTGGCAAACTTGTCAATCAGGTTATTTAACGAACAACCGTGCAATGTCGCAGGGGTTGCCAATACGGCCACTTGCTTGGTTTTTGTGGCAAAAACCGCAGGTTTTAACGCAGGCACAAGCCCCACAATTGGCAAATCCCTAAAATGTTCACGTACCGCTTGTAGGCCATACGCCGATGCACTGTTACAGGCAATGACAACCAATTTACAGCCTTTTTTTACCAAAAAATCCACCGCGTTTACCGTTAATTCACGGATATCATCACTTTGTCTTGATCCATAAGGCACATTTAACGTATCCGCCAAATAAATATAGTTTTCATAGGGCAACTGTTGGCTTAAATGAGCAAACACCGACAAGCCTCCCACGCCTGAATCAAACACACCTATCGGTAAAGCAGCTCTTTGTGCTATTGTCATGCGTTATCACCCATCATGCGTTATTACCCATTGTTATTCGCAGGTTGCTATTCGCAGGTTTTTGCTAAAACCACCCATTAAAGATGCTTATTTTACGCTAGTTTTATGCTTTGCGCTAGCATTCTAAAAATTATCATATTTTTCTAAACTTTAGCCGATGATTTATTATTTTATTTAATCAATCAACCCAACAACTCAAATTGACAATCTCCGCTTTGCAATCTTAAAACCGTCTGTCCTTGCAAATTTTCGCGACAATCGCCCATTGCCACCAAATGATAAAACAACGAACGCGGAATCAATCCATACAACACCGAACCGCCCTGCTCTTTTACCTTAATGTAGGCTTGATTGGCTTGATGTGGTGCAACATTGGCAAAAGGCAAACCAAGGCTAATTGGGTGTTGTTTATCCGCAATCACAACCTCGCCTTGAGCCGTGGTAAATTGCAAAAAAGTTTGGTTTTTTGCTTGAATTTGTTCAATATTTACAATGTATAGCGGAGCATCTTCTACACAAATTGCCACTTTTTCTACGGGTGTTTTTAAAAAATAGCGTATCTGATTGTCCTCATCAATTTCCGCCCACAACACACTGGCAAACAGATCAATCATTGACTGGCGAGTCATTTTTTGTCCATCATGCCACCATTCGCCATTGGCTTTGATAACCAAATCCATCTTGCCACAAAATTGTGGTTGCCATTTTTCCAAAGGCAGGGTTTTTTGTTGGTTGTTTTTATCGATCGAAAAATTTTGTAATTGTGTGATAACCTCTTGTTTCATATTAATTTTTTCCAAAAATTAGCCAATTATTCTTATTAAAAACAAATAACTGTATTTATTAAATATTAACAATGAATTTTTGTTAAGTTTGGTTTATTGGATATTTGTTGTATATTTTAACCGATTTTTCACCAATTTTTTAGGTTAATTGACAAAAAGATTGCTAATTTTTTGTAAGTTTTTACCCAGATTTGACAATATTTGGCTATATTGTTTAGATGACTTTTGTTTTATAATAGTAAAATTTTGACAAGATTTGATTTTATCAACCATATTTATTTTTATCAATAAAACAATCAACATTTGCCAGCTTTTGCCAGTAGATGATTGTTAGGAGTTTATATGCAAGAAATTCAGCGTGAACAGATGGAATTTGATGTCGTCGTGGTGGGCGGAGGGCCGTCGGGGCTTGCAGCGGCGATTCGCTTACGTCAATTGGCAATTGAAAAAGGCAACCCTGATTTTAGCGTGTGCGTGGTAGAAAAAGGATCAGAATTTGGGGCTCATATTCTATCAGGAGCGGTGATGGAGCCACGTGCCTTAAATGAGTTAATCCCTGATTGGCAACAAAAAAACGCCCCTGTTAACGTTGCGGTAAAGCAAGATCGCGTTTATATGCTAAAAAATGCCACAAAATTTCGTCAATTTCCTGACAATATTGTACCAAAAACCATGCACAATGAGGGCAATTATATCATCTCGCTTGGCAACTTGGTGCGTTGGCTTGCCAATCAAGCTGAAGAATTGGAAGTGATGATGTTTCCGGGTTTTGCAGCAGCAGATATTTTATATAATGATGACGGCTCGGTAAAAGGAATTGTTACAGGTGATATGGGCGTAAATGCCAAACAAGAAGCCAAGCCTAGTTTTGAACCGGGCTATGAGTTGCTTGCCAAATACACCATATTTGCCGAGGGTTGTCGCGGACATTTAGGCAAGCGCTTGATTAGCCGTTTTAATTTGGCCGAGGGTAAAGATCCACAACATTATGGCATAGGCTTAAAAGAATTGTGGGAGATTGACCCTGCCAAACATGAACAAGGCGTTGTATTGCACGGTACAGGCTGGCCTTTGAGTGAAACAGGCACTATGGGCGGTTGGTGGCTGTATTTTGATGAAAACAACCAAGTTTCGTTTGGTTTGGCATTGGATTTATCCTATGAAAATCCCTATTTATCGCCCTTTGATGAATTGCAACGCCTAAAAACTCACCCTTTGATTGCCAATATTTTAACTGGTGGCAAGCGTTTGTCTTACGGAGCAAGAGCATTGGCAAAAGGAGGCTTAAACTCATTGCCAAAACTTAGCTTTGCAGGCGGAGTATTGGTCGGTGATGATGCAGGCTTTTTAAACCCTGCCAAACTAAAAGGTACGCACACTTCTATCAAATCAGGTATGCTTGCAGCCGAGGCGGTATACGAGGCTATTTTGGCAGGCCGTCAACATGATGAAATTACTGATTACGAAGAAAAATTCAAAAACTCGTGGTTGTTTGAAGAAGCCCACGCCGCCCGTAACCACGCACCTGCCATGCACCGTATGGGCGTGTTTGGCGGTGGAGCGTTTGGTTTTATTGAACACCATGTCTTTAAAGGCAAAACACCCTTTACCATACACGATAACATACCAGATCACGCGATGCTTGAACGTGCCGATCATGCGTTTAAACCCGATTATCCAAAACCAGATGGCAAACTTACCTTTGACAAACTGTCTTCGGTATTTATTTCTAATACCAACCACACAGAAGACCAACCGTGTCATCTGCATTTAACCAATCCTGATGTGCCAATCAAACGCAACCTAAAAATCTTTGCCGAACCTGCCCAACGCTATTGTCCTGCAGGCGTGTATGAGGTGGTTGTCGATGAAAATGATAAGCCAAAATTTGTAATTAACGCCCAAAACTGCGTGCATTGCAAAACTTGCGACATCAAAGATCCCGCCCAAAACATCACCTGGGTTGCCCCAGAAGGCGGCGGAGGCCCAAACTATCCAAATATGTAACGTTGGCATTGGCAAATTTGGTAAATTATTTGCTAAAAAAGCAAACGTTATAACATAACTATTTGTTTTTAAACTAAAAATCCGTCAAATTTGGTGGATTTTTTTGCATTTTTGCCTTTACAAATTTGACAAATAGGCTTAGAATACACTCAAGAGTAAACAAATATTCACTTTTGTGATGATATAACGTTACAAAATTTAATTTTTTGCTTCATTGTTGCCAAATTATTACTAAGATATTAACCAATCATCTCAATCAACAAAGGAAAAACATCATGAGCTGTAGTATTCATGCCAATCACGATCACCAACACGGCGAAAATTGTGGACACACAGCCCTCAAACACGGCGATCACATTGACTATCTACACGATGGACATTTGCACCATATGCATGGCGATCATGTAGACGAGCACACCCTAGACGTTAACGCACAAAACCCAAATACATGCAACCATAAATTTAACTGTGGCGATCATGTACACAATGACAGTTGCGGACATGAAGCCGTACCACACGGCGATCACATTGACTACATCGTAAACGGTCGTTTGCATCACCAACATGGCGATCATTGCGACGATCACGGTGCCGTTGAGATTTTACAAACCGCTTCATGAGTTTTAGCCCATAAATTTAAAATGCAACAACAAAAAAATCCACCGCCAAGTGGATTTTTTCTTAAGTTTTATTGTCGTAAGTTTTTAAATTTATTTAAAAAATCTATTTAGAAATAATCACGCCACGCCCATCATCAAGACGCGTAACCACACCACCACCATGGCTATTTGGTGCATAGCTTTGTGGTGCATAGCTTTGCGGAGTATAACTTTGCGGTGCATAGCTTTGCGGTGCATAGCTTTGTGGGGTATAACTTTGTGGTGCCACATTGACATTCACCAACATACGGTATAATTTTTGCCCCGCTCGCCCATCAGGATTAACCCCTTGGGAGCGTTGAAAGTCTTGAATAGCACGACGCGTGTTATCACCAATCATGCCATCTACCGCGCCAATATTGTAGCCACGATGAAGCAAGGCTTGCTGAATTTCACGAGCCTGCCTGCGACTAATGCCCGGATCATCGGTTGGCCAAGGTGCAACAAAACCAACATTTTGCGTGCGATTTTGGCGTATCATTTCGGATAAATGAGCAATTGCCAAGGCATAATTTTCCGATGCATTGTAACTATAAAACGCATCAAAATTTTTACCCACCAAAAACGCAGGGCCATTTTTACCTGCAGGCATCAATAAACCTGCACTGCTTAGTGTGTTTGGCAAGGCTTGGCCATTGGCAAGCGTAACCCCTTGTTTTCGCCAATAACCGATGGGTTGTTTGGTTTTGCGATTGCTTTCACCCCAAAAATTTTGAGGCAATTTAACCTCAAATCCCCACGGTTCACCGCTCCGATAGCCTGATTTTAACAAAAAATTCGCCGTAGATGCCAGCGCATCGGCTTCGCTATTTACCAAATCTTTTTGTCCATCACCGTCAAAATCTTGTGCCAGACGCAAAAACGTACTTGGCATAAACTGGGTTTGTCCAAACGCCCCCGCCCACGAACCTTTCATATCACCAGCGTGGATATCACCATTTTGCACAATTTTTAACGCAGCAGCATACTCGCCACGAAAATACGACTGGCGGCGGTCAAAACACGACAAAGTTGCAAGAGATTGGAACAAATCTTTTTTACCCAATTGTTTGCCAAAATTTGACTCAACGCCCCACACACCAAGCACATCTTCAGAACTTACGCCATAGCGGTGCTCGATACGACTTAACACGCCTTGCAAGCGTTTTTTGGCATCGATACCATCTTTTACACGCTCTTCATCTACCAAGCCTGCCAAATAATCCCACACTTGTTTTTGAAATTCAGGCTGATAATTAAGCGACACAAGCACACTCGGATCAGGTTCGCTTGGGCGGTATTTTTCAAAGGTTTCTGATGATATACCCTTGAATTTGCTGGAATGTTTTAATTCTGATAAGCATTGTTGAAATTGCCCATTGCTCAAATTTGGCGGCTCTTTTGTAGCAGAATGGGCGGTATTTGCCAAACCAAAACCACCAAGCAGTGCACTTAACACAATAAAAAGCGACGAAAAACGCATAAAAATTCCTAATGTTGCCAAAATCATTAGAGTATAGAATTTTTGCCAAAATAAATAGTGGGTTTTGGTAAATTTTGCTAAAAAAATGCTACAAATTTACCTAGCACATTTTACCAAAAAATAGTATGATAAAATCCTTACATCAAAACACTTAAAGCCTTGATAACCTCATGAAAAATCCAACAAAATCCTCTCAACATTTAACCACAGTTATTTTAGCCACAGGCATTCCGCCTCATTTTTTAAAAACAACGAGCAGGCTGTTATTGGTTTTTGGCTTGATTTTTGGACAAAATTCGCATGCTTTTGCCCAAGATTTATGGCAATTGTATCAAGCCTCCAAACAGCATAATGACATTTTGGCATCACAACAGTACGATCATTTTGCCAACAAAATTAACGAAGATTTAGCCAAAGGCGATTTGTTGCCACAGATTGGTTTACAAGGCTCAATCAAACACAATCAATTTTATCCAAAAAACAACAATATACCCAATAGCAACGCCACCACAAGTCAGTTTGGACTTGGATTACACCAAGCCTTGTTTCGAGCGGATAAATGGGCAACCTTGGAAAAAGCCAAAATTGCCAGTGGGATCAATGATTTACAGCTATTAAAACAGCAACAAGAACTTACCGAACAAGTCATTCGTGCTTATTTAGGCGTGCTACAAACCCAAGCCCTAACCGAAAGCCTAAATGCCGAGTATGATGCCATAAAAGCCCAAAATGACATGATGCAAGCCAGACTACAACAAGGCATAGTGGCACGCGTCGATACCGAAGAAACCGAGGCCAGATTACAAAATGTGCGTGCTTTATTGGCAAACAATGACGTAGCAATACTAAATGCCAAACAACAATTGGCTTTATTGACAGGCGTGGCAATTGATGACATCGATCCGTTAATTTTGCCAATAAACACGGATTTGGTCGCTGAAAAAAGTCTTGATAATTATCTAATAGCCACCCAACAACAAAATTTTGATTTGTTATTAGCTCAACAACAAGTTGCCCTTGCCAAAAAAAATCAAGATTTGCTAAAATCCCACCTTTATCCAAAAGTAGATTTGGTCGCCAATATCGCTTGGCAAGACACCAATCATCAAAGTTTACGAAACAATAATGGCATAAATTATGGCATTGGCATAGAGATGGAGTTGCCTTTTTACACAGGCGGACGCACAACCAAAGGCTTGCAACAAGGAGCATACCAAACCGAATCGGCAATTAGCAAGCTTAAGTTTGTTTATCAAAACACACTCACCCAAACCAGTAAAGCCTATCTAAACTTAATGGGGCATAAAACCACGATCATCGCTCAACAAATCGCCGTAGATTCTAATGCCAAAGTCAATAAAGCCACACAAACTGGCTATGATGTGGGCGTGCGTTCTATGGTAGATACCCTGCTCGCCCAACGCCAGTATTATGCAACCCGCCGCCAATTGATTAATGCGTCATTTGACTATCTAAACGCCTATGTAGATTTACAAAAAGCAACTGGCAACCTAAATGACAACACTGTAAAAACTCTAAACAATTTACTTACAAAACCTAAATAAATGTAAGAACAATCAGCTTAAGATTCACCAAACCATTTTTGTTCAATTTGTTGATATTTGCCATTAGCCTTAATATTTTTTAAGCCAGTATTAACTTTTTTTAATAATTCTGAGTTGTTTTTATTTACAATAATTCCATAATTATCCAACTTAGAATCGCTTTCTGTTATCACGGCAAGGTTTTTATCCGCGTATTGTTTTTGGTAGTATTGCATCACGCCAATATCACCGATAACACCTTGGGTTTCTGCTGTCAAAAAGTCTGTAATTGCCAAAAAATTTTCAGCTTGTGGCTTGGTGGTTAATTTTAAATTTTGTGCCGTTACATCAGCAATTGTGCCTTTTTTCACGCCAATTTTTTGCCCTCGAAACGCACTAAAATCCGAACTTTTGTCAATCTTTTGCCCAGATTTTGTCAAAACTGCCAACTGTGATTGAAAATAAGGTTCAGAAAACTGGTATTTTTGTTTGCGTTCCTCGGTAATGCTGATAGAAGCAAGCCCCAAATCCGCCTGATTATTTGCCATGTCGTCCATCAAGGCGTGCCAAACGGTTACCTCATAATCCACATGAAATTTTTGATCATCGGCAATTGCTTGCATAATATCAATATCAAAACCGATCGGACTGCCTTTTTCATTCAAATACACAAACGGAATGTTGTTTGATTCGGTAACAACTTTATAGCGCTCGTAATTTTGGTTAACTTCTTGGTTTGACTGACTGGCGGTGTTTTGTGGTGCTTGATTGCAAGCGGTTAAAAAAGCAGCCGTTAAAAAAGTAAATGGCATCAACGCAGACAAAAGGTATTTTTTATTTGACAAAACAATATTCCTCACAAAAATGGTCTATTTAAAACAATGAGTCGCTATCTTACACCTTTTATCAAAAAAAAACGATTTATTAATATTTTTTTCGTGCAACATACAGTCATTTTTTTTCATGGATTTTTAACTCCCCGCGCGAAATTCTCCACCTAAAATCTTTGATTTAGGTGGAGATGTAAGCGCAACACTGCCTACTAGTTAGGACGTGCCTGTTTCTCAATATAACGCCTAATGGTGTCAATGGTTGCACCGCCAGTAGTGAGCAAACAGTATGCTCTAGTCCAAAGTACAGGCTTCCAATAAAACTCTGCCAAATGTTCAGCAAATTCTTTTCTTATCAAACGACTGGTTACTGTTTTTAGATTGTTGATAAATTTGCTTGGCATAATATTTGGGTGCATATCAAGCAACAAATGCACATGGTCGGCTTCACCATTGAATTCCAACAGCTCAACATCCCATTTTTGACAAAGATTGGTTGTGATTACCTTTAGCCTATCAAGCATCGTCCCAGTAAAGCACTTTCTGCGGTATTTAGTAACCAACACTAAATGATAGGTTAGCTTATAAACACAATGATAGTGTGATTTTAGTTTGTTATTCATATTGACACCAAATAAAAAAGCTGCTAAAGTATAACCATCTTTTCACCAACAATCAACCATGCTCAAAGCCTACAAATACCGCATTTATCCCAACCGCGAACAAGCCAAAAGCCTTGAAAATCATCTTGGATGCGCACGTTTTGTGTTTAACTGGGCTTTGGGGTTGCAAACGCGTTATTATAAAATGTTTGGCAAATCATTAACACGCAATCAAATTCAAACGCAACTCGTTAAAAAGAAAAAGAAAGCCAGTTTTTTATGGCTTAATAATGTAAACAGTCAATCATTATTAAATGCAATATTAAACTTATGCAAAGCGCTGGTTAATTTTTTTAAAGGGTTGGCTAAATATCCACGCTTTAAATCAAAAAGATTTTCCAAACAAAGCTATCAATGTCCGCAACATTGCACCGTAAACTTTGAACAAAGCATTATTAACTTGCCTAAAATCAAAGGCATTAAAATTAAATTAAGCCGCGAATTTATTGGCAAAATAAAAACCGTAACCATTAGTAAAACCGCAACTGGAAAGTATTACGCCAGCATATTAGTAGAAAGCGATGAAATTACGCCAACCCCTACAATCATTGAACCAGAACGCACACTCGGCATTGATTTAGGTATTCATCATTTATTAAATTTATCCGACGGCACTAAATTTGACAATCCTAAACATTTAACCAAATCAAGCAAAAAACTTGCCAACAATCAAAAAATATTTGCCCGCAAACATAAAACCAGCAACAATTATCAAAAACAAAAACTAACTGTTGCACGCATTCATGAAAAAGTAAAAAACCAACGTTTAGACTTTCACCATCAAATCACGCATAAACTTATCTGCGAAAATCAAGCGACAAGTTACGCGATAGAATATTTGTCAGTAAAAAACATGGTAAAAAATCGTAAACTTGCCAAAGCCATTAATGATGTGGCGTGGGGTCAATTTGTTAATATTTTGACTTATAAAGCCAATTGGTATGGTAAAAATATCATTAAGGTAAATCGGTTTTTTGCGAGTAGTAAACTTTGTTCGCATTGCAATCATAAATTGGATAATTTGGAATTAAAAATCAGAAATTGGATTTGCCCAAATTGCCAAGTTTGCCACGATAGAGATATTAATGCGAGCAACAATATACGCCAACAGGCGTTAGCTGATGCGGCAGGGCTTGCCGCTGTGTAAAGAGTTCCCCTGTGCTAATACTGTTCAGCGACAGTGGCACGGCGAGAGGTGGCGGTTTGGTGTGAAAACTAAATTGCTATGGGTCGCAAGAATTTCCTAAGCTATAACCGTTGGGTTTGGCGGTGGGAGTGGGTCAAGAAAAAACCAACAAAAAATATAGGTTTTAGCCCAAAATTTTGTTACACTACAACTTTATCTTTATCACCAAACTTACAAACCAAATTACAAACCAAAATGACTATCAATCCAACTGCAACCTTACTGATTTTTGACCTTGATGGTACGCTGATTGACAGTGTGCCTGACCTTGCATTGGCGGTAAATGCCTGCTTGACCGATTTAGGTTTACCGCATTTTGATGAAAGTCATATCCGCCACTGGGTGGGAAATGGTGCGCCGATTTTAATGGAGCGTGTGTTACGAGCCAGTGGCGAGGATCTGTCAAAACTGCAGTTGGCGTTAGAATTATTTTTTAAACATTACACCACTTTTACCTGTGAAAAAACCGTCGCATATGACGGCGTGGACGCAGGTTTACATCAGCTAAAACAACAAGGTTTTACCCTTGCAATTGTAACCAATAAACCCTATCAATTTGTGCCAATTATCGTGGAAAAACTAAGCTGGCAAGGACTGTTTGACATCATGTTAGGCGGTGATAGCTTGCCTGTCAAAAAACCAAACCCTGCACCACTTTATCATGTCTGCCACCAACTGAATTTTAACTTAGCCGATGCGTTTATGATTGGCGATTCTAAAAATGATATTTTGGCCGGACAAAATGCAGGCATTGCCACGCTTGGACTTTCTTATGGTTATAATTATGGACAAGACATTCGTGATTTTAACCCAACGCATACGTTTGATGATTTTAGTGATTTGGTGAATTTTTTGTTACCAAAAACCAATTAATCACCCAACAATCAACCGTCAAAAACGCACCGATACCCATTTATTTTTACCCAGCTGTTATGTTATAATGTAACCTTTACAAATTCAGTACAAAAACCACGCAAACAGTTAATTTTTTGTTACACTGCTTTTAATAAATTTGGCTTTGCATTTAAAAGTAAAAGGTTCGCCCATGTTAAAACACCCTCTTGCCCTTGCTGTTACCACCTTGCTATTACAAAACGTTTGGCATAATGTTGCTTATGCTGACGTTGCCCTTGCTTCTGCTCAAACTGACACCGCCCAAGAGCAAAGCACTCAAACTGACAAGCAAAACCGTAAGCCAAGCGTTGTGCTAGACGCACTCAAACTCACCACTCAAGAACAAACCACCAATTTGTTAGGCGATCGACACAACATCTCAAACAATGTCATACAGTCCGATAGCCTAAAACAGCGTGCCACTACATTGGGCGATGCGTTAGACGGTGAGCTTGGCATTCATTCTAATCAATTTGGTGGCGGGGCTTCTGCTCCCATTATCCGCGGGCAAGAGGGCAAACGGGTTACCATTTTGCAAAACAACGCCGATGTCATTGACATGTCGCACTTATCACCCGATCATGCGGTGATGGTGGATACAGTGCTCGCACGCCAAGCCGAGGTTATCCGTGGCGTGAGCAATTTATTGTACAAATCAGGTAACAGTGCCGGCGTGGTTAATATCATTGACAAAAAAATCCCCGATGCCTTGCCAACCAATCCATTTGAAAGCGAAGTTGGCATTCGCTACAACACAGGCAACGATGAAAAACTCACAACCGCCGCCATCACCACCCAATTGGGTGAAAATTTTGTATTGCACGCTGAAGGACTATACAAAAAAGCCAACAATTACCAAACCCCTGCTTATACTTTGCACAAATTTAAAGATTTGGATCAATTGGACGATTTTGTCAAAGCCCCTAAGCATTTGGCAGATTTAGAAAAAGAGTACGATGCCTTTAAACGTGGCGAAAAACTGCACTGGAAAGATGAAAAATATTATCTCACCTCTGAAAAAGATTACCTTGATTTAAAAAAAGAATACACAGGCCATATTACCGATGTCAAAAGCGAAAAATTGGATTATCTGCCAGAAAGCTGGGCAAACTCTAAAGCCGGTAGCCTTGGGCTGTCTTGGGTCAATGACAACGGCTATATTGGCGTGGCAGTGAGTGAACGCAAAGACAAATACGGCTTGCCTGCTCACAATCATTTGTACGAAGGTTGTGGGGTGATTTCTATTTTTGACAGTTTGTACAACCGCCCTTATTTGGCTCGTTATCCACAGCTTATCAACACCGACGACATCAATTACATCAACCCCCGCCCTGACTGTGCCGACCACGCCACCGACAATTTAAACCACTCGCACGGCGTACAAAGCAAGCACGGCGATCACGCAAGCCCTTACGTTGATTTGACCACCCGCCGTTATGATGTGCGTGGTGAGTGGCATAATCCTGCTCCTTTTATTGACAAAATTCGCAGCAACCTTGGCTATGTCAATTATCAACACGACGAAAAAGAGGGCAATATTGTTACCACCTCTTTTAAAAACAAAGGCAAAATTGCCCGTTTGGAGTTCACCCACACGCCAAGCGACAATGTCAAAGCCTTATGGGGCATACAACACACCGAACAAGACAATCAAGGCTTATCCCCGCAAACCGAATGGCGAAAATTGCCCCTATTAACCCAAAACACCCTAAAAAATTCCGCTATTTTTGGTATGGGGCAATACGCAATGAACAATGTAGAATTGGAATTTGGCACCCGCCTTGAAAAACAAACAGTGGCAATGGATTATGACACCGATTATATCGTCAATATCATGAAACAGCGTTCCCAGTTTTTAAAAGGCAAACAGCTTAATCAAGCCATCAACGACGCTTTAGAAGCAACCAAACCGCACCAAAAAACCGCCAGTTCTTATGCGTTAGGGGTGAATTGGCATTTTTTGCCAAAATACACCTTGTCATTTAATGTTTCGCACCAAGAACGCTTGCCAAATAGCCAAGAGTTATACGCCCACGGCATGCATTTAGCCACCAATTCTTTTGAAATTGGCAACCGGCATCTTACCAAAGAACGCTCCAATAATTATGAACTTGGCTTAAAATTTAATGATAAAAAATTAAACTATAAAGTGGCGGGATATTTATACGATTTTGACAATTACATTTATTTATCCACCATCAACGAACATTTAGGCACAGAAAAAGTCAATCATTTTAGACACTTACGCATCAATCATTATGATCAAAGCCCAGCTAAGTTTTATGGCGTAGAAGGACAAATCGACTATCAATTTAACCCTAAATACCGCGGCTTAATTTTTGCAGATTATGTCAAGGGCAAATTGCACAACCTGCCACCCATTGTCAGTGATATTAACATTTTTACCAAGCAAAAAACCTACAGCAAACAAGCGGATCGCTATACGCCACGCTTACCGCCTATGCGTTTTGGAGCAAAAGCGATGGCAGATTTTAATGACAAATGGTCGGCAAGTGTTGAATATGTACGCACATTTGACCAACACAAAGTCTCAAAATTTGAAGCACCCACGCCAGGGCATAACATGTTAAATTTGGGGTTAAATTATCAAAATCACACCAACAATCTGAACTATTTGATTTTTTTAAACGCCAACAATTTGTTAAACGAAAAAGTCTATGCTCATGAAACTTATTTGCCCTACATTCCACAAATTGGCAGAAATGTCAGTTTGGGGGTGAATGTTAGTTTTTGATAGCAAATGCAAAAACACCTATGAGTATTGTCATTACCCATAGGTGCTTTAATCAGGTTTGGTTATTTAAGATACCAAATTTAGCGTTTGATTGGGATTGGGTTTTTCGCCATCTGCCAAATCACGAAATTCAACACGATTGCCATCTATATAAATCAGATACGGCATTGGATCAGCTTGCCCCTCTGGGTGCAACAATACATATCTGTTGTCAACACCGCCAATATCATAGCTTCCTTTGGTGATAAACTTATCCGCCTTACCGAGATATTCTTGCTCCATCACAAATGTACCATCATGATTGATGACCAAATTGGTTTTGATCCCCGAACAATCAGCACAAGGCAACACGCCAAAATAAGTGGATTGTGGCAATACGCCGACGCCATTTTTTATCATCACACTTGGCTGGGTGTTTGTGTTTTGTCCAGTCATGGTTGGTTGAGTGGTAGTACAAGCAGTGAGTACAGATGTTGCCAATATAACAAACAAACAATACGCTTTTATTTTCATAAAAACTCCTTGAAAGATTGATAAAAAATATTGATAAGAATTATTCATTAATAATCATTCATTAATAATCATTAATAAAACCACAAAACAAAATGTCAAGTTTGGCAATTTTGTCATTTTAATCAACATTTAACAAGGTTTGAATCACCATCAACTCTTCAAAATCATCTGCCACCGCCTCAGGCAACTGAATCGATGAAGTGGGTGTCGTCAAATCTTTGTTAACATTCACAACAATTGGGGCAGTTAGCGTTTTTTTATTCTGATAATAAATATCTAAAAAATTTTTTACCTTTTTTGGTTCGGCTTGTTGGTTAGTTTTAGGGTTAAAACCAGGCGTTATTTCAGGCTCATGGTTTGACTGGATTGTATGATTGTCAATCATATGGTATTCAATCCAACCTTTGTGTGCAATTTTATTCAAATCCACTTTTGCCAACAACAACGATACCGCCTGTTTGCTTAGCTCACTGTCTTCTTTATCCAACAGTAATAACAACTGGCGTTCACGCGGTGTTGGTTCATTTGATTTTAGTGCCAGCCGTCCTTTATTGGTGCTGATAATTGAAAGCTCGGCCTTGTCATCATATTGTAAAACTTGAATTTTCATTTTCCACTCATTGTAAAATTTAACCAAAGTTTTGTGTTGTATTGTCAATATTTGTTGACACTTTTTTACATTGATACAACAAATCTGAATATATTGATGAGTATAGCACAATTTTAGTGGTTGTTTAATAAAATAACTAAAAACTGGTATTACTAAATTTTAACGCAGTTTTAAAGTCATTAGCCCCAAAATCACCAAAATAATCGTTACAATCCAAAACCGTGCAACGACTTGAGTTTCAGGAATGCCACCCAATTCAAAATGATGATGCAGTGGTGCCATGCGAAAAATACGTTTTTTACGGGTTTTAAACGAGCCAACCTGCAACATCACCGATACAGCTTCTGCAACAAAAATCCCTCCCATAATCGCAAATGCCAATTCTTGGCGAGTCATCACCGCAATCGTACCAAGCATCGCACCCAATGCAAGCGAACCCACATCACCCATAAATACCTGAGCGGGCGCTGCGTTAAACCACAAAAACCCAAGCCCAGATCCAACAATAGATGCACACACAATCACCACTTCGGCATTATACGCAATAAACGGCACGTGCATATATTGAGCAAAACTGGCATGCCCTGAAATATAAGCAAAAATCCCAAGTCCTACCGCAACCAACACCACAGGAAAAATTGCCAAGCCGTCCAAACCATCTGTTAAATTCACCGCATTGGACGCCCCATTAATCACAAAATAAGTAAACACAATAAACGCCAAACCAAATGGCACAGCAGAAAAAGCAATATCCCAATTTTTAAAAACCGGAAATAACAAATCTTGCATGGCTTTGGTTGTTGCAAGATCGGTTTGTTGTGTGGCGATATAATACAGCGAAATTCCGACAAACAACGCTCCAAGCGATAGCCAAAAATATTTTTTGCGAGCAATCAAGCCATCTGGATTTTTATGCTTAATTTTTAACCAGTCATCAGCCCAACCAACTGCCCCAAACAACACCAACACCACCATTAAAATCCAAATATATGGATTGGCAAGATTCGCCCACAGCAAGGTTGTTACCAAAATACTAAATAAAATAAACACCCCACCCATGGTTGGCGTGCCTTTTTTGACAAGGTGAGTTTGTGGCCCATCATCACGAATGGCCTGTCCAAATTTCAAGGCGTGCAAACGGTTAATCACAGGCATACCACAAGCAATACACACACCCAATGCCGTTAACACCGCCAATAATGCTCGAAGCGTCAATGACGCAACCGCTGAAAACGGTGAAAAAAACTGACTAAGCCACTCAAATAACCACAACAACATGGCGACCACTCCTATTTGGCATGGTAAACTGTGAAAAGAAAATTTTGTCAATAGCCAACTGATTGATTAACCATATTCAAAAAACCTCTATTGTAAAAAATTTTCGCTAAAAAATCATCTTGTTTTTAGTCGCTTAACCAATTAAATTGTTAAAAAGTTTGTGCAAAACTTAGCAAAACACCACTTAGCAACAAACTTAAACACACTCAATTGTGATTAAGTTTTAGCATCTGCCAACAAATCACCCATCAATAAGTCATTCATAATCGTTTCCATCGCCATAAAACGTGAACCTTTTAACAGCACACTGCAAGATCGGTTTGTTAAAATCTGATTTAAATGTTTGGTTAAATCTGCTTTAGTGGCAAAATGTTTGGCAAAATCTGGGCGGTTTTGATTGGCAATGGCTGCCGTATGCACCATTAAATCGCCCACCACAAGCAATTGATCAATTGGCATATCAGCAAGTTTTTCGCCCAATTTTTCATGTTCATCGATCGCATCATCACCCAATTCACCAATATCACCTAAAACCAAAATCTTATAGCCGTCTTGCTCCATCAAAACCCTTGCAGCTGCAAGCATAGCAGAGCTATTGGCGTTATAACTGTCATCAATCAACAAATGATTGGCAAACGTTTTAAAATTTAGTCGCCCTTTGGCAGGTTTGGCAATGTTTAGCCCTTTAACAATATCTGTTAAGCTAATTTTTAAAGCTATTGCACAAGCACTGGCTGCCAACGCATTGTTGATATTATGCTCACCTGCAAAATTCAAACAAACATTCGCACTTTCTATCTCATTTTCAGTCAGATTAATATTTATGCTAAACTCGCTGTGATCAGCAAAAACCTCCACATCATCAGCAAACACATCAGCAGCCAACATAATCGTATCCGTTTCGGTTAGCCCAAGATTATGTAGGTTGGTTATGTCCACGCCTGCTTGTTGCAATGATGCTTGTTTTTCACCAAAAGCTATCATACGATGTGTAAATTTGGCTGCTTTTTCTTGCAACAATTCAAAAAATACATCACCAAATGGCAAAACAGCCACGCCTTTTTTTGTCAAACCAGAAAAAATCTCCGCTTTGGTTTTGGCAATGTTTGTTTGTCCGCCAAACTCACCCAAATGCGCCGTGCCAATATTTAGCACACATGCCACATCAGGACTAACAAGAGATGCGGTATAAGCAATTTCACCAACATGATTTGCCCCAAGCTCTATCACAGCAAATTTGTGCTCATCGGTAAGCTCAAGAAGCATCATAGGCACACCCAAATCATTGTTCAAATTGCCACGCGTAATCAAAGTTGGAGCAATTTGGCTAAAAATACTGCCTAGCATTTCTTTGACGGTCGTTTTACCACTACTGCCTGTGATGCCAATGACGGTCAAATCAGGGTGGTTATCGCGGCGGTATTTACCGAGTCGTCCAAGAGCAAGCCTGGTATCGCTGACAACCAACATCGGTAAATCATCCGCCACTTTGTAACTGACAATCGCAAGCACCGCCCCTTTCTCAAACGCACACTGCACATAATCATGTCCATCAAATTTATCACCTTTAAGGGCTAAAAAAATATCGCCCTGCTGAATTTTGCGAGTATCGGTAACAATACGCGTGGCGGTTTTGCTAAAATTTCCAATCAAAGTTGGCTCTAAATTTTCAACCGCTTGCATTAAATTTTGGCGATGCCATTGATAAAGTGTCATTTTTTTATCCAAATTGCAAAAATAATTGCCAGTATTATAAAGAAAATCACCAAAAAACGCCACGATAAAGCCCATCTGCACCATTTTTAACTTTTTTTGATATTTTTTCAAAGATCGCTTGACTATCATCTTAAAATACTTTAATATACGCACCACTTCAATAAGAACCAGTGAAAGTGGTTGAAGTGTTATGCGTCCCCATCGTCTAGAGGCCTAGGACATCGCCCTTTCACGGCGGTAACCGGGGTTCGAATCCCCGTGGGGACGCCAATATTCTAAAAAGCCACTTGTAGTTAAGTGGCTTTTTTATTATTTTTTATTTTAGACTTATCGCTTTTTAATTGTTGCTTCTTTAATGCTTGATTGGTTCAATCATGGACTTTTTCACCCTAACCCCAGCAGAATGGGATATTATTCACCTATCCTATAAAGTCGCCTTGTGTTGCCTATTGGTAAACCTCATTCCTGCTATTATTACAGGCTTTTTTTTGGCACGCACCAATTTTTTTGGCAAATCACTCGTTGAAACACTCATTTATTTACCACTTGTATTGCCTCCTGTTATCCCAGGTTTTGTGTTGCTTGTACTTTTTGGCAATCATGGCGTGATTGGCAAACATTTATCACCTTTTGGTCTTGAGTTTGCTTTTAACTGGAAAGGAGCGGTATTGGCCAGTGCGGTAATGGGTTTTCCACTTATGGTGCAATCGGTGCGTCTTGCTTTTGAGATGGTAGACAAACGGCTTGAAAATGTCGCCAAAACGCTCGGAGCATCACCTGTTGCCACTTTTTTTAGCGTAAGTTTGCCACTTGCCAAATCAGGAATTTTGGTGGGAGCAATTTTGTCATTTTGCCGAAGTTTGGGTGAGTTTGGAGCAACAATTACCTTTGTAGGCAATGTCGAAGGCGAAACGCGCACACTGCCACTTGCAATGTATAGCTTGTTACAATCCGTGGACGGTGAAAGTCAGATGTTGCGCTTGCTTGGGTTTTCGGTGGCGGTAGCTTTTAGTGCGTTGTGGTTTTCGCAGTGGTATGGGCGACGAGAACGAATGAAACTACAAGCGTAAGTTTTATGTTTTAAGTGTTTTTATATACAAGGCAACTTATGCAATTTAATTGTCAATTCAGCCTAAAACTTGGCAAAAAAATCATCAATGCCGATATCAGAACAACCAATAAAGTTGTTGGTTTGTTTGGCCGTTCAGGTTCTGGTAAAACCAGTATTTTAAACGCCATCGCAGGTTTATCCACACCAACCGATGGGCATATCCACATAGGCAATAACACATGGTTTGACAAAAAAACCAACACAAATGTCAAAACTCAGCACCGCCGTGTAGGATTGGTTTTTCAAGATGCACAATTATTTCCACACAAAACCGTGCTAAAAAACTTAACTTTTGGGTATGACAGAATTCATACGACCGAACGTCAGTTTGACATTGAAGAAATTGTCTCACTTTTAAAAATCAAACCGCTACTAAACCGCTTACCACTGCGATTATCAGGCGGTGAAAAACAACGTGTTGCACTTGGACGAGCGTTATTGTATTCACCAAAATTACTGCTTCTAGATGAACCGTTATCAGCACTTGATAGCGAACATAAGAGCGAGATTTTACCGTTTTTTGAACACGTACGAGATAATTTTGACATTCCGATGGTGTATGTCAGTCATGACAAAAACGAAATTTTACAATTAACTCACCACATTGTTTATTTGTAAACACATTGTTTATTTGTAAATACAGTTATAAAGTATACAAAAACGCATCAGCAAGCTGTCTGTGGCTGTTAATCGTAACCGCCATATCCTTAATCCGCCCATTGTTTAAATCATAAATCCAACCATGCACCGCCAAATTTGCCCCACGATACCACGCATTTTGTACAATCGTGGTATGACAAACATTGGTAACCTGACGTTTGACATTTAGTTCTGCCAATAGATTTACTTGTTCATCAAGACTTAGCCCCTCAAAAGCTTCTAAATATTGAAAATGCATTCCTTTGAGTGAACGCAACCAGTTGTCAATCAGCCCATATTCCTTATGCCCCAACGCCGATTTTATGCCACCACAACCGTAATGTCCACACACGATGATATCTTCAACGCCCAACACGTCCACCGCATATTGCAACACAGACAACACGTTCATATCGGTAGCAACCACCATATTGGCAACATTGCGATGCACGAACAGCTCCCCTGGCATCAGTCCAACCACTTCATTGGCAGGAACACGGCTATCCGAACAACCAATCCACAAATATTTTGGGTTTTGTTGACGTGCCAAACGCGGAAAATAATCAGGATCGCGAACAGATAACGTGTTTGCCCAAAATTCATTGTTATCTAATAAATCTTGTAACATCGTATTTGCTATTTTTATAAAAATCAATCATATCAATAGATTAGCAAATTAACAGCCAATTTACTATGCCTAAAAAGGATAAAATACCGCAAAATTTTGGCTAAAAGTGGTATTAATTCATCACCCACCCAATGCCAAAAAGGCTGTTTAAAACCACAATTTTACATAGACAAACAAAATAAAGACTTAAAGAAACAAAATATTTCCCGTATCTGGATCGGCAGGTTTAATTTTACCCTCAATTATCGCCAACGCGTAAGCCAACTCTGCATTGTTTTCTTTTGGTATCGGACGAGGCTTCCCATGCTCATCTATTGCAACATAAATAAAAGACGCCTCAGTAACACACTGATGTAACCCCGATCCATCATTGACTTTTTTAATCCAAACTTCCACATTGATTTGTATAGATGAATTGCCAACACGCGTACAATCACCATAACAACACACCACATCACCCACAGACACAGGATTTAAGAACACCATTTTATCCACACAAACGGTTACAACCCGCCCCTTGGCAATTTCTTTAGCCAAAATTGCACCACCCAAATCCATCTGAGACATTAACCAACCGCCAAAAATATCACCATTGGCATTTGTATCAGCAGGCATAGCCAAAGTACGCATAACCAAGCTTCCTTTTGGCATTCTTATTGTGTCATTTGACATGGTATAAATCCTTAAAATGATTATTTTAGAAAAATCTATTGCTTAAAATTTAAATACGATTGTAACCCAAAACCCCCATCACTCAAACAGCAACAGGGGTTTAAATAGGAAGCTGACGATTACCTACTCTCACATGGGAAAACCACACTACCATCGGCGTATTGTTGTTTCACTTCTGAGTTCGAGAAGGGATCAGGTGGTACCAACAAGCTATAATCGTCAGCAAAAAGGGTATAGAGAAATGAAGCTAAGTTAAGTTTTTTAGTTAACTTAGGTTCTGTCTTTATCTTTGTAAAAAGAACCAACCAATCAAGGTTTTCAATCAAGGTTTTGGTATTTAATCGTTAACCCATAAACACACTTAAGCGTTGTATGGTCAAGCCAAACGAGCAATTAGTATTGGTTAGCTACATGTATCACTACACTTCCACACCCAACCTATCAACGTCGTAGTCTACAACGGCTCTTTGGGGAAATCTTATCTTAAGGTGGGCTTCCCGCTTAGATGCTTTCAGCGGTTATCCCATCCGAACATAGCTACTCGGCAATGCCACTGGCGTGACAACCGAAACACCAGAGGTTCGTCCACTCTGGTCCTCTCGTACTAGGAGCAGATCCTCTCAAATTTCCAACGCCCACGGTAGATAGGGACCGAACTGTCTCACGACGTTCTAAACCCAGCTCGCGTACCTCTTTAAATGGCGAACAGCCATACCCTTGGGACCTGCTTCAGCCCCAGGATGAGATGAGCCGACATCGAGGTGCCAAACACCGCCGTCGATATGAACTCTTGGGCGGTATCAGCCTGTTATCCCCAGAGTACCTTTTATCCGTTGAGCGATGGCCCTTCCATACAGAACCACCGGATCACTAAGACCTACTTTCGTACCTGCTCGACTTGTGGGTCTCGCAGTTAAGCGCGCTTTTGCCTTTATACTCTTTGGACGATTTCCGACCGTCCTGAGCGCACCTTCGTACTCCTCCGTTACTCTTTAGGAGGAGACCGCCCCAGTCAAACTACCCACCATACATTGTCCTTGAATTTGTTAATTCTAAGTTAGAACCCCAACATAACCAGGGTGGTATTTCAAGGTTGGCTCCACAAATACTGGCGTATCTGCTTCAAAGCCTCCCACCTATCCTACACAAGTTAGGTCAAAGTTCAATGTAAAGCTGTAGTAAAGGTTCACGGGGTCTTTCCGTCTAGCCGCGGGTACACAGCATCTTCACTGCGATTTCGATTTCACTGAGTCTCTGCTGGAGACAGCGCCGCCATCATTATGCCATTCGTGCAGGTCGGAACTTACCCGACAAGGAATTTCGCTACCTTAGGACCGTTATAGTTACGGCCGCCGTTTACTGGGGCTTCGATCAATAGCTTCGCTTGCGCTAACCACATCAATTAACCTTCCAGCACCGGGCAGGCATCACACCCTATACGTCCACTTTCGTGTTTGCAGAGTGCTGTGTTTTTAATAAACAGTTGCAGCGGCCTGGTATCTGCGACTGCCAACAGCTCAAAGAGCAAGTCTTATCACCATCAGCAGCGTACCTTCTCCCGAAGTTACGGTACCATTTTGCCTAGTTCCTTCAGCAGAGTTCTCTCAAGCGCCTTAGTATTCTCTACCTGACCACCTGTGTCGGTTTCGGGTACGATTTGTTTATGATTGTGCTTAGAAGCTTTTCCTGGAAGCAGGGTATTTGCCACTTCGCCAATAAATTGGCTTGCTGTCAGCTCTCAGTAATAGCCAAGCGGATTTGCCTACTTAGCCTACCTACAACCTTTCACCTGGACAACCAACGCCAGGCTGACATAACCTTCTCCGTCCCTCCATCGCATCATAAACAAGTATTGGAATATTAACCAATTTCCCATCGACTACGCCTTTCGGCCTCGCCTTAGGGGTCGACTCACCCAGCCCCGATTAACGTTGGACTGGAACCCTTGGTCTTTTGGCGAACGGGCTTTTCACCCGTTTTGTCGTTACTCACGTCAGCATTCGCTCTTGTGATACCTCCAGCATGCTTTACAACACACCTTCACAGGCTTACACAACGCTCCCCTACCACTTAATTGAAACAATTAAATCCGCAGCTTCGGCTCCTAGTTTGAGCCCCGTTACATCTTCCGCGCAGGCCGACTCGACTAGTGAGCTATTACGCTTTCTTTAAAGGGTGGCTGCTTCTAAGCCAACCTCCTAGCTGTCTGTGCCTTCCCACATCGTTTCCCACTTAACTAGGAATTTGGGGCCTTAGCTGGCGGTCTGGGTTGTTTCCCTCTTGACAACGGACGTTAGCACCCGCTGTCTGTCTCCCGGATAGTACTCATCGGTATTCGGAGTTTGCATCGGTTTGGTAAGTCGGTGTGACCCCCTAGCCGAAACAGTGCTCTACCCCCAATGGTATTCGTCCGAGGCGCTACCTAAATAGCTTTCGGGGAGAACCAGCTATCACCGAGTTTGATTAGCCTTTCACCCCTATCCACAAGTCATCCCCTGGCTTTTCAACGACAGTGGGTTCGGTCCTCCGATGCCTGTTACGGCATTTTCAACCTGCTCATGGATAGATCACTCGGTTTCGGGTCTATACCCTGCAACTAGACGCCCTATTAAGACTCGGTTTCCCTACGGCTCCCCTAAACGGTTAACCTTGCTACAGAATATAAGTCGCTGACCCATTATACAAAAGGTACGCCGTCACCCAACAAGTGGGCTCCGACTGCTTGTATGCACACGGTTTCAGGTTCTATTTCACTCCCCTCACAGGGGTTCTTTTCGCCTTTCCCTCACGGTACTGGTTCACTATCGGTCAGTCAGGAGTATTTAGCCTTGGAGGATGGTCCCCCCATCTTCATACAGGATTTCACGTGTCCCGCACTACTTAATATGCTTTTTTAAATGTTTAAAATACAGGACTATCACCTTCTACGGTCAACCTTTCCAAGTTGTTCTTCTACATTTAAATCAGTCGGCTCCTCCCCGTTCGCTCGCCGCTACTAAGGGAATCTCTATTGATGTCTTTTCCTCGGGGTACTGAGATGTTTCACTTCTCCCGGTTTGCCTCGTAATAAATTACGATACCTATCTTATGATAAGTGGGTTTCCCCATTCAGATATCGCCGGATCACAGGATATTGCCACCTCCCCGACGCTTTTCGCAGGCTGTCACGTCTTTCATCGCCTCTGACTGCCAAGGCATCCACCATGTGCACTTAATTACTTGACCATACAACCTTAAGCATGCTTTGTGTCATATTTAATGACATACTTCATGTATGAGCTGTATCGGTAATTGTAACGATTTTAATACCTGGTTTACGCTTGATTTTTACCATCACGGTGTTTTGTGATGGTATTTCAGTTCTCTTTACTTTATACCACCATACAGTTTTGTCAACAGATTGTGCTGTCAACAGATTGTGTGGTGGTAAAGGTTAATTATTTGTTGGAATTAAATAATTAACCCAGACTCATTTCTCTATGTTGTTATTGAATTGTCTGTCACTTCATCAGGGACAGTTCTATTATACTTAATAGAATAAAGCAATCAGTAAATCAGCAATCGTTTGTTTGTTGTACTTGTTTGTTTGCTATAATTACTTTTTCTATTAATATAAGTTTACTTGTTAGTTAATAAACTGGTGGAGTTAAGGAGAGTCGAACTCCTGACCTCCTGCGTGCAAGGCAGGCGCTCTACCAACTGAGCTATAACCCCGCTATTAAAAGCTGGTGGGTCTAATAAGACTTGAACTTATGACCCCTGCCTTATCAAGGCAGTGCTCTAACCAACTGAGCTATAGACCCTAAAAGCTGTTAAAAAGGCAATGCTTTTGGCTTTTTAACTTTATTAGCTGCTTACTCAATAAAAAACAACTTGCTGTAGATTCTCTACTACCACTGTTTTAAGGAGGTGATCCAGCCACAGGTTCCCCTACGGCTACCTTGTTACGACTTCACCCCAGTCATCGACCACACCGTGGTAATCGCCCTCTTGCGTTAGGCTAACTACTTCTGGTGCAATCAACTCCCATGGTGTGACGGGCGGTGTGTACAAGGCCCGGGAACGTATTCACCGCGGCTTTCTGATCCGCGATTACTAGCGATTCCGACTTCATGGAGTCGAGTTGCAGACTCCAATCCGGACTACGATAGGCTTTTTGAGATTGGCATCACATCGCTGTGTAGCAACCCTCTGTACCTACCATTGTAGCACGTGTGTAGCCCTGGTCGTAAGGGCCATGATGACTTGACGTCGTCCCCACCTTCCTCCAGTTTGTCACTGGCAGTATCCTTAAAGTTCCCGGCATGACCCGCTGGCAAGTAAGGAAAAGGGTTGCGCTCGTTGCGGGACTTAACCCAACATCTCACGACACGAGCTGACGACAGCCATGCAGCACCTGTATTCTAATTCCCGAAGGCACTCTCGCATCTCTGCAAGATTCTAGATATGTCAAGACCAGGTAAGGTTCTTCGCGTTGCATCGAATTAAACCACATGCTCCACCGCTTGTGCGGGCCCCCGTCAATTCATTTGAGTTTTAACCTTGCGGCCGTACTCCCCAGGCGGTCTACTTATCGCGTTAACTGCGCCACTAAGTGTTCAAGACACCCAACGGCTAGTAGACATCGTTTACGGCGTGGACTACCAGGGTATCTAATCCTGTTTGCTACCCACGCTTTCGAACCTCAGTGTCAGTATGGTGCCAGGGGGCTGCCTTCGCCATCGGTATTCCTCCAGATCTCTACGCATTTCACCGCTACACCTGGAATTCTACCCCCCTCTCATCTACTCTAGCCAACCAGTATCACATGCAGTTCCTAGGTTAAGCCCAGGGATTTCACATGTGACTTAATTAGCCACCTACGCTCGCTTTACGCCCAGTAATTCCGATTAACGCTCGCACCCTCTGTATTACCGCGGCTGCTGGCACAGAGTTAGCCGGTGCTTATTCTGTGGGTAACGTCAAGATTATCAGGTATTAATTGATAATTGTTCCTCCCCACTTAAAGTGCTTTACAACCAAAAGGCCTTCTTCACACACGCGGCATGGCTGGATCAGGGTTTCCCCCATTGTCCAATATTCCCCACTGCTGCCTCCCGTAGGAGTCTGGGCCGTGTCTCAGTCCCAGTGTGGCTGATCATCCTCTCAGACCAGCTACAGATCGTCGCCTTGGTAGGCTTTTACCCCACCAACTAGCTAATCTGGTTTAGGCTCATCTCATAACGACAGCTTGCGCCATCTTTCTCCCGTAGGACGTATGCGGTATTAATTTGGGTTTCCCCAAGCTATCCCCCATTATGAGGCAGATTCCTAAATGTTACTCACCCGTTCGCCACTAATCTTATCCAGCAAGCTGGATAATCATCGTTCGACTTGCATGTGTTAAGCCTGCCGCCAGCGTTCAATCTGAGCCATGATCAAACTCTTCAGTTTAATCTTTTATTTAGAGTTGATTTTTGCATAATATTTTATTATTATGTTATTAGTCAAACTCAGGCTCTTTTTATACTGTTTGCTCAAATAAACTTACGAAAGTTTTCTTCTGTACAAAAGAATATAAAAAGTTTTTTGTTTTATATATTTATTTGTGCCAGTAGAAAATCTACACAAGTTGTTTTTTATTTTAATTTGTTATTTAGTTTTGTTCTTAACATCGTCTGTTAAGAGTTGCATATTTTATCAGCTTTATTTTTATTGTCAAGCTGTTTTTTATTTTTTATGCTTTTTTTAATTAAAAACTTTTGATTAAAAAAACTTTTGATTAAGATTAAGTAAGTTGTTTTAATTAACTTATTTTAATTAAGTTGTTTTTAATTAAATGATTTTATTTTTAATTAAATTATTTGTTTAAGCTTTGTTGCTTAAGTGGGTGCGTATTATATAGAAGTTTTTGGATAGGTCAAGGGGTTTTTTGGGGTTTTTGGGGTTTTTTGTGTAAGTGTTTGTTTTTTAGGGGGATTTATTTTTACTTTTTTTAAAAAAATTGGTGGATTGGATAAACCAACCCACTTTTATTAGATTAGATTATATTAATTTAAGATTAGATTAAACAGTTAAAAAACTCAAATCTTCATCAGGGCGAGCGGTAAAAACCTCACAACCGTTTTCTGTTACCATAAGTGTGTGCTCCCATTGGGCGGAAAGTTTGCGATCTTTGGTGATAACTGTCCATTTATCTTGCATGACTTTGGTTTGCCAAACACCTTGATTAATCATAGGCTCAATGGTAAAAGTCATACCAGTTTTTAACTGAATGCCTGTATTTTTTTTGCCATAATGCAAAACTTGCGGTTCGTCATGATACACATCGCTTATGCCATGCCCACAATATTCACGCACCACGCTAAACCGCTCAGCTTCGGCAACTTTTTGAATAGCCTCGCCAATATCGCCCATATAAGCACCATTGCGCACCGCTTTCATACCTGCATACAAGGCATCTTGGGCAACTTTGCAAATGCGTTTTGCCATAACAGAACCCTCGCCAATAATCCACATACGAGATGTGTCGCCATAATAGCCGTCTTTTATCACAGTAACGTCGATGTTAATGATGTCGCCGTCTTTTAAAATACGTTCATCGCACGGTATGCCATGACAAACCACATGATTAATGGAGGTACACAGAGTTTTTGGAAAACCGTGATAGCCAACATTGGCAGGAATGGCTTTTTGTACGTTTACAATATAATCGTGGGCAATTTTGTCCAGTACACCTGTACTAACGCCCTCTTTGACATATTCATCTAACATAACCAACACATCGGATGCAAGTTTGCCTGCAATGCGCATTTTTTCAACAGCTTCTGGATTATTTGCAAGTGTTTTCATAAAATTTTATCTTAGCGGTAATTAAAACCACTATTATACGTTGTTTTTGATTTTTCACAAAATTTGCTAAATCTAAACCCAATATTTAAATATTTTTAGTTTAAATATTTTTAGTTTAAACAATTTAATTCCAATATTGTATCAAACAAACAAAAATCCATAACAAAAAATTATGGATTTTTGTAATTTTAGATTTTTTACTGGTAAAAATTTGGCTTTGCAAAAAACCATATCAAAAACAGCATTAACGATCGATCTTTTCTTTTACGATTTTTAGACTCGGATACAACATTTCTATGTCGTACTCTTGACCGTTTTTGTAGGCTTCTATACTCAATGACGGTTTGCCACGATAATCGTCGGCATCAATGTCCGCGACACGATAGCCTTTTTGTTGCAACATTTCGATGGCTTTTTGTTTGATGGTGTTAAAATTTTTATCTTGATAAATTTGGGTTTCAATCTGATCGTCCATGCTATCATGACGATCATTTAAATCTGCATAAGCAATACCAAAGGGCAAAGCAAGTAATGCCACTAACGCAATTTTTTTGTTGAATGTTTTTAACATGAAAACTCCAAAATTTGGTTTGGTTAAATTAAAATTACATGAAAATACATAAATAATAAAACTACATAAAAGTTAGCATAGCAGATTTTTTTGGCAAAACAACCATTTTTGCCAACAACCAACACAGTTTTACCAAGACTTTACAATTTTTTAGAGTTAGCAAAGTTTTGTATCTGTTTTGCAACTATTTTTTAACATCATGTGTTAAAAACAGGCACAAACTTGATTGATGAGATTGTTTTTTGTGGCAATTATCCTTATTTAAGCCTATAATTTAGCAGTTTACAATTTAGCGGTTTACAATTGAGCAGTTTACAACAGTAACAACAATTTTTACAAACAAACATTTTATAAATAAACAGCAATTCAAACTGGATAGTCTATGGCGTTAAACAACATTTGTGAGATTATTGATGACATCAAACATGGCAAAATGGTCATTTTGATGGACGATGAAGATCGTGAAAATGAAGGTGATTTGATTATGGCGGCCAGCCACATTACGCCTGAAGCGATTAATTTTATGATTACCCACGCACGCGGTCTTGTGTGTTTGACGCTCACTGAAGCGCGCTGTAGGCAACTTGATTTGGCATTAATGAGTGATAAAAATGGGGCAAAATTTAGCACCAATTTTACATTGTCCATTGAAGCGTCCGAGGGTGTTAGCACAGGGATTTCAGCGGCCGATCGTGCAACCACGATTTTAACCGCCGTTGCTCCAAATGCCAAGCCGTCAGACATCGTGCAACCTGGGCATATTTTTCCGATTATGGCAAAAAAAGGAGGCGTATTACACCGTGCAGGACATACCGAAGCAGGCTGTGATTTGGCAAGGTTGGCAGGGCTTGAACCAGCAAGTGTGATTGTGGAAATTATAAAACCCGATGGCACTATGGCACGCCGTGATGATTTGGAGCTTTTTGCCAAACAACACGACCTAAAAATTGGTACAATTGCTGATTTGATTGAGTATCGCCTTGCCAATGAACAAACGGTAGAAGAAATTGCCCGTTTTCCATTAACCACCGCATTTGGTGAATTTGAGTTTTACCGTTTTTGTGAATACGGTTCAGATGATGTGCATTTTGCCCTTGTTAAAGGCGATCCAAAACAAGGTGAAACCGCCGTGCGCGTGCATACTTTTGAACCGTTACGCGATTTGCTTGGCATTTCATTAAACAATAAATCCAACTGGAATAGTTACGCAAGCCTTGAGTTTTTGGCAAATTGTGAACGCGGTGTGTTTGTGTGGATTGGACATGGTGATGAAATAGAAATGGCTTATGCCCTTGATAATCTTGCCAAAAAAGTCAACCACGAAAAACCGGCCACTCGAAATGTCAAACGTCAACCGTATAGCACAATTGGCGTGGGGGCCCAGATTTTACGTCATTTGGGCGTAAAAGACATGAGGTTGTTATCCAGCGCAATAAAATTTAACGCATTGTCGGGTTTTGATTTAAACATCGTAGAAATTGTGCAAAACGAACAATAATTTACATTTTAAGGAATTTTATGTCATTTGCCCAAATTTTTACCAGATCGGTTGTTGGCTTAAACGCCCCCAGTGTTACCGTAGAGGTGCATTTATCACAAGGCTTGCCGGCTATTACTATCGTGGGCTTGCCTGAAGCCAGCGTGCGCGAAAGTAAAGATCGCGTGCGTTCTGCTATCATCAATAGCGGTTTTCAATTTCCCAACCGAAGATTGACCATTAACCTTGCGCCTGCCGATTTGCCAAAAGATGGTGCAAGGCTTGATTTGCCAATTGCAATTGGTATTTTGGTGGCAAGCGGACAACTTGATGTAGCTCAAGTAAAAGATTATGAATTTATTGGTGAATTGGCATTAAATGGTGAATTACGCCCAATTGCAGGGGCTTTGGCGGTGGCACGCTCCTTAAAACAACAAGGACGGGCGTTAATTTTACCTAAAGCCAATGCCGATGAAGCGGTAAAAGTAGACAGTCTTTGTGTCTTAGAAGCAGACAATTTGCAACAAGTTTGTCAACATTTGTCAGGTGAAAATCCATTATCCGCCAGTAAAGCCAAAAAAAGCCAACCGCCTGTTGTTGCACAACTGGATTTGGCTGATATCAAAGGGCAACATCAAGCTCGGCGGGCATTGGAAATCTGTGCCAGTGGCGGGCATTCATTGTTATTTTGCGGATCGCCGGGCACGGGTAAAACCTTGATGGCATCACGCTTGCCAAGCATTTTACCGCCGTTAACCGAAGATGAAGCCCTAGAGGTGGCGAGTATTTATTCAATCGCAAACTTGCCTTATGTGTTTGGCAGCCGCCCTTTTCGTCAAGTCCATCACACAACCTCGGCCATTGCATTGGTCGGTGGCGGCTCAAATCCTAAGCCCGGTGAAATTTCATTGGCAAATTTTGGGGTTTTATTTTTAGATGAAATCCCTGAATTTAACCGAAAAGTGTTAGAAGTGTTAAGACAACCAATTGAAAACAAACAAATTATCATCAGTCGTGCCAACCGCCAAACTCAATTTCCGGCCAATTTTCAACTGATCGGTGCAATGAATCCTTGCCCTTGTGGCTATTATGGTGATAAATCAAGACGTTGCACCTGTCGCCCTGAACAAATCAGACGCTATCAAGAAAAGCTCTCAGGGCCGTTGCTTGACCGTATTGATCTGTTTGTTACTGTACCAAATTTGCCTATGAGTGATTTACAATCGACAAAACTTGGTGAAAGTTCAGCAAGCGTGCGTAAACGCGTATTAAGTGCCTATGAAATTCAACAAAAACGTCAGGGCAAACCAAACGCCGAATTAACCCCCGGTGAGTTGGAACAATTTGCCAAACTCGGTGATAACCAAGCACAACTGCTCCAAATGGCAGGACAGCGCCTAAATTTATCAGCTCGTGGCTATCATCGTATTGTTCGCGTGGCACGCACCATTGCAGATTTGGCAAACAGTGCCAACATTGACACGCCACATTTGACCGAGGCATTAAGCTATCGCAACACTTTGCCTCAATAAACGATGTAGTTTTAGCCTTTTAGTTTTAGCCTTTTAGTTTTAACCTTTAACTTAAATACTATTAATCTATTTTGTAGTTAATCTAAACTTTAGCAATCTAAGTTTTACAAATAAAAACCCAATTGAGAAACATCATGAGCCAACTGCCATTTGACGAACAACCTTTTACCAAACGCCCAACTGAAATTTTACAAAACCCTTATGCCAATGCCAATCGTGGTTTTGACAGCCAAATGCGCCTGTTTGACGAAGAACTCATCAAAAAATACAACCGTTCAGGGCCACGCTACACCTCTTATCCGACTGCGTTGGAATTTATGCCAATTCAAGTGGGCACAGAAGAAAATATTTTAAAAAATCGTGATGAACGTGTGCCCCTATCGCTTTATTTTCACATTCCATTTTGTCGTACGCTATGTTATTACTGTGGTTGCAACAAAATTATCACCAAGAAAAACAGCAATTCTGGTGATTATTTAGAATATTTATTTCGTGAAATAAAGCACAAACGCTCCCTGCTAAAAGGCGATCCGATGGTAGAACAAGTGCATTTTGGCGGTGGCACGCCCACATTTTTAAGTGATGATGAACTGTTGCAATTATGGGATTTTTTACATCAAGAATTTAGTTTTAGTGATAAAGACACAGCCGATTTTGGCATTGAAATTGATCCGCGCGAATTACGCCCAACAACTTTAGAAACTTTACGCAAAGCTGGCTTTAACCGCGTAAGTTTTGGTGTGCAGGATCTGGAAGAACAAGTGCAAATTGCGGTTAATCGCATTCAATCTGAAGAGCTTATTCGCAATGTCATGACCGAAAGTCGGCGTTTAGGTTATCGTTCTATTAACATTGATCTGATTTATGGGTTGCCACATCAGACAACCGATAGCCTAAAAAATACCGTTGCCAAAATTATTGATATTAATCCTGATCGTCTGTCGGTATTTAATTACGCCCATTTGCCAGAACGCTTTACCCCACAAAAACAGATTAAAGACAAGGATCTGCCAAGCCCTGCTGAAAAACTTACCATGCTTGGTGATACCATTTTGGCACTTTCAAATGCAGGGTATCAGTACATTGGTATCGATCATTTTGCTCGCCCTGATGATGAACTTGCCCTTGCCCAACGCGAAGGCAAATTGCACCGTAATTTTCAAGGTTATACCACTCATGGCAATTGTGATTTGCTCGGTTTTGGCGTATCGTCAATAAGCCAAATTGGACAACATTTTTTACAAAATGACACCGATTTATCGCAATACCAACAAAAAATCAATGCCAATCAATTGCCTGCAACAAAACACATTCATGTCAAACTTACCGATGAGTTGCGCAGGTATGTGATTATGAATTTACTATGCCACGATTATGTCGATTTTAAAGATGTCAATATGCGTTATGGCATTGATGCAGTTACGTATTTTATTGATGAAATTGGACAATTACAAGATATGAAAAACGATAAACTCGTTGATATTGACGCTATGGGTATCCGTGTATTGCCAAAAGGCCGGTTGCTTGGACGCAATGTCGCTATGGTCTTTGATGAATATTTAACCAAAAAACACAAAAATCGGTTTAGCAAGGTCATTTAACGCTTAATCAAAAATTAGCAAAAAACATATAATAAAAAACATTAAAGGCAAAAACATGCACCAAATAGACTTAGATCTGCTCAAAAAATCCGCCCATTGGCGCAAAAACATCACTTTTAGCCAAGACGTGCTTGGCAAGACGTTTCATTTTAGCAGCACTTGGGGCATTTTTTCCCCTGAAAAACTGGACGATGGCAGCTTAATGTTGCTGGATTACATTGATTTTCAACACGATGACAACAGCATTGATTTGGGTTGTGGTTACGGCGTGCTTGGTATGACGGCCAGCCGAGAATGTCCAAACGGCCAGCATTTACTCATTGACAAGGATTTTGTTGCAGTAGAATATGCCAAACTTAACTGTAAAAACAATCAACTTCACAATGCCAATGTCCAACTTTCCAATGGTTTTTATCATGTTGACAAAACACAAAAATTTTCCTTGGTCATGAGCAACTTGCCTGCCAAGGCCAGTAAAGAACAGCATTATTTGTATTTACTTGATGCCTATGAACACATGACAACAGGTGGCCGCTTTTATGTGGTAACCATTAACGGCTTAAGAGATTTTATGAAGCGCTCGTTTAGCGAAGTGTTTGGCAATACCACTAAAGTGAAACAAGGCAAAACTTACACCGTTACCTTGGCGGTAAAAGATTGATGGTAAAAGGTTTGGTTATGTATTTACCGATAACACCGTGATTAAATCTTGTTTGAGTTTTTCAAGCACGGTATCATCTAGTGCCGTGTCGGTGCGATTGCTAATTAAAAACATATCCTCTGCCCGTTCGCCAAGCGTGGTAATACGCGCAAAATGCACTTCGATGTCATGTTGTAAAAACACTTGGCCTACGCGTGCCAATAACGCCGGCTGATCCAAAGCCTCCAAAATCATCATATGTTGCTTGGTTTCAGGATTAAACTCAAAACTTACCTTAGTTGGTACGTTAAAATACTTTAATTCTCTAGGCAATACTTTTTTTATCACACTGGGTGCGTTGGGGTTTTTAAATGCTTTATTTAAGCAGTTAACCAAATCCTGTTGGCGTAACGTATCGGTCAAAATCGTACCATGCCGATCAAGCAACACATACGAATCCAGCGCAAAATCGCGGCTTGCGGTGATAATCCGCGCATCCAACACGTCCAAATTCATTCGGTCAAATACCGACATGGTAACTGCAAACAGATTGGAGACATCTTGCGTATAAATAAACACTTGCACCGCGTCCAATGCCAATTCGCGGTGTTCGCGCAAAATAATCAGTGGATTTTGTGCCAGTGCACTGTTTTCATGATGCACGATGGCTTTAGAATGCCAAACAATATCACTTGGCATTTCTCGTAAAAAATATTCATCGCCCAACTCTTGCCACAGACTTTCAATTTGAGCAATATCACCACTGGATAATTGCGTGTCATTTGCCAACAAATTTTTAGCAATTTGTTGATTATTGGCAATCATATCTTGGCGATTCATCGGTGCGTCAATATCGGCACGCAAAATCCGCCGCGTTTGAGTATAAAGCTGTCGCATAAGGCTCGATCGCCAACTATTCCATAGCTGTGGATTGGTTGCATTCATATCAGCAACGGTTAATACATACAAATGATTAAGATAGGTAACATTGCCTACTTTTTCAGCAAAATCTGCAACCACTGCAGGGTCAGAAATGTCTTTTTTTTGTGCCGTTAACGACATTAATAAATGTTGTCCAACCAACCAACCAACCAAATCTGCATCGGCTTGACTTAAACCATGCGTCAAACAAAACTCAATGGCATCTTGTTCACCAAGCGCACTGTGATCGCCACCACGCCCTTTGGCAATATCATGAAAAATTGCTGCAATAATCAGCAATTCTTTGCGCTTAATCCGCCGATAAATACCACTTACCAAGGGCAGTGATTTTTCGTAATTGTCATCGGTAAAACGATGAAGCATACGCACCAACAACAAAATATGAGCATCTACCGTATAACGATGAAACAAATCATATTGCATTAATCCAACAATCCACCCAAATTTTGGCAAATAACGCCCAAGCACGCCATAGCGTTTCATCACTCGCAATCGCCAAAACAACAAGTTTTGTTCTTTTAAATTTGCCATAAATAATTGTTGATGCAAAGGATTTTGGCGAAAATGCTTGTCAATGCCAAGACTTGCTATTGCCAACACTCGCAAGGTGCGCGTACGAATGTGCTTAATATTCATCTGCCCCATTAACAAAAATAATTCCAAAATTGCCCAAGGTGATTGAGCAAACACTTTATTATGCACCACAGCGATCTGATTGCCTACCAATTTAAAACGTTCATTAATCAGTTTGTGCACAGGTTTTTCATCATCAGGCAATGCTGTTTCAATCACCACTTCATAATAATGTTGAGTCAACATTTCGGACAAATTGGCATTGGACATTGCAAATCGATAATAATCACGCATAAAACGCTCCACGCCTGCATTTTTGCTATCGGTCGTAGTTTGAGTATAGCCCATTTTTTTTGCTATGCTGCGTTGATAATCAAACAAAAGTCGATTTTCATTACGCATTGTCATACGGTGCAAATGATGACGCACTTGCCACAAAAAATCCTCGGCCAATTGAATCTCATCAAATTCCTTTTCGGTAATAAAATTCTGTTGCACCAAATCATACAGACGATTGACACGCACATATTGCTTCCACACCCACCCAATCATATGTATGTCTCGCAAGCCACCTGGGGCATTTTTTATATCAGGTTCAAGGTTGTATTCCGTGGCATTGTGCTTATAATATCGCTGTTTGGCTTCATGCATTTTCGCCCAATAAAAACCAGCCTGCGTCCAATTTTTTGCCAATAATTGCAAGGGCAATTTTGCCAACCGCGCCTGCCCTGCCAAATACCTAGCCTCAAGCAGCCCTGTCGCCACGGTAATATCCTGGCAAGCCACATCGCATTCTTCAACCGATCGCACCACAATCGCAGGCTCGATGCCAATATCCCACAAATTTGCCAAAAACGGTGAAATTTTTTGGTTAAGCACATCATCAATTTCACCATCATTTAACAACAAAATATCCACATCTGAATGTGGATGCAATTCACCGCGTCCATAGCCACCTGTTGCAAAAAGCACCATATCTGTTTGATTTAATTCATAAAAATCAAACAATGCTCCTAACAATTCATCTACAATCTGGCTGCGACATTGCACAATTTGACGAATACCAATTCCATTTGCCAAGGCATTGTCAAAAATCTCTTCACAGTTTTTTAAAAAATTTTGGATAGCTATGCCACTTTGCAAATCGGCTTGTTTTAATTTTGGCAAATCCGATAACATTATATTCTCACTTACCTATTCTGACGGTTTTTGTTAACTTAGTGTTTTTGTTAACTTAGTGTTTTTGTTAACTTAGTGTTTTTGTTAACTTAGTGTTTTTGTTAACTAGTGTTTTTTATTAAATTTAGTGTTTTTATTCTTACTTAATTGTTTTGACAAAACCATTAAAACCGCGGATTGATATCTTTTGATTTACTAAACTTACGCAAACGAATGTAGAGTTTTTTGTCAACTTTGGCAACAATATCACCGTGTTCATCTTTAATAGCAACCACATAATCTCGAAACACAGCGTTACCGTCTTTGGTAAGCTCTTTGATCGTCGCAATCTCTTCACAAGACACCCAAATATCTGCGGTAACTTTGGTGGTTCCGGGCTTAATAAAATCAATGCTTGCACTTTTATCCCACACAACATACTCATTGCCAAGGGCATTCATCAGCAGTGCCATAAAAAACGGATCAGTCATGGAGTACAAACTACCGCCAAACTGTGTGCCAACGATGTTTTGGTTAAATTTGGTTAAGGGCATACTCACGCTAATGCGATGATTGGCAAAATCAATGTTATCCACCCTGACCCCCGCCCCAAGGTATGGTGCGTACAGACCAAATAATTTGGCAAGCAAGCGTGGCTTTTGCCAAAGATTCAGTTTTTCACCTGCGATTTTGGTTAAATTTTTGACAAATGACATGACTTTCTCCAAACATAATTTTATTTAAACATAATTTTATTTAAAATGACTGATGGTTTATCATAAAGTTTTTTTGCCAAAAATCAATGTAAATTTGTAGCAACCAAACTTAATCTTTGCCCCATAAAATTTGCAAAAAATTTGAAAATAGCCACCATCATGCTTATATAGCAATTAACTATAAATAAAACAGTTCATGCTAACAAACAGCCAATATTCACAAAAAACCCAGCTCCTTATGCCAAAAATAAATCATACCAACAATTTAGCAAAATTAAACAATAATCCTAAGATTATTAAATCAGAACGCAAAGAGCGTTTAGCAAATCTTATCAAAAACCTACCAAATCTGCCCGGCGTGTATCAAATGATCGGCAAAAATGGTGATATTTTGTACATTGGTAAAGCCAAATCCTTAAAAAACCGAGTGTCTGGCTATTTTGCCAAAACCATTGAACACCCAAAAACGCGTGCCTTGGTGCAACGCATTGACAACATTCACACACTGATTACCCGATCAGAAACCGAAGCGTTATTGTTGGAACAAAATTTAATAAAGCAACACAAACCTCCCTATAATGTACTATTAAGAGATGACAAATCTTATCTGTATGTATTTGTTTCTACAGATAAATTTCCACGTTTGGCATATGGGCGTGGCAAAGGACAGCACCAAAAAGGACGCTTTTTTGGGCCATTTCCATCTGCTCATTGCGCCAAAGAAACCTTGTTGCTTCTGCAAAAAATGTTTCAAGTGCGTCAATGCAGCAATGCTTTTTTTAACGCCCGGCGTCGCCCTTGTTTACAATACCAAATCAAACGTTGTAAAGCCCCATGTGTTGGATTGATTTCACAAGCAGATTATTTAGAAGATGTGAATAATACCTTACAATTTTTAAAAGGTGAAAACAACCAATTGCAACAAACTTTGATTAAAAAAATGGAGCAATCAGCAGAAAATCTAGACTTTGAACAAGCGGTTTTTTACCGTGATCAATTGTCTATGCTTTATGATATGCAAGCAAAACAAGCGGTTTACACAGCAAAAGGCGAAGCAGATATCATCGCTATCAGTCAGCAGATGGGCATCACTTGTGTTCATGTCATGAATGTGCGCAGCGGTAGAATGCTCGGTGGCAATAATTATTTTCCCGATGTAGATAATTTAGAAACATTAAATAATAATTTATCCGCATTTGTTGCATCTTTTTATTTTCAAGTAAGTGATGATTTACCCGATGAAATTATCTTAAGTCATGAACTTTGCGATCAACATGCACTTACCGAAGCATTGCGTAAAACTTTTGGCAAAAAAGTGGTGCTAAAAACCCACGTACGCGAACAACGTGCCGAATGGTTGTCTTTAGCAAAACTAAACAGTAGCAATGCGTTGCACAGCAAATTAGGCGACTATTTAGAAATTCAATCGCGTTATTTGGCCTTAAAAAACGCGTTAGCCGATGTTTTAAAAGATCGCCCACTTGATCGCATTGAGTGTTTTGACATTTCGCATACCATGGGCGAGGCGACAATTGCCAGTTGCGTGGTGTGCGACAGCAGTGGGCTTAGAAAGCGTGATTATCGTCAATACGCCATTCATGGCATTACCGGCGGTGATGATTATGGTGCAATGAAGCAAGCTCTGATGCGTCGTTATCGCAAAATGATGTTGCCTGATGTGTTGTTGATTGACGGCGGTAAAGGACAACTACACGCAGCCAAACAAGTGCTAGATGAATTGGGTAAAACTCATGAAACCCTGCTGATTGGCGTGGCAAAAGGCGAAAAACGTAAAGCAGGGCTTGAGGTGTTGCATTTTATTGATCACGAATCCCTAGATTTACCAGCTAACAGCAAAGCCTTGCACTTAATTATGCACATTCGCGATGAAGCCCATCGTTTTGCCATTACGCAACATCGCAAAAAACGTGATAAACGTCGTTCAGGTTCGGTATTGGAGGTCATTCCAAATCTTGGTGAAAAACGCAGACGAGACTTGTTGTCGCATTTTGGCGGTATGCAACAACTCCTTGGGGCATCGCAAGCAGAAATTGAACAAGTTAAAGGCATTGGCAAAATTATGGCAAATACCATTTATAAAATACTACACCAATCGTTTTAGCAAAAACGATTTTAGCAAAAGACGATTTTTATATCGTCTTTTTCATCACGCTGATTTGTTGCAGTTTTTGTTACAAATTTATTGCTTTATTGCTACAGTTTATTGCAAGCAGATGCCAATAATGGTTTTATATTTATCCCAAGTTACAGGAATGATATAAGAACGGCGTTCTTTTGGCAAATAAGTTGACGTTGGCACACCGTCCACAATAACTGGTGGAGAAATAATAAACTCCGAACCAAATTCTTTACGAGCATTACCAGATACCGTATTGGCAATTTCACCGACAAGATCTTTTAACAGATGGATTGATTTGTCAGGCTCACCCATCGTGTGTAAAATATTACGCAACATTGGGGTTTCAGAACTTACATACACCGAACCTTCAAGCGGACCTGTGATGTTAATAATCCCACTAAAGTCATATGCCAAAGGCTTTTCATTGTCATGAATATAAGGCGTATCCACCAATACTTTATCGCTGTTGATTTGCTTAAAAAAATTGGTTACCGAATCAATAAATACGTATAATTTTTCAGCTTTCATAAGCTATCTCAAGTTTATTAAGGGTTTTGTAGATAAATCACAATAGCGGCCGTCAAATTTTTCCACTCCAATGGAATTACAAATGAATGCCGATTTTTTGGTAAATTAATGCTGTCAGGTTGGCCTCGGAATACAAACGGTACAGAAATGTTAAATTCTGGCCCAAACTGTGAACGAGCGTTGCCCGAAATGGTATTGGCAACCTCGCCAACCAAATCTATCAAATTATCTTCACTGTTGTCGCTTTCTTGCATAACAAGCAACATTTTTTCCAACAATGGTTTTGGAGCGGTAAAATACACCAAGCCTTTGTTATTACCTGTAATGCCAATCACACCTGTGTAATCACTAACAATTGGAGTATCATTTTCATTTAGGTAAGGCGTTGCAATCGCGATGTCTTCATCATTTAATTGACGAAAATAATTGGCAACACTGTCAATAAAAACTTGGAAATTTTTTTCTACATTCATTACAATCACTCTCTTATTTAGTCTATTTTATCAAAAATCAACTGACCAGTTCAGCTAAAGCTTCGGCTAATTCTTCTTCAGAAAACGGTTTACACAAAAAGCCACTTGCTCCCAATTCCAACGCTTGAATGCCCGTTGCTTTGTCCGATAGGGCGGACACAACCAAAATGCGCACATCAGGATTTTTAGTAACCAGTTTTTCAATACACTCTAAACCGTCCATCTGTGGCATGGTTAAATCCATGGTAACCACATCTGGACTGTGAGTGTCAAATTTTTCAATTGCTTCTGCCCCATTGCTTGCTGTCGCGACAAGCGTAAATTGGTCAGAATTATAGATACGTTGGATACGATTTCGGATAATATTTGAATCGTCAACAATCATTAAACGGTACATAAAGTTTTCCTTAAAAAATTATTCAGCGTTTGGTTTTTTTGGAATTTTAATTGTAAAGCGAGTATACTGGTTTTCTTTGGTATCAACGCCTAAAGTACCTTGTAACTGCTGTACATTGTCTTTAATGATATCCAAACCAACACCACGTCCTGCATCTTCATCTGCCGTATCTTGGGTACTAAAACCTGATTTAAACAACAGACTTGTTAGTTTTTGTCGACTCCAAGTCGCAACATCTTCAGGCTGAAAGCCCATGTTAATCGCTTTTTGGCGTATCGCCTCATAGTTAATACCTGCACCATCATCTTCAATGGTAAGTTTATACGACTCTGCCAAATCCAACAAACTTAGCTGAATATTACCGACAGCCGCTTTGCCCATTTGTACGCGTTTTTCAGGACTTTCAATGCCGTGTACTACCGAGTTACGCACCAATTGGATAATAATTTCTTTTAGCGTGCTTTCTATTTGGTGGGGCAATTGAGTTTTATCCAAGCCTGACGCTCTTAGTTGCACTTGCTTTTGTTGGCGAATGGCAATATTATCAGCAAATTGTTGGTAAAATTCATTTAATCCTGACACAGGGGCAGGTTCTGGTGTTTTTGGATTGGCCACTGCTTCATCAGCTGTTGGTGTTGCACCCAGTTTTAAGCTGTTGGCATTTTGATTAATACGACGACCCAATACCTCAATGGTATTTGACAAGTTTAACAATTCATCAAGATGAATGGTTAACGGTAAAAAGTCATTGCCCGATAAACGCCCTTGGTTTTGTAGCCCTTTAAGTTTTTCTTCAAATTTTGGGCAATGTTGGTAAAACTGTGCAATTTTAACGCAGAAGCCTCGCCTTTTAAACTGTGCATGATACGGTACATGCGAGTCAATTTATCCTCAAGTTCTGATTGGCTGCTGCCTGAGACTTTTAAGATATCATTAATTTTGACAATATTGGCTTTGGTATTGCCAATAAAGTCGTTAATCAAAGCTGGACTTACATTCAAAATCGTGGTTAACATCTCAATTTGTAAATCGTTTTGGGCACGTTCATGCTCAAGGCGTTGTTCTAATCGCACTTGTTGGGTTACATCTTGAACGTTTACCAAGATTTTTTCAATTTCTTTACCAGCATAAACGCGTGAAAATTTAAAGTCCAAATAGCGGTTTGACTTTGAGGCACTGTTTTCATCTGCGTGTAACATCACTTTTTTTAGCGGATTTAAGTCATCTACCAATTTTTCTTTTACCCGCGGATTGTACAACTGTTTTACAAAACCTTCAGTGGTATCAATGTCTTTATCTGAAATTTTATTTCTAAGCAATTTGGTTAAGTTTTCGCCTGCAATGTGTGTGTTTTTACCCATAATATTGCTAAGTTCAGCAGAATATTGGTTACCGATGCTCATGTCTTTATTTAACAAAAACAAGCCCATATTCACGTTTTGCATAATTTCGGCGGTTTCTTTTTGTGCCAATAAAGCATCTTCGTCCGATTTACGCAAACGACGAATAAAAAACGCAATAAAGAAGAAGAAATAAATCCCTGCGGCAACAACTGCAATCGAACGAATGGCGTTAATTTGTTCGGTTTGCTGTTCACTGGTGTGAAAGGCTTCGGTTGTTAGATCTTGTAAGGCGGCATTAATTGCAAGGGTTGAAATTTTTGCCTGCTCACCTGCAATTTGAAGAGGGGTTGCTGAATCTTCACCAATATCTTTGGCAACAGACAAATAATTTTTAATTTTTGGTTCTAATTCGTCCCAGTTTTGACGGGTTTCAGTCAATGATTCAATCAGTTTTGGATCGTTAATCACAGGCAAATTACCTGTCTCAAGCCCATCATCATTAACCAGTGCTTGACCTCCAGTTTCTAACGCAGTCAAAGTATTGTTAATAACGACTACTTTTTTGTCCAAACGCTCCAATACGGTTTTAACGTGAGGTGAGTTAATGTCTTCACCATAACTTACCTGCATGTCAAACAAATCTTTAATTACCTGCTGTACATTATTGGCAAGATTATTCGTAGTGGCAATCAGTGCCGTATTTTTCTGCAACTGTACAGAACCATAAACCGTATAAATCAATATCCCAGACAATAATGTAACAAATACAGCCAGTGAAATGACCAAATCACGATAACGACCTTTCACAGCCGAATCTGTATTTGGTCTCGTAGATTGAGCCGATTTTTTTAAAACACCTGACGCCATAATGTGTTTCCTTTAAGACGATACCAAGAATAAATTAACGAAATCCGTATAATAAACCATAATAATAACAATAAATTATTTATATAACAATAAATTATGTAAAAACTTAGAATCGTTAATTTTTTTCATATAAACATCTGTATTTTAACACAAAAAGAATGCAAAGATACATAATGTTAACAATAAAAAAGAATAAAATAATTATTTTTTAACAAAAACAGTTCAAGATCTTTAAAGAAGTGGCATTTGACAAAAAATTACAGCTTGGTATTTTTTTGTAATAAAATGTAAATATTCAACATCACCAATAAAGCCAACACACTAAAAAACAGCAGCGACAACTGTGGCAAACTAAACCCCAAAAATGTCCAATCAATCAAAGCACATTCACCCGAACCTGTAAACACTTCTTTGAAAACTTGGGTAATGGGTAGCGTATCTATCCAGTAGTTTAAACCTGGTCCACACGCAGGGGCTTCACTAGGTGGCAAGTTTTGTAGCCAAATATGCCAACTTGCCACACCGACTGACCACAAAATACTAAGCAGGGCCAAAATCATTAAGGTTAATTTTGCCCAGCGTTTTTGCAGTTGAGTGATCAAGGATAAAAATGCAAAACTCCCCATACCAATCAAACCGATACGCTGAAAAACACACAACGGACACGGATCAAGCCCCACCACTTTTTGCAAATAATAAGCAAACACCATACCCACAATACTGCCAAGCACAAGCAAAACTAAGATACCGCGATGACTAAAGGTATAATAAAAGATACAATGCAAAAAACCAAGTTGTTTCATAACAGTCTTTACAGTTTTGTTAAATGTTGTTTGAGTTTGTGTATTTTTGCATAAAAATCTTTCATAAATTTTTTAAGCAAAATTTTAAGCAAGTCTAAGTAATAGTAGCTTTAACGATACTGCTGTACAAATTCATAAAAACTTAAGGTGTCTTGTTGCTCAAGCTCGGTTTGTTGGTGTTGTGATTTTTTGGCAAGTTGCTGATAATAGTCCGTTTTTTCACAACCCAAACTTTGGCTTCGTAACAATTTTGCGTGTTGTTTGGCCAAGGCTTTGCCAAATTTCCATGCACTGCCATAATGTTCAGTATCATGCAAAACTTGTGCCGACAAGGTAAAATTAGGATTTTGGGCTTTGCCAAGCATCAAGGTCAAAGCGTTGCGATAATCGTTATTGCCATATACGCCGTCCAAAAGCCTAGCAAGTGGCAACATTGCGGTTAAATGACTGCTAATCCAGTCGCCAAATTGCATTTTGCCAGTGTTGGTCTGAATGGTTAAAGCAACATCACGCCCTTGATTGACGATTTTTTCTTGGTTTTGACTGATAAGCTGTTCTTCTGCAGGGAGCAATTCTGGGCTTTCATTTATCAAACAATACAAGGCCAAAATTTCCATAAAACACGCAGTGGATAAACGAATGCCAATATCGCTATACGGATCAAGATCAATGGCTCTAAATTCAATGTAAGCAATGCCTCGATTGGCTAATGCATCGCTTGGATTTTCGCCTGATTTGGTAACTTGTTTTGGACGGATTGGGCTGTAATATTCATTTTCAATCTGTAAAACATGGTCGTTAATTTGAATGGGCGTGCCGTTTTTATTATCCACGCCTAAGGCTTTAAAACTGGCGTTTGGTGTATGAATCGCTTGGCGTAAACCTTGAATGTATTCAAACAAATTATTGTAACGAATGTCCAAATCGTCTTGCACACTGTTTTGATAGCCCAATTTTCCCATACGCAACGAAGTGGCATTTGGCAAATAATACGTAGAATCATTTAAGGCTTGCAAATGATGTTTTCTTCTTGTCAAAAAACATTTGCACACGCTTGGACTGGCTCCAAACAAATACAACACCAAACCGCTTAAACGTTTAAAATTACGAATCAATGCCAAATATTTATCATTTTTAAACTCAGTCAATGACTGTTGGTTTTTTTGAGCCACTTGCCACTGCTTAAATAATTCATCGCCAAATGACAAATTATAATGCAAGCCTGCAATCGTCTGCATTCTCCGGCCGTAACGAATTCCTAAACCATGGCGGTATAAGGTTTTAAGTTTGCCAATGTTTGATGTGCCATAATCTGCAAGCACAATCTCATCGTCGTTATCCGATAACATACACGGCATAGAAAGCGGCCAAAACAACTCATCATTTTGTAGCGACTGCTGTACCACAATGTGCAAATCACGGAGCATGCTTAGGGCTTTTTTTGGACTGTCTTGTGGTTGTGTAATCAACTCCAATAGGCTTTCGGCATAATCTGTGGTGATAAACGGGTGGGTTAATTTTGATCCCAATGCATGTGGGTGTGGTGAGCTTGCAATGTAACCTTGTGGATTCATGCGCAAACCTTCTTTTTCGATACCACGAAGCATGCCTGTTAAATGCTCACTGGTAAGCCATTGTGGAGGTGGTGCATGAAAAGCAGAAATTGTCATGGCTATTCCTAAAACCGACTAAAAATAGCAACATTATACAACAATTGCTAAAAATAAATAGTGATGATTGGTAAACGCAAAAAAGATGGGGGCAAAACAAAACCCAACGCACACGCATTGGGTTTTTAAACACCAAATACATTACAAATACAGGTTAAGAGGATTCAATTTGGTTAAAATCTACCAAACATTCACGGTTAATTTCTTTAATAGACTGCGAACTGGTCAACGTCATCGCAACTTTCATTTCTTTTTCTATTAAATTTAACACATTGGTTACCCCCGCCTCGCCTTCGGCAGCCAATGCATACACAAACGCACGCCCAAGCATACACAAATCAGCACCCAACGCAAGCATGCGCACCACATCTAAACCATTACGAACACCAGAATCCACTAAGATTTTAAGATCGCCTTTGACCGCATCGGCAATAGATGGCAAAGCACGCACTGTAGATAACACGCCGTCTAACTGACGCCCACCGTGGTTTGACACAACGATACCATCTGCTCCAAAACTTACCGCATCTTTGGCGTCTTTAGGATCTAAAATGCCTTTAATCACCATCGGCCCATCCCAAAAATCACGAATCCATTGCAAATCTTTCCACGAAATAGACGGATCAAAATTTTCACCCAAATAGCCCATATAATCTTCAAGTCCAATCGCCTTGCCAAAATATTTGGAGATATTGCCTAAATCGTGTGGCTTGCCCATAAGACCAACATTATAAGCCCAATGTGGGTGTGTCATTGCCTGCAAATAACGGCGCATAGCAGCATTAGGGCCACTCATACCTGAATGCATATCACGGTATCTTGCCCCCGGAACTGGCATATCCACGGTAAAAACAAGCGTGGTACAACCTTGTGCCTTGGCACGTTCTAGCACATTTTGCATAAAACCACGATCTTTTAGAACATACAGCTGAAACCACATAGGGCGATTAATTGCAGGCACAACTTCTTCGATCGGACAAACCGAAACCGTAGACAAGGTAAAAGGAATGCCTTTTTTGTCAGCGGCACGAGCGGCTTGTACTTCACCACGGCGAGCATACATTCCCGTCAAACCAACAGGCGACAAGGCAAGTGGCATAGACAGTTTTTCACCAAAAATTTCAGTGGACAAATCAAGTTTACTCATGTCTTTTAACACACGCTGACGCAACGCAACCTCGGACAAATCCGCGACATTGCGCTTAAGTGTGTATTCAGCATACGCCCCACCATCAATATAATCAAACAAAAAACGTGGCAAACGACGACGAGCCGCTTCACGGTAATCATTTCCTGATGCAATAATCATAATAACGCCTTATTTCAAGTTCAAGATTCAAGCCTAAAAACTCAAAACCTTAACAATTGTTGTAATTTTAAAAAATTGTCATATTCTAACAAAATACACATTAAAAAACTCAAAAAAAAGTATAATTTTGCTAAATTTTTTTAAAAAACCCAACAAAACAAACAAAAGTTGACAAAAAGTTGTCTAATTAAAAATTTTTCACAAAAACAGCGATTTTTTCCATCATAAAATATTGAATACTATCCTAAAAATGTAGTATGATTTAGACATTTCTGTTATTTTGTGTTAAAAAACTTTAACAACAACAGATAATTTTTAACAAATTAACAGAAAAATACAAAAAGTCCTACTTTTTATTTTTTGATACAAGAAAAATAAAAACCAAAATCAAAATCAAACAATTAACAACAAGGAGCGTTTCCTATGTTTACCTTTTTGGCGTTATTGCCAATTTTAATCGTGCTGGTGCTGCTTGTCATCATGCGCCTGCCTGCCAAAATAGCGATGGCAGTAACTTATGCCGTTACCGCAGGGCTTGCAATTTTTGTGTGGCATGCAGACATTAATCAAGTACTTGCCGCCACCACCAAAGGCGTTATTACGGCTATTTCGGTATTGTTTATCGTATTTAGTGCAATTTTACTGCTCAATACCGTCAAAGAAAGCGGAGCAATTATGTCAATCCGCAAAGGCTTTATGGATATTTCCCCTGACCGTCGTATTCAGGTGATTATCGTAGCATGGCTGTTTGGTAGCTTGATCGAAGGGGCATCGGGCTGGGGTACGCCGTCAGCAGTTGGTGCACCGCTATTATTTGCCTTAGGTTTTCCTGCAATGGCATCAGTTATGGCCATGCTTATCATTCAATCCACGCCTGTATCATACGGAGCAGTAGGTACGCCTCTATTGATTGGTGTCAAAACAGGTTTAGATGGCAAAGAAGACATACTTGCCAGTATCGCACCGAACACACTTGATGATTATATTTTACAGACAACTGCCAACGTGGGTATGTTCCATGCAATTGTCGGCTTTTTAATTCCATTGTTATTGTGCTGTTTTTTAACGCGTTTCTTTGGTGAAAAACGTTCATTTAAACAAGGTTTTGAAGTTGCTCCCTTTGCAATTTTCGCAGGACTTGCCTTTACCATTCCTTACTTTTTGGTAGCAAAATTCCTAGGCCCAGAATTTCCGTCATTGGTTGGTGGTTTTATTGGTTTGGCAATTGTTGTGCCTGCAGCCAAAGCTGGCTTTTTACAACCAAAAAACATTTTTGATTTTCCAGAACAATCCAAATGGCAAAGCAACTGGATGGGTGAATTACAACATGAAACCCACGATGAAAATGTTGCACCAAAATTTAATTTATTGCGCTCTTTTTCACCTTACTTAATTGTCATTGTATTGTTAATTGTTACACGCGTACCATCAATTGGACTAAAAGGCTTGTTAAATTCAGATGCCGTAACCATTAAATTTGCCAATTTATTTGGCACAACCATTAGCCACAAAGAAGCCTTGCTATATTCACCTGCCAGTGTGTTATTGATCACATCAGCAATTTGTATCGTGATTTTTGGCATGCAAGCCTCTCAAATTAAACGCAGTGTTAGCGTATCTGCCAAAACCATTTTGGCTGCCGCCCCTGCACTTTTATTCTCAATTCCAATGGTGCAAGTTTTCATCAATTCAGGGTCAGCACCTGATGCGGTCAATGTCTTACCTGCAATGCCAATGTTGTTAGCCCAAAGTGCAGCAGGTGCTTTTGGAGACAGTTGGCCATTATTTGCATCAAGCATTGGTGCACTGGGAGCGTTTATTGCAGGATCTAACACCGTAAGTAACATGATGTTCGCCTATTTTCAATGGTCAACTGCAGGTCAAATTGGTTTAGATGCAGCACTGGCAAGTAAAGTGGTTGCACTACAAGCCGTTGGCGGTGCAGCCGGTAATATGGTGTCGGTACATAATGTGATTTCAGCGGCGGCGGTTGTTGGCTTGATTAACCGTGAAGGTGCGGTCATTCGCATGACTTTGATTAGCATGACTTATTATGTGGTGCAAGCAGGTTTAATTGGCATGGCGTTTATTTTTAATCCGGTATGGTTTATTGCTGCTGTTGTTTGGCCACTGGTATTCTTTGGCGGTATGTCAATGCTAAGCAAACAAGTCAATGTTGAACAAAAAAGCATAAGCACAATAGATTAAACCTCGTCTTAATCGTTAAAAATAAAAAAGTAGCTTAAGGGCTACTTTTTTTGTGGGTGGATTTGTGGGTGAAACCAGTTTTTATGACTGTTTAAGTTTACGTTATTGTTTAAGTTTACGTTATTGTTTAAATTTGCGTTTGGTTTGTTGTCGCACAATTTTCATAAACCGTTCAATACGCACAATCGCTCGATATGAGTACAAACTCATTGCCACATTAAACAACATAATAAGCCCAAACAAGCCAGGTAAGATTTGTTTGCCTTGTTGCACAAAATACAAAGCAACCACCAAACACAACACCGCACCAATATAGTAAAAATTACTAGCCCTCCCTAAGCGTTTGTACATGTTTTGCACTTGATTCATATTAACCACACGCACTTTTAATTTGGCATTTTCTACCTCATCGCCGATTTTTTCACGGATTTTTGCCAACACCTTTTCTAGCTCGTCTTTTTCTTTGTCGCTTAAATTTTGTCGGTCAAATGCCTGATCAAATTGCTCTTGCAAGGATTTGCTGTTTTTGTTAGATTGGTTTTGTTGCTCATCGTTGTCAATCATAAGAAAACCTCAGTGGCTTAGTGTGTATTAAACGTTTTATTTTAGCCCAATTTTTTATATAATACAAATATAAACAAATCCACGCAATTGCCTATATTTGGCATTCAGGCACGCCTTTATCATAATTACCGCCTTTTATCATGACTAAATACGGAGTAACTTTATGTCAAATTTTTCACCGATCGATATCACCTGTTTTAAAGCCTACGATATTCGTGGCAAGCTTAATGTTAACCTTGACAACACCATTGCCTACCGTATCGGTCGGGGGTTTGGACAATATTTATTAGCCACAAAACCCAGCGATGTCAGTGCTACAATTGTCATTGGTGCAGACATTCGCCACAGCAGTGTAGCTCTAAAAAAATCTGCCCTTGATGGCATTTTAGACAGTGGCGTTAATGTCATTGATCTAGGTATGACAGGCACAGAAGAAGTTTATTTTTATACCAGTTACTACAAGGCAATGGGCGGCATTGAAATTACCGCAAGCCACAATCCGATTGATTTTAACGGCATGAAACTTGTGCGTGAACACTCAAAACCAATCAGCTCCCAAACAGGCCTGGCTGACATTCAACGTTTGGCTGAAAGCGGTGAATTTAATAGCCCCAAGCGTGGCAACTATACATTAAATACAGATAAAACCGCCTACATTGATCATCTGATGAGTTATATTGACATACGTAACCTGTCGCTTGATAAACCGTTAAAAATTATCGTCAATGCAGGCAATGGCAGTGCAGGTCCCGTGTTGGATTTGTTGATCGAGCGTTTGACCAACACAAGTTTACAATTTATCAAATTGCACCATGAACCAGATGGCAATTTTCCAAATGGCATTCCAAACCCGATGATTATCGCCAATCGCACCCCAACCATGGATTTGATTCGACAACAAAACGCGGATTTGGCAGTTGCGTTTGACGGTGATTTTGATCGTTGTTTTTTCTTTGATGAAAACGCACGTTTTATCGAGGGTGCGTATTTGGTCGGTGTGCTTGCCAAGGCATTTTTGGACAAAGAGCCAAATTCTGGCATCGTATACGATCCGCGCACCATTTTAAACACGGAGCATATCATCAAAACCTGTGGTGGCGTGGCAGTCATGAGCCAATCAGGGCATTCATTTATCAAAGAGGTCATGCGCGATGCTCGGGCAATTTACGGCGGTGAAATGTCAGCACACCATTATTTTCGCGATTTTAACTACTGCGATAGTGGCATGATTACCTGGTTGTTGGTGGTCGAATTGTTGGCAAAATCAGGCAAAAAACTCTCCGAACTTGTAGATGAAATGATCGATAATTTTCCAATTTCAGGAGAAATTAACTTTAAATTAAACACCATCACCGCCCCTGAACTTTTGGCAAAATTAAAACAAAACCGAGATTTGTTTGGCGAAAATGCAAGTCTCAACGAAATTGACGGTTTGTCCTTGGATTTTGACAACTGGCGGTTTAATATACGTGCGTCCAACACCGAGCCACTTGTGCGTTTAAACATTGAAACAATTGGCGACAAAAAACTGCTAGATGAAAAAACTCAAGCAATTTGCCAATGGATTATTGACAATGGTGGGGTGAGGGCCGATCATTAATTTCGCTTATTTTGATGATTTGTTTTGATGATTTTAAAACCAAAAACCGCTAATTATCATGCAATTAACGGTTTTTGGCTAAATTTACAGGCAATCATTACAAACACTGCAAACAATGATTAATTAAATTACTTAAATTAAATTACTTAAATTAAATTAAATTAAATTAAATTAAATTAAATTAAATTAATTATCACAACAATTACTTGCCACCACGCTCACTGCGAGATTTTTTCACAAGAAAATCAACCACTTGGGTAACTTTATCATCTTCGCCCGAAACCACATATTTGCCATCAACCACCACAGCAGGCACGCCTGATATTTGATAGCGTTTTGCTGCATCTTGTGCACGAGCAATTTTTGTGTTAACTGCAAATGAATTGTACAAACTGTTAAACTTGTTCAAATCCGCCCCTTGTGCTTCATACCATTTGCCAATTGATGCCTGATCGTACAGTTTTTGGCGATCTTTTTGTAACGCATCAAACATTGCCTGGTGGGTTTTATGCTGAATTCCCATCAATTGGGCGGTATAAAAACCGCGGGCGTTTTGTTCCCAAACTGGATTCATGGCTGCAGGCGTTTGCATAAATACCACATCAGAGGGCTTGGTTTTTGCCCATTTTTGCATGTACGGCTCAAGGTTGTAACAATGCGGACAGCCATACCAAAAAAACTCACGCACAATGATTTTGTTGCCTTCGATTTTTTCAGGATTGGCAAGCTCTTGATAATCTTTACCTGCCACAAAATCCGCCGCCCAAACAGACATTCCACTAAACGCAATACCCGCGACCAACGCGGTCATAGCAAGTTTTTTCATAACAATACCTTTAAATTTATATAAGTTAAAATTAAAAAACGCATGCAAAATAAGCTTAAGATACCACTATCTTAGCATTTTTTTATTTTTCGGTGTAGTGAATTTTGACAAGTGCTAAAAAAAACTACATAAAGGTAAAAATTTGGCAAGATTTTGATAAATTTTACTAAAATAAAAATCATTTTTACTTAATAATATTTTTACTTAATAATATTTTTACTTAATAATATTAAAAACTTAAATATTAAAAACCTGATTTTGTTAAGGTTTTTTTGCTAAAATTTTGTTAAAATAAAAGCCAAATTCGCTTATTTTTAGGAAAAATCATGACACAAACCCACAACAACGCTGACTTTCACGAAATTGGTAAATTTACCGCCCTTGCCAATGAATGGTGGGATAAAAATGGGGCGTTTGCTACCCTGCATGATATCAATCCGCTTCGTTTAAACTGGGTTGAAGAACAAACAAAATTGCAGCACAATTCAGATTTATCTGCCAAAAAAGTGCTCGATGTTGGTTGTGGTGGCGGAATTTTGTCGCACGCTATGGCAGAACGCGGAGCACAAGTTATGGGAATTGATTTGGGTGAAGAAAATATCCAAGCTGCCAGATTTCATGCCAAAAAAACCCATCAAGTCATTGACTTTCAATGTACAGCGGTAGAAGATTTGGCAAAAACTCACGCAGCACAGTTTGATGTGGTAACTTGCATGGAAATGCTAGAACACGTTCCAAACCCTAAATCTATTATCGATGCGTGTTTTGCCCTGTTAAAACCTGGTGGCGTGTTGATAATGTCTACAATTAATCGCAATTTTAAATCGTATCTGTTTGCAATTATCGGTGCTGAATATGTGTTGCGTTTGCTTGATAAAGGCACGCACGATTTTAACAAATTTATCACCCCTGCTGAACTTGATCGTTTTGCTGAACGCAGTGGTTTTAAGCGTCAAGATTTGATTGGATTGCATTACAACCCATTGACAAAACGTTATTGGCTTGCCCAAAATGTTGATGTCAATTATATGATGGCGGTTTATAAACCCAAATAAAACCCTCGATCAATGAAAAAATTGATAAATTTAACAACAACTTATACCAAACACAAAATGTCTTTAGCCAAAGCCAATCAGCCTCGCACCGCCAAAGCCTTGCAAATTAACGATGAAGCGCAATATTTGACTAAGTTTCGCCAATTTTTGTTTGCACGAGGGCTTACTACCAACACACGCAATGCCTACTTAAGGGATCTGCTCGCCTGCGAACGCACCAACTCAAAAGCCCTCACGCAATGGCATGGTGATGATGTTTTGTCCTGCCTTAGCCAATTACAACAATCAGGCAAAAACGCTCGCAGTCAGGCTCGTGCTTTATCCGCCTTAAAACAGTTTTTTTTATGGCAAATTCACAGCAATCAACGCACCGACAACCCTTGCGATGGCATTAAAGCCCCCAAAATTCGGCGTAACTTACCCAAAGATTTGTCCGAAAATGACGTTACCGCCCTACTTGCCGCCCCAAACGATAGCACAGCACTTGGCATGCGTGATTTGGCTATGTTAGAAGTTTTATACGCCTGCGGTTTGCGCGTATCGGAGCTTATTCATTTGGCATTGCACGAGGTAAATTTAAACGCAGGTTGGCTACAAATTCGTGGCAAAGGCGACAAAATCCGCTTAATACCACTTGGTGAAATAGCAATTGATACGCTAAATGCTTATTTAACCCACGCTCGTCCACAGCTTACCTACCTAAAAAACGGACAAGCAAGCCGTTGCCAAGCGGTATTTTTAACCCAACAAGGAGGCTATATGACAAGGCAAAACTTTTGGTATGTGATTAAGCGTTATGCCAAACAAGCAGGCATTGATAAGGAAATTTCACCACACACCTTACGTCATGCTTTTGCAACACATTTAATCAATCATGGGGCGGATTTACGCAGTGTACAGATGTTGCTTGGACATAGTGATTTGTCTACCACCCAAATTTACACCCACGTTGCAACAGCACGTTTACAACAATTGCACCAAAACCATCACCCAAGGGCTTAAAACTGTTAAAACCTTGAATGTTATATGAATAAACTAATCCAAACGATTAATCGTCAACACCACTTTATAACCACCAGGGTGATGCATGGTTACACGATTTGGCAAATTTTCGGTATTTTTGTAAGAAAAATTTGCCACCCACTCGCCATTTTTTGCAACAGTCAAGCGGTTAAAATCATCGCTTTGATGCTCGCTATCACTGGGTGCAGGCTCGCCCATTACCCAATAAGACAGCTGTGAAATCGGTGCTTGCCAACCTGTGGCTTTTTGCAACAATTCTTCAGGATTGTCCGCCGTCATTTTACCTGTTGCGTTGGTAAGGGTTGCAGTTTTTGAGTTAAAAGTAATGTTGGTCTGCCCTGCATTTAACACACCAGACAGCTCTATTGCAAAGTTTTTTGCTCTCTGAGTCCATGCATAAAACGCACTGCCTGCTTGCGTAGGTGTGGTTAAGCCGATTTTACCATTAATGTGAAAATTTTTTGGGGTTTGGTTTTCGATCACAACTGGCTTAGACATTGAAGAATCAGGCATCGAACTATCAAGTACTGGATAGGTGGTTTTGGCAACTGGAGTTGCTTGGTTGTTGACAATTTGCTTATTAACGGTTTGTTTGTTGAGCAGTTGCTGGCTTTGACAAGCGGTTAACAGACTTAAGCCAAAACAGGCAAACAAAATTTGATGGTTTTTCATACAATCACACTTTAACAATTTTAATAATTTTAACAATAATTTTTAATAACATCTAATAATTAAGTTAGACAAATTATCTTAAGCAAATTATCTTAAGCAAATTATCTTAAGCAAATTATCTTAAGCAAATAGTTTTAACCTAATAGTTTTGTGGCATCGGCGGATAATGCAGCTCCGTTTTTAACACATTTTCAATACGCAAGGCTTCATTCGTATTGCCTAAATTGGTATAGGCCTGTTGCAATAACAACCCACTAATCACATCAGGAATAATGTCAAAATTATCCGACAACAACACGACAATCCGAGCATTGTCCGCTTGGTGCAGAGCTTGTTGTGCCAAAATTTGGCGTACCTTTAATCCCACTTGCGTATCATTCACCAAGGGCGTAATTAAGTTTTCAACTTCTGTTGGATTTTGTTTTAAATTTACCAAAGTTTGTGCATATTCTAAACGGTATTCAACATTATTAGGATCAAGTCTACGCAAGGTTTGTAGCACATCTAAGCGTTTGGCTTGTTCGTCAGCGGTACTATAAGGCATTAACAGCACTTTGGCAAACAAAATATCCATATTGTCAGGCAATTGCCTTTGGGCTTCATTCAATAACGCAATGGCTTGTGGCAATTTATTGGCCTGTTTTAATACCGTAGCTTGCATGATATAGCTTTGCGGTATAAATTCATCAAACTGCTCGCGCAAGCGTTGCATACTGGCAGATGCATCATCATAACGACGCTCACTTACCAACAAATCCACCTGACGTTTGCGCGCGGTCAATACCAAATCAGGTTGCATAACTCTACCATAAAACTCAATTGCCCTACCAAAATTTAACTGACGTTCCGCACTAACTCCAAGGTAATAATAAGCCCTATCCTTATAACCTAAACTTTGGGTCAATGCCAACAACAAATTATCCGCTTCTTGATAACGCTCACTATCCACACCAACAAGCCCTGCCAAAAGTTTAATCTCATCATCTGCCAAAAACAGCACGTTTTTTTTATCATTTAACAATTGCCAAGCCACATCGTTTTTGCCTTGTTTGATCAAATAACGAGTTTGGTATAAAAACAAACTTTTGTTGTCTGGCAAGGTTTTGCGTGCTTTGGTAATAAATTTATTGACATTATCAACCTTAGGCGTATCATTCATTGATGGTATCGCTTGCAAAATATCGGCTTTTAAGATCAAAAACGCAGGGTTTTTTGGTTGTTTGGCAAGGGCTTTATCAATTTCACTTAACGCTTGGCTGCTTTGGTTAAATTGCAACAACAAGCCTGCTTTCATCACCAATAACGATGGGTTATTTTTGGTGTCCAAATTTTGTAAAATATTAAGCAATTGTGCTTGATCGGTTGTATCGGTTGGATAAATTCCCACCAAAATTTGACTTAAATCTGCATTGGGATCGTGCTTTAAAATTTGGTTTAATTTTTCACCCGCCAGTTCATATTTATGGGCTTTTAATGCCAAATGGGTTACATAAAATAAGGCAGGAATGTGTTCAGGATTCACCTGTTGCCAGCGATTGGCAAAACGCAATGACACTGGTGCCAACTCATGTTCTAAGGACAAACTCAAGGCTCGTTCAAACACAGGGGCGGAGATTTCTTTTTGCGACTCGTGCTTATACAATTGTAGTGCCGTTGATACATCTTGGCGATTGGCGGAGAATTCTGCCATTATCACCGCCAATAAACTTGGCTGATTTGACGCTTGTGTGGGCTTATATTGGCTTAGCAACGCATCAAGCATGGAGGTGGGTTTGGTTTTTTTGACAAATGATTTTTGGGGGAACTTGGAAAAATCCGACTCTTGTAAACGCTGATAAATGGTTAAAACTAACTGATTGTCAAGGTGTTTTTGATAAATGATGTTTTCAGCAAAACTTTTGTTTAAAGCAACAAAAGGCATTGACACACACAACATCACCACAACAGACAAGCGTCCAATGGTTCTCAATGCTTGTTTTGATTGTTTTGTTTGAGACAATTGTTGCACCGGTTGCTGTTTTATAGGCTTTTTAACAGGTGCTTTTTTTGTAACAAGCACGCTATTTTTAACAGGCATCTTGGCAAAAAAAACCACATCAGAATGTAACAAAAAATCAGCCATAGCGATGATATCAATCTAAAATCAAAAATTACATGAACTTATTATAATCAAACTTTGTTACAAAAAATATAGAAAAAGTGTTAATTTTACCAAAACATTGCCAAAAAAATGAAAGTTCAGCACAGTATCAATAACTGTGTTAACTGTGTTATAATAGCGATTTTTCTTTTTTGTAATTTTATCTGTTTTTTTGCTTTTTTATATTATTTTTTATATTTTTTTGGCAAACATCTGTCGGCTCTTGTTATGCAATTATTGGTTCTTGGTCTTAATCACAAAATTGCCCCTGTCGCTATGCGAGAGCGTTTGGCATTTGGAAGCGATATACCGATCGCATTGCAGTCGCTTGGAGCATTGAGTGCAGGCGCGGTTATTTTGTCTACTTGTAATCGCACCGAACTGTATATTTTGGCAAAACCCAATCAAGCCTTGGACGATCTTAGCGAACAATTGTTGCATTGGCTGGCAAAATTTAAAGGATTAAATGGCGAAGAAATTCGCCCTCATCTGTATATTTATGAAAATAATTTGGCATTAACCCATTGGGTGCGTGTTGCATCAGGACTTGATTCTATGATTTTGGGCGAGCCACAAATTTTAGGACAAATGAAACAAGCGGTCAATCAGGCACAACGTTTAGGAACAGTTAATAATCAATTAAGTTTTATCATTCAACAAGTGTTTGCAGCCACCAAACAAGTACGCAGTGAAACCAAAGTCGGTTCGCAAGCGGTATCACTTGGTTTTGCATCGGCAAAACTGGTAACCCAGATTTTTAACAAACCACACAACAGCACGTTGCTTGTGGTGGCATCAGGTGAGATGAATCGCTTGGTGGCAACTCATTTGGCAGGGCTTGGGATAAAAAAAATCATTATCTGCAATCGCACACCAGCACACGCCAAAACTTTAGCCAATGAACTACGCACCGCGGATCGCTTGGTAGAAATAGTAGGGCTTGAGCGGTTGGCAGAAGTGTTAATACAAGCAGACATCACCACAAGCTGTAGTGGCAGTTTACACGCATTGATTGACAAAAACATGGTAAACCATGCCTTAAAAATCCGTCGTCATCAGCCGATGTTAATGATCGATTTGGCCGTTCCAAGAGATATTGAACCAAGCGTGGGTGATTTGGACGATGTGTATTTATATTCCATTGATGATTTGCAACACGTCATTGCAGGCAATTTAAAGCAACGCCGTCAGGCAGCGGTAGAGGCAGAATTGCTCGTCAGTCAACAAGTGGCAAGCATTGAACGCAAATTATTGGCAAAAGAAATCGGTCAAGAAATCAAACATTATCGACAACAAAGCAAACAACAAGCCGATACCCTACTCACTCAAACGCTAGAACGCTTAGCAATGGGTGAAAATCCTGCTGAATTGATGGCCGAACTTACCCACAAACTCACTCAAACATTAACCCACGCCCCAACAAAAATGCTCAAAGCCGTAGCAAGCGAACAATCAAGCGACACAGCAAATTTTGTTGCACAACAATTAACCCAAGCATTTCGTCCAAATAAATTCCAGCGATGATTTAAGACGCTTATTACAAAAAAGACGAAAACCATTCGTTATTCGCCTTAATTTTAAACCTTTGTGTTAAACCATTTACAATGATTGATTTACAATGATTGAGGTTTACAATGACTGAATCTGCGGTGTTTGATTGTCGTTAATCACACTTTCATCTATTTTCACTGTTTTTTGTCCGGTCATAGAGGGCAACTCATACATGGTGTCAAGCAACGCATTTTCCACAATAGAACGCAAACCTCTAGCCCCAGTGTTGCGTTTAAGTGCTTGTTTGGCAATTGCAATTAAGGCTTCTTGACTAAACTCAAGTTTGGCATTTTCCATATTAAACAGATATTCGTATTGTTTGACAAGGGCATTTTTCGGTTCGGTTAGGATCTGAATTAGCGATTCTTCGTCCAATTCCTCAAGCGTGGCAACCACAGGCAAACGTCCGATCAATTCAGGAATCAATCCAAATTTAATCAAATCTTCAGGCTCAACTTGTTTAAACAATTCACCAATTTTTTTGCTGCTGTCTTTGGCTTTTACATCAGCGTTAAAACCTATGCCTGTTTTTTCGGTGCGCTGTTGAATGACTTTATCAAGCCCTGCAAATGCACCACCACAAATCACCAAAATATTGCTGGTATCTACTTGTATCATTTCTTGGTTTGGGTGTTTACGCCCTCCTTGTGGTGGCACATTGGTAATTGTACCCTCAATCAATTTTAACAAGGCCTGCTGCACGCCCTCACCTGAAACATCGCGCGTAATTGACACATTTTCACCTTTACGGCTGATTTTGTCAATTTCGTCAATATAAATGATGCCTTTTTGGGTTTTCTCAATGTCATAATCGGCTGACTGTAGCAGTTTTAACACGATGTTTTCCACATCTTCGCCAACATAACCTGCCTCGGTCAAAGTGGTTGCATCGGCAATTGCAAAAGGCACATCAATCAAACGAGCCAAAGTTTGAGCCAACAAGGTTTTACCAGAACCTGTAGGTCCAATGAGCAAAATATTGCTTTTTGACAATTCAATCATCGCATCATCTGCGCCTGTTTTGACAAACTTTGGTTCATTTTGGAATTGGTCGGCAACTTTTAGGCGTTTATAATGGTTGTACACAGCCACTGCCAATGTTTTTTTGGCTCGATCTTGCCCGATGACATATTCATCTAGGTGTTCGCGGATTTGTTTTGGAGTTGGCAATTCACGATTTGCCCAATTTTCATATGAAGCCGCCTCTTCACCGTGGCTGTCAATGTCATCATCAACATCAATAAAACCCTCGCACACTTCAATACATTCATTGCAAATATTGGCATTTTCGCCCGAAATGAGTTTTTTGACTTCGTGTTTGGCTTTTCCACAAAACGAGCAACAAGGTTCGGTAATTTCTTTCATGCGTATCTCTTATGTTATTTTTCTCTTATACTGTTATATACTGTTACTGTTACTGTTATATACTGTTATATTGTTTTTAGCTAAATTATACAGTTTTTGGGCGTTTGTCCAACACTTCATCTACCAAACCGTACGCTTTAGCAGCATCAGCACTCAAAAAGTTATCACGATCGGTATCTTTTGCTACTTTTTCGTAATCTTGCCCTGTGTGCTCTGCGATCAGACGGTTGAGTTTTTCTTTTAAATACAAAATTTCACGCGCATGAATTTCAATATCCGATGCTTGTCCACGAAAACCACCTAACGGTTGGTGAATCATAACACGCGAATTTTTTAGAGCGTAACGCTTGCCTTTTGTGCCCGCTGACAACAAAAACGCTCCCATTGACGCTGCTTGACCCAAACAAATCGTTGATACATCAGGCTTAATAAAATTCATGGTGTCATAAATAGCCATGCCAGCGGTTACCACGCCACCTGGTGAATTGATGTATAAATGAATGTCCTTTTCAGGATTGTCCGCTTCCAAAAACAACAACTGAGCAACGATCAAATTTGCCATATGATCTTCAACTTCAGCAGTCAAAAAAATCACGCGTTCACGCAACAAACGTGAATAAATATCAAACGAACGCTCTCCACGAGCCGATTGTTCAATCACCATTGGCACCAGTGCGTTTTTCACTTGACTGTTTGCAAAAGGCGAGTCTAAAAATTGCTCTAACATAGTCATTCCTATTTTTGTCAATATTTCAATATTATTTCAATATTATTTCAATAAAATTAATACGCAAAAGCCCTTACGGATAAGGGCGACTGCAAAATATAAAAAGTTGCTCATGAAACATTTATTAACTAAGTGTTAATTAAGTGTTAATTAAGCATTTGTTAATTAAAAACAATCAATCCATGGGCAATTACATCATGCTTTGTTGTTGACCGGCTAACAAATCCTGATAAGACACTTGTTTGTCTGTAACTTTGCCTTTCGCCAAAATAAACTCAACCACTTGATCTTCTAATACCACCGCTTCAATGTTGGCACGTTCTTGGGCATTACTGCTGTAATACTCAATCACTTCTTTTGGATCTTCGTAATTTTCTGCCATTTCTGCGATAAAGTTGGCAACACGCTCTTTGTCAACTTCCAGTTTGTTCGCTTCAATCAAACTTGATACCAACACGCCCAAACGCGCTGAACGCAAGGCTTGATCTTCAAACAACTCATTTGGCAACATATCCTTGCTAAAGTTATTTGGATTTGCTCCAAATTGTTGAGCAAAACGGTTTAACATCAAATTACGTTGGCGTTCAATTTCTTGTTCAAGCATAGATGTCGGAATGTCAATTTCATTTTTCTCAAGCAAAGCGTTAAAAGTTGCCTCTTTGATTTGAGAACGCCCTGCATTTTTGATCTCACGCTCCATATTTTTGCGAACGTCGCTTTTTAATTTGTCAAGACCACCTTCTTTTACCCCAAACACTTGAAAAAATTCTTCGTTTAGTTCAGGTAATTTTGCCTCTTCTACCGATTTTAGATTAATTTTAAATTGGGCTTGTTTGCCTTTTAGATTGTCCGCTTGGTAATCTTCTGGGAAGGTTGCCTCAATGACTTTCTCCTCGCCTACTTTCATACCCACAATGCCATCTTCAAAACCTGGAATCATGCGGCCGCTGCCAATCACAAGGCTAAAATCTTGAGCCGATCCGCCGTCAAATTTTTCGCCGTCAATCAAACCCTCAAAATCAAATTTTACTTGATCGCCTGTTGCAACTGCACCGTCTTTAGCAACATAAGTTTGGCGTTGTTTTTGTAAGTTTTCAATCATCACATCAACATCTTTGTCATCAACAACTGCCACTTGACGTTCAACATCAACATCGTCCAAGCCTTGAATTTCTACTTCAGGAAAAGTTTCAACCGTTGCCTGATAAACCAAAAAGTCATTTTCTAATTTTACATCATCAATGTTTGGCATGCCAACAGCACGGATATTTTCTTCGCGAATGGCATCAAACACAGTGTCGCGAATGACATCGTTAATCACCTCTTGTTGAATGCCCGCTCCGTATTGAGCACGAATGTGAGAAACTGGCACTTTGCCTTTACGAAAACCGTCAATTTTGGCAGTTTTTGCCACTTGTCCAATGCGTTTTTCCACACGTGTTTGAATGGTTGCCACTGGCACTTTTACGGTTAATTGGGTTTCTAAATTCGAGGTTTTGTTGGTGGTGATTTGTAAATCTGACATGATTACGTTTCCTTTTAAAACTGGTTAAAACTGGAATTAAGTTCACGGATTTTAGCCGATAAACCGATGAATTATCAATAACTTATCAACAATTGACAAGCAAAAAATCTGTTGGCTTTGAATAAAACAAACCGAAAGTTATCTATTATAAAGTAAAATTGACATAAAGTAAAAAATTAATTGCCCTCGATCGACAAATTCTAAGTTTTAAAACTTTGCGGTCTTGTATTTTATGCCAATTTCTACCCATCTGTTTTACCAGTCTGTATTTTTCAATGTGTGCTTTTTAATTGGGCTAATAAGTTTTGTAAGGCTTGTCCGCGGTGGCTGATTTGATTTTTTTCGGTTTTGGTGAGTTGTGCAGATGATTTTTGCAAATTTGGCAACCAAAACAACGGATCGTAACCAAAACCACTTTCACCAATTTCGGCCGATAAAATCTCACCTTGCCAAACGCCTTGAGCAATCACTGGCAAAGGATCAAACGCATGACGCACCAATACCAACACACAAACAAACTGTCCAATAATTGGCGTATCTTGCAATTTTGGTCTAAACTTTTGCAAATCGTTTAGTAGTTTTTGATTGTTGGCTTTGTCTTTATTTTGCAAAAATTTGGTCGCAAATGTCGGATCATCTTTGGCAAAACGTGCAGAATAAATGCCGGGCTTGCCCTCTAAAATTGGTACACACAGCCCAGAATCATCTGCTATCGCAGGCAGGTTACTGATTTTACTGGCATGACGTGCTTTGATGAGTGCGTTTTCAACAAAACTTAAACCATTCTCAATCGCATCATCAATATTAAGTTTTCCTTGTGGAATAATGTTAATATTTAAGTTTTCATTATCAAATAACTGTTGAAATTCAGCAAGTTTGCCTTGATTGTTGCTGGCTAATACAATTTGGTTACAATCTAACATAAGCGATTCTCTTTTTTTTATTTTTGCAATAAAAAATTTGTTAATTGGGTTTTTGCTCCTTCGGTTGCAAAGGACTCAGGGTGATATTGCACACCTTGGATTGGGTAGGTTTTATGACGAATACCCATAATTTGTGCACCGTTTTTGGCAAGTTTTTGTAAATCTGTGTTAGCGTCCGATCCTGTTACACTGGTGATTTCTAGACAATTAGGCAAATCGTCGTAGGCCACCATCAGCGAATGATAACGCATGACATCAATGCCCTGTGGCAAACCGTGATACACGCCCTTGCCATTATGCACAATCGGCGAGGTTTTGCCGTGCATGGGCGTATTTGCTTGCACCACTTTGCCACCAAAAAAATGTGCAATTCCCTGCATACCCAAACACACACCAAGCAACGGCGTGGTTTTGCCAATTTCAGTGATAACTTGCCCACAAATTCCAAAATAATTCACATCATCAGGAGAACCAGGTCCTGGCGAAATAACAATACGCTTAGGATTCATATTTTTGATTTCATCAAGGCTAATTTCATTGTTGCGTTTAACCGTTACACTAAATGGTGTATTTAGTGATACTAAAATTTCACCAATGTATTGGTATAGATTAAAGGTAAAACTGTCATAGTTGTCAATAATAAGCACGTTCATTTTTTTAATCCATAAAGTTTTTTAATCCATAAAATTACTCAATACCACTTTCATCGCCGATAATTTTCGTACAATCTCTTGGTATTCATCATCAGCATTGCTGTCAAACACATTGCCACCACAAGTCTGAGTATACGCCGTATCACCATTGACAAACAAACTTCTAATCGGAATGGCAAAAGTACAATCACCATTAAACGAAAACTGCCCCACCGCCCCACCATACACGCCACGTCCAACAGGTTCAAGTTCGCTAATAATTTTTAACGCCTCAATCTTAGGAGCACCTGACAAGGTTCCGGCTGGAAAATTGCTTGCCAATGCACTAAACATATCATGATTGGGGTGCAAAATTCCAACAATCTCGCTAGAAATATGCTGAACGTGAGAAAAGCGTTTAATATCCATAAGACTACGCACTTTTACCGTGCCAAATTGTGCCACTCGTCCAATATCGTTACGGTGTAAATCCACAAGCATGTTATGCTCGGCGATCTCTTTAGGGTCGTTTAAAAGCCCTCTTGCCAGTTGTCTGTCATGAACAGCATCACAACCACGCTTGGTTGTACCTGCAAGCGGATAGGTTTCCATCTCGCCATTACGCAGACGAAATAACAGTTCAGGCGATGCACCGATGATTTTTTGTTGGCCAAATTTCATAAAATACATATGCGGTGATGGGTTAACCGTGCGCAGTTTTTCATAAATTGGCATTTTATCACCCACAATCGTATAATGCGACTGAAAACCCACCTCACATTGAAAAATCAAGCCCGCCTTAATGTCTTGCTTCACTTTCGCGACAGTTTTGGCATGTTCATCTTTTGTCATGCCATCACCAAGATAGTTTACTTTTGGGTTGCAAGTTGAGTTGTTACAAGTTGAGACATTGTTTAGCAGATCAATAATTTTATCCATACGATTGGTATTGTAATAAAAATAAAAAATCTCGCCTGTCATTTTATCAAGGCTTAAACCGTCCAAATATAAACCAAATTTAAACGGCTCAAAATGCTCACTTGCTTTAACATGTAAGCTCGACTCAAAAAAATTCACGCTATCAAAACCCATAAATCCAACCAGTCCGCCTGTATAATTGCGTGCTATGATGTGTTGCGGTGTGATTTTTTGCAATAAATGATAAGGGTTGTTGCAAGCGTACTCGGTCGTTTTGCCTTGTTTTTCAATGCTTAATGTATTGCGATCTTTGGCAAAAACAATCGCATCAGGATCAAAACCTATGATGTGATGACGTGCAATATGACTTTCCTCGCCCAAAGATTCAAACAAAAAACAAGTGTCGTATTTACATTCAATGCGTTTAAAAAGCTCAAAAAAATCAATATCTTGAGCAATTTTAACCAGCGTAGGCTTGCTTGGAATGTCAAACATCGGTGCAGTTGTAGTATCCATAAAAACCATCTTTTTAAAAATTTGTTTCGGTGTTTTTGTTTCAGTGTTCTAGTATAATGATACTATTGTAAAAGATTTTTACCAAGTTTGCAAGTTTTACGGTTTTCGGTTTTGCATCAAGGTTTAAACAAAGCAAGATTTAGACAAAGCAAGGCTTAACCAGAAGTTTTTGGCAGATGATTGGCCAAAACCGCCTGTAAATTTGGCAATAAATTTGCCACTTGATTGACTTGATACGCTTTTGCCCCTCGCGAAACGGTCGCAATACCAACGCACAACCGCTCCGCAATCTCACGCTGTGGCAAGCCTTGTTGCAACAAAGCAAAAATCTGCAAGCGTTTGGCAATTTCAGCTTGCTCCTTGTCGGTTAACATCGCATCAAAAAGTTTGGCTAAAAACACAGCATCTGATTCATTGGCAAGCAGGGTCATAAAAGCCTGATAAACAGGATAATTGGTAGATAAGCTCATGATTTTCCTTGTTTAATCGTTACGGTTTAAAAAATGAGTGAGAGTGAGAAAAAATTTTGTAAATTAATTTTAGCAAAAAACCACGAAAATTTGTTAAAATAACAAAAAGATATCTTTTTGACAGAGTTTAAACACAGAATTTAAACATTAACAGCGTTTAGCCAAATTTTTGGATAAATGCTTGCAAACTTAACAAAAAATAGACATATTTATCAACCAAGGTTTTATGTTTATGCCAAAACAGGTATAATCTGTTTTGATTTTTTAACAATTCTCCCATACCGCTATGCCAACGCCTTTTAGTCAGCTTGATTTACGCCCATTGCAATATTTTTCCCAAAATTTGCTCGCCAATTTGCGTGCGATGGCATACATGCTCGTTGGTTCAAAAAAAGCGTTTTATTGGGTCAAGCCAACCATTTGGCAGTTTGGTTTTTTTGCACTGACGGCTTTGGCAAGCAATTTATTGTTTTCGTGGCTTGCCAGCGGTGAAAGTACGCATTTTAATCAACAAGGCTTGATTAGTTATTTGGTTTGGCCAACAGTGATGGTTTTTGCAGGTTTGGTGCTTGCCAAAAGACATAGCAATGCGATGCTTGTTTTTGTGCCTGCAATTTTGTGGTTGGTTGCTGATACGGTAATGGCCTTATTACAAAGTGCGGTGCAATGGGTGTCGCATTATGGTTGGTTACCCGAATGGTCGTATGCGGTGTTGCCAATTTTATTTACCGTGCTGTTTGTTTGGCAAGGGCTTGCACTGCTTTGGATTTTTGGCAAACAGCTGCGTTGGTCGTGGCTTGAGCGAGGGTTTATTTTGCTTGGAGCATTTGTGGTGTTCACCGCTTGGCAACAAAACGTAACCAGTCAACCAATTTTTCAAGCCGATCTTTATCAACCAACCATTAACGAAGATGCTTTTTATGCTCAACAGCATTTGTTACAGGATAGTTTAGGCGAAATACTAAGTGAACGCCCCACAGTGCGAGACTGGTATTTTTTAGGCGTGGCAGGACACGGTGAACAAGATGTGTTTCGTTCGGAAATTGAGTTAACCACTGAATTTTTAAACAATCAATTTGGCATGGCAGGACGTTCTTTAAATTTGGTAAACAATGCAATGACGTGGCAAGTATTGCCCATTGCCAGTAAAACCAGTATTGATACCGCCTTACAAGCCTTTGCCAAAAAAATGAACATTACCGAAGATGTGTTGTTTTTAAACATCACCTCCCACGGCGGTGATAAACTTTTAGAAATGTCCAACCCACCGCTGGATTTGGAAGAAGTGGATGCCAAATGGCTGCGCCAAACCCTTGATAAATCAGGCATAAAATGGCGTGTTATTGTGATTTCTGCGTGTTATTCAGGATCGTTTATTGAAGATTTACAATCACCAACCACGCTGATTATTACCGCATCTGATAAAGACAAAGACTCATTTGGCTGCACCAATGAAGCCCAATACACTTATTTTGGACAAGCATTTTTTGCCGAAAGTTTGCCAAAATTTAAACGCTTTAAGCCTGCTTTTGATAATGCAATTGTAACCATTGCCAAACGCGAAAAACTCATGGGCTTTGCACCCTCTAAACCACAATTTGTCATTGGCAGTGCTATGCAAAAAATGTTGCCTGAATTTGAAAAAAATCTAAAGCCTTTAAACCAAAACAACCCCATCAAAACCGATGAAAATGCCTTGTTAAACTAACTTATGTTAAGCTAATCCACACGACACAGTTGTTTTTTTGCCACCTTGTTAAAATGATCTTCGGATTTGTAAGTTTTTGGAATTTGAACCAGTTCTTGATACAGTGCAACGATTTGTTGCACCATGTGTTTTTGGGTAAATTCATTGGTTATTTGTGGCCGTGAGACGTTTTTTAATTGTATTTTTACCACTTTACACAAAGCATTGGCGGTGATTTCTTTTATCAAACCTTGTGGGTATAACTCACTTAACAATTCGCTATAAATCCCTGTATTCCATGCCACCACAGGCGTGCCAAGGTGAATGGCTTTTAACACATTAATACCAATGCTTTCAGGCTGACTTGCCAATCCCAATACCACATTGGATGCTGACAACCACTCGCGGCTGTCGTTATGACGCTGTCCGATAAAGGTAAAATAACCGCTAAGCCCCAACGCTCGACTGCGCTGCAAAAAATGCTCCATATGAATGCCCTCACGCTGACTGTCGTCCATAACAACCACATGAATGTCGGGTAAAATTTCTTTTAAATTGCCAACAATGTCAAACAACCATGACTGCCCTTTACCATCACCAAGCGTACTGGGAAATAGCACCCATTTTTTATGCTCCAGTTCAGGATATTCAGCAAAAATCCGGCGCAACCAATACACCGAAGGTTGATGACGATAGATGAATTTTTGATTGTCCACGCCCCGATAAATGCGCGTAATCATACTATCATCATATTCAGGGTGATGTTGTTGAATGTACTGTGTTACACTATTTGACACGCTAATCAGATGATCGGCATCAAAAATTGCTTTATTATACGCCGTCGTCGGATAATAACCATAAATGGTCGCAAGCGTAATTGGACGATAGGCCATTGGCACAAGTTGTAACGCCCACTTTAATACCCACGCGGACGTGCGTGAATGCACATGCACAATATCAGGGCGATGCCGATAAATCAGTCTGGCCAAGGGCACAACCGACCACAACGATGACCAAGTGTGCTTTTCCATCGCAAGCGGAATGTATTGACCGCCATCACGCACCAAACGCCCTGCCAACTCATGTTCTGCAGGCGTACTGGCAACAACCACTGACTTATGACCGTTTTTAATCAAACTGCGATTAAGCTGAAAAATACCTCTTTCATCTTCATCATGATGCAGCGATGACAACAAACGCATGATTTTCATAATTACAATTTTTATTTCTCTTCAATAAATTTTTATTTCTCTTCAATATCTGCCAAACTACCAACCAATTTTTCTAATAACTTAATTTGCTTATCTTTTTCTTTTAATAATTCATCTTTATACTGAATTTCTAGCCGTTGTTTTTCCATTTCTGCAAGTAATAATTCATGCCCATTTTTTCCCATAACATAATAATTGTACGTTGAATTTTGATTTTCAACTTGATCACCTGAAAGAAAAAAAGTTGCACCATTTTCACAAAAATCTAAAAATTCAATCGTACTCATATTAAAGACTTTCGCAATTTGTTCAATTTTATCCAAACTTGGATAACCTTTATCATGTTCAATATGGGTGTAACCACTCTTAGACATATGCATCACCTCTGCCATTTCATCTTGTGTTTTGCCTGACATTTCTCGTAACCTTTTAAGAATTTTCCCAATTTTCATGATAAACTTCCAATATTTTCCTATTATTTACATCAAAATTTCAGATTAACATCGGTTTAATATTATTTTATCATAACTATAGCACAAGAGTTTATTTTTTAGTACAAACCATTGTGCTAAGCCTGCCAAAGCGTCGGTTTCCGCTATGGTTCGACAAGCCACCACGAACTAAAACGTACTATTTTTTACCACAGTACTTAATTTATCACTTCCATAAGGATATTATGATTATGAGCAAAGTTTCACTAGTTGTATACACTGTTTGTATAACCATACTTACGGGCTGTTCAACAGTCCATCTCCCAAAAAGATACCCTGATAAATCATATAGCTATTCAACACCCCATTCACAAACATCATATTCACAAATATCAAAAGATGCTGAATTTGATAGAGCATACGCAAGTTTATCTGATGAAAACCGCCGTTTAATCAATAAGCATGTACCCAATAGCTATATCACAACAAGAAAGGAATTGTCTACTCATGGTTCTACTGCTGTTAAAGATATTTTAGAATATGCTCAATATCTTGAACAACTTAAACAAATAGAAATTGCCAATCGTAAAGAAAAAGAGGCAAAAGCACAAGCAAAAGCACAAGCTGAACGCGACCAACAACAGAAACAAAAGAAAATTCAAACAGATTTAGCAAAAAAAGTTGATTGTAATTTGTTTGATTTGACAGACTTTATTCCTGGAATTGGTTGGTTAAAAGGATTGAGCAAAGTGAAGAGATTGAATAAGATTGCAGAAGCTCAAAAACGCGGATTATGTAAATAATTTGTGTAAATAATTTGTGATGATTTATCTATAAAACCAATATCTAAAAACCTAATATCTATTGATACTGGGTTTTTATACGTTTAAAATCTATGCCAAAAGCCAGCACCTTTTTAGATGCCAGCTATTTTTTTGAGCGACTATCAAATAAAAAAATTATTTAATTTTTGCTTCTTTAAAAACAACGTGTTGACGCACCACAGGGTCAAACTTTTTGATTTCCATTTTATTTGGCATCGTACGTTTGTTTTTGGTCGTGGTATAAAAATAACCCGTACCTGCTGATGATACCAGTTTGATTTTATCTCTCATCGCTATTGCTCCACAATGTGCTATTATTCCAAAATGTTAAAAATTGGCAAAAATTAGATTTTTTCGCCACGAGCACGCATATCCGCCAAAACTTGGTCAATGCCCAGTTTATCAACAATACGCATACCCTTTGAAGATAAGCGCAGGCGAACAAAACGGTTTTCGCTTTCTACCCAAAAGCGATGGTTGTGTAGATTTGGCAGAAAACGACGGCGGGTTTTGTTGTTTGCGTGAGAAACATTATTACCTACCAATGGGCGTTTTCCAGTCACTTGACATACTTGAGACATGGTGTACTCCTTATCGGTGTGCATGAGTGTTACTCATGCCTAAAATCGGATTGATAAACAAGCCTGTTTAAGCGTTTTAACAAAAAAGTTAAGCGGATTTTATTGAAGGGTTTATCAAGGTTTATTCATTTATATTTTTTATATAAAAATTACTGTTGATAAGTTTTTTTAATAAAAAATACGGGTAAATTTAAAGGGGCTATTTATACCATATTTTTATCAAAAAAGCAAAGAAAAACTTTCAAATTATGGGCAAAATTGGCTAAAATATCGCTAAAATACCTAAGGCAAATTTTAGTTTTTTTGATTGAAAAACGCTAGATTATCGTAATAATTTGTGATAATATGATTTTATTTTTCAAATATAACCAAAATATGCAATTATTTTTTCTTTATTAATCATATTTTGCTAATTTTTACCATTATCATTGAATTTGGTGGTGACTGATGACAGCGTTCATGCATTTAAGAGAAAAAATCCGTAATTTTTTTGCCTTGGATATGGCAGGCGGCATTGTGTTGGCGGTATCGGCTATACTTGCGATGATTGTTGCAAATTCGGCTTTGGCGGATTGGTATCAACATTTATTGCATTTACCAATTGTGGTACAAGTGGGGAGTTTTGAGATCGCCCATAGTGCAGTACATTGGATCAATGACGGCTTGATGGTGATTTTTTTCTTTTTGGTTGGACTTGAATTAAAGCGTGAAGTGTTGATTGGCGAGCTGTCTGATGTCAAAAAAATCATCTTGCCTGCACTGGGTGCGGTGGGCGGTATGCTTGTGCCTGCACTGATTTATGCACTGTTTAATTATCAAAATCCTGATTTGTTAAAAGGCTGGGCGATACCATCAGCAACGGATATTGCGTTTGCACTGGGAGTACTTACCTTGCTTGGCAAACGCGTGCCACTTGCATTAAAGGTATTTTTGGCTTCTATTGCAATTTTTGATGACATTGGGGCAATTTTGGTTATTGCACTGTTTTATTCGCATGGGTTATCTTGGACGGCGTTAGGCATGGTTGCGATCACCATGCTTGTGCTATATGTGATGAATCGTATGAATGTTACACGCATAACGGCGTATGCCTTGGTTGGGGTAATATTGTGGGTGGCTATGCTAAAATCAGGCATTCATGCAACCTTGGCTGGCGTTATCGGTGCGATGTTTATTCCATTGGTCAATGATAAAAATCCAGATCATTCGCCTTTAGAAACATTAGAACATGATTTACACGAAACGGTAAGTTTTGTGGTATTGCCAATTTTTGCCTTTGCCAATGCAGGAATTCACTTTGGTAGCGGTGGGCTTGCATCACAATTAACCCACAGTGTACCGCTTGGAATTGCACTGGGACTTGTGTTTGGTAAACCAATTGGCGTGATGTTGTTTAGTTGGTTTGGGGTTAAGTTTGGTTTTGCAAAACTGCCTAAAAATGTAGATTGGCATCAGGTTTTGGGTGTTGCCATGTTATGTGGCATTGGCTTTACCATGAGTTTGTTTATTGGCGGTTTGGCATTTGCTGGCATTGACAAAATATTTGATGAACGATTAGGTATTGTGCTTGGATCCTTCATTGCAGGAATTTTAGGTTATGTGTATTTAAATAAAGTATTGCCAAAAGTTAAAAACAATACCTTTGAGGCATCAGAAGATCACACTTACATTCCGTAAATTTTACCAAAAAATAAATTTTACCAAAAAATAAATTTTATCAATCAATAAATTTTATCAACAAAAAAAGCAGTTTAACCAATTGCTTTTTTGTGTTATTTTTTATTCATCTTATCTGTCAAAATCACATCATTGCCTATCGGGATCAATTTCTACCAAATTAGACGCTTGTGTGTACATCGAGCCGTCTTGTAGCGTATCTTGCATAGGTGCAATGGTTTCTTCTTCAGCAATCACTTGTCTTGCCACATGCAAAATCAACTGACGCAACCAACGATGTGCAGGGTGATGTTGTAGCAGTGGCGACCACGCCATCGTCAATTCAAATTCAGGGATAAAAAACGGCGGCTCTTTTATCACTATGCTGTCATTGGTTGCTTGCATTCTAGCCACTCGCGTTGGCAATGTTGCAATCAAATCTTTATTTGCTGTGAGCATCGCAGGCATCTGATAATGACGCGTAAACACGCTGATTTGGCGTTTTTGCCCCAACCGGTGCAAGGCTTGATCAATGGATCCAAGGCCGCCTGATTTTTCAGGATTAACGCCAAAACCCACACCCATGCCTGTTTTTGACACCCAAATATGCTGGGCTGACAAATAGTTTTTTAAATTAAACCTATGCACATACGGACTGTCCGCTGACAACAAACAGCTAAACGTATCACGCCACACCAACACTTGATGAAAACTTTGCGGAATTTCGTTAAAACGATTGATTGCCAAATCCACCTTGCCTTGCTCCATATCTCGATACGACACATCGGACGGCGTTAAAAAATCCAAAATCACGTTGGGGGCTTCGGCACGCAATGCTTTTACAAGACGTGGCACAAGCGTCGCTTCGGCATAATCTGAGGTCATAATCCGAAAAATCCGACTCGACGTATAAGGACGAAATTCGGTACGCGGTTCAAGCAACAAGCCAATATCCGACAAAAGTTCACGAATGCGAGGTTGTAATTCCATCGCACGTTCAGTTGGTGTCATGCCTTCAGACGAACGGATTAATAAAGGATCGTTAAACAATTTTCTTAACCGCCGTAAAATATTGCTCATCGCAGGTTGTGTGATACCAAGTTGCTCAGAAGCGCGCGTTACATTTTTTTCACGAAGCAGCACATCTAAATGCACCAATAAATTTAAATCAACACGTTGTAAATTCATAACTTTTCCGCTATTTGCACAGTTCTTTCATTATTTTTTTAAAAAATACCAAAAATAATAATCATAAATTAGCTAAATTATGCCAATTGGGTTATAGTGTTCATAACTTGTTAACACAATCGTTTTAAAATCGTGATAGTTTTTGATGGTTTTAAAAAGTTAATTTTATCAAAGTTAATTTTAACAAAATATTGGCTATCACGGCGAAAAATCTTGCATTTTTTTTGCAAAAAATTTCAAGGACAGGCTTTCAAGTTTTATCGGCTATTCATTTTAACCACTTAGGAGTAAATTATGACAACGTATGTTTCAGCAATCGATCACATCAAAGCATTAAAAGAAAAACATGGCAATTGGCAAAATATCAGTGAAAATGACGCCGCTCGCTTGATTGTACAAAACACATTCAAAACTGGTCTGGACATTGCCAAATACACAGCTGGTGTCATGCGTCGTGATATGGCCACTTACGATGAGGATAAAACAAAATACACACAATCGCTTGGTGCATGGCATGGTTTTATTGGCCAACAAACCATGTATGCGGTAAAAAAATATTTCGGTACAACAGAGCGTAAATATATTTATCTTTCAGGTTGGATGGTCGCTGCGTTGCGTTCAGAATTTGGTCCCTTGCCTGATCAATCCATGCACGAAAAAACCGCCGTACCAAAATTAATTGAAGAAATTTACACATTTTTACGCCAAGCCGATGAAAAAGTGTTAAACGACTACTTCCGCGAATTAGAAACCGCCAAAGAATCAGGTCAAGACACCAAGGCTATTTTAGACAAAATCAACAACTTTGAAACCCATATCGTGCCAATCATTGCTGATATTGATGCAGGTTTTGGCAACGAAGAAGCCACTTACCTTTTAACCAAAGAAATGATTAAAGCAGGTGCGTGTGCCATTCAAGTTGAAAATCAAGTATCCGATGCCAAACAATGTGGCCACCAAGATGGCAAAGTAACCGTGCCACATGAAGATTTTATCGCAAAAATTAACGCCATTCGTTATGCATTTTTAGAATTAGGAGTAGATGATGGCGTTATCGTGGCACGCACTGACTCAGAGGGTGCTTCTTTAACCCAAAAATTGCCTGTATCGCGTGAACCCGGTGATTTGGCATCAAAATACTTAGATTTCTTAGATGTTGAGGAAGTTAGCATTGAAAATGCCCAAGAAAACGATGTATTGCTAAAACGTGATGGCAAACTTGTACGTCCAGTGCGCATGCCAAACGGCTTGTACTCATTCCGCGAAGGCACAAACATTGACCGCGTGGTATTAGACTGCGTTACTTCATTACAAAATGGTGCCGATCTATTATGGATTGAAACCCCAACCCCAGATGTCGCTCATATTAAATCCATGACCGATCGCATTATTGAACAAGTGCCAAATGCAAAACTGGTTTACAACAACAGCCCATCATTTAACTGGACACTAAACTTCCGTAAACAAGTCATTGCCAAATGGGAACAAGAGGGCAAAGACGTATCTGCTTATGACAAAAACAACCTAATGTCAGCCGACTACGACAATTCAGAATTAAATGAAGCTGCCGATGCGTTGGCTCGCACATTCCAAGCAGATGCCTCGCGTGAAGCATGCGTATTTCACCACCTAATTACCTTGCCAACCTTCCATACAGCAGCATTAAGCACGCATCAGTTGGCAAAAGGTTATTTTGGCGACAAGGGTATGTTGGCTTATGTAGAAGAAGTACAGCGCAAGGAATTACGCGAAGGCGTGGCCGCAGTGAAACACCAAGCAATGGCAGGATCTGACATAGGTGATGATCATAAAGAAATATTCTCCGGAGACAATGCCCTTAAAGCAGGCGGTGCAAAAAATACCTCCAACCAATTTGGTCATTAATGTTTGGATTATAAAAGCATTTGATTGTAAAAACATTTGCAAACAAAAAATACTTTGCTATTATGCAAGGTATTTTTTTGTCTTTTAGGAAAAATCAATCATGTCAACTTCATCACCTGACACCAAATTTAGTAAAAATAAACCAAACTACAGCAAATTCACCCAATTTGCCAAAAGTTTTATCAGTTATTTGGTGATATTTGTGGTAATTTATAGCCTTGTGAATTGGTGGCGACAACCTGTCATGCCTTCCGCTCCCACGTTACAATTTCACAGCGTTCAAGGACATAGCATTGATGTCAATCGCCTAAGCACACAAAAACCTGTGCTCATTTATTTTTGGGGAACATGGTGCAGTGTGTGTCGACGCACCTCGCCCAGTGTTCAAAAAATTGCCAACAACCATAACTATCCAGTTATCGGCGTTGCGGTTAGTTCAGGAGAAAACCAAGACATCTTACAATACATGCACAAAAAAGATCTGGATTTTATCACAGTAAACGATGACAGTGGCAATATTTTTCGCCAATGGCAAGGACAAGTTACGCCCTCTTATGTGATTTTAAAAAATGGCAAAGCGGTGCAAAGTTTTACAGGCATTCAGCCTGGTTGGTTGTTAAATTTACGCCTAAAAATTGCCAGTTTCTAATCGGTATTTATTCCAATCACGTCTATAGCCTGCAATACAACAATTGTTCAGCACAAAATTTAAACAACACAAAATTGTCAACAATAAAAAACGTCCAAATTCAAGCGTTGGACGTTTTTTATTTTAATGTTAATTAACGCGTTCGTTAACACATTTTGACCCACTCCCACCACCAAACCTAAAGGTTATGGTGGGGGAATCCTTGCGACCCATAGCAATTTAGTTTTCACACCAAACCGCTACCTCTCGCCATGCCACTGTCGCTGAACAGTATTGGCACAGGGGAACTCTTTACACAGCGACAAGCCCTGCCACATCAGCTAACGCCTGTTGGCGTATTGGTTTCGCCGCTAATTTTTATTGCAAAACTCATAGCTTGGTTTTCGCGGACAAGTTTTTATGCTTAGTAGCGACGTAGAATTTGTATCATTGTAGCAAACTTTTGCTATGCGTCAACAAAATATTTGAGCTTTCATCTCCACCTAAATCAAAGATTTTAGATGGAGAATTTCGCGCATAGGGTTCATCTCCACCTAAATCAAAGATTTTAGATGGAGAATTTCGCGCATAGGGTTAAAACAATTATTTTGCAGCAGCTTGAGCAGCAGCCACTTCTTCTGCAAAGTTTTCTTGTTTTTTCTCGATGCCTTCACCCACTTCTAAGCGTTTGTAAGCAACAACTGTCATGCCCTCTGATTTAAGCACATCACCAACTTTTTTCTCGTTGTCAATCACATACGGTTGATTTACCAAGGTAACTTCGTTTAGATATTTTTGCACGCCACCTGAAATCATTTTTTCTACCAAATTGTCAGGCTTGCCCGACTCTTTGGCTTTTGCTGTAATGATGTCAGTTTCGCGAGCCAATACATCTGCAGGCATATTTGCTTCATCAACCGCAATTGGATTAAACGCGGCCACTTGCATCGCAACCGATTTACCAGTTGCCTCGTTGCCACCTTGATAAGAAACCACCACACCAATACGAACACCATGGCGATAAGTTGCCAAGTTTTCACCTTCAATCAATTCAGCACGGCGAATTTGGATATTCTCACCGATTTTTTGCACCAAGGCAACACGAGCTTCTTCAACGTTTTGACCGTCTTCATATGCCAATGTTGAAATGGTTGCAACATCAGTGGTATTGTTGGCAAGGGCAAGTTCTGCAACTTTATTGGCAAATGTAGCAAAATTTGTATCTTTTGCCACAAAATCAGTTTGACAATTCACTTCCAATAACAAGGCTTTGTTGCCATCTTGTACAATGGTAATTGCACCATCAGCTGCAATGTTGCCTGCTTTTTTGGCGGCTTTTGCTTGACCTGATTTGCGCAAGTTATCAATTGCAAGCTCGATATCACCATTGGCTTCTTGTAGGGCTTTTTTACATTCCATCATGCCAAGGCCGGTTCGATCGCGCAATTCTTTTACTAGGGTTGCTTTAATTTCTGACATAAAATTACCTTAATAATATGTTTAACTTAATCTGCTAACTTAATTTATAATGTAAATTATTATTTACAATGCAAATTATTGTGCTGTTTCTGCTGTTTCTGTGGCTTCAGTTTTACCGCCAGCTTGGGTTTTGGCGTATTCTTTGCCTGCCAAAATCGCATCTGCCATTGCGGTAACATACAATGTAATTGCACGGATTGCATCATCGTTGGCAGGGATAACATAATCTACATCGTCTGGGCTTGCATTGGTATCAACCACGCCAATCACAGGAATGCCTAGGTTTTTCGCTTCTTGAATGGCAATTGCTTCATGGTCAACACCAACAACAAAAATTGCATCTGGCAGACCGTTCATATTTTTGATACCGCCTAAGGCACGCTCAAGTTTTTCCATTTCGCGAGTACGCTCTAATGCTTCGCGCTTGGTTAATTTTGCAAAAGTGCCGTCTTCTGCTTGACGCTCGTATTCTTTTAAGCGGGTAATTGATTGGCGAATGGTTTTCCAGTTGGTCAACATACCGCCCAACCAACGATGATCAACGTAAGGCATGCCTGCACGGATCGCTTGTTCGCTGATCACTTGACTGGCAGCGCGTTTTGTACCAACAAATAAAATTTTGTTGCCACGCGATGCTTCACGATTGGCATAAGCCAAGGCTTCGTTCAATGCTGTTACCGTATGCTCTAAGTTAATGATATGGATTTTGTTGCGTGCACCAAAAATGTATTTGCCCATTTTTGGATTCCAAAAACGCGTTTGGTGACCAAAATGCGCACCTGCTTCTAGTAGATCGCGCATTGAAACTTGAGTTGCATTTGACATAATGTGTTCCTTAAAAAAGTTGGGTTGTGCCTCCACATCGCCTATTAAACCGATTTGTCTTGACAAACGTTAAGTTTTTATAAGTTAAATTTTTTAAAAAGTTAAGTTTGACAAAATAAACAAACACCCAGTTTAAGTCTTGTTTTTCAATGTTTTAAACAATATTTTAAACAATCAAATCATTTAAAAAATCAAATAAACAGTGGCCTTGTGTGTGTCTTGACATATTTTTACCGCCTAAAGCTAAGATCAAACTTAAAACCAAGATCAAACTAAAGCTGGATCAAAATATGCCCAATTGAAGTTAATTTTTATTTTTGCAAAATTTTTACAAAAACAAACAGTTATTATAACATAAATTTGTTTTAATTGGCAATTAATAAAAACCAATCATGGGTAATTTCTATCCATGTTATTTTTAACCACTTATTCTTTAATAAGCCAGCTATTCTTTTATAAATTAGATTTTAAAAAGCACACCATGTCAATTTTTCGTTTTTTTGAAACCCGCTTAAACCCTTATCCTGATGATGATTATAAACTGCCAACCGATAATTTTTTAAAATTTTTATGGGCGTGTACCAAAGGGCTTCGTGGTTGGATTTTTACACTCATGTTGTTAACCGCTCTTATTGGTATGTATGAGGCTATGCTGTTTGCGTGGATTGGCAATATTGTAGACTGGCTTGGATCTTATACGCCCGAACAATTGTTTGCCAAAAAAGGTGATCAGTTGATAATGATGATAAGTGTGATTGCGATCAGTCCTTTTGTTGTTGGATTAAGTTCACTCATTCATTTTCAGACCATTCAAGGCGTATTTCCCATGCAAATGCGATGGCGGTTTCACAGGCAAATGCTTGGACAGTCTATGCAATTTTACCAAGATGAATTTTCAGGGCGTGTATCTGCAAAAGTTATGCAAACTGCGCTTGCGGTGCGTGATACGATTATGACAATTGCGGATATGTTTGTGTATGTTATTGTCTATTTTGTCAGTAGTGGCGTGATTTTAGCGAGCCTTGATAGTTGGTTGTTATTACCGTTTGTCATATGGCTTGTGTGTTTTGTTGCCACGATTGGCTATTTTATTCCAAAACTAAAAGCATCTGCCAGTCGTCAAGCTGATGCCCGTGCTTTGATGACAGGACGTGTTACCGATGCGTATTCTAATATTATGACGGTCAAGCTGTTTAGTCATTCTCGCCGTGAATTGCAGTACGCCAAAGATGCGATGGGGCAATTTATGGATACGGTACATGATCAAATGCACTGGGTGAGTAAACTTGAATTTATCAACCATACCATTAACGTGTTGCTTGTTGGTAGTACGGCGGTTTTGGCTGTGTATCTGTGGGCGTATCATGATTTGACTGTGGGGGTAATTGCAGCTGCCACCGCTATGGCATTACGCTTAAATGGCTTAACTCACTGGGTTATGTGGCAAACGGCAGGGCTGTTTGAAAATATTGGCACAGTACAAGATGGCATGAAAACTTTGTCAAAACCACACAGTGTGGTAGACAAGCCCAATGCAACACAACTCATAGTCAAACACGGAGATATCGTCTTTCACAATGTTGATTTTTGTTATGATAAATCCACGCAAAAATTATTGGATAATTTTAACCTACATATAAAATCTGGTGAAAAAATCGGCTTGGTTGGTCGATCTGGAGCGGGCAAATCCACACTGGTGAATTTATTGTTACGCTTTTATGATATCAATGCTGGCAAAATTTTAATTGACAATCAAAACATAGCCCACGTTACTCAAGAATCGCTGCGTCAACACATTGGTATGGTTACCCAGGACACAAGCCTGTTGCACCGCAGTGTGCGTAACAATATCGCTTATGGCAAGCCCGATGCCACAGATGATGAAATTTGGCAAGCGGTAAAAAAAGCCCACGCCGATGAATTTGTGGCAAATCTATCCGATGCAAAAGGACAAACTGGACTTGACACACAAGTGGGCGAACGCGGTGTAAAACTTTCTGGCGGTCAGCGTCAACGCATTGCTATTGCACGTGTTATGCTAAAAAACGCACCGATTTTGTTGCTTGATGAAGCCACAAGTGCCTTAGACAGCGAAATAGAACACGCCATCACCACAAGCCTAAATGACATGATGGCTGGCAAAACCGTCATTGCCATTGCCCACCGTTTGTCTACCATTGCATCTATGGACAGGCTTATTGTTATGGATAAAGGGCGAATCGTTGAGATGGGCAGTCATGATGAATTGTTGCAATTACAAGGCGTATACGCACGGCTATGGGCAAGACAAAGTGGCGGTTTTTTAGGTGAAGATGAGTGATTGAATCAACATCAAACCATTAAACCGCTTTTGCCAATGTTTTGGCTTTTTCACCGATGGCGTCTTTTTCATTGCTCATTTGGTCGCATTTATTTGGATCGTTGCCACAAAATTGACAAAATTCATCGCCCATCAGATTTGCCACGCCACCACACGATCCTTTTAGCGGTTGTTTTTTGACCAAATAACCAACACCCAAACACAAAAAAAACAAGGCAAATACCGAAAATGTGATAAAAAACATGGGTAAAAATTGGTTTAACATAATCGCTCTCAATGTGTTAATTTTCGTTTATCTATTACAATATATAATCTATTACAATATATTACTTCGTTTATTTGATAAGATAAGTTGTCAATTTAACATCAAATTTACCAGTTTGCAAATCGTTTGTGCAAAAAATTAGACTGGTTTGGTTTGTTTATTATGCAAAATTGCACTGCCAATCGTCGATCCAATTACCATAACCACACCGATCGCACTTAGCCATTGTAGTTTTTCGCCCAAAATCAACATAGCAAACAACACGCCAAACACAGGTTCAAGCACAATGAGCATCGCTGACATTTTGGTGGGTGTAGATTGTAAGCCTTTATTAAACAACCAATACGCAAGCCAACTACACGCCACGCCCAAATACAGCACCGCACCAAATGCAAGCGGATTAACAGGCTGTAAAAAAACCGCCCAACTTTCGGTAAAAACCAAACTAAACGGTATACAAACCAAAGCTCCAAGCACCAAAATCATCGCAGTATAAATCTTAGCATCTATTTGTTGCATAACATCTTTGCCCCAAAACATAGAAAACACAAACGCAAGCCCTGCCAAAATCAGCAACAACGAGCCAAACACACTCACCGTGCCATCTAAGCTGCCACCTGTAACCAACAACACAATGCCAAAAAATGCCAATCCACCCAATACCCAATCATACCAATGGTTTTTTTGCCCAAAAAATAACGCCCCAATTAACATAACAAACAACGGCTCTGCTCCCACAATCGTTACCGCACTGGATGCCGATGTGTATTTTAAGCCAACAAATTGTAACATGAGTGCAATTGGAAAATTTAACAAAGCCAGCAGCCACAGTTTTTTGGATAAAGCCTTGTCAATTTGGCGATAATGCTTGACAAAAACTGGCAGTGCAATACAACCTGCAATCAACAGCCGAAACTGCACTGTTAGCACAGGATCAAAGGCGGTATAAGCGTATTTGCCCGCGGTAAATGAACTTGCCCAAATTAATAATGCCAAAATCATATACCACATTTTTTCTCTGCCTATTTTTTAGTTTTTTTAAAAAAGTTTATTAAAAATAAAACGATTTCGTCCAATAAAATCACTTATCAAAAATATCAATCACACCGATATTTGACAAAACAAGTAAACCAAGTAAACTTAGTTGTGTTAAAATCAATCATTAACCGTCAAGCAAAAAGCCTGACAAACAAGGCATTAATTATGTCATATATCACATAAGATAACAACCAAGTACCAACAAACAAGTACCAACAAGGAAAGCCTATGCAAATTTTAAACAGCCAAAACGCCGATTTTAATCAACAATTAACCAATTTACTCGCTTTTGAAACGGTAAATGACCAAAAACTTTTAGCCGCCGTTGATGACATTATTGCCAAAGTTCGCCATGGCGGTGATGATACTGTTTTAGCACTTACCCAAAAGTTTGATAATCACCCTGCCAGCACTTTTGGTGAATTAAGCATTGACAAATCCGCACTCAAACACGCTTTTGACAATTTATCAGCCGATGTCAAGCAAGCTCTAGAGTTATCCGCCAATCGCATCAAAACCTTTCACCAAAAACAAATCCAAGACAGTTGGAGTTTTACCGATGAACTTGGCAACACACTTGGACAAAAAATCACCCCCTTAGATAAAGTTGGCATTTATGTGCCGGGCGGTTTGGCAAGTTATCCATCAAGCGTCTTGATGAACGCCATTCCTGCCAAAGTTGCCGGCGTCGGTGAGATTATTATGGTCGTGCCTGCCCCAAACGGCGTGTTAAATCCGTTGGTATTGGCGGCGGCTTTTTTGGCAGGGGTGGATACCGTATTTACCATCGGCGGGGCTCAAGCGGTGGCGGCGTTGGCATACGGCACACAAACCATTCCAAAAGTGGATAAAATCACAGGGCCTGGCAACAAATACGTCGCCGCTGCCAAACGAGCGGTGTTTGGACAAGTGGGCATTGACATGATAGCAGGGCCGTCGGAAGTTTTGGTGTATGCTGAAGGAGCGGAAAATGACAGGGCCGATTGGCTTGCCATGGATTTGTTGTCGCAAGCGGAGCATGACAGCGTGGCTCAAGCGATTTTTGTTACCACAAGTGAAACTTTATTAAACCAAGTTAAAGAGCAAATTAACAAAGCCTTACAAACCTTGCCAAAAGCCGAGATTGCCAAACAAGCCCTTGCCAGTCGTGGGGCGTTGATTTTGGTCAAAAACCGAAGCGAGGCGATTGCTGTGATTAACCAAATTGCCCCAGAACATTTAGAATTATCCGTTGACGATCCGGACAACATGCTAAAAGACATTCGTCATGCCGGGGCGATTTTTATGGGGCGGTTTACCCCTGAAGCGATTGGTGATTATTGTGCCGGGGCAAATCATGTATTGCCAACATCAGGCACGGCACGCTTTAGCTCACCGCTTGGGGTGTATGATTTTACCAAAAAATCGTCAATCATTCATTGCACCAAAACGGGCAGTCAATTGCTTGCCAAAACCGCAGACATTTTGGCAACCGAAGAAAACTTACAAGCCCACGCACTGTCAGCAAGGCTTCGCACCATGTAACAACCTAAACAAGTTTTTTGAAAATGAGTAACAACCTAAATTTTACCGTATCAGCAAAAACCCCACAAAAAAGCATTGCTTTTTTTGTAAGATTTGTTATTGTATTTAGTTAATTTACGTTTTGGTAAGCAATTCATTTTTATGATAGAACTATTAACCGATCCATCGGCGTGGCTAGGACTTGCTACGCTTGTCGTCCTTGAAATTGTGCTTGGCATTGACAACCTTGTTTTTATTGCAATTTTAGCCAACAAATTACCACCAAATCTGCGTGCCAAGGCTCGTAACTTAGGGCTTGGTTTGGCTTTGGTTATGCGCTTGATATTACTTTCTATGATGTCATGGCTGATTACGTTAACCGATCCGATTGTTACTTATGCCAGTTTTGCTTTGTCGGTACGCGATGTTATTTTAATCATCGGTGGCTTATTTTTGTTGTTTAAAGCCACGCACGAACTACACGAAAAACTGGAGGGCAAACCTGAAAACACGAACGAAAGCCAAGTTTATGCAGGTTTTTGGGCGGTGGTCGCTCAGATAGTCATCTTAGATGCGGTATTTTCTTTTGACGCTGTGATTACCGCCGTTGGCATGGTAAAACACCTTGAAATTATGATGATGGCAGTCATTATTGCTATGGGCGTTATGGTGATTGCGGCCAAATCTTTGACTGCGTTTGTCGGCAAACACCCAACTGTGGTGATTTTATGCTTAAGTTTTTTATTGATGATAGGTTTTAGTTTGATCGTCGAGGGTTTGGGCTTTCATATTCCAAAAGGTTATCTATATGCTGCAATTGGTTTTTCCATTGTGATTGAAATGTTTAACCAATTTGCTCAACGCAACCGCACCAAATACGAAAATCAAATTCCCATTCGCGATCGCACAGCCGATGCCATTTTAAAATTAATGGGCGGAAAAACCCAACAAGAAAACACCCTAACCCAAACACCCGAACAAGAATTTGACTTAGACAGCCTACCTTTTGCTCAAGAAGAACGCTACATGATTAGCGGAGTATTGGCGTTAAATGACCGCGATGTACAGACTATCATGACACCGCGATCGGAAATTTCGTGGGTTAATATCAATGCCAGTCGCGATGAGATTCGTTTACAATTGTTAGATACGCCACACAGTTTATTCCCTGTTTGTCGTGATAGCATTGATAAAGTGTTGGGCGTGGTGCGTGCCAAAGACATTTTGGCCTTGCTAGAAAGTGGCGAAGCCGATATGGACAAAGCAATAAAACCACTGCTTGCAAAACAACAACCCGTGTTTGTTTCAGAAACGATTGATAACTTAAAGTTATTAAATATGCTAAAAAACGCCAAAGGCAACTTAGCCATGGTGATTGATGAATACGGTCAAGTGGCCGGACTTGTAACCCCTCTTGATGTGCTTGAGGCAATTGCAGGTGAATTTCCTGACGAAGATGAAACGCCAGAAATTATCAAAGTTGACAACACTTGGCTCGTAGAGGGTACAGCCAGTTTGCACCAATTGCGCCTTGAGTTAAATGATCCTGATTTATTGATAGATGCCGATCAGTTTACCATTGGAGGTTATTTGATTTCACAGTTGGCCGATATGCCAGAAGTTGGCAATACGCTTGAGATTGAAGGGTTGTTATTCACAATTTTACAAACCTCACAATCAAGAATTTTAAAACTAAAAGTAGAAAAGCCAGTTTTTGTTGATTAAAAAACTTAAATCCCAAAAAATAAAATCCCCAACATTACATCGGGGATTTTTAATTTTTTTCAGACAATTCAGACAAATAAGCTAAAGTTACCCTTTAACACTGCTTAACACTCGTTTGGCAAAAATCACCACAGCACTGACAAACAACGCCAAACCAATCAGCTCCGCCGTCGTTTCCCAATTTTCAAGTCCCAATGCCAACGGTGAATCCGAACCTCCCGTTGTTACCGATCCTGCAATGATAAATGCCAAAATCACCCCAATTAAGCTCTCACCAACAATCAGACCTGCGGCAAATAGCGTGCCTGAACGTTCGGCATTTTTTAGGTTAATTTTGCGATTGTTGTCATTGCTGCGTTTGGCAATGTGAGATTTAATCCACCATGCCAACACAGTACCGATAAAAATTGGCATATTTACCGAAGGCGGCAAATAAATCCCCATACCAACTGCCAACACAGGCAAACTGTAACGTGCGTTGGAATTTTTACGCAGCAGGATATCCACAACAATCAACACCACGCCAATCATCACACCAATCAGAATGTAATTCCACTGCAAATTATGGGCCAAAAATTCCTTTGGCAATCGTCGTCATCAAGGTGGCTTGTGGCGCACCCAGTGCTTGGCTTTCGTCCATACCCGCACGCGGCATCGCACCGGTAAACCCATACGCATTGTACAACAAATCCAACACAGGGGCTATCACCAACGCACCGACCACACAGCCGATAATCAAGGCAATTTGTTGACGCCAAGGCGTAGCTTTTACCAAATAGCCTGTTTTTAGATCTTGCAAATTGTCATTGGAGATTGTAGCCACACACAGTACCGCCGAACCACAAAACAATGCCAATGCGGTAATAAATTGTCCATCTGCTTGTGTTAACAATTCAGGGTTTATATTGCCAATCATCAATAAGACAAGCGAGATAACCACAATAGAAATAATGCCAATGCCTGAAATTGGACTTGATGACGAACCCACAAGCCCTGCCATATAACCACAAGCAGCCGCCACCAAAAAACCAATACCAAAGGTTAAAATCGTACACACAATCACCAAAAGCCACGCCATACCGCTAGGAATACTGCTGGCTGACACAAATTGATAAAACGTTAATGCCAAAATCAACATCATACCGATCATGTAACCGATCATAGCTTTTGGTGATAAATCTTGTTCAACACGGCTTAAGTTGTTATTGCTACCGCCTTTTAATGCACGCACCGACAGTTTTAACCCCTCAAGCATGGGTTTTAATAACGTAATCAAAGTCCAAATCGCTGCAATGCCAATCGTCCCTGCACCAATAAAACGCACTTTTTCTTTCCAAAGTTGCATCGCAAACGGTATCATTTGCACATCATCAGGCTGAGGTATCTGACTGCTAAGCACAGGCACAGCTATGCCCCACGCAATAACAATCCCAAGCAAAATTGCCAAACCGCCTGCCAAACCAACCAAATAACCCGCTCCAAGCAGTGCAACTGAAAAACCAATTGGCAACTGAAAAATCGCACCGCCAATTTTAAACCAATAACTGGCTGCATCGGCTGATACTTTTAAAGCATTGGTCAAAAAACTCACCGATCCTGCAAACAATGCCCCAATACCGATCTCTTTAATCCCTGTGTTTTGATTTTGCCCTGTATTTTGCTCTGCGTTTTGCTCTGCGTTTTGTTTGGCGTGAGTGGCAGCTGCATTGTCATCATCTTCTACAATGCCCTCGCCTGCCTTTAAAATTTCAGCGGCCGCCACACCCTCAGGATAAGGCAAATCACTGTTCACCACCATCGCATAACGCAGTGGAATGGTAAAAATCACCCCCAAAATTCCACCGCCGATACACAAAAACGCGGTTTGCCAAAACGGAAAACCCGTCCAATACCCCACCATTAACAGTGCAGGCAACATAAAAATAATCGACGACAACGTCCCTGCTGCAGATGCTTGAGTCTGCACCATGTTATTTTCCAAAATATTACTGTCCTTGGCAAATTTTAAAATCGCCATAGAAATCACCGCCGCAGGAATTGACGATGCAAAAGTCAACCCCACTTTTAATCCTAAATACACGTTGGATGCGGTAAATACCACCGTGATTAACGCCCCCAAAATCATGCCACGCAAGGTTAACTCACGATAATTGGCATAAGGATCGGACTGTGTCATTTTTGTCATAGACATCTCTCCAAGATAAGAATTTGTATTCACAACATTTTTGCAATAAAAACAAATTCGTATTCCATTAAACATTTGTTATCATAAAATTGCAACAAAAACTTCATCGTGCAAGGTTATAAATACAAGTCCTAAAGCAAAACTTAAACAAAATAATCAATTATACGCAATTTTTACTGCTTTGTCGCTTCTTTTATAAAATTGCAATTACAAATATAAAATTACAATCACAAAAACAAAAACCCAAGTTTTTGCATGCTTTAATTTTTGCCAAAAAAAACCAGCTCAAGTTGAACTGGTTTGACAAAAAAACAAAACCGCCCAATATCAGCTATTTTTTTGTACCATATAATCAACAGCGGCTTTAATATCGGCATCAGGGGCGGTGCTTGTGCCTTTTGGTGGCATTGTGCCTGATTTGCCCGTAAATCCTTCAATGGCGTGTTTATAAAGTATGTCTTTACCTTGTGCAATGCGTGGTGCCCAGTTGGCTTTATCGCCAGTTTTTGGTGCACCTAACACACCTGTGTCATGGCAAGTTTTACATGTGGTGTTGTAGAGTTTTTCACCCACTGAACCATCGTTTGCGGTCGCGGTTTCGTTTTTTGGAGCTGTAGGTGCAGCAACCGATGCAATCGGTGTTGCAGGTTCTTTGGCTTGTGGAGGTGGATTGTTTGCACGAGCGATCTCGCCTTGCTCAGCAGCAATGTCTTCGGTGGCATGGTGGGCGGTATCGTGATCGTGCTTGCTACAAGCGGTTAAGGTCAGACTCACTGCCAAAAAACTTGCCATTACAATGGGTAATTTTGGTGCCATGTTGGTATCCTCGAAAAAGATGTTAGCGGTTGGCTGTTAAACTTGACTTATTATAGCACTTTTTTTAACGCGTTACAGCATTGTAACCTTAAAACCCTATTCTTGAAAAGGATTTTTCAGCAAAAAACAAAAAAACTTGGCAACAACCGCTAAAATCATGAAAAATATTGACTTTTTTTAACAAAAATGCTATAGTTTTTATTTTATCCTAATCTGAAGCTGATGCCTTGTTGGCACACAAGGCTAAATAACTTACGATACAGCCAGATTAATGATCCTTGCCATAAACTTTATTAGACTTAAAGGAGTCTTCATGCCAGCAGTTAAGGTAAAAGAAAACGAACCGGTTGATATCGCTATCCGCCGTTTTAAACGTGCGTGTGAAAAAGCAGGCATTTTAGCAGATGTTCGCAAACACGAATTTTACGAAAAACCCACGCAAGAGCGTAAACGCAAAAAAGCGGCCGCGGTAAAACGTTACAAAAAGAAAGTATCTCGTGAATCTATCCGCACCACGCGTCTTTACTAATTTGGCTTGATGGTTTCAACCGTTTGACTTATACGTTTTAATTTATACGTTTAACTCATAGCTAAATTTTATCTTAAGATGACAAAAGCCACTTTTTAAAGTGGTTTTTTTATTGACAAACCCAACAAAAACCAAAATTGCCAAAAAAGGAAATCAAAATGTCCGCCTTAAAAAACGCCTTAAACGACACGCTAAAAACCGCCATGAAAGCTCGCGAACTAGAAAAAGTAAAAGTATTGCGCAATGTGCAAGCAGTCATCAAACAAATTGAAATTGATCGTCAAATGACACTTGATGATACAGGGGTGCTTGAGATTTTACAAAAACAAACCAAACAACGTCAAGAATCATTGGCAATTTTTACCGCCAATGGCCGCGAAGATTTGGCACAAAAAGAACAGTTTGAAATTGATATTATCAGCGAATTTTTGCCACAAGCAATGAGCGAAGATGACATCACAGCCTTGGTAAATGCTGAAATTAGCAAGCAAGGAGCAACGTCCATGCAACAAATGGGCAGCGTCATGAATGCATTAAAAGCACAAACTGCAGGGCGTGCCGATCCAGCAATTATTTCAAAACTGGTAAAACAAGCCTTACAAGGCTAAATTCATTAAACAAATTCATTAAACAATTGTTAAACGGATTGTAGGTAGATTTTACAATTTTTTGCAATTGATATTTTTTGCATTGACACTAAAAAAACCCAACACAGTTGTTGGGTTTTTGTAAAGGCTGTCTTAATCAACCGCCACACTTAACCACCAAAATTATCAAGCATGATGTTTTCATCTTCCACACCCAACGATTTGAGCATTTTGATAACCGCATCATTCATCACAGGTGGCCCACACATATAAAACTCGCAATCTTCTGGAGCTGGGTGATCTTTTAGATATTCTTCATAAAGTACATTATGAATAAAGCCTGTGTAACCGTCCCAGTTATCCTCCGGCATCGGATCGGAAAGTGCAACATGCCACTCAAAATTGTCAAATTTTTCTTGCAAACCGTCGTAATCTTCCACATAGAACATTTCACGTTTGCTTCTTGCACCATACCAAAAGCTGATTTTGCGATCTGAATTGAGCCGTTTTAATTGGTCAAAAATATGCGAACGCATCGGTGCCATGCCTGCTCCACCGCCAATAAAAATCATCTCGTTTTTGGTTTCTTTGGCAAAAAATTCACCATAAGGCCCAGATACAGTAACTTTATCACCCGGTTTTAGGCTAAATACCCACGATGACATTTTGCCAGGTGGAATGCCCTCGCCGCCACGCGGTGGTGGACTTGCAATACGGATATTAAATTTGATGATGCCTTTTTCATCAGGATAATTTGCCATAGAATAGGCTCGGATAACAGGTTCTTCTACTTTTGAGACATATTGCCAAAGGTTAAATTTATCCCAATCTTCGTGATATTCTTTGTCAATGACAAAATCTTTGTAGTTCACCTCATGCGGTGGGGCTTCAAGTTGTACATAGCCGCCTGCACGGAAATTAACCTCTTCGCCCTCTGGAATTTTAAGCACCAATTCTTTGATAAAAGTTGCAACATTGTCATTAGAAACAACCTCACACTCCCACTTTTTAACATCAAAAAATTCAGGATCAATTTCAATTGCCATGTCTTGTTTGACCGCCACTTGGCAAGCAAGGCGCATATTATCACGAATTTCGCCTTGGGTAAAATGCCCCTCTTCGGTTGGTAAAATATCACCACCGCCTGAAATTACCTTACAGCGACACTGGCCACATGTACCGCCACCGCCACACGCTGACGACAAAAAAATCCCTTCAGATGCAAGGGTTTGTAACAATTTACCCCCTGCTTCCACCGAAATGTTGTTGTCAGGATTTTCATTAATATTAATGTTGACTTTACCTGTGTTCACAAGCTTGCCACGTGCGACCAAAATGACCGCCACAAAGCTCATGATGATAACTGTGAACATGGCAACGCCACCAAATACAGTTGCAAATTGCATAGCGCCTCCTTATAATGACATACCACCAAAAGACATAAAGCCTAAAGCCATAAGCCCTGCGGTGATAAACGTAATGCCAAGTCCACGCAACGGTGCAGGCACATCAGAGTATTTTAGTTTTTCGCGGATGCCCGCCATTGCCGTAATTGCCAATGCCCAACCAAGCCCTGAACTAAAGCCATAAACCAACGACTCGCTAAAGTTATAATCACGCTCAACCATAAACAGCACACCACCCATAATCGCGCAGTTAACCGTAATCAGTGGCAAGAAAATCCCCAAAGCGTTATACAAACTTGGCATGAATTTGTCCAAAAACATCTCCATGATCTGCACAACCGCTGCAATTAAAGCAATATAGCTTAAAAAACCCAGAAAACTTAAATCCGTGTTTGGAAAACCCGCCCAAGCCAATGCGCCATCTTTTAACAAATATTGGTATAACAAATTGTTCAAAGGCACGGTAATGCCCATAACCACCACAACGGCAATACCAAGCCCCAAGGCCGTTGACACTTTTTTTGACACAGCAATAAAAGTACACATACCAAAAAAGTATGCCAATGCCATATTTTGGATAAAGACAGACGTAATAAATAAACTAATATAATGTTCCATTATCCAACTCCTTATTTGCCACTTTTATCACGATGCGGATCGCAAGCGGTATGCAACATTGCTTTAGATTGTGGTTTCATGACAAATTCAGCAGGTTCAATATGCTGTTTTTGACGCATACGCAACAAGGCAATAAACAGTGCAATCACAAAAAACGCCGATGGAGGCAATAACAACAAACCATTTGGCACATACCAACCACCATCGGTTACTTTTTGTAAAATCTGAATGTCAAACAACGAACCATTGCCAAAAAACTCACGCACAACCGCCACCAAAAACAGCAAAACCGAATAACCCAGCCCATTACCCAAGCCATCTAAAAAACTTGGCACAGGCGGATTACTCATTGCAAAAGCCTCAGCACGCCCCATCACAATACAGTTGGTGATAATCAGACCAATAAAAACCGACAATGCTTTACTCACTTCATAAAGCAATGCTTTTAACACCTGATCAACCACAATAACAAGCGATGCAATGACCACCATTTGTACAATAATACGAATACTGGACGGAATTTTATTGCGCAAAATAGAAATGAAAAAGCTTGAAAATGCCGTAACCAATGTCAATGCAATACCCATAACTAAGGCATTTTTAATACTAATCGTTACTGCCAATGCTGAACAAATACCCAATACTTGCACAGCAATTGGGTTGTTTTGAACGATTGGCGTTGTCAAAATTTTCTTTAGATCGTTTGCCATGATTAACCCCCTTGTTTGGTATTACGCAGATTGTCTAAAAAGGGCTTATAACCACGCTCCCCCAACCAAAACTGGATCATATTATTCACACCACTGCTGGTAATGGAAGCCCCCGTAATGCCATCAACATAGTTAGGCGTAGGTTTTGGTGAGCCTGATTTTACCACACCAGTTACAACCTTACCGCTATCATCATAGGCTTTTTTGTCCGTCCATAAAGCTCGCCATTTTGGCTCTTCAATCAAAGCACCAAGCCCTGGGGTTTCTTTATGTTGGTAAAAACTAATGCCCTCAATGGTATTAATGTCATTTTTAAGGGTTAAAAAACCGTAAATCTGCCCCCAAAGTCCATAGCCATTAATGGGTAAGATCACATTTTTTAAGTTGCCTTGTTCATCATTTAACAAATAAACTTTGGCATATTTTGGCAATGCCCCAACACGAGCGGGATCATTGCCCTTTAAATCAATGTTGGTGCTTGTGTCTTTTGATGCTTTGACCACATCGTAAGTATTAACATCGTTAATATTGGCGGATTTGAGTTCTTCATCGGTTGCAAATGTACCTTTTTGCATGTCAATCAATCTAACCTCAACATTTTGAAAACGCGTTTGTACATCATCGACACTGTCTTTGGTTGGATCAAATAAATTGGCCGCCATCAAAATATTTTTGTTGCGATCGGTTTCAATGTTTTTGGTTTGTTGTGGTTTCATCGCAATTGCAGCCACAGACACCAAAATAGAACACACCAAGCACAATACAAATGCCACCACAATCGTGCGTACATTGCTATCTTTATTGCTGGACATAACGTTTTCTCCGTTTGATATTGGCTTGAGTAACAAAGTAATCAAAAAGCGGCGCGAACAAGTTGGCAAATAAAATCGCAAGCATAATGCCCTCTGGGAAGGCTGGATTAATCACGCGTATAATTACCGTCATAAACCCAATTAAAATCCCATACCACCAACGTCCGACATTCGTCATCGCAGCCGAAACAGGATCGGTTGCCATAAACACCATGCCAAATGCAAAACCACCAAGCACAAAATGCCACCAAAACGGCATCATCTGTAGTGCATTGTTTGGATTGCCAAAGATGTTAAACAACAAACTTGTGGCTATCATACCAACCATCACGCCTGCCATAATTCGCCACGAGGCAATTTTTGTCCACAATAAACCCACTGCACCGATCAAAATTGCCAAGGTCGATACTTCACCAACAGAACCTTGCATGTTGCCCAAAAACGCATTCGCCCAGGTTAACGTTTGATCAAAACCATTGTTAAACGCATGAGACATTGTGCCAATTGCAGACTGCCCTAAAGGTGTAGCCCCTGTATAACCATCTACCGCCGCCCATACTGCATCGCCTGAAATGCTTGCAGGATACGCAAAATACAAAAACGCCCGCCCTGCCAATGCAGGATTAAGAAAGTTTTTACCCGTACCGCCAAACACCTCTTTGGCAACCACAACCCCAAAAGTAATTCCAAGTGCCACTTGCCATAGCGGAATGCTGGCTGGCAAAGTTAATGCAAACAAAATAGAGGTAACGAAAAAACCCTCGTTGACTTCATGTTTGCGATAAACAGCAAACACAGTCTCCCAAAAAATCCCCACAACAAAAGTTACGATATAAATCGGTAAAAATTGCATCGCCCCATAAGCAAAACTGGCCAAAATACTCTCTGCATTATAACCAAACAGATCGGTAATAATGGTTCGCCAACCAGAAGCGGTTGCACCTGTTTTTGCCATTGCCATCAGTGCTTGATGCCCTGTGTTGTACATGCCCCAAAACATTGCAGGAAATGCACACAACCACACAGTAATCATAATGCGTTTTAAGTCAATCCCATCACGCACATGCGATGCACTGTAACTTTTGTTTGCAGGCTGACGAAAAAACGTGTCAAACATCTCAAACACAGCAAAGTATTTTTCATACTTACCACCATGTGTAAAATGCGGCTCAGCCTTGTCAAACATATCATGAATAAATTTCAATGTTTAGCCCTCCTGTTCAATGCGTGTTAGATTGTCGCGCAAAATATCACCAAACTCGTATTTACCAGGACTTACAAACGTACACAAGGCCAAATCTTCTTCATCTAACTCAAGCACGCCCAAATCTTCTGCTACCAAGATATCTTCCACAATAATCGCACGCAACAACTGTGTTGCCAAAATATCCAATGGCATCACTTTTTCATAACTGCCAATTGGTACCATCGCACGAGGCGAACCGTTGGTACTGGTGGTCATGTTAAATTTTTTGTCTTTAAAAAATTGAGATAAATAAATTGGCATCACCGAAAAACGATTTTTGCCAAGGGTAAAAAAGTGCATGGCAGGGCGTTCGTGTCCTTCTGCCAATACCGATACTTGATAATGAAAACGCCCCAAAAAGTCCACGGTATCGACCGCTTTTCGTCCTGACAGCACCGAACCTGAAATGACACGGTTATCACCTTCGGCCAATTCGTTGTGCGTAAGTTCACTCAAACTTGCACCGCGATCAGTAACAATCAAGCGCGGTTTATTGACTGCAGGCCCTGCCAAACTTAGCATACGCACGGTATAAAGCTCGCCTGTGGTAAACAGTTTACCAAATGCAATCACATCTTGATAACCAATCGTCCACACGGTTACCCCACGCCCAACAGGTCGCAAAAAGTGAATGTGAGTCCCTGACAATCCTGCAGGGTGCACGCCTTGAAAACCGTGATAACTGACATTTGGCAACGTTACTTTTGCCACATCAGCACAGGCTTCATGACACACAAAAACCTTGTCGGTCAAACGTGATAGCACGGTAAGCCCATCATCAAACGCCTGCTGCTCTTCTTTTATCATCAGCATCGGATCAAAAGCCAGTGGGTTGGTATCCATCATATTCACAAAAATCGCCACAGGAGTACTGTCAACTTCAGGGGTACGACTAAACGGACGTGTACGAAATGCCGTCCACTCACCCGACTCAACCAACTGGTCAACCACACTTTCACGCGGTAGTTTGGCTAATTCATCTGACGGATATTGTCCAAATTTTTTGGTTGCAATGCTATTATCAACCTCGATAACAAGGCTTTCAAATACGCGACGCTCGCCACGATTAACCGCAACCACACGCCCCGATGCAGGTGCAGTAAACACCACGCCTTGGCGTTTTTTATCGGTAAAAACCGCCTGTCCTTTGGCAACGGTATCACCTTCTTGCACAAGCATAGATGGTTTCATACCGATATAGTCATAACCAATGAGTGCAACGTGCTTGGGATTAAACTGGCTAATGTCGCTACTATTGCTACTTGGCGAGCCACTAATGGGGATATCTAGCCCCTTTTTGATGGTAATCATAAGCAATCTTCTTATTTTGAAAAAAAGTCCAAAAATAATATTATGTTACATAAAAACATGCCACATAACACTAAGACAAACATCAAAAGCAAAAACTTTTCTATTTTGTATCAGTTTAATAAAAAAATATTACCTAACCAAACATTATACGGTAAAATTATGCAAAAATTCTAGCAAATATAGCTTTTCTTTTACACAAAACATCATTTTTTTGTAAGAAAATTGACAAAAGTTTGCCAAAATATTTATTTTTTACTTTTTTTAACAAAAGGATATCTTTTTATGAACGAAAAATTAACCACAAAACCCATTTTAAAACCCACGTTAATCATTCCTGCTATTGACTTAAAAGATGGCAAATGCGTGCGTTTAAAACAAGGGCGTATGGAAGATGACACCGTGTTTGGTGATGATCCTGTGGCTATTGCAAACCGCTGGGTGCATGAAGGAGCAAGGCGTTTGCATTTGGTGGATTTAAACGGTGCATTTGATGGCATTCCTGTGCATAAAGAGGTGGTAACAGCCATTGCCAAAGCACACCCAAATCTACCCATTCAACTTGGCGGCGGTGTGCGCAGCTTAGACACCATTCGTCATTATTTAGAAGCGGGCTTAACCTATATTATCATTGGCACAAAAGCCGTAGAAGATCCAAAATTTGTAGAACAAGCCTGTCAAGAATTTTCAGGACATATCATCGTTGGCATTGATGCCAAAAACGGCTATGTAGCAACCCACGGTTGGGCTAATGTAACTGACATAAAAGCCTGCGATCTTGGCAAACGTTTTGCCGATGCAGGCGTGTCATCTATTGTGTACACAGACATCGCTCGTGATGGCATGATGCAAGGCGTAAACGTAGAACAAACGGTTAATTTGGCAAAATACAGCCAATTGCCTGTGATTGCATCAGGTGGAGTAACCGATTTGCAAGACATTGAAAATCTAAAACCGTATGGTGCGTATTTAGAAGGGATTATCACGGGGCGTGCAATTTATGAAGGCACTTTGGACATTGCCTCCGCCCAAGTGTTGCTTGACAACTAAATATTCAAATGCCAGATTTTTAATAAAAACACTGTTTAATAAAAAACATTGATTAATAAAAACCTAGTGATTTATTAAAAAATATGTTAAAATATTGTCCTTTTTGGTGTACCTAAACGGTGTAAACTGATTTTCACAGCAAAAAATACACAAGTTTGGGTCTTTATCCTGTTTTTAAATCCAATTTAGTTAAACTCAATTTAGTTAAACTCAATTTAGTTAAACTCAATTTAGTTAAACTCAATTTAGTTAAACTCAATTTAGTTTTAAATTGGTTTTTAAACAGATTTTTAGCCTCTAAATTTTACCTTTAATAGGAAAACATTATGGTAGTTATCCGTTTAGCACGGGGCGGTGCAAAGAAACGCCCATTTTATCAAATCGTGGTAACCGACTCACGCAGCCCTCGTGATGGTCGTTATATTGAAAACATCGGTTTTTTCAACCCAATCGCACAAGGCCAAGAAACCCCTGTTCGCATTGATGTTGAAACTTACGAAGCTTGGATTAACAAAGGTGCGCAACCAACTGATCGCGTAAAATCTTTGTTTAAAGCCTACAAAAAAGAACAAGCCCAAGCGTAAATCACCATACCAAATGCCACTAACATTAAATGCTAACTTGATACGCAAAACGGTACAATCATGGATAACCTGATAAAAATCGGTGAACTAAAAAAACCTTATGGCATTCAAGGTTGGCTATGGTTATTTAGTTATACCGAAGATCGTGAAGCGATATTTGCCATGCAACCTTGGATCATAAAAACCGCGTTGGGTGAAAAAACCCTAACGGTAAAAAATTGGCGATCGCAGGGCAAAGGCTATGTGGTACAGCTGAATGAAATTACCTGTCGCAATGTTGCTGAAACCATGTTTGGTGTAACTTTGTGGGCGGATAGACAGCATTTAAGTGGTTTGGCAGAAGATGAGTATTATTGGGCGGATTTGGTCGGTTTAACGGTAAAAAGCCAAACAGACAATGTGGTTTTAGGATATGTCAAAGAACTGTTTGAAACAGGCGCTCACGCTATTATGGTGGTCGAACCAACCGATGACAGCGTAGATGACGAAAAACGCTTAATTCCTTGGCATAAACAAACAATTTTGGCAGTCAATTTAGCCGAACAAATAATAACGGTAGATTGGGGTGCTGATTATTAGTTGCGTGATACCAATTGCGTGTGCGTGATGCATTTATGTGTGCGTGATGCATTGTCAATACATTTTGTAAACGCACTTTGTCAATGCAATTTGATGGTCAATACACTCAAATGTCAATACACTCAAATATTGGTGCAAGTGAATGTTTTTTGCAGTGATTAGCATTTTACCAGAAATGTTTGACAGCGTTTGCCAATATGGCATTACAGGGCGGGCAATTGCTCGACAACAAGCTGAAATTTTGCGTATCAATCCAAGAGATTTCACCACTGACAATTATCGACGGATTGATGAACGTCCTTTTGGGGGCGGTCCTGGTATGGTCATGATGGCAAAACCTTTGCAAAAAGCAATTGTGTTTGCCAAAAACCAAGCAGCTCAACGTGGCAAAAACTGTCCTGTGGTGTATTTATCCCCACAAGGAAAAACCCTCAACGAAAAGGCGGTGCTTGACTTTTGCCAGTATGACGGTTTGATTTTGTTGTGTGGACGTTATGAAGGCATTGATGAACGCTTGATTGCCAATTATGTCGACATTGAGTGCTCTATTGGTGATTATGTGTTAACAGGCGGTGAGTTGCCAGCTATGGTATTAATAGACAGCTTGATAAGACGCTTGCCTGATGTGATGGGCGATGAATTATCGGCGGTGCAAGACTCGTTTGTAGATGGGTTGTTAGATTGCCCACAATATACAAAACCTGTTAATTTTGAGGGCAAAACCATACCCGATGTGTTATTGTCAGGACATCATGCCAATATTGCCAAATGGCGATTTATTGAGCAAGTTTGTCGCACCAAAAACCGTCGCCCTGATTTGTGGCATGCTTTTAAACCCAATAAACAGCAACAACAATGGTTAGCCGATGCCAAGTTATCGGATAACCCATAGAGTTATCCACTTGACGGATATGATGAACGTGTGTCATACACAAAAAATTAACGGGGAACATGCGATTTAGCACAATGTGTATTTAGCACAATGCATTTAGATATTTAGGTATTTAGGTATTTAGGTATTTAGCAATTGAAAACGCTATAAACTTAACGTGCTATCAGCCTATATCCCCCTAAAATGAGGAAGTTCTCATGAGTAATAAACACCCATTGGTTCAAGAAATTGAAAACAAACAATTAAAAACTGACGTGCCTGCATTTGCCCCTGGTGATACAGTTGTTGTGCAAGTAAAAGTGCGTGAGGGCGATCGTGAGCGCCTGCAAGCGTTTGAAGGTGTGGTTATCGCAAAACGCAACCGTGGTTTAAATTCAGCGTTCACCGTGCGTAAAATCTCAAGTGGCGTTGGTGTTGAACGTGCATTCCAAACACACTCGCCCTTGATTGCAAGCATTGAAGTGAAACGCCGTGGTGATGTGCGTCGTGCAAAACTCTACTACTTGCGTGATCGTTCAGGCAAATCTGCTCGTATTAAAGAAAAATTGTCATATCGTAAAGCAACCACCGAAGCCTAAGAAAAAAAGCCTACAACTTGTTGTAGTTTATGTTGTAAATTTATGTTGTAAATTTAGCAACGATTTTTAGCCGTGCGGTATACCAAAAAGACAAGCCCAGTCTGTTAGTAAGATTGGGCTTTTTGTAGGATTGTACCTAATGTGAAGCCAAAGTGCTGTATATTTTTGTCATAACCAAATGAACAATTCTAAACTTATCAAAGATATGTTAAAATTTTAACCGATTGTTCGTCATACATTTATTTTTGGAAAAAACATGTCAACCACGCCGATTGCCGATGCATTAACCCAAAGCATTCAAGTTTTAAACCCAACTTTTGTTGAATTAAAAAACGAAAGTATGAATCATGCCAATTATTTTGCTGGCAAAGAAAGTCATTTTAAACTTATCATAGTTAGCGATGCATTTGCCAATCAACGCTTGGTAAAACGACATCAGCTTGTTTATGACGCCGTAAATAACCTACTTTCCCAAGGCGGTGGCAAAATTCACGCTCTTGCAATTCATGCTTACACGCCGATCGAGTGGCAAGAGACAGCACAAGCTCCAAAAAGTCCCGCCTGTGCAGGACACAACAAGGGCGGTGCATGAAACATTTTCATATGCTCATGGCAAGCATTACAGTGGCAATTTTTGTTTATCAGTTTGTGTTGGTTTTTCAAAACAAAAACGCACAACTTGCCACAAAATCCCTAAAAATTGCAGTTCATGTGATTTATTTTTTGTTGCTGATTACAGGGGTTTTGCAGTTGTTGCCTTTGATAAAAGTGGTCGGATTGCCACATTTTATATTGGCAAAAATCGTGTTGCTCATTGTGGCGGTTTCTGCAACGATCAAAGCCACGCGTCTAAGCACCAAAGCCCCACAAGCACGAGCCGGTATGTGTATCTCAGCGGTGGCGTATATTGGCATTATTGCACTGGCTTTACTAAAACCGATGAACTTGTTTTAAAAAAATGAAAATCAAGCAAGTTTTGATAAACCAGATAATGACGACAACATAGACTGCTTGGCTGCCAAATCATCACGAAAATATGCCAATACCGATGTTTTTTCAATTTGGGCTAAAATCGCCTTGAGCACGTTCACCGCAACACTATTGCCAAATTGTTGATAGGCTTGTGCTGAACTTGAGATGATTTTAAAATTGTCATCAAAACCTTGAATTCTAGCACATTCCCTTGGACTAAGTTTTCGCACCGTATCACCGACTTTATACAGGCCTGTTTTTGACCCAACACCGCCACCATACGCCGATAAGGTAATTGCATGCCCCAACGTATGATAAATGCGTTCGCCTTGTCCGCCTTTATTGACAATGCCAATCTGAATGGGACGATTTGGCAAAATAACATTGCCAAACATATCCCGATTAGGCTTAAAATCTTTGTTAAAAATCATATCATCACGCATGACGATTTTGGCATCGCTAGGATTTGGTTGTAAAAAATCCTGCAAAGCAACGGATTGACTGATTTTTTGTGGAAAACTAAATTTACCGTTAAAAATATCTTTACGAAAACAGACAAAATACACCCGTTCTCGGTTTTGTGGCAAACCAAAATCAGAAGCGTTTAGCACTTGATAAAACACTTGATAATTCAGTTCATCAAGGATTTTTAACACCGTTTTTAGGGTATTTTGGTTATTATGTTTAATAAAATTTTTAACATTTTCTAATAAAATCAGTTTTGGCTGATGATGTTTGACAATGCGTGCAATTTCAAAAAACAACGTACCACGCACATCGTCAAAACCTTGCTGTTTGCCAGAAATGCTAAAGGCTTGACAAGGAAAACCTGCACACAAGATATGATGAGCAGGTATGGCAGCCTCGTCAATTTTGGTAATGTCACCAAAAGGCAAAATACCATAATTGGCATGATAGGTTTTGCTGGCATGCATATCCCACTCGCAAGCAAAAACGCACTTTGCTCCAAAAGAGGCCAAAGCGGTATGAAAACCGCCGATCCCTGCAAATAAATCAATAAAACGTTGGTTATTTAATTGCATGCTTTATCTTATTGTTCTTTATCTTATTGCTATTTTTAAGGTTATCTTAAAAATGCTCTGGCATTTCTAAACAGTCTCAACCAAGCTCCGTCTTTATCCCAACTGTCCGGCTTCCACGAATGATTGTAGGCTTTTAGTGTACGCTCTGGGTGTGGCATCATCAAGGTTACACGCCCATCGGTGCTGCATATGCCTGTGATCCCTTGTGGCGATCCGTTTGGATTGAGTGGATAATGTTCGGTTGGCTTGCCGTGGCTGTCTACATAGCAAAGGGCAATTTGACCGTGGGCTTTCATGCCTGCAATGTCGTTGTCGCTTAAGGCTGCATAACCTTCACCGTGTGCCACTGCAATTGGCAAAATACTGTCTTGCATGCCTTTTAACAACACAGATTTGGTGCGTTCCACTTTGACATTCACTGTACGTGCCTCAAAACGTGCTGATTGATTGGCAATAAAACGCGGAAAATTTTGAGCACCGGGAATTAAATCTTTTAGCTGACTCATCATTTGACAACCATTACACACGCCCAAACTAAAAGTCTCTGGGCGTGCAAAGAAACGTACAAATTGCATTCTTAACGCATCGTGAAACAATATCGATTTTGCCCAGCCTGCACCTGCACCCAACACATCGCCATAACTAAAACCACCACACGCCACAAGCCCATCAAAATCACGCAAATTGACACGCCCAGACAACAGATCACTCATATGCACATCTACTGCATCAAAACCTGCTTGCACAAAGCCTGCAGCCATCTCCAAATGCCCATTTACGCCTTGCTCACGCAAAATTGCCACTTTTGGCTTGACAGTTCGGCTGTTAACATAAGGCATTTCAATTGCTTGATTTAGATCATAATTGGCAAAAGCAATTAAGCCTTGGTGTGTGGCATCGTCAATCAAGTCAAATTCTTGCTCGACACAAGTTGGATTATCACGATGTTTGGCAATATGATAGCTAACTTTTGTCCATTCTTTTTGTAAATTGGCACGATCAAAACGCAGCGTTTGGTTTGTAGTTTGGATAAACAAACAGTCCTCTTCAATGCTTTGACCGATTAAACTTAACATCTCGCTTACGCCTGCTTGCTCTGCCAATGCAACAAAATCCGTTACATGTTCAGGCAAAATTTGCACCACTGCACCCAACTCTTCGGCAAACAATTGACCGATAAGATTGGCATCGTTTAACACCAACTTAACGCCTTGACGACTGGTAAATTGCATTTCGCTAATGGTGGCAATAAGACCGCCGTCGCTGATGTCATGGTAAGCGGTAATTAAGTTTTGGTTATTGGCCTTTTGAATAAAATTAAAAAAATTCATCAAATCTTGTGGGTTATCCAAATCTGGACAATCATCACCAAGTTGGCTTAATGTTTGGGCTAAAATTGAACCGCCAAGCCGGTATTTGCCTTTTGACAAATCCAAACGGTAAAACGCACTTTCGCTGTTTTTAAGATTTGGCGTTAAAGTTTTTGCCACATTTTGTACAGGTGCAAACGCAGATACAATCAAACTCATCGGTGAAACCACGGATTTATCACCGGTTTCATCTGTCCAATTGGTGCGCATGGATAAACTGTCTTTACCAACAGGAATGGCAATGCCAAGTGCAGGGCATAGCTCTTCACCCACTGCATACACCGCATCAAACAAGGCCTGATCTTCTGTATCCTCGCCACAGCCTGCCATCCAATTGGCTGACAAGCTGATGTCAGAAAGCTTAGCAATGTTTGCCCCTGCAATATTGGTAATGGCTTCAGCAACCGCCAAACGAGCCGACGCAGATGGGTTAATCAAGGCGATCGGCGTGCGCTCTCCCATACTCATAGCCTCGCCTGTCATCGGTTTGCCCTCAAGGGCTAACAAGGCAGACGCACTCACTGCACAGTCAGCCACAGGTATTTGATAGCGTCCAACATATTGATCTTGTACAATCATGCCTGTAACCGAGCGATCACCTATGCTAATCAAAAACGATTTACTTGCAACCGTAGGGTGGCGTAAAACATCTTTAATTGCTTGATCGATCTTAAGGTTTTCAAGGTTTAAAGCGGTTAAATCAGGCATTGAACGCTTAAAACACCGCTGCATTTTTGGCATACCACCAAGCAAAACCTGTAGTGGCATATCTACAGGTTGACAGCTTCCGTCCGTGTTTAACAGCGGATCGTCAACTTTTAATTGGCGTGTTTGAGTTGCAACCCCCAAAATTGCATACGGACAACGTTCGCGTTCACAGATTTTGTCAAACAATTCAGCATGTTGCGGACGAATTGCCAAAACGTAACGCTCTTGAGCTTCGTTTGACCAAATTGCCATTGGCGACATTCCGGGTTCTAAACTTGGTACTTTGCGCAAATCCAACCACGCTCCAAGTTTGTGATCATTCACCAATTCTGGCATAGCATTTGACAAACCGCCTGCACCCACATCATGAATAGAAACAATCGGATTGTTATCAACATCATCGTTTGTCATTGCCCAACATCTGTCAATCACCTCTTGACAACGGCGCTCCATCTCGGCGTTATCGCGCTGTACACTGGCAAAATCCAAACTCTCGCTAAGATCACCACTGTCTACTGAACTTGCCGCTCCGCCTCCAAGTCCAATTTGCATGGCCTGACCGCCCAACACAATCAGCAAATCACCTGCTTGAATGGTATTTTTTTCCACCAAATCACGTTTGATATTGCCATAACCTCCCGCGAGCATAATCGGTTTGTGATAGCCACGCATTTGACTTGCGTCTTTTTGTTTTGACAAATCAAGCTGAAATGAGCGAAAATAACCGGTTAAATTCGGACGGCCAAATTCATTGCTAAAATTTGCCGATCCAAGTGGTGCTTCAGTCATAATCTGTAATGCCGATGCCATGCGATCGGGCTTGCCATAATCTTTGGTAGAAACGTTGCCCGATTGCTCCCACTTTTCAGGCATGTTGGGCAAATGCAAATGCGACACGTGAAACCCCGTAAGGCCTGCTTTTGGTTTACCGCCACGCCCAGTTGCCCCCTCATCGCGGATTTCACCACCAGAACCTGTGGCCGCCCCTGCATAAGGTGCAATGGCCGTTGGGTGATTGTGCGTTTCTACTTTCATCAAAATGTCAATTTTTTCTGCATGAAACGCATATTCTAAATGGTTGTTTTCTTCATTTAACAACGGATAAAAACGCAGTCCATCAAAACCTTGAATCACACTGGCATTGTCTTTATAAGCCGACAAAACACCATTTGGATTTTTTTGAAAGGTGTTTTTAATCATAGCAAACAAAGATTTTTCCCAAACTTTGCCATCTATTGTCCACCCAGCATTAAAAATCTTGTGGCGACAATGCTCTGAATTGGCTTGAGCAAACATCATTAACTCAACATCGGTTGGATTGCGTTTTAGATCATTGACATAGGCATTTAGCAAATAATCCATGTCTTGATCCGACAAAGCAAAACCAAAAGTTACACAGGCTTGCTCCAAGGCTTTACGCCCATCTTTTAACACGTCAATATGCTGAAGCGGTGCAGGCGTGTGATTGTCAAACAACTGTTTAACTTGTGCCAAATTTGTAACAATACTTTGAGTCATGCGATCGTACAACATCATCTCTGCGTCATGTGGCAATGTTTTAGGTAAATTATTGCCAATCAACGTATAAACAATAACTCGTTCTACGCGTTCAATGTTTACCCCACAATTGTTAAAAATATCAACCGCCTTACTCGCCCAAGGACTGATCGTACCAAAACGCGGACTCACAATGCACTGTATTTGTCCACTTTCAGGCGTAACAAGGGTTTGTTCTTCGCCGTGATTGAGCAAATCAAGGGCTTTTTTGCGATCATTGTCATTTAATGCCTGTGAAAAAACAAACACTTGTTGGCTAATAATGTCAGAAATTTGATAGTCGGCAGCTTGGTTAAAACGGTCAATCAGTTGGTTTTTTTGAAAATCGGTTAAAAATGGGTATCCAGCGATGATCATCATAAGGCGTATCCCTTTTGGTAGCGTTTGGTGAAGTGTTATTATACATGAATTATAGCATTATTTTTTGCCAAATTTGATGATGTGCGTGCTTTTTTGCAATTTTGTTTGCAATTTTGATGCCACCCTTTTTGCTGCCTACTCCTAAAGTCTTAGGCGTATGATAAAAAATCACACAATGGGATAAGGGTATTTTTTTGACAAACAATTACAATAAACTGGTATTTTTCTTTATAAATTAGGACATGCTATGAAAGATGAACTCAAAGGTGGCCAGCAAATTAGCAACTGGCAACCTGAAGATGAAGCATTTTGGGCAAATGGTGGCAAACAAGTCGCCAATCGCAATTTATGGATTTCGATCCCTGCCTTGTTGCTTGCGTTTGCAGTATGGGTGATTTGGTCAATGTTGGTGGTGCGTATGCCTGAGGTTGGTTTTCAATTTGACAAGTCTCAATTATCCACACTGCTTGCGCTGCCTGCTTTGTCAGGGGCAACCTTGCGTTTGTTTTATTCGTTCGCTGTACCGATTTTTGGCGGACGTCGTTGGACGGCTTTGACAACCGCCAGTTTGTTAATTCCAACCATTTGGCTTGGGTTTGCTATCCAAGATTTAAATACGCCGTTTTGGGTGTTTGCTATCATTGCCCTATTGTGCGGATTTGGCGGAGCAAATTTTTCATCTAGTATGTCCAATATCTCATTTTTTTATCCAAAATCACAACAAGGCATGGCATTGGGATTAAATGCAGGGCTTGGCAATTTGGGCGTATCAACCATGCAATTTGTTGTGCCTGCGGTGATAGGTTTTGCTATGTTAGGCCCTATGGGTGGCGATCCTCAGATCGTTGTCAAAACAGGCAAAGCAGTGTATCTACAAAATGCAGGTTTTGTATGGGTTTTGCCAATTGTCATCATAACCGTATTGGCGTGGTTTGGCATGAATGATTTGGCAACCGCCAAGGCATCGTTTAAAGATCAGGCCATTATCTTTAAACGCCAACACAACTGGATTATGTGTGTCTTATACCTTGCAACTTTTGGTTCGTTTATCGGTTTTAGTGCAGCCTTTCCGCTCGTGATCAAACAATCCTTTGCTGATGTAGATCCGTTAAAAGTGGCGTTTTTAGGGCCACTGGTGGGTGCGTTATTTCGCCCTGTCGGTGGTTGGATAGCGGATAAAGCTGGCGGTGCACGCGTAACATTTTGGAATTATATCGTTATGACGGCAACATTGGTAGGCGTCATGTTTTTCTTAAAACAAGGCAATTTTGTCGGATATTTTGCCTGCTTTATGGTATTGTTTATCACCACAGGCATTGGCAATGGTTCAACATTTAGAATGATTCCGGTGATTTTTAGAACCTTGCACGAACGTTTAAATTCACAAGATCTAATCAATAAAGCACGTAAAGAATCAGCGGCGGTGGTGGGATTTTCAGGCGGATTTGCTGCTTATGGTGGGTTTTTTATTCCAAAAATGTTCGGTTCAGGGCTTGGTATTCATGGTACATTTATTGCTCTCATCGTGTTTTATGCTATTTGTATTGTCATAACTTGGTGGTTTTATAGTCGTAAAAACGCCCCATTTCCATGTTAATTGCACAAAATGATTGCACAAAATGATTGCACAAAACTGGTGGTTTATTGCTGTTTTATTTCTATGATTTGCTATGCTTTTCTATGCTATGCTTTTGGTTAGAAAATTAGAAAAAACGCCTTAAACCACTTCCCCACACACAAAACCGCTCGCCCACGCCCACGCAAAATTATAACCGCCAAGCCACCCTGTTACATCTAGCACCTCGCCAATAAAATACAAATTTGGCTTTAATTTGCTTTGCATGGTTTTTGATGAAATATCCGCGGTATCCACCCCACCACGCGTAACTTCGGCGGTGCGATAACCTTCCGTGCCTGATGGTTTTAATTGCCAAGCGTTTAAATTTTCACCGATGGTGATTAAATCATCGTTTTTAATATTGGCAATTTCGCTGTGAGAATTTATTAATGTTTTCTTAACAATCAATTCATCAATATAATGCAATAATTTTTTGGGTAACGGCTTGTTTAACCGTGCGGATAACTCGTTGATCACAGTATGAAGCTGTTTTTTTGGTGTGGTTTTTTTGGCAAGCAACAACTCATTTTTGACATCAAAACCAACAAATAAATCCATAAAAATCAGATCGCCTGCCGTCCAATAATTAGACAACTGCAAACTTGCCGGCCCTGAAAGTCCGCGATGGGTAAACAGCACAGGCAAATTAAACCGAATTTTGTCATTAAACAATCCAACATTCACGCCAATGCCCGCCATATCAGCAAAAGCCTCTAACAGCTTGCCACTAAATGTAAACGGTACAAGCGATGCACTTGTGGGGATAATTTTATGTCCAAATTTTTCGGCCAGCTGATAACCAAATCCGCTCGCACCCATAGTCGGAATTGACAATCCGCCTGTGGCAATTACAAGTGATTGACAAGTTAATGCCCTCAAAAAATCGGTTTTACCAGGCTTTTTTGGGCTAACAGTTAGGCTAAATTGGTTGTCAAGCGATTTAACGCCATCAACTTGACTGTTTAACTGGACAATCACGCCGTATTTTTGACATTGAGTAAGCAGCATTTGCAAAATATCATTCGCCGAATTTTCACAAAACAATTGTCCATAATCGCGTTCTTGCCACGCAATTTTGTGTTCAGCAACCATTGCCAAAAAATCCCATTGCGTGTAGCGTGATAAAGCGGATTTAACAAAGTGCGGATTATTTGACAAAAAATGATCAGGCAAAATCTCATAATTGGTAAAGTTGCATTTACCGCCACCACTCATTAAAATTTTTTTGCCTGCTTTATTGGCATGATCAAGCACCAAAACTCGCCTGCCACGCTTGGCCGCTGTCATTGCACAAAACAGCCCAGATGCCCCTGCACCAATGACAATCACATCAAAATTTTTTACAACAATCATGTTTACAGACATTGTTTTACAAAAAAAGTATTTAAAAAAAGTATTTAAAAAAAGACTAGCTTGCCAAACGTTGGCGCACGGTTTTTGCATCTAAATCAACAAAACGCTGTTTTTCAACATCGCTAAGCGTGCGTTTTTGTGTGCCTGTATCGTCAAAAAACACAATCACGGTTTCAGCAGTGGCTGCTACGGCTTGTTGGGCGGTGCTATAAAAAATATATTCTTGTACCAAACTGGTATTGCCAATTTTTTTGCAACGCACGCCGATCAACAGATTGTCAGGAAAGGTAATTGGGCGTAAATACTGGCATGAAGAACTGGCAATCACAGTAAAAGCGTTTTTGTCAAACATTGCCAACTGTTCCAAATAGTGAATGCGAGCGGATTGGGCATACTCATAATACACAACATTATTGACATGGGCAAAAGCGTCCATATCACCCCACGCAACGTTTTGTTCATAGATCACCGCAAAATCCAACAGTGGGTTTTGTTTATCAGAACTTATTTGATTTTTTAAATATTCTATGGTTTTATCACCAATTGCAAAATTACCGATCGCAGTGTTATCACTCATGATTTGCTCCTTTTTGATGGTTGTTGGTTTAAATGCTTGTTGGTTTAAATGGTTATTTGTCAATACGTAAGCGCATTAAGCCTTCTTGTTGCGTGGTGGCTACCAATCTGCCGTCTTGCCAAAATTGTCCGTGATTTAAACCTTTGGCAGAACTTGTGGTATCGCTCCACATATCATACAACAACCAGTCATTTAAATCAAAAGGACGATGAAAATGCATACTATGATCAATGCTGGCCGCTTGTAAACCTTTGGTCATATAACTCACCCCATGCGACATAAAACCTGTGCCAACCAAATAAAAATCCGATGCAAATGCCAATAACGCTTGTTGCACTTGTACCGACTGTTTGCCAAGCTCACCGATACGCAACCAAGTGGCCTGTTTTGGTGGCATAGGTTTTGGGTGAATGGGATCGCGCGGTGCAATGGGTTTTATCTCTACATGACGTTTGCGCAAATATCTTTCTTTTAAGGCAGGCGGAATTTTACCAACAAACCTGTCTTTTAACTGCTGTTCGTTTAACAAAGTTTCAGGATTTGGATAAACAGGCATGGTTTCTTGATAATCCAAACCATCTTCATAAGCAGCAAATGATGCTATCATAGTAAAAATAATCTGTGGCTGATCAACATCATCAAATTGACGAGCGGTTACGCGGCGCGCCGACAAACTACGCCCATCACGCATATTCTCCACTTGATAATACACAGGACGACACACACCGCCACCACGCAAAAAATAACCGTGCAAACTATGACAAGGCTTATTCTCCTCCACTGTGTAACTTGCCGCCATCAAAGCCTGCCCCAGTACTTGGCCGCCAAAAATCCTCGCTCCAACATAATCATGACTTTGTCCAATAAACGTATCATCACTGCTTTGAGTTAAGGTTAACGTTTTTAACAATTGTTCAACCAAGGTGAGTTCATTTGCAGTATCTGTTGCCTGTTGTGCTAAATTATCCGACATTTGTTGACCTATTTATCATCATCTTAAAAAAATCTTATTATACCGCAAAACTCCCATTCTAAAAACCTACCTAAGCTTGCGTTTATTCCTTTATAACGTCTATTTCTTGCATAATTGTATGCGTATAATACAGCGCCGCAATCATTTTTTGATAATGCACAATGTCGGCAAAGGTAAGCGCCATGCCTTGGCGGTCTTTTAGCCATTTTTGTGCAGGTTGATAGCCGCCGATATAAAATTCCCACGCAATGAGCGGTATATTGTCAAAATATTGGCTATCATTTATCCAAACTTGCCTAAATTGTTATTTTTATTGTTATTGTTAACCAATTCAAAACCAATGCTCGTTTTAGTCATTTTGCGCGTAATTATATTATCGCCATCACCGTGATAACTAATTATTGGTGTATTTAACTTTGTTAATTCTGTTAAATCTGGGCTTTGTAATAAATGCAATTTACGCAATTTTTCGCCTAATTGTACCAATTGCCAAAACGTGGTTTTGTCTTTTGGATAGGGAATACGCGGAAAATCTATTTTTAAAAATTCTTTATAAGTGTTGCGATAAGTGGGGGAGTGCAAAACGGCATAAATATAATCTAATAAATTAAGCGGATTAAAACTGTTTTTTGCCTGTTTTGTTTCGTGGTCGGGGATAAATGTTAAGTTTAATTTATTGGCAATTTGCGTTACAATATCGGGGTTTAAATTGGGTTTTCTAAGTTGTATTAATTGTTCGGGGAGAAAGTTGTTTTGGTTGGTGGTTTCGGGGTATAAATAAAGTGGCGCAATATAATCACCGCCTTGCATTCCTGCTCTTGACCAACTTCTAAAATCAATTAATGTAGTGGTTACCATTGCCGAAACTGAATTTAATTCTGAATTACCGCGTTTAAAAACAAGCCCGATATTTTCATATTCAATAAAATGCTTCATTACATCATATCTTATTCGGTCAATCATATTTACTTCATAGTAAATAAATTGAATATCAAATGGTCTATAGCAATACTGTTTGATATTTTTTTCATCAAATGATTTTGCTTGTTTTTGCACCTCATTTACGTACCATCTTTTATTTTCATTTAAATCATATTTAGCTTTTAGAGTTATAGCATCAAAGTTAAAAAAGTCTTTAATTCTTTCTGCTAATTTATGTTTGTTTTTATCAATTACAAAATTATCTCTTGATGTAACAATGCCAACATTTTTTAATTCAAATAAATCTGTAACTAAAAAACCATTATTGTACAGATTTTCATTTGCAAAATCTTTTTGAACCATAAAATAACTTGGTGCTTTATTTTCTAATAAAGTAAATGGTACACTTTTAAGCGAGTGATTGTTTAAAAACGCATATTTATCATCACGCAATCCAAATAAATCATAATGAAAAACTTGCGCCAATTCACCTTGTTGCTTTTTACCTGTTTTAACAAAAATATTAATAGAAACGCCTTGCATAATATCAAAAACGTTTTCATCTTTGCTGCCATCGGGTGCGGTTTCTTTTTTCTTAGCATTGCCGTGCAAATCAATAATATAAATTTTATCGTAAGCATTTAATAAATGCCAGCGCATACCGCGAAACGTCGGATTGTCTAAAAATCCATGCGGATTAATAAACGCCAAAATGCCCTCGCCGTTTTTTTCAATAAAATGTTGCCCATAACGCATAAATTTAACGTAATCATCATTAATGGCTTTGGGATTTCTTTCATTTAAACGTTTATCGCTATTTGGTTCTTTTTTATAATCGTTCATTAATTGCATAATCCAATCGCCTTTATTGGCACTTTCGCCACTATAAGGCGGATTACCAATCACCACCATAACAGGGCTATCGCGTTTAATATGATTGGCCTCATTGGCTTCATTCGCCAAAAACCCTGCAAATAAACTGCCCGTTTCGGGGTGGTGTTCTTCTAAAGAATTGGTTAAATATATTTTTAGCCGCTGATTTTTATCCGAAACATAACCCGTTTCTTTTAATAATAATTCAAGTTTTAAATGCGCCACGGCATAACTTGCCATTAATAATTCAAATCCATTTAGCCGCGGAATTAAATCGTGTTCTACATAAGAATGCCACATGCCTTTCATGGTCGCAAAACGCGTTTTATAAATATGACGCACCACTTCGGTTAAAAAAGTGCCTGTACCTGTAGCGGGGTCTAAAATTTGCACTTTGTGGATTTCTTTATTAATGACTTTTAAGCCCGATTTGGTGCGCGCATCTTTGCTTTGTGTATTTATTTCAATGGTGGTTTTGTCATTGCTGGCAAGCCCCATGGGTAAACTAAATTCGCTTTGTAAAATATCATCAACCGCGCGCACAATAAATTGCACAACGGGTTCTGGCGTATACCAAACGCCGCGTTGTTTGCGTAAATTGGGGTCGTATTCCGCCAAAAAATCTTCATAAAAATGAATAAATGGGTCTAGTGTTTGCGTGGCTTTACCAAAGTTTTTTAATAATTGTGCGACATCGGTGGCGCGAAATATATCGGCTAAATCGTTGACAATCCATTCAATGCGTTCATCTAAATCATAGCCTGAAATATATTGAAACAACGTGCGCAAAAATGGGTTTGATTTAGGAATTAGTGTGGCGGCTTTTTGGCGCGTAAAATCGTTTAATGCTTCATCATTTAACCGCGCGGCAAACATACCATAAGCAATGGTTTGTGCATAAATATCGGCAAATTGTTTTGGCGTAATATCGTGAATTAGCACTTTTTTAAAGGCGTCCATTTGTCCATAAAGGCTGCTATTGTGATTATTTTGTTCATCAAAAATAAGCGCCATGGCAATTACATCAGCGAGCATACGCGCTTTACTTGCCATCATTTGCGCCAATTGTTTGGGGTTTTTAATCGTGGCGGTAATGGTTTGGCTAAAATCTTTAATTAAATTAATAAACGGCGTAAAGTTTTCGGGTATGGCTGCAATTTTTTGCCCAGTTTGTTTTGCAATGGCAATTTCTGCAATCAATTCATTGTTTTTATAAAATAAAAAATTAAGATAATCGGTAAAAATAATGGTATTAAGCGATTGTTTATAACGGTCAAATTGTTCTTTATTGCCCGTTTTCTTTTTGCCGTGCAAATCATTTTCGCCTATGTCTTTGGCTTCTACAAAAAAGATGGGAATTTGCTTTTTTTCTACAATATAATCAGGCGCGCCGCAACTTCTGCGTTTTGGCTCATTAATTACCGCAAATTCTGGCAATAAACTGTTTAATAAATGCTGCAAATCACCGCGAAAACTATGCTCGGTGGTTACGCCTGTAGAATAAAGGTTGTTGATGGCTTTGATATATTGGTTAATCATTGTTTAACTCCTGTTTGTCAAAGCCTTAGTATAACAAATTTTCACCGTTTGGTTTGATGGTTTTGCCGTATTGATTGGCTGTGTAAATCAACCGCTGCCCTTTTTAAGGGTTTTGGCGGATAGGATTTTGGCGTTAAATCTTAAATTTTTACGCATTATTTGCTTTCGCTGGGTTACTCGCCCTATAATATACACAAATTTACTAAGCTATGCTGATAGGTTTATCATGACACACAAAACCACTCCTTTTCAACTTAACAACCTATACCGAAAACTGTCCGGCGGGCTGCTTGGTATGGCGGTAAAATCACAGCTTATCGGTAAAATTCCGCCACTTAAAAATCCAACCACCAACAACCACGAAACCGCCACACCGCTTACTTTTTATGTCCTAAAAGAATATTCACGCAGCAACAGCGTGCTAATTGACTTAGAAACCGCCCAACACCAACTGCCAGAAGCTCTGGCTCCTGTCAAAAGACTGGAATTTGGCATTGACGAACACAGTGCGATGATTTTTATTCATCACCCAAAAAGCGAACGTAAAGATGGCAAAACCGTGTACTCGCCTCGTTTGTTGCGTTTGATTGAAGCAATCAAAAATCACCCAACCTTAAACATTCAGTTTGTGCCTGTAACGATTTTGTGGGGAAGAGCGCCCGAAAAAGAAGATTCGCTGTTTAATTTGTTTACCGCTGATGAATGGCAAAATCCCAGTATTGCCAAACAATTGTTTAACATTGGCGTAAAAGGGCGAGATACTTATGTACAATTTCACCCTCCAAAAAATTTGCGAGATATTTTACATGCCGAAAGCAAAGCCCAATCTGCCGATTCCAACAAAAACACAGCATTGATTGACAATCACAGTGCATTGCAATTGTTAGCGCAGCGTGTACAAAATCGCCTGCTGGGTTATTTAGACAAACAACAAGAAACCATTTTAGGCCCGGATCTATCGGATAGGCGCAACGAGGTGGATAAAATTTTAAACACGCCTGCCATTCGCCACGCCATACAACTTGACAGCGAAGAGCATAATCGCAACATTCACGATAGCAAAAAACTGGCTCGGCGTTATTTAAATGAAATTACCAGTGATTATTCATATGCTATGGTGCGATTTTTTGATCGGTTTTTGACATGGCTATGGACACAGTTGTACGATGGTGTCAAAGTGCAACATTTTGAACGCGTAAGAGAAGCAGCAAGCGATCATGCAATTGTGTACGTGCCCTGTCATCGCAGTCATATTGATTATTTATTGTTGTCTTATGTGATTTTTAAGCGTGGCTTGCGCGTGCCGTATGTTGCCGCCGGTGAAAATCTCAACATTCCTATTTTGGGGCAAATGCTAAGAAACGGTGGGGCGTTTTTTATGCGTCGCAGTTTTAAGGGCAATGCTTTATACAATGCCGTATTTCGTGAATATGTGCATAGTATGTTATTAAGAAACACACCAATTGAATATTTTGTAGAGGGCGGACGATCGCGTTCAGGACGCTTGTTGCCTCCAAAAAAAGGCATGCTTGCAATGACTGTACAAAGTCATTTACGTCAATCAAGCAAACCCATTGCTTTTATTCCAACTTATATCGGCTATGAACGCATTATCGAGGGATCAACATATGTCGATGAATTAAAAGGCAAACCCAAAGAAAGTGAAAGTTTGTTTGGTTTATTAAAAACAGGCAAAAAATTAGAACGTATTTTTGGTACGGTGCATGTCAGTTTTGGCAAACCATTGTATTTAAAAGATTTTATGCAAAAATATGCCGTATTGCCAAACAGTTTGCCAAGCGATCGCAGCGACACACCCATACCGCCAAATGTCAGCCAAATGGTGGATAATATCGGCGTAAAAATCATGCAACGCATCAACCGATCAGCGGTGATAAATCCTGTTACCTTGCTATCAATGGTATTGCTAGACACGCCACACGGAGCGTTAGATGAGCAAAGTTGCCTTGAACAGCTCGCTTTATACCAACGCCTTGCCAAAACTTTGCCCTACGATGAAGACATTACCGTTACCGATGCCAGGCCACAAGCAATTATTGCCTACAGCACCCAGCTTAAATTAATCGAAAAAACGCCACACGTTTTGGGTGATTTAATTCGCATTGCCAATGGACAAGCTCCTTTGTTAAGCTACTTTCGCAACAATATTTTACACGTTTATATTTTGTTTTCGCTATGTGCCAACCTTGTCAAGCACAACGGACACATTACATTTGCCAATGTAGAACAAGTTGCCAGTACCATCTATCCATTTTTACAAGCCGAATTGTTTTTACAATACCCTGCACGCACTTTACAAGAAACCTTAACTCAGCACATTGAGGTCTTAATCGCCGAAAACATCATAGTAGACAAAGGCGTCAATGCCAAAGGCGAACGTCAGCTTACCACACCAGATCCAAACACGCACAATTACCAACAGCTTACCGTACTTGCCAATGCAGTATCGCACAGTTTGGAGCGTTATTTTATGGTATTGGCATTGCTTAGCCAACAAGGAAGCAACAAACTTACCAAAGAGCAAGTGGTGGATTTGGGGCATTTGCTAGGACAGCGGTTGTCGGTTATTTATGAAGATGACATGCCTGATTTTTTTGATCGCGCATTGTTTAGCAGTTTTTTGGAAACGCTGGAACGTTTGGAATATATTCAACCAACAGAAAATGGCATTATTCAATTTGACAATCGCATTGACATCATGGCAAAAAACGCCGACTTTATCTTAGATCTTGATGTATTGCACATTTTGCACCAAATGGCACGCCTGGACGAAAGTGAAATTCAGCGTACATTGCACCAATTGCAAGCGAAAAAATCAAAACGCAAAAACAAATAAACAATCTACAGCTAAAATCAACCAAAGCCCGCCAAAGCCTCCACACCTCGGATATCCTGTTGTTGCAAAGCAATGGGATATAAGGGTATGTTGGCAAAACTTTGTTCAATTTCGCCAAGCAGACGCTGTTGGCGTTCGGCTCTTTGTTGCCAAAACGGATCGCTTTGTTTGACATCAATTAGTTGATTCACCACAATGCCACTGACAGGCAACTTCACCGCTTGCAATTGCTCCACCGCCCGCTTGGTTTCAGCAATGGGCAAATTATCCGCAATCATCACGAGTACAATGGCGGTTTGTGTAGCATCGTGCAACAATTTGCCTGCACTAGCAAACAATTGTTTGCGTTTATCAAGCACAGAAACCGCCTGCTCCCAGCGATCGGGAATGTGCTGGGTAAAGGGATTGGCAAAACCTTTTGCTTTGTCTGTTGTGGTAGAAAGATTGGTATTAGCAAGTCTGTTAACAGTTAAATGATTTGCCACCGATTTTAATTTGGCTTGCCGCCGTTGCTGCACAAGCAATCCGTCCGTCCACGCTTGCATCATTTCAGGCAACAGCAAAAGCCGTAAGGTATGCCCCGTCGGAGCGGTGTCAAAAACGATATGATGATAGCCTTGGGCTTTGGCATCTACCAAATATTGACACATGGCTTCCAACATGGCGGCCTCTTGAGCCCCGGGAGCGGTTTTAGAGGCATTGAGATGTTCTTTGATTTTTGGCAACATTTCAGGGCTGGCATAGCCTTTAATGGTGCTAAGCACTTGAGCAAAATGCTTATCAACAATCACATCAGGATTGAGTTCAAGGGCGTCTAAATACGGCGTGATGGCGGTTTTGTCATTAGACAGGGCTACTTGCAACGCATCGCCTAAGCTGTGAGCAGGGTCTGTTGAGATTATCAAGGTTTTTTGCTGTAAACTGGCAAAACGACTGGCAATTGCCGCCGCCGTGGTGGTTTTGCCAACACCGCCTTTGCCGCCCACAAACACAATTGGACGATTGCTTAAACTCTCTATCAACTGACTAAATTGTCGGTTTACCATCAGCAGCACCCCATGTGTTCAAACGGACATTTTTCCATACCCATACGCTGATGCCATTCATGAAAATTTTCCAAAAATAACGGCTGCAATTCCATGGCATAAAAGGCAGCAGGATTGGCAATGCCCAAACTTTCGCTAAACAACATGAGCATAAAAAAATCCTCTTCATCACGCGCCGCTCTTGCCATGGTTTGCCGATACGGAGCGTGGTAAAATTCATTCAGCCCGGTCAAAAAACGCCCCCACCAAGTCTCTGGGTTCGTTTTTTTATCAGTTAAGTCATGATCATTCATCAGTTGTTCGCTTCGCTGCTGTTTACTTCTTTATTTTTATGGGCGTGCCACTCTCTTCTTAACACCGAAAAACTCTCAAGGGCAACCATAATGGTGGCAACCAAAATGACAATGTCTAAAAATACCAGCAGCCAATTGCCATCGACATAAAAGGTTTTGAGCTGCATTAACAACGCAAGCACCGACATGATTAACAAAAAGCTTAACGGTGCCAAGGTATACCACACGTTTTTGCCGTGTCTTAATAACACCACGGTGATAATCATCAAAGTCAACGCCGCCATCAACTGATTGGTTGTGCCAAATAATGGCCATATGAGCATACCGCCCGAGCCATCAATGCCCCCTGCACCAAATGCCAATAACAAACAAGTGCCAACCGCCAACAGCGTGGCAACCGCACCATTTTGTAAAGCAGGCAAGCGATAAATCTCACCAAACTCTTGGAAAATATAACGTTGCAAGCGAACGCCCGTATCCATGGTTGTGCCTGCAAACAAGGCCGCCATCACCGTGAGCATGGTTTGCGATAGCACCATATCAATGCCAACGCCGTGGTTTAAAATCGTTGCTCCGCCGTCAATAAAAGCCCCAATAGAACCATCACCAAATTTTTGATAAACCGCTTGCCAATCAGCAAACGAAGCAAATCCTGCCGTGGCTGCCAAAATCGCACCCAACGCCAACAAACCTTCGCCCAATGCCCCAAAATAGCCAACAAAACGCACATCTTCTTCTTTATCAATCTGTTTAGAAGTTGTGCCTGTTGCCACCAAACCATGAAAACCAGAAATTGCCCCACAAGCAATGGTAACAAACAACAAGGGCATAATCGGCGGCGTGCCTGAAGGCAAATTCATGTTAAAGGCAGGGGCAACCACATCAGGAGCTGCCACAAAAATGGACAAATACAACAAAATCAAGCCAACAAACAATTGTAAGCCATTGATATAATCCCTTGGTTGCAACAGCATCCACACAGGCAATATTGATGCCACCCCGGCATAAGCAAACAAAATGATATTCCACACCGCATTGTCAGGTAGCCCCAAAACCGTCTCCGGCAACACAATCGGAAACATAGGGCCAAAATAAATCAGTGCGTATAAAGCAACTACCCCAATCAAAGACACCATGGGCAAATTCATCTTAAAGCGATAAATGCACTGACCCACGATAAACGCCACCGCCAATGCACCCCACACAGGCAACACGGACGACGGCGTTTTTATCATCATATTGGCAATTGCCACCCCAAACACCGCATTCACCATGAGCAGCAGTAAAAAAATCACCACCATCATCAAGGTACGCACACGCCCACCCATCACATTGCCAGCAATGGTACCTATGGATTGCCCCTTGCTACGCATGCTCGCCCACACAGCGGACATGTCATGCACACCCGCCATAAACACAGTGCCAAACACCACCCAAATAAAAGCCGGCACCCACCCCCAAATCACCGCAATTGCAGGACCAATAATCGGAGCCGCTCCTGCCACAGAGGTAAAATGATGCCCCCATAAGACAAATTTATTCGTTGGGACATAATCCACACCGTCTTGCATGGTATGACTGGGCGTGGTGCGAGTGTTGTCTAACCCCAAAATGCGACTGGCAACAAATTTGGAGTAAAAAAAGTAACCGCAGAGCATGCCAATCACGCCCAAAACCAACACAACAATACTGTTCATAGGACGCATTCCTTGCTTAAAAAAATAATAAGAGGATAAGAGGGCTTGTTAAGGCGTAACCAATTTCACCACTCACAAGCAACTTGTAACTTAACAAACATTTTTTGATTTATAAATCATTAAAAACCAACAAACTGTAATAGTTTAGCAAACTTAAATATTTAAGTCCATACAAACCCACTAAAAATTATATAAATAAACCACAAATCACCCCCAAACCAAAACCCCCATCACTCAAACAGCAACAGGGGTTTAAATAGGAAGCTGACGATTACCTACTCTCACATGGGAAAACCACACTACCATCGGCGTATTGTTGTTTCACTTCTGAGTTCGAGAAGGGATCAGGTGGTACCAACAAGCTATAATCGTCAGCAAAAAGGGTATAGAGAAATGAAGCTAAGTTAAGTTTTTTAGTTAACTTAGGTTCTGTCTTTATCTTTGTAAAAAGAACCAACCAATCAAGGTTTTCAATCAAGGTTTTGGTATTTAATCGTTAACCCATAAACACACTTAAGCGTTGTATGGTCAAGCCAAACGAGCAATTAGTATTGGTTAGCTACATGTATCACTACACTTCCACACCCAACCTATCAACGTCGTAGTCTACAACGGCTCTTTGGGGAAATCTTATCTTAAGGTGGGCTTCCCGCTTAGATGCTTTCAGCGGTTATCCCATCCGAACATAGCTACTCGGCAATGCCACTGGCGTGACAACCGAAACACCAGAGGTTCGTCCACTCTGGTCCTCTCGTACTAGGAGCAGATCCTCTCAAATTTCCAACGCCCACGGTAGATAGGGACCGAACTGTCTCACGACGTTCTAAACCCAGCTCGCGTACCTCTTTAAATGGCGAACAGCCATACCCTTGGGACCTGCTTCAGCCCCAGGATGAGATGAGCCGACATCGAGGTGCCAAACACCGCCGTCGATATGAACTCTTGGGCGGTATCAGCCTGTTATCCCCAGAGTACCTTTTATCCGTTGAGCGATGGCCCTTCCATACAGAACCACCGGATCACTAAGACCTACTTTCGTACCTGCTCGACTTGTGGGTCTCGCAGTTAAGCGCGCTTTTGCCTTTATACTCTTTGGACGATTTCCGACCGTCCTGAGCGCACCTTCGTACTCCTCCGTTACTCTTTAGGAGGAGACCGCCCCAGTCAAACTACCCACCATACATTGTCCTTGAATTTGTTAATTCTAAGTTAGAACCCCAACATAACCAGGGTGGTATTTCAAGGTTGGCTCCACAAATACTGGCGTATCTGCTTCAAAGCCTCCCACCTATCCTACACAAGTTAGGTCAAAGTTCAATGTAAAGCTGTAGTAAAGGTTCACGGGGTCTTTCCGTCTAGCCGCGGGTACACAGCATCTTCACTGCGATTTCGATTTCACTGAGTCTCTGCTGGAGACAGCGCCGCCATCATTATGCCATTCGTGCAGGTCGGAACTTACCCGACAAGGAATTTCGCTACCTTAGGACCGTTATAGTTACGGCCGCCGTTTACTGGGGCTTCGATCAATAGCTTCGCTTGCGCTAACCACATCAATTAACCTTCCAGCACCGGGCAGGCATCACACCCTATACGTCCACTTTCGTGTTTGCAGAGTGCTGTGTTTTTAATAAACAGTTGCAGCGGCCTGGTATCTGCGACTGCCAACAGCTCAAAGAGCAAGTCTTATCACCATCAGCAGCGTACCTTCTCCCGAAGTTACGGTACCATTTTGCCTAGTTCCTTCAGCAGAGTTCTCTCAAGCGCCTTAGTATTCTCTACCTGACCACCTGTGTCGGTTTCGGGTACGATTTGTTTATGATTGTGCTTAGAAGCTTTTCCTGGAAGCAGGGTATTTGCCACTTCGCCAATAAATTGGCTTGCTGTCAGCTCTCAGTAATAGCCAAGCGGATTTGCCTACTTAGCCTACCTACAACCTTTCACCTGGACAACCAACGCCAGGCTGACATAACCTTCTCCGTCCCTCCATCGCATCATAAACAAGTATTGGAATATTAACCAATTTCCCATCGACTACGCCTTTCGGCCTCGCCTTAGGGGTCGACTCACCCAGCCCCGATTAACGTTGGACTGGAACCCTTGGTCTTTTGGCGAACGGGCTTTTCACCCGTTTTGTCGTTACTCACGTCAGCATTCGCTCTTGTGATACCTCCAGCATGCTTTACAACACACCTTCACAGACTTACACAACGCTCCCCTACCACTTAATTGAAACAATTAAATCCGCAGCTTCGGCTCCTAGTTTGAGCCCCGTTACATCTTCCGCGCAGGCCGACTCGACTAGTGAGCTATTACGCTTTCTTTAAAGGGTGGCTGCTTCTAAGCCAACCTCCTAGCTGTCTGTGCCTTCCCACATCGTTTCCCACTTAACTAGGAATTTGGGGCCTTAGCTGGCGGTCTGGGTTGTTTCCCTCTTGACAACGGACGTTAGCACCCGCTGTCTGTCTCCCGGATAGTACTCATCGGTATTCGGAGTTTGCATCGGTTTGGTAAGTCGGTGTGACCCCCTAGCCGAAACAGTGCTCTACCCCCAATGGTATTCGTCCGAGGCGCTACCTAAATAGCTTTCGGGGAGAACCAGCTATCACCGAGTTTGATTAGCCTTTCACCCCTATCCACAAGTCATCCCCTGGCTTTTCAACGACAGTGGGTTCGGTCCTCCGATGCCTGTTACGGCATTTTCAACCTGCTCATGGATAGATCACTCGGTTTCGGGTCTATACCCTGCAACTAGACGCCCTATTAAGACTCGGTTTCCCTACGGCTCCCCTAAACGGTTAACCTTGCTACAGAATATAAGTCGCTGACCCATTATACAAAAGGTACGCCGTCACCCAACAAGTGGGCTCCGACTGCTTGTATGCACACGGTTTCAGGTTCTATTTCACTCCCCTCACAGGGGTTCTTTTCGCCTTTCCCTCACGGTACTGGTTCACTATCGGTCAGTCAGGAGTATTTAGCCTTGGAGGATGGTCCCCCCATCTTCATACAGGATTTCACGTGTCCCGCACTACTTAATATGCTTTTTTAAATGTTTAAAATACAGGACTATCACCTTCTACGGTCAACCTTTCCAAGTTGTTCTTCTACATTTAAATCAGTCGGCTCCTCCCCGTTCGCTCGCCGCTACTAAGGGAATCTCTATTGATGTCTTTTCCTCGGGGTACTGAGATGTTTCACTTCTCCCGGTTTGCCTCGTAATAAATTACGATACCTATCTTATGATAAGTGGGTTTCCCCATTCAGATATCGCCGGATCACAGGATATTGCCACCTCCCCGACGCTTTTCGCAGGCTGTCACGTCTTTCATCGCCTCTGACTGCCAAGGCATCCACCATGTGCACTTAATTACTTGACCATACAACCTTAAGCATGCTTTGTGTCATATTTAATGACATACTTCATGTATGAGCTGTATCGGTAATTGTAACGATTTTAATACCTGGTTTACGCTTGATTTTTACCATCACGGTGTTTTGTGATGGTATTTCAGTTCTCTTTACTTTATACCACCATACAGTTTTGTCAACAGATTGTGCTGTCAACAGATTGTGTGGTGGTAAAGGTTAATTATTTGTTGGAATTAAATAATTAACCCAGACTCATTTCTCTATGTTGTTATTGAATTGTCTGTCACTTCATCAGGGACAGTTCTATTATACTTAATAGAATAAAGCAATCAGTAAATCAGCAATCGTTTGTTTGTTGTACTTGTTTGTTTGCTATAATTACTTTTTCTATTAATATAAGTTTACTTGTTAGTTAATAAACTGGTGGAGTTAAGGAGAGTCGAACTCCTGACCTCCTGCGTGCAAGGCAGGCACTCTACCAACTGAGCTATAACCCCGCTATTAAAAGCTGGTGGGTCTAATAAGACTTGAACTTATGACCCCTGCCTTATCAAGGCAGTGCTCTAACCAACTGAGCTATAGACCCTAAAAGCTGTTAAAAAGGCAATGCTTTTGGCTTTTTAACTTTATTAGCTGCTTACTCAATAAAAAACAACTTGCTGTAGATTCTCTACTACCACTGTTTTAAGGAGGTGATCCAGCCACAGGTTCCCCTACGGCTACCTTGTTACGACTTCACCCCAGTCATCGACCACACCGTGGTAATCGCCCTCTTGCGTTAGGCTAACTACTTCTGGTGCAATCAACTCCCATGGTGTGACGGGCGGTGTGTACAAGGCCCGAGAACGTATTCACCGCGGCTTTCTGATCCGCGATTACTAGCGATTCCGACTTCATGGAGTCGAGTTGCAGACTCCAATCCGGACTACGATAGGCTTTTTGAGATTGGCATCACATCGCTGTGTAGCAACCCTCTGTACCTACCATTGTAGCACGTGTGTAGCCCTGGTCGTAAGGGCCATGATGACTTGACGTCGTCCCCACCTTCCTCCAGTTTGTCACTGGCAGTATCCTTAAAGTTCCCGGCATGACCCGCTGGCAAGTAAGGAAAAGGGTTGCGCTCGTTGCGGGACTTAACCCAACATCTCACGACACGAGCTGACGACAGCCATGCAGCACCTGTATTCTAATTCCCGAAGGCACTCTCGCATCTCTGCAAGATTCTAGATATGTCAAGACCAGGTAAGGTTCTTCGCGTTGCATCGAATTAAACCACATGCTCCACCGCTTGTGCGGGCCCCCGTCAATTCATTTGAGTTTTAACCTTGCGGCCGTACTCCCCAGGCGGTCTACTTATCGCGTTAACTGCGCCACTAAGTGTTCAAGACACCCAACGGCTAGTAGACATCGTTTACGGCGTGGACTACCAGGGTATCTAATCCTGTTTGCTACCCACGCTTTCGAACCTCAGTGTCAGTATGGTGCCAGGGGGCTGCCTTCGCCATCGGTATTCCTCCAGATCTCTACGCATTTCACCGCTACACCTGGAATTCTACCCCCCTCTCATCTACTCTAGCCAACCAGTATCACATGCAGTTCCTAGGTTAAGCCCAGGGATTTCACATGTGACTTAATTAGCCACCTACGCTCGCTTTACGCCCAGTAATTCCGATTAACGCTCGCACCCTCTGTATTACCGCGGCTGCTGGCACAGAGTTAGCCGGTGCTTATTCTGTGGGTAACGTCAAGATTATCAGGTATTAATTGATAATTGTTCCTCCCCACTTAAAGTGCTTTACAACCAAAAGGCCTTCTTCACACACGCGGCATGGCTGGATCAGGGTTTCCCCCATTGTCCAATATTCCCCACTGCTGCCTCCCGTAGGAGTCTGGGCCGTGTCTCAGTCCCAGTGTGGCTGATCATCCTCTCAGACCAGCTACAGATCGTCGCCTTGGTAGGCTTTTACCCCACCAACTAGCTAATCTGGTTTAGGCTCATCTCATAACGACAGCTTGCGCCATCTTTCTCCCGTAGGACGTATGCGGTATTAATTTGGGTTTCCCCAAGCTATCCCCCATTATGAGGCAGATTCCTAAATGTTACTCACCCGTTCGCCACTAATCTTATCCAGCAAGCTGGATAATCATCGTTCGACTTGCATGTGTTAAGCCTGCCGCCAGCGTTCAATCTGAGCCATGATCAAACTCTTCAGTTTAATCTTTTATTTAGAGTTGATTTTTGCATAATATTTTATTATTATGTTATTAGTCAAACTCAGGCTCTTTTTATACTGTTTGCTCAAATAAACTTACGAAAGTTTTCTTCTGTACAAAAGAATATAAAAAGTTTTTTGTTTTATATATTTATTTGTGCCAGTAGAAAATCTACACAAGTTGTTTTTTATTTTAATTTGTTATTTAGTTTTGTTCTTAACATCGTCTGTTAAGAGTTGCATATTTTATCAGCTTTATTTTTATTGTCAAGCTGTTTTTTATTTTTTATGCTTTTTTTAATTAAAAACTTTTGATTAAAAAAACTTTTGATTAAAAAACTTTTGATTAAAAAACTTTTGATTAAAAAAACTTTTAATTAAGATTAAGTAAGTTGTTTTAATTAAGTTGTTTTTATTTAAAAAAATTATTTGTTTAAGCTTTGTTGCTTAACTTAACTTTGTTGCTTAAGTTAATAAGAATAAGATAAGCTTTGTTGCTTAAGTGGGTGCGTATTATATAGAAGTTTTTGGATAGGTCAAGGGGTTTTTTGGGGTTTTTGGGGTTTTTTGTGAAAAAATTTGATAAAATAGATTGTTTGCCCTATTATTAGTTAATATTTTAACAAATAATTAATATTTTACAAAAATGATAGGATAAATATGTCAATTTTTCAACCCAACCTTACTTTAGATCCAAATTTTACCAAACTTAATCATCATCGCATCGATTCTTTATCGCTTGATGTTGTCGTCAGTGAACACAAAGCAACTGGTTTACTGCATTATCATTTGGCACACCCAAGCGATGAAAATGCGTTTTTGATTGGATTTCGCACTCAACCGACAACCAACAAGGGCGAGGCGCATATTTTGGAGCATACAAGCCTGTGTGGTTCGCACAAATATCCTGTGCGAGATCCTTTCTTTAGCATGATAAAACGCTCGCTGAATACTTTTATGAATGCATTTACCGCCGCAGATTGGACGGCATATCCGTTCGCTACCCAAAATCGTAAGGATTATTTTAATTTGTTGTCAGTGTATTTAGATGCAACCTTTTTTCCCAACTTAAATCCATTGGATTTTGCTCAAGAAGGCATTCGAGTGGAATTAAACGAACAAGGCAAACCTGAATTTAAAGGCATTGTCTTTAACGAAATGAAAGGGGCAATGAGCGGTGAGATTGATCAGCTTTATCACGCAATTGCACGTCATCTGTTTCCAACAACCACTTATCATTATAATTCAGGGGGTGATCCAGCTGCAATTACCGATTTGACTTATGATGAATTGGTTAAATTTCATCAAAGCCACTATCACCCAAGCAACGCAGTGGCAATGAGTTTTGGCAATATTAACGTAAAAGATATTCAAGAAAAACTACACAATGATGCCTTGGCAACCACAAAAAAACCATTTACCAAAGGGCATAAACACGCATCTGCTTTGGAAAAATCATTAAAAAACCCCATTCAAGTCAGCGAAACTTACAGTGTCGATGTGTTAAAACCCAAACAAACGCACCATGTGTTGGCTTGGTTGTTGCCAACGATTTTAGATGCCAAGCAACGGCTTGCTTTGCGACTGCTCGAGGGGGTTTTGGTGGAGCATTCAGGTTCGCCATTGCGTGCCTATTTGGAAAGCCACGAATTGGCATCAGCTCCAACACCACTATTGGGTTTAGATGACAGTCATTATCAAATGGTATTTTACGCTGGCGTACGAGGCTCTGAGTCCGAACACGCCCAAGCAATTGAAGATGGTATTTTAAATTTGTTGCACAAAATTGCCAATGAACCAATTGACCCTGAAGAAATTGAAACCGTTTTACACCAAATTGAAATTGATCAACGTCATATCGGGGGTGATAGCATGCCCTATGGTTTAAACTTGATTTTGGAAGGACTTAGCACCGCCCTACATGATGGCAACCCCATTGATGTATGGGATATTGATGACAACCTAAACTGGCTAAGGGAACAAGTCAAAAATCCAAACTTTATCCGCGATTTGATTTACAAACATTTGTTAAACAATCAACACCGCGTGCGATTAACGTTGGTTGCTGATGATAAAAAATCAGACAAACTTGCCAATGAAGAACAAGCCAAATTAGACAAAATTGCAAGCGAACTGAATGATGAAAAACGCGAACAATTACAACAACTTGCCCATGATTTAGCCAAACGTCAAGCAACACCTGATGATGTGGATTTATTGCCAAAAGTTGGACTTGATGACATACCATCTGATATCCAGTTTAAAAATAACACACAATTATCGGTAAAATTAAGCGGTCAAGACAGCATTTTATACGAATACGAAGCAGGCACAAACGGCTTATATTATTATCAGTTAATTTTGCCATTACAGGGCTATGAAGCTGTGGTTAACCACCCAGACTTGCCCACGTATTTAACCTTAATTAGCGAAATTGGCACAAAGGATATGGATTCTCGCCGTTTTCAAGCATTACAAGCTCGTCATTGTAGCGGCGTTACCGTGCGTATCAGTCAGCGTACCTCGATAGCCGATCCTGAACAAATGGACAGTTTTTTGGTCATTGCCACGCGGTCGCTTAGTCGAAAATTAGAAGCAATTGACTTGGTAAAAATGGTGCTAAACGATACGGTATTTAGCGAAACCGATCGGATTAAAGAAATTTTAACCCAAAAACAACTTGGTTGGCAATCTCGCCTAACCCATGCAGGTCATGCCTATGCTATGCAAACTGCAAGCAGAAATATGAGTAAAATCAGTCGCTTAGAATACGCACACGGAGGTCTGCCTAAATTAAATCATTTGACTGAATTTTTAAATAAGGCGGAACAAGACAGCACACTTTGGCAAGATTTAACAAAACGTTTAACAAAACTACACAATGTCATAAAAACTTTGCCAAAACAAGCCGTTATCATCGCAGAAAAAGAACATCTGGCAACCTTGGAACAAGCCATTTGTAACAGTTGGACACAAACGGTTGACTTTTGCCAAAATACCCTTGACAATGAAACGCTTGATCTAGATGACAAAGACATTGCTTGGCTTGTCCAAACCAATGTTTTTCACAATGCTATGGCATTTTCCGTCGTGCCTGCCGCCCATGATGACGCCCCTGCACTCATGGTTTTATCAAGCGTGTTGCGCAACAATTATCTGCACAAAGCAATACGAGAAATTGGCGGTGCGTATGGCGGTGGAGCAAGCTATGACAGCAACAGCTGTGCGTTTAAATTTTACAGCTACCGCGATCCGCGTTGTGAGCAAACATTTAATGACTTTTTGGCAAGTATCGATTGGTTGTTGGCACAACATGAAAATGACAAAACCTGTGCTTGGTTAGAAGAGGCAATTTTGGGTTTAATTGCAGGCATGGATAAGCCTGCAAGTCCAGCAGGCGAGGCGGTTAAGGCGTTATTTGCCGAACTTCACGGACGTAACAAAGCGTGGCAACAAAGCATGCGTGCTAAAATTTTGGCGGTAAAATTGGCGGATTTACAGCGTGTGGCTGCCACTTATCTTAAAGACAAACCACACGTTAAAGCAACATTAGCACCATTTGATAAAGCCGATCTAATGACAAAACTTGGCTTTCGTACAGAAAAATTAATATAGAAAAATTTATTTAACCCACCAAAATCAAAAAAGACGACTTTTACAGCCGTCTTTTTTATAGCAACAAATTTTTATAGCAACAAAACTTCTGTCAAATAAACTACTCTGCCAATTCAGTTTGTTCGTGTGCCATGATTTGTTGGCCAACATCGCCCATTAATGACAAATAACGCTCATAGTGTTTTAAGATATCACTAATAATTTCGTTTTTGGTCATATAATGCACCTCATAACCCAAACGCCCATCAAAAAAGTAAGTGATCGGACGGTAAATTTCAGATTTTTGTAGATGTGGCAAATGTTCATCTTTTAACAAACTTTCCGCCACTTCACTGCTTACCGAGCGAATGCCATACATAAAATCTCGCACCGAACCTTTGTGAATAACCAATTCTACCGCAGGTTCTGGTCGATCAAATAACGTATTAACCGATACATTTAGATCATATTTGTTGTTTAACTCATCGCTTAATTCAAGCATAGCAGGCAAAGCGGTGGTTTTTAAAAACACCAAAATGTCTTTTTCGGCGGTTTGATTTAACATAGCATTTAAGCGATGTTTCCATTTATCACCTGTCCATGTTACCGAACTTGCAGTAAAGCCACTGTTAAAATATTTATGATCAGCAATGAGTGCATACCACAAACTAATACACATAATCAACATAAGTAAGGCAAACGGTAAAGCTGCAATCATGGTTACACTTTGTAAAGCTCCCAATCCGCCTGATTTCATAAGTACAATCGCAACCACAGACATTAGCACGCCCCACAAAATCGCTTGCCATGCAGGACTTACCAAACTTTTATCGCGCGAGGCAATGTTATTTAACACATAAATGCCTGAGTCCGCCGATGTGATAAAAAACAGCCCAATGCTAACTAACGCCACAATACTGGTTAAACTTGATAAAGGCAAATAATCCAAAAAGCGAAACAACAACACATCAGGCGAACCTGTCAATGCTGATAACACCCCGCCAGCCACGTGCGTATCCAGCCAAATTGCCCCGTTGCCAAATACAGTAAACCACAAAATACTAAAAATCGTCGGAATGGTTAAAATCCCAAACACAAATTCACGGATAGTACGCCCACGACTGATACGAGCAATAAACAAACCAACAAACGGTGCCCATGAACACCACCAAGCCCAATAAATCACCGTCCAGTCATTAAACCATTTAATATTGTCAGGTTCATAAGTATAAGTTTTAAAACTTAACTCCAAAATATTGCCAAAATAAGTGCTTAAATTATCGCTAAACGCTCCCAATAAATACAGTGTTGGCCCTGTTGCTAAAACAAATAACAACAAACAAATTGCCAAAACCAAATTGGTTTCTGATAAAATTTTTACACCTTTGCCAACACCGCTGATCGCAGAACCAACCGCAAGAGTCATAACAACCGCGATCACCACAATTTGTAAACCAAATCCATTTTCTGACACCCAGCCCATCTCAACCAAACCTGAACCCATTTGAGCCGAACCATAACCAAGCGTGGTAATAATTCCAAACAACGTGGCAATCAAGGCCAAAATATCGATCGCATCGCCAAGTTTGCCATGAATTTTGTCTTTTAACAGCGGATAAAAACACGAACGAAGTGCCAGTGGCAATTTGTAACGAAAACCAAAATACGCCAGTGCAAGCGAAATCACACCATACATCGCCCAAGCATGCAATCCCCAATGAAATGTTGTATGCAACAAGGCTTCTTTGGCTTGATTTTCAGCAGTGCCTGTAGAAATACTGCCTGTAAAATGCGACAACGGTTCAGCCACCCCAAAAAACATCAACCCCACACCCATGCCAGCAGCAAACAGCATAGCAAGCCAAGACAAAAAACCAAACTCGGGCACTTCTTCATCTGCACCAAGTTTTACATCACCAAATTGACTTAAGGCCGTAAACAACATAAAAAATAAAAATACCGAAAAAACCAAGACATAAAACCACGCAAAATTTTTAAAAATCCCAGCTTTGGCTATATTTAACACATCGTTCATTTGTTCTGGCAACAGCAAAGTTGCCACCACAAGACTTAACACCACAAGCAGTGTTACCCCTGTTACCAACACATTGAACGATGATTTTTCTGTAAAAAATCGTGATAACGACATCAGCGTTCCTTTAAACTTAATTTAATTGATTTAAAAATTTATCTAACAAATTGATCTAACAATAACCATCAAATTTTTACCCAATATTCAAATAATCCCAAATTCAAACAACATTAAAAAATCATATTGAAACAGTTTATCAAAACATTGGCTAAAAATTTGACTCAAAACCCATAAAAAAATTTTATGACAGCATTAACCTTAACAAATCATTGACAATTATTCAAATTTTAGCAAAGTTTTTGTGATAAAAATTTAGAAAATTTGGCGAAAAAATTTGGCTAAGTAATTGTTATTAAGTAAGTTTTATTTATACATTTTTTATACAAATATATTGTATTAAATTTACAAAAGTATTGACAAGCTTGCTAAGATTTTGTCATAAAAATTGGGTCAAAATACCGCCAAAAATCTGATAATACATGACTTTTATCCTATTTTTTGCTAAAATAGCCAAACATTTTTTGTATCAAAAAACAGCCAAATTCTTACAAACCAATTTTATCCAACTCATTGATTTTGAAACAAATCGCTTATTTTATTAAATAAGAACACATGGAGTCACTATGACTGACAACACCCAAGCACCCAACAAACAAGACGATTACAGCTCGGACAGTATCCGAGTACTACGCGGACTAGAAGCCGTACAAGTTCGCCCAGGTATGTATATCGGTGATACCGATGACGGTACAGGCTTGCACCATATGGTGTTTGAGGTGGTGGATAATGCCATTGATGAGGCGTTGGCGGGGCATTGTGATGAGATTAGCATTACCATTCATGAAGATGAATCGGTATCTATAAAAGACAATGGACGTGGCATTCCTGTCGATATTCACCCAGAAGAGGGCGTATCGGCCGCCCAGGTGATTTTGACGATTTTGCACGCAGGTGGCAAATTTGACGATAATTCTTATAAAGTATCGGGCGGTTTGCACGGCGTGGGTGTATCAGTGGTGAACGCGTTATCAGAAAAATTGATTTTACAGATTTGGCGACAAGGGTATCATTATCGCCAAACTTATAGCAATGGTGCACCTTTAGAAGACATTCAACAACTAGAAACAACCGACAAAACAGGCACACAAATTCGCTTTTACCCAAGTGATAAAATTTTTGCAGGGACGATTTTTGACTATGAAATTTTAGCAAAACGCTTGCGTGAGTTGTCATTTTTAAACTCAGGGGTTGCAATTGTGCTTATCGATGAGCGCACAGACAAGCAGCAAAAATTTGAGCATGCAGGCGGTTTGTCTGAATTTGTTCAATTTATCAATGCAGGCAAAACTGGTTTAAACGATGTCTTTCATTTTAGCAACGAACAAGACAATGGCATAAGCGTAGAAGTAGCATTACAATGGACGGACAGCTACAACGAAAAAGTTTTGTGTTTTACCAACAACATTCCACAAAAAGACGGTGGCACGCATTTGTCAGGGTTTCGCTCCGCCCTTACACGCTGTTTAAACAGTTATATGGAAAGCGAAAATTTGCTAAAAAAAGAAAAAGTACAAATTTTAGGCGATGATGCAAGAGAGGGTCTTACCGCCATTGTATCGGTTAAAGTACCCGATCCAAAATTTTCCAGCCAGACAAAAGACAAACTGGTGTCAGGCGAGGTAAAATCCGCCGTTGAATCCGCCATGCAAACCAAATTTAGCGAGTATCTACTAGAAAATCCAAATGCAGGCAAAGCCATTACTGGCAAAATCATTGACGCTGCTCGTGCAAGAGAAGCCGCTCGCAAAGCTCGTGAAATGACGCGACGCAAAACAAGCCTTGATATTGCAGGCTTACCGGGCAAATTGGCAGATTGTCAAGAAAAAGATCCTGCCTTATCCGAACTGTATATCGTAGAGGGCGACTCGGCGGGTGGATCGGCCAAACAAGGGCGTAACCGCAAAATGCAAGCAATTTTGCCCTTAAAAGGCAAAATCTTAAACGTGGAGCGTGCAAGATTTGACAAAATGTTGTCATCAGCTGAAGTTGGCACACTGATTACCGCTTTAGGCACAGGCATTGGTAAAGATGAGTACAACCCTGATAAATTGCGTTACCACAAAATCATCATTATGACGGATGCAGATGTAGACGGCTCACACATTCGCACCTTGCTTTTGACTTTCTTTTTTCGCCAAACACCTGAATTGATTGAGCGTGGGCATATTTATATTGCCCAGCCGCCTTTGTATAAAGTAAAAAAGAACCGCCAATCCTTGTATTTAAAAGACGACGAAGCATTAAAAGCCTATCTGCTGTCATCTACAATTGATGAAAATCAGTTGCATTTAAGCGACGATACACCTGCAATTACAGGGCAAGCATTAGAAAATCTATTAAACGATTACAACCAAACGCAAGCCATTAAAAATCGCTTGCAATTAAAATACCCTGCCAACATTTTAGATGCTTTAGCCGTTGTAGAAAAAATCAATTTACAACGCACTGAAAACAAACAACAAATGTTAGACTGGATAGAACAACTCAACACCGAATTGCTCAAAACCTCACCCAATCTCAATCCAAAAGTTGAACTGGAAGAATTTCACAAACAAGATGGCGACAACCAAGTGGCGTATTATTTGCCACGTTTGACCATTTATGTACACCAATTGCCAAACCAATATTTGCTGGACACAAGTTTTATCAGCTCTGGTGAATATAGCCGTTTGCACCGCTTAACCTCACAATGGAAAGATGTGTTGTCAGAGACAGCCTACATTGCCAAAGCCGAGAAAAAATTGCCAATACCAAGCATGGCGTATTTGTGGCAATTTATCATGAATGATGCCCGCCGCGGCTTGTCTATTCAGCGTTACAAAGGCCTGGGCGAGATGAACGCCGATCAACTTTGGGAAACCACCATGGATCCTGACAATCGTCATATGTTAAAAGTTACGATTGAAGATGCCATTGCCGCTGACCATTTATTTTCTTGCTTGATGGGTGATGATGTCGAACAGCGCCGTGCTTTTATTGAAAAAAATGCACTGGCCGTAACCAATTTGGACATTTAAACCCTTGCCAATCTTAGCCAAAAACCAAAACTTGTTCGGTTTTGGTTTTTTATGAAACGCGTTTTTATTACATAAACACGTTTTTTATTACACGCACAACCGCCTAAGATCGCAGTTTTTGTCAAATCAAGTGTCAAAAGGAATGCTTATGCCCTTAGAAACCATCGCCCTGCGCAATTTTAACGCCTTGCAACACAACCAAACTTACAAAACCAACATCAACGCAACCGAGCTACAAACACGACTAATCGCCTTATACCAAGACTACAACAATTCAACCAGTTTCTGTGAAAACCACACAAACAACGGTGAAAACGGTGAAAAAATTTTGGCAATTTTACAAAACAGTTTACAAAAAAAACCAAACAATTGTCTATTTATTGGATTGTTCAATGGCAAACCCATAGCTTGTATTGGCTGTTTTGATGACGGTTTAATAAACCATCGTCGCTTACAATATTTGACCGTGCACCCTGCCAATCGTGGGCGTGGTATTAGCAAAAAGTTTTTAAAACAAGTCATCGATCTGTTAAAAAAACAAGCAATCACAAAATTTAGCCCAATTGACAATGCCACACATTACATCTTACAACGTTATGAATGGATTTAGCTTATTGTTTGAAAACATGTTCAGCATAGCAACCGCCAATGAATGTTGTTGTATAAAAAGTTGTTGTATAAAAAATAACCGATCAAAGCACTTTTTTGACTTTTTTTGCAAAAACAATTTGACAAGCTAAGCAAAAAATGGTTTAATATTGTCTCAAATGATTACGGCGCGATAGCTCAGTCGGTAGAGCAACGGATTGAAAATCCGTGTGTCGGCAGTTCGATCCTGCCTCACGCCACCATCATTTAGGTTTCATAGTGTGTTTTGTTAGTGTGTTTTTCCTTAGGTTCTTAGGTTAATTAAGTGTTGTTGGGTTAATGTTATTATAGTTGGTTTTAGTTTTTCATAATTCTCCTTCAAAACCCCAAATCAATGATTTGGGGTTTTTGTTTGTCAAATCATTTTCCACGCCATATCATTGGCATCGCTTGGATTTATTTCATCAATTTTTAACATCGGATAATCGTCCATATCCACTCCGATTAAATTATCCAACGCCTGCACCAAAGCATCATAATACGGTGCAAGCATGACAAATTGAGTAGGTGATGTGTTTTGTACGTTTAACAAACATTTGTCCTCAAGGCACTGACTGGCATAACGCAATTGTGGCACGCCTGTGTAACGACTCGCCCCCAAAATCCGATGAGAGATGTTCGCCAATGCTTCACGATCTTGTGCTTGCCATGCTTGTATAAGTTCAGCTTTGTCTTTGGTACTGCTTTCGATGATTAATATCAATAAATTGCTTGCCAAATCCGCCTTGCCTGCCACACGATTTAAGGCATCTTGCCAATCAATAACCGCCAGATCTGTTGCGTTTTTTATCGTTTCTGCTCGGTTGATTTTGTTGCTAAGATTTGCAATTTTTGGATCTGCCATACTTAGATCTGCTATGCTGGGATCTGTCATCTTTGCTTGGTTGTTAATCGCATTGGCTGGCACTGTGGTTTGACTGTCATCGTTTAGCCAATGCTGCAACAATTGGATAAGTTGCATTTGGTTAATCGGTTTACCAACATAATCATCAATGCCTGCGGCTAATAATTTAGCACGCTCATCAGATAAACTATGGGCGGTCAAGGCAATAATCGGTAGGTGTGATTGATGATGCTGTTGTTCGTTTGCCAATTTTTCAAGGTGGCGAATTTGCAATGAAGCTTGCTTGCCTGACATTTTTGGCATTTGAATGTCCATAAAAATCAAGTCAATTTTTTGCCAATTGCTACTTTTCGTATCGGACAATTGTAGACTGTTTCGCATATATTCCACCGCTTCAAAACCGCTATTTGCCGTTACAACCGCCACACCAAGCTCATTTAACAAGGCCTCCAGCACCAATAAATTTGGCAAATGATCGTCCACGGCCAACACACAAACCCCTTGCCACTGCGGTAAATTTGGTTCAACTTGCGATCTTGGATTGTCGTCTAACAATTGGTATAATTGGCGCCGGTCAAGCGGTTGGTATAGACTTTGCACCTGATATTGTTGTAGCAGTGTAGGGTCAAGGTTAACATGATAACCAAACAACGCCAGTTTTCCAGTATAATGCCTACGAATTTGGCTTAATAAAGACGCCGTATCTTCGGCAACACCTTTATCCACCAAAATCCAATCCCACTGTTGGGAATAATTTAACAATTCTAATAAATGACTTAAAGAATTGGCAAAATTTAAAGCCACCGCCAAATTTTGTAAACTGCCACAAAGCACTTGCAAACTGGCATGGTGCTCTATCCAAACCAAAATTTGTAACACCTTATTGTTTGCAGAGTTGTTGTTTATAGAAGAGTTGTTGTTTACAGAGTTACTTGTCAAATCATTGAGTCTAAGATGTTTTGGCACTTCCCAAACCTCAAAAAATGACGTCTGTTCAATCGCCAGTTGCTTACCAAGCACAATAGGCAGGGTAAACCAAAACGTCGATCCTGTTTGCTGATTGTCATGCTTGCGTGCACCATCAAAATTACACGCACCATCAAAATTACATGCATTGTCAAAAAAACCAATATCACCGCCCATCAAATAGCTTAATTGCTTAGAGATCACAAGCCCAAGCCCCGTGCCACCATATTGACGCGTGATCGACGGATCGCCTTGAGAAAAACTTTGAAACAGCAGTTTTTGATGTTCAGGATCAATGCCACGCCCTGTGTCTTTGACACTGATATTTAAGGCATTGTCCTGATTGTCATCAAGACCAACACGCACCACCACCTCGCCTTCATCAGTAAATTTGATGGCGTTATTCACCAAATTTGTCAACACTTGTTTAATACGCAGTGCATCGCCCAACAAATAACGTGGCACATCATCATAAAAAAATACCGCCAAACGCAAGCCTTTTTCGGCCGCAACGGGTGATAACATATCCACCACATCATAAATCGTCGCATACAAGTCCAATTCATGATTGTCTAAAATCAACTTTCCTGCTTCAATTTTAGAAAAGTCTAATACATCATTTACCAATGCTAATAAATGTGCCGATGATTTACGAATGGTTTGCACATACAGATCTTGTTCATGGGTTAAACCACCATGCCTTGATAGCAGATTGATAAAACCATCAATACTGTTAAGTGGCGTGCGCAATTCATGGCTAATGTTTGCCAAAAACGCAGACTTGGTTTGACTGGCAGAAACTGCGGCATCGCGAGCATTGCGAATAGAAATATTTTGCATTTCCATTTCATCAAATGCAAGGCGTAAATCATCTTCGGTTTGTTCGGCGTGATTTTTTAAATCCTGAAAACTGGTGTGCAATCGGCGTAAAGTTTTTACCAAATCTTGTTGCAATCGATTGATCTCACCACTGGAATTGATCGCCATCGGTTTGTACAAATTATTGGCATTGGTACGTTGCAAATGCAGGCGCATTTCATAAATCGGCGTAATCCAACGTCTGGCATAAATATGAATGGACAATAGCAACAACAAAATCGTAAACAACCCTGTAATTGCCAAAGCAAGCAATACCTGATAATGGGCAATTTTTAACGGTTCATTATCAACATTGACAATCACCCACAAAGATTCGTTTTTTTTGTCATTTGGCAATGCCAACGGTTTGGCATACAGCGTCCCCTCGCCTGTATCCAGCAAATAATCATCTTCATGAATAAAATGACGCAAAAAACGCATCAGAGCGTTATCAGATATTAACTGCTTATTGTCGGTGGTTAAACTGCCATTTAAATAAAAATGACTGGTCGGCTTGTGATTATTGGCATTTTTTAACAATTCACGAGTTTTGGCAATATTGACATCAACTTCAACATCAAACGGATAAATATTACCAAAACTTAACAATATCTGTGCATTGTCATTGACAATTAAAAAACCATGCAAATGACGGTCTTGAATGGTATTTTGTAAAGGCTGTAATAATGATTGTTGAAGTTCGCTAAGCGGTTTTTTGTTGAATGATTTTTGGTTTTTGGTTAAATTTTTGTTAAGATTTTCTTGATAGTTAAATGTGTTTTGATTGGACACACTTTGGCTGGGTTTGTTTTGATTAAGATAGCGGTTAATTTGTTGCAAATTATCGGCATAATCATAAGCAAAGGCTTGGTATTGGTTTAACAACGTATCAGCATTGGCTTTTTGAATAATTCGCCCTGCACGACTGGTATCATATAATACCAACACGCCCCCCACCATCGCAAGCACGCTAATTGGCAAAAATACCAATAAAATCAATTGCCCATAGGCGGTCGAAAAATCTAAGCGAAAGCGTCTTGCCACAGTTTTCCCCAAGTTACCAACTGGCGGTTAATTTTGCGGTTAATTTTTTGGCTGCAAATCAATCACCTGCCCTTTAACATCTATGGTTTCATCGCTCATCAAGGCAATATAGGCATTGAGCAGCTCTTCTGGAGCTTTAAGCGTGTTTGGATTTTCGCTTGGATAGGCAGTGGCACGCATTTGAGTGCGTGTTGCTCCTGGGTTTATACAATTAAAACGCAGGCGCGTGGTTTTTTGAGTTTCTTGCGTAAAAATATCACTCATGCCCTCTAAGCCCTGTTTTGACAACGCATAAGCCCCCCAAAAAGCCCGCGGTTTGGCAACTCCGCTCGATGTAAAAATCACCGACCCACTTTTAGCACAGCTTAATAGGCTAAATAACGCTTGAGTTAACATAAATGGGGCGGTAAAATTGACTTTCATCACTTGTTCAAAAGTGATCGGATCGTACATTTCAAGCGGTGTCAATATACCCAAAATCCCTGCATTGTGCAACAACCCGTCCAAACACCCCACTTCTTTTTCAATCATAATCGCCAATTCTTGCATTTGTGAAAAAGGGGCTTTTTCCAAATCAAGTGGCAAAATCGCAGGTTTGGCACCGCCTTGCTGTTCAATTTCATCGTAGACACTTTCAAGTTTGGCTTGATTTTTACCAAGCAATAACACAGTTGCTCCATAGCGAGCGTACGCCAACGCCACGGCTCTACCAATGCCATCTCCTGCCCCTGTTACCAAAATATTTTTGTTGGCAAGACAGTTGTCATTAGCCTGAAAATGCCGAAGTTGTTCATGACTAAGCATTAAAAATTCCTATTTTTACATGATAAATAAATGATAAATAAACGGTTTTATAAACTTTCTTTGGTGCTAGGCAACCTATCTTTAGCCCGGCTGTCATATTCTACCGCCATACGCAGTGCTCTGGCAAATGCCTTAAACACACTTTCGATTTGGTGATGGCTGTTTTTGCCTTTTAAATTGTCCAAATGTACCGTGATCATCGCATGATTGACAAAACCATAAAAAAATTCGCTAAACAAATCCACGTCAAATTTGCCAATCATCGCCCTTGTAAATGCAATATCCATATGCAAACCCGGACGGCCTGAAATATCCACGACCGCACGGCTTAAACTTTCATCAAGCGGAGCGTAAAAATGCCCATACCGCACGATGCCTTTTTTATCACCAATAGCTTGTTTAAAGGCCTGCCCAAGGGTAATGCCAACATCTTCTACACTGTGATGATCGTCAATGTGAGTATCGCCGCTGCATTTTATGTCAAGATCAATCAATCCGTGGCGTTTGATTTGATCAAGCATATGATCAAGAAAAGGCACGCCAGTGTCAATGTTGCCATCTCCCTTACCATCAAGGTTAATAGACACGCTGATTTGAGTCTCGGCGGTAATGCGTTCAACAGTAGCAACTCTGGCGGTATGCTCAATAGCCATGACTTTTCCTTTTTATTGTTAATGAAAGAGCAAAACCTATGCCCTTTAAACCAAACAATTTTATTTTTAAAAGTTTATTGATTAAATACTGGTTAATTAAATACTGGTTAATTAAATATTTAGCAAAATTTATATTGATGAATTACATTTGTTTGTGCTGGGCTTCTTTTTCGCGTTGCTTGATGACTTTTCGCACTCTATCTCTTGCACGGTCTTGTTTTAGTTTTGACAAATAATCCACAAACAACTTACCGTTTAAATGATCAATTTCATGCTGAATACAAACAGCCAATAGTCCTTCTGCTTCCAGTTCAAAATCATTGCCCTCACGATCTTTGGCATTGATTTTGACTTTTTTTGGGCGATCAACCTTATCATAATAATCAGGCACGGACAGACAGCCTTCTTCATAAGTAAACTGCTCTTCTACAAGCGGTGTAACCACAGGGTTTATAAACACTTGCGGCTGATTGCCCTCTTCGGACAAATCCATAACGATAAGCTGAATGTGCTCATCAATCTGTGTGGCGGCCAAGCCAACCCCTTTGGCAGCATACATCGTCTGAAACATGTCATCGATTAAAGTCTGCAAATTAACGTCAAAACTCTCCACAGGTTTTGCAATCGTACGCAGGCGTGGATCAGGATAGCTTAAAATGTTGCGAATGCTCATATTTACCAACTTTTAGTTAATATACTTTTAGCTAATATACTTTTAGTTAATATTTTGTTAAATGCTCATTAAATGGTTATTTTACAATAATAAGGTGATTTTTGTCGTATCACAAGGCGATTTTTTAAAAAATTTTGTTAAATTTTACCAATTAATCTAAAAAAATACGATATTTATAGACAAAAGATTGCCACTTTTACTGAAAATTATGCTATGCTAAGCCAAATTTTTACAAAACACAACGCTTGATGCAAATCTCCGTAACTTTTTTAAAAAATTTAACATTTTTTTAAGAAGTAGGATTAATTTTAGGAACATACCATGAAGCACAGCTTAAAAAAATTAACCGCAGGTATTCTTGCCGTTGCAAGTTTGACACTTAGCTCACAAGTTTTAGCAAACAACCCTGCACCAACCATTAAAGCCGATGCCCCAAACCGTTATATTGTAAAAAAAGGCGATACACTTTGGGGCATTTCAGGCAAATATTTGAATAAACCGTGGCAATGGAAAGAAATTTGGGCAACCAACAAACAAATCAAAAACCCACATTTGATCTATCCAAACGATGTCATTATTTTGTGTGTCATTCAAGGCCAGCAGTTAATTGGCATAGACACAGGCGAGGGCTGTGCAGGTTTAGAAAAAACCGAAGTTGCTCCTGAAGCCACCCTTTCTCCTACCGAACCACAAAAAAACAGCGAAAATAATGTTGTAGAAAATGTCGCAGGGAGCATTCCTGCTATTTCGCTTACTGCAATTGAAGCGTGGCTTGATCGTACTGTGATTGTTAATCCAGAAGACTTTAATGACACGCCGTATGTCTTTGCCTCAAAAAACAAAAACATCATCACAGGTGCAGGCAACATAGTTTACACCAATGGCAGACCACTTATCGTCAATAAACGTTATGGCGTATATCGTAAAGGCAAGCCGTATATCGATCCTATGAGCAAAAAAGTCATTGGCCTTGAAGTAACCCAAGTGGCATCAGGAGATGCAATCAATGTCGCAAGCAATGGCGTATCCAGCATTGAATTGAAAAAATCTTTTGGACAAGAAGTGCGCGAGGGCGACCGCGTTTTCCTAGAAGTTGGCAACCACCTACCGCCTGTATTTTATCCAAAACCTGCCAAGGCTAATCGTGGCGGACGTGTTATCCGCGTGCTAAACTCAATCAGCAGTGCAGGGCGTGATGGCGTCGTAGCGATTAACTTAGGCTCACGTCAAAATGTAAGTGCAGGCGATGTGTTAACCGTATTTAAAAAAGGTGCGTTGGTACAAGACAATTTTGCTCAAGTCAAAGGCGGTGGCGTGCGCTTACCAAGCGAAGAAATTGGCCATGTCATGGTGTTTAAAACTTTTGACGATATCAGCTATGCGTATGTGTTGGACGCAGAATTACCAATTAGCGAAGCGGATTATTTAACCAACCCAAATTAACCCATCATCAATTATAAAAGGCTAAATGGTGCATTTTTCACACAAAATTGTTCCCATTTGGCCTTTATTTTGAGTTAAAATAGCATTTTATTCAATTAAAATAACCACCGTGCCAAATTCTTTTTTACATTCACCAAATACCGAGCTAAATGCTGAACAACAAGCCATCTTAACCCTTTGGCAACTCACCAGTATGTCGCTAAGCGGTTTTAGCAAACTTATCAACCATTTTCACACCGCCAAACAAGCCTTGCAAGCCAAGCATAGCGATTGGCAACATTTAAATTTGCACAAAAGTCATTTGCAGCGTTTTGACGAATTCATCAAAAATCAGCGACAAAGTGCATTTTTACAAACCACGTTGCAACAACTACAAAGCGGTGAATATGGGGTTATTTTTGCTGACAACCCACAGTTTCCGCCTTTGCTAAAAGAAATTTATGACCCACCGCCGTTACTGTTTTTTCAAGGCAACGTGCAAGCCTTATCCATGCCTCAGTTGGCAATTGTTGGCAGTCGAAAATTGACCGCCCACGCCCAAAAAATTGCATTTGATATGGCACAATTTTTAGCCTACGAGGGCTTGTGGATAACCAGTGGACTGGCCGAGGGTGTTGACAGACAGGCTCATTTGGGAGCGTTGACACAAAACAATGTTACCAAACAAGGGCGAACCGTAGCCGTATTAGGTACAGGCATACAACTGTGCTATCCCAGACAACATTTGGCGTTAAAACAACAAATCATAAAAACAGGAGGCTGCGTCATTAGCGAGCTGTTGCCTGACATTCCGCCACACAATCATAATTTTCCCAGACGCAACCGCTTGGTAGCAGGTTTAAGCCTGGGAGCCTTGGTGGTGGAAGCCCAATTGCAAAGCGGTTCGCTGATTACCGCTCGTTTAAGCAATGAACAAGGCAAACAAGTGTTTGCTATTCCAAGCCATATCGACAATGAAAATGCCAAAGGTTGTCATCAACTTATCCGCGAAGGAGCAACCTTGATTGATCACCCAGCCCAAATTTTAGAGGATTTGGCTATGTTTCAATCACCATTTAGCCAAATCCAACAAACAGAAACAGAGGACAATCAAACAATTACAACAAAACAAGACTCCACGCAACGCATTGAAATTCAACAGCCAAATTTACAAAAAGACAACAAAGACAACGCACAACCAAACATTGGCAATTCTATTAATCACCAAATTCCGCCACATTTATTGACTTTGTTAAATCAGATGGACTGGGTGGGGCAAGATTTGGACAGTTTGGTGGAAAAAACAAATTTAGACATTGCTACTTTATCAGGGCAATTAATTGAACTGGAGATTATGGGGCTTATTATGTCGCAAGCCGGTCTGTATTTACGGTGTCGCTCATGACGGTTTTTGATTATACAAATTATAAACAAGCACACGATTGGCTAAATGATGGCAAATTGCTTGCCTATCCAACTGAAGCGGTTTGGGGCTTAGGCTGCGATCCTTTTAACAAGCAAGCGGTTTTGGATTTATTAAAACTCAAAAACCGAAAAGTTGAAAAAGGCCTGATTGTGCTTGCTCCAAATATCACAAGCGTTCATGATTTTTTGCAACACATACCCAAACAAAAACAACAAGTTATCTTAAAAAGTTGGCTTGCTCCAAAATCACAAGCCACCACTTGGCTGTTTCCCATTCCAGCACATCTTATCAAATTCACCCCAAACTGGATAACAGGCGGACAAAAAAATTTGGCAATTCGCGTGATCTCCCACCCTTTAATCAGCAAAATTTGTCAAAATTTAATCTCTCCTAGCAACCCATATGGTTTTTTAACTTCAACCAGTTGCAATTTAAGCAACCTTTCACCTGCAACCACTTTACACACCGCCAAATCTTATTTTTCTGATTGCCAAAATGTGGCATTTTTGCAAGACGAAACGCTAAAATTTAACCAACCCAGTCAAATTCGTCATGCCTTAACAGGCGAGATCGTAAGAGAATAGCTGTATGTAAGGGAATGACTGCAACAGAATAATTCTAAGAATGTTAAAATAAGAATCTGGTTTAACAAAACCTGTTATCAAAAAAAACACCCACAGAAGGAGGTACTGTGGGTGTGGTAAAACCGATTAATCAGTTTTTCTAGCCTTTTATTTTTAAGGCTTTTGTTTTTGAATTACTTTTGTCTGTGAATTAAGAGAAATCCAATTCAGTTTCAAAAGATTTCAACTCATGACGAGCCATTGCTAGGTTAGATTTTTGACGATCAAGTACTAGGTATAAGAATAAGTTTTCGTTACGAACCAATGGACGGATTAAGTGGTATTGACCGCTTAAGGTGATTAAGATATCTTCAATGCTGTCTTTTAATCCCAATGCAGCAGCAGTTTTACGTTTTGCACGCACCACTTCAGTGTTACCAGCAGCAGCCAATTCTAAGTCAAGACCAGTACCGATAGCAGCCAAAGAAAGACCTGATTCACTGTCAACCAATGCAGCAGCTACGAAACCATCGATGTTGTTTAATGAGTCTAATGATAATTTAGCCATGATAAGCTCCAATTCTATTTAAATCTATGTAAAATAACGGTTAAATAACAATTTTTGCTGATAATTGACTAAAAACAAACTAATTGGCTTAGTAATTTTTAGTAAATAAATCATTAAAAATTCTTAAGTAGCAACAAAACAGATTATTAAGTTATAATAAAAGTTATGTTGTCAAATCAAATGAGTTTTACACTTACATACGCATTTAACACACGCTTACACGTTTGTTGATGGCTGTTTGTGTTGTTCGTTTGATGGGTTTATTATGAACAACTCACTATCTTTTTGCAATTGCTATCAGATAAACGCATTTTTTTTACGATAAGAAAGCTAACTGGTATAAAACAAGCACTTAACGGTTGTATTGATTGGTTTTATTTTAAAAAATTTTATATTTTTTTAATTATACTTAACAATGTTATGATGAAAACCCATTCTCCATGTCTTCCAAGGTCAACATCAACGCCATTAAACGCTCTTCAACTGTCTCAATTTCGCCTTTGATTTTTGTCTGCTCGTCCAATAATTTTAATAAATCTGCCTTGCGTTCATCATCATACAATGCAACATCTGCAAGCCTTTCCTCAATAAGTGTCAAATTTTCGCTAAGATCTGTCAGTTTTTTTTCATCTGCCTCGATTTTTTTACGAATTGGAGCGGTTAATTTACGCTGTTTGGCATTTTTTTTGCGTTGCTCTTCTTTTGACAATGTTGAACTTAAGTTTTCGGGGTTGGTTAATGTTTCACGTGGAACATTTTGTTCGGCTTTATCGTTTAATCTTTTTGCTTGTTGTTTTTTGGCTTGCGACAACCACGCACTGTAGGCATTAATATCATCGGTAAATTCTGTGCATTTGCCATCATGAACAAGATACAATTCATCACAAACATTGGCTATCATCTCACGGTCGTGCGATACCAAAATCACCGCACCAACAAAATTTTGTAATGCCATTGACAAAGCCTGACGCATTTGTAAGTCTAAATGATTGGTCGGTTCATCAAGCACTAAGACATTGGGGTGCTGCCAAACAATCAATGCAAGCGTTAACCTTGCTCGCTCACCGCCTGAAAACAACCGACTTGGCGTATCAACTCTATCACCTTGAAAATCAAAACTACCCAAAAATGCTCGAAACTTGGCATCTGAAGTTTTGTTGTCCAATCGTTGCAACATCAGCATGGGCGTGGCATCGCCGTCCAGTGCGTCCATTTGGTGCTGATTAAAATAGCCCAAAACCAAACCATCTGCCACTTTACGCACGCCTGATAAAATTGGCAATTCACCAACCAACGCCTTTATCACAGTGGATTTACCTGCTCCGTTCATGCCAAGCAATCCAATTCGGCTATCTGGGGTAATTTGTAGGCGGATTTTGTCAATCAAAACCTCACCGTGGTAGCCTGTACTGGCGTTATCCATGACAATCAACGGATTGGTTAACTGTTTGGGTTTAAAAAATTGAAAGCTAAATGGGTTATCCGCCATAATAGGCACAAGATCGGTCATGCGTTCAAGTTGTTTTATCCGTGCTTGGGCTTGTTTGGCTTTACTGGCTTTGGCACGGAATCGGCGGATAAAATCTTCTAAATGTGCTTTGGTGGCTTGTTGTTTTGCAAAGGCTTGTTCTTGTTGAGCAAGTCGCTCGCTGCGAGTTTGTACAAACGTGGAATAATTGCCCGTATAAAGCGTCATGCACTCGTTTTCAATGTATAAAATCCGCCCTACAACATTATCCAAAAACGCCTGATCGTGGCTTATCATAAAAAGCGTGCCATCATAATGTTTTAGCCAATCCTCAAGCCACAAAATCGCGTCCAAATCCAAATGGTTGGTCGGTTCATCAAGCAACAATAAATCAGCTCGACTCATTAAAGTTTTTGCCAAATTAAGACGCATACGCATACCGCCTGAAAAATCCTTAACCGATTGATTTTCTTGTGATGGATTAAAACCAAGCCCCGCCATAATCACAGAAGCTTTAGATGCAATGCTATAACCGTGAATGTCATCAAATCTGGCGTGAATTTGAGCAAGTTCACTCGCGGTTAAATCCGCATGATTGTTAATTTTATCAATTAAATAAAAATATTCTTTATCTCCACTTAATACAAAATCAATCGCTGTTTGATCAGAACTTGCAATTTCTTGCGCCATATGTCCAATTGTCCAGTGGTTTGGCATAGACAACTCGCCAGTATCCAACCCTAATTGTCCAAGCAGCACTGCAAAAAAAGACGATTTCCCCACGCCGTTTTTGCCTGTTAAGCCGATTTTCCAATTTGGGTGGATTTGTAGATTTACATTGGCAAATAAAACACGGCCATCACGGCGAATACTGGCGTTTTTGAGTTCTATCATATTTTTCATCACAAATTTTATAAAAATTGCTTGATAGTATAAAGCATTCACTCCATAATATAAATGTTTTGTATAAATGCTCTGTATAAATGCTTTAATTTTGATAAAAAATGAGAAAAAAAGATGAACAATGCCATGATTTTGACCGATAAAGCGGCCAATAAAATCCGCAAATTGCGCCAACAAGAAGGCAACCTTGACCTAATGCTCCGCGTTTATGTAACAGGTGGCGGTTGCTCGGGGTTTTCGTATGGTTTTAATTTTGAAGAAGAATTGGGTGATGATGACGCAACTTTTGATAATGGCGATGTCTCTTTGGTTGTAGACAGCCTAAGTTATCAGTATCTAAACGGCTCAACCATTGACTATACTGAAGGATTGGAGGGTTCTCGCTTTGTCGTTAATAATCCAAATGCCACAACAACGTGCGGTTGTGGATCATCGTTTTCTATTTAACACAGCTTTTAATCAACCTAACATTAAACCAATGGGTTGGCACTAAATTTGGTTTTTTGACAAAATTAATCCACATTTTTAAGTTTTCCCCAATCATAAATTTGTTGTTTATACGCCCAAATTATCAAAAACAGTCCAACCAAAACCATCGGTAAACTCAACAACTGTCCTTTTGTTACCCAACCAAGTACAATAAAACCTTGGTCGGCATCGGGTTGGCGGAAAAATTCGGTGATAAAACGCACCACGCCATAACCAAGCACAAACAACCCTGTTGCAGCCATGCGTGGACGCGGACGACTGGCAAACCACCAAATCAACACAAACAACACCACGCCCTCGCTAAAAGCCTGATACAACTGCGACGGATGTCGTGGCAATAACGCATACTCACCGACATTAATCACCAAATTTTGCAGGCTTGGATTTTGGTGCAACAAAGCCCTGTCTGCTTGATATGCCTGAGGGAATGCCATAAGCCAGTTATAACCGCCATCTGACACACGCCCCCACAATTCACCATTGATAAAATTGCCAATCCGCCCAAACAACAGGCCAGTTGGCACGCACGGTACAATAAAATCCAGCACATTAAACACAGGTTTTTTATATTTTTTGGCAAAAAAAAGCATCGCAATTGCCACACCTAAAAAACCGCCGTGAAATGACATACCCCCTTCGTTAATTTTTAACAAATACAGCGGATTTGCCAAAAATTCACCAAATTGATAAAACAGCACATAGCCAACCCTACCGCCTAAAATCACCCCCATTGCCCCATAAAATACGAGATCAGACACCATATCTGTCGACCAATCGGAGCGATTTTTGCTGCGCCAAATTGCCAAACCATAAGCCACAGCAAATGCCAACAAATACATCAGCCCATACCAATGCACTTGTAATATCCCTAAATCTACAGCAACCGGATTAAATTGTGGGTGAATAGTACTCATAATTTATTCTATTAATTAATCATTAAAATAGGCAATTTTACCACAAAAATTTGGATAATTTGTAGTTTTATTCACCAAGCAATGTATTGGAAAGTTGTAGTGCACGCTGATATAAGGCATTTTTTTTCGCCCCTGTGATATCAGCAACCAGTTGTGATGCTTGTTTTACTGACAAATCTTGCAACACGCGCCGTAACAAATCATCATGAATATTTTCATCGTCATTTGGTTTTTCAAAACCCGCCACAACAAGCACCATTTCGCCTTTTTGTTGGTTGACATCAGTTTCAATAAAGGTTTTTAACTGCTGCAATGTTGTTTGGTAAATGGTCTCAAATGTTTTGCTAATTTCTCGACAAAAAGTAACCTTTCTATCCGCTCCAAAAACCGCTATCATATCACTCACACACGCCAAAATCCGATGCGGCGCTTCATAAAAAATCAGCGTGGCGGTAATGGTTTTTAATTGAGCTAATTGCCCTTGGCGAGCGGTGGCTTTTGCTGGCAAAAATCCAACAAAATAAAACCTATTAGAGGGCAAACCCGCTACCGACAATGCTCCAATCACTGCACTTGCCCCAACAATGGGTGATACGCCAATATTGGCATCGTGGCAGGCTTTGACAAGACGAAAACCCGGATCACTCACCAACGGCGTGCCTGCATCGCTGATTAATGCAACCTGTTTGCCTTGTGTTAACAGTTCGATGAGTTTAGCGGTTTGACTGTCAGCATTGTGGTCGTGATAAGCAATGGTTTTGGTGGTAATGTTAAAATGATTAAGTAGTTTTGCTGATGTACGCGTATCTTCGCAAGCGATGACGTCCACACGATTTAAACAGTCTATAGCACGAGGTGTCATGTCGGATAAATTGCCAATCGGTGTGGCGACGATAAAAAGTTTGCCTTGTGGATTCATTGTTTTTCCTACGATTTAACCGTTACCAACTTTAAAGATCTCTGCCAATTTTAACATGACAACAACACATTGAGTATAGCAAAATCATTGAGTATAGCAAAACATAATGCTTTTGACAATTTTTTAACCAATTGAATCGCACTTGTTTTTGCAAATAAAAATCATTATAATTAACATTACCACTAACCTAACGCGAGCAATGCTTATGAAACCAACCAAACTCACCCCACTGGCCGCCGCCTTTGTTGTTGCGGCTACTGCTTTTGCCAGTTTTTCACCCACCCATGCTCACACAGCGGCTAAAACCGCCAATCAAACATCAGTTGCTCAAGGCTTTTCGCAAACCGCCAATAAAGACATGCAACAAAACGGCAAGCAATTTTTACAAAACTACAGCAATTTAGCTCAAAAAAGTTACGCAGCAAGCCTAGCCGATGCCAAAGCCCTGCAAATTGCCATCAATCAATTTGCCAAAAACCCCACAGCAAAAACGCTAGAAAACGCCAAACAAGCGTGGCTAAAATCGCGCGAAAGCTATGGCATGACCGAGATTTTCCGCCTATCGCAAGGCCCAATTGACGCCGAAGAAGGCTGGGTTGAAGAAACTTACGGCAATTTAGAAGGGCAAATCAACGCCTGGCCGCTTGATGAACACATGATTGATTATACCATTGATGCCGATGGCAAACGCACCGCAGGCAACATCATTGACGGCACGGGGCTTTTCACCCCCGCAGGCGACGATGCCAAAGCGGTTGACATCACCCACATCACCCCAGACGTGCTGACCGAATTGAACGAAAACGGCGGCGAGGCCAATGTTACCACAGGTTATCACGCCATTGAATTTTTACTGTGGGGGCAAGACCAAGATTATAATAATTTTGTTGCCGACACGGTAACCCACGGGGCAATGACCGCAGGGCAACGCCCGCTTAGCGATTTTACTACCGACAAATACGCCAAACGCCGCTTGCAATATTTGACCGCCACCGCCCAAAAATTGGTGGACGATTTGGCGACGGTAACCAGTGCTTGGCAAAAAAATGGGCTGTATTATCAAGCACTTAACCGCCAATTAACAGGCAAACACGCGGATAAAAACATTGAGCAAGAAGCGGCGTTAAAAGACATTTTTGCAGGCATGGGCGTATTTTTAAAATCCGAGCTTGCCAACGAACGCATTGCCGTGGCGGTATTGACCCCGAGCGAAGAAGACGAGCATTCGTGCTTTTCGGATAACACGCATCGCGACATCATGCAAAATTTTGAGGGCTTTAAAAACATCGTTTATGGCAGTTATCAAGGCAAAAAGCAGGATAAAATGCCATTAATCAACACGCTAAATCCTACCGATAAGGCCGAAATTGACAAAATGGTGGCAAGCATTGACAAACGCATCGCCAAAATTGACCAATTGGCAAAAACTTCCATGCATTTTGATTATCAAGTGCAGCCGCAAAATACCGCAGAAGTGCTAAACATTGTCAGCCTAAAAAACGAATTGCGACGCCTTGGTGATAAAATGATTGACGTTGCCAAAACTTATCGCATAAATCTTACCACCGATGACGTTACCGACCAAGAAGAAACCAAGATTGAGGGTTAACCTTGGTTTATTGGCAATTGCGATTGTGGGCGGATTGTTTAGTTTAAACGGTTTTGCGTTTAAAAATGCTAAACAATCACCGCTCTCAATTCAATCACAATCGCAGCCACAACCATCGCTAGCAGGCTTGTTTGAAAGCCGTGCCAACTTGCCAAGCAACAAGGCAATTGCACATCTTTCGGACGATGAACTGGATATTTTTATGCTTGGGCGGTCGTTTTTTAGCGTGCCGTGGGTAACCGCTCCGAGCGCCACCACCGCGCGCGATGGGCTTGGGCCACTATTTAATGCCAATGCGTGCGCGGCGTGCCATCGTCCAACTCGCCACAAACAAGCCCTTGACGATGACAATTCGCGCCTGCTTGTGTTTAAATTATCCAAACCCGATAAACACAAATACGGCGATTATCAGCAACTCACCCCCAGTGATACGACATACGGTACACAATTGGCGATAAACGGCACAAATGGCATGCCTTTTGAAGCCAAAACCGACGTTGTATGGGAGCAAAGCCAAGTTACGCTTGGTGATGGCACAGCGGTTCAGTTAAAAAAACCCATTCCCAAGGTAAGCCAGTGGCAATATGGTAAACCCGATAGCGATACCACGATAAGTTTACGCATCGCACCGCTACTGGTGGGCGTAGGCTTAATTGAACAAATTGCCGATGCCGACATTTTGGCAAGCGTGGATAAAAATGATGCCAATCACGACGGCATTTTTGGCAAGGTTAATTATACGGTTGACAAAGAAAAAAACCGCCTTGCCATCGGGCGTTTTGGACACAAAGCCGCCATGCCAAGCCTTGTCATGCAAACCGCCGACGCCGCTTTTAACGATATGGGCTTAACCAATCCGCTGTATCCGCACGAAAATTGCACCATAAAACAAACCGCTTGCCACAATTTGCCCCGCTCGCACGGCAAAGGCGTGGATTTACCCATGCAGCGTTTAACGGCGATTGCGTTTTATTTGCAGCATTTAAAAGCTCCTAGCAATACTTTAGCAATAAGCAATAACCAAACACATACAAAAGGGCAACAATTATTTAACACTTTGCACTGTGCAACTTGCCACAAACCGATGCAAAAAACCAAAGACGGCGTTGAATTTTACCCGTATAGCAATTTATTGTTGCACGATTTGGGGGCGGATTTAAGTGATAAACGCCCAGAATACGACGCCGCCCCGCAATTTTGGCGAACCACGCCGCTGTGGGGCTTGGGGGCAAAAAGCCGTGCCGAAATTCCGCTCTTGCACGACGGACGAGCCAGCACCATCACCGAGGCGATTTTGTGGCATGGCGGCGAGGCCCAAAACTCAAAACAACAATTTGCCAATTTGGACAACATTGACCGCAAGGCTTTGTTAGATTTTCTTAACAGTTTATAGGGCATACGATGAAACAACAAGTCAAACAAACCGCCATTGTTATCGGCTTAATTGCAGCGAGCATTGCAGGGTTAAGCACGCTTGCCATTGCTCAACAACAGTCGCCGCAACCGCAACAGTCGCAGCCAACCGCTCAAAACGAGCAGCAAATTTTAGCCAGTATCTATGACAACGTGTTGCAAAAAAACGCTCACAACGCCGTAAACGCTTGCCAAATGTTAAGCAAAACTTTACAAAACACCACAGCAGGCGAGCGTACAAAAAACTTGCACCAAGATTTTCGCAATTTAGCCCTAGCGTGGAAAAAAGTAGAAGCCACTTACATCGCAGGCGAGCTGGACATCAACGCCACTGACATTCCGCGCCATTTGGACATTTTTCACATTGGCAACGAAAATATCCGCGAGCAAATGCAAAAAGTGGTAAACAACAATCAGCCACCAAACGTCGCATTGTTTAAAAATTCTTACAAAACCATCAATGCCTTAGAAGCGGTTTTATACCAAGATGACAGTTTAAGCGAGCGAGAATTACAACTTGCCACCGCCATTAACGACAATATTTGCCGCCAATTAACCGCGATTGATGACACTTATAAGGCTCAAAAACCACAGTTTTTAGCCGAACCCAAAAAATCACTCTCCATGCTGATTAACACGTTAGCAAGCCAAAGCCACTTTTTAAAAGAGTGGCGGATTGCTGATGTGGCGGGGCTTTCTAAAAAATATGATAATAAACCGAGCGGCGAGCGGGCTGAATTTTATTTAAGTGGCTTAAGTTTAGATGCCATTAAAGCAATTTTGGACACGCAAAGCGAGCTAATCACGCCGCAAGATTATGCCAATTTGGTGCAAATTGCTCAAATTTATAATGCCGAGCCAGTTTTGGCGGATAATCAAGTTTTGCTTAACAATGCCAAAAGTCAATTGCGTGAATTAACTCCCGACATACTAGCAAGCAGGCAGCAAGCAACCGTGGCATTGTATAATACCGTCAATCAATTGCAAAGCGGCTATTACCAAAACTTAATTCACGCCTTGCCTGTGGCGGCGGTGATTTTGGAAGCGGACGGCGATTGATGTTCAATTTGCCCCTAATTGACGAGTATTTATTTAGCTCAAGCCAAAGGCTGTATTGGGGCTATTTGGCAAGTGCTGCCGTATTGGCGCTTATGTTTTATGGGGTGCAAAAAAAGCGGCTTGCCAGTGAACGCTTGTCGCTTAGCGAGTTAAAAACGCAAGCTAAAAACTACTGGCTGCATCCGCAATCTATTTTGGATTATCAATATTTTGTTGTGGTGTGGCTGATAAAAAGCTATTTGCTTGTGCCGCTTTTGTTTTCGGCAAAATCGGTGGCAAGTTTGACGTTAAAAACTTTAACTTTTTTGCACGCTCCATTTGTAACAAACATGCCAATTTGGGCGGTGAGCGTGATTTATACGCTGCTGATTTTTATCGCAGGCGAGTTTAGCCGTTATTGGCTGCACCGCTGGCTGCATACGGTGGGGTTTTTGTGGCATTTTCACAAGGTGCATCACAGTGCCACACAGCTTAATCCGCTGACCTTTTACCGCGTGCATCCTGTGGAAAATTTGCTGTTTGGGCTGCGATATGCGTTAAGCGTAGGCATCGTTACGGGGCTTTGTTTGTGGCTGTTTGGCACGCAGCTTAATTTTGTAACCATTTTTGGGGCAAATGCTTTGGTGGCAATTTTTAGCCTGATTGGTGGCAACCTGCGCCATTCGCACATTTATTTACGCTATCCAAAATGGCTGGAAAAATGGTTTATCTCGCCTGCCCAGCACCAATTGCACCACAGCACTGCCAATTCTCATAAAAATTTTGGCGGTTATTTGGGCGTGTTTGATTGGTGGCATAATACGCACGCCTTTAGCACAGATTTTGACAAGCCGCAACAATTTGGGCTAAAAAACTTAGATAACTACCGCAGCGTAAAGGGTTTATTGCTACAACCTTTTGTTGATTTTGGAGCATGGTATGCAAAACGCCGAGCCAAAACTGTTCACCATTTTGACCAGCATTAGCCTTGTGCTGATTTTTTTGCTATTGGTGAATAAATCACTAGCACAAAATCAAACTCTTGTCAAGCAAAATGACAAAGAGCAATTGGGTGAGCAGCTTTTTAACGACAAACGCCTATCCAAAAACCAAACCATGAGCTGCTCAACTTGCCACGACCCCGCCTTGGGCTTTGCCGATGGCAGAACCACCGCCGCCAAAAAGGTGGTATCTTTGGGCGATGACGGGCATTCGTTTGGCAATCGCAACACGCCCACCGCAAGCTATGCCAAATTTTCACCATTGTTTCATTTTGACGACAAAAACGGCGTGTTTGTTGGCGGGCAATTTTGGGACGGACGAGCGGCGGATTTGACCTCGCAAGCCAGCCAGCCGCCACTCAATCCGCTAGAAATGGGCAGCGATAAAGCCTTGATTGTCAAGCGGCTACAAGCCGACAGCAACTATAACGCCGCCTTTAAACGCCTGTATGGCAACGACATTTGGCACAATACCGATGCCGCCTATCACGCCATGACCGATGCCATTGCCGCTTTTGAAAAAACGGCGGTTTTTGCCCCATTTGATTCCAAATACGACCGCTATTTAAAAGGTGAATACGAATTAACGCCGCTAGAAGACTTAGGGCGAACGCTGTTTTTTTCTAACAACAACGTCAATTGCCACACTTGCCATAAATTAACCACGTCAAAAGAAGACGACAAATTTGAAGTGTTTAGCAACCATCAATTTCACAACATTGGTGTACCACAAAACCCCAATTTGCTTGCACTTGGGCAAGTTGAAGCCGATTTTGTGGACACTGGTTTACTGGCTCACCCTGATATTAACGATTTAGCACAAAAGGGCAAATTTAAAACCCCCACGCTGCGCAATGTTGCCGTTACCGCCCCGTATATGCACAATGGCGTGTTTAAAGATTTGCGTACTGTGGTGCTGTTTTATGACAAATATAACAATCCTGACAACACCATCAATCCTGAAACGGGCGAGCCGTGGGCTGGGCCTGAAGTGGCGGATAACATTAGCCTTGACGAATTAAAAGCCCAAAAACTCACCGACAGAAAAGTGGACGCGTTGGTGGCGTTTATGAAAACGTTGACAGATAAACGGTATGAGCATTTGCTTGAGCAAGAAAATTAAAAAAACCTTGCAAAAACAAGGTTTTTTAAAAAATATTAAAGCTGGTTTATTTTGAGGTTTTTACATCAAAGTCTTTGCTATATTTTTCTGCCAATTTGTTATCCAACTGCAAATCAGGATTTACCTCGCCGTGAGGTGCAGGCTTGGTGTCAAACGCTTCATCGATATGCTGAGAAAAATCAGCAAAACTGCCTATTTCATCATTATTTGTTGTGGTGTTGGCTTTATTGGCAATATCTTTTTTTAGGTTTGCAATTTTTTCTTTGGTTTCGCCACTCATCGCATCAAGTCTTTCGTTAACATTCGCAACTTTTTCTTGCGCTGTGCTTTTTAATTCATCAAGTTTTTCTTTGCCCTCTTCAAGCTTAATTTCGGCTTCTAATTTCACCTCGTCAAATTTATTTTCCGCGGTTTCTTTCAGCTCGTTTAGTTTTTCTTTGCCCTCTTCAAGTTTCACTTGTGCTTCTAGTTTGACTTCTTCCAGTTTGTTTTCGGCGGTTTCTTTCAGTTCATGGGCTTTTTCTTTTAAATTGTCAACAATTGTTGAATCATCATTTTGGGCTTGTTCGCTGTCTTCTACGTCTTCTACTTTAAAATATTTGCTTTCGCCACGAACGGTTTTTTCATCAGATGTGGTTTTGCTGTCAAAAAATGCCGTCGCTTTGCCAAATAAATCTTGCACAATTGGTGTGATTTTTTCCAACAGCGGTTTTGCCTGATCAACGATGGGCTTTAATGGTTCAGGAATTGGTGGCACAATAAATTTGGCAACTTGGTTAAACCACATCAATAACGAATAATCCCCTGATATAACCACATCTTTATTTTGAATCCCAACCATCAATGCCGTGGCATCACCTTTTGCAAGCAGTTTTAAACCCGTCATCGAGTCCTTAAAAGTAATGGTTAATTCAGGGTCTTGTGCTTTGCCTGATACCTGAATAAAATAGCCGTTGTTAACCGTAAAAGTACGAAAAACCTGATCGACCTCACTGCCTATTTGAATGCTAAAATGGCGGTTTTCGAGCAGGCTTTTAAATTTGCTATCGCCTGTTTTGGCAAGCTGTGCTAAACGCAAACCGATACTAAAAAGCAACACATCTAACGGATCTGATTTGACATTGCTAAACATGATCTTTCCTTAAAAAAAAATAAAGTTAAAAAATAAAGTTAAAAAAATAAAATTTCACAAAAAAAGTTGGTTATTATTATAGAGAATTTTTTGGTAAGTTGTCGTAAATTTTCACATCAGCGTATGGTTTTTTTGTAACAAATTGCACAACTGTGTCGATATTTGACAAAGTTACCCATTTCTTACAGCAAAACGCTTTAAACGGTATTAGCCATTTTAACCAATACCGTTACTTTAAACCGCGTTTAATTCAAGTTGCTTTAATTTAATGCTTTATAATTAAATCAACTCTTTAGCATCAACATAGTCATGTCCAAGCACATCGGCCACTGCCTTGTAAGTAACCTTACCACCTAGGGTGTTAATGCCTTTCATTAAGGCTGGGTCATCTTGGCAAGCCTGTTTGTAGCCTTTATCCGCCAAAGCAATGGCGTAAGGCAAAGTGGCATTGGATAACGCCATGGTGGACGTGCGTGGCACAGCCCCTGGCATGTTGGCAACGGCGTAATGAATGATGCCGTGTTTGGTGTAGGTTGGATCATCGTGCGTGGTGATGCGGTCGGTGGTTTCAAAACAGCCGCCTTGGTCGATGGCAATGTCCACCACCACGCCACCTGCCGCCATCGATTGTATCATGGCATCGGTAACCAATTTTGGAGCAGAAGCTCCTGGAATCAACACCGCACCGATGACCAAATCGCTTTGTTCCACGCATTTAGCAAGATTAAACGGCGTGGATATCAAAGTATGCACATTGTTGCCAAACAATTCAGACAACTGTCTTAGCCGTTTTGGATTTAAATCCAAAATGGTGACGTCCGCTCCCAAACCGACCGCCATTTTGGCAGCTTCTGTGCCAGCCACACCGCCACCGACAATGGTAACTTTGCCTTTTTGTACCCCTGGCACACCGCCTAACAAAATACCCTTACCGCCATAAAACTTTTGTAAAAATTGAGCCCCGATTTGCGTACTCATACGCCCTGCCACTTCACTCATGGGAGTAAGTAGCGGCAAGGAACCATCAGCCAATTGCACGGTTTCATAAGCGATGCCGGTAACTTTATTATCCACCAAAGCTTGGGTTAAATGGGCTTCTGCCGCCAAATGCAAATAGGTAAATAACGTCAAATTCTCTTTAAAAAAGCCATACTCGCTCTCTAGCGGCTCTTTGACTTTAATCACCATATCCACATTCCAAGCCTGACTGGCATTGGGAACGATTTTTGCTCCAACCGCTTCATAATCGGCATCGGCAAATTGTGAGCCACTACCTGCACCCGTTTCAACCAACACAGTATGACCACGAGCCACCAAAGCATGCACGCCACTTGGGGTTAAACCGACACGATTTTCGTTGTTTTTAATTTCTTTTGGGATTCCGATGAGCATCTTGCTCTCCTTAGAGTTTAGCCTTAGAACTTGGATTAAAATTTTGTTGTGGTTATGCGTTGTTTGACATAGGTTTTACATGCACAACCATAAGTAAGCGTAATGATTAATTTAACATGACATCACGGCTTTGCATAATTGAGTATTTAAAACCAACATACATTGATATTAAGTTTTTTATATCATAACGCCATATTATAATTTTGACATGATGCATTGATTTTTAAAAAAAGTAAAAACTTAAGAATAATTGCAACCCATAACAACACCACCTAAATCAAAGATTTATTGGTTAAAAGTCAAATTGTTTCTACAAATTTTTGATGCTCTTTTTTTAAGATAAATATCACAAAAAATGAGACTTGAATGCACATGATTAAGGAGACTTCATTGTAAACAAAGAACATAGCTATGTACTTCCATTGCTCACTGGGTTTTAAATTATTAAGTTAAACTTTGGTAAGACTTTAGCATAATTTGCTTTGGTAATGGTATAAATTATTTGTCCTTGCTCTTGAGCAATTTGTAATACTTTGACTGCTGATATGCCTTGAGCTTCTTTTTGTTTTGTGTTTGGATCATCAAACAACTGCTTTGGGATAAGATGTTCATTGGCAGATTGTCTCATTCATGGCGAGGTTTGATGGTGCGAGGTTTTAAATGCCAGAAATTTTACTAAGATTATATGTTTCAAGAAGTTATTTAGAAAAATAAGTATTTTCTCTTAAAAAAATTTTGTCATCTATACAAGATAATGCTAATATATTTAATATAAGTGCTACATTTATTAGCAAATAATTTTTTTTGTTAAAAATACTCCGCCTAATACACCTACCAAAATCGATAAAGGTAAATTATAAGACCAAAAAAAGCTAGCTAGCCCAAAAAAACGTTGCTAGAGATATCAAAGATACAGCTATTGATAGATTTATATCACGCTTTCCTGTTTTGCTTACCGTATATATACTACTAATATAGAATGAGATAAGCAATGTAACGATAGATGTGATAAACATATTAATCTCATTAAATTAATTTTTGATACTATTTAATTTTAAAACAATATATGATGAAATCATTCCAATGATTAAAAAAACTTAAATCTACTCCAAAACCATTTAAATAATAATTTATTGAAAAATATATATCTATTAATATGTTTGCAAATATCATAATTATATATAAAGGCTAGATTAAACAAACTGTATAATTTAAAAGATGCATTTGTCTTCATTAATAAAATTAAATATATAAGTATACTAAATATATATCCAATAGAAATTTTTTCTAACAAAAAAATATAATTAATCATTTCTTTCCTATACTATTGCTTATTCTACAACCGTCGTGTACCATTTGAGATGAAGTGGCAGAAGTATACACCCAGCCAGTTATGGTAGAAAAAATTATTTCACCAATACCTGCACTGAGAAACACACCTACAGCTATGGCTAGAAAATTCAATAAGCTATTAACGGATATGTACCAGTCAGGACAACCTGCTTCAATCAACGAAAGATTATTAGCTGCCGTAATCATTAAAGCTGAAAAAGTTGTAATTATGGTTACTATAACACTTAAAAAAGGAAATGATAAACTAGCTAAAGCGATTAGACCTAAGCCAATGACAATTAAATTTTGATTTTCTCCAAAGAAATTCAAAAACCCCCATTCACCCCACCCCCAATCAAATATGCTCCTGTTCCTGTGGTTGGATCAAGGATAATATAACCAGTTCCATGCCAACCAAATAGCCGATGAACTGCTAGATCCTATCGAATTAGAGTTTTACCAACCCTTTTTAGAGAAAGTGGGGTTTAAGCACCTCTCCACCTAAATCAAAGATTTATTAGTTAAAAGTCAAGTTGTTTCTCTAAGCCGTCTTACTGCAAAAAAAGATATGAGAAAAGAACTGACAGGATAAGAAAGCATAATATATATGTTACTTGCTGATGTTGATTGTCTGAAGAACCACATTTCATATAAAACACTCAACACAAACCAAGATAAAAATCCAAGTAAAAAACTAATTATCAATAGTGAAATAGTATATACAAACCAAGATTTAGAGTATGTAACAAATCTTTTATGCTCTTTTTTTAAGATAAATATCACAAAAAATGAGACTTGAATGCACATGATTAAGGAAACTTCATTGTAAACAAAGAACATAGCTATGTACTTCCATTGCTCACTGGGTTTGCAATAATATTGCAGTGTTTTCCTACTGCTTCTGCCAATGAATCTCCTTATATTAATAAAGGAAACATCAAAGCAATAGCCAAAGCAGGGTAGACAGATAAGGATAATATGCCTAAACTAAGATTTATTGCTGATGTTAATCCAGTATTACCGTTACCAAAAACATTTAAAAATTCAATAAGCAGAGTTAGCTGGAAATCATTAAAAAATTTCAATAAATCATTTGAACGATATTTTAAAAACTCATCATTTAGTCTAAAAAACCACCATAAAACTGCCGCACTGTTTAATCTTTCATCTGCTCTTTCCAAAACATTGTAAATAACTGCTGGCGTATAAAAAAATCCCTTAGCATCAAGCCCACTAAAGCCTGTATAATGGATATTAAGGTATTCAAATGGAACTTCTGTCCAATCTTTATACGGATTAAGCATCTTTCTGTTATTTCTAATACTATTTAGAGCTTCTACACGGTCTTTTTCAAGCCAGTTTGAAATCTCATTTTCAAAATCTTGAAGATCTTTTTCTTTTGTTTCAGGATTAAAAGTATACGGATAAATAGGAAATCCAAATTTCGTACAATATTTATCAGCATAATCTAACTCTGCCAAGGCAAGAAAGGACTTATTATCGGATTTAAAATTTCTAAGTGTGAAAAATCTAATCAGCTCTGGGCTCATGTTATTTTCCTAAAATAGCGAATGTTTGTTTGGTTTTTATGGCTGTTGCTTGTTTATGTCTTGTGGATTATAGCTAATTGCATGGTAACTGTCTGTACTATAACATCAAATATAATCTAAAATTATTGCTGAAATAAGAAACCCTAATAATATAATTAAAAGCTCTAATTTTAATGCAAAAATTCCTTGAAAAGGTAAAACTATTGATAGTTTGGGCTTGAATGGGCAGATATATACTGTTATTTGATTGTCTTTAATATTATTATTCAGTATATCTAATGCTTTATAATATCCGTTTACAGTTACTCTTCCATAAGAATTTAAATGATAAGATTCATATGTTTGATTTTTATATGAAAATGAATACAAAATAAAAACACCATGTGCATCAACAAATCTTGTTTTCTTTCCAATCGGCACAATGCCTGATCGTACAACATCTGCTTTACAACGAGGTGCTAGTAGAATAAATAGAGCATCGATTAAGATCAAGATAAATACAACGATTATACATATGAAGCCAATCCAAAATAAAGATTTTAGCAGAAATCCCATATAGGCTTCATATGCAATTTGATTACGCATAATAATCCTCCTTATACTCATTACGTCGGATAAAGTTATAAGAAAATATATTGCTGTTAATCCACATTGCAGCTACACTTGTCATTATAATAGCCATTAAGTAAGTAGCCAAGCCTAGAGGACCTGCGACTATAGCAAGAGAAGCGATTAAAGAAAAAGCTAATGTATTAACACTTATTTGACCTATCTTGTTGCTGGTGGATAAACTGTCGTTATTAAAAACCAACACATTCGCAGCCACCAATCCAACCCAACCTGCTATTTTACTCAATTTATTCAATCTCTCAATATGATTCAATTGAGCATCGGGGTGAAAGCTGGTTCGAATAACGTATTCATTTTTTCCATACTTTACGTTGTTGTATGCGTTATCTTTTAAATCGCTATCATAATCAGACAAACCTAACAACAAAGTCGATAAAAACAACGCAATATCTGATAAAAAAGGATAATCAGTCCAACCCCCATCAACCCCACCCCCAATCAAATACGCTCCTGTTCCTGTGGTTGGATCAAGGACAATATAACCAGTTCCATGCCAACCAAATGCGTGAACTTGGGAAACATATGGTTTTACAGTATTTATTAATAAAATACCAAACTTTAATTAAAAGTTAAATTTTTATAAGTTTTTTGCAGAAGGTGGTTTTTAATCAATATTGTAATTATGATATTTATAATTAAGAACAATATCCAAGATGTTGTGATTATCTTTATTTCCCCAAAAAAATGGTATAACGTATATTTTTTTATTAAAGCTTTCTCTTATTATAAAATATTTTTCATTATCTTGGACAACAATATCACTCCAATTATAAAAATTATTATTGAAACCCCAAAAACTATTTTCGGTATTCAATCCATCTTTTGTAATAATAATTTTTTTGTTTTTTATGCAGCTATTAAAGCCAAATATTAAAAACAACAAACATATTAATATAATTATCAATATATTATTTGTTGCTGGCTGTAAAAATAGTACTCGTATTGTTTGTATGATAAATAATACAAGTGCTAAAACTATTAATTTTTGCCATGAATTTAAGAAATAAAATTCATATTTAATTCCCATTAGCATTCACCAATAGCATGATTTGTTTTTATTAAATGAATCGATTGAAATAATATATAAAGAGTTCCTAAGAAAGATGCCACCCCTCCTAATAATGGGTTATGATAAGGTGAAGGTATTGTACTTGCCAAACTTAAAGCAGAAAGTCCATTTTTAAGAGAATTTTTTTGACTATCAAATAAGCATTTGCTTTTACTGATCAGTATATTAAGGTTTGTAATAAATACACCCAAAGCTACTGTCGAAAAGGCAATCCATTTTACAGTACTTGAATTTGGTTCAAATAGAACGGATATTTCACTATTGGTTAACCCTATAAAAAAATCTTGGTTAAATGCTTCGCTGTACGATGGAAAAGTAAAACCCCATCAACCCCACCCCCAATCAAATACGCCCCAGCACCAGTATAAGGGTCAATAATGATATAACCCGAACCACTCCAACCTTTCACACTAATGTTTCTTTCATGAGCAGTAACAATACGTCCTGCATTCACCGCATTTCGAATATCATTCATGACATTGGCTGATAAACTTAATTTTGGCAACACTAAAGGTGAATTAAAAAAAAGGAATTTTCCATAATTTTATGTCATGCTATAAATACTGTATAACATCATGAAATTCCTTATAAATATCATTTTCAATAATTTTATATTGTTTTATATTTATAATCCACATTTTATTGCTTAAAATATTTTTAATATCCATCATTCAAATGCCTTTAGTTCACCGAACACTACCAAGAATTAATATGAATATTTTTAACACTTAAAAATGCAATAATATTGCAAAAACAAAACCAAATACTATGAGTGAAGTTAAGGGGTATATTTTATTCCATTTAAGTGGATAAATAATAGCAATTTTAGGATTTAAAGGAAAATAGTAAACAAATATTGTATTATCTTGAGTTGATTTATTAATCAATCTATCAATATCATGATATTTTCTACGCATTACATTGTTAAAAAAATTTATCTTATTTGACGTATAGATTTTTTTATTAACTCTATACTCATAGGTTATATGTAAAAAATACCAATTATCAATTACAGTATCTATATGTGATAAATTTCTATAATAAATGTGTTTTTCTATAATTCTACCTTTAGTTTTTGGAAAAAAAAGAAATGATAAGTCTAATATTATCAAAAAACCTATTGTAAATATTAAAACCCCTGATAATACCAACACTATGAGTAATATCATATAATTATCCTTATGTTTTATATACAACACTTCTTATATTATATTTATTTTTATATATTATTATATTAAATCCGTATAAATCATTTATTAATATAATAGATGTGGCAATGGTAAGAGCCATAATCACAGAAAGAATAATGCCAATAGATAAAGGCGTTGCTAGCATAATAGCATTGCCAATATACGCAATTAAAGAATATCCTAAAATATTGGTAAACACTTGAAAATACTTTTGATTTATTGTTAAGTCATCATTATTAGAAATATAAGTTAAACTAATTAATAAACCCGCTAAACCTATATATTTAGAAATTTGACTAAACTTATATGTTTCAAGAAGTGATTTAGAAAACCAAGGCTTTTCCATTAAAAAAGTTTTACTGTCTATATATGATAATGCCAGTGTATTTATTAAAGAGGCATTATCACTTGTTATATACCCCCATCAACCCCACCCCCAATCAAATACGCCCCTGTTCCTGTGATTGGATCAAGGATGATATAGCCTGTCCCATGCCAACCTTTCACACTAATGTTTCTTTCATGAGCAGTAACAATACGTCCAGCATTCACCGCATTTCGAATATCATTCATGACATCTAAGTTGTGGTTAAGCTTTGGTAAGACTTGACTGTAGTACATCATTTTCCCATTTTACAAGTGTTATTAATCAAATCACTAGAACTCACCAAATCTGCCTTTTATTTGCCTTTTTTGAGATTGGTGGGGTTTGAAAAATAGAAATCCAATCTTGGAAGTTAAGGTAGCTTTAACCAAATTTACTTTAAGAAATTTTTCTTGTTGTTAGAAAACCAAATAATAAGCCAATAAAGATGCAAGAAATTTTATTCCATAACAAAATTGATATGATGAAGAAATATGGTATGACTGATAATGCACCAACAACAATTACAAGATTGGGTTCAATTTTTTTACAAAAATACTTCTGGTATAACCAAGAACCAACAATTACAAAAAAATACGTCAATAAAAAAAACTCAATTCTTTCCTTATTAGATGCATTTAGTATATTTTCATTAAATAAATCCATAATGTCCTCCCTATTTATATTTGCATAAAGGTGCAACTGAAGGAAGAATGTTGTTGTACAACCATGAAGAAAAAGCAGTTACTATTGCTGTACCTGTTCCTTTAAGGAAAACACCCAAAGTAAACCCAATAAAGTTTAATACGGAATTCATTATTATCGTAGTATCAGGACAATTATTTTCAATTAAAGTTAGGTTTGTTGCCAAAGTAACCATAATTCCTACGAAAAATGATATAGATAGAATAGCGATAGTTATCGGTAGACTTACAGAGCCTAAAGTTGCTAATACAGAAACTGCACCCAAAGCTAGTGCAAAAGGATTTGCATTTTCTCCAAAGAAGTTCAAAAAACCCCCATCAACCCCACCCCCAATCAAATACACTCCTGTTCCTGTGGTTGGATCAAGCACAATATATCCTGTTCCATGCCAACCGAATGCATGTACCTGTGTTTGACTAATGGTTACTTCTTTTCCTGCATTAATTGCATTACGCACATCAGTCATGACATCTAAGCTGTGGTTAAGCTTTGGTAAGATTTTAGCATAGTTTTCTTTGGTAATGGTATAAATTATTTGTCCTTGCTCTTGGGCAATTTGTAATGCTTTGACTGCTGATATGCCTTGAGCTTCTTTTTGTTTTGTGTTTGGATCATCAAACAACTGCTCTGGAATCAAGTTTTCATTGAGCGATTCTCTAATGCCAGTTGAGCGGTTAAATGCTGTTACGTTGTTTACTTTATTATCTTTATCAACCGTTTGTTTTAAGATACGGTCAATGTCCATAATTACCTCTTTAGGTTTGGCACTCATTGCTAAGTCAATGTCATTTTGTCTAAATTTGTTCGTATGAATATCAAACCCAGTATTTGAATAAGAAATAAACATATTAAATAATATTTCTCTTTAACCATTGCTTTATTTAGTGGCTTAATTGGAAAGCAAATTTTATGATTCTTAGGAGAATAGTAAAATTTAATTCTATTTAATGATGTAGCAAAGCTCTCAGCATCGTTGATATCAGGAGAAAAAAATCTAACATCATATGAAAAATTACCCTTATATTTTTTATTATTTATTTCATAAATAAACTTAATGCATGGGTAGTATATTGAGCTTCCACCACTAAGATAAATAATATGACCCTTTTGAATTTTATACATTAATTCTTGACTATAGGAACCAGATAAAAATAAATTTAAAAAAAATTCTGAATAATAGTTAGTAATTATGACGTATAGATTAAATATTATACCGCATAGGAATATTAAATAATTTAGTTCTCTAATACCTATAACAAAACATGAAATGGTAATTACCCAAAATATTGAATATTTCATAGTTAATCCTCTCGACGTTTACATCCTTCACTTATGAGACTGTTAACCATGTAGGTGAATAAGATATCTTGAATAATAACCATGCCAACCGCAATAAGAATACCAAAGCCTGTAAAACCCATCAAGAAAATTGTCTTTTCTAATAGTAACTGGAAAGCTGTTAGTGTAATTATACCTACATATACTATAGACTTATGGTAACAATCTGAAGGCGTACTTAGTATATTTACTAAGAATCTTGAAGGAACTAAAAACCTACCCACTTTATCTAAAAAACTCATAGTTTTAGTATCTTTAACAATCTCTGCTAAACTATGAAAATAGTTTCTGAAATTATCAGCAACCATAGCCTCATAACCTAGAAAATTTAGGAAGTTAGTTGATAATAAATTTATTCCCTCTATATCTCCACCATTAAACCCACCACTAATCATATAGGCACCAGCACCCGTTGCGGTATCAGTAATGATATAGCCTGTGCCATGCCATTTTAAATGAGTAATTGCACTTGCATGAATCGTTACCACTTTATCCGCATTCACCGCATTACGGATATCATTCATCGTTTCACTATCATGATTAAGTTTTGGTAGGATTTTAGCATAGTTATCTTTATTAATGGTATAAAGAACTTGTCCTTGTTGCATTGCTAACCGAATGGCTTTTACCGCTGACACACCTTCGACATTTTTCTCATCTTTGGTATTCATCAGCATTTCGGGTACGGCATTTTCATTTAAACTTTGTAACATACCCATTGCTTGGTTGTAGGCAATAACTTTTTTATTATCATTATCTTTATTAACAGTTTGAGATAGGATTCTGTCAATATCCATATTCATACCAACTGGCGTTATCCGAGTTGCAATACCATAGCGGTAGTCTGTTCGCATTTTTGTTGAGAACGTGCCAATACTCATATAAGGGTTGGTAATGATATTGGTTTGTTTTTGGGCGATGGTGTCTTGAGCTTGGTTGATGGCAAAATAGCTTTGTACGCCTGCTTGCATCATCGCTACTTCATGAGTTAAAAAACTATGAAATACATGTCAAAACTTTAAGAAAAAAATAATATAAACAGCAGTAATCAGCATTACAAAAATGAAAATATAAATGAATATGGTATAGTCTCTTTTTGTTATACGAGAGCCAAAATAGTTGTTATCCGAACTACCATTCGTTGCAGCCATTAATAAAGCACTGAATATTAACGCAAATATTAAAATGATTATAAATATCATGTTTTCCATATTAATATACCTAGCTTGATTGATGAGTTTTTGAGTATCAAAGGGTACGGCTTTGGCAAGGTCAATGCCTTGGGTGCGTAGGTAGGATTTGTAACTGGCATCAAGTGGAATCCAAGTATTATTTTGGTAAGCATTGTTTTGATTGTTCTTGGTATTGGCAATGGAACCTTTGGCAGGTAAGTTACTGACATTGGCTTCTACCCAGGTATGTTCAAGGCGTAAGTATTTGGCTTTTGCTCCGTCCATAAGGGCTTGATTGGGTATGCCACCTTGACCTAATAGGTTTTGGGCTGCATCGATGTTACTTACCCCACCAACCCAATCCATCGCTTGTTTGGCATCGATGTCAACTGTGCCGTATACATAGCGAGCAGGAATGCCACTTGCACGCAACAGGGCAATTAATAAACTTGCGGTATCGGTTGCGTTGCCACGTAGGGTTTGTAGGGTGTAAACTTTTAGGGCTTCTGTAAATTTTTTGGCAATTAAAAATAGTATAAAATATTAACTACGCTTTTTAATTTTCATAAATTACTTGTGAAATACAATATTAAAAATACTACAGTTGATATTATAATGCTAGAAATAGGAAAAATTTTATTCCATCTCAAAGGAAAAGCGTATGATTTTTTTGGGAAAAATGGATTTACGTAAACATCTATATATCCATTGTAGGATCTTTTGTTTATTATACTTTCCAAATCAGACCTTTTCTTTCTATATATATTATTGAATGAATTTAGTTTAGATCCATTTATTATTTCTCCTTTAAATTCATATTCATAAATAATATTTAAGCAGAAAAAGCTTTCATGTTGATTTTTTTCTTCATGTATTCTTAAGAGTTTAATCTTTGCTTGTTTCTTTGGAAAAAGAATATAAATAAAATCGATTATTATTTTAAAAACATTGATGATAAATAATAAAATAATTGTTAATTTGAATAGGTTTGCAATGATTTCCATAACACTATGCCTCATAGCTTTTATAATTATTGGAAAATATTCTATAATAACTGCTTGCTCTATAAACTGAATTAATATACGTAGTACCTATTGCTAAACCAAAAGCGACTACTAAAGACAGCAATATTCCACTTGCCAATGTGATAGAGCCAAGTGCTACGAATCCTAATATAGCGTTAGTAAAATACATTGTTGTAAAAAATGTAAAAGTTGTCGTTGATAATTGAAAAAGTTTTTTATTATTATCCAAGCTATCATTATTTAATATTATTTCCATTGTTATAAAATAGCTAACCCAACCAAGAAATTTAGTGAGTTTATCTAGTGTCTTTGGGTGCAATAAGGACTTATAATAGAAGTACAGACCGTTAGGCTTAGATAAATCTAAATTAGCAACCTCAGCATGAGTCAATGCAATAGTTGAAAGCATTAAGCTTGCATCTTGGTTAACCCACCCCCCATTCACCCCACCATCAATCAAATACGCCCCAGCACCAGTATAAGGGTCTAAGATAATATACCCACTACCATGCCAACCTTTCACACTAATGTTTCTTTCATGAGCAGTAACAATATGTCCTGCATTCACCGCATTACGAATATCATTCATGACATCTTGACCATGGTTTAACTTAGGTAAGATTTTAGCATAGTTATCTTTGGTAATGGTATAAATTATTTGTCCTTGCTCTTGAGCAATTTGTAATGCTTTGACTGCTGATATGCCTTCTGCTTCTTTTTGCTTGGTATTTGGATCATCAAACAATTGCTCGGGGATAAGATGTTCATTGGCAGATTGTCTCACTCCTTGACTTTGGATAAAAGCTTTTAACTCATCTTTATTATTGTCTTTACTAACAGCAGTATACATCAATTGATCAATGTCCATCTGCATGCCTTTAGGACTGCCGCCAAAGATAATGCCATAGCGTTGATTGGGGTGGATATAGGTGGCAAAGCTACCATAACTCATGAATGGCTGTTTAATCACATTGCCGTGTTGTTTGGCAGCAATGGTATCTTGAGCTTGGTTAATGGCAAAATAGCTTTGTACGCCTGCTTGTAGGATAGCTCCTGTTAGGTCATGCTTGGTTAGCCCTTGCAATACCACTTGATCTTTGGTCGCTTGGAATTTTTCCAGTTGGGTTTTGGCATTTTCTAGCGTGGTTTTGGTTTTCTCTAACTGCTGCTGGCTTATGCCTTGTAGGTTATAGCCAATTGCGACATATTCCCCTGCCCGTACAATCTTGTTTTTGAGTGGAGCGGTCATCTGATAACTGCCTTTACCACCCATGCTGGCGGTTTGATAACCCAGTTGTAGATTAACTTCTGTGCCAAAGGGGTAAGTATTGCCTTGTGATAACGTCTGACCGTCTAAAGTAATCTCTGCTGCCATATTAATACTGCGTGGCAAATAGCTTGGCAGTTTACTTGAGTCGATATTACCATTTTTATCAGGCTTTGGCATCATTCCCATGATGATATCTTCATCTGCCTTACTGGCAGGTTTAAAAGACAACGCCAACGGCTTGCCTTGCAGTTTGGTGGTGGGGATTTTGACATGAAAGCTCGGTTTTTCTCCCAGTGCTATCGTATTATTGCGTTCATAAATATCCTGATAAAGATTCATCACAAAATAATGCCTCATCTCATCAGGCAAGGTTTGATAATCAGATATCACGGTTTTAACTTGATATGGCAATACAGGGCTTAAAAACTGGCTTTTGTATTCTTTAATCTGACTTGTACCCAGCACATCGCCAATGGTGGCATTTGGATAGTTTTGTTTAAGATAATTTTCTACTTGTTGTTGGTAATTGGCAATGGCGGTGTTAACAGCATTTTGGTTTAGATTTTTTACCGAGCCTGTTGTTTCATCAATGATGGCTGTGGATTTGGCTTGATTGATGAGTTTTTGAGTATCAAAAGGTACGGCTTTGGCAATATCAATGCCTTGGGTGCGTAGGTAGGATTTGTAACTGGCATCAAGTGGAATCCAAGTATTATTTTGGTAAGCATTGTTTTGGTAAGCATTGTTTTGATTGTTCTTGGTATTGGCAATTGAACCTTTGGCAGGTAAGTTACTGACATTGGCTTCTACCCAGGTATGTTCAAGGCGTAAGTATTTGGCTTTTGCTCCGTCCATAAGGGCTTGATTGGGTATGCCACCTTGACCCAATAGGTTTTGAGCGGCATCTATGCTGTTTACCCCACCAACCCAATCCATCGCTTGTTTGGCATCGATATCAACTGTGCCATACACATAGCGAGCAGGAATGCCACTTGCACGCAACAGGGCAATTAATAAACTTGCGGTATCGGTTGCGTTGCCACGTAGGGTTTGTAAGGTGTAATCTGAGCCTTGAATGCTGCCATACGTTGGCATAAACTCAATGTTGTCATGCACCCATTTGTAGATTTTAGCAGGGTTGTTGTCAAGCTGTTTGGCTTTGGTTTTAATCGCATCGGTGATTTGAATGTCATCGGTTTCACCAAGGTCGGCTGGTTGCACTTGAGTGGGCAAGGCATTTAATACTGTCCATTGTCCCATTTGGCTTATGCTTGATGTGGCAGTGCTTATTGCCAGTGAATTGTTATGATGGGTTTTGTTAAGTAGGTATTGTCCAATACGATATTCGGTATCTTGCCACTTATGAATCGCTGAACGTGCTGTATTTGGGTTTGTGCTATTTAGGTTTGTGCTAAAGTTTACAGGTTGAATGGCATTACTTTGATTGACAATCGGCTTGCGTACTTGATTGTTTGGCATTGTCCAAGGTAAATGAGCCATGTCGGTTTGGGATTTTTTGGGTTGCCAATTATCAAGCTGTTGGTTTAAAGCATTCAGGGCGTGGTATTGGCTTTTGGTGTCATTGGCAACCTTGACATCTTTTAGCAAGGTTTGCAAGGTTTGATAGCGGGTTTGTATTTGAGCGATGAGTGTGTCTTGCTCGGCAACTGCTTTAGTGTTGCCAATTTGAGACAGTTTTTGTTTTTGGGTATTAAGATCGTTTAGTAAGGTTTGTTGTTCAGTTGCCAACTGTTTGGCTATTTTGTTAAGTTTGGTATGGGTATTATGTACAACATCTTTGTTGTATAAATCAATATTTTCGTTGTTGTTGGTAAACAGATCGGTTATGCCGTCAATCAGTTTACGGTAAATGCTTCTGCCTTTTAGGTAATTTTTATGTTCAGCTTGGTGGGTTTGGGTTTGTAGGTGGTATTGATGGGTTAGATTAACCAGTTGTTCATAGGCGTTTTGTCCTGCAACGGCTTGGGCTTCGATGTCTTTTTGTTGGTTGTGGTGGTTTTGTGCCATTGCCATTGCAGGAAGAAGCAGGGCGTTAATCAGGGTTATGGTGCATAGCACACTCACCGCTTTGGTTAATACAGTCGGTTTATAGTCTAAGGTTTGGTTATCTGGCTTTGGTTTGTCAATCTTGTAAAAAAGGCTCATCGGTGTGTCCTTATAATAAATTTGATGCAATGACTTTGATAAAATGACAAGGTTTTAAGGCAGTGGTGTTTTACCTTGTCGTGCCAAATACCATTTGATTTGTAACGCCCGCAACAGTTCATTGGCTTCATTATGCAGTTTAATGAGGTTGTGGGTGGGTGTGTCTTGCATTTTAGACAACATGGCTGTCAGATTGGCTGCTTCATAAACCGCAAGTTCATAAACTTTTGTGTTTAAATGGGTTTGAATTAATCCAATTTGGATTTTAGCACTAAGTGCCAACGCACCATTTGTACCAACAACACGCCATGAGCCAATGTGTTGCTTTAACACTTTGATCCGACTGTCAATATCTTTAACCAAATAGCGACTTTCTAGCTGATTAATCACTTTATTGGAGTCGGTTATTTTAACCTTGACCGTGTGCAAACCTGCTTGTTCTGGCAAACGGATTGTTAATAATTCATTTAATGACTGTTTAGGATATAATGTAATTTGGTAGCGTTTGGTTTTGTTAATAAATCCAAAAATATCGTCTTTTTGGCTAAGCCACTGTGCTGTATTTGGCAAAATAACCTCAACAGTAACTTGTTTTTTGTTATTTGAGTGATTATTTAGCGTGATTGGAATTTTAACAGGTTCGCTTGGGGTGTATTCAGCACGAGATTTGACTTTGCGGTCTTTAAGCAGTTGTGATAAAATACCATGCCAACGCAATTGGGAGGCATTGGCATTATTTTGGTAAATTGGCAATTTGCTTGTTCTTGCCAAATCCAAACTGCGAATTAAATCAAATGACACAGCTATGGGATAGCCATTGCCATACGGAGCGGCACTAATGGCGTTAAATCGATTGTCAAATACCGCCCAAACTTGTGTTGCAGAGCTATTTGGCATTAAAGACAATGCCCAATTACTATGCAAAGGTTTTGCTTTGACACGCATTTGTGTGTTTAAAACGGCTGTATCAATGTTTTTGTCGGTCGTAAGTGGTAAATATTGGATATTTGGGATAATTTGTGATGAGTTTATCGCCAGTCGTCCTTGATACGTTACGCCTGCTAATTTGAATAACTCATGATTTAACCAACTGTGCATTCCTGCATCAAACAACAGGTTTTCGCCTGTATACACCCTTGCTAAAAGTTCTTTGTATGTGTGTGGGCTTAGTTTTTCTATAGCACCCAGTAGCCAATATTGCCCATAAATGCCACTTTGTAACTCATGCCTAAATTCCCAAGGGTGTTTAACCAGTTTATAATCTACTTTTAAACGATCAAGGTAAGATCGAATAATGTCCGCTCTTGCATCAAAGCATGGATAATTAAACTTTGCACCGCCTGAATTACTCAAAGAGGTATGCCAACCATTTTCACAGCTATAATAAACCAATAACGTGTCTTTTTGGTGGTTTTTATTGGCAAAGACTGCTGTTATTGAGGGTTTAACTAATTTAACTTGGGTTTGTGCCAGTGCTTTTTCCTCACCGTCAAATGTCGCAACCAACATCGCACTCACCACCTCTCCATGACTGCCTGTTGATCGCCATATTTTGTTGCCTGTGATATGGTTTTGAGTAGATACCTTGTCATGTAAAAAAATGGTATCAAAGGGCGTGGTATTGTCTGCTCTAAATAAAACAATTTTTAAGGCAATGTTGTTAATTAAGGCATTGTTTGGGTTTTTTAATTGCCAATTAAAGTAAACCGGATCGCCAATTTCTACCTGATTTTGGCTTTTAATCGCCCCTGATAGCTTGCTTATTTGGCTATCAGGCAACACTTTAAAGGGTTGGCTTAAAACTTTACGGCTCTGTAAACCATCAGGGGCAGTGGTGGTACTGGTTAATACATAATCTCCTGCTGTTGCCTGATAAAGTGGCAGGGTAAAATATTGGTCTTTAAGTGCATTTGGAGCAAGTTCCGGATAATAATACTGTTTTGTCCAGATGACTTTTCCTGTAGGAGCTATAACGTTAAGAACAACCTTTCTTGGCGTTGCCATAGCATTACTGGCAGTATTTAGCAGTCTTGAATGAATTTGCACAAGATCGTTTGATCGGTATTGGGTCTTGTCTGTTGTCAATGTGGTTTTGGTTTGGCCGATCACGCCATCGGCAACGATAGAAAACGGCTTTATAACCGATGCCACAACACGATTTTGGTGACTAAGTTCAATTTTAGCCGTATAATTGCCAACGCGATTTTGGGCGGTATGCCAAGTGTTTTGTAAAGTTGTGCTGTTTTTAGCCAACAAAGGTTGATTTATTAACGCAACATCAAGATTGACGGTTGTTGGCGGATATATTCCAACAAGATTGCCCATGCTGTCAAAAATACTGACTTTAACACTTGGTGAAACGCGAAAGCTGCCAAGATTTGTTGGTATACTGGTAATTTTAACCGTTTCATTGGCGGTATAATGGGTTTTGTCCAAATGAGCCGATAAGCGAAACCCTGCAAATTCATTGGTTATTGTAAGACTGGCTAAATTGTTATGCCTGCTGTATTCTTGAATAACCCCTTGATTGTCAGGTTTTGGATCTAAGGTTGGGTTTGGTATGCCTGTGCTGCTGTCTATTCCTGCTCCTGCATCATTGGCAATCACAACAATCTCACCAACAGCTTTTAACGTCATTGCAAGTGGGCTATAGGCTAAATTGATATCCGCATATTCATCAAAACCCAAATCTTTACTTAACCTAACAATACCAAGCAATTTGGCATGCCCTGTGCTGTCTTTTTGATAAAAACCAATCGGCGTGCCTTTAGGGGCGGTTTTGGTGCCTGCATTACCAATACGAGCCTTAAAATAACTGGGTGAATGAAGGCCGTTGTCTGTTACCTGAATATAAGAAGCGGTCAAATCAACCGCCGATGTCGCGTTTTGGTTAAGCAGTAGGTTGGCTCGATAAGTGTTATGCACCTGCCAACTGTTTGGTTCTTTGATGGGTATTGTTAAATCATCGTTAATATTGGTAACGTGGTAACTGTATTGATTCCAAATGTTGCGTGTATTAGCCCAGTCATTGTTTTTGCTTGACACCATGCGAACGCCTTGACTGCTTGCTGTCATAATAATATCAGCATGCCCATCGCCATCGAAATCACCGACAATTGGGTATTCATGGGCGGTGGCGGTATTGTTTGCAATTTTAATGCGTTCTTTGCCAGTGGCTGCGTCATAAATTCTCAAATATTGTTCATCAAAATGCACCGCTTCACTTTTGCCATCATTATCAAAATCAAATACCGTAGAACCTGTTCCTCCAGAACTATCATTGATGGGCGTATCCCAAATAACACTGCCATCGCCACGCATCGCTACATAGCTATAAGAGCGTGCAATGCCGATGTCTGCTACTCCATCACCATCAAAATCAGCAATGACAGGTGAGCCACCTGCACTGGCAACCGTGGTATAATCAGCCAACAAAACCCCAGTTTTTGCATCAAAGATAAGAATATTATCATCATAGATAGCAATAATTTGTGGTTTTTTGATGCCATTGACATCACCAATTGCAACAAACTTTAACACGATGTTTTGCCGATCTTTATTTTTAAAATAATAGCGTAAATTTCCTTGACTGTCTGATACGCCTTGTAGCCCTATAATGTCCTGCATACCATCGCCATCAACATCAGCAACCGCTTGGCTGTGTCCTGATGGCAAATTATCTTTAATCAAGCCTTGTTTATAATTAAAAATCTTATCATTTTGCACAATCTCGGTGATACCATCTTGGTTTAAGTCCGCCAATATGGGGTGATAGGCATTGCTTGACCATCCACTGGCACTTAAATGAGCACTTAAGGTTTTGTTTAAATTGCCAACATTGTCATAAATACGCAATCCATCATGAGAAACGGCTACAATATCAGGCTGTTTATCGCCATTGACATCACCAATTGCAACCAATTGTTGTGAGCCCATGCCTTCAATTTGAAACAATTCTTTGCCTGTTTTGCCATCTAAAACGTAATATCTGCCACTTTGATAAACGAAAACAGATGCAATATCGCCCATGCCAATCACGCCATCACCATTGGTGTCAGTTAACGGAGCTGCAATCGCACCAGAATCGCTTGGAATTTGATTTTGCCAAGCTATTTTAGCATCCAATGTACCTTGGTTTGGTTTAATTTCTATGCCATCACTGGTAAGTTTAACGTTATTGTTTTTATTTTGTTCTACAACCTGATTATCACTGTCAACCATAACTGCAATTGGTGCATCGCGAAAGCGTAATTTTGTGGCAACTGGTATTGGTAAAGCAGTTTGAGAATAAGGGTCTAACACCTTGTTTAATAAGGCATTTCCGATAATTTTCTCATCTTTATCCAACCGCCTATTGTGATTGCTGTCAATAAACACACTAATTTTGATATCTTTTTGCTTAAAAGGTGCCACTCCTTTGTTTTCAACAATGACAGTAAGCCTTCCGGTTAATTGTAAATCTTGTGTGTCTGTCTGTGTTTGACCAAGGTTTATTTTGGCAATGGCAAGATCGGGCAACAGAACTTCGGCAGATTTTGGGCGTAACCGAATTTCACCCATGTCAACTGTCGTACCTGCTTCATAAGTTTTATTAAAATAACGCTTGGTTGCAAGGTATAATGTCGGCGTTGTCTCAATTTCAATCTCTGATGTTGTCAAATGCTCAATATGGATACGCCCTTTTTCATCGGTTGCTTTTACAAACAGTACTTTTTTGGTTTGACTGTCCACAACTTTAACAGAAGTCTTAGCAATGGGCTTATTGGTAAGCGAATCCACCACCACCGCTTTGATTTCATAAGGCTTTAACACCAAATTAGGGGTATAATGAATGGTTTGACTAGGCTTTAATACAAAAGTTTGGTTGGTTGTTTGATAAGATTTATGACTGACGGTTAACCGCCATTTACCTGGCTCTAACGTTGCCAACAGCTCGCTTAAATTATCTTTATTAGGGGCAAAACTTTGAGTTTGAATCACTTGATTGGTATTGTTTAATAATTCTGCTTTAACCAAAAAGCCCATAATGGCAGATTTACTGCGATTGTTGGTTGCCCTTATTTGAAAAGACCCTGTTTGTGTGGTAGGCTTTGTATTTGGGTTTGGTGCATGACTGACTGGCGGTTTATTTTGTAGTGTTGGGTTAAATACCGCCGATCCACCAATAGGGGCAATACCGCTTGCCAACACGGCTAAATAGCCTGATTTTTCAACATGAATGCCAAAACGCCCCTGCGATGCCTGTTGTTGAGATTGGTTAAGCGTAACCTGATAGCGACCGTTATTATCTGTATTAACAACAATCGGTGCAATATTAGGCAGACGTTTGCCTTTTTCATCAACCAATACAACCGTAACTGTAGCATCTGCTATCACACTTTTTGTGGTGATATCGGTAACAACACCTTGGATTTGTCCTATGTTGGCATTTGTTGTTCGAACCAGTTGAATTTGACCTAAATTTAGCTGTTCTCCTTGGCGCAAACGCAAAGTAAAATTAACAAGGGCGTAGCCATCGTGCTTTAAAGCAAATTGATACAACCCAGGTTTTACATCAGCAATATGGATATTGCCTTGCGTGTCGCTTTTGTGTTGCAAAGAGCCAACACTTGTTTTAGTGGCATATAGCACCACATTTGGCAATGCCACGCCTGTATTGGCATCAACAACACTTAAGTCAATACCCGAGGTTATCGGATTGCTAACAACCCTTTGTAGATTATTTAAAGTATTTAACACCAAAGCAGTTACATAAGAGTCTTGTTGCCAACTGCCATCTTGGTTTTGTAGTGCAAATGCTTTACCAACAAACGCACTTTTAAAACTGTCAATATGATTGCTATCTTGATAAGGGTACAAACTTTTAGCAACCAAGGCATCAATAAACAAGCCTTTGTTATTTGCAAGATTCGACCATGTTGCCGGTGCTTTTTGCTGTGATTGCAAATAATCGACAAGTTTTTGTGCAACAGATAGGTACTGTTCATGCTGTTTTAGGTAAGGTGTCAATGCCAACAGTACATAACTGCTAAGATACAAATCATCAAAATTGGCAATTTGGTAATGACCGTTTTTTTGTTATTGGCTTGCCAAATATTGTAAGGCTTTGGCAATCACAGTTTGCCATTGTTGCCAAGTTTTATCATCTAATGTGTTTAAATAATTGGTTTTATCTAAAACAATCAATACATAAGCGGTATCCAAAGGATTAGATTGCCAATCTTGCAAATGAGCAAATCCGCCATCTTGGTTTTGATTGGTTAAGAGTTTTTGCCAAGCTGTATTGGCATCGGCGGTTTGGTTTTGACTGTAAGATAGTAATATTAAGCGTGTCAGACCCTCTGTGCTTTGTTCTTGTTGAATTTGTTGCTGTATTTGGGTTAAGTTTTTTTGTGGTTTTGCTAAAGCAAAGCCAATTTCTTGCTTGGTTTGTAATTCAGATGCAATGTAACTTTTTGTGTTATTTTTTAGCCAGTTTATCGCTTTGGTTGTATCGGCGATGGAGGTTTGGCTTATCCCAAAACAGATCAATCCTGTGGCTATGCACAAAACGCACGGAAATTTGTGTACCTGTTTTGTAGCTAAAACGTCCATTTTTTGGTGTCCATGCTTAAAAACAACAATTTGTTAAGTTTGGTTTGTTGAATTTTGGTATTGTAATTTACTGTTTTATCGACTGTCAATTGTATTTATTAGATTTATTAATTTTAATCAAATATGTTAAATAAAATTATAAAAAACCCTTTCTTAAAGGGCAGATATCAGGCGAAAACTTGTAGACATTAAAATTATTTTACATTACAATTAATACCATAACAACTTTCAAACCTTTCAAACTAGGTAAAAACAAACTGTGTAAAACACGCAAAAAGCTTCATGATTTCATTCATGAAATTTTGTCAGTGTATTGAGTTTGAAATATTGTATTGAGCTTGAAACCTTGTATTGAGTTTGAAACATAAGAATATAGGATAATTTTCTAAAAGACAAATACCAAAAACTGGCAAACATTGACGTTATTCCAGTATCGCCACAAGGCTTATTAATATATAAAAGGATTTAACATGATTCGAGCACTCACCGATCTATCGGTCAAAATAGTAAAAAACTACCTGCCCTCGCCGTTTGTTTTTTGTAGCCTACTTAGTATCGCAGTTTATGCTGCTGTGCTGATTTTTACCAATCAAACCCCCATTGAAGCTGCCAAATTTTGGGGTGATGGTTTGTGGTCCTTGCTCGGTTTTTCAATGCAAATGGCATTGATTTTGGTAACAGGTCATGTGCTTGCCAAAGCACCGATGATTGGTAAATTGTTAGATTCGCTTGCTGCGCGTGTCAAAAGTCCAAAACAGGCAATTGTTGCGGTAACTGTGGTGTCGCTCATTGGTTGTTGGATAAATTGGGGTTTTGGGCTGATTGTTGGTGCGGTTTTTGCCAAATCTTTGGCACGTCAGGTCAAAGGCGTGGATTATCCATTGTTGGTTGCATCTGCTTATTCAGGGTTTTTGATTTGGCATGGTGGTCTATCTGGATCTATTCCGCTATCCTTGGCAACCAACGGTGCAGATTTGGTCAGATTGTCAGGTGAAACCATAACATCTGCCATTCCTGTTAGCCAAACCTTGTTTTCGCCTTTAAACCTTGTCATCATAGCAGGATTATTTATTGGACTGCCTGTTATTAACATGCTTATGTTGCCAAAAAACCCCATTGTTGCCGATTTAGCCAAACTACAAGAACCCATACCCAATCTGCCTTTACGCGACACGCCTGCACAAAAACTTGATGACAATCGTTTTATTGCACTCATCGTTGTGGCAATTGCTGCGGTGTATTTGTTTGGACATTTTGCTAACAATGGTTTTAATTTGGCATTAAATATTGTCATTGCACTGTTTTTGTTTGCAGGATTGTTGGCACACAAAACGCCCGAACGCTATAGCCGTGCTATTGAAGATAGCATTCAAGGCATTGCAGGGATTGTTCTGCTTTTTCCGTTTTATGGTGGCATTATGGGTCTTATGATGGGTGCAAATGAAGGTTCAAGTTCTTTGGCAAATCAGATCAGCAATGCTTTTGTGGCTATCTCCAATGAACACACATTTCCTGCTTTGACATTTTTAAGTGCAGGCCTTGTCAATATTTTTGTGCCCTCAGGCGGCGGTCAATGGGCGGTGCAAGGCCCTATCATGCTGCCTGCTGGTGCAGCACTTGGTGTATCACCTGTAACCACAGCAATGGCAATTGCTTGGGGCGATGCTTGGACGAATATGATTCAGCCGTTTTGGGCGTTGCCACTTTTGGGTATTGTTGGATTGGATGCGCGTGCTATTATGGGCTATTGTTTGATGGCACTTGGTTATTCAGGTATTTTAATTTGTGGTGTATTTATTCTTTTTGGATAATTTTAAGCAATAAAAATTTTAGGAACAAAAATTTTAGGAACCAACATGAGCAATAAACTGTATAAAGACGCCCAATCGGCTTTGGCGGATATCACTTATGACAACCAAATAATTGCAATTGGCGGTTTTGGTCTGTGCGGAATTCCAGAACTTCTGATTTATGCACTACGCAACACAGGGGTTAAAAATTTAACTTGTATCAGCAATAATGCAGGCGTCGATGATTTTGGTCTGGGGTTGCTTTTAAAAACGCGTCAAGTCAAAAAAATGATTGCTTCGTACGTGGGTGAAAATAAAGAATTTGAACGCCAGTTTTTATCAGGTGAACTGGAAGTTGAACTTACCCCACAAGGTACATTGGCAGAAAAATTGCGTGCAGGTGGTGCCGGTATTGCTGCCTTTTTCACCAAAACAGGTGTAGGCACACAAGTGGCCAAAGGCAAAGAAATACGCCAATTTGACGGTGAGGATTATATTATGGAACGTGGATTGGTTGCTGATATTGCACTGGTAAAAGCATGGAAAGCTGACAAAATGGGCAACTTAATATTTAGAAAAACCGCACGCAACTTTAACCCTGATGTTGCAACTGCTGGCAAAATCACCGTAGTAGAGGTTGAAGAGTTGGTAGAAGTGGGTGATATTGATCCAGACAGTGTGCATTTGCCCGGCATTTACGTGCATAGGATTGTTGTCAATCCCAACCCAGAAAAACGCATTGAACAACGCACCATACAGCCCAGATAATCCACTTGCAATTCACTTGCAAACAATAAACCTTACAACAATAAACCTTACAACAATAACTCAAAAAAGGAGAAATCAATGGCGTGGAATCGCGAACAAATGGCACAAAAAGCAGCACAGGAACTAAAAGACGGTTTTTATGTCAATCTTGGCATTGGACTGCCCACTTTGGTGGCTAATTATATTCCAAAAAATATCCATGTCATGTTACAGTCTGAAAACGGTCTGCTTGGTATCGGTGCATTTCCTACCGAAGATGCAATAGATGCTGATTTGATTAACGCTGGCAAGCAAACAGTTACTACACAACAAGGTGCAAGTTTTTTTAGCAGTTCCCAATCGTTTGCAATGATTCGCGGAGGCAAAGTAAACTTGGCAATTTTAGGTGCAATGGAGGTTAGTGAACAAGGTGATTTAGCCAATTGGCTGATACCGGGTAAAATGGTTAAAGGCATGGGTGGCGCGATGGATTTGGTGGCAGGCGTGCAACGCGTTATCGTTTTGATGGAACACACTGCCAAAGATGGCTCATTTAAGATTAAACCGCACTGTGATTTGCCCTTGACTGGCAAAAAAGTAGTACAGCGCATTATCACCGATTTGGCGGTATTAGATGTAACAAACAGTGGGCTTAAATTGATTGAGTTGGCCGATGGGGTAAGTTTTGCTGAAGTACAAAGCAAAACTGGTGTAACACTGATAAACAATCAATCATAAACAATCAATCATAAACAGCCAATTTTTTATGGCACTTTGAGACATTTATCTCAAGGTGTTTTTTATCGTGCCAAAAATTTTATAAAAATTTGGCAAAAAATATAGAAAAACCAAGTAATTTTTGGTATTTAGGTGGATTAGTGGGTATAATAGACAGATTTTAATGATTTTAACCGGTGATAAAATGATGACTTTTCAACAAATGATTTTAACCTTACAAAATTATTGGGCGGAGCGTGGCTGTGTTGTGTTGCAGCCTTACGATATGGAAATGGGAGCAGGTACATTTCACACGGCGACTTTTTTGCGCACTTTAACCCCTGAAAAATGGAATGCGTGCTACGTTCAACCCTCCAGACGTCCAACCGATGGGCGTTACGGCGAAAATCCAAACCGCTTACAGCATTATTATCAATTTCAAGTTGTATTAAAACCTAACCCTGCCAATATTCAAGAGCTGTATTTAGGTTCACTTGAAGCCTTAGGTATCGATGTGTTAACCCATGATGTGCGTTTTGTTGAGGATAATTGGGAAAGTCCAACATTGGGTGCGTGGGGATTGGGTTGGGAAGTATGGCTAAACGGTATGGAAATAACCCAGTTTACCTATTTTCAACAAGTTGGAGGTATCGAGTGCTTCCCTGTAACTGGTGAAATTACTTATGGTTTAGAACGTCTTGCAATGTACATTCAAGGTGTCAACAGTGTGTATGACTTGATATGGACGGACGGTGAATTTGGACGCGTAACCTATGGCGATGTATTTCACCAAAACGAAGTGGAACAATCCACCTATAATTTTGAATATGCCGATACAACCAAAATGTTTGAACTGTTTGATTTTTACGAAGAACAAGCGGATAAACTCATCATGGCAAATTTGTCCTTGCCTGCTTACGAAATGGTTTTAAAAGCAAGTCATACATTTAACTTACTGGATGCTCGTGGTGCAATTGGCGTAACCGAACGCCAACGTTTTATTCTGCGTGTGCGAACATTGGCTCGTAACGTTGCAATAAGTTATACCAAATCTCGTGCCAAACTTGGTTTTCCACTCGCCGATGAACAACACAAAGAAGAAGCGTTAAAAAAGTGGCTACCAGAAAATCACTAAGTTAAAACCACCAAGCTAAAAATCACTAAGCTAAAAATCACTAAGTTTTTGCTAAAAGTCATGCTTTTTAAATTTTACCAATACAAACAAGGCAAAACAATGAATACCATTTTATTTGAACTTGGCACTGAAGAATTGCCACCAAAATCACTCAAAACCCTACAAAATGCCCTACTGGATCACGTCAAAACAGCCTTAATTGAGCAAAACATCGCTTTTGACAATCTCAAGGCGTTTTGTGCTCCGCGTCGTTTGGCACTGCTTATTACCAATGTTGCCACAACCACGCCCAACAAAACGGAACAAAAACGCGGGCCTGCAGTTAAAGCAACCTTTGATGAACAAGGTGAGCTCACCAAAGCAGGTCAAGGTTTTTTGCAAGGCTTAAACGCCCAAGGATTAAATTTAAGCAAAAATGACTTAATCACCGTCAGCGACAAAAAAGGTGAATACATCGGCTATAACTTAACCATCAAAGGTGAAAAAGTTGATGATATTTTACCAACCATATTCCAAAACGCCCTTGACAACCTACCCATTGCCAAGCGTATGCGCAGCGGTATAAACCGTCATGAGTTTGTACGTCCTGTACAATGGGTTGTGCTGATGCGTGATGATAAAACCATCAACGGCTTTATTCAGGGTTTTAAAATATCCAACCAAACACGCGGCCATCGCTACCACTCACCGGCATTTTTTACAATTGATACGGCTGATAATTATGAAAATTTGCTAAACAAACATCAAGTTATCGTAGATTTTAATAAACGCCAAAACAACATCAAAATCCAAGTACAAAAACTTGCTGATGAAGTAGAAACCACTGCCATCATGCCAAATGATTTATTAGATGAAGTAACCGCCCTTGTGGATTATCCTGTTGCACTACGGGCAACTTTTCCTGAACGTTTTTTGAGCGTGCCACAAGAAGCACTGATTAGCACCATGCAAGCCGACCAAAAATATTTTTGTCTAACCGACAAAAAAGGCAAGCTACAGCCGTATTTTGTTTTTGTTAGCAACATTGACAGCAAGGATAAAAATACAGTCATTGCAGGCAATGAAAAGGTTGTGATACCGCGTTTGGCCGATGCCGAATTTTTCTTTTCACAGGATCAAAAACAGCCACTGTTTGCATTATCTGACAACCTAAAAAACCGCGTATTTCAGGATAAACTTGGCACAATTTGGGAAAAATCCGAACGTATTGCCAAACTTTCAGCTTTTATTGCCACTTTGATGGGTGTCAATGTGGAAAATGCCACGCGTGCAGGGCTTTTGTCAAAATGTGATTTGGCAAGCACACTGGTTGCCGAGTTTCCAGAACTACAAGGCATTGCAGGTACTTATTACGCTCGCTTAAATGGTGAAAACATCGATGTTGCAAATGCCCTTGAAGAGCAATATTTGCCAAAATTTAGTGGCGACAACTTACCAAAAACCGACATTGGCATAGCATTAGCCTTGGCTGATCGCATTGACACCTTGGTGGGAATTTTTGGCATTAACCAAGCACCAACAGGTTCAAAAGATCCGTTTAGCCTGCGTCGTGCCAGCATTGGCGTACTTCGGATTTTGATTGAGAAAAAACTTGCTATTAGCCTTGTGGCACTCATTGAACAGGCGGTATTAAACTATGGCAAAAAAATTGACAACCCAGCCAAAACCTTTACCGATGTCATGAATTTTATCAGTTTACGCTACCGCGCGATGTATGAGGATAAAGGCGTGGACGTGGATACAATTTTGGCGGTACAGGCGTTAAATCCGCATATGCCACTTGATTTTGACGAACGCATCGTAGCCGTGCAAAATTTTCGCACGCTGAACGAAGCCAAACCATTGGCAGAAAGCAACAAACGTGTTGCAAATATCCTAGCAAAAACTGACGGCAACATAGCCCAAGCGGTTGATGAAAATTTACTAACAGAACCCAGCGAAATCACCCTGTTTAATTTGGTAAAATCCGCCAAAACGCAAGTGGCAATTTTAGCGCAATCTGCTGATTATCATGGTATTTTGCAACATTTAATCAATCTAAACACTCCGCTTGCTGACTTTTTTGAGCGTGTTATGGTAAATGTTGACGATGAAAAATTAAAAAACAACCGTTTGGCATTATTAGCACAAGTGCGAAATCTGTTCTTAACCGTGGCAGACATTGGGCTGTTGCAACTGTAAACATCGCTTTAACCGTTAGTTTTTAACAATTAAGTATTTTTAAACAATAGTATTTTTAAACAATAAGGAAAAATCATGCCATCATTTGACGTTGTTTCTGAATTACAAACCTTTGAAGTCAAGCATGCCGTGCAAAATACCGAAAAAGAGATCGCCACTCGTTTTGATTTTAAAGGGAGTGATATTAAAGTTGAACTAAACGAAAAAGCCAAAACCATCACCATTAGCTGTGATAATGATTTGCAAATGGAAAACATATATACCATGCTTGAAAAAAATTTAATTAAGCGTGGCGTGGATTTGCAATCGCTTGATCCTAAGAACAATCAAGGCTCTGGCAAACAAATCAAAAAAGTAATTGACTTAAAAGACGGCCTGGACAGCGATACCGCCAAAAAAATCAGCAAGGCATTAAAAGAGTCGGATTTAAAAGTATCAGCAAGCATTCAAGGCGATAAAATCCGCGTCAATGACAAGAAAAAAGACAATTTGCAACTTGCTATGGCATTTTTAAAAGAAAAGCAATTTGGCATACCGCTACAGTTTAATAATTTTAAAGATTAATTAAACTTGGTTAAAACATTGATAAGACAAAAACCTAAAACACCATTATGAATATTTTCTACCGCTTGTCTTGCACAAGCAGTAGAAAGTTAAGCATTGTTAAAAGTATTGGTTAGCATTGGTTAAAAGTATGAATTAAACCAAATTTAATCCCAATACATCTTGCATGTCAAACAGCCCTGATTGTTGCTGAACAACCCACATCGCTGCACGCACAGCACCTGTCGCAAAAGCCTTTCTATCACAGGCTTTATGGGTAATTTCTACGATTTCATCATCGGCAATAAACATCACCGTATGATCGCCCACAATTTCACCACCACGCAGGGCATGTATGCCAATACTTCCTGCTTGACGCTCACCGGTTTGCCCTTTACGCCCATAAACAGCAACGTCTTTTAGATTTTGCCCACGAGCATTGGCTATGGTGTTAGCCATCATGTAAGCCGTACCTGATGGGGCATCAATTTTGTGTTTGTGGTGTGATTCTATAATCTCCACATCGGCGGTTTCACCAAAAGCACGCCCTGCGATCGCCAGTAATTTTAAACTTAAATTCACCCCTGTGGAATAATTACCCGCATACACAATTGCAATGTTTTGACTTGCTTGTTTTACAAAAGCATTTTGGCTATCGCTTAATCCCGTTGTGCCAATAACCATATTAACACCATGCTTGACACAGATTGCTAAGTTTTTTTCAGTGGATTGTGGCAAACTAAAATCAATCAACACATCGATTTTGTCAATCACTTGGGTTAAATCATCTACCAACTGCACGCCAATATTGCCAATATTCACAAGCTCCCCTGCGTCCACACCAACAAAAGCGGATCCTGTGCGTTCAATCGCCCCCACAAGCTTAGCTTTGGGGTTTTGACATACCGCTTGGATAAGCATTTTACCCATTCTGCCATTTGCCCCAATAATACCGATGTTTGTCATAATTTTTACCTAAAAATGCCAAAATTTTTGTTAAAAAAATTGTTCCACGTGGAACAATTTTAGCTTTATTATCAAAATCAATCAAACATATCTTTTACTTCGTCTTTGATTTTGTCAAAAAACGATTTCTTTTTATCTGATTGTTGGTGCTCACCCATAGATGCTTGCAATTGGCGTAACAATTCTTTTTGTTCACCAGTCAAATTCATCGGCGTTTCCACAATCACCCGGCATAATAAATCACCTTTCATACTGATACGCACAGGGGTTACGCCTTTGCCTTTGATGCGAAATACTTTATGGCTTTGTGTGCCCTCTGGAATGCGTAGGTTAATACGCCCATCAAGGGTTGGCACTTCAACCTCGCACCCAAGTGCAGCATCAGCAAAACTTATCGGTATGTCAATGTGCAAATCCGCCCCATTTCGCACAAATTTATCGTGATTTTTTATCCGAATTTCTACAAACAAGTCGCCACTTTCACCATTTTGAATGGCCTCACCCTCGCCTGATAAACGAACGCGATCGCCATTATCCACACCCGCAGGAATGCTCACTTCCAATGTGCGAGATTTTTCTTGAACGCCAGAACCATGACAGTCGCCACATGGATTTTTGATTTGTTTGCCTAAACCGCCACAATGAGGACAAGTTTGTTGCATTGCTAAAAAGCCTTGCTGAATACGCACCACGCCATGACCGCCACAGGTATTACACGTTACCACATCGTCAGGGTTTTGCGCACCTTTACCATGACAAGTACTACAAGGTGCAGGGGCAGTAAAATTAATCTTTTTATTCACGCCAGCAACCGCTTCTTCAAGGGTTAGCTCTAACACATAGCGTAAATCCGAACCGCGACGCTGTCTCGTTTGGGTACGCCCCCCACCAAAAAAGTCGCCAAAAATGTCTTGAAAACCGCTCGAACGTCCGCCACCCATACTACCAAAAATATCGCCAAAAATGTCTTGAAAATTGGCATTGCTAAAACCGCCGCCCATACCATTTTCAAAAGCATCATGCCCCATGCGATCATAAGCTGCACGTTTTTTCTCATCACTTAACACTTCATAAGCCAGCGATGCTTCTTTGAATTTTTCTTCAGCTTGTGGATCTTCTGAATTGCGATCTGGGTGATATTTCATCGCAAGTTTGCGATAGGCTTTTTTGATTTCTTGTTCATTGGCATTTTTGTCAACGCCCAACACTGCATAAAAATCTCGTTTTGACATGATTGTCCTCTGGCAATTTTTTCTTGCTAATTTTATTTTTTGCTAAATTCTAAATAAATTTTTTTATCAATATGGTGTTAAATCCGATTTTTTCAATCTATTTTTACTTTGATTGCTAAAATTTCTCACGCAAAATTTCCATACAAAAAATAAAAAACCACCGCCAACAAGCGATGATTTTTTGATTGATTTGATAAATTTTAATTGATTGACAAAATTATTTGTCTTTAACTTCAGTAAACTCTGCATCAACAATGCTATCATCTTGTGATTGAGTTGACTGGGTTGATTGAGTTGATTGAGGTTGCTCTGCTGTTTGGGCAGAACCTGCTTCAGCGTAGATTTTTTGACTAACAGGCAAGAAAGCATTGTCTAACGCTTCAAGTTTTGTTTTGATGTTGTCAAGGTCATCTTCTTTTACCGCCAACTCTAACGCAGAAATTGCTTCATTCACTGATTTTTTGTCATCTTCAGTAATTTTGCTTTCGGCATCTTTCATAGCTTTTTGCACTGCGTGAATGCGCCCATCGGCTTCATTACGCACATTGGCAAGCTCAGCAAATTTTGCATCTTCGGCAGCATTAGCCTCGGCATCACGCACCATTTGTTCAATTTCTTCATCGCTTAAACCACTGTCCGCTTTGATTTGGATTGATTGGGCTTTGCCTGTGCCTTTGTCTTTTGCTGAAATGTTCATGATACCATCGGCATTGATATCAAACGTAACCTCAATCTGTGGCACGCCACGCGGTGCAGGTGGAATGTCCGTCAAATCAAATTGACCCAACAATTTGTTTTGATTGGCCACTTTGCGTTCACCTTGGTAAACCTGAATGGTTACCGCAGGTTGATTGTCGGCGGCCGTTGAGAATACTTGTGATTTTTTGGTAGGTATCATGGTATTTTTTTCAATAATTGGCGTCAATACACCGCCCATAGTCTCAATACCCAAGGTTAACGGCGTAACATCAAGCAACAACACATCTTTGGTATCGCCCGATAAAACCGAACCTTGAATCGCTGCTCCCATCGCAACCGCTTCATCAGGGTTTACATCTTTGCGCGGTTCTTTGCCAAAGAAAGCCTGTACTTGTTGTTGCACCAAAGGCATACGGCTTTGGCCACCAACCAAAATCACATCATCAATATCGCTTGCTGCCAAACCTGCATCGCTTAGTGCAATTTTACAAGGCTCAATGGTGCGTTTTACCAAATCTTCGGTCAAACTTTCCAATTTTGCACGCGTAATGCTGATAACCAAATGCTTAGGCCCTGTTGCATCGGCGGTGATATAAGGCAAGTTAATTTCAGTGCTTTGTGCACTTGATAATTCAATTTTGGCTTTTTCGGCAGCTTCTTTTAAACGTTGCATTGCCAATGGATCGCCTTTTAAATTCACATTATTGTCTTTTTTGAATGTCTCAACCAAAAACTCAATCAAGGCTAAGTCAAAGTCTTCACCACCTAAGAAAGTATCACCGTTGGTAGAAAGCACTTCAAATTGTTGTTCACCATCGACATCTGCAATTTCGATGATAGAAATATCAAATGTACCACCACCTAAGTCGTATACAGCAACTTTGCGATCAGCACCGCCTTTTTTGTCCATACCGTAGGCTAAAGCGGCCGCGGTAGGCTCGTTAATAATACGCTTAACGTCTAAACCTGCAATTTTACCAGCATCTTTGGTTGCTTGACGTTGGCTGTCGTTAAAGTAAGCTGGCACTGTAACCACTGCTTCGGTAACTGTTTCACCAAGATAATCTTCGGCGGTTTTTTTCATTTTTTTCAACACTTCTGCTGAAATTTGTGGCGGTGCTAATTTTTTGTCATTCACTTCCACCCACGCATCGCCATTGTCAGCTTTGGTAATTTTGTAAGGCACCATGCCAATGTCTTTTTGCACCACTTTGTCATCAAAACGACGACCAATTAAGCGTTTAATTGCAAATAAGGTATTTTTTGGATTGGTAACTGCTTGACGTTTGGCTGATTGACCAACCAAAATTTCGCCGTCTTCTTTATAAGCAACGATAGATGGCGTGGTTCTTGCACCTTCTGCGTTTTCGATTACTTTGATAACTTTATCGCCCTCCATAACAGAAACGCAAGAATTGGTTGTACCTAAGTCAATACCGATAATTTTAGCCATATATAACTCCAAATTTTTAAAATTTTTGCTAAATGATTATTAAGTAATGTTTATTAAATCTTGATAATAAAGTTTAAGTTATACTAAAAACTTTATTTTATAAATCTAATAATATCTTGTTGTTTATATAGGTTTTGCAATGATTTTTTTCAAGGGATTTTTAAAAAATATTATTTCTAAAAGCACTTGTCAAATATCAAAATCACTGTCCAACACGCACCATCGCAGGACGCAACAAACGTTCATGCAAAGTATAGCCTTTTTGTAGCACTTGACCTACTTTGCCACTTTCTGCATCAGGATCAATGCCAACCGCTTCATGAAAATCTGCATTAAAATCATCACCTTGTGGGTTGATAGGTTGCACGCCGTATTTTTCCAAAACGCTTAACAAGGATTTGTGAGTCAACTTTACTCCTTCTAAGACAGGATCATCTGCTTGTGAGTTATCAATCGCTCGCTCCAAATTGTCTACTGTATCTAATAAATCTTTGGCAAAACGCTCAAGGGCAAATTTTTTGGCTTTTTCGGTTTCTTGCTCCATGCGGTTGCGAGTGTTGTAGGCTTCAGCATTGGCTCGTGCGTGGGCTTCTTTGGCATCTTTTATTTGCTCTTCAAGTTTTGCAATGCGATTTTGAAAAGTACTCAAATCCACTTGGCTGTCTACGGTTTTTTGTTCACTGCTGGGCGTGTTTTCTTGTAGGGCTTCACCCAAAATGGTCGATGTGGCTTCGGTTTGATTCGCCTGTTCTTTTTGTGGCTCGCTCATGATTTTTCCTTAAAATTAACTAAATGACTAAACGATTAACCAAATAACGGTTAATAAAACAAATTCACCCAATTGATAATGCCAAATATTAAAAATTTCAAGCACATTGCAACAAAAAATTGGCAAAAAGCATAAAAAACAGCTTGCTAAATTTTTAAAAATGTAAAATTTAACAAACTGTTTTTACTTAAAACTTTTAAAACAATACTTTTAAAACAATTAAGTTAAAGCATCTTTAAATTAAAGAATCTTGCATAAACTTAATCATTTTATCCCAACTTGCTTTAGCAGCCGCTTCATCATAACCCAAATCCACATCGTTTTGTTTGGCACGTTCATCGGCGTTTGGATTGCTAAAGCCGTGTTTTGCTCCTTTGTACACATCAAGGGTATAATCAACATCGGCATTATCAAGCTCGGCTTTTAGCTCTTCAATTGCTTGCATGGACACCATGCTGTCAGCTTCACCGTGGGCAATTAGCACTTTGGCTTTAAATGTGTCTTTTTTGGCGGGCTGTTTTGGTGCAGGATTGCCATGAAACGTCGCCACCGCTTTAACAGGCATACCCTCTCTTGCCATATCCAGGGCAATTTTGCCACCAAAACAAAAACCAATCACTCCAAGGCGATCGCCATCTACTTCATTCATATTGCAAAAATCATTTAAAATTGCCTGACAACGAGCCATCAGCTTGTCTTGATTGTCAAGCATTTGCGTCATCCATTCATTGGCTTTGGCGGCATCTGTGGTAAGTTTACCCTCGCCATAAACGTCCATAGCAACAGCCACAAATCCTGCTTTGGCAAGACGTTCTGTAACCGTTTTTGGGTGATCCGACACGCCCCACCATTCAGGAGCAACCATAATTGCAGGTTTTGGATTGTTGCTATCATTTGGCAAACAAACGTAACTTTTTAACAAAACGCCGTCAGCTTGACTGGTTAATTCTAAAGTTTTAATAGACATGATGCTTCCTTTTTGTATGGTTAAAATGTGGATAAAAATTGTGGATAAAAAATACAACTGCAAGATTAATTTAGCGTATTTTAAGGTAAATTTGTATTATAATACGGTAACTTTTTAAAAAATCATCAAATTTAACAATTCATCAAAACCTAAAAATTACATAATAGAAACTATAAATAGAAACCATATAATTTGCCAAAACAATAAATATTAAAAACAATAAATGTTAAAATTGTGTAAAAACACTTGTATGCCTAATTATTCTTTGCTATACTCAAAACAGCCCACTATCATAGCCAAATTTTGGCTAAGCAAGGATTTGGCAAGACTTTGGGCTTTTCTTAAATTTAGGTTTTTCTTAATCTAACCAATCATCGTAAACAAAAACGATAAGGAGTATCGTTATGCGTTATGCCAACCCCAACACCGATGGTGCAAAAGTCAATTTTAAATCTCAATACGAAAACTTTATCGGTGGCGAGTGGGTAAAACCTGCCAAAGGTGAGTATTTTGACAATATTTCACCCGTTGACAATCAAGTTTTTACCAAAATACCCAAATCCACGCCAGAAGATATCGAGCTTGCACTAGATTCTGCCCACAAAGCTAAGGAAGCGTGGGGCAAAACATCTGTTGCTGACCGTGCCAATGTACTACTCAAAATTGCTGACTGCATGGAACAAAACCTAGAATTGTTAGCCGTCGCTGAAACTTGGGATAATGGCAAGCCCATTCGTGAAACCTTAGCAGCAGACATTCCTTTGGCAATTGATCATTTTCGCTATTACGCAGGGGCAATTCGTGCACAAGAAGGTGGCATTAGCCAAATCGATGAAGATACCGTCGCTTATCATTTTCATGAACCTTACGGTGTGGTTGGACAAATTATCCCTTGGAATTTTCCGATTTTGATGGCAGTGTGGAAAATTGCCCCAGCCTTAGCAGCAGGCAACTGCGTGGTGTTAAAACCTGCCGAGCAAACACCGGCTAGCATTTTGGTTTTGATGGAATTGATCCAAGATTTCATTCCAAAAGGTGTGGTAAATATCGTCAACGGCTATGGCACTGAAGTTGGCAAACATTTGGCTACCAATCCACGCATCAGTAAAGTCGCCTTTACAGGATCAACCGAAGTCGGTCAACTGATTATGGGCTATGCTACCGAAAACATCATTCCTGTAACCTTGGAGCTTGGCGGAAAATCACCAAACATTTTCTTTGCAGACATCATGGATAAAGACGATGACTTTTTGGAAAAAGCACTGGAAGGCTTTACCATGTTTGCTTTAAACCAAGGCGAGGTTTGTACTTGTCCATCGCGTGCCTTGATCCACGAGTCTATTGCTGATGAATTTTTGAAAAAAGCGGTCGAGCGTGTCAAAAAAATCAAAACAGGCCACCCACTGGATACCGAGACAATGATTGGTGCACAAGCCAGTCAAGAACAACAAGAAAAAATTCTAGGTTGCATCGCTAAAGGCAAAGCAGAGGGTGCTCAAGTACTCACTGGAGGCGGTGAACGCAAAGAAGTTGGTGATGGTTTTTATATTGAACCAACCATCTTTAAAGGTACAAATGACATGCAGATCTTCCAAGAAGAAATTTTTGGGCCTGTGTTGTCGGTTACCACTTTTAAAGATTTTGACGAAGCCATTAAAATTGCCAATGATACCATGTATGGATTGGGTGCAGGTGTATGGTCAAGAGATGGTACAACCGCTTATAAAGCAGGGCGTGCTATTGAAGCGGGACGTGTTTGGACCAACTGCTATCACATCTACCCTGCACACGCTGCCTTTGGTGGGTATAAAAAATCAGGCATTGGACGTGAGACACACAAAATGATGCTCGATCATTACCAACAAACCAAGTGCTTGCTTGTGAGTTATTCACCAAAACCAATGGGATTTTTCTAACCTGTTAAATCTTTGGTAAAATCATTTTGCCAAAACAATTATTTTGCTAAAAGTTAAGGACTAAGCCAAATGACTTAGTCCTTAGTTTTTATTATCCTTAGTTTTTATTGATTATGTACTGGCGTGTTTTTTATTTCAATTATTTTTCAACGCCTGCATCTTTGCCTTGATATTTGGCATTGGCATAATCCCAATTTACCAATTTGTCAAGAAAAGTATCCACATAATCTGGGCGACGGTTACGGTAATCAATGTAATAAGCATGCTCCCACACATCGCAAGTCAATACCGCAATTTTACCATGTGCCATCGGCGTGTCTGCATTGGCGGTTTTCATGATGGATAATTTGCCACCCACACTGTCTGCAACAAGCCATGCCCAACCTGATCCAAACTGGCTAACAGCAGCATTTTTAAACTCTTCACGAAATTTGGCATAAGAACCGAACGCTTCTTCAATTTTGGCTTTTAAATCACCCGTTGGTTCACCACCGCCATTTGGTGTCATACAGTTCCAGTAAAACGTATGATTCCAAACTTGAGCTGCTTGGTTAAACATGCCTGCCTTACTGTCGTCTTTGGCGGTTGCTTTGATGATTTCGTCCAACTCTTTTCCTACAAGATCGGAATTTGGCAACAGTTCGTTTAATTTGGTTACATAAGCGTTGTGATGTTTGTCGTGATGAAACTCCAAAGTTTCAGCACTGATATACGGTTCAAGTGCGTTTTTGGCGTAAGGTAACTCTGGTAAATTAATGGTTGACATGGTTTATTCCTTGTTGTTTGCCTTGCTAATTTTTGTGCAAATTTTTATGCTAATTTTTAAACTTAAACTTTTTAAAAAAGCACTTAAAAATCAATCGGTAAAAATAGCGTAAAAATAGCTTAGTTGTGTTAACTCGTTTTTTGTGAAAAATCTACAAAGTAAAACTTAACAATTAACCAAAAACTTTAATTAATCATTAAGACAGATTAGAGTTAATCTATTTTAACAGAAAATTGACAAAATTGTGTTATTTTTGGTATAAAAATTTTACGATATGTCAAACTTTTTAATTTGTGTTAAAATATTTGGTTAATTACAAATTAATTTTACTTAAGTTGGTTGTTACTCAAGTTTTTAAGAAACAAATTTTTAAGAAAAAGGCAAATATCATGCACATTCACTTTTTAGGCATTTGTGGCACATTTATGGGATCGCTTGCCTTGCTTGCTCGTGATTTGGGACATACGGTTACAGGTTCTGACACAGCCATTTATCCGCCAATGTCTACTCAATTACAAAACGCCGGCGTTAAAATTATGGAGGGTTACCATGCCAAACACTTAAAACCCAAGCCTGATTTGGTGGTGGTTGGCAACGTCTGTAAACGCGGTATGGAAGCGGTGGAGTACATGTTAAACACGCGTATTGCTTATACATCAGGCCCACAGTTTTTATCCGAGCACGTCTTACAATTTCGTCATGTTTTGGCAGTCGCAGGCACGCATGGTAAAACCACAACAACCACAATGCTTGCATGGATATTACAGTACGCCAAAATTGACACGGGTTTTTTGATTGGTGGCATACCTTTGGTTAACACCGATGACAAACGTCTACAAAATACCTTTAAGCACAGCAGTTATTTAGGGGCAAACACAACAGCCGATAAAGATGGCTATTTTGTCATTGAAGCAGATGAGTACGATTCGGCTTTTTTTGACAAACGCTCAAAATTTATACATTATCGTCCAACGACAGCAATTTTAAACAACCTAGAGTATGATCACGCCGATATTTTTCCAAACCTTGAGGCAATTCAAACCCAATTTCACCATATGGTACGCACGATACCATCAAATGGGTGCATTATTATGCCAAACCATACCGAAAGTTTGGAGCAAATTATCAAAAAAGAAAATTGGACACCAGTTTGGCGAACAGGCATTGATGATAAAACAGCCGACTGGCAAGCCAAATTAATTCAAGCAGATGGTTCTGTGTTTCACGTGGAACATCAGGGCAAAACTGCCGAAGTCAACTGGTCAATGAGTGGTTTACACAACGTTAATAACGGACTTGTTGCAATTGCAGCCGCCCATAATGTTGGCGTAAGTATCGAAACCGCCTGTAAGGCTTTGTCAAATTTTGCAGGAATTAAACGTCGAATGGAGCTTGTTGCCACAATTGCCAAAAATAAAGGCAACGTGGAAATTTACGATGATTTTGCCCATCACCCAACCGCAATTCAAACCACCCTTGATGGTGCTAAAAAACGTTTTGCCAATATTTACAATCAAAACCGTCCACCACGCAAAATCTGGGCAATTATTGAACCGCGATCAAACACGATGAAACTTGGCATTCATCAACACCTACTTGCCCCATCAGCCAAACTTGCCGATCATGTGATTTGGTATCAACCTGCTCATTTTGACTGGTCGGTAGCAGATGCAATTGGCAACACAACCAATCAAACCGTCATGCACTCAATTGATGACATCATTTGCTATGTTCAAAACCATATCGGTGATAACGATGCGGTAATTATCATGTCAAATGGCGGATTTGAGGGCATTCATGACAAACTTGTTACAGCACTAAACAAGTCATAGCTTTGCCAAATCAGCGATAACCAAATCAGTGATAATTTGTTAAATTTGTTAAACAGGCTAATTTTTTGGCATAACGGTTTTGGCATAACGGATTTATTTATTTTCTAATGATTTTGCCTTATCCCACAATTTATCCATTTCATCAAGGTCGCTGTCTTGTGGGGTTTTGCCAATTTTTGCCAATTCATCTTCAATAAAAGCAAAACGCCTGCGAAATTTAGCAATTGTACCAAGTGTGGCGGCTTCACTATTAATTCCAAGTTTACGCGCAACATTAACAAGAGCAAACACACAATCACCCAACTCATCTTCAATTGCCAATTTTTGCTGGGCGCTGGGTTTTTTGGCATACAAAAACACATCATCATTTATTAAAGCTTTTAATTCAGCCAGCTCTTCATCAAGTTTTTGCCAAGCCCCTGCCACATTTTCCCAATCAAAACCAATTTTGCTTGCGGTTTTTTGCACATCACAAGCCTGCATTAATGCTGTACCAGGCTTAACCGTATCTAGAATACGGCGGTTTTTACGGTCTGGTTTTTGGCGTTTTTCAATGGCTTTGATTTCATTCCAACGCTGTTTTACCGCTTCATCTGTGGTTAGATTTTCTTTGTCAAAAACATGCGGATGCCTACGAATAAGTTTTTGCTGTAGACTAAAAATCACATCAGCTATGTCAAATTTACCCTGCTCTTGATACAAATGGGCGTGAAAAATCACCTGCAACAACACATCACCAAGCTCGCCTTGAATTTCATCATCATCGCCGTTTTGAATAGCCTCAACAAGCTCATAAGTTTCTTCGATAGCGTAAGGAATTAGGCTGTGATTGGTCTGTTTTTTATCCCACGGACACTCGTTTCGTAGGCGTGTCATTAAAGCCAATAAATCGTTAAATTCACCAGTTGCTTGCATATTATTCCTTAAATTTTTTGTCATTTTTTTTAATTAAAACTGCTCGATCTCTTCTGCGGTCAAAAACCGACACTCCCCCATCTGTAATCCATCAAGCGTAATCATACCAATGCTCGATCGGTGCAGTTTTATCACCTTATTGCCAAAATACGCCATCATGCGTTTCACCTGATGATATTTACCCTCGGTCAAGGTTAGCGTTGCATGGGTATCATCGGTAAACATCAATACGGCAGGGGCGGTTTTTTCGCTTTCGCCATCAAGTACAATGCCTTGTGCAATTGCTTTTATCATCGTTTGTTGTAAATCATCGCTTACGCTATCAGCCAAGGTTAAATGATAAACCTTATCCACATGGTGCTTTGGACTTGTTACTTTATGCACAAATCCACCATCATCAGAAAGCAACAATGCTCCTGTGGTATCAACATCTAATCGCCCAACAATACGCAAACTTGCAAGTTCTGGTATGACAATCAAATCAGTAACAATCGGATATTCCTTAGGTTTTAACGCACACTCAAAACCGTCAGGTTTATACAACAAAATATAACGATTGCCTGTCGCCACCGACAATTGCTCGCCTGCCCATTGAATCTCGTCATTAATTTCATCAATGTGTAAACTGCCGTCTTTTATCACGTTGCCATTTACGGTAATTTCACCTGCGTGCAATACTTTTTTGCAATCTTTACGAGATAATTCGGTTGCTTTACTTAAAAATTTGTCTAATCGCATAGGTTGCCTTTTTGTAAAATTTAATAAATAATAACCATTTTAACACAAATTTGGCATAAAATTTCACCATGACCTACAAAACCCCAACCGTTTCATGCACCGCCACGCTCGAGATTAAAAAAAGTGAATTTTTCGGTTTTGGTTATCCCATCACCAGCCGCGATGAACTTATGTTCCACGTGGAACAATTGCAAGCAAAATTCCCAGACGCCCGTCATATCTGCTACGGCTATATCATAGGCGATCCAAATAACACCACATCGGCAGGTTTTTATGATGACGGCGAACCATCAGGCACGGCAGGCAAACCGATTTTAAACGTATTGCAACACAAAGCAATTGGCAACTGCACGGTGATTGTGGTGCGTTATTTTGGTGGTATAAAATTAGGAGCAGGCGGATTGACACGAGCTTATAGCAGCAGTGCCCAGATGGTTGTCAACAATATGACACTGCAGGATTTTATTCCAAAAACCACCCTAACAATTGCCACCACATTCGCCCACGAGGCTCAAATCCGCCATTTACTACATAAGACAAATGGTCAAATTGTGGCGGTCGACTATCACACAAATGTATTAATCACAGTGATAATTGCCAATCAAAATCTACAAAATCTTGAACAACAATTGAGTATTTATGGTACAATTGTAAACTATTAATTTCCCCATTAATTTTTGACTTTGACAAAACGACTCATACCATGATTGACACAACAAACCCTAATTTTGCGATCGAAAACCTTGATTTACCCACATTTCGCCCACCTTTTTGGTTAAAAAACCCCCATTTACAGACGATTTTACCCAAATTTATCCCACAACCCATTCCTGATTATAAGCGAGAATTGCACTTTGACAGCACCAAACAGGTCAAGGTTGCGTATGATTTTATTCACCCAAATCTCAATACCAAACCCAACTCACCAAATCGTCCGCTTGCGGTAATGTTTCACGGTTTAGAGGGCAGCAGCAACAGTCATTATGCCAAAACTTTTGCCAATACCGCCCAAAAATTAGGTTGGCATGCTGTTGTGGTGCATTATCGTGGCTGTGGCGGACTAAAAAATTCGTCCGAACTGGATTATAACGCAGGGGATACCACTGAAATACATCATGTGTTTAGTGTGCTGCATAAACAATACCCACACATCGTGGCAATTGGTGTATCACTTGGTGGCAATATGCTTGCCAAATATATGGGTGAATATGGTGATGATGCCTTGTGCATGGGGGCGGTGATCGTGTCCGCCCCTGTGGATTTAACCACATCTGCACTGGCAATGCACCGATTTGTCGCGCGCCACGTTTATACGCCGTATTTACTAAAACCATTGCTATTAAAGGCTGAAGAAAAAATCAGCGAACCTGACACTTTAAACGCCTTAAAAACAATTAAAACTTTAGATAAATTTGACGATTTATACACCGCCCCACGCAACGGTTATGGCACAAGTGAAAATTACTACAAAAACGCTTCTGCCCTGCCTGTGCTGCATAAAATCTCCAAACCCACTTTAATCATCAGTGCCAAAGATGATCCATTTTTAGGTAAAACCGCCACACCATCAAACATCTCGCCTTTGGTGCGTTTGTTATATAGCAAACACGGAGGCCATATTGGTTTTTTGGATTTTGACAAGCAACAACGACGATTTGACAATACGTGGCTGGCAAAAACCGTATTTCGGTTTTTTGACCACTTAACACAATCAGGCCGTTAAATAGCAAATACAATTTACAACCACAATATTTACAACCCACATTTGCCAATAGGATTTATTGGTTAAAAATGCTAAAATAACGCAAATTTTTGACAAATGGTAACAACATGACCCAAAACATCACCCAACACCGCATTTTAATCCTAGATTTTGGCTCACAATACACCCAGCTTATCGCGCGGCGTGTGCGCGAAGCGGGCGTTTATTGCGAATTGCACCCTTTTGATGTCAGCAGCGAATTTATCCAAAATTTTGCCCCCAAAGGCATTATTTTATCAGGCAGCCCAGAAAGCGTGCATCAACACGGCTCACCGCGCGCCCCGCAAATCGTCTTTGAACTGGGCGTGCCTGTGTTAGGCATTTGCTACGGTTTTCAAACCATGGCCGAGCAATTGGGCGGACAAGTTGTCGCAGGCGGCAATACGGCAGAATTTGGCCAAGCGCACATTGACATTTGCAAGCAAGACGCATTGCTTGCCAACATCGGTGAAAACAGCCGCGCAATCGTGTGGATGAGCCACGGCGATAAAGTGGCCAAATTGCCAGAAAGTTTTAAAACCACCGCCAGCACGCCCAATTGCCCATTTGCTGCCGCAAGCGACGAAGCACGCCAGTTTTACGGCCTACAATTTCACCCCGAGGTTACCCACACCCAAAACGGCGAGCAATTAATCGCCAATTTTGTGCATAACATTTGCAATTGCAATGCGTTGTGGAATTCTGACAACATCATTGAGCTGCGCATTAACGAATTAAAAGCAAAAATCGGCGATAAACGCGTACTGTTAGGCTTATCGGGCGGCGTGGACAGCTCGGTGGTGGCCGCCCTTTTGCACAAAGCCATCGGCGACAAACTCATTTGCGTGTTTGTTGACAACGGTTTATTGCGCCTAAACGAAGGCGAGCAAGTCATGCAAATGTTTGCCGACAACATGGGCATTCGCGTAATTTGTGCCAATGCCGAAAGCCGCTTTTTAACCGCGTTAGCAGGCGTAACCGACCCCGAAGCCAAACGCAAAATCATCGGCCGCGAGTTTATCAACGTCTTTGCCGAAGAAGCGCGCAAATTAGAACACGAAACAGGCGGCATTCAGTTTTTAGCTCAAGGCACAATTTACCCAGATGTCATTGAATCCGCAGGGCAAAAAAACGGCAAAGCCCACGTGATTAAATCGCACCACAATGTTGGCGGCTTGCCCGACGATTTGGCATTTGAATTGATTGAGCCGCTGCGTGATTTATTTAAAGACGAAGTGCGCAAATTGGGCGTAGTGCTTGGCATTCCGCCTGCGATGATTTACCGCCACCCATTTCCCGGGCCCGGCCTTGGCGTGCGCATTTTGGGCGAGGTCAAAAAAGAATATGCCGACATTTTGCGCCTAGCCGACGATATTTTTATGCAAGAGCTGCGCGCTTCTGGCTGGTATGACAAAACCGCGCAAGCCTTTGCTGTATTTATGCCCGTCAAATCGGTGGGCGTGGTGGGCGATGGCCGCCGTTATGCGTGGGTGATTGCCCTGCGCGCCGTGGAAACCGTGGATTTTATGACCGCACGCTTTGCTCATTTGCCCTATGATTTGGTGGATAAAATTTCAACGCGGATTATGAACGAAATTAGTGATGTGGCGCGCGTGGTGTACGATGTATCCAGCAAACCGCCCGCGACGATTGAGTGGGAATAAGACAGATAAAACCCAAATTTCAAAATTGGAATTTGGGTTTTAAAGTTTTGGTTTTTTTAAGTTTTGATATTAAAATACACGGGTAAACGTTATATTATCAACCTCATCTCGATATTTGTTATCGTCCACCCACACAAGTTCTCTAGGAGCTTGGTGTTCTTGTGAATACACTCTAATTACTTGCTTGTTGTTGTCATTATAATAATCACCAACAATTCTAATAACCTCTGTTTGACTGCCGTTATAACTGCTTTCTGTATAATTGCCAGTACAGTTTTTATTTTGATATCTTTTAGTTAAAACCCTGCCTGTGCTAACTAGGGTGTTTGGTGCACTCGGTGATTTAACCAATTGGAATACTTCTTTACCACCATGATCGCAACCTTGCTCCCAAGAACCAACAAATTTGTCTGCCAATTTAATATTTTCTGAAGCATGAGCAACCTGTTCTGATTGTAAAGTCTCATAAAAATGTTCTTGTGCTTTTTCTTTGGTTTGAACATACTGATTGGTATCAAGTCTGGTTTTTAGTTTTTGCTCAAACTCGTTGTCTTTTGATTGTTGAACCAAATCTTTTAAGTCATCTGGTTTAAAACGTTTGGCAACTTTTTCTTCAATTTTGATGCCGTTGTCTGGGTTATTATCGGTGTCTGCACTTTGTAAAATCTGTAAAATGCGTGTGGACTCTGCTTCTTTTTTGGTTAAATCAGTTGGAGTTATGATGGATTTTGGTTCGGTTTCACCCAATGCCAATTCACCAAGTTTAAAGGTAACTTTGCCATCTGCGGTGTTGTAGTTAAATTCACCTTTGGCATTGGTTTTGCCAAGGGATTTGCCTTTTTGTAGTACTTCTAAGCCCTCTACTGCACTGTCCAAAAATACGCCAGTTACGACTTTTGGTGTGTTATTATGGGGGGGTTGGCATGATCATGACCTGAATTGCTATCACTACCGCCACCACAAGCGGTTAAAGACAAGGCTAAACCTGTAGAAATAGCCAGCCACAGTTTTTTGTAGGTGTGTTTGTGGGTGATGTTCATAATAGATCCTTTTATATGAAATTTGGGTTAAATGATTTACAACAGTGTATGCTTTAGTTATATTTAAGCAATAAAATTACTATAGCACATCTTTTACCTTGGGTAAAGGCATATTTTACCATATATACAAATTTACAAAATAATAAGTCTATTTATAACAAATAATTATAAATAGACTTATTAACAACCGCTTTAGCATTTGCAACTTTGCTATTTTACAAATTATACCAAATTTTTTAAGGTTTCTTTTTTGGCTTGTTCTTTTTCTACTTTTTTGTTAATGATGTATTGTTGAGTCATACTAAATACATTATTTACTGTCCAATACAATACCAAACCTGCAGGGAAGAATAACATAAACACTGTAAAAATAATTGGCATAAATTTCAATACTTTTGCTTGCATCGGATCGGTCGGCTGTGGGTTTAAAGCCTGCTGAAAAAACATTGCAGCTCCCATCAACAGTGGCAAAATAAAGTAAGGATCCATTGCTGACAAATCTTTAATCCACAAAATCCACGGTGCATGACGCAGTTGCACGCTTTCTACCAACACCCAATACAACGCCAAAAAAATTGGCATTTGTAAGAAAATTGGTAAGCAGCCAGCCATGGGATTGACTTGCTCTTCTTTGTAGATTTTCATCATTTCTTGGCTCATACGCATGCGGTCGTCGCCAAATTCGTCTTTTAACGCTTGTAAACGCGGTGCAACTGCACGCATTTTTGCCATTGAATAATAGCTTTTATTTGCAATTGGCATTAAGGCAATCTTAACAATAAGCGTTAAAATAATAATCGCCCAACCCCAGTTGCCAATGACTTTATGCACACTGTCTAAAATCCAAAACAAAAATTTTGAGATTGGCCACAAAATACCGTAATCCACAGTTTGATCCAATCCTGTAGCCAAGGGTTTTAGATTTTCTTGTACTTTTGGGCCGGCGTATAAGGTTGATGTTAAGGTCAATTGTTTGCCATTGGCAACTTCTACAGGACTGCTGGTAAAACCGATGATGTGATCTTTGCCTGTTTCGCGACTATAAAAATTTGCCACATAATCTTTAGGAATCCAAGCTGATACAAAATAATGCTGAATCATACCAACCCAGCCTTTATCGCTGCTGCCTTTTAATTCACCATCGTTAAAATTACCAAATTTTAATTTATTATAAGGATTGTCAGGCGTTCCCCAAGCACCGCCTAAATAAGTTGCAAGTCCCATCATACCCTTATCAACAAGCCCAGGATCGGAACTGCCATCGCGTTTTAGTTGTGCATACAGTTGACCTTGCCAACTTTTATCCGTTGGATTGTTAATATTATAACTTACTGCAATTGGATATTGCCCTTTGGTAAAAGTGTAAGTTTTGGTAATGATTACGCCGTCTTTTTCGTAAGTTAACGGAATGACAAGTTGGCTGTCAGTCTCTTTCATTACATACTGCTGGCTTTCTGAGTGGTATTTGGCACGCCCTTGTGTTGTGTCAATGCCATCACGTCCAATCAGACCAGATTGTGCCACATACACCCGATTGGCATCGTTTTCAAGCAGTACAAAAGGCTGTTGATTTCCCAGCGTATCGTTATAATTGCGCAGTGCCGTATACACCACATCACCACCAACAGGGTTAATCCGAATGTCATATTTATCCGTCAATACCGAAATTAGTGTTTCATCAGACACAGCCGATTGCACCGTAGGAGCACCTTTGGTGGCTACCACTGGTACATCGCTATTGTTTGCACCCGTCGCTGTTTGGGTATTTGGCACATCGTTACCACTCACCGACTGAGTCATGTGTGTTACATTTGTGGTTGTTCTTGACCCAACATTGGCATAATCATCACGCCACGCCAAAATCAGCAAATAACTGGTAATTAACATAGCAATGATAATCAACGTCCGTAAAATTTTTTGCATATCGCTATCCTATCTAAACCCCACTTTTTAACTTAAAATAACTCAAATCTAAGTGGAGAATTATTAACTGCTTATCATTTCAGCACAAAACTATGGGTTAACTTCTTAACAGACAATTTATAAAAAATTATTATAAAAACTGTTATAAAAAAACTGTTAAAACACCCAAAACACATTGACAAAATACCAAAACGCTCTATTTTACTAAAAAAACTGCAAAAAAGATATTTTTATAAAAAATAAAAACAAAAAACCTTAAAAATCAATCACAAAACTAGCCACGTTGCCAATACCGCACAAAATAACCATTTGGCAATACCGACACTTGCTCAAAACGATAACGGTATAACGGTAGCGGCACAAAATCCACACCAAAACCACCCCACGGATGACAGCGACAGATACGACAAACGGTTAACCAACCACCATATACGCCACCGTGCAAACGCACCGCTTCCAAACCATATGCCGAACAAGTTGGATAAAAACGACAACGAGCAGGCAAAAGCGGACTGATTGCATAACGGTAAAATACTATCAACCCAAACAATATTTGGGATAATACTTTATCCAACAAGCGTTTCATTTTGGCAATTTTTGGTAAAAAAGCGTTGACTTTTGTGGGTAATTTGGTGAAATCCTGCTTGAATTTGGCTACCGATTGCGTTATTTGACAAATTTTGTGTACCAGCTTTGACAATCATCACCACATCAAAGCCAACATTTGTATACAAAAAATCATGTTGATGCAACCGAAAATATTCACGCACCAAACGTTTTAAGCGATTGCGTTGATTGGCATGTTTGATTTTTTTCTTGGTAATTGCCAAACCCAAACGGTTGTTTTTTCGTTGTTGGTTAATTTTAACAAAAAACATGAGATTTGCTTCATGTACTTTAAAATCAGGTGTGTCAAATACGGATTTAAAATCGGTTGGTTGCAATAAGCGTTGCGACTTATCAAAACCAAACTGCATAGCTGTTTTTTTAACCTTATCCACGATTTAATCCACAGAAGTTAAACAAAAAATAGACATATCAACCAAAAAGTTACCAAAACAAAAAGCGATATAATCACTTACATCGCTTCTTAAATGCTTACAAACTAAATGCTTACAAGCAAAGAATGCTTTACAAACCAAAGCAATCAAATTTAACAGACAAAAATTATACAGTCAAACGATGACGACCTTTTGCACGACGACGTGCCAACACTTGACGACCGTTTTTTGTTGCCATACGAGCTCGAAAACCATGAGTGCGTTTACGCTTAATTTCGCTTGGTTGGAAAGTACGTTTCATAATATTTTACCTTTGGGAATGCTAAAAATATTTAACCAACAATTAAGGGTTAAATTTTAATAGGGTTAAATTCTTTTACAAAATTAGATAACTTACTATTATCTTATGTTTATACAGTGAAGTCAAGTATAAAATACCATAAGATTAAAAACTACTTTTGGTTTTATTCTGATTTTGTTTTGAGTATTAAAATATTAAAAAAATAAAAAAATAAAAAATTCTATTTTTGGTTTGTTTTTGGCAAATTTAGTTAAGATTTTTTATTATTCAATTTAGTATATTTTCATATTTTTAAAAGTTATCCACAAAATATTTGTCCTTAATAATAAGGTATATCTTGTAATTTATTATTATTAGGGACATGATTTTTTGTGGATAAGTGGAAAATTACGATTAAAATCAAATATTTATGATGTTGATAAGTATGTATATAACGCGTGTATGAAATGTTATTAAGTAGCCAAAAAATACTTATTCACAAAATTTTCCACGCACTTTTCCACAATAAAATACTTCCTTATTTTTTTGAATTGTGTTAAAGTATGCACTGATTTGGAGGGTGTTCTATGATAAGCACTTTATGGCAACGTTGTGTAGATGAATTAAAGCACCAATTGCCTGATAATATTTTTACCATGTGGATACGTCCGTTATCTGCACATGAAACAAAATCAACCAAGTTTGGCGATAGGTTGATCGTAACTGTGCCAAATGATTATTTTGCAGGTTATGTGGAAAAGAATTATTTATCCCAAATTCAAGATGTGATAAAAAAACTTGAGCCTGATCGTGATATTTTGGTTAAAATTCAGGTAAATAAAGACTCTTTTTTAATGCCAGTGGCAAATCAAGAAACGACAAATTTTGGTGTTGTTGATGGCAATCAATCTGTAAATATAAACAAAAATGGGGGCAAAACCGAGAAGCTACAAGCCTTTCAGACTTTGGATAAAGCATTTACCTTTGAGCAATTTGTAACAGGAAAATCCAATCAAATTGCTTATAGTTTTTGTAAAGAGATGGTTAATCATTTGGGTGATTCCAAAAATAATCCGCTGTTTTTGTATGGGTCAACAGGTTTGGGGAAAACCCACTTAATGCAAGCGGTAGCCCATGAAGTGGTGAAACAAGGCAAAAGTTTTTATTATTTTAGTTCGGATAAATTTATCAGTCATTTGGTGAATGCCATTCAACATAGCAAGATTGATGAATTTAAAGATAAGATTAAAAAAGTTGATTTGTTGATTATTGATGATATCCATGTCATTGCAGGCAAACGCAAAAGCAGTGAAGAGTTTTTGGCGTTATTTAATGATTTTATTGGCAATAACAAACAGGTGATTTTGGCATCTGATCGGCACCCTAGTGCGTTGGTTGAGTTTGATGAATACACCAAATCACGACTGTTGGGCGGTGTGTCGGTGGCACTTGAACCGCCTGAGTTGGAAACACGCATTCAAATTTTGCAAAAAAAAGCCAAATCTCAAGATATTGTTTTGCCAAAAGAGTGTGCGATTTTTATGGCTCAACACATTGTAGCAAACGTGCGCGAACTGGAGGGAGTGTTAAACAAAGTGTTGGCAATGTCGCGTTTGTTAAACCAAGATGTGGCATTGGATTTGGTGCAAATGGCACTTAAAGACGTGATTGCCATTCGGGTGCAAGCGGTGAGTATGGATAATATTCGTAAAGTAGTTGCTGAGTTTTATAATGTGTCTACCAAGGATATTATGGGCAAAAAGCGTTCTCGCAACATTGTTAGGCCACGCCAAATTGCAATGGCATTGGCACGCGAATTGACAAATAACAGCTTGCTTGATATTGGACAATCCTTTGGTGGGCGCGATCATACCACTGTGATGCATGCCTGCGAAAAAGTACAAATGTTGTGTTTGACCGATGCGATATTTGAAAAAAATTACCGTTCGTTAAAATTGATGTTGCAAACTTAGACGATATTACAAACTTAGATGATACAAATTTAGATGAAATATTAAATTTAACTAATTTTAAATTTAACCAACTTTAAACCTTTTAACCATTTTTTTGAGAGTTATTATGCAATTAGTTATGTCTCGCGATGTGTTGTTACACGCCGTTAACTTGATTTCAAAAGCATCTGACAAACGTCATAACATGGCAATTTTAGGCAATTTAAAACTGGAATTGACCGAACAACAGTTGGTAATGACCGCTTCGGATTTAGAAGTGGAACTTCAATCTACACTGAATTTACCGAAAGGTGCATGTCGCCAAGCAGGGCAAATTACCATTCCTGCCAATAAATTTAAAGACATTGTTAAACTGTTGCCTGAAGAAACCGTATCCTTGACTGTTGGCGATGATTTGCAATGCGTGATTAAAAGTGGCAAAAGTACGTTTAAACTAGGCACATTGCCTGCCGAGGATTTTCCAATGCTTGGCGAACCTGAACAAGTAACCCCTGTTCAAATTAGCCGTGTTGTGTTAAGTGATTTGATGGAAAAAACCCATTTTGCTATGGCGGTTCAAGATGTGCGTTATTATTTAACAGGCATGTTATTTGAACTGAAAGACAATCAATTGGCAACCGTGGCAACCGATGGACATCGTTTGGCATTGGCACGCACTGCGATTGAGCAGCCAGATGGTGCTGAATTAAATGCGATTTTGCCAAGAAAAGCCGTGCTTGAATTGCAACGTTTGTTGGGCGAACTTAAAAAACTATTACCGCAACATGACAATCAAATCACGTTAAACGTGGGTCGTGATTTTTTGCAAGTGATTTTACCATTTGGTGAAATAGACAGTGATGGGCAAATGCAAAATCCAATTTTGGTGGCGTTTACCGCACGCTTGATTGACGGTAAATTCCCAGACTATCGACGAGTGATGCCAAACAATACCGATAAACTGGCCTATATCAAACAAGAACAGCTTGTTACTGTGTTACGGCGTGTTTCCTTGTTAAGCCATGAAAAAACGCGCGGTGTGGTGTTTTATTTTGCAGATTCGGAAAATTTAGAGGTTAAAACCAGTAACAGCGAACATGACGAAGCCTGCGAACAATTAACCGTTAACTATCAAGGAGATCCGCTTGAAATTTCGTTTAACGTGGCGTATTTGTTAGATGTGTTAAATACGCTTGGTGGTGATATTGAACTTCATATGGGGCATGCAAATGGCTCGGTATTAATACGTCAAGTTGGCGATGATTTGCATGAATTTGTGGTCATGCCAATGCGACTTTAATGTAAACTTGGTGTGATGTCATTGCATGAAAATCAGCGAGTTGCACATTCATTGTTTTCGCAATTTACACAATTTACGCTTTGCTCCTGGTTGTTGCAATGTGATTTTAGGGCAAAATGGCAGTGGCAAAACCGCACTGCTTGAAAGCATTTATTTGTTGTCGCGTGGCAAAAGTTTTCGTCATCATCAGCCTAAGCATTATATCACGCATGGCAAAAAATCGACCACGGTTTTTGCCAAATTGCACGCCAATTTTGAGACATGGTTGTTGGCAAATACCAGTGATGAACAAACCGTTGCCATTCAAAAGTTTGACGATGCCAGCACTCAGTTACGCCACAATGGACAAAGCGTATTTGCTCAAAGTCCAATTACGGCGTTATTGCCAACTTTATTGATAGAGCCTGCCAATTTAAACAGTTTAGAACATGGAGGGCAGTCGAGGCGTGAATTATTGGATTGGCTTGTGTTCCACGTGGAACAAAAATTTTATCCGCATTGGCTTTCCTATCAACGCCTGTTAAAACAACGCAATGGCTTATTAAAACAACCAAATACAGTGTTTTATCAACAACAATTACAAGCGTGGGATTGGCAATTAAGTGAACACGCTCATGTTATTCATCAATATCGTGAACAGATTTTAAAGCAGTGGCAAGTGCATTTTGACACCCAAATTCAAGCATTTTTACCGATGTATGCAGATAAATTGCGTCTGCGTTATTCACCTGGGTTTGATTCTGATCAGTCGCTTGCTGATGTGTTGGCTCGGCGTTGGCAATCAGACAAAGAATTGGGTTATACGCGGCTTGGTTGTCATCGTGCCGATGTGATGGTGTTGCTAAATTTGTCGCACAATCATAGGGATGCTCACAAACAAACCCTGCCTGCAACAGATGTGTTGTCTCGCGGTGAAAAAAAATTACTCATGATGGCATTGCGTTTGTCGCAGTTGCCTTTGTTGCAGAATGTGGCAAAAATGCCGTTGGTGCTCATAGATGATATTGGTGCAGAGCTTGATAAAAAAGCGTTACACACCTTGTTGATGGGGTTAAAACAGGTTGATTCCCAGTTGTTTATTAGCAGTTTGTCAGATGATATTGTGCCAATTTTGCAAGATATTTGGCAAAATAATGTCAATGTGTTTCACGTGGAACAAGGTAACATAATCACAAAACCATAAAAAAGCAAATTCGTTGATTTGCTTTTTTATTATGACTAAGTTTAAAATTCATAATTTAACGACAAGGCATAATTACGCCCAGGAGCGGTGTAGCGGTTGATTCCATTGCCACGTACCATTGCATTGACGCCAACGGTTGCCATGGGGCGTAAATTTTCCCACGGTAAATATTTTTCATCGGTTAAGTTATAAACCCCTGCCTGTAGGCTTAACGCCTTGGATAATTTAACATTGCCAAAAACATCAAATGTCCATTTGTTATCGGTTAAATCATCGGTGGTGCGAAGATTATCAAGAGTGTCATTTGCTCTAAGGTATAAAGGCTGTAGCTTGCCGTTTAACCAACGCAAGGTGTCTTTGGCGTGTTTTTTCCCCCAAAACCGACCAAGGGCGGTAATGCTGTAACGCTCGTCAATTGGGCGATAAGTTGCACTTAACAGACCATTTAGCGGTTGTACTGACAACAAACTTGCTCCATCGGACAATTTGCCTGTTTGGTGGGCGACTTGCCCTGCAAATGTTACACTGCCAAATTTATCGTTTTTGGGATAAAAGGTGTAATTTGCGGATAAAGCTATGCCTTTGCTGTCAGCTTTGGCAACATTGATGTAGGTATAACAGTCATAACTGCCACTGCCAACGCTACAGCCATAGTTTTTGGTGTCAATGAAGTTTTTGTATTTGTTGCGATAGCCGGTTAATTTTAGATAGCCGTTATCCCATTGTTTTTGAATGCTTAATTGTTGGTTAAAGGATTCTTCAGGTAATAAATCAACATTTGGCACTTGAGCAACGCCGTTCATGGCAAAGCCTGCGTACATTTGATTCACCAGGGGCATCAAAAAACCCGTGCCAGCTTGGTAGCCGATTTGTAAATCATCAAAAGGGGTGAATTGTAATCCTGCTTGCCAAGTGGTTGCGTCTTGTTTGATGGTTTTGTCAAATTTGCCTTGGCAAAAACTGGCGGTGGCGGGGCTGTTTTGAATCGTGCATTTTTTTGTTAAGGTGTTTAAAAAATCACGCTGTCCATCGCCCATGTTGGGTATGCGTTTATAATTGTCATAGCGAATGCCTGCATTGGCACTGAATTTTGGGTTAAAATAAATGCTGTCTTGTAAGCTTAATGACCATGTGTTGGTTAAGGTTGGAATTTGTAGTGAGCTAAAGTCTCTAAAGGGCGGTTCTTTAATGCTATAGGTTTTAATCATGTAAGGGTCATAGCCCTCTTGGGTGCGTTGAGTCATAAACTTTAGGCTGTGTTCGCCAAGCCAGGCTTTGTCTTCAGGTGGCAACAAGGGCAAACTTGATGCCTCAAAACGGTATTGTTTGGTGTCAAAATAATTGGGGCGGTATTCTCGATCGCTTAACGGAATGTTTTTGGGTGCAGACGGATCGACATAAGTTGGGTAAATATAAGTGTCCGCTACGGTTACGATTTTTTGGTTGGTGTAATCAAATTTTGCATTGTTTAGCCAATGGCCATTAGCTGGGGTGTATTCATAACTTAATCCGTATGCGGTGCGTTCGTTTTCATCAAAACCGACGCGTTTTTGATCGGTTGTGGTGTTTTTGGTTACGGCTCGATTGTGGTTGATTAAATATTGATAACTGCCATTGATACCAAACTTATGTTCGTCAGTTGGCTGAAAATAGGCTTTGGCAACGGTTGCGTGTTGTACGTAGTGTGCAGGATCTGGATAAATACCATAAATGCCTTTTTCATTTTTTGCAAAAGGATAATAAGGATCTAAGCGAGCTTTATCAAAGGAGCGCATGTCGTGGTTTTTTAATTCATGTCCCTCACGGCGTGCGTAATTGACAAGCCCTGATAATTTGCCCTGTTTGATTGCCAAGCCCACCGCTTGCATAAATTCTTCGTTTTTATTGGTGTAGCCTGTTTTGACATAACCGCCCAGATTTTTGCCTGCTTTGATTAAATCTTCAGGCTCTTTGGTGCGATAAGATACCGCACCGCCAATTGCTCCATTGCCACTGTCTAATGAATCCGCCCCTTTTTTAATTTCAACCGATTGCAAGGTTTCCACATCTGACATAAACCGAGAATCATTGACATAACCATACGGCACGTAAAACTCATTCACCTCGCTGTCAGGCACACGCACGCCGTCAATCAGCATAGCCACCCTGTTGCCATCTACCCCTTGAATGGCATAGCCTTTTGAACCGTAACGCCCCACCTCGCCTATGGTTACCTCAGGGTTATAACGCACCAAATCACGGCTGTCCATAATCAGCTGTTCGGTGATTTTTTTACTGGTGGTTTTATCCGTCATGGGTTTGGCGGTAATGCTGGGTATATCGTCGTTTGCAGCAGAGTCAACTACAAGGGCATCAAGCGTTACTGTCGGTTTGTTTTGACTGTCATCGTTTGTGGCCGCTATCGCTGTTTGGCAAATACCAAATAAAGCGGCACTGATGGCAACGCTTAAATTTTTGTAGATAAAAGGCTTTAAAAAAGGCGTGGTTTTCATGTTGATTCTCAAAATTTTTGCAAAATAAAGTGAATACCGAAAAACGGTATTGGGGTAAAAACCAGACACTTGCCCGGTTTTTTATTACCAGTTTTATCAAAAGCACCAAACATTGGCATTAAACATGGTTAAAATTTAGTTTTTTTGTCATTATTTTTACCATTAATTTTTTACCAATAGTACGTATTTGGCTTCTACCTTGTAGCTTTTTCCCGTACTGCGATCGGTGGTTGTTGGTTCACCATTGTTTAGTTTGTATACATAGCTTTTGTAGGTTGGTTGCCCCCATGAGCTTTTTGGTGTGGATTTTGGTGTTGCTGACCAAAGTGCCAAATCGGAGTTTTTTACCAAATCCAAACCCTCGCTAAATTTATGTACGTTTAGGTTTAATGCAGGTTGAGCCACGCTGTGATCCGATAAACTGGATAGTTCTTTAATGGTTGGCAGTCGCCAGCCGTCTTTATTATTTGCCAAGGCTTTTTCAAATGAAGTAAATTCAGTTGGTGTGCCTGTACACTTTGTTCCGTCAAAACTTTGCCCCACCACACAGCGTTGCCAAACCAAACCTGTTTTTGTGTCGGTTACACTGTCGTTACTTAGGGTAAAATCTGCAGTTGGGGTTTCAGATACGCCAATGGTTGTGGTGATTTGGCTTGCAACAGCCACCAAACTTGTCAAAGCCAATAAACCAACCGTTGCTTTTTTTGTTAAATTTTTCATCGTTTTGTCCTTATTTGTGAAACATTGGTTGTTTGCGTTATTTGCCATTGCTAACCGCTAAAATTGCAGCTGTTGACCATGCACTTTTTGGATCTTCTGTGCTAAATGTTCCATCGTTATATACCACCCAAATTTTATCCAGTTTGCCATTGTTTAATGCCAATGACTGCGTCCAAAATGAAAATGGAATGATTTTGGTGTCATTGTGATTAATCAAATAAGTGGTTGGTAAAGTTGGCTTGTCGTTTAAATTAAAAATGTTAAACAGTTCATGACGAGTTGGCAGTCGCCAGTTGTTTACGCCACAAAGCTGTTCGGCGTTGATTTTTTTGGTGTAGCTTTCGGTTGTGCAAACCTTGTCATCAAGTCTGCAATTGTCTTTTGCTGACCCTTCACCTGTATCACTTACCCCAAGTTTTTGGTAGCTGTTACGGTAAGTCCAGTCGCTCAATTCAATGTCGCGGTGGTTTTTGTTAATATCGGCCTGTGCCCCATATTTGCCTGCAATTTTTGGCGTGTAGGTTTTGGTTTCCCAAACCAAGCCTGTGGTTTCGTCTTTAAAACACGCCCATTCGGTAGCGGTACTGGCTAATACTTTACCGTCTTTATCCAGTTTTGTGAATTGCATCGGTGATTTGTTTTGGCAGTCTTGGCGGTTATCGGTGCAGGTTGTGTCATCGGCTTTTTCTTTGCCAGAAAAACTCACGCCCGTTCCGTTGACTTTACCGCGTTTGGCAGGTTCACTGGGTTTTGGCGCGGAAATGATGACGCTGGCATTGTTTTTGGTTGCAATGGAGGCAAGCCCACCTGTTTTATTGACAAGTTTAACCTCAAATTTCACATCATTGCTAATTTCTGTGGTCAATAGCGGAATGTTAATTTCGGCACTGTTTTCACCTTTTTTGATGGTGATTTTATCACTGGTAGGTTTTTTAAAATGCGTCCCTGCAACTGCAGAACCGTTCACTACTTCAAAATACACATCGGTATCGGCTTTAAGTTTTTGACTGGCTGTTACCATAACTTTCACACTGGCATCACCATTGGTGGCGGCTGCAGATTGAATACTAGCCCCCACATCAATATTGGCAATGGTAATGTTCATTTTTCGGCGTACAGTTTCATCGTCCAACATGTTTTTATCGGTTAAATTGGTAATTTCAAAGCACAATTTGCGGTTTTCGGTAGGTGCTGGGTTGTGCAAAATTTCAACCGGAATGTCAACCGTGTTTTTACCTTTTGGCAAAACAACCGATCCTGATGTATTGCCTTTAAAGTCAACACCAGCAACAGCACCGTTTGTTACATTTGCATCGCAGCCCAATTTATAATCTACAGTAATATCACTGTCTGCGGTGTATTTGTCGGCCACTTCAAGGTTTTCTTTGTGTACATAAATTGCTCGAAAGGTTGCTTTTGCTGTGCCTGTTGTGGGTTCTTCGACATTATCGGCAACAACGCTTGCTCGTACACGAAAATTAGATGTTGTGCCACCACTGCCACTACTACCGCTTTCTGTCTTTGGGTTGTAAGGAATTTTTGGTTTTCCTTCTGTGCCACAGCCGGCTAAACCAAACGCTACCACCGTCGCTAATGCGAGCGGTTTTATTGCAAAAGGAATTGAGGTTTTTAACATAAGATACTCGCTTATTTGGAATGTTCCTAATTAAAAGGTATGATATTAAAGTTAATGGTATTAAAGGCAATAATCATTATCATTAAATGATAAAAAAATTACCCATGCCAGCATGAGTAATTTTGTTGGTTAATGAAAAATTGTACGCACGACTTGTTTGTAAAACTCAAACGCATCTTGAGCCCCTTGTAGGGCTTTGGCTTGGTCTTCGCGGCTTAAATTTAGCGTGTCTAATTTTTCTTTAAATGCACGCCAATGACGCATTCTGCCATCTTCATGGGCAGCTAAATGGCTTGCACCGTGGTTTTCATCAAGCTCAATTTTGCCTGCTTCTTTGTACAAAATTGCCGCCCCCACATTTGATCCCTCAACGCAATACAACCAACCTAAACGCTCTGCACCGTCCACTGTTGGCATCTTGATGTCAATGTTGGCAGGATTGACATCTAATGCTTGCATATCAGCCACTACCGCATCATGACGAGATAGATCTTTTAGATTGGCAATGGATTGGTTTAAATCATCGGCTTCGTGAAAGGCTTTCACCGCCTTGTGAAATTCATGTTGGGCTTGCAAAAATTTGCGATAATTGTCATGCGATGCAAAGGGCTTTGTGGACATCACAAGATTATCCACACTGTCGTGGGTTTGGCGTGAGGACAGTTTTAGGCTTTCGCTAAAACTTAAGCCTTTATCCAGCACTTCATCAATGCTTAAATCTTTGTCAACTTGTGTGTTGTCGTGTTGTGTACTATCGTGTTGTGTACTATCATGAGTGGTCATAGTAAAAACCTTTTAATTAAAAAATATATAATGCTGTGTTCATATTTTAGCATTTATAAAATGCTTGCTATACAATAATATTGTTACTATAATGTAAACAATTTTTAAAGAATTTCTTTTTAACAAAAATTGCACGGAAAAATAGTTAAATGACAGCCTCACACGATACCGCACGCGATGAACTTGGTGCTGAAAAAATTTTGCAAAACAAAGCACCTAAAAGGGTAAGTTTGTGGCAAAAATTACTGCGTTGGTTGTTTTTGTTGTTGGGTTTTTTGTTTTTAGGGCTTGGATTGATTGGCGTGGTGTTGCCTGTGTTGCCAACGACACCGTTTGTACTGCTAGCGGCGGGTTGTTTTGCCAAAAGTTCCGAGCGGTTTCATCATTGGCTTACCCATCATAAAATATTTGGCCCACTGATTGTCAATTGGCAAGAAAGGCGTGCGATTCCAAGATATGCCAAATATCTGGCATGGAGCATGATGGCATTGTCATGTGGCATGTTGTTTTATCGATTGTCGCATGAAATGATTTGGCTGGCTTGTACCACCAGTACCATTTGTCTTTTAACCACAATTTGGATGGCTAGGTTGCCTGACGCTTAAGTTACTTGACGCTTAAGCTATTTGATGTTTAAGATGCTTGATTTTAGCAAATAAAAAACCTACTTTTGGTGAGTAGGTTTTTTTAAATAAATGTTTAAATAAATGTAAGCAACAATTCATTCATTGCCAATTTTGCGTTTGCCAGTTACTATCTCATAAACAAACAGCACCAAAATAGCACCGATAACCGAGAACGCCAAACCGATAAAACCGCCGTTTGCATTGATACCCAAAATGCTTGCCAAAAAACCACCCACCACGGCACCGACAATACCAAGCACAATCGTCATAATCCAACCCATCGTATCTGCACCTGGCTTGATAAAACGTGCCAACACACCCACAATCAGACCTGAAACCAACATACCGATAAATGCCATTTTTGCACTCCTTTTTAAAATTCAAAATTCATCACAAATCACTTAAGATCACAAATAAATTAATCTTTGTGTTGATGGCTATCATAAGGCTTTTTTTTGCCAAAATAAAAGGTAGCTTTGTTAGTTGTGTGGGTAAACTGTTGATATTTGGCGGTTTTTGCGATTTTTTGTAAAATTTTTGTCAATGACTGGTAGGGTTTTGTAATGTTTTGCTAATTGGGTAAAATTTTTTGCATGGCGGTTGGCATTGCCAAAGTTTTGCTGGCATTTGGTGTTAGCCATATTGTGTTGGTGTTTAAATTGGCGGATTGGATTTGTGTGAGTAGATCTTGTTTTTGTTTGTCGCTTAAATCAATTATGATGGGCAAAAGATGCCAATGAAAATGGGTTAAACTGTGTTTGATTGGTTTTGGTTGTAAGGTGAATAAGCTATCCGCTTGGGTTAAATTTAACAAATGTTGCTGTTGTAAAAAATTAACTATCAGTTGTTCAATGGGTAAATACTCGTTTGGCAAATGTTTGTCTTGACAATCGGCTAAATTTTGCCAAGTTGTGATGGTTTTATGGGCTTGTTGTTTTTTGATAAACGCCAAAGGCAAGCAGTAAAGACCGCTCCAAATGCCTGAATTTGGACGTTGCAACCAAAGGGTTTGTTGCTTGCTGTCGGTGAGTTGTAGCACAAGCGAGTATTTAGACGGTTTGGGTGATTTTTTGGATTTAACAGGATAGGCGGTTTGTTTGCCTTGTTGGTTGGCAATGCAGTCATCTTGTATGGGACAAAAAGCACAATTTGGCCGAGCTTTGGTGCAAAGTGTTGCACCAAGATCCATAATGGCTTGGGCGTAAAGTCCGCTGTTTTGCTTAGGGGTGAGTAAACTTGCCAATTGCCAAAGTTTTTGAGTGGTGGCTGATTTGTTAATGTCAGAGTCAATGCCTGCCCAGCGTGTCAATACACGTTTGACATTGCCATCACAAATCACGCCAAAATCTCGCACGCCCATTGCTACAATTGCTCCTGCGGTGGATTGTCCAACACCACTGATTGTTTGCCAATCATTCACTGTTTTGGGAAAATCTCCTGTTGTTTCAATGATATGGGTTAGTTGTTTTGCTCCTTTATGCAAATTTCTGGCACGTGCATAATAACCAAGCCCCGCCCAATGATCGGCAATTTGCTCCCAATCGGCATCTGCCAGTGCAAATACGGTAGGAAAACTGTGGATAAATCGGTAAAAATAAGGAATAACCGTGGCCACTTGAGTTTGTTGGAGCATGACCTCAGAAATCCAAACAGGATAAGGGTTTGGTGTGGTAAGTTTGTGCTGTTGCCAAGGCAAATCACAGCGGCCGTATTTATGAAACCAAGCCAACATTCGATCGGCAAAATTACTGTTTTTGGCATATGCCAATTGTTGTGTAAAATCGTGATTAAAATGGGCAATTTTACTCAAAAGTGAATTCCTTTTGGTTTTGATGGTTGGTTAAAGTTTGGTATGAAAATTGGATTAACATGAAAATTGGATTAATATGGTTAAAGTGGCGGATAAATTTGCATTTATCACATAAAATCTGCTAAAATGTAAGACTTATATAGTTTACGCCCATAGCTCAACTGGATAGAGTACAGGTCTCCGAAGCCTGTGGCGTGGGTTCGAGTCCCGCTGGGCGTACCATCATTATTTAAGCCAACTATTGACAGTTGGCTTAACAGTTTAAAACCATAAACGGTTTACATCAAAAAAATATACGCCCACAATGCCACAATGATAATTGCGACGGCATTTAACACTGCACCAACTTTCATCATATCACGTTGGGTTACATCACCTGTTCCCATGACAATAGCGTTTGGTGGTGTGGCAACAGGCATCATAAATGCACAGCTTGCACCGATACCGATGATTAACACCAAAACCTCTACAGGCAAGCCCATTTGAACTGCAATTGTAGCAAATACAGGCACAAGCAAGGCAGCCGATGCGGTATTTGAGGTAAATTCAGTCAATATGATGATAAAGGCTGACATCACCAAAAGCACCACAAATATCGGAGCCGTTGCAAAAGTATTGGCAATTTGTTCACCGAGTACCAAAGATGCCCCTGATTTGTCCATGATGGTGCTAAGGGTAATGCCACCGCCAAATAACATCAATACACCCCAATCTGTACTATCGCTGACTTGTTTCCAACTCACCAGTCCAAAACCAACCACGGCCACAGCGGCACTTAATGCGATCACTGTGTCAGGGGATTTAATGCCAAACGTTGTGCCTAACTGTTTGCCAAAAATCCACGAAATTGCTGCTAACACAAAAATGACGATGGTTGCTATGCGAGGCATTGTCCACGGAATTGGCTGGCTTGTAAGATTGATACGGCGGTTTAAGTTTGGACGCAACACCAAATACATAGATCCAAGTAAAGCTGGCAATAACACAATCATCATTGGCAAACCAAATTTCATCCAACCTGCAAAATCCAAATCCAACGCTTTGGCCGCAATTGCATTTGGAGGCGATCCGACTAAGGTTCCAAGTCCACCAATACTGGCAGAATAGGCAATACCTAAAAGCACAAATACATAGGTGTTGCGATCCGTGGTTTTGTCAATTTGGGTCAATATTCCCAGTGCCAGCGGCAACATCATAGCGGCGGTTGCTGTGTTGGAGATCCACATAGACAAAAACGCGGTTACACCAAAAATCATCAATACTGCACTACCAAAATGTCCTTTTGATAACGAAATTAACCACAGTGCAATTTTTTTGTCCAATTGTTGTACATGTAGGGCGGTTGCCAATGCAAATCCGCCAAAAAACACAAAAATAATTGGATCAGCAAAACTTGCCAAGGCTTTTTTGGTATCAAGCTCATCAAAACCCAAAAATACCGCCAAAATTGGCACAAGCAACGCCGTGATGGTAATGTGCAATGCTTCGGTTAACCATAAAATTCCAATAAAACACAACAATGCCAAACCTTTGTTGACATTGACATCATAGGGCAAAACTGCAAACAGCCCAAAAGACACCAAACATGCAATCATGGTTAAAATTAACCCACGCTTGTTTTGTTTTGAAATGGTTTCGGTAAAATCCACCAGTTCATCATCAGGTGCTTTTATTTCACGCATAAACTATCCTTATTATTAATTTACCAAAATTATCAATTTACCAAATCAAAAATACAGCTTGCTTAAACAACATCAGCCAAATGATTGATACAAGAGCTATTATAGAAAATTGCAACTAAAAACACAAATCTTACAATCTGTAAAAAACGTGTAAACTTTATAAGATTTTGACAGTTTTTTTAACAAATTGTTAAACAATGTTAAATAACCAACAATGTTAAACAACTGTTTAAGTTAATTTTTTTTGCACCCAATAATGATACACATTGGCATAAGGATCAGGGTTTGCAAGTTTGTTTGGATTGATTTGTTGTTCTTGTGCCAATAAATTATGCCCCAAATGTCGACAAAAATTTGGAATATCGCGCGTGGTGGCCGGATCGTTGGCAATGATGTGAATGATCTCACCTGCATCCGCTGTGCGTATGGTTTTGTGTAACAGCATGATTGGTTCCGGGCAAATCAGTCCAAGAGTGTTTAATTGGTGTTTGGCCTTAAAAGTGTTGTTCATAGGGAGATTTCCGTGTGTTGTTCTTGTAAAAAACTAAAAAAGCGTTTTAAGTTGGCTTTAAACATAAATGCCACGCCAATCCACGATGCAAATGCCACATAACTGCTGATAAAAAACAACCCAAACCCAACTGCCAAACACATGACTATCATGCCAGGCTGGCTTAAACGATAGCGGTATAAAATAAATGCCACAAAACACGACAATGGAATGGTCAAACCAATCACGCTATAAGAAATATAATAAAAGCCGTGATAAATCAAGGTGTTGTCATGAAATTTTGGCAAACTTTTTAGCGTCCCAAACAATAAAAAAAGCACAATTGCCAAATAAATCAGATAAATGCTGATTTGGTTTACTGTTTTGGCTGTGTTGATGATTGCAATGATTGCAGGCGGAATGGTTTTATTCACAACAAATATTCTCCATCGCCACTTCTAAGCCAACTGCCAAGTAAGATTGCTGAGGCAATGCTATCGATCGGATCGTTTTTAGTTTTGATTAAGCCGTACTCCCAAGCTAAGTTTTTGGCTTCACGACTGCTTAAGCGTTCATCAAAAACCACCACATCGCATTGATAATGACAAGTTTGTAACTCGTGTTTTAAGCGTCTGGCAAATTTTTTGGCACGCAATCCCATCGGTGAAATTGTGCCGTCCATGTTGAGTGGCAAACCGACGACAATTGTTGTTGCTTGCCATTGTTTAATTAGGCTTAACAATGCTTGCCAATCGGGTTTTCCGTTTTGCATAGCAAATTGCATCAGAGGTCTTGCATTTCGGGTTAAGGTGTTGCCAAGCGAAATACCCATTTTTGCCGCTCCAAAATCCAACCCCATAACCGTTTGGATTTTGGCTTGATTGTTGTTGGCTAAAGAATTTGGCATTAAGCATATCCTATTTCGGTGCTAAAGATGTCAAAATTTACCCCTAATTTTTGACAAACTTTGTCATAACGCTGTTTGTAGGGCGTGTTAAACAAAATTTCACTGTCAGCAGGAGCAACGAGCCAATCGCCTTGTGCAATTTCATCTTCTAATTGTCCCGCTTGCCAACGACAATGCCCCAAACACAGCTCAATGTGTTGAACGCCTTGTCCTGATGCAATGTGGTGCAAAATATCGCGACTCATGGTAATGCAAATATTTTCTTGAATGACAAATGACGATGCCCACACGCCTTGTCCGGTGTGCAGTACAAAACCCACTTCAGGGCTAACAGGCCCGCTTTTTAACGCGTAACGCTTGTGTAAATTTGTTGTTGTTACGACCACGCCAAGCTCTTCAAACAGTTTGGCAATGCAGTTGTTGTGATTAGGTTTGTTAATAATTAGCCCTAACACCCCTTGATTGTCATGCCGACAAATATAGACGACGGTATTGGCAAAAATATCTGTTTCAATGTTTGGCGTGGCCACCAAAAAATGATGGGTAAAATCAAAAGCAGAGGTTTTTTTGGGTTTTAGTGGGTGAAAGTGGTTAAACATACGTTGCTATTTTCCAAAAAATGAAGCAAAAATTAAGCGGTTGTTTGGCATTATCATTGACTGCAAAACTGTTGGCTATAAAACAATTCATCATAAAACAATTCGCTATAAAACAATTCATCATGATACAACCTGTTGATTTGCCAACAAACTGCGAGCGTGTTCTAATGTGGTTTTGGTGATATTGATGCCGCCTGACATTCTGGCTAATTCATGCACTTGGGCGTCATCTTGGATAATCTGTAGGTGCGATTTGGCTTGGTTTTCTTGGGTTTTGTATACCAAAATATGCTGATGGGCCATTGAGGCAACTTGGGCTTGGTGCGTGATGGCAATGATCTGTTGTTCTTTGCCAAGTTGTCTTAATAATTCACCTAAGATTTGGGCTGTGCCACCACTAATACCCACGTCCACCTCATCAAAAACCAACAATTGTTTGGTTGAAAGACAATTGTTGGTATGGTTTTGTTGCTTGCGACAAATGCCTTGTGCATCAATCACTTGCATGATTAATGCCAAACGCGACAGCTCACCACCTGATGCAATTTTATGAATTGGCTGTAAGGGCATGCCAACATTGGCACTAAACAAAAGTTCAATATTTGACAAACCGAAACTTTGTGGTTTTTCCAAGGTTTCAAAACAAAATTTGGCTTGCACATTGAGTAATGCCAATGGTTTTAAGCGTTCCATCAAGACTGTTGCAAGTTTTTTGGCGTGTTGTTTGCGTGCATCATCTAGTTGTTTTGCCAATGTCAAATAATTTTGATATGCCTGATTAACTTCTTCTGCCATCGCTTTTGGTGAAATTACGGCGGTTAATTTATCCAGTTGGGCTTGCCAATCGTTGCTATTTGCCAACAATTGTTCAGGCGTGGTTTGATATTTGCGTGCCAAACGGTGAAAAGTAGACAATTGTTCATCTAATATTGCCAAACGTTCAGGATCAAGGCTTTGTCTTTCGCCGTAATCGGCAAGATTGCTGCTAACTTCGCTTAAAATACTTTGGGCTTCGTACAATCGTTCTGTGCAGTCGGCATAAGTTTGGCTAAGACTGGCTTGGTTTTCGCACAATTTAATCACGCGGCCTAATAATGACATAATTGCAGGTTCGCCGTTGTCATTGTCAAGCAATTGTAAAGAAACAGATGCTTGTTGCATCAAATTTTCAAGATTGGATAATTCGTCATATTCTGCTTCAATCTGTTTGTAGTTAATCTGTGAAATTGGTTCAATATCGGCCAATTGATTTTCTAACAGTTGGATTTGTTGTAGGCGAAATTGTTCGTCTTTGGCGTGATGTTTTGCTTGAGATTTGAGTTTTTCATAATGCAAAAACGCTTGATAAACCGATGTGGCTAAAGAGGTTAGGCCTGTGGCACTGTCCAGCCATTTTGTAACAAACTGTGGTTGCAATAAGCTGTGTTGGGCGTGTTGACTGTGAATATTAACTAATAAATTGCCTAATATTTTTAATTCATTAATGCTAATTGGTGATCCATTCAGCCATGCTTTGCTGCGCACGGTTTTATTTTGTTGGCTTAATTGACGGCGGATTAACAGACAATTGTCGTCTATTTTGTAGTTTTGTGTTTGTAGCCAAGCCTGCACGTCAGGCAATTGGCAAATGTCAAACTCAGCAAAAATCTCGGCACTGCTTTTGCCATGACGGATAAGACTCACATCGGTACGTCCGCCCACGCACAGTTGCAAGGCATCCAGCAATAAGGATTTTCCAGCCCCTGTTTCGCCTGTAATGACATTAAAGCCTTGATGCATCTGTATCTCGGCATATTCCATCAATGCCAAATTTTGTAAAGTCAGTTGGATAAGCATACATATTTTCCATGATTTGCCAATAAATAATTGCCAAGAAGTGATATTTTAACATTTTTATGCAAACTTTTAACCTTTTATCACAATAAATTTATCGCAACAAATTTTAGCCAAATGCACAGCTTACAAAATTTTATGTAAAAAATAAATTTGTATCACCCATTTTTGTCAAAATTATGTTAAGATAAACCACCATGTTAAAGTCTAATTGATAGGAAAAAATCATGACTTCATCTAGTCGTTTTGACCACGTGTCGGTGGAAAAAATTGCCAATGTGTATTACGAAGGGCGTAACTTTAGTCGCACAGTGTGGTTTGAAGATGGGCGCAAAAAAATGCTCGGAATTGTTATGCCATGCGATGGCGAGATCAGCGAATATGAGTTTACAACCGAAACATCAGAGCGTATTGAGATTTTGGTTGGTGAATGCGAGGTGAAACGCGCAGGCGAAATTGAGTACAGTTATTACAGAGCAGGACAAGCGTTTTTGGTGGAAGGGCATAGCAGTTATGTGATGAAAAATGATGCAGTGGTGCAGTATATTTGTCATTTTGAAGGGTGATTTAATAATTTATTAAGCTATCTGTTAGAATATTGTTAAAAAATTTGTTAAAATTTTTGGAAAAAATATGTCAAAACCTGTTTATTACTATGGTATTCATGCAGTAAGTGCTATCTTGGAGCAACGCGGTATTGATGCTTTAAACTTATTTATCCAAGATAATAAACAAGGCAATAAACAAGGCGACAAAACCGACAAAGCTGTCCAAAAAATCCTTGAACTTGCCAAAGGTTACGGCATTAGTGTGCAGTTTTCTGCCAAAGACAAACTTAGCAAACTTGCCAACAGTCTTCATCATCAAGGCGTTGTACTACAAGCTCGTCCTGCAAAAGTGGCTGATGAGACTGATTTAAAACAACTGATTGAACAGTTTTACCAACAAAACAAACCGATTTTGTTGTTGGTGCTTGATCAAATCACCGATCCAAATAATTTGGGTGCATGCTTGAGAACTGCAGCGGCTATGGGCGTGTCAGCGGTGATTGTTCCAAAAAATCACAGCTCTAATCTTACCGCTGTTGTTGCAAAAGTGGCGGTCGGTGCAACTGAATTGATGACGTTTATCCAAGTTACAAACCTTGCTCGCACGCTAAATGATATCAAAAAGCAAGGGGTTTTTGTGTATGGCACGGCATTGGATAATAGTGCAAAATCGGTGCAAGAGGTTGATTTAACAGGGAATGTTGCGATTGTTATGGGATCTGAGGGCGATGGTATTCGACGGTTAACGGCGGATACTTGTGATAAACTGGTTTATATTCCGATGATAGAAAATGAGCGTGGGGCTATCCAAAGCCTAAATGTCAGTGTTGCAACAGGCATGGTGCTATATGAAGCCAATAGGCAACGGAGAATGGGGTTATGACCGCTTATATTTTTGATGCCGAAGCCCATGATTTAAAAAATCCTTGTGCAACCGAAATTGCTTACATAAAGGTTGGTTTTGTTGAGACAGATTTGACATATCTTGAATCTAAAGCCTTTGAACAACGCTACAACCCACAACAAAAAATCAGCTACAGCAGTATGGCGATCACACGGATTTTTGATGAAGATGTTGCCAATATGCCACCGCACACTGATTTTGCACTGCCTAATGATTGTCAATATCTGATCGGACACAACATAGATTTTGATTGTGAGGTATTAGCCAATGCCAACTGTGATTTAAGCCAAATTAAACGCATTTGCACCCTTGCATTGGCACGTTTTTGTTATCCTGATTTGGACGGCCATACGCTTGGGGCGGTTCTTTGTTATTTACACCCTGACATTGCCAAAAAAAATCTGGCACACGCACACGGGGCAAAATACGACATTTGGTTTACATTTTTGATTTTAAAAACCATGTGTAAAAAATTAAATATTGACAATATTGCCAAACTATACGAAGTGGCCGCAAATGCACGCAAGCCCACCCATATGACTTTTGGCAAATACAAAGGAATGGCGATCAATGAATTGCCAAGCGACTATGTGGATTGGTTGTTAAAACAAAATGAAATTGACCCTTATTTAAAATTGGCGTTAGAAAATTTGTAGTTGTATTAAACTTGTTTTTGTATTAAACTTGTTTTTAATACAAATTTTTGTTAACAAAAACAGGAAAAAATTATGACTGATACCATAAACCCCTTGTTAAGCAAAAATCCGTATTTTAATCATTCTGGCCTAACCTCCTCTCAAGCAAATTATGTCTGTGAACGTATTAAAGAACACTTAAAACCCATTCAAGATCAAGTACAAAATCTAGAAACGCACACCTCAAGCCTTGATGGCGAAAAATTAGATAATTTTGAACGCGTGGATAATATCCAAGATAAATTAACCAAAATTGGACAAATGTATGCAATTTCTGCGTTTTTACGCACCGCCATCAAAGAAAAAGATGAACGGATAAATAAAATCAATATAAAGATTAATCAATTGCACATTAACATTATCAATCGATTGCATGCAGATCATCAGGAACAATTGGACAAATTGACTGAAAAACAAACTGTAACCATAGATGATTTTTTATTAACCTTGCCCTTAAACGACGTGGTCATTTATAAGACAGCAGAAGCCAAAGCAGCCCATATTGGCAAATTTATTCATAATTTTGATAACATTCGTCAATTAATCAACAAAAAAGAGCGTATTGGTTTTAAACAAGTGGGGGAACAAGTGTTTAAAATTCATCATACGCCGTTATATACGCTTGATGAATTGCAGGCATTGCAGGCGTTTTTATTGGCTAAGCATCGTGAATGTGAAAACACAGTCAATCGCTATAAAGCACAGTTTCATGAGTTTGAAAATGAACACAAAAGACAGTATTTGCAACAATTTAATCGCATTAATGACGAACATACAGCCTTAATTAATCAACTGGTGGCACAAGAAACCGAAGAATTATTGGCGGTTAAATCACAAATTGCTGACTTTAAAATCATCATTCCAAATGAATTTAAAGTACTTATTTATGACTTGTTAAAAGAAACAAGTTAACAAAACCCAGCGTATAACTCATTTGAATAATTTTGAACAATTGCTATTTTGACCTATAAAATAGCAATATTTCAAACCTAAGCAACTTGCACCGTTAGACTAAATTTGATCGTATGTTCACAAGGTGAATATTCACATTAAAAATTCGCTCTATTTTCAATCGTTGTTACTTTGATGGAGAGTTAATTCCATTATTTGATGACTTTGTTTTTGACTTTGGCTTTGAGAAAATAGAGGTCTTTGACTTTGGATTAAACTTTGTCTGCGTGGTGCAAGGTTGCTTATTTTTTTATTTTTATTTTTTGTTTTTACTGTTTTAATCAATTAAATGTATGAATACGATTTTTAATGCCGAACAAAACCTATATTTAGCCCTGCTTGATTTATCTAAAAAATACCCACTTGCCAATGATTGGTTAACTCAATTGCCAAAATGGCTGTTGCATATTAAGGATAAATCTCGCTATGCCAACGCAACTTATTATGAACAGGCGGTAATTAGGTTACCAAATGTGGCAGATAAAAACGTAAGTTATGATTTTAATGCACCAAATGTTACGATTAATTTGGCATTAACAGACAGTGAGTATAAACAAGCCAATGCCTTATTAAAAACGCTTATGCCTTGGCGAAAAGGGGGTTTTAAGATCGGTGATGACAACAACAGTATTCATATCGATACCGAATGGCGTAGTGATTTAAAATGGGATAGGGTTTTGCCGTATATTGGTGATTTAAAAAACAAGCGTGTTTTAGATGTTGGTGGCGGTTCTGGGTATCATGGGTTTAGAATGCTTGGAGCGGGTGCTGCTATGGTTGTGGTGATTGATCCGTCGTGTTTGTTTTATTATCAATTTATGGCAATCAAACATTTTTTAACCAATGCTGTTTTAACCACTCCGCCTATTCATTTTATTCCTGTGGCCTTGGAGCAATTGCCATTTACCACAGAGCATAACAAGCAACTGTTTCATACGGTTTTTTGTATGGGCGTGTTGTATCATCGCGTATCACCGTTTGATTGTTTATTACAATTAAAAAATCAATTGGTTAAACATGGAGAATTGATATTAGAAACCTTGATTGTTGATGGTGATGAAAATACGGTTTTGGTGCCAAAAGACCGATATGCCCAGATGAACAATGTCTATTTTTTGCCAAGCGTAAAAGCCTTAACGGTTTGGTTGGAAAAAGCAGGGTTTTGTGATATTAGATGCGTGGATATTAACGAAACAAGTTTTAAAGAACAGCGGGCAACCGAGTGGATGGATTATCAATCTTTGACAGATTTTCTTGATCCAAATGACAACACAAAAACCATAGAGGGCTATCCGCGTCCGAAACGTGCGGTTATGGTTGCTAAAAAAGCATAAAAATTTGACAATTGATAAAATCATGATGAATATTTTAATTATCGGTGCAGGAAAATTGGGTGTATTGCTTGTTAATGCCTTAAAAGATCAGCACAACATTACCCTTGTAAGTCGCAGCCAAAAAAATATTGACGGTGTTCATGAAATTGTTAAAAACGCACAAGACTTGACAGCTGCTGATTTTAACGTGATGTTTGATGTAGTTTTTGTGATAATTAGTCCAGATGTAAGTACAATAGCCGATTATTATCGTACTTATGTTGCCACAGCCGAACCGATTTGTAATAGCATACGGCATGCACAAAATGGCAAATATCCAAACTTATTTTATATTTCGTCCGTCCGAGTGTATGCAGATAGCCCTAATGATATTATTACAAGCAACACAGTGCCTATGCCTACCGATGAATTTGCAAGGCTGATTTATGCAGGCGAGTTGATTTATCAAGGCTTATTGGGCGATCGCGTTAGTGTGGTGCGTTTAACAGGATTAACCGACTTTTGTCCATTAACCAAATTGCACAAAAATGACTGGCTTGCCAAACGTGCAATAAGTGCAACGCATGTCAATGAGTTGCACTGGTTAAATTTGGTGCATCGAAAATTTGTTGTTTGTCAGTTAATCGGTTTATTAAACCATTTAGACAATCTAAAATCTGTGTATCTGTTTAATCAATTATCTTCTTTGCGTCATGAACTGTACAACCAAATTCGTGCGGTAAAAAAACACAAGCCGTTAACGATTTCACATTTAACTGACAATCCTGCAAACCTAACCGTAACAGGCAAACGGATTGTTGTTACGGATTGTTGTGATGATCCAATTTTTTAAACGGTTTAAATGGTTTAACCTGTTTTTTTTAAATATTGTTAACGTTTTTGATGTTGTTTAATAAATTTTAATTATTTTGCTGCTGTAGATGCATTGGTTGCCACAGATGCAACTTTGGCTTTTTTCTCTACTTTTTTCTCTGCATTGTCGCCATTGTCGCTTGTTTTGGCTTCGGTTTTACTGCCAGCTGAAGCAACTTTGGCTGTGGCTTCATTTGCGGTGGCAGGCTTGGTTTCGGTTTCATTCGCGGTTTCATCTGTATTGGCGGTTACGCCTGTTGCTGTCGATGCAACGCTCGATGCGTCATTGGTGGCGGTTGTTGCTGTGGTGCTTGCGGTGTTAGACGCTGCTTGTGTTGCTTGGGCGTTTAGAGATTCTATAGAATGGTGCTGACCTGCAGGGCGTAAAAATGCTGCAATTGCAATAAACGCAACCATAATCAAAAATAACACAATACCGCCCAATGCCATGCTTAATTCTTTTTTGACATTGTTTTCCACAACTTCATGGTGTGCCATGCTAAACCTCGCTAAATGCTGATTGTTAATTGCTAACTTATAAAAATAGTTGTCATTATATACTAAATTTTAACCGCTTTGTACAAAACCTTACTGTTTTTATGGTATTTTGTGAAAAAATCTGTTTTATTGGGATTTTTTTGCCAATTTTGATAATAAACTTATTAACAACAACACGCCACTTAACAGCAAAACCGGATAGCTGCCCCATTGCATAAAGGGGGTTGTGCCTTGTCTGGCTTCTACTTCACCGCGTAAGACAACTCGCTGAAACTGTGGGGCTTTGTCAACGATTTCACCTTTGTGGTTGATAATGGCGGTAACGCCTGTGTTGGTGGCTCGCACAAACCAACGCCCTGTTTCCAGTGATCGCATTTGCACCATTTGTAAGTGTTGTAATGGCCCTGCGGATGTGCCAAACCATGCATCGTTTGACACGGTTAATAAAAAATCGGTATTGATTGCGTTGCGTCGCGTGGTATCAGGATAGGCAACTTCGTAGCAGATTGCGACACCGACTTGGTTGTTTTTGGCAAGCAGTGGGGCTTGATAGGCTTTGCCCGGACGAAAACTTACCGAGCCACTCATCAGATCTGGCAAGGCCCAATTTAACAAACCTTCAAACGGCGTGTACTCACCAACAGGCACAAGATTTTGTTTTTTATACAAGCCCTTGCCCTCTGATCCCAATGCCATGACACTGTTATAAAACGGCTCGTATTTGTCTGTTTTTGGATTGTATTCGGCAATGTCAGCATAGGGTATGCCTGTAATCCATGTGGTATTATGTCGTTTGGCAATTTGAGCAATTTGGCTGATAAATGGTGCTGCTTCAGTTTGTAACATGGGAATAGATGATTCTGGCCATACAACAAGATCTTGCCCCCATTCACTTTGCGACAGTTCGGCATAAATTTGTAGGGTTTTTTGGCGAAATTCTAACAGCCATTTTAAATCTTGTGGAATGTTGCCTTGGATCAGAGAAACGCTCAATTTTGGCGTGTTTTTTGGCGTTGTCCAATTTGGGTTTAATAACCAAATGCTTGTACTGGCAAGTAACATCATGCCAGCCAATACGCTAAAATGATACTGTTTTTTGGCAATTTCTACCAAACTTGCTGACAAAAATACCGCCACAAAACTCAAGGCAAGCACGCCAAATAGTGGTGCTAAACTATTTAGCCATACTTGTTCGGTAAATGCATAACCGACAAACAACCACGGAAATCCTGTAAATAGCCAAGTTTTTAGCCATTCTTGCATCACCCATAAAGCAGTAAAACTAAACGGTTGTTTGGCAAAAAAACGGTTAAATACCACCGCCAAACAACCGTGAAACAGCCCCATGACAAGCCCCATAATTGCAATCATGCCAATTGCCACCGGCATCGGTGTATTGCCATAAGTGTGAATAGATGTGTACAGCCAAAACGCCCCCACGCACCAAAGCCCCATGCCATACATTTCACCAATCCAAAACGCCCGTTTGTTACTCATCGGTGCAAGCAACAATGCATACAAAACCGCAGGGGAAATCAGGGCAATAATCCAAATATAATACGGAGCAAGTGCAAATAAAAACACCGCCCCTGAAAACCACGCAATCATTAAGCGTGGCAATAAGGCAAATTGATCAATTGCACCTGATTTATTTGGGTTAATTTGTTGAAATTTTAATTGTTTTTTGAGCGATTGAGTGGTTAGACGCATGGTTGGTTACAGATTTTTTAAAGGTTGGTTGAATTTGACCGTTTATTATAATCTTTTTTTAATTCAATTTCTTGGATAAATCGCTCATTCATAGACAAAACGGTTAATTGGCAATCATCAATTTGTACCGATTGTCCCAGTGCTTCATTGACTTGTCCTAAATGTTGCATAACCAAGCCACCCATGCTGTTGACACTGTCATGGTTAAAATTTGTGCCAAGTTGTTGGTTGCACACTTCGATCGGCGTGCCAGATTGGATAATCCAAGTGTCATTTTTGCCAATGACAGGTGCAATTGGATTTGTTTCATTGTTATTGTCAATTTCATCGTGTTCGTCTTCGATATCACCGACAATTTCTTCTAGCAAATCTTCTAAAGTAACCACGCCTGCTGTATTGCCAAATTCATCAATAACAATTGCCATGTGCATTTGGTTTTTTTGGAATAAACGCAACAAACTGTCCGAACGTGCGGTTTCACTGATAAAAATTGGTTGGCGTAAGATTTTGGTTAAATCAAACACGGCTGTGGTGTTTTGTGCGGTGTTTTGTGCTTTATCCACCAAAAACGGAATTAAATCTTTGGCTAACAAAATTCCGATCACTTCTTCAGGGTTTTCACCAAAAACAGGATAGCGCGAATGGGCTGTTGCCATATAAGCACGCATGATGTCGTTTGGGGTGTTGTGGATTTGGATAAAAGCGACTTGATTGATGGGTGTCATGATTTCATGCACTTGGGTTGCAGGCAGATCTAATACGCCCTCTAACATTGCAACCGTGTCAGGTTCTAACAATTGACGAGAATTGTGAATGAGTTTGACGAGTTCATCGCGGGTTTCAGGGGCAGCAGACAGCCAACGCCTTAATCCTTTAGACCAACTGTTGGTTGATTGGGGGTGAGAATGGTCATCTGGCATGACACACAAAAGCCTCTTGTTGCTAATATTAATCACACTTTAACCAAAATTAACAAATCTTGCAATATTTTTTTGTTAATAAGCGACTTTTTGCATTGAGTTTTATAATTTTTGCTAAAAATTATTGTCTTTAAGATTCATTGTCTTTAAAATTCATTGTGCTTAAAATTTATTGCTTAATCCAATAAATGATTCGTTCTTCTTGTTCTATTTCGTCGACATCATCTTCTGACACGCAACGTCCTGCCACGCTGATATGGTTTTGGTGCATGGCTTGTTTGGTTTTGGTTTTATCTTGGGTGATAAGATAATGCCAATTTGGCAAACCTTGACCTTGGTATAGGCGTTTGTAGGCACAACTTGCAGGCAACCACGGCAAATCTGGTATTAATTCTGCAGTCAAACTTATACAATCAGGCACATGCGATCGTCGATGGGTGTAATTTTTGCACATACCAGTTGTGCAGTCCAGCAGTCGGCATGCCACATCGGTATATTCTACCACATCGCTATCTTCGTCTTGTAATTTTACCAAACAACAAGCACCACAGCCATCGCACAAAGCTTCCCATTCAGCGATGGTTAATTCAGCCAATGCGTATTTTTGCCAAAATAAAGGGCGTATTTCACATTCATTCATATCAATTTAAATTTTCAATTCAATGGGTGTCAATTTTGATCCAATCATAAAGATACCTAACCAACTCATCTACTGAAGTTACCACCATATCCGCCCCCCAAGTGTAAATTTCACTGTCTTTGGATATGTAGCCATAACCTGCGACAATTGTGTGCATATTGGCATGGTTGCCTGCTTTGATGTCGCGGATATGATCACCGATATACACACAATTTTTGGTTTGTAGGCTTGTGTTAAATTTGTCATTGAGTTGTTTTAATGCCAAAAACATAGGTTCAGGATCAGGCTTTGTGTTTGTTACATCATCAGGGCAAACCAATACCGAACAACGCTTGGTAAGGTTTAATTTTTCTAGCAATTTTTCTGCCAAATAACGCGGTTTATTGGTAACAATGCCCCAAAAAATATTATGACTTTCTAATTTGGATAAACATGCATCAAGGCCGTCAAACAAGCAACTGTCAACACAAATATCCGCTTCGTAAGCATCTAAAAATGCTTGGCGGTATAAAAGCAGTTTTGGATTGTCATCACTGATATTTGCCAATTCTTCACCAAACATAAGCCTTATCATTGCTTTGGAACCTGCAGATACTTGCTTACGTATTGCTTCATCGCTCGGTATTGGTAGGTTGTGTTGAATGCACATGGCCTTGATAATACGAATAAAATCAGGGGCGGTATCTATCAGCGTGCCATCTAGATCAAATAGAACGGTTTTTTTTGTCATTTTTGCTTTGTTGTTTATTAAAAAACCAAATTTTAATCCAAAAGTAAGCAATGCACAAGGCAAAAACCAATACTCAAGATAAAAAACCAATACTCAAGACAAAAAACAAAAGCCACTACAATTAAAATTTTAGTTTTTTGTCAATCAATGCTAAAATGGTAATTTTATCAAAAGTTACAAACAATGATTGATTTTCACATGCAACAACCTACGATTTGTGCAATTGCAACACCAATTGGACGTGGCGGTGTTGGCGTAATTCGTTTATCGGGTAAAACTGCCTGCGAAATTGCCAAAAAATTAACAAAACGCACAAAAGATTTTACGCCACGTTATGCACATTTTTGTCGGTTTTATGATGATAACGGCGTGATTTTAGATGAAGGTTTGGTATTATTTTTTCGTGCTCCGCATTCTTTTACAGGTGAGGACGTTGTTGAAATTCAAGGGCATGGTGGCATGATTTTGCAACAACAATTGCTTAGCCGCTGTTATGAACTTGGTGCAAGGCAGGCTCATGCCGGCGAGTTTTCCATGCGTGCTTTTGAAAATAATAAGATGGATTTGGTGCAAGCAGAGGCGATTGCTGATGCTATCGATGCCACAAGTGTGGCTGCTGCTCGTGGTGCGATGCGATCGTTAACGGGTGAATTTTCTAAAAAAATCAATGAACTGTTAAACAAACTCATTCATCTTAGATTGCATGTTGAGGCGGCCATTGATTTTCCTGATGAAGAAGATGTGGATTTTTTGGCAGATGCGACCATTACTAAGCAATTGAACGCCCTAAAAACCCAAGTGGCGGACGTGCTTTTTGGTGCTCAACAAGGCCAATTGTTGCGAGATGGTGTGTCAGTTGTGATAGCAGGACGACCCAATGCAGGAAAATCAAGCCTATTAAACCGCCTAGCTGGCACTGAAAGGGCAATTGTAACAGACATTGCAGGCACAACGCGCGACATTTTACAAGAAACTTTGGTGTTAAAAGGGCTTGCCCTAAATATAACCGATACAGCGGGTTTACGCAATACTGAAGATGTTGTGGAAAAAGCAGGCATTGATCGTGCCAAAAATGCCATTGCAACCGCTGATTTAGTATTGCTTGTCTATGATGTTACCGTGGATCATGATCCGGTTTTGCTTGCCAAAGAATTGTTTGGTGCATCGCCTAATCCAAAAAATATGTTATTGATTGGCAATAAAACAGATAAATTAAAGCACATTGACGATTTGCCAACAGACATTGAGGGTTTTGGACTTGCCTATGTTTCATGTGAAACACAAAGTGGATTGCCCCAGTTGGTTGATAAAATCTGTGAAAAAGTCGGTTTTCACCCTCCTGAAAACACGCTGATTGCACGAACTCGCCACCTTGATGCCTTAAAACGCGTGCAAGTTGCCTTAAATGATGCAGAGCAGCTTCATGTGTATCAGGCAGGGGAACTTATGGCGGAGAGTTTACGACTTGCCCAGATGAATTTAAGTGAAATTACCGGTGAATTTAGTGCCGATGATTTGCTTGGTAAGATTTTTGGTAGTTTTTGTATTGGTAAATGATTGATAAACAAACAATTAAGGATTTTTATGTATTGTCCATTTTGTAATGCCATTGACACGAAAGTTTTGGATTCGCGCCTTGCTGCTGAAGGGGCACAAGTTCGTCGCCGTCGTCAATGTAGTACATGCAGCGAGCGGTTTACAACTTTTGAGATTATCGAGGCGGTTATGCCACGCATTGTCAAATCCAATGGACGTGTTGAACCATATGACAGCCAAAAACTGCGCCGCTCTATCTTGTTGCCATTACAAAAACGTCCCATTGCGACCGACAGCACCGAGGCTATGATCAGCAGAATTGAGAAAAAATTACGCCAATCAGGTGAGCGAGAAATTAGCAGTCAATTTTTAGGCGAGATTGTCATGACAGAATTAAAAGCACTGGACGATGTGGCGTATGTGCGTTTTGCCAGTGTGTATAAGGATTTTCAAGATATTGAAGCCTTTAAACAAGCCTTATCTACGCTTTCTGATGACAACAAAACCACAGCAGATGCCTAATGCAATAACATGCCTAATGTAAAAAATGTTTAATGCAACAAAAATATGATAAATTCTCAAGACAGCTATTTTATGAGTATTGCCATTAATTTGGCAAAAAAAGGACAATTTACCACAAGACCCAATCCTTGCGTAGGTTGTGTGATTGTCAAAGACAACCAAGTGATAGGACAGGGCTATCATTATAAAGCAGGGCAGCCACACGCTGAAGTGTTTGCATTGCGTCAAGCCATACAAAAAATTGGTGATGATTTGATGGGGGCTACCGCTTATGTTACCCTTGAACCGTGTAGTCATTATGGACGTACACCGCCGTGTGCTGACGCGTTAATTAAAGCTGGGGTAAGTCGCGTGGTGATTGCAACAAGCGATCCCAATCCTAAAGTCTTAGGTGCTGGCATTGCCAAATTACAACACGCCGGGATTAATGTAACAACAAATGTTTGTCAAGATGATGCCAAAAATCTCAATCAAGGTTTTTTAAAAACCATGGCGGGTGGCTTGCCTTATGTGCGCTTAAAAATTGCCTGTAGCCTAGATGGTAAAATTGCTATGACAAACGGCGAGTCCAAATGGATAACAGGCGACAAAGCCCGCGATGACGTACAAAAATTGCGAGCTGTGTCAGGGGCGATAATCACAGGCAGTGAGACAATTATCCAAGATGTGCCACGCCTTGATGTTAGAAGCCACAAAATTGCTAATTTGGCAGATATCGATCAGCCGTTATTGGTGGTGTTGGATCGTCGAAAACGGCTCAATTTAACAGCAACTTCTTTAAAATACCAACAAAACCGCCCTTTTTGGTTGTGTCAAGATGAATTAAGTTTGGCACAAGTTTTAACAAAGCTCAAAACCGATCATCAAATTCACGATGTGTTGGTGGAGGCAGGAGCAAGCGTAGCAACGGCGTTTTTAAAGGCTGGTTTGGTTGATGAGTTTATTGTGTATCAAGCACCGTGTTTGTTGGGAAATTCGGCAAAACCCATGTTTGTAGCAGATTTTTATTCAATCAGCGAGCAGTTGCGTTTTAAGATGGTTTCGCATGAAACGCTTGGTGATGATTTGAAGTTAACATTCAAGCCTTTGTAACATCAAGCCTTTGCAAGCAATTGATTAGAAAAATTAAACGATGATTGGTGATTTAAACCGCTGTAATTGGCGTTTTTTATGGTTTTAAAAAGTTATCCACAGCTTTGATTGGGTTTAAATGAGTTTAAAAATAAGATTTATAAATCGGTGGATAACTGTTTCACGTGGAACTTTTAAGGCATGTATTTTATGCCAATTTGGCTTGTAGGCATTGTTTTTACAAGGTTTCACGTGGAACAATTTTATAAGGTTTAAATTTTAAGCCAAAAAATTGATTGTGGATAACTTTTTAATGCCAATAAAGTTGTTGGTAATGAATAAAGTTACCCACAATGCCCTGAAATTTTACCAAGGTTTTTATTAAAAATCTAATTTTTAAAAAGTAACATGCTTTTATTAGTAAATTTTAACAATTGCTTTGGGTTTAGATTGGGTTTTTGGTGTAAAAGCGACATAAAAAGCCTCGGTGTTTATTTGTGTGGTTTGTGCTAAAATGTGCTGTTTTTCGTTTTTAAAGATAAATCGTTTTTAAAGATAAATCGTTAGGGTGAATTATGACAAAGATTATCGGTATTGGTAACGCTCTTGTGGACATTGAGTTTTTGTTAAATGACACACAATTGGCAAATACAGGCCTTGAAAAAGGCAATATGACACTGGCAAGTCAGTCAGAACAGCGTGAGTTAATGCAGTCGTTAGATGAACAAAACATTGGCGTAAGCAAACAAGCAAGTGGCGGTTCATCGGCCAATGCGATTGTGGCTATGGCAAGTTTGGGTAGCGAGACGTTTTATATTTGTCAGGTGGCAGATGATGCGTTGGGGCAATTTTATTTGGCGGATTTAAATCAAATTGGGGTAAAAACCTCCAAAAAATCATTGTCAAAACAAGGAGTTACTGGAACTTGTTTGTCGCTTGTTACGCCTGATGCTGAACGCACCATGCAAACTCATTTGGGCATTTCGGCAGAAATTGATGAAAATGCGGTGGATTTTAGTCAATTGACAGATGCCAATTGGCTGTATATTGAGGGTTATTTGGCAATGAGTCCGTCTGTTCAAGAGGCTATTTTGGCGTTAAAACAACAAGCGGTGCAGCATGGTGTTAAAATTGCGGTAAGTTTTGCTGATCCTGCGGTGGTAAAATTTGCCAAAGATGGTTTAGATGTGATGTTGGCAGGTGGCGTAGATGTGGTGTTTTGCAACTGCGAAGAGGCCAAACTTTACACCAATGCCACCACGCACGATACCGCTTGTCAATCGTTGTTAAAAGTGGCAAAAATGGCAGTGGTAACCAATGGGGCAAATGGTACGATGGTGGCGTATCAAGATGACTATTTGACTGAAAAACATGATAACAATCAAGTATTTATACCATCGGTTGCGGTAGAAAATGTGTTGGATACCACAGGGGCAGGCGACAGTTATGCAGGGGCGTTTTTGCACGCTTTTGCTGATGGAAAAGATTTGTTAAGCTGTGGCAAATTGGCAAGTTGTGTGGCAAGTTTGGTGATTGCTCAATTTGGTGCAAGACTAACTGCAGAACAATACCAATATGCCTTGCAAAATCTTAATTAGACTGATAACTTAAGTAAGTTTAATTATCAAACCATTGTGATAAGTTTGGCAAATCACACAGTGGTTTTTTATTTGATTTGTGTGTTATTTTATTTGTGTGTTATTTAGCCCTTGTTAAACCTTGATGTTTGTTTGCAATTTCAAGGTTTTTTATTATCTGTCCGCGGATAACGATGTCAGGGCTAATCTCAAGCATCGGAATAACGACAAAATTACGCTCAAAAATACCCATATGTGGCACGGTCAAGCGTTCATTGTCAATCTGTTCGTCGCCATAAGTCAATAAATCCAAATCCAAACTTCGCTCGCCCCAACGTCGCACACGCACGCGTTTTGCTTGTTGTTCAAAACCTTGCAAAATGTCTAATATATGAAGGGCAGGTAAATCGGTGTAAAATTTTGCCACGGCATTGATAAAATCGGGCTGATCAGTTACCCCAAAGGCTTTTGATGTGTATAGGCTTGACACACAAAAATCAGCAAAGTTAGGGTGATTTTTTAGCCAAGCAATTGCTTGGTTGATGTGATCGATGGGTTTACCCAATTCGTTGCCAAGATTGCTGCCGATACCGACATGGCATAGTTTTTTTGACATGATTAATCCTGTTTGTTAATCCTACTTGCTAATCCTGTTTGATTTTGACTGAACGCTTGTTTTTGGTTTGGGTTGTTTTGTTAGATTCGGTAAAGCCTCTTTTTTTGTCCAGTAATGATAATGTAGAGCTTGGTTTGCGGTGTTTGCGTTCAGCGGGTATGTCTTGCACAAGACTTGCAATGTGTTGTTTGTTTACACAAGCTTTGGTGTTGCGTTTTTCTTGATGCTGTGAATTGCTAACTTCAAGCATTTTTTCAATATTGGCAAAATAATCGTAAGTTTTTGTTGGTTGATTAACCAAAGACAGTTGTTGTAATTGCTCGCGTTCGCGTTGTTGTTGCTCGGTGAGTTTGCCTTTTTTGCTTTTTTTGTTATCTGTTGCCTCAAAAGAATCGTTGGTTGTCAATAGGTTGGCAAAACGTTGTTTGGCCGTTTGGCTGTCAAATTCATGAATGGCTTGCTCGCGCTGTTTTGGGTTTAAAGTCTGAAACCACGCCCACCAATGCCCCATACCGTGTGTGCTTTCATTGTCAAGCGTGATGGTCTGATTCATTAAATGTAACAGTGTCTGGTTTTTGGCAAAAACTTGTTCGCGTAATAACAAAAAGTCAAAACCGGCTCTAAAATTTTGATTTTCCAAGATTTTTAACAGATTTTTTTTGCGTGGTTCGACCAATTTGCTTTGCATAAGCCAAATGTCTTTAATAAAATTTTCGGCAAATTTTGGCATGGCGGTGCGTTGGCGTTGGCGATCAAGCACAAGGTTGCTGGCAAAAATCTGTGCTTCATTAAAACTCATTTTTTTACGGTGCTTATTGAGCAAAAATAAATAATTTTCCCACAATAAAGTGGCATAAAAAAACGCAGGGTTTGTGGTTTTGCCACTTTGAATGCGTTTATCGGTGTTCAAGGCGACTTGTTCCACCAGTGGCGTCATCATGTTTGGCGGATAAAACAACAAGGCATCAAAGGCTTTATAATCGTACAATAATGGCAATAAATTCATTAAATAACCGCCCGAAAACAGCTTAATTGTTTCATCATACAAACGGTGAGGCGATACCTGACTAAGCAGTGCCCAATGATCGGTGCAAAATTGTTTTTCTAAAGATTTATCAAATTTAAAGTTTAATTTTGCTTTAAAACGCAATGCACGCAATAAGCGAACAGGATCTTCTTCGATTCTAATTTTGGTATCACCGAGCAAACGAAGCGTGCGATTATGCAGGTCATTAAGCCCATTGCAAAAATCATACAGCACTCCCTCAAGCGGCTGATAATATAGGGCGTTAATGCTAAAATCACGACGCACCACATCGGTAAGTATGTCGCCCCATACATTATCACGCACAATCATACCGTCATTGTTGGTATGGTTATTCCCTGTTGGTTGGCCGCGAAAGGTTGCCACTTCGATCAAATCTCGCCCTGAATACACATGACATAGCAAAAAACGCTTGCCAATAATGCGACAACGCTTGCCAAATACCGCCTTAATCTGGGTTGGCGTGGCGTTCGTTACCGCATCAAAATCCTTTGGTTCAAGTCCAAGCAAGGCATCGCGCACGCCACCGCCAACGATGTAGGCTTCAAATCCTGCTTGATTAAGCGTCAAAATCACTTCCTTGATAGAGCTTGGCAAATAACCCTTGTGTAAGCCCAAATTTTTGGCATCATGACAGGCTTGTTTGCGATCGGTGATAACAGACAAGGATTGGTCTGAATTTTGACGGATTTTGGTTTTTTTTGCCGTTGATTTTTTGGTCATTGATAAATTTTCTCAACATAAAAATAAAGGATTTTTCTATTTTAACAAATTTTTGTCAATCGTTGGTAAAAGTTGTGTGTAAATTGATAAAAACAACCAAAACTACCAAAAACTTGCTTAAGGGCTTAAGGTGTAACGCTGATTAAATGACGATTTTTATCCACTGTGGCTTTGCCAATGCCTTTTACTTTTGCCAAATCATCAACATGGTTAAACTTGCCAAAACTGTTGCGATATAAAATAATGTTTTGTGCCTTGCTTGCACCGATGCCTTTAAGCTTAGTGAGTTCTGCTTCGTTGGCGGTATTGATATTAATGCGATTTGGAAAATTGGCGATGGGTGGCGGATAAGTGGCGGTATTTTGTACGACGGCTGGGTTTGTGCTTAATGAGTTTGTGCTTAATGAGCTTGTGGTTAAATCGTGATGTTTGGGGCTGTTTTTTGGGTTTTGTTTGATTGCCAAAAACGCTTGTTCAGGGCTTAAAGTTTGTGTGCACGTATGGGCAAAACTGGGCGTATTTGCCATTAAGAACAACATGGTAAAAAATACCAATCTTGTAAAAAACAGCAACTTTGTAAAAATTTTATTGCATGATCTTTTGTCAACAGACATGTTTGTTTTGCTCATTTCCATAAATGTTTCTTGTTTCCATAAATATAGGCTTATCATAAAACAATTAAAACAATTTGGCAATTTATCTTTTCTTTAACTGGTATTTTATGAATGATTCTGTGCATGATTGTGCTTTTGCATGACTTTTTTTTAAAAATAACGTATAATTTTTAGTCATTGGTTGTTAAATTTTTGTATCAAAAGGCTTATTTATTATGTTTACAGGTATCATTGAAGCCACAGGGTTCATCAAAAAAATTGAATCAATTCAGGACGATATTCGCTTGAGCATTCAGTCATCACAGCTTGATTTTGTAGATGTCAAACTTGGCGACTCGATTGCGTGTAATGGCATTTGTTTGACTGTTGTGGATTTTGGCAAAGATTGGTATGCAGTAGATGTTTCACGTGAAACAATTGCTAAAACGACAATGAATCGTTGGCAAGTTGGCGATACGGTAAACCTTGAAAAAGCCATGTTGCCAACCACGCGTTTTGGCGGGCATATTGTGTCAGGGCATGTAGATACAGTTGGGTGTATTTTGCTTATGAAACAAGATGCACGCTCTATTTATATTGAAATTGATATTCTTAGTGAATTTGCCAAATATGTTGCCACGAAAGGATCGGTAACGGTAGATGGAATTAGCTTGACCACCAATTTGGTTAAGGGCAATGTGATTTGCTTAAATATTATTCCGCATACCGCCTCTGTTACCAATATTGGCAAACATTGGCGAGTGGGCAGTGTGGTAAATATCGAGGTAGATATACTGGCACGTTATTTGGAGCGTTTATTAATGGGCGAAAATGCCAAAGAAAAACAAGACGGCGTAACGCTTGAGTTGTTGGCAGACAATGGTTTTTTAAAATAGACAAGGTTTTAACATAAGCGGTTGTTTTTGGTTGTTTAAAAAATCTATAACCGCATGGTAATGCCTTGGTTTGCCATAAATTGTTTGGCTTGTAAAATGCTGTATTCACCAAAATGAAAAATACTGGCTGCCAATACCGCATCTGCACCGCCTTGTAACACGCCGTCCGCCAAATGCTGTAAATTGCCAACACCGCCCGATGCAATGGTTGGAATAGTAACTTTATTGTTAATTGTGCGCATCAAGGCCAAATCATAGCCTTGTTTTGTACCATCTGAGTCCATGCTGGTAATAAGCAGTTCACCTGCTCCAAAATTTGCCATTTTTACCGCCCAATCAACGGCATCAATGCCTGTAGCATTACGACCACCGTGGGTAAAAATCTCCCAATGGTTGTCAGAAACTTTTTTGGCATCAATAGCAACCACGATACATTGTGCCCCAAACCTGCTTGATGCATCTTGTACAAATTCTGGGTTATAAATTGCCGCTGAATTGATAGAAACTTTATCCGCGCCTGCGTTTAATAAATTGCGAATATCGTCAATTTTTCGCACACCACCTCCAACGGTTAAAGGCACAAAGACGCTTTTTGCCATCTGTTCTACTGTATGATAAGTGGTATCTCGTCCGTGATGCGTGGCGGTGATGTCCAAAAAAGTAATTTCGTCTGCACCTTGTTCGTTATAGCGTTTGGCAATTTCGACAGGATCGCCTGCATCTTTGATGTCTAAAAACTGAACGCCTTTAACGACGCGACCATTATCAACATCTAGGCAAGGGATAATTCGTTTGGCAAGCATGGTTTTTCCTGTTTTTTTTATTCTGTTAAATGGTTTTAAATGGTTTTTATTTTGTCAAACGGTTAATATATCTTATAATAGCTTGAATTTTCAACCATTTATTTTAAAAAATTTTAGGAACAATTATGTCTGTTTATACCCAATTAAGCAATGAACAATTTAGCCAGTTTTGTAAACGTTTTGGAGTGGCGTTTAAATCTGCCTTACCAATTACACAAGGCATTAAAAACTCCAACTGGTTTATCGAAACCAAAGATGACAATCTGGGCGAGCCGTCTTTGGTTTTTACGCTGTTTGAGGAGCGAAAACCGCACGAAATCCAAAAAATGGCGTTGATTTTGGCAAATTTAAACGACAAGTTGCCTGTGGCTTGTCCGTTAAAAGCGGATAATGGTGAGTTTTTGCTTTATTTTGACAATAAAGCGATTTTGCTGTTGCCTAAGTTGTCAGGCAAGCACCCAACTGATATTACACCTGATATGTGTTATCAAATGGGGCATGCTTTGGCAACTTTACATGAAACGTTAAAAACGTTAGAACCTGCCGAACATTATGGCGTGGAGCTGTATCCGTGGCATTTGGTTAAAGAGCGTGAAATGAAATTTATGCCAAGCGATGAAGCAAAACTGATGAGTGATATTTGGACGGCGTATGAAAATTTGGCACACAAAAATCTGCCAAAGGGCTTATGCCACTTAGACATGTTTGCTGATAATACGTTGTGGGATTTTGGTGGGCAAACTGCCAAACTTACAGGTTTGTTGGATTTTACCGAGGTTTCTATTGAATATTTTGTCATGGATTTGGCAATTACGATCAATGATTTTTGCACGCATTGGGGCGATGCCAACAGTGGCGAGACAGTGGCATTTGACCGTAACAAAATGCAAGCGATGATCGATGGCTATGAAAGCGTTCGACCTTTAACCGATGATGAAAAAACCGCATTGCCAATTACCCTTGCTAAGGCGGGGCTTACTTTTTGGTTGTTGCGCCTAAATGTCATTTATTATAACCGTCAGCAAGGGCGCACAGGCGAGAACATTATGGTAAAAAACCCTGATTTGATGAAACGCTTGGCAAGTTATCATTGGAGTTTTGTGTAACTTTGAAAAAGTTTAAACTTAAAGTTTAAACTTTTAAGCAAAAAGGCAAAAAGCCGTTAAATTTGGCGGCTTTTATCATCACTGCCACGCACCTATTAAGTAAAACCTGTCATCAATACCTCGCCAATACACTTAAATTATTCAATTCTTTTTTATTGGCATAGGTTTGCACCGCCTGCACCAATTCTTTTTGCATCGCGCTCTCCATATTTGTGCCAAATAATACAATGCGTTCAGGAATAAAATCAGGATCGTTATCCAAACGTTCAATCAAGGCTTTTACGCTATTTGAGGTAAAACCGCTTGCTAGTAAATACAAATGAAGCGATGATTATTGCATCGCTTTGACTTTAAACCAGTCTCCTTATCTTTGGATTTGCTAAATTTTGCAGGGGCTGTCCATACAATTCATACAGTTCCAAAAAACCCACCCAAATCTACTTAAAATGAGTAGCTATAATAAATTTGCGAAGGTTTTAAAAAGCAGTTGCTAGCCCCTATCGTTTACAATAGAGTAGGCGAGCAAAAATAATTTTTGAAAGTCTTGCCTTGCACCTGGTAAAGTTTCAATATCTGATGGAATAATATTGGCGTTGATAGGTGAACGGATATTGCGTTCCAGTGATAATTTAATCACTTTAATCATTAAAAGTTTAGCAAGTTCGTCTCTACCGATGAAATTATCGGCGGAAAAATGAAATTGTGGGGCAAAAAATCTACTTGGATTGCTTGCGAGTTGTTGCGTTAAATCCGCCATTACTCTTTGGTAATCAAGTTGTCTTTTGTGTCCAGAGCGATAAGCGTAAATAAATATAACAATGATAATACCAACTATCCAAGATAAAGTTTCCATGATTTTTCCTTAATTTGGTGTATTCAAAAGAAATATTGTTAACTAATATGTCTATCTTGTTTAAAATTATAACAAACAAATAAAGTAAAAATTATGTGATGGCGTATAAACTTAGCTCTTTCATCTATTTTTAAACCCAAGCCATTTTCTTTGAATAAAAAATCACAATCATCATGTGTCTTTAGAGCCGCATTTCCTGCTTCTTCGGCTATGCTCTTCCATATATCTCCATAATAATAATCATCTCCTTTATTTCTATGGAATGCTAGGTAAGAGTGTTCATTTGATTTAATTTCTTCATAATTTTCTAGGGAAAATTTCATAAATTTTTCATATAATTCATAATTTTCATAAGTAAGTTTATTTTCACTATTTTTTAATGCATCATTGTAAGCTATTTGCTCAAAATACTTATCAATTAATGGGATATAAGTTAAGCCTCTTTGCGTTAATTTTTTTCTCACTAAACTCATGTTTTGTGGTGTATCTGGCAAGGTTGATACTTTTAAAATAAATTTAGACCACGTATTAATAATGATTTGCACCATTTCTTGTTTTTGGCGACTTCCATCTCCATCAATCGTTAAACCATGAATAAAGACGATTAAAGTTAAATAGGCTGCCTCTACACATATGATATCCATCCAAGCGCTACGATATCTAACATTGTAAGGGAAATGCTCTTGAATTAATTCGTGGCTGTTGCCAATAATATCCAGTGCTTTTTTGGCATCTCTTTCGCTAGAAGTAGCATGAACCCAGTAAAAAAAGCCTATAACACCAAAAAAAATAATTGTCCAAACCATACAAAGCCTATTGATAGAAAAACAAAAATATCCTAAATTTTTAGCTATATTAAAATAATTAATTTTATTTTTAAACCAACCCACACTTGTCATTTGCCAACTGCCTGTAGTCTTTTTTGATTTTTTTATAATTGTAAAAAAAATGTAACATCACTTGACCTTCCCCCTAGGTTAAGGTTTATAGTAATGTTTTTTAACAAACGGAGCATATTATGATTACCCAAACCACCCTTAAAATCGGTGGCATGATCTGCGGTGGCTACGTAAACGACGTAACCCATGCTCTAAACCAAGGTCCATACCCAATGCACCGTTATCATCAATTTGCTCATCGTTTTCAAGCTGAATAAGACTTGCATAACCTGCTTTGGTATAAATCACATACACCTCATTTGGGCTATAATTAAAAACCTGCACACGGCTGTCTAATCCTGCTGATTGTGGTAAACTTTGGGCGTAAGCAGTTGGTATAATAATTGTTAAAAATGATATGCAAAGCAAGGCATTTGTAATTAATTTGTAAAGCATTTTCATCATTAATTGCCCCCAAACTCTTCATCAACTCGGTAACTGACAACCTGATAGCCAAATGGATTAACAAGGCGTACATCATCAACCGTTGGTACATTAACAAATTGATAGCCAATGGTAGCTATATGCTTGCTTACCACGGGCTTAGGCGACATTTTTTGTTCTTGTTCGCTCCAGTTGCCTCCATCTACAGGAACAAGGGTTTTGGTAAATCGCACTTGAATTAAGCCTTTTTCATCAATCACTGAAACATTATTAATTTTTATTTCAATGCGTTTTGAATTTTCGTAAATTTTATGCGGCGCGTCAGGTTTTGAGTATTTGGTATTGATACGCTGCTGTATATTGCTATCAGAAAACAGCATAACCTTGTCAATTTGGCTTTGTAGCGTATACCAGTCATAACTTTCAAGCAAATTGACATACATAGCGGAGAAGTATTTGGCACTGATTTCTTGTTGTTTTTCATCAATGACACCGTTAAACATGCCAACAATATCCGTCGCCCCGGTGTTGTTGTCATAACGAATAACATACGGCTGAACTGTTTTTAATGGCGTTAAACCAACAATAGCAATGGCATTGACAACCGCTACCACACACGCCCCAAACGCAACTTTCCACGCCAAAATACGGCTTTTTTCCATCTCTAAGTAGCGTGTTTTTTCAAATTCTTTAGATGCCTTAATAAAATCGTGTGTGGCTTCTTTGACACTTACCTGCTTTGGTGCTTTTGGTTTATCACTGCCATTTTTACGTTTAAAAAAACTCATTCTTTCTCGCCTTTTGGTTTATTTTTTAAATCTATTTGCGATTTTTTGTATAAAACAGCGTTGGGCGGTGTAAACTCTGCTTGATTAACCGCTACCCATTTGCCAGTTGGTGTTGGTGGTTTATGGCTTGCACAACCAACTAAACTTGTGTACAATAAGAAAATTGTTAGTTTTTTCATTGCCTAAATTCCTTAAAAAGGTAGAAAACCCCATGAAAATCAATGGTTTGCTTACAGTTGCTTTATTAACAACACTACTTAGTGCCTGTGGTGCTAAAGAAGAGTACACCGTTGATTATTTGTACAATAACGATGATATACGCGCTCAAGTTTTAGCAGACTGTGCCAACAACAAACAAACCGATACCAATTGTAAAAATGCCAATGAAGCAAACGAAAGAAAGAAAATAGAGGAGTACAGAAAACACGTTAACAGATAACCATTACACCTTTTTTATACTACCGCCACTTTCGCCAGACTTCTGCACTGGCTGATTTTGCTTGCCACTGGTTAATCTTTTGACATTGCTAATACCTTGCATTGCCCCACCAAAACCATTATTCACAATACCATTGCCTAAACCACTTGCCAATTCAGGCAGTTTAAGCACAACCACAAAAAACAGTAGCGAAGTTAGAATAATATTTATAAACCCATTTTGGGTTTCAAATTCCGCTCCTGAAAAATAATCAGCATTTAAATAAGCAATAAATATCCCTGCTGTAACATTTACAATCACCAAATACAAAGAAAAAGTAACCACCTGATTCACCCAATTCATGGCATATTGGCGAGTCATGGGAAATAAAAACAACGGAATAAACAGCGGCCCAAGTACTGCTAAAATTGCCAACATCACTTTTGCCAACAGAATAAAAGCCCCGGCAATGACCAAAAACAAACCAAACGAAATAATCACAACCGCATTTTGGATAACAACTTCTATTTTCCCGGCGACATCAAAAGATCCAACGCTTTTTTGATTTTTATTAACAAAATCCACCAATTGACTGCTTAGCCTATCTAATTCTGCACCACTTGCTCCATTTGTACCGTTAAATGCTTGGGTGATATCATCACCAAGCCCAAGCACAATTGGAACAATCGTGTCGTTATAAGCTGCGATATTAATACCAAAACCGATAACAACCGCCCATGACATCACACGCTTAATCATATCTACTATGGTTGCCTCTACGCTTGTTCCTTGCCAATACGACAAAAAAACAAACAAACAGTAAACAATAAAGCCTGACAAAAAGATTGGCGACATGATATTAGCAACATTAGAGACATTCGCTGTAATGGTATTAATCACAACGTTATCGATATTTTGGAAAATCTTGCTAAAAACGTCCATCACAAGCCTTTTTAACGTCTGCGTTTTTCGTTAAATTCATCAATAGCCTGTTGTTCTGCCCTTTCTTTTTGCTGCTTTCCTTGTTCAATCATCACCTGAAAACGCGCCAAATCAATTTGAATTAAGGAGGCTTCAGCACTAAGTGTGTTCATCAAATCCGCTTTACTGCTTGTGTCCGTGGTGCGGTTAATTTGATTTACCAGGTTTTGGGCGTTGTTGGCTCTTAAATCCAAGGTTTTGATCGCACCAATCAGTTGAGCTTCGTTGAGTGCCATTGTCATCGCCAGGCGTTCTTTACCAGTCATTTGTGAGCGTTTATTTTGTTCATTTGCCAACACTTGTTCATAAATAGATTGTAAAGCCCCGGCATCGCCACGTTTAACCGCTTCCATAATGTCATGATAGCCCTTGCCTTTTGGCAAATATTGGTTTAGCATTTTGCGTAAAGTTGGATCGCTTAGCATAGCACCTAAGCCACTATTACCGGTCATTGCTTTTAACTGGTTGCGCATTTGTTCAAGCTGTTGGATTTGGTTATACACTTGCTTAACCGCTTGAGCAATAGCAGCAGGATCAATTACAGGCAAGGCTGCACTATAGGCAGATTGTGAAGTTATGCTAAATATTAATGTTATAGCAGAAATGATTTGTTTGGTTTTGTTACGCATGATAAGATCCTTTGGTTATGGTGCGGTTATTTGGTTAAGTTGATTTGTCATAAACTCATCAAAATCAAAATCGGTTTGCTTTTTAGCACGCCTTGCTGCATAAAAAATTGGCAACCAAACATCAGATTTTGGTTTTTTATCAAATTTTGCTAAAATATTATTTAATAAATAAACATTGGCTTTTGTGCCTGACAACACCGAAATTTCATCATCAAAACCATATAAATCAAGTACATTAAAGCTTGATTGATGGCCTTGCTTCACCAAAAAAGTACGGCTGTCTAATGCTAATTTTTGTAGTTGATTGAATTCTTTTTGAGTAAGACCAATACGGCTATAACCGCCGCCTTGTTCGTTTTTGTACTCGGCATCAGGATTTGGCAAAAGTATCTTGGTTGGCGTTTGTTGCACAATGGCAGGAAAAATCGGTGATTTAACCGCTTCTTCAGGTGATTGGGTGATCAGCAACATAAATTCACCACGCTTACGGCCTGTTTTTAGCACGTCTAACATCATGTCTTGCGGTATTTTGTACATAAGTGGCAACCAAAACTCTTCTACAATGGTACAAAGCAAGTCATAATTTTTAGTCATTTGGGCTTTTAGATACAGTAAGCACGCCAAAATTGGCTCGGTTGGCTGATAGCTTGGTTTTAAAATTTCACCGACTTCAAAACCGACAATTTTAAAATCATCGGGGTTAAACTGATTGATCGGATTGTCCAAAACCCACGCAAAACGTCCTGTATTTTCCTCGGTTTGACACCATTTAAGCAGTCTTTGGTATAGACAGTTGCCACCTTTATCAGAAATTGACTGCAAAAGAGCTGAAAAACGTCTAATACTTGGCGGTAAACTCATCACTGTGTCAATGGCATTTTTGATTTGGTTTTGCTCCTCACTTGTGCATTCAATGCCTTTGTCATTGGCACAGCCTACCACCAAATCATTCAAAAATCCCCTTAATTGTGGCAAAAAAAGCAAGCACAAGCACTGAAAATCGTAGCGATCATAAAAATAACCTTGCCAAAAATCTAGAGCCAACAAGCACAACTGGCGTATCTGCTAGCAAAATGGGCGACATGTCATTATTGCTTGTGCGTGGCACAACCATTCCTTGTGTTTTAAAAACCAAAATAGACAGCACTTATCAGGGTTTTGCTACTTGTCAAATTACCAAAGATGTTTACAGTGCCAATGGTAAAACCTTACTCATTGAGCGTGGTTCTAGCGTATTTGGTGAACAAAATGTACAGCTTAATCAAGGACAAGCCAGGGTTTTTGTGCTATGGACACGTATAGACACGCCAAACGGCATAACCATTAATATTAATAGCCCTGCTACAGGACAACTGGGTGAAATGGGCGTTGGTGCAAGAGTAAACAATCATTTTGCACAGCGTTTTGGCAGTGCGATTATGCTAAGTTTTATCCAAGATGCCATTAAAGCCGGCACAACCCATCTACAAAAACAAGAAAAACAAGGTGATAACAGCACAAATATAGAAAATACTTCAAACACCACTTCAAAATTGGCAGAAGAAGCATTGAAAAACAGCATTAACATACCGCCTACCGCCACCATCAATCAAGGCTCGCTAATTAGTATCACTGTTGCTCGTGATGTGGATTTTAGCGATGTTTACAAACTACAAAGACGGTAAGGCTTATGCAAGATCAAAACTTTGAATTTGATGGATCTGCTGTATTGCGTGGTTTGTTAACTGGCTCTGGCATTCAAGTGCATTTAGACAATAAGGACAACACCGAAATTGCGGTGAACCGCCCATTTGAGATTTGGACAGAAAACCAACACGGTTGGCAAAAACACAATGCACCAATAATGGATTATGCTTATTTGCAACGCCTTGCCAAAGCATTTGCAGTGTATAACAAAATGGATATTAGCCAACAAAAGCCGATTTGTTCAGGGATTTTTCCCGACGGTCAACGCGGACAGGTCATTATTCCAACTGCTTGTGAGGTTGGTACAGTATCTATTACCATTCGTCAGCCCAGTATTATGCGGTTTACTTTAGAGGATTATGAACAATCAGGACGCCTGGACAGTTGGGCGGACGTGTCAGGCTTTCAAACCAAAAATACGGTTTTGCCTAATCACTTAAAAGATAAAATCTTAAAACAGCGCGAAGAAATTACCTATCTAAACCGCTATTTGGGTATTCCAAAAGACGTAAGTTTACAATTGTATGAATTACAACTGTTAAAAGCCAAAGCCGATAGGGATATCAAAAAATTTATTAAACTTTCGGTAAGTCATAGAACCAACATGTGTTTAATTGGAGCAACAGGTTCGGGTAAAACCACTTTTACCAAGGCAGTGTGCGATCTTGTGCCTAAAAACACGCGTATTTTAACCATTGAGGATACGCCTGAACTGGATTTGCCCCACCACCGTAATAAAGTGCATATGTTCTATAAGGACGTAAGTTCAAAAGCACTGCTGCATGCTTCTATGCGTATGAAGCCTGATCGTATTTTTTTAACCGAATTACGTGGTGATGAAGCCTTTGACTACCTAAATGCACTCAATACAGGGCATGCAGGCTCCATTACAACGGTTCATGCCAACAACAGCCAAAGGGCTTATTACCGCATTGCCAATTTGATTAAGCAATCATCGGTTGGGGTAACTATGGATTTTGACCATATCATGCAAGATTGTCGCACCACCATTGATGTCATGCTGTATTTGCACCGCACACACATAGATGAAATATTTTACGATCCGATTGAAAAATATCGGCTTATGCAACTAAAACACATGGGTGAACGATGAGTAACGAGCGTAAAGCCTATGAGTATTTGGCGGTGATATTGATTTTTAATGTCATTGCTGTGGTTGCTTGTGTTTATTTTGCCAATTATGTTTTTGTAGAAATGGCAAAAGTACCAATGTCTGTATACGGCTATGATACGATTTTAAAATACAACGAAGTCTATGGTGGCAACAAGGGTGTTAAGCAAGCGATTCAAATATCACTTGGAGCAGGCGGTATATTGTGGCTTGTGCTAAATGCGGTGGTGTTTACTGCTTTATTTGGCAAGCCTAAACGTGAATTACACGGTTCGGCGCGTTTTGCCAATGATGCAGAAATTCGCCAAACTGGCTTTATTTTAACGCCAAAAGAGCAAGCCAAAAAACGCCAAGGCTTTCCATCGCGCCCATCGGTGATTGTTGGCAAGCATAAAGATAAGTTTTTAGAGTTTTTTGGTAATGAATTTTTGTTTGTCGCCGCTCCAACACGTTCAGGCAAAGGCGTAAGTATCGTTATCCCTAACCTTTTGCACTATTCTGATAGCGTGGTGGTGCTTGATGTCAAAGGTGAAAACTGGGATTTAACCGCAGGTTTTCGCGGTAAATACCAAGATGTCTACTTGTTTGCACCCAGTGCCAATGACAAATGCAGTCATGGCTACAATCCGTTGGATTTTATTTCAAGAGATCCTACCCGGCGCATGAAAGATTTACAAAACCTTGTCGACAGTTTATACCCAACAGTAGGCGTGGACGGCAACACCGCTTATTTTAACTCAATGGCTCAAAGTCTATTGACGGGCATTATTTTATACATGATGGAAACTCCTGGTCGACCTTGCACTTTTGCTGAAGCCTTAAAACTGCTAAGACCATCTACACCGCTTAATGAATGGCTGATTGAAAAAATTGCCGAAAGAGAAAACACACCCATTGTGGTTGATGAAAACCTTAAAGAAATCCGCCCTTTAACTGTGGAGTGTAAAGAAGCCTTAATGGTATTTGCAGGCAACTCATCAGACAACACCAGAGCTGGCATATCATCAAGCTGTATTTCGCCACTGCTGATTTTTGCAGATCCGATGGTTGCTTCTGCTACGGCCAAATCTGATTTTAACCTTGCCGATGTCAGGCGTAAACGCATGTCTATTTATGTCAGTATCAATCCGTCTGATTTAGGAAGGTTTGAAAAGCTGTTAAACATGTTCTTTTCGCAGTTATTAAACATCAATACCGAAACTTTACCCGAAAAAGACCTAAGCCTTAAATATCAATGCCTTGTTTTAATTGATGAATTCACATCGTTGGGGCGTGTTGGCATTATTCAAAAGTCCATTGCCTACATGGCAGGTTATAACATGCGACTTATGCCAATATTTCAGTCAAAAGCCCAAGTAGAAGATGCTTATGGCAAAGATGGTGCAAGGGCAATTTTATCCAATATGGCTTGTCAAATTGAATTTACGCCAACCGAGCAAGAACAAGCCGAAGAATTAAGCAAAATGCTGGGTACAGAAACAGTAAAAGGCAAATCAATAAGCCGTAACCGAGGCAAAGGTGGTGGCGGTTCAATCAGTGTATCCGATCAAAGCCGATTTTTAATGCTTGCACAAGAGTTAAAAGAGTTGCCTGCGGATAAGCAACTGATATTTTTTAAACGTGTCAAGCCGATTTTGTGTCAAAAGGCGTTTTATTATGACAATCCTAAAGTTTTTGCCAAACGTATGACAAAACTGAGTGAACCTGCTCAAGGCTTACCGATTGCACCCAAACATTTACCGCCCAAACACGATTTATTGGCAATTCTTGAGATTATGCGTGGCGTGAAATTAGAGCCACCAAAAACCATTGATGACATTATAGACGGCAAAAACATGGTTGGCAACCAAGATCACGATGATTTTTTTGCAGCCTTTAACAAAGAGCTTGGTTTTGATGGTGATTTTATCGCCCAAAACCAAAAAATGACAGCAGAGGAGTAACTTTATGACAAACCAACCGCAAAAATCTTACGCAGGTATTGTAACAGGCTTTGGAGAAGCCCCTTATCAGCATGACGAAAACAACTCACCGAGTTATTTTGTGCAACTAAAAATGGATAATGGACAAGACAGAACCATTTGGGCGATGGGACTGCGCGAATCGATAGAAAAATTCAATATCCAACCAGGCGAAGCGGTTAATTTACTAGATATGGGGGCACAAGACGGTTCAAAACGCCATATATGGGAAGTAGAACGCCACGAACCTTATCAAAACCTACAAAACAGCATAGAACCTGACATAGAACAAGAACGCCAAGCCCCAACAAATACACCAAAATTATTGGATTTTGATAAATTACCAAGCAATATCAAAAACAATTATGTGGCGGTTGCTAAAAATCGTTTATTGCAAGATGAAAAGGTTAATTTTTACGATAAAGACGATAAAAATCAGGTCAACATTGCTTTTGAATACAGAAACAACAGCCTACACACCTCGCGCCAAGATGAAAAAACCATTCACGCCATGCTTGATTTAGCCCAGTCTAAAAACTGGACAGCCATAAAACTCAAAGGCACAGAAGAGTTTAAGCAAAAAGCGTGGCTTGAGGCCAGTTTGCGCGGTATTGCCACCAAAGGCTATCAGCCAAATGAAAAAGATTTGGCGGAGCTGCAGCTTAAACAAACGGCGCGCACCACCAATGAGGTCAATATGGAGGCGCAAAAAGCACCAGAGCCACAGCAACAATCCAAAACGCAAGAAGTTAAGGCGGAGCAGACCGCACCGATTGTTGATGGCAAATTGACTAGTAGCAACTTAGATAATCAAGCTAAAAATCAGGCTTATTTAGAAAAAATTGGCAGTGATTTTAGTGGGGCGACTGCTAAAAATATCTCAAACAGTTTTGACAAAACAAGAGAATATGCCAATGATTTTGTTTCAAATGGTGCTGAACAAAAAGAATTGGTTAATTTTCATAATGGCTACAAGGCAATTATTAGTAAAAATAATTTAGATAAAATGCTAAGCAACAAAGCACATGAAAAATCCGCCAATTTGCCTTTACATCTAACGGCAGTGGCAAATGCGGATAAATTGTTTGAAAACGCTGTTTTTGGGTGGCAACACAAAGATAAAGATGAAAAAAGTGGTAACCACATACACCGTGCAATTGCACCTTTAAAAATTGATGACCAAATTTATGTAGCAAAATTGACAGTCAAAGAATTGGCAAGAGAGCAAGGAAATCGGTTTTATTCATTGGAAGCGGTAGAAATTGAACAAAGCAAAAGCCCTATTCCAGAAATGGTGAGAGAAGATCTTAATAAGCAAGATTTATCGCAACACCGGCACAATAGAGCTTTAATAGACACTATAGTACAAAACGCCCAACAGTACAACAGCACCCACGAAAAAACCACCCCAAATTTACAAAACAACAACAATTTACCAAGGTTTGCTTTTGCAGTACTAAATACCGATGAATACGAACTTAGTGAGATAGAAAAACTTCGTCATGCTGTGCATATCCGCGACAACGAAACTTACGAAAACTATGTAATTGGCACCTATGCAAGTGAATACGACGATAAGCAGTTTGTTGGTGTTATTGCTGATTATTATGAATCTGATTTGGATTATCAACAAAAGTTGATTGGCAATGATAACAGAGAGCAGGTTTTTGCTAAATTAGGCATGCACAAGGAATTAAAAGACGTTATCGCTTTTGTTGATGGTGATAAAGATTTGACAACCGATGAACTGGATAAACACTTATCCAAAGACAATTTACAAACAATTGTTAAAGATACGCCTAATTTGAGTAAACACATGCAGGTTGCTTATAACAATGCACAAATGGCAGGTTTTGACAAACAAACCTTGTCTTATATGACAATGGCAATGCTTGGTGAATACGATACCACTTGGCATAACAAAGATAATGTTGAGAAAAATGAGGCTATTCTTGAAGCGGTTTCTGATATTTTAGAAGATGACAAACAAAAGTACAATCAATTTATAGACAATTTTAGCAAGGCAACCAATTTAAACCTTTCATACATGAAGCTAGAAGTTGCAACAGCAGAAACAGTTACAGACAACCGCCAACCATTAAGCCAAGATGAAGTATCGTTAAAACAATCTTTTAGTAATATTGGTGAATACTCACTTAATCAAGATCAGTTAAACGCTATAGAGAACTGGCGTAGATACCTAACAGAAGCCTACCAAGACAGCCCTGATTTTATTGCCAAAAAAATCAACGACCTAAACGACAAAATCCCCGATATTGCAGGCGGTAAGTTTAATTTGCCACCCATTCCGGATAATAAAATTATGCCTACAGTAGAAACACCATCAATCCATTCAAGCAATCACGACAGAACAAGGTAAGCATATGAGACTATTCATCGCCGAAAAACCCGACCTAGCTCGCGCCATTGCCAAAGCCTTAGGCGGTGGTTTTACTCAAAAAGACGGCTATTTGGTAAAAGATAGCGACACCATCACATGGTGCTTTGGCCATATGCTTGCCCTAAAACAGCCTGAAGAAATTGACGAACGCTACAAATACTGGCGCATGGACAACTTGCCAATTTTAGCCACTTTGCCCGCCCCCAAAACCATTCCTAAGGACAAAGCCAAGCAAGTGGCTGTTATCAAAGATTTGTTAAAACAAGCCGACACCATCGTTCACGCAGGCGACCCCGACGAAGAGGGGCAACTGCTTGTTGATGAATTGTTAAGTTTTTTTAACAACACTAAGCCAGTTTTACGGATACTCATTAACGACAATACGCCTGCTGTGGTGCAAAAAGCCCTTGCCAATCTAAAACCCAACCGTGAGTTTGAGCATTTAGGGCAAATTGCCCAAAGCCGCGCCATTGCCGACCAATTGTTTGGTTTTAACTTTACGCGTGCTTACAGCCTAGCCGAGCAAGCCAAAACAGGCGAACATGAAACCTTGCACATTGGCCGCGTGCAAACGCCGATTTTAGGCTTGATTGTACGCCGTGATAGACAAAATGCAAGCCACCAAAAAAGCCTTTATTACCTTGTGCAAGGTGAGTTTAGTTTTGCTAATCTAACTTTTAAAGCCAATTATCAAACCAAAGATACCGACCCAGTAGACGACCCAAGCGACACTAAAGCACGATTGATTGACAAGGATTTTGCCCACAATTTGGCAAATTTGGTAACAAATAAACCTGCCAAACTCACCTGTTGCCAAACCACGCATAAAAGCGAAGCCGCCCCACTGCCGTATAATTTGCTTAAATTACAGCAAGATGCCAGCCGTTTGTTTGGTTATAAGCCTGATGACGTGATGTCAATCACCCAAAGTTTGCGCGAAAAGCACCAATTAATCACTTATAACCGTTCAGATTGCCAGTATTTGTCTGATGAACAGTTTGCCGATGTGGCAAATGTGCTAAATGCCATCAATCAAACCTTGCCCAATGCCGCCAATGTTTGCACCAAAGCCAATCTTCATCAAAAGGGGCGTGCTTTTAATTCCGCCAAGGTTTCTGCCCATCATGCCATCATTCCCACCCAAACGGTTGCCAATTGGCAAAATTTAAGCCAAAAAGAACAAAATCTGTACAAAATCATCGCAAGAAGCTATTTGGCGCAGTTTTATCCGCCGTATGAATTTGACGAAACCAAACTTGGCATTGAGGTGATGGTAGATGGCAAAACCTATCATTTTAGCACCACTGCAAGAGCAGAAACTGCCATTGGTTGGAAGTGGCTGTATCAAAATGACAGCGACAACCCTGAAACTCAAATGGATAGCCAAAGCGAAAGCATTGATTTACGCAGTTTAACCGAAAATTTAGACGGTTTATGCAACAAGTCTGTTGCCAATGAACACGAAACCAAACCGCCGCCGCTGTATAGCATGACAAGCCTTTTAGGCGATTTGACCCGCGTTGCCAAATATGTCAAAAATCCAGAGCTTGCCACAAGTTTGAAAGACAAAGACAAAGAAAAACAAGGCGAACACGGCGGTATTGGCACACCTGCAACACGCTCAAATATTATCAATAATCTGTTTGAACGCGGTTATTTGGTAGAAAAAGGTAAAACCATTGTTAGCACAGCTAAAGGGCAAGCCTTGTATGATTTGCTAGATGACACCATTCGTTTTCCCGATATGACCGCCATTTGGCATGATGAACAAAAAAACATCAAAACCGCTCAAGATGTCGCTGTTTTTATCACCAAATTGCAAAATGACACGATTATTCCGGCCATTACCGCCTTAAAAGCCAGTTATACGCCAAAAGCCAAAGCAAGCCACCGTTGTCCAAAATGCAGTCGCCCTATGTACAAACGCACAGGCAAATACGGCACGTTTTGGGGCTGTAGTGGCTATAACGACACGGACAATCCTTGTAGCCACGTTATGGACGACAAAGACGGCAAACCTGTAGAAAAACCGCCCAAAGCACCAAAAGCGTTAACAGAATTTGACTGTAAAGCTTGTGGGGCAAAATTAACACGCTATGACAGCACAAGCAAACAAGGCAAGCCTTACACCAAATTCAACTGTTCAAATTTCCCAAAATGCAAACAAAGCTATTGGGGGAAAGATGGTAAGCCTGATTATGGCTGATTTTTACTTTGTTTTTTAATTATATTTAACAAACTTTAAGGAATTTTTATGACTACCAAGCAAGATAACTCAAAGCAAACCTTAACACAACCAACCGATATGTATACCGTAAGCTATGAAGAAGCCGACAGCGTAGGTGCTGAATACATAACTCAAAGCGAGCTTGAAGCCATGGGCTTTAGTGTTGATGACATCAAGCAAGAGGCAGATGATGAGTAAACACGATGACTATATTCAAGAAATTGCCAATGATTTGATTGAGCAAATCAAAAACAACAACGCAGTTTGGCAAAAGCCTTGGCAAGGCACTGAACATTTGTTGCCAGTCAACCACCAAGGCAAGCCTTACAGCGGTATTAACGTGTTAAGACTGCTGCTAAAAGCCCAAAAACAAGGCTATGGCGATAATCGTTGGTTTACCTACAACAATGCCAAAGAGCAGGGCGGACAAGTCAAGCGTGGCGAAAAAGCCACATCTATCACCTTTTACGTTACCACCGAACGCATAGACAAAACCGATGCAAACGGCAAAGTGGTTTTGGATGAAAAAGGCAAGCCAATCAAAGAAGAAGTGAAGCTAGACCGCCCAAAAGTCGTAACTTATAACTTGTTCAACGCCCAACAAATTGACGGACTACCGCCAAGACCAATACCGCCCAAGCTAGAAGCGTGGGAGCGACACGCCAAAGCCGAAGCGATTATCCGTGGCATTGAAAAACAAGGATTAACCATTGTTCACCAAGCAAGCGACAGAGCCTACTATTCACCACAAGATGACAGAATTGTCATGCCCGAACGCTCGCAGTTTGCCACAGCCGACCTGTATTACGCCACGCTTTTGCATGAAATTGGACATGCTACAGGGCATGAAAGCCGTTTAAACCGTGATTTATCGGGCGGTTTTGGTTCTCAAAATTATGCCAAAGAAGAGCTTAGAGCCGAAATCAGCTCCATGATAATCGGACAACAATTACAAATTGGACACGACCCAAGCCAACACCACGCCTACTTGCAAAGCTGGGTAAAAGCAATTGAAGAAGACCCAAAAGAGATTTTTAGAGCCGTCAAAGACGCCGATAAAATCAGTGATTATGTGATGGGGCTTGGAGAGGAGCTTGAAGTTAAAGCGGAATACCAAAACGATTTTGAAAAAAAGATAGATGATGTAATAAATCACAATCCTTTAGATGGTGCAAAAATCGTCATTGGCAATACACCCGAAGTGTTTAAAATGCTTGGAGTGGACGACAAACCAGTCTACATACACAGAAAAACGATTTTAAAAGATGCTATTAAAAAACATAATGTTACAGCTGAAGACTTAAAACAGTTACCAAAACAGCTTGAAAGCCCAATTGCCATTATGAACTCTAGCAACAACTCAAGCAATCCCAACGCTTATGTTGTTTTAACAAGCTTGGTTGAGTATGAAAAAAACAAAGAAAAGCCTATTATTATAGCTCTTGATGTGATTACCAACAAAGGTGCTATAGAAGTAACAAGTGTTTACGGAAGAAGACAATCACAGTTAGAAAATGATTTGGCAAATACAATATATTGGAACAAAGAAAAAGGCCAGAAATTTGTTGATAACTTCGGGTATCAATTACCCCCCTCGCTATCAAACCTAACTGACCTTCCAAGTGATATTAAAACAAACGACGATTTAAGTCAATATATTTTACAAAAAAATTCAAATACCTCCCAAACTACGGAGCAAAAAACCATGAAAACTTATCAATCAAAATACACAGACGAGCAATTATCACAATTTAGCCAGTTTTTAAACGGTGAACCCATTACAGCCGTTTCCAGCGGACAAATTAAAAGAGATGAAAATGGCAAAGTTATTGCCAATGCCAAAGAATATATGCAACAATGGCTTGCCGAGAATAGACCTGATGGCATTTTTCACCACCCACAAATCGGTGATGTTAATTTATTTGCTAGGGGTGTAAAAGACAGTATTAGCCACTATGGTGCTGATGTTCACGTTAATGCATTGCCAACTGTGCCTTATGTGTTAGAAAATTCGGTAGTTATTGATAAATCAAGCGACAAAGGTGGCAAAAATATTGAAAATTATATTTTAGCCAGTCCTATAAAGATAGATGATGAAAATCACTATGCGGTAGTGAGACTAAAAAAGGAGTTAGACAAGGATAAAAATCCAAAATTTTACATTGTTTCAGCAGAAACAGAAACCGAAGCACAAAAAAACACGGCTCTTGCCCTTGAGACCCGTTCAACCCATGATGGATATATAGCAGGAGGCAAAAACCGCTTGCTAAATATACTACATGAGACTTTGGCAGAAGTCAAGGCGTGGGAAAATAAAAACCAAACCAAAAAATTAAACCCAAACACCGCCCAAGACAAAACCTACCTTTATGTTCCTTACGAAGATAAAGACCGGGCTAAGCAATTAGGAGCAAAATGGGATAAAGAAGTTGGATCTTGGTATGCGCCTATTGGCAGTGATTTAACCAAATTTAGCGAGTGGCGTAATCCACCAATACAAAACAGCAAAAGCCACGAACAAGAATTTGGTGAATTTTTATCATCTATGGGAGCAGATGTTCAAGGCATGCCAATCATGGACGGACGTTGGCATAGAGTGCATATTGACGGCGATAAAGGCAAAACCAAAAACGCAAATTATGTCGGTTGGCTTGATGGTGGCAAACCAAGAGGCTATTTCAAAAATTTTAAAACAGGCGAAACCGCCACTTGGGTAACACAGCAAAAAAACATTCAGGTTAAATCTTTAGCCGAAATTGAAAAAATCCGAGCCAAAGCGGACGAACAACAGCAAGCAATTTATGACAAAACCGCTTATTTTGCCAAACAAGTGTTCGATGTTGCCCCCATTGCAAACAATCACCCATACTTAACCAAAAAAGGCGTGCAAGCTCACAATTTACGTCTTGTGCCTGATCCGTCGCAAATACCAACCGATAGCAATATCAAAATCGCTCATGATGGGCGACAAGCCAAAGCCATGCGCGAAAATTTTAAAGAAAGCGGGCAAAACTTTACCGTATTAACCAAAGGCGACTTACTCATTCCTGCTTTTGACAAAGATGGCAAACTCACCACCTTTCAAACCATTTCTAGCAACACCAACAACTTTAAATCTTATCTAAAAGACGGGCAAAAATCAGGCTCTTATTTGATACTTGGCGAGATAAAAGATGGTGAGCCTGTCTTGATAGCAGAAGGCTATGCCACTGGAGCAACCTTACATGAACAGCTAAATCGACCTGTTATCGTAGCTTTTGATAGTGGTAATCTTATGAATACCGCTTTAGCCGTGCGTGAAAAACTGCCTAACAGTAACATCTACTTGATGGCGGATAACGATCACCAAACCGAAAAACAGCGTATGGCAAAAGGCTACACAAGCAACCTAAATTCCGGCATAGAAAAAGCCACTGAAGCCAGTCGGGCAATTGGCGGTTATGTCATTGCACCTACCTTTAGCCCAAACGATGAAGGCAGTGATTTTAATGATTTATACAAAACTTACGGCTTTCATGTATTTAAAGAACAAATCAAAAAACGTGTTTATGAAATCAAAGGTATCGAAACCGATCGACCTGTGCTACAATCAGCACAATCAACCCAAAATCAGGAGCAACAACATGACCCAAGAACCCAAGAGCCAAACCCAAGAACCACGCAAACTGTATCAAGACATGACAGTAGCCGAGCAACTACAAGCCATGAACATAGCCTTGATACCCAAAGAGTTGATGACAGAGGAGGAGAAAGCCCAGAGCGAAAACTTTTTACGTCAGAACCAAGACTTTTTGGACAGCCTGAACTGATCGAAAAAGTCAATCAGCACCCAACTTTATCCCAAAGCGACAAACAAAACATTGCAAAATGGGCGGATTGGCTTTGTCAAACTTACCAAGACAGCCCTGATTTTATTGCCAAAAAAATCAATGACCTAAACGACAAAATCCCTGATATTGCCAATGGTAAGTTTACTTTACCAAATTTTACAGACTTTCAAAGGCAAAAAGAGATGGAGCGAGATTAGGCAACATGTCAAAAACTAAAACAAAACTAAAGTTGGTATGAGCAATAAGGATAGAATTTTGGCAGTAGTTTATACCGAACGCAATGATAGATACAGAATTATCACGGCTTATTTTCCAAGTAATTGGCAAAAAAAGGAGTATACAAATGGCAGAAGATTTTGATTTTGAATATTACAAAAGCATAGATTTTAGCAATGCGCGCTCCGTGCGGTTAAATCCAAAAATCAAAGCGTTTCAAGACCGTAAAAAAGAGTATGATAGGATATTTTTGGGGCAGTTTGATTTAGATGTTCAAGAAATCATCAATCAGCATAACAATCCAAAAGACCGTGAGCGCTTAAATACGGTAATTAGGGCATTGTTTGCTACTGCCTAGCTTTTTGTGTAAATAGCCATGGTGAATTGTTTGGTTAATCTCGCCGTTCTAAAAAGAAACTCACCGCCAAACTATCAACGCTCAATCTCTTTTCTTTGTCTGCTTCTTATCAGTTCTTTGACAGCGGTTTTGATGTTGGATTGTGGTAATTGTTGTTCAAAAGATTGATATGCTTTCAAAACACCAGTGTTGGCTTTGTTTATCTTTTCTTGTTGGGCTTTGGTTGGTGGTTTTTTGGCAATATCACCCAGTCGTTTTGCTTTTTGATATTCACCGTCTTTTTTGATGTCTTTGGGTAAAAATCTATGATGTCGCCTACTGGCGGTAGCTTCAATGCCTTGTTCTGCCAATTTATTAACAAATGCAACACGGTAGTTGTGTAAATCTTGTTTTCTCGGATTTAGCCTGGCTCCTCTATCGTCCGTTGCACATAAAAGCACATGACAATGCGGACTATCCGTGTCTAAGTGTTGTGCTAAAAAATATTTATGCCTTGATCAATCAATTTTCTTTTGTTTAGCACTTCAATCTTTTGTACATCTAAACCTTTATATTTTCCTAAAGTTTTATTACTCGGATCCGTATCAATTAAAATCAAGTCGTTATTCATTTTTTTTAAGTATTGGGCTAGCAAAGCCGCCACAACTGATTTGCCCGCTCCACCCTTAGATTGCATAATGAAATGAGCGGTATTTTGTATTTCCATGATATTTTCCTTTAATTTATATTTAACAATTTCTCGATGTCTTCACTGGTTAAATTATCACTATAAGAAGTATCATACTCATTACGATTATTTAAGTTTTTCTTAATAATATTATTCTTAGGCAAACTGGGTGTTGAGTACTGATTTGTTAAAGATTTATTTGTGTCAATTTTTTGAAATTCTTGAATTTTACCACGGTGAGTTAAAAATATTGATGGATTTATTTTTCCTTTGTTTCTGTGATAGCTTTTTGCTATTCCTTGCAAAGAAACATTAATATTAAATTTTTCTTTAACCATATTGGAAATATCTTGCCAAGTAGTTATTGTGGTTGGATCATCTCTTATTTGAATGATAAAAGCAATCGCTTCTTGGGTAAGTTGTGGCTTAGGCATATATGACCACCTTTTTGCTGTAAGTCTAGATATATTTTTATATTTTAACACATTTTAACACACTTTAACCAAAGTTTTTAAAATTTATACAGCTTTATACAGATTTTGACACTTTTATACACTTTTAAATAACTATTTGATATTAACCACTAATGGTGTCTTGGTTTTTCTATGGCAGGATAGGCTTACGCCGTTAAATATATATTTTCTATGTTATACTTGATTGTGATTAACTGATTTTATTGTTTTTTAACTTTGGAGAAGTTGACAATGAACCAAAACCCAACACTCAAATCTGGCAAAAAATCACAATTTTTATTAAAAGGGCTTACCCAAAAACAGCGCGAATTTTTAAAAAATTATGATGGAGCTACGTCCATCACAGCGGCGATTTTGGCACTGATTAACAAAGAAATGGCACGTGAAGCACCGCCTCAAAATGAAAAATACTCAAAATTTGTTGAGAAACAACAGCCATCAAAAACCAAACAGAGAATACAAATGTCATTGCCTGAAAATGAGTATTTGGATTTTGTAAAAAATCACACCCTGTTGGTTGAAAAAGTTTTAAAACGCTAATTTATGAATTAGCATTCAATGTCTTATTCTTTTTTAGCATATCTGTTGCTTGGGCGATGGCATTGATATTCATTCTAGAACAAACTTTTTCATAAGCACCAATAAAGTAGGTTGCAAAGGGTTGATAATTACTATTTTCACTTTCATAATAAGCAAGAACCGAATTTACATACTCATTGGCATTTTTTTCGGTAAACATAACTGGCATTTTACCTGATTTAATGAGCGTAAAGGCAGTCATATTTCTGGCTGTGCGTTTATTATGGTCTAAAAAATATTGCAAATAACATAAATTTTGATGCATATAAACCGCTTTTTCAAAGGCATTGGTTATTTTGGCGTATTCTTTGGCAATAAATTGTAATCCTGCTTGTAATTGTTGGGAAATGGTCGATGGTATATAATTGGTTGCACTAATAAGCACTGGCACAGTTCGCACTACACCGCAATCATTTTCATCAAGCAACCTTTGCGACACTTGTGTATGCAAATTTTTAACCAAATATTCAAACGGTATTTCGTTATCACAACTTGCTTCAAGCAATAAATAATCAAACGCCTTATGCATGTTTTTTAACATTAACGCTTCTTCAAATTTTTTGGGGACGGTTTTGCCTGTTGTTAATAAAATTTCAGTTTCTATTGCACTATAAGTATTGCCCTCTAGCATGGCTGAAGTGTGTGCAAAATCAATGGCAAAAGCTTCTATATTTCTTTTAATAAATAAATGCTTGACATTAGAACAATTATTTAGTGCTTCTAAATAATCTAATTGTTCTTTTGTAAATATAGGTTTATAAATTAATTTAGTGGGATTATAAGAAATTGCTGTCTTCATACCATATCTATTTTTTTAAAATACTTATTTTAATATAAATAAAAATCGCCATCTAAATCAAAAATTATAGGTGGAGAATTTTGTGCGAGAAGTTAAAATAATCCTAAGAAAAATTAATATGGCAACCATTGCTAAAATGAAAGCTGAAACCGAAAAGATTACTAAAAAAGCTAGTTTTACCACTATATCACGCTAATCAGTGTGATAATTTGGGAGTTTGTGGCAGTACTAATCACAAAGGTGCTGATTGACTTTTTCGATCAGCTCAGGCTGTCCAAAAAGTCTTGGTTCTGACGTAAAAAGTTTTCGCTCTGGGCTTTCTCCTCCTCTGTCATCAACTCTTTGGGTATCAAGGCTATGTTCATGGCTTGTAGTTGCTCGGCTACTGTCATGTCTTGATACAGTTTGCGTGGTTCTTGGGTTTGGCTCTTGGGCTCTTGGGTCATGTTGTTGCTCCTGATTTTGACTCGGATCGTGTGGCATGATAACTAAAATTTCCATTGAAATTCAATTAAAATTTGCTAAATTATAACAATATTTTTACCAACAAGCAACCATGCTCAAAGCCTACAAATACCGAATGTATCCAAAACTATCACAATAACAGGGAATGAATTTGGCGAGTTTGATTTAACGACAGAGAAAGGCGTTAAGGCGTTGCGTGATAACGTAATTAATTATTTATTATCATTAAAAGACAATGAAAAAATATTTTGCCCTGCAATAAATGCTGATGTTGGTTTTGATACGTTTGGTATTAAAAAAATTAAATCTTTTAGTGCCAACAGCTACTGTAGTCTTTGATAAACACTCTATTATTTTTTAAAATTTGTCAAGCTCAAATCTGCTAACTTGTTGGTTTTTTGCTTGTGCTTGTTTGATGAATTGTTTAAAATAAGGCATGCTTAAAATCATTTTGAGTAACCTATGCTCCCTAACAACCTAGAAGATTTAACCGATCACGAACTACAAAGGCTAAAAACCATGATAGACATTGCCAAAATCCAAGCTGATATAGAAATGACGCGGCAAAGCGTGAATGAAAGCCAAAAAAGACTCGATAAAGACTTAGAAGAAAGCCGAGAAAGAATGGAAGAAAGCCGAAAACGCCTTGAAAAAGACTTAGAAGAAAGCCGACAAAGAATGGAGGAGAATCGCAAGCGACTCGATAAAGATATGGAGGAAAGCCGCAGACGGCTTGAGCAAGACATAGCCGAAAGCCGAGCAAGAACCGAAAAACTAACCAAAGAACTTGCCTGGTATCCTTGGTTGCCAATTGCCACCACGCTTTTGACAGGAGGGCTTGTTGTGTTTTTGTTAGGCAAGGTTTTGTAAGCAAAAGGGCTTTTAACTGCTCCTTGCAACCCACCCAAACCTATTCAATAATACCCAAATGAATAGATTAATCAACTATTAAAAAACAAAATGACAACTATCCGCGGACACATCATTCGCCTAATTCCAAACAACAAACAAGCCACTTATTTCGCTAAGGCTTGCGGAATAGTGCACCTTGTGTATAATTGGGCGTTAAATGAATGGCAAAATCAATACAAAGCGGATAAAGAATATCGCGATTTTTGTGCAAAAAATAATTTAGCCATTGATGAAAATAAATTAAATAAACCCAGCGAGGGCAAATTAAGAAAACAATTAAACAGCATTAAAAGAACACAATTACCCTTGCTAAGGCGGGGCTTACTTTTTGGTTGTTGCGCCTAAATGTCATTTATTATAACCGTCAGCAAGGACGCACAGGCGAGAACATTATGGTAAAAAACCCTGATTTGATGAAACGCTTGGCAAGTTATCATTGGAGTTTTGTGTAACTTTGGCGTTTTGTATAACTTTGAAAAAGTTTAAACTTTTAGGCAAAAAGCCGTTAAATTTGGCGGCTTTTATCATCACTGCCACGCACCTATTAAGTAAAACCTGTCATCAATACCTCGCCAATACACTTAAATTATTCAATTCTTTTTTATTGGCATAGGTTTGCACCGCCTGCACCAATTCTTTTTGCATCGCGCTCTCCATATTCGCGCCAAAGAGCACAATGCGTTCAGGAATAAAATCAGGATCGTTATCCAAACGTTCAATCAAGGCTTTTACGCTATTTGAGGTAAAACCGCTTGCTAATAAATACAAATGCTGGCGACAAAAATAAGCGGTATAAGCTGCTAAATCAATTGCTTGCACTTTTTCAGGCAGCTGTGATCCGTCATACACGCGCCAAGTGGTTAAAAGCGTGTGTAATTGTGTTTCAGTCAAATCCACTTGGGGGAATAAATCGCTTGTTTTATTAAAATCCGTTGGTAAATCAGGTTGAAAATTGGTTTGCGTGTTAAAAATTTTAAAACCTAAATCGCCTGAATAATCGGGGTTTTCGGTGCGGATTTGTTTTGCACTTCTAATCAACCTCTCTTGTGTAATTTCAGAAATTAGATGTGGACGATTAACTTCATCTAGAATATCAATTAATCTCTGAATTGATTTTTTTTCTTCACCAGTTGCCTTTTGTAAAGAATCATCTAAATTTTCAGGTAACTGAACTAAAATATACTTCCTAACTCCTGAGTCTTCAGCATTTAATTGCATAACAGCATGAGCCGTTGTACCTGAACCTGCAAAAAAATCTAAAATTAAATCATCATTTTCAGTTAATATATAAGCAAGTTGTTTAATTAAACGAACAGGTTTTTTACCATTTGGATACGGAATATTCCCTTCTTTTGATACATTTCCCATATCCAAATAAAATCCAGCCCACCAATCTCCACGGATTCGTGTTGCACCATAAGTTTGATAAAAATCGTGAGCTACATTTAATTTTTCAGAAAATAATATTTTCTGAATCGGAATATTTTTGTCTTTTTTTACTAAATATTTTCTCCCCCCCCCCGAGTAATAGGTATAAACAAATTTATCATTCATTGTTTCTAGGAAATCTTCCTTAATTTCAATACTTGTATGCGTTCTACAAACCAAATTTGCATTTTCATCAATAAAATTTTTAACATTAGGACATAATTTGTACGCAATTGAAATATTTTTATTAGATAATTTATTATTATTTAATAAATTAAATAAACGCAATTCTTCTTTGATATTTTCATTTTCAACAAGAATTTCAGTCAATTTTTTTTCTTCAAAAATATTTGGTTTAATTTCATTAAGAAAAATATTATAGTGATTATCATAATCTACTGGATCTATTAATATTTTTTTTGCAATATTATTTTTTCCATTTTTAGAATAAACTAAAATAAATTCAGCATTTTTAACGATATTTCCTTCTTTTGCTGCTTTAACTTTCATGCCTTGTGTAGCTGATAATTCAATATGAAGCGTTGTAATAAAATTCTCCTCTCCAAACACTTCATCACATAATAGTTTTAACTGTGCCTGTTCATTGTCATCAATGGAAATAAAAATCACGCCATCATCTTTTAACAACTCGCGCGCCACATAAAGGCGCGGATACATAAAAGTGAGCCACGCCGCGTGAGAATTGGATTTTTTCGCGGTAAATGCCAACACGCGCTCGGCTTCCTCCCTATCCATACCTAATTCCACCAGTTGCTCTGGCGTAAATTTACGATCATCTTGATAAACAAACCCATCAGAACCCGTGTTATACGGCGGATCGATGTAAATCATCTTGATTTGGCTTTTGTAGGCGTGTTTTAGGTGCTTTAATACTTCTAAATTATCGCCTTGAATTAACACGTTTTGGCTGTTTTGGTTTTCAGGCTGTTGATTGTGCTTAATATCTTCGCTCAAAAGCGTTTCAGGCGGCTGGTCTTTTAAGATTTTGGCATAAGATTTACCGAGCCAATTAAGGTTATAGTATTCTTTTTGTGTATTGATACCGCTTGCCTGCAAAGTTTGCGCCATTTTTTCAGGCAAAAACGCACCGTTTTTATCAAAACAATGGGCAAAATGCTGTTTTAACAGGGCAAGCGGTTCGTTTTGTTCGGTTTTTTGTTCGCTTTCAGGCTGCGTATTAGAAAATAGGATTTTTTGGGTGATTTCAGTCATGATTTCACCCCTTGGTTGTATTTAGGCATTTTGATTCCTTTTTTGTGATTTAATTTGTTAATTTGTTAATTTGTTAATTGGCTAATTGAGAATCAATTAATCAATGTTTATTGCCCAATATTTTAGGTTTAAATACTCTTCAATGCCGTATTTTGAGCCCTCGCGTCCAAAACCTGACTGTTTAATGCCACCAAATGGTGCAACGGCGGTAGAAATTAGCCCTGTGTTTTGTCCAACCATGCCATATTCAAGCTGCTGTGATACGCGCCACGAACGAGCCAAATCATTGGTATAAAAATAACACGCCAACCCAAAAATGGTGTCATTGGCACGGCGTATCACATCTTTTTCATCATCAAAATGATAAATTGCACTGATTGGTGCAAAAATTTCTGTGGTTGCTATGTCCATGTTTTCATTGACATTGTCCAAAATCGTTGGCGTTAGGCATAATTTTGAACGGTTGTGTATTTGGCCGCCGGTTACTAAAGTTGCCCCTTGATCCATTGCATTTTGCATTAAAGTTAGGGCTTTATCCATGGTGGCTTGGTTGATTAACGGCCCTATGTCGGTTGTTTCGTCCAAACCATTGCCAACGATGAGTTGTTCGACTTTTTGTTGGTAAAGTTTGATAAATTCATCTTTAATCGCTGTGTGTAAATATATGCGATTGGCACATACGCAAGTTTGTCCTGCGTTGCGATATTTTGATGCGATCAATCCGTCGACCGCACTGTCCAAATTGGCATCGTCAAATACGATAAAAGGGGCATTTCCGCCAAGTTCTAAAGATACTTTTTTAACAGTTTGGCTGCATTGTGCCATTAATTTTTTGCCAACTTCTGTCGATCCTGTAAAGGAAAATTTGGCGATGTTTGCATTTTTGGTAAACACTTGTCCAACGGTATCTGCTTTGCCTGTGATGACTTGAAACACGCCTTTTGGTAGCCCCGCCGATACCGCCAACACACCAAATGCCAAGGCCGAAAACGGCGTTTGGCTGGCAGGTTTTACGAGCATTACCGAGCCTGATGCCAAAGCTGGGGCAACTTTGCGAGCGAACATAGCCACTGGAAAATTCCACGGCGTGATACACGCACATACGCCAACAGGCTGTTTTAGCACGATATAACGCATGCCATCTTTATCAGCAGGCAAAATATCACCATAGATGCGTTTGCCCTCTTCGGCAAAAAACCGAATGTAACTGCAAGCATAATCAATCTCACCGCGCGATTCTTTGATTGGCTTGCCTTGTTCGCTGGTCATGATGATCGCCAAATCTTCTTTGTGTGCGTCGATCAAATCCGCCCATGCGTGCAAAATCTTAGCGCGTGCAAAAGCGGTTTTACTCGCCCAATCGGCTTGAGCCATCAAAGCACAATCGACAGCATGTTCAATTTCAGCGACAGATAAACTTGGAATACTACCGATAAACTTACCGTTAAAAGGATTGTGTACCGCGATGGTTTCGCTTGATTTGGCCGGTTTAAATTCGTTGTTGATAAAACTTGCTTGTTGCAACAGTTTTGGATTTTTAAGATTTAGCGGGTTGGTTGGTTTTTTGTCAGACATGGATTGTTCCTTGATGTTAAAACCATTGTTAAAACCATTGTTAAAACCATTGTTAAAACCATTGTTAAAATCATTGTTAAAACCAAAAGCTATTTATGCCGTTGTTCTACGATGAGTGAGTCAATGCCATTGTTTTGTAAACGGCGCTGGGTTTCTGTTGCCATCTGAATATTTGGCATTTGTCTTGAGATGACTTGATACATAAAATTGCCATCTTCTAGGCGTTTTTTCACGATTTGGGCATCCACGCCTGCCATCAAAACTTCGGCACGACGACGATCGGCATCGCCTGCATTGTCAAAACTGTTGATCTGCAAAATATAGGTTTTGTCAAGCGGTGCATCTATAACAACCGGTTTTTTGCTGGTTTCGGTTTCTGAACGTTTGCCAAGCATGGGGTTTTCTTTGATTTTGTCGGCTACAATTTCATCTGTGGTATCGGTTATTGGATTGTCTGTATTGCCAAGGCTTTTGTTGTTGCGTTTGGCATGACTGTCCAAAGTTCTGGTGGTGGTTGTTTCTATGGTTTTTGTGTGGTCTGTTTCTTGTATTTTTTCAACGGTTTCGGTTGCAACAAATGCATCATCGGTTTGAGAGGCGTCATTTTTGTTGATAACAATTGCATCGGGTGCAGTGGCAATGGGCGGTTGACTGGCAATGGGTTCAGTTGGTACGCCTGTTACTTGTTGTTTGGGTAACATTTCGTAAAATTCGTATTCTGGCTGTTCGCCTTGTACGGTTTTTGGCTGAATTTTTGGGCTTTCTGTTGTGTTTGGTGTCGCTTTGTGAAATGGATTCCATAGATACACAAACAAACCTAATAAAATAAGCAATAAAATTCCTACCAATATTTTTGCAAATATTGCCATACCATTTGACGGCTCGCGTGGGGTCGCACCTTGTTTTGACATCATTTACTATTTCCAAAATACTTACGCCAACCCATCTAAATGGGTTTGGCGATAAATTTCCTACGTTTGCTTATTTGCCCTTGCAATAGTGCTCTTGCTAACAGTATTGTGTTTAATTTTTAAACACACTTTTTAAAAAAACTTTTAAGTAAAACCAAAAGCACTAAAAATGCGTTTTTTGGGTCTGATTAAGCTTTTTGTAGGCATTTTTGAATTGGCGGATACGTGATCCGTCCAATGTTAAAATTAAGATAAAGTTAATACTTTATCCGCCTGATTTCAAATATTGATAACCTTAAGGGTTTTTTACATACTCGTTGGGGCGGTTAATCCTAATAAAATCAAGCCATTTTGCACTACTTGGCGGATTGTTTTTGATAGGCGCAAACGAGCTTGCATTAAGTTTAATTCATCATTGCTTGGTGTTTCACCATCTTTTGGCAAAATACGGTTGTCGTTATACCATGCGTGGAATAAACTTGCCAAATCTTTAAGATAATTGGTTAAAATATGCGGTTCGTATTGAACGGCTGCACGGTGCAACGTTTCAGGATAAGCCGACAACAGGCTGATTAAGTCATTTTCAATGGGTAGATTTAGCAGATGTTGTGATTGTTTTGCCAAATTGTCATCATAAGCATAACCACGCTCTTGTAAGCGTTCCAGCACGCGGCAAATTCGCGCATGGGCGTATTGGATATAATACACCGCGTTGTCTTTGCTTTGTGATTTTGCCAATTCTAAATCAAAATCAATGTGTTGTTCGGGTTTTCTGGCGACATAATAAAATCTGGCAGCATCATTGCCAACTTCTTTGCGCAGTTCACGCAAGGTTACAAATTCACCCAAACGTGATGACATCTGTACTTGATTCTTACCGCGCCACAGGGTAACAAATTGTACCAAAATCACGTCCATACGGTTTGAGTCATAGCCCATCGCGGTCAATGCAGATTTTATCCGCTTTATATAACCATGATGATCAGAACCCCACACATCAATGATTTTGTCAAAACCACGGTCAAGTTTGTCTTTATGATACGCAAGATCTGATGCAAAATAGGTAAACTGTCCATTGGCTCTACGCACCACGCGATCTTTTTCATCACCAAACGCGGTAGATTTAAACCACAAATTACCGTCTTTTTCATATAAATAGCCGCGTTCATTGAGTGTTTCTAACGCAGGCAAAACCGCATCTTGAATGGATTTTTCGCTAAACCATTTGTCAAAATGTACGTTAAAATCAGCCAAATCATCTTGAATATCACTTAAAATACTGTAAAGGCTTTTTTCATGAAAAATGCGATAATTATCCCCCAAATGAGTTTTGGCATTGTCAATCAAGCCATCAATATGGGCTTCTTTATCACCTGATATGGGTGTTTTTTTGCCATCTTGTTCACCAAAAATTACATCACTTGGTACATCTTTGACAAAATCTTGCCAAGTTGTCTTTAGTTTATCTGAAAACTCTTGGTAGATGGTTTTAGCAATTTCTTTGATATAATCACCGCGATAACCATTGACAGGGAATACAATCGTCTCACCACACAGCTCTAGATAACGGATATAGACACTTGTTGCCAAAATATCCATTTGTCGCCCTGCATCATTGACATAATATTCACGTCCAACTTGATAACCGACCGCTTCAAGCAAATTTGCCACACTCATGCCAAACGCCGCTCCACGACCATGTCCGACGTGTAGGCTTGAGGTTGGATTTGCTGACACGAATTCCACTTGAATTTTTTTGCCAACAAAAGCCTGACTTGTGCCAAAATCACCTTTTTGTTGCATAATGGCATCAAGCACTGCAAAACGAGCATTGCTGTCTAAGAAAAAATTGATAAATCCCGCACCTGCAATTTCTACTTTGGCAATATCTGGGTGTTTTGGCAACAAGGCTACAATTTTTTCGGCAAGTTCGCGCGGTTTTATGCCTGATATTTTGGACGCCACCATTGCCAAATTACTGGCAAAATCGCCGTAAGCCTGATCTTTGGTGCGATTAATTTGACTGTTGTTTTGCCAATCGATGGGTAAAACATTATCGGCTTTTAAACGTTCAATCACAAAATTTAAGGATTGTTCAATTGCAGGAATTTGTTCGGACATTGTTTTTCTCTTTTAAAAATGAAGTTATGGGTAAGCTATGGTAAAAAACTGTTCTAAAAACCGTTCTAAAAATTTATAAAAGTTTAATTGATTAGATTATACCAAATAACATCATTTTTTCGCTAAAAATTTGTCTTTTTTTGCCATGTTTTTGCAAGTTTTTATTGGCTTTTGTGCAATTATCTTAACCTATTTTTAAGCAGTTTGGCTGTTTTTAAGTTATAATAGGTAAAATCTAAGATAAAAGGTGGGGTTATGTTTGTACTTGTGTCTAACGAAACGATTACCAAAATGGGCATGTATGTATTGTTGCCGATATTTATTGGATTTTTGTTTTTTATCATGTGGGATCTGTCCAAAAAAAATGATGCAGGCAAACAGGGCACTTTTTGGATTTTTATTGCACTGGGCGGTGGGTTTTTTGGTTTTTTAATCAAGGTTGTGATTGAGTGGTATTTTGGGCGTACACTATGAACCATGATATGCTGTTTACCACACCGCTTGATAAATTTGCACGTTTTAGTTTTGATGAGCAAGTGGTTGCTTGTTTTCCTGATATGATACGTCGCAGTGTGCCAGGTTATGGGCAAATGCTTGCTATGTTGCCAATTTTTGCTCGCCGTCATTGTGCATTTCGCCAAGAAAATGATGAGGGTGGGCGTGTTAGCCGTGTATATGATTTGGGAACTTCGCTTGGAGCGGTAAGTTTTGTGTTGGCAGGTGAATTTGATAAAAAAGATTTACAAATCAAGGCGGTGGATATATCATCTCCGATGATTGACAAGGCTAAAGCACTAATGAATGAACATTATCCAAAACATGACATTCATTTTATTTGTGCGGATATTTGTCATATTGATTTATTGCCGTGCGATATGATTGTTTTAAATTTAACCTTACAATTTTTATCACCTGATGTGCGTTTATCGGTTTTACAAAAATGCTATCATGCACTTGCTAAGGGCGGTGTCTTAATTTTAACCGAAAAAACCCACTTAACCGATGAACAATTTGATGCATGGCGCGTGGAGCGGTATTATGATTTTAAACGTGCCAATGGTTATAGCGAATTAGAGATCAGTGCCAAAAGAAATGCCCTTGAAAATGTACTTATGACTGATACGCTAGAATTGCATCATGAACGCTTAAAACAAGCAGGATTTGACAGCAGTTTAACTTGGTTTATGTTTTTAAATTTTGCATCGGTTGTGGCTTTTAAGCGATGAGTGTTTGTTATTGAGAATGTTGTTGTTGAGAATGTTTTGGTTATTAAATAAAAAACCCCAATCAATATTGACTGGGGTTTTTGTTATGGCTTTAAAGCTACTATGTTTTAAAGCTACTTGTTTTAAAGCCGCTATGTATGTTTTAAAGCGATCATTTGCGTTTGTCAACTGCGACAAAATCACGTTGTTTTTCGCCGGTGTAAAGCTGACGCGGACGCCCGATTTTGTGTGGTGCAGCGTGCATTTCTAGCCAGTGGCTGATCCAACCTGAGGTACGAGCCAATGCAAAGATGACGGTAAACATTGAGGTTGGAATACCGATTGCTTTTAGGATTATGCCAGAGTAGAAATCTACGTTTGGATACAGGTTGCGTTCTTTGAAATAGGTGTCGCTTAGGGCGATTTGTTCAAGTTTCATCGCAAGCTCAAGTTGTGGATCTTTAATACCAAGCTCACCCAGTACTTCATCACAAGTTTCTTTCATAACTTTGGCACGCGGATCAAAATTTTTGTAAACACGATGTCCAAAGCCCATGAGTTTGACTTCTTTGCGTTTTACTTTTTCCATAAACTCTTCAACGTGTTCCACGCTTCCGATCTCATCGAGCATTTTTAACACGGCTTCATTTGCACCACCGTGGGCAGGCCCCCACAAGGCTGCAATACCCGCTGAAATACACGCATATGGATTTGCTCCTGTTGAACCAACCAAACGCACGGTAGAAGTTGATGCGTTTTGCTCGTGATCGGCGTGTAGCGTGAAAATTTTATCCATTGCTTTGGCGTGGATTGGGTTTACTTTATAGTTGACATCGGCAGGGGTTGCAAACATCATGTAAAGGAAGTTTTCAGCGTAGCTTAAGTCATTGCGTGGATAAGTGAACGGTTGGCCTTGGCTGTATTTATAAGACATCGCTGCTATGGTTGGTACTTTTGAAATCAAGCGAATTGCGGTATATTCACGGTGATCTTGTTTGCTTACGTCAAGGTTGTTGTGATAAAACGCTGACAACGCACCCATAACCCCAACCATAATTGCCATTGGATGGGCATCACGGCGAAAACCTTCAAAAAATTTACGCAACTGATCGTTTACCATAGAATGTTTGCGGATTTTGTTATAAAAATCGGCTTTTTGTTCAGCATTTGGCAAATCACCATGAATGAGTGCATAAGCCACTTCTAGGTATTCAGCATTGCCTGCCAATTGTTCAATTGGATAGCCACGGTGTAACAAAATGCCTTTATCACCATCAATAAAGGTGATTTTTGACTCGGTAGAGGCGGTTACCATAAAGCCTGGATCAAATGACCAAAAACCTTCATCTTGTAATGCTTTGGTTTCAACGACCGGATTTCCTAATGTGCCTTCATGGACAGGCAATTCGTATTCTTTACCATTAACGCTCAATGTTACTTTTTTTTCTGTTGCTTTGTTCTCTGACATACATTCCTCGCAGATTGTTTTGTTTTGAATGAAGCCAACATTTATTAACCAAACTAAAAAGTTTGGATATCCTTTTTATCAAAATAATGTTGGCAGTTGGATATAACGATATTTGCTATATTAACAGCATTTTGATAGAAAAGTAAAAGATTTTTTTTGAAAATTAAGCCAAAAATGGTAAATTTTGTTAAAAATTAGACTTTTGTTGGCTATTTTAATAAGTTTAAAAAATAATAATTATTTTTTAAATAAATATATGTAAAAATTTTAAGTTTTTTGCGGTTTTTGTTTGTGTTTATAACTAAAGCCTTTTATAATTAACAAAATTTTAATTGGTGGCTAGCTTTGCTATCAATCGGCTATTGATGATTTATTTTTATATTAACTATTTTTTTAGGTTAAATGAGTGAAATATAAAGATAAGTTATTAGTGGCTTTTTGTCTGTTTTAAGATCCTTTAATAAAAATAAACAGTTGCGTTGTTTTGATGATTTTTTTAAAAGATGGTATTAAAACACAAACGATAGAGCGATAGTAAAAAGAGCGATAGTAAAAAGAGCGATAGCAAAGTACGCTAGCTATTCCTTTCATGAAGATTTTTTGTGCCTGCTGGGATTTTGGTGCAAAGATCATAACGACAAATAAAGGATGCCCGCTGTGAAAAGCAACCGAAGACCTGTTGTGTTACCATTAAGTCATGTGATTGAGGTGAATTCAAAAAACCCCATTGCAATGGCTTCCATTACCCACCGTGTGTCGGGTATTGTGTTATTTTTGTTAGTGCCTGTGGTGTTGTGGATTTTTCAGACATCGCTTGCAACCCCAGAGGGTTTTGAGCAGATTTTTAGCAATGTGCTGGTAAAACTGTTGGCGTGGGTATTTGTGGCTGCACTTGGTTATCATTTTGTGATGGGTGTGAAGCATTTATTAGCCGATATGGGCTTGAATGAAGAGTTAAAAAGCGGTCGTACAGCGACTATCATTGGCTTTGTGCTTGCAGCTATTTGGGTTGTGGGTTCATTTGTATGGGTGATGTTCTGATGAAAAGTGCAACAGGTTTAACTGGCTCAGGCTCGCGTGATTGGGTCGTGCAACGTATTAGTGCAGTGGTTTTGGGTGTGTATGCACTCGTGATGCTTGGGTGGTTTTTAACTCATCAACCAACGTTTGAGTTATGGCGTGGCTTTATGTTAAGTTTGCCAATGCGTCTGTTTACTTTGCTTGCGATGTTGTCTTTAGTGGGACATGCGTGGGTTGGTATGTGGACGGTTTGGACCGACTATATTAAGTCAGGTGGATTGCGTTTTGTGCTTCAGTCAGCGATGATTATTGCAGTTATCGTGTATTTGTTTTGGGGCGTGATGATTTTCTTTTAATTTTTAACAATCAAAAATTTAAGAAAATTTTTATCCATTTCGTAATTTATCATGTTTGTTAACATTTAGATAAAAAAATAACTTAGGAAGTTTAGCAATGGCTACAACACAAGATAATACCATTAGCAATATCCAAACGCTAAATTTTGATGCAGTCATCGTTGGTGGCGGTGGTTCGGGCATGCGTGCATCATTACAGTTGGCTCGTGGCGGTATGAATGTCGCTGTTTTAACCAAGGTTTTTCCCACGCGTAGTCATACGGTAGCAGCTCAAGGCGGTATCGGTGCATCGCTTGGAAATATGAGTGAAGATAATTGGCATTTTCATTTTTATGACACGATTAAAGGTTCTGACTGGCTTGGCGATCAAGATGCCATTGAATATATGTGTCGCGAAGCACCAAAAGTTGTGTATGAACTAGAACATATGGGCATGCCTTTTGATCGCAATGCTGATGGTACGATTTACCAGCGGCCGTTTGGAGGGCATACAGCCAATTATGGTGAAAAAGCGGTGCAACGCGCGTGTGCAGCGGCTGACCGTACAGGACATGCGTTGTTACACACGCTTTATCAAAAAAATCTGGAGCAAGGCACGCAATTTTTTATTGAGTGGATTGCACTGGATTTGGTAAAAGATGAAGATGGTAACATTAACGGCGTGATTGCATTGGAACAAGAAACAGGTCGCATTGCAGTGTTTCAGTCAAAAACAACCGTATTGGCAACAGGTGGAGCAGGGCGTATTTTTGCAGCCTCAACCAACGCTTTTATTAACACAGGCGACGGTTTAGGCATGGCAGTGCGTGCAGGCATTCCTTTACAAGATATGGAATTTTGGCAATTTCACCCAACAGGCGTGGCAGGGGCAGGCGTGTTATTAACCGAGGGTTGTCGCGGCGAGGGTGCGTTATTGCGTAACAAAGACGGTGAGGCGTTTATGGAGCGTTATGCTCCAACGTTAAAAGATTTGGCGCCGCGCGATTTTGTTTCGCGTTCAATGGACCAAGAAATTAAAGAGGGGCGTGGCTGTGGACCAAATGGTGATTATGTTGTGCTTGACATGACGCATTTGGGTGCAGAAACCATTATGAAACGCTTGCCCTCGGTTTATGAAATTGGTAAAAACTTTGCCAATGTGGATATTACCAAAGAGCCGATCCCGGTTGTGCCAACCATTCACTATCAAATGGGCGGTATTCCAACCAACATTCACGGACAAGTGGTTAAGCCTAATCTTGAAGCAGGTACGGATTCAGATGGTTTATATGCCGAACAAACCATTGTGAAAGGTTTATATGCGATCGGTGAGTGTTCTTGTGTGTCGGTACATGGTGCTAACCGTTTGGGTACAAATTCATTGCTTGATTTGGTGGTATTTGGGCGTGCAGCCGGACAACACATTATTGATGAATTTCACGCCAGCGATCGTTCAGCGTACAAGCCTTTGGCACCAAATGTATTGGAAAAAACCTTAGCACGCATTCAAAAACTTGAAGCGGACAAAGCCGATGGTTTAAATGCACAAGAAGTTGCCGATGAAATTCGTCGCACCATGCAACAACACGCAGGCGTGTTTCGTACCCAAGCATCAATGGACGAGGGTGTCAAAAAAATCTTAGCATTAGAAGAAAAAGTCAATCGCGTGCAATTGCTTGATAAATCTCAAGTATTTAACACAGCTCGCATTGAAGCGTTAGAAGTTGCCAATCTTTACGAGGTAGCAAAAGCAACCATGATTTCGGCATCGCTGCGTCAAGAGTGTCGCGGTGCTCACACTGTGGTTGATTATGAACGCCCAGCTGATGACAATTACGCACCGCTTGGACGCAATGACCATGAATGGATGAAACACACGCTTTGGTATTCCGAGGGCAATAAGGTCATTTATAAGCCTGTGCGCAAGTGTCCTTTGACGGCAGATTACGTTGAGCCAAAAGTTCGTACGTTCTAGTTGGATAACCCTTTACTAGGGGTAAAATGTTTTATCCCTTTTACCAAATTTATCAAAATTAACTTAGCGAATTATTTATGAAAATTAAATAATAGCCAATGGAGTTTAGTAATATGAGCCGAGGCAAACGTATTATTGAGATTTTCCGCTACGACCCTGATAAGGACGCAGCACCAAGAATGCAAACTTACGAAATTGATCTGTTGGATTCAGATCGTATGTTGTTAGATGTGTTGGTTCGTTTAAAAAAAATGGACGAAACTTTAAGTTTTCGCCGTTCATGCCGTGAGGGTATTTGTGGTTCAGATGGTATGAATATTAACGGTAAAAATGGTTTATCGTGTTTGATTAACATGAACACCTTGCCACAAAAAATCACCTTGCGTCCGCTACCGGGGTTGCCTGTTATCCGTGATTTGGTGGTGGATATGAATCAGTTTTATGCCCAATATGAAAAAGTACACCCATACTTGATTAACGATCAACCTGCACCACCAACCGAGCGGTTACAGTCGCCTGAAGATCGTGAAAAATTAAATGGCCTATACGAATGCATTTTGTGTGCGTGCTGTTCAACCTCTTGCCCTTCATTTTGGTGGAATCCTGACAAATTCTTAGGGCCATCAGCGTTGTTACACAGCTACCGTTTTATTATTGACAGCCGTGATACCAATGTGGCACAGCGTTTAGCAGATTTGGACGATCCGTTTAGCTTATTTCGTTGTCGCGGAATTATGAACTGCGTGAACGTATGTCCAAAAGGCCTAAATCCAACCAAAGCAATTGGCCATATCCGCGGTATGTTGTTAAACCGTGCCGGCTAATTGCTAATTGCTGATTGTTAATTACTAATTGTTAATTTAAATCAATGCAATGGTTTGGCAATTGATCCAATTGCGTGATGAATTGTTGCTATTTTAAGCACTTGACTGTTTTTTCAGTTGGGTGCTTTTGCATTTTTAATACAAAGTTTTAATATTAAAAATCAGCCATTTTGTTGTTAGAAATGTTATAATACATTCATTTTATGATTTTTAGTGTTTTTTACAAAAATTTTACTAAAAATTGTTGATAAACATGCACCAAAATTATGCACGCGATGGAATGGGTAATATGTGTGTTTTGTATTACCGATTGTAAAGTTTAAATAAACAGAAAATAAAGAGTACGATAATGACTACCCAGAATTTTAATATTGCACATCGGTTTACCGAATTGTCTGCGGATAATGCGGTTTATCTTGAATCGTTGTACGAAGATTATTTACAAGACCCAACCAGTATTGACGAAAAATATGCCGCTTATTTTGAGCAGTTTGCCAAAGAAGATGATAAAAATTCATTGCATCATGCAATTCAAGATCAGTTTTTGTTGTTGGCACGCAATACCACATCTGCCAAAGTTTCATCAAATACAAGTTCATCAAATACAAACGCATCAGGTGTTTGTAGTCCAACTGAATTGGCACGGTATAGCCAAAACCAAATGGGCGTACAAAAACTGATTACCAGTTATCGCCGGCGCGGACATCGTCATGCCAAACTGGATCCGTTAGGATTGATGGCACGCCCACAAGCCGAAGAGCTTACCATTGCTTATCATGGCTTAAGCGAGGCGGATTTGGATACCGTTTATCCAACCAGTGATTTTAACATTGGCAAAGACAAAGCGACCTTGCGTGAGATCATTGAAATTTTACAGCGTGTGTATTGTGGCAGTGTGGGGGCGGAGTATATGCACGTTACCACAGCAAAAGAAAAAGAATGGATTGAGAAATATCTTGAGCAAAATCATGGCTTTATCAAATTTGACAACGAAAAACGCAAATCAATTTTGGAGCGATTAACAGCAGCTGAAGGGCTGGAAAAATACCTTGCTCGTAAATACACAGGGGTGAAACGTTTTGGACTTGAGGGCGGTGAGAGTTTTATTCCGATGGTGCATGAAATCATACAACGTGCAGGTCAAAACGGTACGCAAGAAATGGTCATTGGTATGGCACACCGTGGGCGTTTGAATTTGTTGGTGAATATTTTGGGTAAAAATCCAAAGGATTTGTTTGATGAATTTGATGGTAAAAAACAACCAACCGTAGGTTCTGGTGATGTTAAGTATCACAATGGTTTTAGTTCCAATGTCATGACTCCAGGCGGCGAGGCACATTTGGCATTGGCATTTAACCCATCACACCTTGAAATTGTCTCGCCGGTGTTAATCGGTTCGGTAAGAGCCAGACAAGTGCGTCGCAATGACACAACAGGTAATGAAGTATTGCCAATCGTTGTGCATGGTGATGCTGCGTTTGCAGGGCAAGGCGTTAACCAAGAAACCTTCCAAATGTCGCAAACGCGTGCGTATGCCACAGGAGGGACGTTACACATTGTGATTAACAACCAAGTTGGTTTTACCACAAGCCGTATTGAAGATGCACGTTCCACTGAATATTGTACCGATGTGGCAAAAATGGTGCACGCACCGATTTTTCATGTCAATGGTGATGATCCTGAGGCGGTGGTATTTATTGCCAAACTTGCTCATGATTATCGCAAAGAATTTCACAAAGATATCGTGATTGACATGTACTGCTATCGTCGTAACGGTCATAACGAAGCGGACGAACCATCAGCCACACAGCCGCTTATGTATTCAGTGATTAAAAAATTGCCAACCACGCGTGAAATTTACGCACAAAAATTGGTCAATGAAAATGTTATTAGCAATGAAGATGCAGTGGGCTATGATAATGCTTATCGTGATTCATTGGATAAAGGCGACTATGTTGCCAGTGCGTTGGTTCACGAACCGAACAAAGAGCTGTTTGTGGATTGGACACCGTATTTGGGTCATGATTTAGAAGATGATTGGGATACGACGGTTGATATTGAAACATTAAAAACCTACGGTAAACGCATGGCAGTATTGCCTGAGGGTTATGAATTGCAGCGTCAAGTTGCCAAAGTGGTAGAGCAGCGCCTGGCTATGCAAACAGGTCAAGAGCCACTTAACTGGGGAGCAGCAGAAACCTTAGCTTATGCAACACTGGTAGAAGAAGGCTATCCTGTGCGTATCACTGGTGAAGATGTGGGGCGCGGTACATTCTCGCACCGTCATTCAGAACTTTATAACATCAAAGATGGCAGTATGTACATTCCATTGGCAAATTTGAGTGAAAATCAAGCGCGTTTTGATACGTTTAACTCATTATTGTCAGAAGAGGCGGTGTTGGCGTTTGAATATGGTTACTCAACAACAACTCCAAATGCACTGGTGATTTGGGAAGCTCAATTTGGTGATTTTGCCAACGGTGCTCAAGTGGTCATTGATCAATTTATCTCAAGCGGTGAAACCAAATGGCAACGCTTATCTGGCTTAACCATGCTATTGCCACATGGTTATGAAGGGCAAGGTCCAGAACACTCATCAGCTCGTTTAGAGCGTTATTTACAGCTGTGTGCTGAAGATAACATGCAGGTGATGACTCCTACCACGCCTGCACAGATTTTTCACGCCTTACGCCGTCAAGTAAAACGCCCTGCACGTAAACCTTTGATCATCATGTCGCCAAAATCATTGCTTCGTCATAAATTGGCAACCTCAACTTTAGAAGAATTGGCAACAGGCAAATTTGAAACCGTTATTAGCGAAATTGATAATTTGGACAACAGTCAAGTAAGCCGTTTGGTATTTTGTGGTGGCAAGGTTTATTATGACTTGCTTGAAAAACGCCGTGAATTGGATTTACACAATGTGGCGATTGTGCGTATTGAACAGCTTTATCCATTGCCAGAGGCTCGAATTTTAGCAGAAGTGGCAAAATACCAAAACTTAGAAGAAATTGTTTGGGCACAAGAAGAACCCTTGAATCAAGGTGCGTGGTATTATTTAGCACCACATATGTTCCGTTTGATCGCCCCACCAAAATCAAGCGGCATGCCACGTCCAACAAAAGCCATGTTGTTGCCAGCGGTTGCACGCCCTTCATCAGCAGCACCGGCTGCAGGATCCATGCAAATGCACACCGCTCAACAAAAAGCGGTAATTCATGGTGCGTTAGGCATTGATGAGTAAGTCTTAGTGTTAAAAAAATAATTGGGCAAACCGTCCAATTATTTAAATTTATTTAAATATTATTAATTGTATTGTTGGTTAATTGTATTGTTAATTGTATTATAATCGTGTTAAAGTTTTTGGTGTTATCATGTAAATAATCGTTTAAGTGATTTTTTAGTATTTTTAATATTTTTTGTAATGTTTTTTGAAAAATTGCTTAAACTTCATTTTAAAAAATTTTTAAGTTAAAAATTGCCGATAGATAGGAGTTTCCCATGGCAGAAATTAAAGCCCCTGTATTTCCAGAGTCCGTTGCTGATGGTACGATTGTAGAATGGCATTTTGCCGAAGGTGATGCCGTTACTCGCGATGCGATTTTGGCAGAAATTGAAACCGACAAAGTGGTTTTAGAAGTGATTGCACCTGCTGATGGTGTGTTAAGCAAAATCGTTAAAAATGTTGACGATACCGTATTGTCAGCAGAGGTGATTGCTGAATTTAGCGAGGGCGCGACCGCTGAAGCAAAACCACAAACTGAAGAATCACAAACTGAAGAATTAAGCAAAGCAGAAGCGGACAAAGGCACAACCGTAAACCCAGCATCGGTTGCAGCCCCTGTACAAGCCAAAGGATCAGAACAAGCCTACAAAGATCAAAGTCCGGCGGTGCGTAAAGCGGCTAACGAAACTGGCGTAAACCCTGCAGAAGTTCAAGGATCAGGGCGTGGCGGACGTGTTACCAAAGCAGATATGACCAATCCAACTTTCAAAACCGACAGTGGCAGCACCATTGCAACGGCGGTTGGCGAACGTGCTGAAAAACGCGTACCCATGACTCGCTTGCGTGCAAGAGTGGCCGAACGTTTATTGGCCGCAACCCAAGAAACCGCGATGCTTACCACATTTAATGAAGTGAACATGAAACCGATTATGGAGTTGCGTTCGGAGTTTAAAGATCGTTTTGAAAAACGTCACGGGGTAAAATTGGGCTTTATGTCAATTTTTGTTAAAGCGGCAACCGAAGCCTTAAAGCGTTTTCCGGCTGTGAACGCATCAATTGACGGTAAAGACATTGTGTATCATGGTTATTATGATGTGGGGGTTGCTGTGTCTAGCGACCGTGGTTTGGTTGTGCCTGTATTGCGTGATACTGACCAGATGAGTATGGCGGACATTGAACGCAGCATTGGTGATATGGCAAGCAAGGCTCGCGAGGGCAAATTGGCGATTGAAGATATGACAGGCGGTACATTTACCATTACCAATGGTGGTGTGTTTGGTTCGCTTATGTCAACACCGATCATCAACCCGCCACAAACGGCAATTTTGGGTATGCACGCAACCAAAGAGCGTCCAATGGCAGTCAATGGCAATGTGGTTATCCTGCCTATGATGTATCTTGCATTGTCATACGATCACCGTTTGATTGACGGTAAAGAAGCGGTGCAGTTCTTAGTAACAATTAAAGAATTGGTAGAAAATCCAGCGATGTTGTTGCTTGATTTATAATTTTAATTACAATATAAAATAAAAAATATTGAGCTTGGTAAAAATATTGCGTGATTCTTTAAAACCCAAAACAACGTAATATTGTTACAATATTTCAAATTTCAAAACACTTCAAGGAAAAAACTATGAAACAGTCTTATGATTTGATCGTGATTGGTGGTGGGCCAGGTGGTTATGAAGCTGCTATTCGTGCAGCTCAGCTTGGTTTTAATACCGCTTGTATTGAAAAACGCGTTCACAAAGGCGAACCTGCTCTTGGTGGTACTTGCTTAAATGTTGGCTGTATTCCATCGAAAGCCTTGCTTGAAAGCTCGCACCGTTACGAAGCGGCCAAACACGATTTGGCGGAACACGGCATCACAACTGGCGATGTAACCATTGACATTGCCAAAATGTTGGAGCGTAAAGATGGCATTGTCAAAGGTTTAACTGCTGGTGTGGCAGGTTTGTTAAAAGGCAATGGCGTGGATTGGCTACAAGGTATGGGCAAATTGCTTGATGGTAAATCAAGCGAAAAACAAGTAGAATTTGCACCGCTTGATGGCAGTGAAACAACCGTTATCACAGCAAAATATGTGATTTTAGCCGCAGGTTCGGTACCGGTTGACATTCCTGTTGCTAAAGTAGACAATGAGTTTATTGTTGATTCTACAGGGGCGCTTGAGTTTGGCGAAATACCAAAACGCCTAGGGGTGATTGGTGCAGGCGTCATTGGTCTTGAGTTGGGATCGGTATGGCGTCGTCTTGGTGCAGAGGTTGTTGTGTATGAAGCCTTGCCTCAATTTTTGGCATCTGCGGATAAAGCGGTAAGCAAAGAAGCAGAAAAACTACTGAAAAAACAAGGGCTTGATATTCGTGTTGATACCAAAGTAACCAGTGCTGAAGTTAAAGACGGTCAAGTTGTGGTTACAACCGATGTCAAAGGCGAGGCGAAAACCGAAACGTTTGATAAACTGATTGTGTGTGTGGGGCGTCGTGCCTATAAAGAAGGTTTGTTGGGTGAAAATTCTGGTGTTGAGTTAACCGATCGTGGTTTGGTTGCAGTTGATGATCAATGCAAAACCAATTTAGAGGGCGTGTATGCAATTGGTGATTTGGTACGCGGACCAATGCTTGCACACAAAGCAATGGAAGAGGGCGTAATGGCGGTTGAACGCATTCACGGCGAAAAAGTGCAAGTGAACTATGACACCATCATCAGCGTGATTTATACTCACCCTGAAATTGCGTGGGTTGGATTGACTGAAGAACAAGCAAAAGAAAAAGGCCATGAGGTGAAAACTGGACAATTTAGCTTAGCGGCCAATGGGCGTGCTTTGGCAGCAGGCGAGGGACAAGGTTTTATTAAAGTGGTTGCTGATGCCAAAACCGATCGTTTGTTAGGCATGCACGTTGTGGCAGCAGGGGCTGGTGAAATTGTACATCAAGGCATGATAGCGATGGAATTTGTGTCAAGCATTGAAGATCTACAACTGATGACATTTGCTCACCCAACGGTATCAGAAGCGGTGCATGAAGCGGTGTTGTCCGCAGATGGACGAGCCATTCACGCCATTCAACGTAAGAAAAAATAAGCAAAATTATTGTTTATAAAAACACATCGTTTATAAAAACACATCGTTTATAAAAATGCATTGAGTTTTGACAAAACATCTCTATAATTATAGGGGTGTTTTTTATTTTTGTTAAACAGTTGTATGAAAAAAATCCTTTTTATCACAGGCACGCGAGCAGATTTTGGCAAAATCAAAAGTCTGATGAATTATGTTGAGGGTTCGCAGAATTTCACATTGCACGTTTTGGTAACAGGGATGCACATGATGCCCTTGTACGGAGCGACTTTTCACGAGGTGAAACGCCAGCATTACCAAAACACGTATTTCATTGCCAATCAGCATATGAACGAGCCGATGGACTCGGTGCTTGGCAATACAATTGGTATTGTTGCCAAACTTGTCAATGCGATACAGCCTGATATGCTTGTGGTGCATGGCGATCGCGTGGAAGCGTTGGCAGGGGCTATGGTTGGAGCATTAAATCATATTCGCGTTTGTCATATTGAAGGCGGTGAATTGTCTGGCACGATTGATGATTCCATTCGGCATGCGATTAGTAAAATGTCGCACATTCACATGGTTGCGAATGAAGATGCCAAACAGCGCCTGATCCAACTTGGTGAAAATAAGCTGCATATTTTTATCATTGGATCGCCTGATTTGGACGTGATGATCTCTAAACAATTGCCGACTTTTACTCAAGTAAAGCAGCATTACAACCTGCCTTTTGACGAATATGCCATTGCTATGTTTCACCCTGTAACCAGTGAAGAAGCTTGTATTGGCGATTATGCACAAAATTTGTTTTTGGCACTGGAAAAATCAGGAAAAAATTACATTGTGGTTTATCCCAATAATGACTCGGGCAGTTTGCAGATTTTAGATGTGATTAAAAACCATCAAAAAAACAAGCGGTTTAAAATTTACCCATCTGTTCGGTTTGAATTTTTTTTGACCTTGTTAAAAAACGCCAAATTTATCATAGGCAATTCCAGTGCAGGTGTGCGCGAAGCCCCTTTTTATGGCCTGCCAAGTATCAACATTGGCACGCGCCAACATGTGCGTTTTCGTGGCAAATCGGTGATTGATTGTGGTTATGATGAAAGCGATATTTTGCAAGCAATTGATAAAATTGACACTTTGCATTTGGAACAATCGACTTATTTTGGCAAGGGCAACAGCACGCAATTGTTTGAAAAATTTATCAATAGCGATGAATTGTGGCAAATTCCTGTACAAAAAGTGTTTGTGGATTTAAAAAATGACAACCAAAACCATTAAAACCCAAAGGCTAAATTATGTTGCAATTATCCCTGCTCGTGGTGGCTCTAAAGGCATTAAAGATAAAAATTTGCAAATGGTGGGCGGGGTGTCATTGGTTGCTCGTGCGATTGTAGAGGCTCAAAAAGTTAAGCAAATTCAAAAAATTATCGTGTCTACCGACAGCCAAAAAATTGCCGATGAAGCGATAAAATACGGAGCAAGTGTGCATTTTCGCAGTGAAAAAACTGCAAGCGACACGGCTAAAACCATTGATGTGATAAATGAGATGTTGGATTTTTTACCAATTTTGGAGAGTGTGTGCGTTTTGCTACAGCCAACCAGTCCACTGCGCAATGCGTGTCATATTATCGCCTCGATAAACGCATTTGAGCAAAACAACGCCCAAGGATCGGTGGTAACGGTTACTCCAAGCGAACATCACCCTTATAAAATGATGGTGTTAAATGAAGTGGGCGGTTTTGATCCTGTGCGTGAATTGGCGGATTTACAAATGCCACGCCAAGCCTTGCCAAAAGCCTATCGCGTGAATGGTGCGGTGTATGTCAAAAAAATAGCGGATTTGGTGAGCGAGCAGACTTTTTTTGGCAATCCACAAGCGGTGATAGAAATGGATACGCAGTCTTCCATTGATATTGACACATTGGCGGATTTACAACTGGCAAATGCGTTGATCAAAAACCTTGACAAAGAAAATTGATAAAAAATTAATAAATACTTAAGGAATTGTTATGAGTTTTGTAAAACCAAGTTTTAAAATTGGCGATCGTATGGTAGGTTACGATTATGAACCGCTGGTAATTGCTGAAATTGGCATTAACCATGAAGGATCGCTTGCTGTTGCCAAGCAAATGGTGGACGAGGCATGCCGTGCTGGTGCAGAAATCATCAAGCACCAAACTCATATTGTAGCAGATGAGATGTCAGATGAGGCAAAATCAGTCATTCCGGGCAATGCCGATGTGTCAATTTATGAAATTATGGCGCGCTGTGCCTTAAATGAAGCCGATGAAATTGCACTAAAACAATATGTTGAGTCAAAAGGCATGATGTTTATTAGCACGCCGTTTTCGCGCGAGGCGGCGTATCGTTTGGAGCGTATGGGTGTGTTGGCGTATAAGATCGGATCAGGTGAGTGCAACAACTATCCGCTGATTAAATTGGTGGCGTCATTTGGCAAGCCGATGATTGTTTCTACTGGCATGAACAGCATTGACAGTGTCAAAAAATCCGTACAAATTATGGAGACAGCAGGCGTACCCTATGCACTGCTGCATTGTACCAATGTGTATCCGACGCCTCCTGAGCTTGTGCGTTTGGGTGCAATTGGTGAATTACAAGCACACTTTCCAAATGCTGTGGTGGGCTTGTCTGATCATTGTGTGGATAATTATGTGTGTATGGGTGCGGTTGCTGTAGGAGCGAGTATTTTGGAGCGGCATTTTACCGACAATTTTAAACGCCCAGGGCCTGATATTAACTGTTCCATGGACGGCGATGGTATGGCCGATCTTATCAAAGCCAGTCATCAAATTGCCAAAGCCCGTGGCGGTAAAAAAGGTGCAGTGCAAGCAGAAAAAGTAACCAGTGATTTTGCTTTTGCCTCGGTGGTGGCTTATAAAGACATCAAAGCAGGCGAGGTATTGACCGAAGAAAATCTGTGGGTGCGCCGCCCCGGTACTGGGGATTTTTTGGCGGATAAATACGACGAACTTTTGGGGATTGTTGCAAAAGTCGATATTAAAAAAGGCAGTCAGTTAAAACATTTTCACCTAACATAAATTGTACTTTAAAAAAATCAATAAAAAATTTCAATGCAAAAAATTTGTTAAATTGAATAATTTTTGTTATACTCACATTCCATATTTAACGCCTTATATTGCACAGTTAAGTTAAAACCAAGCTGTATTAAGTGCTTTTAATTAGTGTTTTTAATCAATCTAAACTTAACTGGCTAATTTATTGGCGACCCATCTAACAGGACTCCCTTATCGCTGTCGTAGCTTTCTCGTTTTTAAAAAAACGGGGGGGGGTAGTCCAACTTGCCTGCAATTAAATGAGAATTTATCACTATGAGTGTCATTATCCAAACGGGCCATCAATCATCGTATTCGCGACATTTTATGCAAATGCTTTATGAACGTGGCTTGTCCGAACCAATGAAATCCCACACCCATCATCTTTCAGCACACGAAATCACCGAGACTTTAGCAAAAGTTTATAGCAACAAAGGTTCTTTATTAAATACCAAAATGGTAGATAACTTGGTTGTTGATTTGTTGTTGTCCAATATTGACAATGAAAACTGGGGTTGGGTTGATGAAAATAATTTGTATACCTTGCACTATTGGCAAGAAGCCGATCCAAACATTCGTTTTATTTTGGTGTTTGACTCGCCGGTTTTGGCATTAAAAAACTTATTGGTGGAGAATTTAGACGCTAAGATATTAGACGAAGCATTAAAACAGTGGATCGACTATCATCAAACAATGTTGGATTTTTTTGAAAAAAGTCCAAATAATTGTTTGTTGATCGAAGGCAAAGCAGCGGTTGACAACTTGATGCATGTTAAAGAGCATATCCAAGCAATTGCAACCGATCTAAAACTAAAAAGTAATTGGCAAGTCAATGCGATTGGCACGGAAATAAAACCGGTAGAAACGCCGGTGCTTGATGTTGTGATTGATGAAATTTTAAGTGCGTATCCTGAATGTTTTGAGTTATACAAAAAACTGTTAAACAAAGCAACGATCGCGATTAAGCAAGATTTGGTGGTAACCAAAGAGAAAAAACTAGCCAACTTGATTAATTCTTTTAACGCATTAAAGAAAAATGATTTGTTTTTGCAACAAACAGAAAAAATGTTGGTTGGGTTAAAGCACGAAAATCAACAGCTTTCTGAAAAGTTAACCAAAACAACCTTGCTTATCGAACATGCCAAATCCAACGACAAGCAAGCAGAAAAAGAAAACCAACTGCTTTTAAATCAGCTCCATAAAGCACAAGAACAGGTTGAGCAGTATTATCTTGAAAACAAAAAATCAAGCGATCATTTGTCTCAAGAAAAGAAAAAAGCCGACGAATTGGTTAAAAAATCTGATGAGTTGTCAAAGAAATCTGACGAATTGGTTAAAAAAGTTACTGAGCTTGAAAAAGCCAAAAAACAAGCCGATGAAGAGTTGGTGAAAGAACGCGAAAAATTGGCACAAGCTCAAAACAATCTTGATAAAAGCAAACTTGATAAAAACAACGGCGATAACAGCTCCATAACAGAAAACGATCTGATGATTAAGCAGCTTCATAAAGTACAAGAAGAGCTTGAAAAATATTATCTGGAAAACCAACGCCTAAAACAAGGCAAACCGGCCGAACCCAAACCTGTATATTATGGGGCGGCCAATCGGGTAAAAGAAGATCTGCCTTATAGACTGGGTGCAACGATGGTAAGCCACTCAAAATCCGCCAAAGATTTGGCAATTTTGCCTTTAGCCTTGGCAAAAGAATATCGCTCATTCCAAAAAAATGAAAAAAACCATAAAGATTTGCCGCCGTTAGAGGCATACCAAGACGCCCAAGAAGCCGAAAAAGTAAAAAGACATTTGTCTTATAGACTGGGTAAAACCTTGGTTGACAGTTTAAAATCACCAAAAGATGTGGTGGATTTGCCCATGAAACTGGGTAAGGAGTTGGTTTTGTTTAAAGGAAAATAAAGCCTTATAAAACAAAAAACAATTCAAAACAGCGATTAAAAAATCGACATTAAAAAAGTGAAACCAAAACCGTAAAGTGTAAATGAGACAGATGTTATGAATATAAAAGAAGCCAATCAGTTGTACAATAATGGTGAGTATGCAAAAGCACTCAATATGTATCTTGAACTTAAGAAAATATTTGGTGATTTGGTTGAGCCTAATATTTTATTGTGTCAAAAAAAACTAAACCTTAATGCCAATAATAATACTGTTGCTACTGCCAACAGTGCAATAATAGACAAATTTAAAGACAAAAAACTTGATTCTACCACAAGAATTTTGGTGGACAATCAACAAAAAAGTCTAAACACTCAAGACAGAGAAAAGTTGTTGGAGGATATTGCCAAGTTTAAAAAAATTAAATCTGCCAATGCTGAAGAAAAACCGGTTAACCCAGTACCAAAAGAATTTCCAAAAGACATGGTTTTGTCTAAATTGCCAGAATCAACCAATGATTTTGTTTGGCTAAAGCAGCATCATTATAAACAAAGAACTCATGACAATGTCGGTTTGAGTGTGGTTATTCCTACTTTTAACCGCTCTAAAATCTTATCCGTTACACTGGTTTCGTTGGTGAATCAAGAAACTGCTTATCCGTTTGAGGTGATTGTTGCTGATGATGGCAGTTCAGAGGATATCTCTAAAATCGTAAGAGAATTTGAGCAACAACTTGATATTAAATATGTCCGACAAAAAGATTACGGTTACCAATTATGTGCAGTCAGAAACCTTGGTGTAAGAACCGCTAAATATGATTTCGTTGCAATTTTGGATTGTGATATGGCGGCCAATCCAACATGGGTTAATTCGTATTTAGATGCGTTGGTTGAGTGTGATGATGTGGCGTATATTGGCCCAAGAAAATACATTGACACCAATGATCTTGAGCTTAGTCAAGTGGTTAAAGACAAGCATATTTTTGAAAAATTACCCCCAGTTAAAAGCGACAGTATCAGTACAGATTCCAGTGATAATTTTTCCAAAGATTGGCGTTTGAAGCATTTTGCTGATACCCAAAATTTAAGAATGTGCGATTCACCGTTTCGCTATTTTAGCGGTGGTAATGTTGCGTTTGCCAAAAAATGGATGACAAAAGCTGGCAGTTTTGATGAAGAATTTACCCACTGGGGCGGTGAGGATAATGAATTTGGTTATCGACTGTATAGAGCAGGGTGTTTTTTTCAAGCATTGGACGGTGCGATGGCGTATCACCAAGAACCACCTGGCAAAGAAAATGAGACCGATCGCTCCGCAGGGCAAATTATTGCCAGACAAATTATTGGACAAAAAATTCCGTATTTTTATCGTAAGTTAGAGCCTATCGAAACTGCAATGATGAAAACAATTCCGTTGGTTTCTATTTATGTGCCTGCTTACAATTGCCAAGATACCATTATTCGGTGCGTTGACAGTGCGTTAAATCAGACAGTTAATGATTTGGAAGTGTGTATCTGTGATGATGGTTCAACCGATGACACATTAAAACTAATCAAAGAGACTTACGGCGGCCACCCCAGAGTAAGATTTGTTTCGCAAACCAATGGCGGTATTGCCAAAGCATCAAACACAGCGGTGAAGTTATGTCGCGGTTATTATATCGGTCAACTTGATTCTGATGACTATTTAGAACCTGATGCGGTTGAGTTGTGCTTAAAAGAGTTTTTTGCCAATAGAAACTTAGCTTGTGTTTATACCACCAACAGAAATGTCGATGCTGATGGTAAGTTGATTGCCAATGGCTATAATTGGCCAGTGTTTTCGCGAGAAAAAGCGATAACCGCCATGATTTTTCACCATTTTAGAATGTTTACCGCCAGAGCGTGGAATTTAACCACAGGGTTTGACGAAAGCCTACAAAATTCCATTGATTATGACATGTTCTTAAAACTAAGTGAAGTTGGTGAATTTAAACATCTGAACAAGATATGTTACAACCGTACCTTGCATGGCGAAAATACTTCGGTGAAAAAACTTGGATTACAAAAACAAAATCATTTTAGAGCGGTAAATTTGGCATTGCAGCGCATGAAGATTGACGATTATACCTACACGCCAACAGAAGATAGCGATGCAAGCAGAAAGTTTGTTTTTGCAAAAAACGATCAAGAAAGTCATGACAAAGTTTAACGACAAAAATTTAACGACAAAATAGGCAGAAAATGAATATGAATACGAAAAATATCACCATTGCAGGCACAGGTTATGTTGGTTTATCCAATGCAGTGTTGCTTGCCCAAAAACACAAGGTTATTGCCTTGGACATTGATGCCAATAAAGTTACCAAAATCAACAACCGTCAATCACCAATTGAAGATATTGAAATTGAAAACTTTTTGGCACGCAAACAATTAAATCTACTGGCGACACTGGATAAACAACTTGCGTATGAACAAGCCGATTATGTGATTATTGCCACCCCAACCAATTATGATCCAACGACCAATTTTTTTAATACCGATAGCGTAGAGGCGGTGATAGCGGACGTATTGGCAATCAATCCAAAGGCATTGATTGTGATTAAATCCACCATTCCTGTGGGTTATACCAATAAAATTAAACAAAAATTTGATACGCAAAATATCATCTTTTCACCAGAGTTTTTGCGCGAGGGCAAAGCCTTGTATGACAATCTTTATCCTGCGCGTATTATTGTTGGTGAAAAATCACAACGTGCCGAAGAATTTGCCAAACTGTTGGCAAAATGTGCGATCAAAGAAGATATTGAGATTTTATTAACCAACAGCACCGAAGCTGAAGCGATAAAATTGTTTGCCAATACTTATTTGGCACTTAGAGTTGCGTTTTTTAATGAATTGGACACTTATGCCAGTGTGCATAATTTGGACACCGCCGAGATTATCCAAGGAATAAGTCTAGATCCGCGTATTGGTGTGCATTATAACAACCCAAGTTTTGGTTACGGCGGTTATTGCTTGCCAAAAGATACTCAACAATTGTTAGCCAATTACCAAGACGTACCACAAAATCTGATAGAAGCTGTGGTAAAATCCAATCAAACGCGCAAGCAGTTTATTGCTGATGACATTTTATCCAAATCACCAAAAGTGGTTGGTATTTATCGCTTGATTATGAAAGCAGGATCGGACAACTTTCGCGATTCTGCCATTCAAGACATTATTAAGCGGTTAAAATCGGTTGGCACTCAAGTGGTGATTTATGAACCAAAATTGGCAGAAGATGATTTTTTAGGTTCGCCAATTATTCATGATTTAGACAGCTTTAAACAACAAAGCGATCTGATTGTGGCTAATCGCATTACCGCAGATATTGAAGATAGTTTGGATAAGGTTTATACTAAGGATTTATCTGGCTCGGATTATTAAGTTGTGATGTTTGATAAATTTGATAAAAAACCTGCTGTTTTTGAACTTGCGACCCATTCTGAATCCATTCGTTACTGCATGCCAAAAAATTATTGGCATGCAGTACAATTGGGTTTGTATCAGACGGTTTTAAAAGATCATTGGACGGTTTTGCCAAAATCAAAATGTGCTTATAAATTGTCTCAATTAAAAAGATTTCAAATTACCAAATCTGATGCAGCCTTTACTGTGCATCAGTTATTGACAAACAAATATTATTGGTTTCATCAAAAAGCAATTGTCATTGCTTTGTTGCCCTTATATCCTGCCAAAGTCTTTAAGTTTTTGCATAACAATCGATATTTGTTGGTTCGTAAGTATTATTTGGGGGTTTATGTTGCTCTGTGCCATCATTTTAAGCAGTCCATTGATGAAAAATTATTAAAAAAATTGCCAAGTGATGATATTAATACGGTGTGTTTGTTAAACAATATTGTTCATCATACCACTCAAAGCAAACTTGATACGCTGAATCATTTTTTGCTAAACAATCATTTAACCAAATTAACGGTTTATGATAAGAACCAACAACTGTCTGTTAATAATTTAACTTGTCATCATGTCGATCCTGTGCAACAAAATATGCCTTTGGTGAGTATTTTGGTAACAGTATATAACGCAAGCGATACAATTGTGGCATGTATAGACAGTTTGCTTAACCAAAGTTACAAAAATTTACAGATTATCATCATTAATGATTGCAGTACAGATGACAGTTTACAAAAATTGCAAGCATTAAAAAATAAAGACAAACGCATTGTACTGATAGATTTGCCAAAAAATGTCGGAACTTTTGTTGCCAAAAATATTGGTGCGACGTATGCAACAGGTGAGTTTATTACGTGTCAAGATTCTGATGATTTTGCCCATCCGCAGAAAATTGAACAACAAACCTTGCCGTTACTTTCTGATAAAAATTTAATTGCAACGCTTTCTGATTGGTTAAGAATTGATGAACATGGGCAGTTTTATATCCGTCAATTTTATCCATTTTTGCGTCAAAATCCTGCCTCGCCTTTATTTCGCCGTAAATTGGTCATGCAAAAAACAGGGCTTTGGCATAATGTACGCACGGGGGCGGATAGTGAGTTTTTGGAACGCTTAAAAGTGGTATTTGGCAATCATGCCATTGCCAGAATTAAGTTGCCACTGACTTTTGCAAGTCATCGCGATAACTCATTAATGACTTCTAAAGAATTTGGGATTTATAACCAAAAGTCTGCATTGGATAGGCTTGATTATTGGGAGCATTGGCGGCTTTGGCATATAGATTGTTTGTCAAAACAAAAAATGCCAGTGATTCCAAATGTCAATATGCCAACCGAGCATGTAAAACTGTTTTCTATTCCAAAAAAACTTGTGTTAAAGTCAGAAGATATTGATTATTGCTTGCTTCATCATAAGGTTTATTAAATAAAGGTTTTAAAAAAAATGACAAAAGTTACTCACGCGGTTATTCCTGTTGCAGGGTTTGGTACACGCATGTTGCCACTTTCAAAGGCTGTGCCAAAAGAACTGTTGCCACTTGGCAATCGACCATCTATTCATTACGTTATTGATGAAGCTATCAAGGCTGGTATCAAAAACATTGTTTTGGTGAATCACGCCCAAAAAACGGCCATTGAAAATTATTTTGATATTCATGCAGAGCTTGACAATCAATTGCGTAACAAAGGCAAAACCAAATTGGCAGATAGCCTAAATTTTTTACCAGATGATGTCAAAATCGTCTCCGTGCGTCAAGGCAAACCTTTAGGGCTTGGTCATGCGGTGCTACAAGCACAAACGGTAATTGGCAGCAATCCTTTTGCTGTGTTGCTTCCTGATGTGGTGCTTGATCCATTTTTGCCAACGTTTGGAAGTGATAATTTAACCCACATGTTGCAAGAATTTTCAACATCAGGACGCAGTCAAATTTTGGTAGATCCAGTGGCCGAATCTGACATTCATAAATACGGCATTGCTCGCCTTGATCATAAAGAAGTGGTTAAAAAAACAAACAGTAACCAATCTTTTGCGGTGAAAGGTTTTGTTGAAAAACCATCAGCAGATGTTGCACCATCAAATTTAGCCGTGGTTGGTCGTTATGTATTTGATGCACAGATTTTTGCCTATCTTGCCAAAACTGCCCCAAGTGTTGGCGGTGAAATTCAGCTTACCGATGCAATCGATGCACTGATAGGTGTGCAGGGCATGGACGTGGTAACCATGGTTGGTGATAGTTTTGATACAGGCGATATGGTAACGTACATGCAAGCGTTTATTTATTTTGCCAATAAACAGCTCTGTCAATAACAGCTTTACCAATCTTAGACGCAACACAGGAGCTTTTGCCATGAATGCAAATCCAGCTTGGCAAACCTTGCAAAACCTTGCCAAAACCGATCTTGATTTAAACGCTTTATTTGCCAAAGATGCAGATCGTGGCAAGACTTTTAGTGCAAGTGCTTGCGATATTTATATGGATTTTAGCAAGCAAGTCATAGATGAGGTGATTTTACAAAATTTATTAAACCTTGCCAATGAATTTGAACTATCCAATAAAATCAATGACTTATTAACAGGCAAAAAAGTTAACGATACCGAAAATCGTGAAGCCTTGCACACAGCATTGCGCAGTCCAAAAGGCGAAACCTTAATGGTTAATGGTGTTGATGTCAATACGGAGGTGCATGCAAGCCTTAGCAAGGCTGAAATTTTGGTAAATCTTATCCGTCAAAAAATCTGGCGTGGCTATTCAGGCAAGGCAATTACCGATGTTGTCAATATTGGCGTGGGTGGATCTGATTTAGGGCCACTCATGGCAACCACGGCGTTATCCGAGTGGGCGGATACGGATATCAAGGTGCATTTTGTTTCCAATATGGACGGCACACAATTAGACAGTTTAACCAAAGTTTTAAATCCACAAACCACACTGTTTATTATTTCTTCAAAATCTTTTGGTACGATTGATACCTTGTCTAATGCCAATACTGCCTTGCAGTGGTTGCTTGCAGCCCATGACAATCGTGCGACGATTTTGCACCGTCATTTTATTGGCATTTCCACGCGTGCCGACAAAATGAGTGAGTGGGGCATTCATACGGACAATCAACTGTTGTTGTGGGATTGGGTTGGCGGTAGGTTTTCCATGTGGTCCGTGATCGGATTGGCTATTGCAATTAAAATTGGTATGGATAATTTTTATGAGTTATTGGCAGGGGCAAATCTGATGGATAAGCATTTTGCTGTTGCTGATTTTCGTCATAATTTGCCCGTGCTTTTGGGTTTAATTGGCGTGTGGAATGCGACTTTTTTAAACATTCACGCCCACTCGGTTTTGCCTTATGATGGACGCTTGAGTTTTTTCCCTAATTATCTAACCCAGCTTGAGATGGAATCTAACGGTAAATCGGTCAATCGTGAGGGTTTGGCGGTTGGTTATAACACTTGTCCAATTTTGTGGGGTGATATTGGTTCAAACGCTCAGCATGCGTTTTATCAATTGCTTCACCAAGGCACGCAAAGGGTATCGTGCGATTTTATCACGCCAATTTATCGTTACAATGGTGCACAAATTTATAATTCATCACTTGCCAATCAACACAAACTATCCTTGTCAAATTGCTTAGCCCAGTCGCAGGTTATGGCATTTGGCAATGGAGCGTTGCCTGATGAATTAAAAAACAAACAAGATGAATTTGGAAAATTTAAACAATATCGTGGCAATCAACCCTCCACAACCTTGTTATTAAACAGCTTATCACCAAAAACCTTAGGATCGCTTATTGCTTTATATGAGCATAAAGTCTATGTTATGAGTGTGATTTGGCAGATCAATCCTTTTGATCAATGGGGCGTGGAAGTGGGCAAAGTGATGGCAAATAGTGTCTACAATGAACTACAAACGACCGATTTTACCAATAAATTTGATTCATCGACCAATGCGTTATTGGGCGTGATAAAAAACAAGGGGGGGGGTAGACAGTGAGCAGCAATAAATTAGATGAGGTTTTTATCATTGATTGCAGTCATGAAGCGATAAATACCGCGATTTTTCTTGCCAATCTTGGTAAGCAAGTTTACATGTTGGCTTGTGCTGACAAAATTGAAGAAACCTTGTTGCATTATAAGTTTGATACCCAAATGAGTTTGGCTTGGTCATTGTATGTTGCCAAACAAAAAATCATGCCTGTAACCTACGGCGATGATGAGGTGGAGCGGCTAAAAAATGATGTGGCTGGCAAGACGATTTGGTTGTTTTTGGATAATTTAAGCGACGATGATTTGGCGTGCTTTGCTCAAAAACAAGCCAATCCGCACACGCACATTATTTTAAGCGGTGTGAAAAAACTTAGCAAAATCCATGAATTGTCTTGTAAGTTAAAAACGCAGTGGGTTTATTATTTGCCTTTTGTTTTTATCAAAGAGGGCATGAATTTTAATGCGTTTTATCAGCCTGATTTGGTCATGATCGGTGAAAAAACCCCTGACAGTGTGATGTATTCTGATGTGTTGTTGTTTTTAAAAAATCAAGCCAAAATCTGCGAAATTTCTGATATCAAAACCATTGAATTTGCCAGAAGTTCGATCATGGCAATGCTTGGTACAAGATTGTCGCTTATGAATGAGTTGGCTCGCTTGGCGGATAGCGAATCGGTTAATATCAAAGCAATCGAGCGGATCATGGGGCAGGACAGTCGCGTGGGAGCTTCGTATTTGTCCGCAGGTTGGGGTTTTGGCGGTAAATCCTTGCCAAATGAGTTGGCATTGTTAAAAGAAAAATTTGAACAAAACCAAGTGGAAAATCATCTGTTGTCATCGGTATTAACCATTAATGAAGATCAAAAAGAGCTAAGTTTTCGTAAATTTTGGCAATATTTTGATGGCAATATTGAAAATAGAACGGTTGCAATTTGGGGAGCGGGTTATCGCATTGGGGCGGGAGTTACCACCAATTCTGCCATTCACCCATTGCTTAAGCTGTTGTGGTCGTATCACATTAAAACTTATGTGTATTTAAACAATACCAATTTTGAGTTGGAGCAATTGTACAATGACAATCCGTTGTTAAGCATTGCCGATCAGCCGTATGAGATTTTGCAAAATGCCGATGCATTGTTTATCGTCAATTGGTCAGGATTGATACCGCCTGATGTCAATGAATTAAATAAAGTGGCATTGCCAATTTTTGATGCCAAAAATATTTTAACCGACAGTCAAGTTGCTTCTTTTAAGGGTGAGTATTTTGGCATTGGGCGCTAAAGACTAAACGACCGTTTGGTGTAAAATTTAACCGTTTTAAAAATAGTTTAAAAAATAGTTTAAAAATACAGTTTAGTAAAACCATCGTTAGTAAAAAATAATTTGGTAAAAAAGGTGTTTTATGAAAAAAATATTGGTTACAGGTGGTGCAGGTTATATTGGTACGCACACACTCATTGAACTGGTTCGTGCAGGGTTTACGCCGATTGTTTATGACAATTTATCCAATTCAAGCCCAGTTGCTATTGAGCGAGTAGAAGAGATTATCGGACAAAAATTAACCTTTATTCAAGGTGATGTTTTGGATAAAGATTTGTTAAATCAAACCTTTAGTGAGCATGATTTTTTTGCCATCATTCATTTTGCAGGGTTAAAAGCTGTGGGTGAAAGCGTTGCCAAACCGTTAAAATATTACCAAAATAATGTTGAGGGTACGCTAAATTTATTGGCAGTGGCAAAACAGCATAAGGTTAAAAATTTTGTGTTTTCATCATCAGCAACGGTTTATGGCGATCCTGAAATGTTACCGATTGTGGAAACTGCACAACGCAGTGCAACCAACCCTTACGGACAAAGCAAACTTATGGTTGAGTATATCTTAGAGGATTTGGCAAAAGCGGATAGTGCGTTTAATATCATTGCTTTGCGTTATTTTAATCCAATTGGAGCGTATGAAACTGGCACAATTGGCGAAGATCCAAGTGATATTCCCAACAATTTAATGCCTTATATTAGCCAAGTGGCCGTGGGTAAATTGCCCCAGTTGTCGGTTTTTGGTGATGATTATGACACGGTAGATGGCACAGGGGTGCGTGATTATATTCATGTGGTTGATTTGGCAAAAGGGCATGTGGCGGCGTTGCAGTTTATTGAAAAACAAGCCAAGGCTATTGGTTTTGAGCCGATTAATTTAGGAACGGGCTATGGAACATCGGTGTTGCAATTGGTTCATGCTTTTATCAAAACCACAGGTGTAAACGTGGCGTATGCAATTGGTGAGAGACGAGCAGGCGATATTGCGACGTGTTATGCCAGCAGCGACAAAGCCAAACAGTTATTAAATTGGACGGCAAAACGTAACATTGAACAAATGTGTGCTGATGCTTGGCGTTGGCAATCCAACAACCCACAAGGCTATCGCGGTGCATGACAAAACCGTAGAGCAACATCCGTTTGCACCAATATTACCGCCGCATGCCACTGCTGTTATGATGGGGACGATGCCACCCACAGCCGATAAATGGTGCATGGCGTTTCATTATCCAAATTTTTACAATGATATGTGGCGGATTTATGGCAAGGTGTTTTTTGACAATGTGGATTATTTTCGCATTGGTGATGAAAAGCGTTTTGATGCCAACAAAATTCAGGCGTTTTTAATGCAAAAAGGCATCGGTGAATTGCCAACGGTAACCTGCGTTATCCGAGAAAAAGGCAATGCCTCTGATGCTCATTTGACGGTGATTGATCGGGTGGATTTGGCAAGTGCATTGGTAAAATTACCCAAGGTCAAGTGGCTGTTTACCATAGGGGGCAAGGCAACCGATGTACTCATAGATGTGATAAACGAACATTTATCACAAAATCAACAAAAACCAGTAAAATCACCCAAAACCAATCAAATGCTAACGCTGGAAATATTTGGACGAAACCTTACGGTTTATCGCTTGCCATCAAGCTCGCGGGCGTACCCTATGAGTTTTGATAAAAAAGTAGAAGCCTACCGCCGATTTTTTAAACTTGCAGAGTTGATCTAAAAAGCCAGCAAAATCAATTCTTATTTTTTGATAAAATTGCCACTTGACGGATATAAGTGTGCAAATCGTCTATGCTTTCTTGTGTCAATTCATCATCATGGATATGTTTTGCATACGCAACCCAAACCAACAACTGTTTAATTGTATTAAACTCACTGTCAAAAAAAGTTTTGGTAAATTGCTTAAGTGTATTGTCATCTTGCAAATTTAACCGCGTTTGCCAAGCGTCAATTTTGGCTTGTTGCTCAGGGCTAAAAGTGCAGCGAAACAGATATTCTACAATGGCGTGCGGATTTTCTTCGGCGAGTAACTTACCTAAACGTTTGATATGGCGTTTGCGGGCTTCATGACTTTTGATGTCGTTTAGTGTTAATAACTCCTCTAAAAAAAATTCATCGGCGGGTAGATTTTTTATTTGTTTTTTGGATAAATTGGCAAGCGGCTCGGCCAATTGTTGCAAACGCTCACGAGCTTTTTTTTGTTCGGTACGGCTAACCGCCATATCCATATTGGCAAAATCTGACATAAGTTTCTCAATTAAGGTTATTTAAAAATATTTGTTAAAAATATTTGTGCAAAACTTCGTTAAAAAAGTTAAAAACTGGGTTAAAAACTACAATTGCCACCGAGATTTTTCTCGGTGTTTGATATTAACACGCATGGCATCGGGCAGCTGATTTGACAATAATGTTGCAACAAAATCCGCCACATACACAGAGCGGTGTTTGCCACCAGTACAGCCAATAGCAATGGTGAGTGTGTGGCGATTGTTGTGCAAAAAAGTTGGCAGCCATTTGATTAAAAATTGTCCAATGTCATCTGCCATGTCATTAACTTCTGGGTATTTGGCAAAAAACGCCTGTACATCGGCATCAAGTCCGGTTTGTTCACGCAGCTCCACTTGCCAATGCGGATTGGGCAACACTCGCACATCAAACACAAAATCGGCATCAATTGGCGAGCCGTATTTAAAACCAAACGACAATAAATTAACGGTTACCACATTATCCACGCCCAAATGGTTACCGATTTGTTCTTTTAACTCGTGGATATTCAGCTGGCTTGTGTCAATTTTTATGTCGGCGTTTTTGGCGATGGGGTGCAACAGCTCAATTTCTTGTTTGATGGCGGTGGGTAAATTGTGGGCAGCTCCCGTTGCCATCAGCGGATGCACACGGTAAGTGGCGTCAAACCGAGCGACGAGTTTATTTTCGTTGGCGGTTGTATAGATGATTTTTAAATTATCTTTACCGTATTGGGTAATGAGTTCGTTAAAAGTGTCATCAAATTTGGACAAATCCGCTTTTGGCGTACGCACATCGATGCCTAAGGCGATTTTTTTAATATCGCTGTCTGCAAGTTTTGCCACTGCGGTTAAAACCAGCGACAAAGGTAAATTATCCAAACAATAATAGCCAAAATCTTCTAAAATGTTTAAAACCGAAGTTTTGCCAGAGCCTGATCGCCCTGAAACGATAAGAATTTGGGTCATAAATTTAATTCACTGTTAATTTTTTGTTGGTTTAAACTGATTTAAGTTTATTTCAATATTATCCAAAAGCCGTGCTTTTTTTCCAAGCCAAGCGGCCGCCACAATCACCAAGTTGGTATTTAAATGCCCGCTATTTAAATGCCCGCTATTTAATTCATCTAAATTTTGGGTATAAATGTCTAAATAATCCACTTTAAAACCTTGGCTATTTAACAATGCAATGCTTTGGTTGCGATAATCATCAAGTTTTTGTAGATTCAATTCGGCATCATTGATAAGTTTGGCTTTTAATGCTTGCAAAGTTTGTTGTAACATTGGGGCGATTTTGCGTTCGGTCTCGGTCAAATAACTGTTTCTCGATGATAAAGCCAAACCGTCATCGGCTCGCACAATTTCCATGCCAATAATGTCAATACCAAAATTTAAATCTTGATTGATTTGGCGGATAATGGCAAGCTGCTGATAATCTTTTTTACCAAACACGGCAACGTCAGGGCGTACGATGTTAAACAATTTGGTAACCACAAGCCCCACGCCGTCAAAATGGGTGGGGCGGGATTTGGCACACAAAATTTTGGCAATGTCGCCTGCGATGACTTGGGTTTTTGGCGGATGCTCATGAAAATTTGGGTACATCTCATCAACACTGGGAGAAAATACAAAATCCGTGCCAATATGCTGTAATTTTTCACAGTCTTGGGTCAAAGTGCGCGGATACGTGTCAAAATCTTCGCCCACGCCAAATTGGGTTGGGTTGACAAAAATACTCACCACCACAATGTCGGCATGCTGTTTGGCGGTTTTGACAAGCTGTAAATGCCCATCGTGCAAATTGCCCATAGTGGGCACTAGGGCGATTTTTTGCTGGCGATGTGGTTTTAATACGTCTTGTAATTTTTGAATTGTGTGAATAATTTGCATGTTTTACCTTGGATTTTATCTTGATGTTTTTTCTTGGGAGTTTGTTTAAAATATTGGATTAAATTGTAACAGCCAAATCTAAAAGCTATTTAAAAAACCATTTAACAGCTAAATGAAAACCGAATTAAAAACCAAACTTAAAAACTATGCTCATCGCTTGGAAAAGTGCCTGTTTTTACCGCTTTATGATACGCTTTAAATGCTCCCACGATATCACAAGTTTCGTTTGTGTCATCGGTCAAAAAATCTTTGACAAACTTAGCAGGTTTTTTGGTATAAATTCCAAGCATGTCATGCATGACGAGCACTTGTCCATCACAATCTGCCCCCGCTCCGATGCCAATCACAGGCACAGTAAATGTTTCGCTGATGGTTTTGGCAATCTTTTTTGGCACGCATTCTAACAATAACATGCTCGCCCCAGCGTTAACTACAGATTCACAGTCTGTTAAGAGTTTATTGGCTTGCTTGTCTGTTTTGCCTTGCACTTTATAACCGCCAAACAGATTCACCGACTGCGGCGTTAAGCCTAAATGCACGCAAGTTGGAATGCCATTGTTTGCCAAAACCGAAACAATTTTACTAAGCTCGCTACCGCCTTCAATTTTAACCACATTTGCCCCTGCTTGCATGACGGTGGTGGCGGCATCAATCGCCCGCTCAAGCGTGGCAGCACTCATAAAGGGCAAATCACAGATAATCAAGGCGTGGCGGTTACCACGTGCGACGTTTTTGGTGTGATATACCATGTCATCGACGCTGACGGGCAAGGTAGAATTTTGCCCTTGCACCACCATGCCTAAACTATCACCAACCAAAATGGTGTCAATTTCTGCCTTTTGCATGGCGTTGGCAAAACTTGCGTCATAACAAGTTAAGCAGGAAAATTTTTCGCCAGTTGCTTTGTATTTTTGCAAAGTGGATAAAGTAATGGGGTTTTTGGTTTTTGGTTTTTGTTCTTGTGTGAATTGTTTTTGCGTTAAGTGTTCGGATGCCAAATAGCTCATACTGCTCTCTTATATTGCTTTTCGTGAATTTTCTTAAATTTTTAATTTATCTTGTTTAAATTTATAAACGGTTAATTTCATCAAAGGTTAAACCGGTTGCTTGCATGATGGTGTCAATCGGTGTGTTTAGGGCTTTTAAATTTTTTGCAATGTCAATGGCTTGTTGTTTTTTGCCTTGTTCAACACCCTGCTTAACGCCTTGCTCCATACCAATTTCAATCCCTTCTTCTATCGCAGAGGTTACCACGCTAAAATTATCCCAGTGTGCTTTTAAACTGTCTCTATAATTCATCATTTCTTGTTGGTTAAAATTGGCAATTTTGGCTTTGTCAAACGCTTCTTCAATCAAGCTGTTTTTAAAAATGGCTGGAATGTGCTGCAAATCTTCTAAATTTTTGATAAAAAACAGCCATTTATCCAACTGGGTTTCTAATTCATTCTCGGTTTTATTAAAGTTTGGCATTTGTAAATAAATCAGGGTGAATTTGTCATAAAAAACCTGGTTGTTTTGGTCTTTTAGTTGCACGCTGTAGATGACTTCTGTGTCGTCTTTATTGGCATCAAACAAAAAATCTAAGATACTGACACAATAAACCGCCTTTAATTTATAATTCCAGTCGCCTTTTTTGGCTTGTTCGGCAATGGGAAAGGTTGAGTAATACAAAGTGCGGTCTTTAAAAAACGTCTGTTTGGCCCGTTGCAATTCCACGATGAATTTTTCGCCTGTTACACTTTCGCAATAAACGTCATAAATGGTTTTGCGATCAAAATCAGTTCTGCCTATGCGTTCGCTGTTTTTGATGATTAAATCGGCAATTTGGTGTTTTTGTGGCAACAGCGAATTTAAAAAATCCATCAAAAACGGCTTGCTTGCCTCTTCACCAAACAATTTTTTAAAGCCGTAATCGGTAAATGGGTTGATAAATTTAGTCATTTTGCCTCCAAGGTTATCGCAAAACTATAACAAGGGTTGTCGGTGCGTTTTTGTGTTATTTTAGCATATTTAACGGTTTTGTGTTGCAAGTAATTTTTTATCAAAATTTGCCATAAAAAACAGACCTTTAATCAATTAAAGATCTGTTTTTGGTAAAGTTTTTATGCAAACAAATTTTAGTAAAAATTAAGTATCAAGCGTGCGGTATGATTGCTGGCATTAAATCATGAAAAGTACGCCCACTTGCAGTTTCGCCGATCGCGTGCATTTTCCACTCGCCATTATGCCGATACACTTTTGCCAAGATTAGTGCGGTATGTTTGCCTTGTGATGATAGGTTATAACGGGCAACTTCACTGTTGTTATTGGCATTAACGATACGACAAAACGCATTGGCAACTTTTTCAAAATTCTGCCCTGTAAAACTGTTCACCGTAAACACGAGCGACTGTACATTGGCGGGGATTTTTGACAAATTGACGTTAATCACTTCATCATCACCCTCGCCTGCACCTGTGCGATTATCACCTGTGTGCTGTATGCTGCCATCTTTTGAGGTTAATTGCCCAAACCAAATCGAATCAATGGGCTGCTTGTTGCTGTCAAACATGATACACGATGCATCTAAATCAATGCTATCACCGCCACCACCGCCGCCAAACAAACCGCTTAAAAACCCGCCTGATTTGCCTGTGCTGGCCATATCCCAACCAAGCCCCATTTTGATCTGTGATAGGCTTGTACCTGCTTCTTTTTCCAAGGAAATTTTTTGACCTTTTTGTAAACTAACTGCCATAATAGCCTCCGTTTATTAAAAAAATGATTAAAATTTGTTGATTTTATTAAGTTTGTGCTGATAATTTGTTGCAATATTATCACAACCAAACCATGGATTATAACAAACCGCCGAGCAACCGACCGCCATTGCTGTTGGTGTTACCGCTTGAACCTGTGCCTAACACTTTATTTAGCCAACCTTGATAATTTTCGCGGTTGCGTGAACACAATACCACTTTACCAGCACCAGAAAATTTTAACACCATGCCCTCGCCACTTGTTACTGAATTGATGATATTGCCCAAAAAACCTTTGCTTTGACTGGTAGAAACCGATAAGCTGTATTGCAATCGGCTATCCCAACACACCACATGACCGTTGTCAATGATGACATCTTTGTTAGGAGTTACTTCAATCTCAAACAGGGAACCAAAACCTGATACGACGATTTGCCCTGTGCCACTGGTTTGCATAACCATAAACCCGCCTGTATCTCCAAAAATTGCTCCGCCTAAGTTGCGCTGAATACTGGCTTTGATGTCCAAATTGCCACTACTGGCAACGAATGCACCATCGCTTAAAGTGTATTGTGCGTTGCCTACATCTAAAATCTGCATATCGCCATCGAGAGTAGGAGCAAGCAGACAATCGCCCTCGCCTCGCACGGCTTCAATTTTTTGTTGAAACAATGATTCGCCATTGGCAAAACGGCGCATTAAGGCTTGCATGATACCGCCTTGTAATGTGCCTTTTAATTCAAGGTTAGATTCCATCATAACCATAGCATTGGCTTCACAATGCACGATATCGCCTTGTTTTAGGTTGCAATGCAAAAACGGTTCGTTTTCACCAAGTAGGGTAAAAGTTACGCTCATTTGATACTCTCTGATTTAGATACTATTTGATTTAGATACTATTTGTTGGTTTAGATAGTCTGATTTATTTGAAAATGTCTTTAAACATACCAGTCAAGCTGCCACTGGATTTTTTATCGAGGCTATCATCAACCTCTGTTTTAAAAATCGGTTGTCCGTCCATGTAAATCGTGGGTTGTCCTTTTTCCCAAACCAACCTTGGCGTAGCTTCACTGCTTGGTTTAGAAGTTAAGCCAGAATGTTGCAATACAATGCCATTTTCATCAATAATTGCAAGGCCAATCACATAAGTATAGACATCGTCTCTTTGAGCTTGGGGTGATACTTTGGCATTAAACACACATTCAATGACTTGGTTTTCGTACTGCATTCGCATTTTAGGCTGTAATGATGCAATGGATACCACGCCATTACTCACCGCTGAATACACTGAAAACACCAAGGCTACACGACCACCAATCAGTTTGGCAATATTGGTATTGACTTCTACTTTTTCTGTGCCAGGCTCGTTCACACTTGCTTGTCTAACATCACCCAAATGATGCACAAAAGGAAAATTTGTCAAAGATCCAGATTGTTGTGGTGCGTGGACATAATGCATCTGATTTTGCCCCTCCACCAAAATCCCAACGCGCAAATCTAAATCGTCATTATCAGCACGATCATCACCATTATCCACCCAAATGGCTTCCACAATAAAACTGCTGTCTTTTTTTGAAAGGCTAATACGGTGCTGTTCATCTTTTTTGGTTAATGTAACCTTGCTCAAATTTACCGTGGATTGTGGGGCGGTTGAGGGTTTTGGTGTTGATTCTGATTCTGCGACCTCTCCACCAAAATACTCAATTAACGCAGGCAAACCGCCATTAAAACCTTGACCAACCGCACTTAACCGCCAAATGCCATCTTTTTGATAAACTTCCAACGCCATAACCGCACGTTCTTTATCAAACATGTTGCCATTTAGCAAAAAAGTAGCAATCATTTGTTGGTTTTCGTTTAGAATTTCCACGCGACTATTGCCAAGATTTGCCATGGTGTCTGTACCATCTACCGTTAAAGTTAACACCATTTTTTGAATGGTATTTGGCAATTGGTTTAAATCAACCAAAAATTGCGAAAACGCTTGTTCTTGTTTTTGTAATTGTAACGCATTGCATGGACTTTTTGGTTGATTGTAAAAAATCATATATGCTTCATTGCTTAACTTTTGTTGTTTGTCCAAACCAAACAATGCAACATCGGTAACAAAAGGGCTTTGCACATTAACAGAAATGAAAAATTGTTGGCTTGGTAAAATATCGGTTAATTTTACTTTTTGTCCGCGAATAATTTCCATACGATTTCCTTTATCTGATTATTTTTTACAGTGTTTTCAAATTTTTCATTTCTACAATCGCCATCGTAGATTTATGGTAATGATTAATTTTGATCGGCAACACCAAACCATTGTTGGTTAATTTTGGCATAAGTACCGTCTTGTTTGATACTGGCCAAACCTTGATTGAGTTTTTGTACAAGCTCTGTGTTGCCTTTTTTAACTGCAATGCCTAAGCTGCCTGCTGAGGATTTTTTGGTATCCAAATCAAAAACGCGGAAATTATAATTGGGGTATTGTTTGACATGATATTGCAAAACACGGTCATTGTTGATAAACGCATCTGCTTTATTGGTTAAAACCTCTTTCATACCCAAAAAGGTTGTTGATATGCCTTTTAGGTTTTCAGGTTTGTTAACCAATGTTTTGGCATAATCAAAATCAACCGTGCCTTGTAAGGCAATTAAACGCTGTTCGGCCAAATTGGTTTGATTAATAGCCATGCCTTTTTTGTCTTTTTTGGTTAAAACCCCTGTATTATAAGTTAAGTAAGGTTCGCTATAATCTATTATCGGTTTGCGTTCTTCAGAAACAGAAATGCCTGCGATCCATAAATCCACTTGTCCTTTGTCTAATGCTTGTGGAAATTCTGACCAATTTTTTCTGATTAATTGAATGTTCATATTGGCGTTTTTGGCAATGGCATTGATTAAGTCAACGTCATAGCCGGTTGGTTTGCCGTTTTGATCAAGGTATGTAAAAGGGGGAAAATCTGCGTCTACCGCAACGGTATAAACTTTACCTGTTTTAGGCGGTGTGTCGGCTGTGGCTGTGCTTGTGCTAGCCGTATTTGTGCTTGTGTCGACTTTTGTGTCGGCTGTGCTTGTTTTGGTTTTGGCAGGCTCGCTTTGTGTGCAACCTGTTAAAGCACAGATCGATACAAAAGCCAGTGATGAAAAAAGATACTTCATAAAAACTGCTCCAAAATTTAAAAACCAATCATATAATTTGTTTATGAATCATTTACCCAAAGCAATCCTGACCGACAATCAAAAATAAACAGTGAATACAAAAAAGGGCATAAATATCAATATCACGCCACTTTTTTGTATTTGTTATTTTTTGCTTTTGTTACAAATTTATATTCGTTACAAATTTGTTTTTGTTGCCAAATGCGTAAAGCATTTAACATTTAGTAAATAACCTATTTAGTTAAAATTTTAAACCGCAACGCCATACGAACTTGCCAAAGCTCCTAAACCACCTGCAAAACCTTGACCTACGGCACGGAATTTCCACTCATTATTGTGTTTGTAGAGTTCACCAAAAATCATCGCGGTTTCGGTACTGCCATCTTCTGACAAATCATAACGAGCCACTTCGCTATCACCATTGCTGTTTACGATACGAATGTAAGCATCGCCCACTTGACCGAAGTTTTGTTTGCGAGCTTGACCGTCATAAATGACTGCACAAAATGCAACTTTGGTTACATCTGCTGATAGTTTTGTTAAGTCTACTTTGATGGCCTCATCATCGCCGTCGCCCTCACCTGTACGGTTGTCGCCTGTGTGTTCTACCGCACCGTCGGTTGATTTTAAATTGTTAAAAAAGATAAAATCACTGTCAGTACGCACTTTGCCATCATCTTTTAGCAAAAACGCAATCGCATCAAGATCAAAATCTTGACCGTCGGTTGCTCGTGGATTCCAACCCAAGCCAACCGTCATATTGGTTAAAGTTGGTGCTTCTTTTGAAAGATTGACGTTGCCGCCTTTGGTTAAGCTAATTGCCATGATTTTTCCTTTTTTTTGAAAAAAATTAACATATTGCGAATGATAACTACAAAAATATTAAGATAAAAAATGCTAATACAAAACAATATTAATAAAAAATATTAAAAATACCTGTTAACAGAACTTATTAAATTTGTAGTCAAAGACTGCTTTGTTTTTTGTACAAAAGCTTTATCTAAGGTAAAACAAAATCCAAATTTTGGCAAGGGTTTTGGTGATTTTTTCGCCAAAATTATGTTGTAAAAATGTATCTTTAATCTTGCCAAATTCAATCAAATTGTCTGGGTAAAAATTGTACCGTGGGATCTTTGGCTTTTTTTAGAGCCAGTTTTTGGTTTTTGCCAAGCAACAGTTTGATTTGCCATAATTTTTCGTGATATAAAGTTGTGCTGGATTGGCGGTACATACGGTTAATGATGCGTTTGCTGGCAAGCACGGCATCAGGGGAGCGCTGGGCAATTTCTGCCACCAAATGTTCAGCGGACTCCATGGGGGTTTCGGTGATTGTGGAGACAAAGTTGTATTGTAGGGCAGTTTTGGCATCAAAAGTGCGTGCACTGATAGCAAGGGTTTTGAGCACATCAGGGGCAAGGCCAATTGCTGATTGCGTTAAGCCCATGTCAGGCACAAGCCCCCATTTGCTCTCCATAATAGCAAATTGGCAATTGGGAGTGGCAAATCTGATGTCGCACGCCAAGACCAGTTGTAGCCCTGCACCGATACAATGTCCATGCAACACAGCAATGACAGGCACGCTAAGCTCTCGCCATACCAAACAGACTTGTTGGTAAGTGCTTAACGTGGGTTTGACAAGTTGCCAAGCCACTTTGCTTAGGTTTTTGGGGTGATTTAAATCAGCCAAATCTATTCCAGAACAAAAACTTTCGCCCTCTCCTTTTAAAATCACCGCTCGCACCTCACGCCAAGTTTGGATTTGTTTGGCAAGCCAAATCAATTGATCCATCATCGCAAAACTTAAGGCATTGTGTTTTTCTGCGCGTTGTAATTGCACAATGATACTGTTATGTTTGCCAAGTTTGATGCCAATATTGGGGGAAAGTTTTTGGTTGGCGTTGATGATGCGTTCGGTTAATGGTTTTAACGTTTGATTGCTATTAATACAATCTTTTGGAATAAAACATTTTTTGCCAAAGCGTTGGCAAATTTGGGGGATTGGCAAGGCAAATTTTATCATACAGCACCATTTGGTAAATGAATAAATCTGGCGTAACAAAAACCAACAAAACCACAAAAAATAACTATTTAACCCTTACGCGGTATTTTACCGTGGCAACTTCATTTAAGCCAAGACCTAAAATATCCCATTGCACCGCTTTATAATACTTTATTGGCAAGTTTTGTAAAACGCCATTTGTGTTGGTTTTTAAGGGCATGTTTTGGAATTTTACGCCATCGGTGCTGCCTTTAGCACGCACAGGAGATAGATCTTCAAGGCTTAACAATTCGGTATTGGCGGGAATGTCAAAGGTTACGGTTACATTGCGGATGCGTTCTGAACTTTTGTTGATAATATAGCCGTGGTATTCAATCACATTGCCTGATGTTAGCTTGGTTTGGGTGGTGATTGGGCTTAGCACTTGCTGTCCTTGACTGTCGGTTGACAAAACCGATGCCAAAATGCGCGTTTCTGGTTGTGTGGTTTTAGAAAGATTGATATCTGTGGTTGCCATACCTGATACGGGCATGACCGCCATCGCTTGGGTGCTAATGCCTAACGCCATCATGCCTGATGTCAATAGGCTAAACAAGGCGGTTTTGGTTAATTTTTCCATAAAAACTCCGTTAAACTAAAAACTAAAAACTAAACATCAACTAAACAATAATTAAAAACATCATAGCATACCAAAAAATAACCCTAAATACATCTATAACTTGCCACTTGTGGTTGTTTGTAACAAATAAAAACAGCTCAATGCAATTTTGTAATAATTTTACTTGTGTTTTTGTGAAAATTTGGTAATTTATGCTTTGTTTAAATTTTATTTTTTGTCAAAAATCATGTTAAATCAATTAAACCCAACAAATTCAATAAACGCAACAAACAATGCCAATTCTGCCAATGGTTTTAACCAAAACGGTTTTAACCAATATGTGCAATGGTTTCGCCATGTTGCCCCTTATATTAATATGCATCGTGCAAAAACCTTTGTGATAATGTTTGACGGTGATGCGGTGTTGCACCCAAATTTTGTGCATTTGATTCATGATTTTGCGTTATTGCAAAGTTTAGGCATTCGTTTGGTATTGGTGCATGGTGCAAGACCACAGATAGATGATAATTTAGCATTGCTTAACATTTGTTCAAGTGAAACACCATTATACCACGGTGTGCGAGTTACGCCAAAAAACGCGTTGCCTGCGGTGATTAACGCAATTGGAGCGATTCGCCTACAAATAGAATCCCAGTTGTCTATGGGGCTTGCCAATTCTCCTATGCATGGGGCAAAAATAGACGTTGTGTCTGGTAATTTTGTAACTGCTCGTCCGTATGGGGTGCGAGATGGTGTGGATTATCAGTTTACAGGCGAGGTTAGACGCGTTGATCGCGATGCCATTGTGCATAATTTGACAAATGGGCATATCGTACTGTTGAGTGCGGTAGGGTATTCAGCAACAGGTGAGATGTTTAATTTGTTGGCCGAAGATGTGGCGGTGCAGGCAGCGATTGCACTACAGGCGGATAAATTGATTTTTTTGCAAGAAGCGCTGGGTATTTATCAGCTTAACGACTCACAAAACCAAGCACACAGCTTGGTGCGAGAAATTAACCAATCTCAAATTGAACCGCTTATGGAAAATGTAAATGGTGATTCAAAGAGATTGTTAAGATTTTCTAATCAAGCCTGTCAACAAGGTGTAAAACGTGTGCATGTGTTGTCATATGCAAGTAATGGTGCGTTGCTTGCTGAATTGTTTAGTCGCGATGGTTCGGGCACGCTGATTAGCCAAGGAGCGTATGATCATATCCGATCGGCGCGGATTAGTGATATTGTTGGACTACAAAAACTGCTTGCACCTTTAGAGCAACAAGGGATTTTGGTAGAGCGATCGCAACAAAGACTTGAAAGTGAACTGGGTTATTTTTCCATTATAGAGCGTGATGGCATGGTGATCGGCTGTGGTGCGTTGTATCCGCTTGTGGCAGATGATGGATCGCAACATCAAGCCGAAATTGCTTGTGTTGCCATTCATTCTGATTATCGTCAAGGCAGTCGCGGTGCAGATTTGATTGCTTTTTTGGAGCAACAAGCGATCGCACAAAATCAAGATGAAATTTTTGTATTAACCACGCGGACAGCACATTGGTTTATGGAGCTGGGTTTTGGTGAGGTTGAAGCAGAACGCTTGCCACAGTCGCGTTTTGCCAGTTATGATGTGAAACGAAAATCCAAGGTTTTGTTTAAAAAATTGGTATGATAGATGAAATTAACCGCCAAAAAACAACGCCAAGGCGAACAATTTGAACAGCTTGCCAATTGGTATTTGCAGGCACAAGGCTTGACATTTGTTGGTAAAAATTGGCAATTTGCCCCATTTGGTGAGCTTGATTTGGTGATGCTTGACAAGCAAACCACGCCGATAACCCTTGTCATTGTGGAAGTTCGCCAACGCAAACACAGCACTTTTGGCAATGCACACGATAGCATTACCCCAAACAAACAACGCAAAATTATTTGTGCAACCCAAGCCTTGCTACAGCAATATCCTGATTTTAATAATTGTGATGTTCGTTTTGATGTTGTCAGTTTTGATGTGGCATTGTCGCAGGTGGATTGGCAACAACCTCCGATACCAGTATGGCTAAAATCAGCGTTTATTATTAATTAATAATTTAAAAAAAGAAAGCCCACTGCAGGAGGTTAACAATAGGCTTTTGAGGTAAAAATAAAACGATTGTTGTTATTGTTATTTGTGTTGTTATTTGTGTTGTTATTTGTGTTATTATTGTTATACTGGCTAGATAGGGCGACTTTTTAGCATTTCAAGCCAATTGTTGATTTGGCTTTTTTAAATATTAAATTGATTTTTTTAAATGTTAAGTTTTTGCCAATAAGTTGCATTTTAAATATTCAAACAAGTGATTTTGTCTTACAATGGCAACTGTCTTATAATGATAATGTTAAACCGTTTATTGATCTGTTTTTTATTAATTGTAACTGTTAGTTGTTACTTATTCGTTGTTAAATGCCAATTATTTTGGAAAACCGCATGACCGACCAATCACCAAATTCTTACATACCCACGCCCACATCGCAAAGTATTTTTAACCTGCCAAATAACTTGACAATTGCACGCATTGTGATGATACCGCTGTTTGTGGCAATTGCGTATTGGCCGCCTGCCATGGGTATCAATCAGCCTGCGATCAGTGATAATGCGATCGCCAATATTGGTATGTATCATTTTAGCGACAGTTTGTTGCGTCATTTTTTGCTTACTTTTGTGTTTGTGTTGGCTGCAATTACTGATTGGTTAGATGGTTATTTTGCCAGAAAAATGAACATTAGTTCAGCATTTGGGCGGTTTCTTGATCCTGTGGCTGATAAATTAATGGTGGCGGCTGCCTTGATTGTGTTGGTGCAATGGCATCCTGATATTATTATGGCAATTTCAGCAATTGTGATCATTTCGCGAGAAATTGCTGTATCGGCGTTGCGAGAATGGATGGCGGAGCTTGGCAACCGTACCAGTGTGGCGGTGTCATATGTTGGTAAACTAAAAACCACGTTTCAGATGGTTGCGATCACCGTGTTGTTGTTAAATTGGCAGTCGCTTGAAAAGGTAGGCTATATTTTGATGATAATTTCGGTGATTTTAACCCTTTGGTCGATGATGATTTATCTAAAAGTGGCGTGGCCGTATTTAAAGCAGGCTTGATCTTTCAATGTCAATGAAACGCGTTTTGGCAAGCTCAAACCACTGCGTTTCGCGCTCGCAGCCGATAAATTGGCGGTTTAATAACAAACTTGCCACGCCCGTTGAACCTGTTCCCATAAATGGGTCAAAAATTAGCTCGTTTTCATTGCTGTGAATGGCAATAATTTGCTTCATTAATGCCAGCGGCTTTTGCGTTGGGTGTTTGGTGCGTTCTTTTCCTAATAAAGTCGGCGTTTGAAAAAATCCGCGTTGATAGGGTTTATTGTCAGGTTTATTAAATATCCATTTGCTGTTTTTGGATTTTACCGCCCAGAGTATAAATTCCATATCTTGCACATAACGGCGATGGATATTTCTAGGCATAGGATTTGTTTTTTGCCAAACCATAATGTCTTTAATAACGCCGCCCAATTGTTCTATTTTTGCGCTAATTTGGCTAATAAATTTATACGAACAAAAAATAACCATTGAACCATTTTTATCCAATAATGGATACGCCAAATCAAGCCATAAACTTGGATTAAAATTTTTATCCCATTCACCAAAATCCACCCCAGTGCGTGGATTATTCATGGTGTGAAAATTATTGTTTTGTGAAATGTTATAAGGCGGGTCGGTAATAATATGATTGACAAGTTGATTTTTATTTAATAAAGTTTGCATAATAATTTGGCAATCGTTATTAAAAATTTGATGGTTGTTTGGGTTGTGAAATAACATAGTGTTTGGTGTGGTTAATTGATTGTGGTTAATTTGGTTGTAAATTGTAGTCGTAAAGAAAATAAGCCAATCCATAAAGATTTTATCATTAAAGCCTGGTCAATGGTAGATGTGTGCTGAAAAATTGTAACAGACTGCCTATTTTGTTTGTTTTATTATTAATAAAAAATTAAGAAGCCTATCATGCTATCTATCCAATCACTCTGCATCATCCGCCAAGACAAAACTTTGCTAGATGACATCACGCTTAGCCTACAAAAAGGCAAAATCTATGCTCTAATCGGGCATAACGGCTCGGGCAAATCCACTTTGATTAAGGCGTTATCAGGCGAGATGACACCAACGCACGGACAGATTGTGTTGAGTGATTTTAATGATAAAGCCATTGCGGATTTACCGCCAAAAACCCTTGCCAAACACATTGCCTATTTGGCACAAAAACTGCCCGATGCCAATAATTTTACCGTGGCCGAGCTTGTCATGCTTGGGCGTTATCCGTATCAAAAATGGCTGCAAAAACCCACCGCCCAAGATTACGCCATTGTAGCTGAGGCGATGGCGGTTACAAAAATTACCAAATTTGCCGAGCGGTCGGTGGCAACTTTATCAGGCGGTGAGCGTGCCAGAGCGTGGCTTGCCATGTGCATTGCCCAAGACACGCCGTATTTGCTGCTTGATGAACCGCTTGCCCCGCTTGACATTGTGTATCAAGTGGAAATATTACGCTTAATCCAAAATTTGGCAAGCCAACAGGGCAAAGCGATTGTGATTATCATTCATGATATCAACCTTGCTGCCCAGTTTTGCGATGAATTTATTGCCCTAAAAAATGGCAAACTGTGTCATGTCGGCGATGTTGCCAGTACCATGAATCAAGCGGTGCTTGAGCGGATTTTTGGCATTCAATTGCATCTCATAAACCACCCTGTTAGTGGCAAACAAGTGGCGGTGGTATGATAAATTCCATGACAATCAAATGCGGTTTATTATTGGCGGTTTTGTGCACGCTAAACGCTTGTGAGCAGTCCCAACTCAATCAAACCAATCAAACGTCCAATCAAACAAACAGCCAAATAAACAGCGAAACCAACAACCAAGCCATCAAAGTCATCACCCCAGATTGGGCGATTGCTTCTACTTTGACCGCCATGGGCTATCCGCCCGTTGCCACAGGCGATGTCAAAATTTACCCCACTTGGGTGTTTGAGCCAAAATTGCCCGTCCAAACCATTGATTTAGGAGCAAGATACGCACCAAATCCTGAACGCTTGGCACAATTACACCCAGATATCATCATTGACAGCGATTTTTACGCCCATTTACGCCCACTGTATGGCGACATTCCGCACGAAGCGATAAGTTTTATTCCGCAAAGCGAAGTTGCCAGTTGGCAAGATTATGTCAAGCCAACTCAAAAATTGGGTGAAATTATCCAAAAGCCTGACGCCGCGGAGCAATTTTTAGCCAAATCCAAACAGCGGTTAAATGAACTTGGCAAAAATTTTCATCAAAAAAATCCTGATATCCAAAAACTTGCCGTCGTCCAATTTGCCGATGCCAATAATTTGCGTATGTATGTCAGTAACAGTTTGTTTCAGCCTGTGTTTGATGAAATGGATTTGCAATTTATCACCCTTGAAAATGAGCTTGGGGCTGGCAATCAATGGGGCTTTTTGTCCATCACTTTGGGCGATTTAACCAAACTGGATAATGACGTGTGCTTGGTGGTGGTTGAGCCTTTTGATCCCATGTTGCATCAAGAATTGACGCATAATCTGCTGTGGCAACGCTTGGGCTATGCAAACAATCGCTGTATGGCGGTGGTAAAACCGCTGTGGATATATGGCGGCGTGGCGTCTATGCTCACTTTTGCCAATTGGCTCAATGAAGCCGAATTTAAAGGGAGCAAATTGTCATGAATGGCTCCCCAATAAACAAATTAACAAACAAATTCACCAATCAATTCACCAAACTTAAAACCGCACCCGTGTTGGCGTTTGTGGCTTTATTGGCATTGGCGATGATAACCGCTTGGCTTGTGATACAAAACAGTTGGCAGTTTTCGCTTGCTCTTTTGTTTGCCCCGTCGCAAGCCTTGGATTTACCTCAATTGGCAACGCAATTACAACTGCTGCCAACCATGCTGGTGGCGATGTTTGCCGGCGGTTTGTTGGGCGTGGTCAGTGTGTTGTTGCAGCAATTGGTGAAAAATACCTTGGCGTCGGATACCACGTTGTCGCTTGGGGTGGGGGCTCAATTGGCGTTATTGGTGGTGGCGGTGTTTTTGCCAAGTTTTGGCGTGTATGGGCGGTTTTGGGTGGCGTTTGTTGGGGCGATGGCAAGCATGGGGCTACTATTTGCCATTGCTGCCAAAAGCCGTGTGAATCCTGTGGTGCTGATTTTGGGCGGTTTGGTGATTAGTATTTTATTTTCTGCCGTATCACAATTGTTGATTATTTTTTATCCCAATTTGACCATGGCGGTGTTGTTGTGGGGCAGTGGCAATTTAACTCAATCCAGTTGGCAAAATAGCCAATTTTTGTTGGCAATCAGCGTGATTTTGTTGCCAATATTGTTTTTGTTGTTAAAACCGCTAACTTTAATGAGCCTTGATGACCGCCAAGCCAAAAGTTTGGGCGTGCCTGTGAGTACAATGCGTTTGGTGCTGATAACTTTGGCTGCCATGGTAACAGCAAGCGTGGTGAGCCGAGTTGGGGTGCTAAGTTTTGTGGGGCTTGCGGCCGCCAGTGTGGTGAATGTATTGGCAATACGCCGAGTTGGCATGCGTTTGTTGGCAGGGTTTGGTTTTGGGGCGGCTCTTTTATGGCTGACTAACAATTTGGTGGCTTTGTTAAAAGCGTGGTTTGGTTCTTTATTAGCTCTTAATTTGCCCGTGGGGGCGTTTACGGGGATTTTGGGAGCGGGGCTGATTATTTGGCTTGTGCTAAGACAAAGCAGGCAACAAAGCACACAATTGCATGAACCATCGGCGTTTTTGATGGTAAAACGCAAAAAAATTGGGCTAAGTTTTTGGCTCAAAGTTTTGCTAAGTTTGGCAATATTGACCGCTTTGGCGTTATTTATCGCTCCAAATGCGGTGGGCAATTTGGCAGTGCAAACTGATGTTGATGCCATGAATCAATTTCGCTTGCCACGCACTTTATCGGCGATGGCAACTGGCGTCATGCTCGCTGCCGCTGGCGTGCTATTACAAAACCTAACCCGTAATCCCATGGCAAGCCCTGAGGTGATGGGGGTGAGTTCGGGCTCGGCATTGGGCGTGGTGCTCGCGTTTGTGTTTGCTCCGTTTTTGTTAAACAGCGGTGTGTTAGCATTTTTGGGCTTAGACGCCAATGCTCAAATGTTGTTGTTTGCCTTGTCTGGTTTGTTGGGGGCGGGCGTGGTTTTGGCGGTGATTTTGGGGCTTGCTCGTAAATTATCACCATCTTATTTGTTGTTGGTTGGCGTGGCAATTTCCGCTTTGATGAACGGCGTGCTCATTTTAATCCAAATATCAGGCGACCCACGGCTACAAACCATATTAAACTGGCTGTCTGGCACAACCTATCACGCCAATCCAAGCCTAGCGTGGGGGCTGATTTTGGTGGCGGTTTTGTTGTTTGTGGCAAGTTTTTTTATCCTAAAACCGCTAAAACTTATCGCCCTAGACACTGTGGTGGCAAAAAGTTTGGGCGTGTCTGTCAAACGCACCGAAATTGTGGTGCTATCTTTGGTGGCTTTGCTGAGTACGGCGTCAACCCTTGCCATTGGGCCGTTAAGTTTTGTGGGGCTGATGATGCCGCATTTGGCAATTCAGCTAGGGGCGGTGCAATTGCCTAAACAATTGGCATTGTCAGCCATATTGGGGGCGATGTTAATGCTTTTGGCAGATTGGGTGGGGCGGTATGCGATTTTTCCGTATGAAATTCCGGCAGGCGTGATTGCTTCTGTGGTGGGTGGGGTGTATTTTTTGTGGTTGATGAGGCGGTATGGGGGATAATGAAATTTTGGGTATTGCTGGGATAATGTAAATGCAAGTTAAAGTTATGCTGAAACAGACAAAATTTGTTATAATTTAATTTGTTATGATTAAATCTTAAAACAGTTCAGAGGTGCCAAATGACAGCCATCACAAACCTAAGCCAACTTGATTTTTCCAAAGAATACACTTATACCGATTATTTAAAATGGCAATTAAAAGAAAGCATTGAGCTTATCAAAGGTAAAATTAGCTTGATGTCGCCTGCCCCTGTGCGATTGCATCAAAAGATTTCTATGCGACTCAGTGCTGAGATGTTTTATTTTTTAAAGCAAAATCCTTGCGAAGTTTACACTGCCCCTTTTGATGTGCGTTTAACCAACAAAGACGGCAAACAAAGTGTGGTACAGCCTGACATTTCGGTGATTTGTGATAAATCCAAACTTGATGCCCGTGGTTGCGTTGGGGCTCCAGACATTGTGATTGAAATTTTATCTCCCAGCAATCACAAAAAAGAAATGGACGCCAAATTTGATTTATACCAAGAATCTGGCGTCAAAGAATATTGGATAGTAGAACCACGCAATCAAACCGTGCTGATGTATGTTTTAGAGAACGATAAATTCATCGGTTTAAAACCCTTTAGCGAAGGACAACAAATCACGTCCACTGTGCTGACGGGTTTTAGCATGGCGGTTGATGATGTTTTTAAAGAGTGATGCCTTAATTTACCAAAAACAACACGCAAACTCGCCCATGCTTGTAAATGCCACGCTTATAAAAGCTTGCAAATAAGAATAATTATCATTATACTGCCGTGTAGGTTCGTGCTTTTTATTCAGCGTTTTTTTGTTAAAAATTGTTAAGGTGGTGATTATGCGTTTATCCTTTTTGTCAAGTCAAGTCAAGTCAAGTCAAGTCAAGTCAAGTCAAGTCAAGTCAAGTCAAGTCATGTTTAAGTTTGGCTCTTTGATGGTATTAGGAACGGGCTTGTTGTCCGTGCAAGCGGTGCAAGCTGCCCCAGTTGCGACCCAAACCACCAATCAGGCGACTAAGCCAGAAAGCAAGCCAAACCAAATGCCCACCGCCGTCCTTGATGAATTGGTGATTTATGGCGATGCGTATCGCACCACCGCCACCAAAACCGCCCTTGACCCAAAACACGCCCCCATGAGCTACTCACGCATTGAACAAAACACCTTAAAACAACGCCAAGCCGACAGCGTCAACAGTGCTTTGCGTTATGAAGCCGGGGTGAGCAGCGAAAGCCGTGGCACCGTCACTGTATTTGATGAATATTATGTGCGTGGTTTTAAAACCCACTCAAACTTTTATGATGGCATGCGTCTGCCTTATGATGGCTCGTGGAATTTGATGCCGCAAGTGGACGTTTACGCCACCGAAGCGGTGGAAGTGCTAAAAGGCCCTGCGTCTTCTTTATACGGACACAACGAGCCGGGCGGTATGGTCAATCAAGTTGCCAAAATCCCCAAAAACCACGCCGAACACGAGATAAAATTACGCCTAGGCAACCAAAATTTAAAAGAAGTTGGCATTGACAGCACCGCTCCCATTGATGATTCTATGAGCTATCGTGTGGTGGCGTTGGCACGGCAAAAAAACGGGCAAATGCAAACCGCCAAAGAAGAACGGCTGTTATTAAACCCATCGGTTTCTTTTAAGCCCAATGACAATGTGTCTGTGATTGCAAGCCTGTACTACCAAAACGACCCGCACATGGTGCCATCCACGCCCTTGCCTGGGGTTGGCACTGTGTATAACGCCAGTTACGGCAAATTAAAATCTAACGCTTTTGCGGGCGATAAATGGAATGATTTTAGTAAAAAAGTGTTTATGCCAAGCGAAACGGTGAATTGGCAAATAAACGATGCGTTAAAATTTAAGCACAGTTTGCGTTATACTGATGCCAACGCTCAGCAAAAAAACACCTATCACTCAACTTTTGCTGATAAATCAGACCGGGTATTAAAACGCACCGCTTATACCACCGATGAAACCTTGCGTAACTGGGCGACCGATAACCAATTGGCTTACACGTTATTTACCGATATCGCATCGCACAATTTGTTATTTGGCGTGGATTATCAGCACACCAAATCTTCAGCAAAATACAACGACGCTTTTGAAAAAGGCATACCGCCGATTGACCTTGCCAAACCTGACCACGATTTATTTGCCAAAACTCAATTGGATTTGTCCGCTTATCAAAAAACTGAAGACATCAAACAACGACAGCTTGGCGTTTATGTGCAAGATGAAATGCAGTGGGATAAATTGACCGTGGTGGCAGGCTTGCGTCATGACAGTTATAACAGCACGTCGCAGGCAAAAGACACTTATGGGGCAAAATCACCCATCAAATCCAACATCAATCACACATCGGGGCGTTTGGCAGGCATGTATCAGTTGGATAATGGCTTTAGCCCGTATGTGGTGTTTTCTCAATCTTTTCAGCCGCTTGCCGGGCAAAATCCCACCACCCAACAACCCTACAAACCCACCACCGCCAATCAATTAGAAGCCGGGCTTAAATACCAATCCGCCGCAGGGCTTAACGCCAATTTTGCCCTGTATGACATTGTCAAAAAGAACGAGCGGGTTAATAACGGCGATTGGACAAAAGTCACCCAAACGGGCGAGATTGAATCCAAAGGCTTTGAAATATCCGCCGACCACACATTAAACGACTGGCTTGGCGTTGGCGTGGCTTACGGCTATGTGGACGCCAAAATCACCGAAGATGAATTTGACCCCAAAGTCATTGGCAACACCCCGCAGCAAATTGCCAAACACAAAGCCAGCCTGTGGGCAAACATCACCCCAAATGACAAAACTTCGCTAAACCTTGGCGTGCGTCATCAAGCGGGCATGCAAATTGACAGACAAAATTCGGATACTTTGCCAGGCGTTACTTTGGTGGATTTGGCAGGCAGTTATCAAATTAGCCCCATGCTAAATGCAGGCTTAAGCGTCAGTAATTTATTTAACAAAACTTATGTTGGCACTTGTTATGACAAAAACAACTGTTGGATGGGGCCAGAACGCCAAGCCAGCGTGAGTTTGACGGCAAAATTTTAACTTTTTGCAAGCATTTTGCCAATCGTTATTGTTATCAAGCATGATTTTTGCAAAATCGTTGCTGTTGCAAAAGGGCTTAAAGACTAAGTCCTTTTGTTTTTTAAATTGTTTTTTTAAAAATGCTTTTTTAAAAATGCTAGGGGAAAATATTATGACGACACAAAATCTCACGCCCATTATTCATGAAGACGCCGATGCAATCATTCACCACGTTAACGATGAACACGGTGATGAATTAACCAATATGGCAGCGGTTTTATTGGATTTAACCGATGATGATAAACACAATCTAAAAACGGTGGTTTTACAAAAAATTTACCAAGAAGGGCTGTTATTAACCTTACATTTTAAAGACAGCCAGACACAAAAAATCTTACCATTTGAAAATGTAATTGAGTCGCTTAACCAACTAAACGAACAATATGTATTATTATTACAAAAAAGCGATAAACAGCAGGGCAAAAAAACCATCTTAACCAAAAATCGGCAATTTGTTGTACAAAACAAAGAACTGGTAAGCCCAAACATGTACCGCTTAACCGTGCAAACCGATTTAATCTCACCAGCCGACGACTTGTCTGCTATGCCCGCAGGTTATGCTTTTTTATTTAATGTCAGCTTACCAAATAATCCAAACAGCCCAAATGAGCCCAATAAGACCGCCCGCCCTTATCGTTATTATACTTTGCGTAAAGCGTGGCAAAATCAAGACAATAACAGCAATTTGGCGTGGATTGATATTTTTTACCACAGTGATGGAGATAATAACAACAAGCCATCTTTGGGTGAAACTTGGCTAAAATCATTAAAGCCAGGCGATGTCATTGAAACCACCCGAGAATTTGTGGAAAAAACCGAGCATTTAACTCAAAAAAGCATGGGGCAAGTTTTGTTAATCGTGGACGAAACTTCTTTGCCAACGGCAGCAAGGTTGTTAGAAACCGATTTGACAACCGATTTACCAACCAATCAAAACCAAAAACCGCCAATTGTCATTATCTTTTTACAAAACGAGCAAGATTTGGCGTATTTAGATGAAGTGGCTCATTATGCCACCATTTTGCCTGTGATTGACAATAAAACCGACACGGCGGATAAGCAGATTTTTGCCAAACTCAATGAGTTTTTGCAAAACCAATCACAAAACCAACCGCTTACCATTGACAGCGTTTGGGGTGGCTTAGAAGCGGGCGTTACCAAAAGTTTGCGTCCGCTGTTGTGTGAGCTGCTTAATTTAACCCGTAAAGAGATGGTGTTAAAAGTGTATTGGCGTCGGGATTAAACTTGGTGTTGGCTAACGTGATTGTTGCGTAAATCCTGTAGTGGCTTTGACATGTTTTTTATGACGCCCCCTGTTACGCCCTCGTAATAGGCGTAAATTTTTGGCAAATCCGCTTCAATATCACCTGTTGGATAAAACAGTGGCAAAAAACGAATCTCTTTGCTGGGATAATCAATGGCAGTAGGCAAAATCGGCACGCCTGCACCCACGGCCAAATAATAAAACCCCGTCTTCCAGTTTTCGGTATATTTGCGCGTACCCTCTGGTGCAAGCCCCAAAAACAGCTGTTCTTCTTGATTAAAGCGGTCAATGCTGGCTTGTAAGGTTGAGCCTTTTTTGGCACGATCAATGCCAATCAGCCCCGCCCAACGTAAAAATTTTGCCAATACCGGTATTTTAAACAATTCTTTTTTGCCCATAAGTTTAATATCCACGTCCAGTGCAAGCAAGGTAGGGATAGCATACACGCCGTCCATATTGGTGGTGTGTGGCACGGCAAGCAATACCGCTTTTTTGATATTTGGAATATCACCGACGGCCTTCCAACCGGTGGCTTTTAAGAAAAATTTGGCAATTTTTGGGGCAAGTGTGCCATGTCGCCGTGGTACATTGGCACCGATTTTTGTTGGATCGATTTTGGGTAAATGGTCTGATTTCATATAAATTTGTCCTATTTAATGTTTGGTTTTTAACCAATGCAGAAAATTAAAACTGGCTTGTTCTTTTTGATTGTCGCCAAATGCATAAAATTGTTTGCCAACCAAAGGATCGGGTAGATATTGTTGTGGGTGATAATGATTGGGAAAATCATGCGGATAAATATAATCTTTGCCATAACCTTGTGATTGCATGAGATCGGTTACGCCGTTACGCAAATGGAGCGGTACGGGGGATTGATCGGTTTTGGCAAGATGGATTGCTTTGTTAATAGCACGATAGCTTGTGTTGGATTTTGGACTGTTAGCCAAATAAACACACACTTGCCCCAAAATAATACGCGCCTCAGGCATGCCAATGCTGTGTACGCTTCTAAGGGCGGTATCAGCAAGCAATAAGGCGTTTGGATTGGCAAGTCCAATATCCTCACTGGCAACAATCACCAGTCGCCGTGCAATAAAACTTGGATCTTCGCCTGCCACCAACAGCCTTGCCAACCAATACAAACTTGCATCAGCATCTGAGCCACGAATGGATTTTATCATAGCAGAGATGAGATCGTAATGATTATCACCGTCTTTGTCATGGCGAATAATTGCCTCGCCTGCTATGCTATAGATGATTTCATCGTTAATGATCGCCGTATTGCCTTGTGCTGTGATCGCAAGTTCAAGCAGATTTAACGCCCGCCGTGCATCACCATTGCTTAAGCGAATGAGGGCGTTTAGCGAATCAATTTTGATGGATTTTTGTTGTAAAATGGCATCGCTGTCAATTGCTTTGTTGATTAATTGTTCAATTTCATTTTCGTTTAGCGGATGCAGGCGATAGGTTTGACAACGCGACAACAGTGCATTATTGACACTAAAAGATGGATTTTCAGTGGTTGCACCGATAAGCGTGATTGCACCTGTCTCAACTGCGTGTAACAGCGAGTCCTGTTGGGCTTTGTTAAATCTGTGAATTTCATCAATAAAAACCACCGGCCAGTTGTGAAATAACCCTGTATCGGTTGGTAGAATTTCGCGCAGCTCTTTTACGCCGGCATTGATGGCGGACAATGTACGCAATTTTCGTCCAACAGCCCCTGCAAGCAAATTAGCCAATGTGGTTTTGCCAATGCCTGCTTCACCGTATAAAATCATAGATGGCAAAAACTGCGAATGGGTTTGTTTGGCGGTTTGGACAATCTCAAAAATCGGCTTGCCTGGGCTTAATAAATGCGTTTGTCCGATGATGTCATTAAGGCTTTTTGGGCGAATGCGTTCGGCAAGTGGTGTGTTTGTCATGTTGTATGCAGATTTTTATATTAAGTTTTGCTAAAAAATGATTTAAGAAAATTGGTTTAAAAATTTAACGCATTGTTTTGCAATTGCATTAGCAAGTGGTGGTGGCACGGCATTGCCCACATGTTCACAGCGCTTTGAATGATTGCCAACAAATTGATAATCCAGCGGAAAACCCGTAATAACCGCCGCTTCGCGCACCGTAATGCTGCGATGTTCAATAGGATGCACAGGAAAATTACTATGCCCCGGCACAAGTGTGGGCGCTAATAAATCCATTGCCAAACGCATGGTATTGCCACGCGAATAAAAACTGCTTATTTTTAATTCATCAGGAATTTCATGCATCGTGGCTTGAATATTTTCACCCGCTTTAATATATTTAAAACGCTCAATGGTTTTAGGCGCGTGTTTCATCGGTATATTATCTATATCGTTTTTATTTTTATAATCAATTTGTGCAAGCACTTGTCCAATGGTAATCGGTGTTAAAAATTTTTTCTCTGATGAGTTATTAAAATCCAATTTAGTGGTAATTTCATTAGAATGATAAATTGGCAAAGGAAATTCAAAATTATTGGGTAAATCTTTACGCACCGCGACAATAATAATGCGCTCGCGTTTGGTTGCTGCGCCATACCACGCGCTATTTAATATTTTATGCGCCACATTATAACCAATTTGTTCATAAATTTGATACAAATCATCTAATACCGAAATTAAATAATTATTTTCGGTTAATATTTTTAATAACGCTTCTTTTTCTTTACGCAATTGTGCGCCATATTGCAAAAATTCAGCGCTTAGTTTATTCTTTTTGCGCAATTCAGCTTTCTGTCCTTTATAATTTTCTAATGCTTGCCAAGTTCTATCCACTTCATCTTTGATATTTTGTGGTGTATGTTGTGCCAATACTTTGCCATTGCTAAAGGCTTTGACGTTTTCAATAATGCTTAATTTAGGTTTTACAGTTGCTACTAATTTTAATTGCTGATGATAAAAATAATTGCGTTCATCATTGGGTGAGCGCTCCCCTGCCAAACTAAAGCCTTTGCACACAATACCGCCAAACATTACATCTAATTCGCCTTGCTTTAAATTAATATTGGTTAATAAATTGTCTATATCAATATCCAAAATGCTTTGGCAGTCAATAAACGCGGTGTCTTTTATTTCTGGGTTATTTAATAATAAAGTAGCAATACAATCTTTATTGCAATCATTAACATAAACCGATTTAAAGCCGTTTTGTTTAAAGCCAATGTGCGAGCCGCCCGCGCCGACAAATGTTTCAAAAAGAGTGTATTGTTTGGTCATAATTATTCTTAAATACTGTTTTTAAACACTGTTCTTAAATTTCACAAAATTTCTCACTTAGGATCTATCACCTTAGGTTTATCGGTTACTATGGTTGGTTTTGGTAAAGTATGCTCGCTTTCAATCACAGCCGGTGTTTTGTCTTGCATGGTTGTATTGACAGTTGTGGCTGTTGGAATGTTTTGTAATGACTGGGAAGCAGGGATAACAAGATCGTTTTTTGGCAAACTGGTAGGCGGTTTTGGCTGCGTGTTTGGGTATGGCTTGTTGATATTTAGCGGAATTTGTTTTAATGTGCCATTTTTGTCAATCACCAATTGCATGGTGCGAATACCGTCAAGGCTTTTTTGGGTAAAACTTGCTACTGCTGTGCCATTGCGTAAAATGGTTGGTTGTAAAAATACGATCAAATTGGTTTTGTCATTGTTTTTGCTTTTGGAACGAAATAGGTTGCCAAGCATGGGTATATCACCAAGGCCTGGGACTTTTTGTTGTCCGTAGCTGCTGTTATCACGCATAAGACCACCTAAGGCAACGGTTTGTTGATCATCGGCCAAAACAGTGGTTTTAATCAGGTTTTTATTGGTTACCACGCCGCTTGTGTTGTTTAGCGTGCCCTCTACGATAGATGATACTTCCTGGGTGATCTCAAGGCGTACCGTACCGTTTTCGCCAATGTGTGGCACAACGTTTAAATTAATCCCCACATCTTCACGACTGACGGTTTGAAATGGGTTGCTAGATGAGTTATTGTTGTTGGTGGTGTAAGATCCTGTAACGAACGGTACATTTTGACCGACCAAAATATTGGCTTTTTCATTATCCAACGTCAAAATAGATGGCATGGATAGCAAGTTGGCGTTATTGGTTTTGTTAATTGCTTGCAAAATTGCCCCATAAAACTGACGATTGCCCTTGCTGTCAACCTTGCTATTGCCAACGCCAAACAACGCTCCTGCAATGGACGCGGCTGCACCGCCTACGCGTTTTGTTAATACTTCGCTGGCCAATCCGATTGCGGTTGCTCCGACATTGTTAAAATTCACCACGCCCACGCCACTATTGGCATTACCCATTGCCCATTGAACACCGAGCTGCTGTGTATCGTTACCAGAAATTTCCATGATGGCTGCTTGAATCAGCACTTGATCGCGGCGCGTGTCAAGCTGATTAATGGTATTTTCAATTTCAAGCATTAACTCCGGATTTGCATTGACAATCACCGAGTTTTGAGTTTGATCGGCAATGATACTAAATGGCCGGCCTTGATTGCCTGAATTGTTACTGGCTGTGTTGGTGCTGTTGGTGTTGATTGGCGAGCCTGTTGCAGATGTGTTGGTATTTGAACTTGAGTTTGAATTTGTGCTGTTTTTGTTTGAACCGAACATAGATGTGGCTTCTAGCGTGGTTTGATCGCCTGCACTGTTTAAGGATTGGTGCGATAATAAACCGCGAAGCATATTGGCAATGTGGGTGGCACTGGCGTATTTTAAGCGAAATACTCTTAAACCGCTTAAGCGTTGGCTTGGCAATGTGTCCAATTCTTCTACCATGTTTTGGATTTTGGCAGTCATCTCTGCACTGCCCTTGACCAACAATCGATCCGAAACCGGATCGGCAATAATGTTAATCAAACCGCCCCCTGATGCACTGACATTGCCTTGTTGTCCGTTTTGACTGGGCGCGCTTGTGCCTGTTAGCGAGCTTAACAGCTCCATCATACGTCCGGCATCTATATGACGCAGCGGAATAATGGTAAGTTTATCATTGATGTCGCTGTCTAGATTTTTGATAAGTTTGGCTATTTCGTTTAAATTCTCTGCTCTATCGGATAATACCAAGGCATTGACATTTGGTACAACCGCTGCATTGGCGTATTGAGGCATCATGGGGCGAATGATGTTTAATACATCGTTTGCATTGGTGTTGGTTAGGTAAATAACGCGTGTTGCCATGCGACTGCCTGTGGTGTTGTTGCGTAAATCCACATCAATCCCTGCTTGTTTTGCGACGGTATCGGGCAATAATTCAACGCTTAAACCACGATCAATTGCCACAATGCCATTGACTTTCATCACCGCCAAAAACAGCTCATAAATTTCATCGCGACTTAAACTTTTATTGGCAATGACGGTTACATTGCCATTAATGCGCGGATCAAGCACAAAATTCTTTTGGGTAATACTGGCAACTTGATCAATAAATGCTTTAATATCAGCATCTTGCAAATGCACTTTATAACCTTCAGCATACGCATTTGGTAGGTTTAGCACGCTCATTGCCAACAATAGGCTTAAAGTTAATGGCTTGATGATTGGCAAAGGTTTTTTTGTGTGGTGTTTGTTCATTGTTTTGTTCGCTGTATGCTTAGGAATAAAAAGCGTTTTCATAATTGACCTGTAAAAATTAAATCTGTGAAACAATTTTTGTTAAACGGTAACCATGTTAACTGTTAAATAAAACTTAAAAAGATTGTCGTAATGTGATGGTTTGTTCACCGCGCTGTACTTGGATTTGAGCTTGACCTGATTGTTTTACTTGTTCTAACAGTTGTGCATCTTGGTTTGGATCTTGGCCGACATCATGCCCATTTACCGAGATGACCTGATCGCCTGTTTGTAAACCTAAGCGTTCTTTTAAATCATGAGGCATACCGTCTGTAACCAAATAACCACTGCCTGTCGCTGCAACGCCAACTTGGCTTAGATAGGCCGATGGGTTGTCTTTTAAGGCTGCAATTGTGTTGTCAAGCATAGAAGGACTGTTGATGTCAAGCATTGTATTGGTTGAATCTTGAGTTTGGGTTGGTAAGTTTTGCATAGGCATGGTATTGGTTGATGTGTTGGTTAATAAGTTGTCTGATAAGATTGCACCATTTGGGTTTAAAACCTTGGTGGCGTCGCGTTGATCAAGGGAAAATGCCGATCCAAAGGCTACATTGCTGGTTTGTCCGTTTTGGCTTAATACAATGTGATCGCGATAAACTTCGGTTAATTGGTAAGCGGTATCGTCTAAAGTTTCACCGATTTTATAGCTTTTTACTCTACCGTTATTTGCCAAAATTGCAAAAGACAAGGATTGTGGATTGGCAATTGTAACGCCCAATACGGTTACATCAGGCGGTGGCTGATTGACAGGTTGTACAGGTTGTGGGCGTTCAAAAATATCAAGGCCACTGCTTGTTTGTGTGGTATTTTGAGGCTGTAATGCCACAGGCGTAATCGTAGGGGCAACAGGTGGTGCAACCATCAGCCATACCAAACGTGCCAACAGCCAACACAGCCAAACCACCGCCACAAATAATAACAGCGGATACAGTTTTTGTAATTTTGGCAAAAGACCAAATAAGGCGAGATTGGCGTTATTTTTCATCATTATCCTAAAAACTTGATCTTAAAACTTGATCTTAAAAACTTGTTAACGGTTGACGCAGTGATATCACCACGCTATCATCTGCCCCTTGTCCTTGATAATCAGGCATATGCTTTAACAGGCGTTGAGTTAATTCTACATCTAGCATGTTGTCATTATCCACAAAAAAATCACCCAAACGTTGACCTTGTGGGGTGTTAATTGCCAAATGCAAGCGTTGTTTTTCAGCGTTTAATTTGCCTTGCATGGTAGGCAGATCAATTGGATATGTCCGCCCACCCATCGGATAACGCAGCATACCGCCCGCCCAGCTTAAATCTCCCGTTACATCACTAAACCCCAGCTCATTTTTTTTTAATGCCAAATTTTCCAGTATGATAGGTGCATCAGGCAGTTGCCAATTGGCAAATGAAGCCAGCGTGTCTTTAGAGATTTTGCCCTTAAAATCATTTAGCCAAATGGTGTTTTTATCAAACTTTACCGATCCTTGAATGTTGGTTGAACCTGATTGCACGGTAACCGTCATACCGATGTTGCCTGTGAGTAAATGCCAAGGTTGCCACTGCCAAACAAGCGTACCTGCCAAGGTTTTTTGACCGGTTTCATCAACTTGCCAATTGGCTTGTCCTTGCCACAAATTGCCCGATACTTGTTGCAAATAAGGATTGTCTGGGATAAATTTTTGCACAAGCCAATTTGCCGGTAATTGCAGCAACAAAAACAAGCACAACAAAATCAGCCCCAACAACAGCCACAGCAATGTCGGTTTTTTCGGACGTATAGACACAGTTGCCAAAATTAAACCCTTAAATAACTTGATAAATTCATTGAATAAGAAAACAGCTTGCAAAAAAACAATTTGTAAAAACAATGTGTAAAAAACAATAAAATCTATATATCATAACCGATTTTGGCAAAATTGTAATGTATTTATGCCAATATTATGAAGATTTTTAGTCAATTTTTTACCAGTTTTTGGCAAATTTGGGTTGGTTTAAAATAAAATTTTGTAAAAAAATAAAAAATCTCTTGCTTTTTTAAATTTTTTTGTTAAAATACGGCTTTCATAAATAGGGGTATCGCCAAGTTGGTAAGGCATCAGGTTTTGATCCTGACATCCGTTGGTTCGAGTCCAGCTACCCCTGCCATATTTTTGTTAAGTGTGCATATTTTTGTTAAGTATGTTTGATAAGTGCGTTTTGTGAACATGATTAAATACAATAAATACCACGCAAATACATTGACAAATACATTCAAAATCGGTATAGTTCGCACCGTAATTCTTTAGCAAGTTTTAGGGGTATCGCCAAGTTGGTAAGGCATCAGGTTTTGATCCTGACATCCGTTGGTTCGAGTCCAGCTACCCCTGCCATTTTCTATCCTAACTTTTAGTCATTGAAAATCCAAACAATCGTTGTTTGTTATTGTTGTTCTGATATAACAACCATTGATGGGTGATTTTCAGCCATTAATCACAGGACTGCACCATGCCGTATTTGGCGATTTTTACGGGAAATGCCCACCCAGAATTGGCAAAAAATGTTACCAATCATCTACACATTCCACTGGGGCAGGCGAAAGTCGGCCGTTTTTCTGACGGTGAAGTTGCCGTTGAGATTCAAGAAAACGTGCGTGGTAAAGATGTTTTTATTTTACAATCCACCTCGGCACCAACCAATGATAATTTGATGGAAGTCATGGTTATGGCTGATGCACTGCGTCGATCCAGTGCAGGGCGAATCACCGCTGTGATGCCTTATTTTGGCTATGCTCGTCAAGATCGTCGTCCGCGTTCGGCTCGTGTACCAATTTCTGCCAAAGTGGTTGCGGATATGCTAAACATTGTTGGTATTGATCGCGTGGTTACCGTAGATTTACACGCTGATCAGATTCAAGGGTTTTTTGACATTCCTGTGGATAATATTTATGGTACACCTGTATTGTTTAAGGATTTGCGTGAACAACATTACGAAAACTTAATGGTGGTTTCACCTGATGTTGGTGGTGTGGTGCGTGCAAGAGCTATGGCAAAACAGCTTGGCGATGCGGATATGGCGATTATTGACAAACGTCGTGCCAAAGCCAATGAATCGGAAGTTATGCACATTATTGGCGATGTAAAAGACCGCGATTGTGTGATTATTGATGATATGGTAGATACTGCAGGTACATTGTGTAAAGCCGCAACCGCCTTAAAACAGCATGGGGCAAGATGTGTTGTCGGTTATATCACGCACCCTGTGTTATCTGGCAAAGCGATTGACACCATCACAAATTCAGTGCTAGATGAATTGGTGGTAACAGACACGATTGCCTTGACTGAAAATGCCAAAGCCTGTGGCAAAATTCGTCAAGTAACCATTGCACCCTTGTTGGCAGAAGCGTTACGCCGTATTAACAATGAAGAATCAATCAGTGCAATGTTTGAGACTATATAACACTCATACATAATAACACTCATACATATAAGATCGGTTTTAGAAGATTTTTGCTATTTTTTTAATGAAATTTTTTGATAAAAATTGAACATAAAAAATTGAACATAAAAAATAGTGTCATGGTATCAATTGGTCGCAAATTGATGTCGTTTTTTAACTTTTATTTTAAGGAACTCTTATGAGTAACCAAGATTTTGCAAAACTAAGTGCAGTATTACGTGGTGTTGATGCTCAAGGTAAAGGTGCGAGCCGCCGCCTACGCAAACAAAACCAAGTTCCTGCGATTATTTATGGTGCAGACAAAGAACCATTGGCAGTGGCTTTACGTTATAATGAATTAATCAAATCATTACAAACTGAAGCGTTTTTCTCGCACATTTTGACAATCAATGTCGAAGGTCATGGTACAGAAGAAGTGGTGATTAAAGATCTACAACGCCATCCGGCCAAAAACACTCCGATGCACGCTGATTTTCAACGCATTGTGCGTGGCCAAGAGATGCATGTAACCGTACCATTCCATTATGAAGGTGCAGATGTTGCTCCAGGCCACAAAGAAGGCGGTATCTTTACCTCAAATGCAACCGAAATTGAGGTTACCTGTATTCCATCAAAAATCCCTGAATTCATCAAAGTTGACGTATCGTCTATGCAAATCGGTGACTCTATCCACCTACAAGATGTAACAATGCCTGAGGGTGTGGTTATCCGTGAATTGCAAGCTGAAAACGCTGTAAACCGTACAATTGCAACCATGCAAGCACCAACGGTTGAAGTGCTTGAGCCAATTGAGCCTGAAGAGCACAAAGAAGCAGCAGGCACGCGTGATCCTGAAGGTGACGAAGAAGCTCGTAAACTTCAAGCTCAAGACGAAACTCACGATGCTCCAAAATCTGATGATGAATAATTTTGTGATTGTTGGATAATTTTTTGTGTCTAAAATCAAATTGTCTCAAGTCAAATTGATTGTTGGACTTGGCAACCCAGGTCAGCAGTATGCCAAAACACGGCATAATGCTGGCTTTTGGTTTGTGGAACGGATTGCTCGGGATTTTAACCTTGATCTGGCTTTTGAAAAAAGGTTTCATGGATTGGTTGGACGCGGACAAGTGCATGGACATGATGTGCGTTTGTTATTGCCACAAACTTTTATGAATAAATCAGGCGAGTCGGTAACACCCTTTGTCAATTTTTACAACATTGCCAATGATGCCATGCTGATCGCTCATGATGAACTGGATCTTAGTGTTGCCCAAATGCGTTTTAAAACTGGCGGCGGACACGGCGGACATAATGGTTTGCGTGATATTGTGCCACATTTAGGGGCGGATTTTCACCGTTTGCGACTGGGTATTGGACGGCCTGCAAACAAATCTCAAGTGTCTAATTATGTGCTTGGCATACCCAGTTCTGATGAAAAAATCAGCCTTGATTTAATGCTTGATGAAGCCATGCATCAACTGCCTAATTTGTTAAACGGTGAGTTTGACAAAGTCCAACAAGCAATTAACGGTTTTAAATTGCCTAATTAGGTTAGGCGTTTTTTTTGATATTTTTATTGGTAATTTTTATTGCCAAAAAGTTTTTATTGTTGAGAATTGTATGCAATTAACCATGTTAAAAGCCAAATTACACCGGGCCAGAGTTACGCATTGTGAGTTACATTACGAAGGTTCGTGCGGAATTGATAGTGAACTGCTAGATTTGGCGGGCATTCGTGAAAATGAATCCATTGATATTTACAATGTAAACAATGGCAAGCGTTTTCGTACTTATGCCATTCGTGCCGAGGCGGGTTCAAAAATAATCTCGCTAAATGGTGCAGCAGCCCATATGGCGGAGCTTGGAGATATCGTGATTATTGCCAGTTACGCCCAAATGGACGAAGCAGAAGCCGACAAACATCAGCCACGTTTGGTGTATTTAGATGAAGGCAATGTGTTAAAAGACACAGCCAATGTTATTCCAGTGCAAGTGGCATAACTTACTAAGTTGCTTGTCAAGCTCAAACTGCTTGTCAAGTTCAAGTTGCTTATCAGGTTTTTACAGCATTGACAGATTTGCTATAGACTTTATTTTATCAATTCCCTAAAATAGCCTATCTTTGGCTATTTTTTTTGGTTATGTCATTATTTTCATCGTTAAATCAGTCGATTTTTTTGCGTATTTATGCAGGGTTACTGCTTGTTTGTTTGTTGGCGGCGTTATTTGCTCAACTGCTTTTGACAACAATTAATGCCGAGCGGGTGCAAACTTACCGCGAAAACATGGCAACCGCAGGTTTTCACCTAATCAGTGAGGGTTTGGTGCGTCAAAAAAGCGACATTGCACGCAAACGCTGGCTCAATGATGTCAGTATTTTGTTTGACAATGATTTTCATTTACAAGATTTTGATAAAAATAAGTTTAAAAATAGTGAGCTGAATCGTTTAGAAAAACAAAAATCTGTGGTGCGTTTTGATCCAAAAACCACCGATGCCGAAATTTTTCATAAGGTTGCCAATAGCAACCAAATCATTTACGTTAACATCACAAAATTAAGCGAACAACAGATGAAAGGGCTTGGCGTGTTGTTGTTAGATGATTTGTCTTATTATCCCACAGTAGAGGCCAAGCAACAACGCTTGCAGGTTTTGCAGTCGTATTTTCCGTTTAAGTTGTCGCTACAAAATTTAGAAAATTTAAAACTGGACTCTGATCAACAGTCGCGGTTGTTGCGTAAAGACATTGTCATCTCGTTTAAAGACAGTGCCAGTGTCGAAAACTCATCGTTTCGGATTTTAGCTCCAACTGAAATTCCAGGCATTGTCGTGGTGCTTGGTGCAATTCCACTATTTAATTGGTTTCCACTAAATTTAATTATTAGCATTACTTTAATAAGTATGTTTTTGATTAGCCTGGGTGTGTACGCAATGATTTTTCCGCTCGAGCGTAAATTACAGTTGATTCAGACAGGGATTAGCAAGGTTCGTGGTGGCAAACTGGATACTAAGGTTAAAGTGATTGGTGAAGATGAAATTGCTCATTTGGCATTGACGTTTAACAGTATGACGGAGCATATTCGGCGTCTGATTGAGTCGCAGCGTGAATTGACGCGTGCGGTGTCGCATGAATTAAGAACCCCTGTGGCACGCATTCGTTTTGCAGTGGACATGCTTGCTGATACTGATGAATATGAAGATCGCATGAGTCAGCGTGATTATATTGAGCAAGACATTGAAGATTTAAACGCGTTGATTGATGAAATTTTGACTTATGCCAAATTAGAAGAAGGCTCGCCAAAAATGGAGTGGGAGGAGATAAAACTATCAGATTTGGTTGCCCAAATTGTACGCGAAACCAACGCACTTGGCAAATCCGTGGTGGTTGAAGCAGGACAAATTGACGATAAAGCGGTGGCGGTGGCGGATAGACGGTATTTGCACCGCGTTTTGCAAAATTTGGCAGGCAATGCAACGCGTTATGCCAATAAAAAAATCATCGTAACTGCAGGCGTTAATAAAAAAGAAGCCTTTATCAGTGTGGAAGATGACGGCCAGGGCATTCCTAAAAAAGATCGCGAAAAAGTGTTCATTCCTTTTGCGCGTCTAGATGACAGCCGTACTCGTGCCACGGGCGGTTATGGATTGGGTTTGTCAATCGTATCGCGCATTGCGTTTTGGTTTAATGGTAAAATGAGTGTCGACGAAAGTCCAACTTTGGGTGGTGCAAGGTTTATCATGACATGGCCAATCAAGCCCTTAGCCAACAGTTTGGTGATCAAAACCGATTGATTTACCAAACAATTGTTATTACAATAAATCTGTAGTCTTTTTTTAGGAAAATTTATGAAAGAAACCAAAAACAAAAACCTATCCGCCGCCAAAAAAGCCAAAAACGATGAATTCTACACCCAATATCACGATATTGAAAAAGAAATGAATGCGTATTTGGAATTTAATGCCGATGTGTTTCGCGGTAAAACCATTTTATTGCCCTGCGATGACCCAGAATGGAGCAATTTTACGCGCTATTTTGCCCAAAGATTTCACGCTTTAGGTATAAAGAAATTAATTAGCACGAGTTTCGCCCACGAAAGTAAAAAATTGGACGCACCGTATCAATTGACTTTATTTGAAGAACAAAGCCCCAAATTTGACAAATCTAAATCCACCAAAAAAGGCAAAATCTTTACTTTAACCAAAGACAATAATAACGATGGCATTGTAGATTTGGACGATTTGGAATGGGAATATTTAAAGGGCGATGGCGATTTTAGAAGCGATGAAATAAAACAACTGCGTGATGAAGCGGATATTATTATTACCAATCCGCCGTTTTCGTTGTTTAGGGAGTTTTTAAATTGGATAATTAACGGGGGGGGGGGGAGAAACAGTTTGCCATTATTGGCAATATGAATGCGATTACTTATAAAGATTTATTTCCGTTAATTCAAGATAATAAAGTTTGGCTTGGTGCAACAAATTTTAATCAGGGAATGTATTTTAGAGTACCAGAAGGTTTTATTTATGCCGAAAGTTATAAATTTGAAAGAGAACAAGATGGCGTTAAAGTAAATAGAGTTCCCGGTGTTTGTTGGTTTACCAATATAGAACACGGTCGTCGGCATCAGCCTTTGCAATTATTAACCATGGAAGAGAATTTACGCTTTAATAAAAAAATACAAGGCAAAAATGCCTATCAACAATATGACAATTATAACGCGATAGAAGTTCCCGTAACAAGTGCCATACCGAGTGATTATGACGGCGTAATGGGCGTGCCGATTAGTTTTTTGGATAAATATTGTCCAGAGCAGTTTGAGATTTTGGGAATGTGTGAAAATGAAGATTTATATAATTTAAAAACAAAAGTTTATTCAAGCCAAGAAAAAAACGATGCTTATTTTGCTAAATTTGGTAAAAAAGGCAATTATGATTTAAATGCCAGTGCGGTTTTAGAAACTAATAATAGATTAGAAAAAGTTTATCAACGGATTTTAATTCGTCATATTAAAAAGGAGTTAAACAATGAAAACTAAATTAAATACCAGTATTAGCATTAAAGAACTGTGCGCAGGCTTTGTTTATAATGAATTAGAAGGCAAGGGTTTATACGGCCTAAACGGCAAACTTACCATTCAGCCAGAATATCAGCGCAATTATATTTATAACGATGGCACAAAAGATGTCGCGGTTATTAATTCTATTTTGCAAGGTTATCCTTTGGGTTTAATTTATTTTAACCAAACAGGTGCGGATACTTTTGAAGTGCTGGACGGGCAACAGCGTATTACCAGTATTGGGCGGTTTGTAAAAGATAAATTTGCGGTAAATGATGATGACAATACGCCGAAATATTTTAGCAGTTTGCCAAAAGACAAACAAGAACTGATTTTAAACACCACCATACTCGTTTATGAATGCCAAGGCAGTGAGAGCGAAATAAAAGAGTGGTTTAAAACCATTAATATTGTTGGCGTTCCGCTCAATAATCAAGAATTATTAAACGCCGTGTATTCAGGCAGCTTTGTAACTTTGGCCAAAGCAGAATTTAGCAATTCGCAAAATAATAAATTGCATAAATGGCAAGCCTTTGTAAAGGGCAATCCAAAACGCCAAGAAATATTAGAAGTGGCATTAGATTGGGTAAGCGGCGGCAATATTAGCGAGTATATGAGCAGACATCGCAATGATAATAATATCAATGAATTAAAAACTTATTTTGAAACGGTAATAGATTGGGCAAGTGGTATTTTTATTGATATTAAAAAAGAAATGTGCGGTTTAGAATGGCATAGATTGTATGAACAATTTGGTAAAAATCCGTATAATCCACAAAAATTAAGCGAAAGAATAAACGAACTGTATACCGACTCTAGCGTGGAAAATAAAAAAGGCATTTGGGAATATGTATTGGGCGGTGAATTGGATAAACGCTTATTAGACATTCGCATTTTTGATAAAAAAACCAAAGAACTTGCCTATAAAAAACAAACGCAAAAAGCGGAAAAGAAAAACATTTCTAATTGTCCGCTTTGTGCCGTGGGCGATAATAGCAATAAAACTAAAACTTGGAAACTCACCGAAATGGAAGCCGACCATGTAACGGCGTGGAGTAAAGGCGGCTTAACGGGAATTGACAATTGTGAGATGCTGTGTAAAGTGCATAATCGGGCGAAGGGGAATAGGTGAGTGGGTAATAAGAACCCTTGTGCATTGCAAAATTTTGCATTACAATCGTTTTGCAATGCAATCACCTTGAGGGCATAATATGAATACAAACTTTAATTTAAGACTGGATAAGCAACTAAAAGCACAATCTTTTAGCGTGATTGAAAGTTTTGGCATGACTCCAAGCCAGTTTATGCGTTTAATCTTAAAACAAGTGGCGGATACAGGCAGCTTGCCATTCAATCTGATTTAATAAGATAACTTGATTTTTTTGGTTACAATGCCAATGTAAAACTAAATAACCACTCAAGCCACGGAGTAAAAACCACGGAGTTTAGTATGCTGTTGTTTAAAAAACCCAAAAAAATTAGCCAAAATCAACTCAATCAAGCATTGCAAGCGTTTCAAATTGCAGGCGAGTCCGCTACCGGTTTTATCCAAAAAAGCGAGGTCAAAGGCGATGTGTTAAATTTGACTTTACGCTTGCCTGACAACCTTGATGTAGAAAAAATACACAGTGATTTAAGCAGTATGCTACATTTACAAGGAATAGGCGAGGTGAACATGAATGTTGTGTTGTATAAAGCCAAAGCAACAATGCCTAAAACCACAAATGCCATGCCAAACGCTGCCCAATCAAACGCCACTCACGCAGAAACTCCAATAACAAAACCTGCCACCAAACAATCACAAATCTTGCCACATCCGCGCATTCGGCATATTATCGTGGTAGCGTCAGGTAAAGGCGGGGTTGGTAAATCTACAACAACGGTAAACCTTGCCTTGGCTTTACAACAATTAGGCAAAAAAGTGGGTATTTTAGATGCGGATATTTATGGGCCGTCGATTCCTGACATGCTTGGGGTTGCTGGCAAAAAACCCATGCTTGAAAATGGTCAATTTATTCCGCTTGATGCTCATGGTTTGGCGGTGATGTCAATTGGCAGTCTGCTTGATAGCAAAAATACGCCTGTGGCTTGGCGTGGCATTAAAGCGGTTGGTGCGTTAATGCAACTGTATAATGACACTGATTTTCCGCCTCTTGATTATTTGGTGATTGACATGCCTCCTGGTACGGGCGACATTCAGCTAACATTGGCACAAAAAATTCCTGTTACCGGAGCGGTAATTGTTACCACGCCACAATATATTGCCCTGCTTGATGCTCAAAAAGGCATCGAAATGTTTCACAAAACCGACATTCCTGTCATCGGTGTGGTAGAAAATATGGCGTTGCATACTTGTACAAACTGCGGGCATGTTGATGAGGTGTTTGGAATTGGTGGTGGCGAAAATTTGGCAAAAGAATATCAATTGCCACTACTAGGACGGTTGCCAATTGCCAAAAAAATCCGTGAAAATATGGACAAGGGCATACCAAGCGTGTTGGCAAATGATGAGTTTGGTGAATTTTATCTCAATATTGCCAAAAATATTGAAAACAACATTGCCAAATTTGCCAAAACTTATGACAATAACCGTATTTTTTAACAGAACTATAATTTTAATAAAACTATAATTTTAACAAAACTATAAAAAGTTGCTATGAATGATCTTATAAAAACAGGCGTTTATCGTCATTATAAAGGCAATTTGTATCAAGTGCTGCACATTGCTTGTCATTCTGAAACCGAAGAATGGTTCGTGGTATATCGCCCATTGTACGGTGATGACACAATGCAACAAAGCGTTTGGGTGCGACCGCTTGCGATGTTTTGTGAAAGTGTGATACTGGAAAATCAGATTATACCACGTTTTGCATTTGTGTCTGACACTTGAATAATGTAGCTAAATCATGTAACTAAATGTTGCAACTAAATGTTGTAGCCAAATATTATTAACTGGGTTTTGTAACAAACAAGCACAATTAAAAAAGAAAAACCCAATACTTGGGCATTGTATTGGGTTTTTAGGGGGCTTTGTCTTCATCATGAAGTGGTGGCATACTAGCCATGATCCTTGTGCATCATTGCAACAACACCTTGTATCCGTTCATTCCTTGTGTTGATGTGGGTATTATAGCCAACATCGTAAGGCGCTACAAGATGACAAAAACGGATTTGTATGTAAGCATTTGCTTACAAGTTTGGCTGTATGCTTTGAGTTTGTTGCACAATCTCACTTACCGCTCGCCATGCTTGCTCAAACGCTCCTTGAGTATAAGGCTTCCAATCTGCATCACTGCCTGCAATGTGTACATTGCCTTGTGGTTGTTTTACCGATATCAAGGCACGTTCTGCTTCGTCTTCTTCGTCCCATAGAATATTTTGCTCATAACTGTAGCCATGCCCCCAGCGGTTAATGGTGATAGCAAGGATATTATCGTCCAATTTTTCATTTGCCAATGTATAAATTTCACGCAACTGATCGAGCATTTCACTTTCTAATTGTGCATAACTTTTGCCATACACTTCGGCTCGCCCTTGTTTGCACGCTTGGCGCAATGTATTGCCCGTGCCATACGGAACGGCAATTTTTACCATGTGAATTACCATAGGCTCTTCTGGATTTTTTGGATAATGATAACCACCCATGCTGACAGGATAATCAAGCATAACCAAACAATACGGTGATTTTGGAGCATACAATTGCCAAACGCCCAGTTTTTTAAACGCTTGCCAATTTTTTACCAAAACTTTGCTATAAATCATCGGCACGCGCACATTTAACGCCATGTCTTTTCTTTGTTGTTCGGGCAATTGTTTGTCAATAAATGGTATCATATGGGCGTTACATGCCAAAATTGCGTGTTTGGCATTGACACGAGCCACGGTATCACCTGTTTTATAGCCGATCATCACATTGTTTAGTACATGATTGCCACTATTTGCAATGTTGCTACTGCTTGCAATGTTGCTATTAAGATCGGCACTTTCAGAATCAGTGGCTGTTTTTGGAGTTAAATTTTTAACTTGTACAACTGTGCTGTTTAGGCGGATATTTACCGCTTGATCTGGCTTATCAAGCTGACTGTAGTCAAATTTATCCAGTACAATGGCTTCCATTGCTGACATTTTTTTGCTGTGTTTGGAATTTGATACCACATTTGGAATTAATTTTTTAACCATCAGGCGTGCAATAGAGGCATTGCCATCGGGAAAATGATAAATGTATGGTTCCTCTTCGTTGTCATCATTTTCTAAGCCTAAATTGTCAAACCCAGGATAGCCTGCATAAAACGCATCAATTGCGGACAAACAGTCAATTGGAAAACCCCAATACTCAAGGCAAATATCTTCTAAAAACAATTTGGCTTTTTTTGGTAATTTGACATTTTTTATTAAAAACTTGTCATAGCTAATTGCACTAAGGTAATTTTGTCGTTTTGGTTGTGGCATGGGTGCAAGGTAGTCTTTGGGCTTGCTGTACAATGCAATTAACGCCTGCTTGTCGGTATCATCAAGCGGTATATTGGCAAACAATTGTTTGGCATTTTCAGCATTTGGCGTATCAGGCATGATGTGGCTTTTACCAAACACGGCGCTGTTAAAAAAGACGCCTTTTTTCATGTTTAATTTGTCAAAAAAAGTCTGATCATAATAGGTTTCAAACTTATCAATATCAATACCCAAAGCCGTTAGTAAATCTTTATCTTGTTGATTATAATGGGTTTTTGGTGAATCAATGCTTTCTGTGCCACCAAAACTTAACCGAAAAATTTCTTGGCCGTCAACAGTGGCATGAAATTCGTTGCGTTTGGCATGTCCACCAAAATCATCGTGATTGTCTAACAACAAAATTTTGCTTGTTGGAAATTGTTGTTGATACCAGTAAGCACTTGCCAAACCGCTAAGTCCTGCTCCGACTACCACAAGGTCATAATCGCCAATGCCAGATTCGTCCGTTACGTCAAAGGTTTTGCCTTTCCATGCCAATTCGTGGGCGACATCAAAACTACCGGCGTGATTGCCACGCAATTTGTCATAAGCAGGCGGATAATTGCTAAACTTTTGTTTGCTTAAGTTTGGCGTAGCGGTACTGGCAGGTTGACTGGCGGCGGTTTTGGCATTGCTTGGGGTATTTTTTTGGCAAGCGGTTAATAATCCTGTGCTAACACCTGCAATTGCAAGGGCTGATCCGTTTAAAAAATCACGTCTTGTAATGGGCATGTAAAACCTTTTTATAAAAATCTGTTGGCAAATAATTGTAACTAATCAAATAATTGTAACTAATCAAATAATTGTAACTAATCAAATAATTGTAACTAATCAAATAATTGTAACTAATCAAATAATCATAACCAATTAGGTGGCTATAAAGAGACGTTTGATTGAAAAAATCAAACAAGCGTTACTTTTGCATATGCTTTTTTACCAGCTTGGATAATGACTGTTTGGCCGGCGGTTAAGGCAAAACTGCTGTCTACAACCTCGCTGTCTACTTTTACCGCACCGCGCGTTAATAAATCTTTGGCTTGAGCGGCGTTTTTGGCAAGATTTGCTTGATTGAGTACTTGAGCGATAAACAGTTGTTGCGTGTTGTTTAATTGTAGCGTAACTTCTGGCAAATCTATGGGTAACTCACCATCGGCCAAGCGATTGCCTGCTGATTTATGGGCGTTTTCGGCACTTTCTTTATCGTGAAAACGTTCAATCAACTCAAGTGCCAAAATCCGTTTGATTTCTTGTGGATTGCGACCATTTGCCATTTCATCAAGCAAGCTGTGAATTTCATGCATCGGTTTAAAACTAAGCAACTCAAAGTAGCGGGCAATTAATGTATCGGGTATGGATAAAAGTTTTTGGTACATCATGCCTGCTGAATCGGTGATAGCAATGTAATTGCCAAGGGATTTGCTCATTTTTTGTACACCGTCCAATCCTTCTAAAATTGGCATGGTGATACATACTTGAGGTTCTTGATTGTAGCGTCCTTGTAAAGTGCGTCCCATTAACAGGTTAAAAGTTTGGTCAGTGCCACCAAGCTCGACATCGGCATGCATGGCAATTGAATCATACCCTTGTACCAAAGGATACATAAATTCATGCAGCGAAATCGGCGTGTTGTTTTTAAAACGCTTAGAAAAATCATCACGCTCAAGCATTCTGGATACGGTTAATTGACTGGCAAGTCCAATCATATCGCCTGATGACATTTTGTTAAACCAATCAGAATTAAACATAATGGTGGTTTTGTTTTGGTCTAAAATTTTAAAGACTTGTTCTGCGTAAGTTTGGGCGTTTTGTTTGATTTGTGCTTCAGATAACGGCGGTCTTGTGGCGTTTTTGCCAGACGGATCGCCGATGCGTGCGGTATAATCACCGATCAAAAACAACACTTCATGCCCTAAATCTTGAAAATGACGCAGTTTATTTAACACCACTGTATGGCCAAGGTGCAGATCCGGAGCGGTTGGATCCATGCCAAGTTTGATACGCAAAGGGCGTTTTTGTGCAAGTTTTTGCATTAAATCTTCTTGAGAATAAATGTCTTGCACGCCGCGCATGATAAGTTTTAGTTGTTCATCGGCAGGTAAAAAAGCACTCATTGTTGTTATCCTTAAAAATTTGTGAAAATTGGGTGATAAAATTGAGCTATTTTAACAAAATTTAAGTAAAAAATCCCACAAAAAGCCAAAAAAATAGCCACGCCTAAGCATGACTATTTTGTCTGATAAATTTGTAGATCAGTTGGCAACGCTTTTTACCGAACTCTTCTTGTCTGTTTGACGTTACAGCTTTTGTACAGGATTTCACTTGATGGTGAAGTTACGGTGGCAATGCTTGATCTGTGGTAATTTTTCAAGGTCAAAGCAGGTGTACTCAGGCTAAAGTTATTGTCATCACCAAAGGTTGTGTCTACATTGTCCGAGCGATTCATGTTATAAGGCATAAAACGTGGTTTGCCATTCAGTGATGCTTGGGCGTAAGTTGGTTGTTTTTGGGCGTTAAAACCATAAATAACGGATAAATCCTTGCCACTTTGACATTGATAATCAACCTTGCGTTTATACACAGTTGATTTATCGGCTTCGTATGCATCGGTGGCAAAATTTTCAGCAGAAGCAACACCTGACATGCCAATAATCAATGCAACAGCCGATAGAATTTTTGTGGAAATTGAAAGTTTCATATTGTTTATACCTTGATACCTTTTTTGTTAGAAAATTTTGGTTTAACAAATTTATGGTTAGTATAAGCCTAAATTTTAAAGGATAATATAATAAAATAGTAAATAAATCTTTCTAATAATCGGTTTTTAGAAAAACAAGGCGGTTTTTGACATATTTTTTTACACTTTTGGCAAAAAACAATAAAACACGATCAACCAAAAACACGATCAACCAAAAACACGATTAACTAAAACTTATTAACTAAAACTTATTAACTAAAAGTTATAACCCCAGTACGACTTTGGTTGCCACAGCAATTTGATATAAAATTTGTGAAATGCCACGTCCAATTTCCACGCGTTTGGTTTTTACAGTTGGCAATACCATGATTTGATCGCCTTGTTTTACCACATAATCGGTTTTTACCACCACGTTTTCGCCGTTCGGGTGAATGACGATGATGTTTTTCTTGTCAGCATTGGTGTTGTAACCGCCTGATTTGGCAATATAATCACCCACAGTCATGCTTGGATCAAAGGTGATCGCATTTTGAAAACGCACTTCACCGTTTACGGTTACCACGGAGGTTTTTTCTGGCACTTCGATAACATCGCCTTGTTCTAACAAAACGTCTTGCCAAGCGGTTTGTTGCACCACGATCATGCCATCAGGCTGTACCTTGCGCGCTTTGGTAATAAATCTGTCAATCATTTGGGCGTCGATTTGGCGTAAACTGGCTTCTTCTTTGGTGATGGATTGGGTTGCCAATGACATTTCTTGTAATTTGTCAAGAGCGGTGTTGATGTTGCGTTTTTGTTGCTCGGCGACGGATTTACGGTAGATTTTTAAGGCGGTTAAATTGGCGGTTTCACTTGGGCGAATTTGGGCAACGACGTCTTTTAAGGTTGCACCGTGTGGCAACACGACAACACCATTGCCAACATGAGCACCACGCACCTGCACGCCAATGGTGCTGGCATAGCGATCGGAGGTTACCACAAATTTATCACCGTTATAAACTTTTAGATCTTTGGCTTCTTCTAAAGTGTAATACTCGCTTTTTAACGCACGATCAACCCCGCGTGAGATACTGATATTAGTGGCATTGGGCGTTGGATTGGCAATGTCTAAAATATCACTTACCGTCAGATTGTCTACATCAAATTCAAACGTATAAGCGTTTTGTACCTCGCCATCAATGCTAAAGGTTTTACGCTGTGGGGCAACGGTAATCACATCACCATCTTCAAAGGAAAACGGTTCAAGTTGTCCTGCCAATAAAAATTTATACAAATTTACCTGTTGGGCGATGCGGCCATTACGGCGAATTTGAATGTCAATATAACTGCCTCGTTTTGGGTCAACGCCCCCTGCACGGTCAATATAAGACAACACCGAATCGGCTGCAACACCTGAATAATAACCGGGTTGGTTGACAAAGCCTGTAACAAACACACGAACTGGCAAGGCTTCTTGTAAAGAGGCATACACACCGACATTGGCACGATAAATTTTACTTACGGCTGATTTTACCACGTTTTGCAAATTGCCATTACGCACCCCTGCAACATGGACAGGGCCAACATTTGGAATAAAAATATTGCCTTGTGGATCAACCGTCATGGTGGCAGAAAACTGATACGCTCCCCACATTCTAATCTGAATGTTATCACCTGAATTGATCACATAACTGCTGTTAAAATTTGCCCCAGAAGTACTGGCAAACGCGCCGCGAAACATCTGGGCACCAAACATTTTGGTGTTATCACCTACAGCTTGGTAATTGCTTGTGGTGGTAATAATCGGCTGACTGTCAAGGGTTGCAGAATCTATTGCTTGTTGGGTGGCTTGGCTTTGCTGTTCAAATTGTTGATTGCTTTGGTTAATTGAATTGGTTTGCACCGGCGTGGTTAGGGGCGGTTGGTTAATTGGATCTTCTGCTGCAAAAACCGACGAAAATGGCATAAGTGTACATGCCAAAACGAGCGTTTTTACCTTGGGTAAACGTGATTGATTTTGAATTTTCATAAAGTTACCTTTTATATTTTTTAGCAATCATCTTAAACTTAGCAATCATCTTAAACAGGTTCGGTCAATTTAATCACGGTGATCACGGATAATTGCCAAAATCAATTGCACAAAACCATAAAAAATCAACAAAAATGCAAGCGATGTCAAAATAATATACCAGTGGCGCGGATATAAAGATTCTTCGGCCTGAAACGGTGATGAAATCACAATCAAGTTTTTCTTTTTGCGATTGGCTTCGGTTGTGGCTTTTTCAAGCGTTGTTAACGCCATTTTGTATTTTTCTTCAGCAAAAGCGGCACCGGCTTTGATTTGTTCAAATTGTAGTGCTTTGCTGTTTAAGCGATTGTTGGTAGGCGAGGTAAGTTTGGCACGTTCTTGGGCGACTTGTTGTTCTACTGCTTTGATTTGGCTGCGCAACGACACAACTTGTGGTGCGTTTGGATTTAAATAGCTTAATAATTGGCGCTCTTCGGTGCGAAGTGAACTTAAATTAGCCTCAAGCCCTGAAATCAAGCTATTTAACGCTCGAGCGGTACTTTCTGGATCTAAAATAGCATTGCGATTTTGGTAATCCAACACCGCCGCCTTAGCTTCGTTCATTTGTTTTTCGGCATCTTCAAGTTGTTTTTCGGCAAACGCGGTTTGTTCTTTTGCAAGTTTTTGTGAAATGTCATTGACAAAAGCTTCGCTGTGTTTTAATAAGGCTTGATTCAACTCAAAAGCGTATTTTGGGGTAAAACCTTGGGTTTTTATGCTTAAAATATGCGTGGTTTGATCAAGTTCAACATGCACGCGTTTTTGAAAATACTCCAGCAATTCTTCTTTTGTTGGGTTTTCGCTAAGTTCATTAAGCAGATCTGATCCATCTAAGCGAAAATTTTCACGAAATTTAAATGTTGGATCTAATTTGGTAATCATATCGTTGGATAAGATATAACTGGTTAAATAGTTGCTATCTTCTACACTGGTACTAACCCCGCCAAGTAAAGCCACAAGCCCCGTGCCTGTGGGCATACTGTTGTCGTTGGTTTGTTTAACAACCACTTGTGATTGGCTAACGTAGCGCGGATGAGCAACAGCCAAGGTGTAAAAAATCACCAAAAGCCACGGTAATATCACCAAAACCAAGAATAAAAAACCTTGTTTTAGTTTCTTTTTGTTAAATTTATTTTTTAGACTGACTGACATGTTCTTTATATACCTCGACTGCTTCTTTGGTGTCGTGATAGATCACCGCAGTTTGATTCATAAGTACAATTCCAATATCGCAATTTCGTTCAATATCGCCCAAATTGTGTGAAACCATCAAAAACCCCGACTGCTCACGGCGAGCTTGCAGTACTTCTTCGCTGCGTTTACGAAAGGCGGCATCACCGACAGCACCTGCTTCATCTACCATATAATAATCAAAGTCAAACGCCATACTTAGCCCAAATGTCAAACGCGAGCGCATGCCAGATGAGTAGCTTTTAACAGGCATATCAAAATACCTTCCTAAATCGGCAAATTCTTGCACAAAACGGATTTTTTCATCAATAAAATCACCGCTTGAGTACAAGCGACAAACAAAACGCACGTTTTGTCGACCGGTTAAACTGCCTTGAAATCCGCCTGCCACACCCACTGGCCACGAAATTGTACTGTTGGTAATGACTTGACCTTTATCGGGTTTGTCAAGACCACAAATGATGTTTAACAAGGTGGATTTGCCTGCACCATTACGCCCTAAAAGTCCAACGCTTTGTTTATCTTCAATCAACAAATTTAAATCTTTAAACAAATAATGCCGACCGTGCGGTGTCATAAAAGATTTGGTAATATTATGAACCTTTATCATGTTTGTTTTTACTCTTAACGCTTGCGGATAAAATCGTTTTCACAGGCTTTATACAGCAATAAACCGACAAAATCTACCGCTATCATCCATTTAAAAAAATACCAAATATCAATATGATGGTTCGGATAAGTAGGCGACAATGAATGACGAATAAGTTCAATATTATGCACAAACGGATTGTACAATAAATAATCTAAGTACGGCTGTGGTACAATGTGAATGGAATAAATAATCCCAGAGGCAAAATACAAAATGGTAAAAACAATGCTGATAATTTTGCTAATCTCACCACCGTAATGTCCAACAACCATCATAATTAAAGCGACACCCAAGCTGAAAAAAAACAGCCCAATCCAACATAATAACACAATGTGCAGATTGGCAAAACTAATCGTTGTGCCAAAAAGCCCCCACAACATGCCAAGCAATAACCAAAAGGTAAAAAAGTAGATCAAAAACTCTAAAAATGAACGTGCCAAAATCACATCAATATGTCGAACAGAGCGATACATGAGCAAACCGCGATTGGCGTCCACCGCTCCTAAAGCCCGGGTTGCGTTTTTTTGGAACATAAAAAAAGGTATCATGCCTGATAACAAAAATAGTGGGTATTCCATACCAGGCAAAACACGTTTCATCACCGTACCAAAAATTATCACATACATTACCACCTGAAAAATAATCTCAAGCGGTGCCCAAAAATACCCCAAACGATAACCACCAAAACGTGTTTGTAACTCACGCATCAGCAGCGCATGAATAGACGCAAGCATGACTTGTAAGCCATTGCGACGTTTGACAGGGCGATATGGAGGAAGTTGGATTGACATAAGCACAAAATTTGACTCAAAAATATGCTATATAATAAAGCATTTTGCAAAAAAAATGTATCAAAAAAAGTATTATTTTGTGTTTTTAGGGATAAATTGACAGTTTAAATTACATATTCTTACTAAGATGCTATACAATTAACATACAATTGGCAGAAAAATTATGCTAATTTAAACCATATTTTTTTAAAAAAGGACATTCTTATGGCAAAAATTTACGAAACAACCGCAACCAATACAGGTGCAAGAAACGGTGTGGCAACTTTATCCGACAGCGACAAAACCTTTAACCTGGTATCACCTGCAGATGAAAAGCAAGACGGCGTAAACCCTGAACAATTGTTTGCAATTGGTTATTCAGCGTGTTTTAATGGTGCGTTAGGTTTGGTTAAAAAAGCGTTTGGCAAAACGTTTGAAAATGAGGTACAAATCACCGTAGCATTAAATAAAGAAGGTGATGACAATTTTTATTTGTCAGGCAACATTCACGTAATAGCAACAGGCGATGTAACCGATGAAGATTTACAAAAAATCGTTGCCAAAACCCACGAAATTTGTCCTTATTCTAAAGCGGTGCAAGGCAATGTAGACATGAAATTGTCAAGTGAAGTAAAACAGTAAAACATTGAAAAAGTTAAACTGTTAACGGTTAAAAATTTATCAAAAAACCTTTGTTTAGCAAAGGTTTTTTATTTTCATCTGTTTATTTAAAAAAAGCCAAAAATACGCTACAATAACACGTTTGTTAAGCCTTATTAGTTATTAAACTTAGCGATTAAATTCAGCGCGATTAAATTCAGCGATTAAACTTATAACCTAAAAAATAAACTCACAACCTAAAAAATATGCCAAATTCACCCAATACGCAAAATCTTAACTTTTCTCATGAAACTGTGTTGTTAAACGAAACAGTGGCTGGGGTATTGGCGGTTAAATCACTGAATGATTTACAAAAATCGGGCGAAAAAAAGCTGGGGGTTTTTGTGGATGCAACGTTTGGGCGTGGCGGACATAGCAGGCTTTTGCTTAATTTTTTGACCGATGACTCAACTTTGGTTGTTTTTGACAAAGATCCGCAGGCGATAGAAGTTGCCAACAATCTTGCTAAAACTGACAAGCGTGTGCGCGTGGTGCATGACAGTTTTGCCAATATAAAAAGTGCGTTGCAACATTTAAATATTGACAGCGTAGATGGTATTATGGCGGATTTGGGCGTGTCAAGTCCACAGCTTGATGATGCTGGCCGCGGTTTTAGTTTTATGCGTGATGGCGTGGTGGATATGCGTATGGATACAAGTTGTGGGCAGTCCGTTGGTGAATGGTTAATGACGGTTGATGAACAAACGCTTGCCAATGTGCTGTATGAATACGGTGAAGAACGCCACAGTCGTAGAATTGCTAGGGCAATTAAACAAATGAGTGATTACAATTCTACTTTAGCGTTGGCTGAGGTTATCAAAAAAGCCCACCCAAATTGGCAAAAAGGCAAGCACCCTGCCACCCAGAGCTTTCAGGCAATGCGAATTTTTATCAATAATGAATTGGACGATGTGCAAATTTTTTTAGATGATTGTATCAAGGTTTTAAAGCCTGGTGGCATACTTGCAGTCATTAGTTTTCATTCATTAGAAGATAGGATAATTAAGCGGTTTTTTAACAATCACAGCAAAGGCTATCATGACGGTGATGACAAACTACCGATACCGCCTATCCGCCCAAAATACTTCGGTAAGCCTTGTCGTATTGCACCAAGCGAGATAGAAATTAAGCACAATCTGCGTGCCAGAAGTGCGTATTTACGTTTTGCACCTCGTTTATCGCGGTGTTAACAACGCCAATAAGCAAGCATTATCAGTATAATCATCAGTTAAATTTAACGCTTTAAGACTTAAAAACGGTGTAACAACCATGCACAAAACCCAAGCCAATTCTCAGCCTGAATCAATTCGTACGAGCTTTTTTGACAATGTAAAAGGCGTGGTTGAAAATTTTGTTAAACCGAAAAAAAACTCAACAGAAGTTGATAAAAAAACTACCGCCAAAAAACCAAGCAACGAGCCTGGTCAAAACCCAAAAACTGTACAAAATGACATTTATGAGATTTTGCAAAATGACTATCAGGGCATCAGTCCTTATTATGTGGCATTGTTGCTTTTGGTGATTGCAATTTTGTGGACAGGGACGCAGGTTGTGGAGCAGGTACAAGATTATCATGAAAATTACAGCAAATTGCAGGTGTTAAAAAAATCTTTTCGCCAAATGCAAGTGGAACGCCAGCGTCTATTGATTGAACAGCAAACTTTTAGTGCCACGCCACAAGTAACCAATCGTGCGGTATCAGAATTAAACATGTTTTATCCCAATGTATCCGATCGCATTGTGATTAACAACGGTGCAGCACTTAAAAACAACACGACAAACAATGCCAAAAACAATGCAACAACTTCTACAACCCAAACCATTGTCATTGACCCACGAACCCAACATTAAAACTTAAGCAACATTGCCAAAAATCAGGCAAGCATTTAGGCAAAATCAGGCAACAAGATGTTAAAATACCTTAACCGCGATAAAAAAAATCTTAACAAAACACCGAAAAAACCTAAGCCAAAAAAAGGCGTGGGTGCATCCATGCGTGGGAGTGTAGAAGAAGACAGTGTTCGCTTTAAGATCGTGTGGGTGCTTATGATATTGTGTTTTGGAGCGGTGTTTTGTCGAGTGGCATATGTGCAGGTGATTAATGCCAAATTTTATCAAGAAAAAGGCAATACCTTGATTACCACCACGGTAAAACAACCGCCGTATCGTGGCATGATTGTTGATCGCAATAACATTCCGCTTGCAATTTCCGCCCCACTTGTAACCTTAACTTTTAGTCCACATGATTATGCAGTTGAGTATTATAACTTAAAAGCCAAAGAAGCAAGTCTTAACAAAGCCAAACCCAGTAAAAGCGTAAATAAAGCCAAAGCTCGGGTAGAGCAACGTTTAAAAAATATGGATTTACAAAAACTGGCGACATTGACAGGCATTGATGTGGCACAATTTCATCATGCACTACATCTGAATCACAACATTGATTTTAATGATAAAGAAGCGGTAAAAGCCGTGCTTCCAACAGGGGCAGGCTCGCATTATTTTATGTTGATGAAAAATGTAAATCCAGAAAGGGCACAACCGATCATAGATGCAGAGTTTGTTGGCGTAAATATTGAACATTTTTATCAGCGTTTTTACCCACAACCACAACCAAATGCCCAATTGCTCGGTTTTATGTCGCGTTCTGCGGACAAAGAGCAGGGGCATTACCGCGGACAATCAGGCATTGAGGCAATTTTTGAGAATGCGTTGGCAGGTTCGGTAGGCGAGATGCGTGTGATAAAAGATGCCAAAAACAACCGCCTTAAAGAGTTGGAGCAAATTAAGCCTGAGGTGGCAGGTAAGGATATTAAACTTACCATTGACAGCCGTTTGCAATATATTTTGTATCAAGAGCTTGAACGCGTTGGACGGGTGCAAAAAGCACGCTGGGCGACAGGTATGATTGTAGATGTGAATTCAGGCGAGGTTATGGCTATGTCAAATTGGCCATCGTTTAATCCCAATGATTTAAACAGCATGACCAATGAAAATCAGCGCAATCATGCAGTGGTTGATAAATTTGAACCCGGATCAGTCATGAAGCCTATTACCGTTGCGATTGGTTTAAATTCAGGGCAATACGACATGAATTCCAAAATCGACACAAACCCGGGCAGTATGAAATTACAAGGGCATACTATCCGCGACCATGGTAATTTAGGGGTGATTGGTTTACGCCAATTATTGCAAAAATCCAGTAACATAGGTTCGGCAAAAATTGCGTTATCACTGCCACCTCAAGTGATGAGCGATGGACAAAAAGCTTTTGGTTTTGGCAAAAAAACCAATTTGGATTTTCCAGGTGAGGTAAAAGGCATTGTGCCAACCCCTGATGTCAAAGAAATATCACAGCGTGGTACGGTAGCTTACGGTTATGGCATTGATGTTACGCTGGCGCAGCTTGCTCAAGCATACACAATATTGGGTTCAGGCGGGGTTTTTTATCCATTAACCTTGGTAAAAAGTATCCGTGATAATGCCATGAATAGCAATAACATGAACAGTGTTGCCATACCATTTGCCAAACCAAAACCATATCAGGTGATCAAGCAAAGCGATGCTTTGGCAATTGTGGATATGATGTCAAGTGTTACCGAAGAAGGCGGTACGGCAAAATTAGCCGCCATTGATGGCTATCAAGTTGCAGGCAAAACAGGAACGGCTAGACGCACCAATCCAAAAGGGGGTTATTATGATAACCAGTATCGCACCTCTTTTGTTGGTATTGCCCCGGCAAGCAAGCCACGTTTTGTGGTTGCAATTATGGTAGAAGATCCGCAATTGCAAAAATTTGGCGGACTGGTTGCAGCTCCTGTATTTCGCAACGTCATGAAAGAAACCTTGCGCTTATACAACATACCTTTTGACAAACCCTTGACAGGCAAAGAAACCACGCAAGTTACTTTAGAAAGTGTCAATGACTTGTAATTTTTTTAAGCCAGCTTTTTATTTAAAAGATAGTTAAAAATTTATGAACAAAATAAGGAATGTTATGCAATTACAACAGTTTAATTTGACCGATGATTTAAAAAAAACACTAAATTCTGTCTTAAAGATTGATTTTAAATCACTACAAGTAGACAGCCGAAAGTTAGCATGTGGCGATGTGTTTGTTTTGTTAAAATCTCAAAATCCAAATGCAACAACTGATTTAGATAGCATAAAAATATATTTAAATTCTGCTAAAGACAAGTGTGCGTTTGTATTGTCAGAAATTGATGTGTCTGATATTGTCAATGAATCTGATAAGGTGATTTATTTGCCAACCATTCGCAAGTTTTTGGGTGATTTGATTTGTCAAAGTTTACAGTTTGATTGTCCTGCCAAATTACCGAGCATCATTGCTGTTACAGGCACAAATGGCAAAACCACAGTTAGCCAGCTTGTTGCTCAATTGATTTTTTTTGGCGGTCAAACAGTGGGCGTTATGGGTACGGCGGGTAATGGCGTGATGAGTAAGGGCGTGCTAAAACTAAAACCTGCCACGCATACCACCATGGAAGTGTTTAATTTGCACCATGCTGTGCATGATGTTGCCAAAGCAGGCGTGCAATTTTTATCCATTGAAGCAAGTTCTCACGGCTTGCACCAACACCGTTTGCAGGGTTTGCCAATACAAGTGGCAATTTTTACCAACCTTTCGCGCGATCATTTGGATTATCATGAGAATATGGACGATTATGTGCATGCCAAAACCAGATTGTTTGACAAAAATCTGTTTTTACAACTTACTCATGCTATTATTAACCTTGACGATAAAATGAGTGAAGAATTTATTCATACTGCCAAAGAGTCAAATTTGAATGTGTGGACGTACAGTCTAAACGACGATAAGGCGGATTTTTTTGCCAAAACCATGACGCCAAGCCTTGATGGTGTTGATTTAACCGTTGTTACACCTTTTGGGGAGATGTGTTTTAAAAGCCCGCTTTTGGGGCGGTTTAATGTGGCAAATCTTTTGGCAAGTATTGGAGCGGCAATGGCAATTGGCATGCCTTTTGATACGGTAAAATCTGCCATTGAGCAATTAAAAGGTGCAACAGGACGCATGGATAAAGTGGCGTCTAAAGCGGGTGCGTTTATTGTGGATTATGCCCATACGCCAGATGCGTTAGAGCAAGTGTTAACAAGTTTAAAAGGGCATTGCAAAGGCGATCTTTGGGTTGTGTTTGGTTGTGGCGGCGATCGTGATAAAGGCAAACGCCCCTTGATGACGCAGGTGGCGTTAAAACTTGCTGATAAAGTTGTGTTAACCGCTGACAATCCACGCACAGAAAATCCGCTTGCTATTTTAAAAGACATGCAAGAGGGCATGACGTGCAATGAACATTACAAAACGCAGATTGAGCCTGATCGCAAAACGGCAATTGAATTTGCAGTAAAAAATAGCCGTGCAGATGATATTGTTGTGATTGCAGGCAAAGGACATGAAACGTATCAAGAAATTAACGGCGTGCGTTATGATTTTGATGACAGTGTGGTTTTAAAAGAGGCAATTGAGAGGTTTGGAAAGTGAGTTGTGTTGGAAGTGGGGCTAGTAACTGCTTTCATTGAAATTCAATTAAAAATTTGCTAGTAACTATTTAATAAATAAGTAACTATTTAACAAATAAGTAACCATGCTCAAAGCCTTAAATACCGCAAAGCTAAACCGCTACGGTTCGCAAGCATTTCTCAAGCTATAGCCATAAAACCTGCCAAACCACCTAATTATTCCAACCCATCGGTAAAATCCAAGCAATTGCTACAGCTTGACTGTTGGGTTCATAAAATTCTAACCAAATTTTGCTAAAACATTAATTTTTTGTTGTATTTTTTGCAGATTAGTAATAATATTTAGCTCTTAATGAATTTAAGGATATCTTATATCGTTAAATTTTGTTAAAATATAGCCAGTTATTTTTCTCATTGTATTAATAAAGGTGCTGAATGAAAATCGCTAACCACACCCTATTTTTGGGCGGTTGTGTGTGTTTGACAGCTTGTTCTACTGCGACACAGCCCACCGCCACAACGGCAGATTATTCCCAATACCCTGTTAGTACAGTGGGAATGAGTATGAGCAGTATCGAAAGCAACCCTTTTTTCCAAGGGGCTTATAAAACCTATGAAACAGAAGCAAAAAATCAGCCAAATCTTACGTTATTGATTGATCATGCCAATAATGACCAAGCTGTCCAAGACAAACAACTAGATGAAATGGTTGCCAAAGGTGCAAAAGCATTGGTGATTAATCTGGTAGATGTTAACCAAGGCAAAGCGGTGATTGATAAATATTGTGGCAAAGTTGGATTGGTGTTTTTTAACCGAAACCCGGGCGATAAAAACCTTGCCAGTTGTTCAACGGCGTATTTTGTAGACGGCGATGCAACGCAAGCAGGCGTGTTACAAGGGCTAAAAGTGCTGGAAACATGGAAAAATAACCCCAGTTGGGATAAAAACAAAGACGGCGTTATCCAATTTGCTATGCTTGAGGGCATTCCCAATCACACAGGGACGATAGCACGCACCAAATGGTCGATTGGCACGATGCAAAACTATCCAAGTTTAGGCATTCCTGTAGAAAAAGTATTCCAAGATTATGCGATGTTTAACACAACCAAAGCACAAGAGCTGTTAGACACATGGACAAAATTGCCTGATTTTTCTAAAGTAGAAGTGATTTTGGCAAACAATGACAGTATGGCATTGGGTGCAGTTTTGTCGCTTAAAGAAAAAGGGATAAAACTACCGGTTTTTGGTATTGATGCAACACCAGATGCAGTTAAATCCATTCAAGCAGGCGAAATGACCGCAACCGTATTAAATGATTTTGACAATCAAGCCAAATCATCGTTGCGCTTGGCGGCAAATTTAGCAGCAGGGGTTACACCTTTGCAAGGCATTGAGTATAAAATGGAACACAATGTGATTCAAGTGCCATACCAAGAAACCAAGTAAGTTTTGATATCAACCTCATTTTGGAATATCGCTCATGTCAACGAATTTAGCCAATACCCAACAAGTTGGAATTTTTACCAAGTATAAGTTTTTGATTGTATTAATTGGTGCATTTTTTGCCCTGATTTTGCTTTTATCCAGTTTAACGTTTGTTGTGTCTCATCGCATTGCCAAAGCAACTCAAGAGCTTGATTTGGCATCGCAACAAACAGTTTTGGTGCAGCGGTTGTCAAAAAACTTGTTTGATACAAATTTGTATTTGAATGCTGCCATCTCCCCCCCCCAGTCAACAACCAACCCAAACGCCAAGCAATATAACACTAAGCAATATAACACTAAGCAATATAACACTAAGCAAGACAATGTATCGGTAGAAAAAGTTTCGATAACGGATTTGCCTCAGTCCGCGATTTTTCAACTTGAAGAAATTACCGAGCAATACCAATTGTTTGACCAAACCCTACAGGCCTTTAAACAAGGTGGCGTGGTTAAAGGTGAAAATGGGCATGAAACCGTCATTACAGCAACAACCGATCCTAACCAAATCAAAACTTTAGAGGCTATCCAAACCATTTGGACGCCGTATCAAGGGTTGCTTGAAAACTTTATTAAAGACAATGAAGCTGGCAAACTTAGTAAAAATACCGCTGAATATCTGATGGATTATACGCGTTTGTATAATTTGTCATTAAGCAATGAAACAAATGATTATGCCAACTATCTTAACAACAATATCCAACAACAAACCGCCCAGTTACGCATGGTACAGGTTGTTGGTATGGCAATTGCGTTTTTGTTATTTTTAGGGATTATTTTTGGGGCATTGCGTCAATTGTTCAAATCGGACAAACAATTGGCCGCAGCGCATGAAGAATTGCTCATTGCACAAAGACAAACCGACGATATTATGAATACAGTCAATGAAGGGTTATTCCTGATTGACAAAGATTTAAGAATCGCCGATCAATATTCAGGTAAACTTGAGGAAATTCTGCAACAAAAAAACATTGCAGGGCGCTGCATGTATGACTTGTTAAAAGGTATGATTAGCCAAAAAGACATGGACACTACCAAGCTGTTTATTGATCAACTTTACAACAGTTGGGTGGTGGAGGATTTAATCCAAGATTTAAATCCATTAAAACAAGTGCTGGTGTCTTATGTGAATAAAAAAGGCATTACCGATACCAAGTTTTTGGAATTTAACTTTTTGCGCGTGATGGACGAAGTTAGTAAAAACGTAGAAAAAGTATTCGTAAGCGTGGTAGATGTAACCAACGAGGTGCGTTTGGAACTACAAATGCAAAAAGACCGTGAACAACACGATCGTCAAATTGAGATGATTAGTTATTTGTTAACGGTGAATCCAACCCAGTTAAACAACTTTATCAAAGAAACCAAACAGCGGATTGAACGCATGAATAATGTGTTAAAAATGGAACAATCCGATACGCTATTGCACAAAGCACAACAGCTTTATCGTGAAAGCCACAGTCTAAAAGGCGATGCATCGGCGATTAAACTTAATGCAGTTGTGGATATTGTTGAAAAACAAGAATCTCAAGTCAAACAACTGCTGGAAAGACGCCAATTAACAGGCAATGATTTCTTAAGTTTTACCATTGCGTTAAATGAATTGATGGATATGGTGAATTTTATTGAAGAGTTGACCTTACGCCTAAATCTAAAAGATGAAAATGTGGCCGCCAAACCAACAGATCAAGCAACAAATCAATCCGCCGAGAGCAAAATTGCACTGATAAACCCCCATAAATCCGATCCAATTTCCACTAAAGACAATTATTGGCAAGATTATTTTGGCAACTATGCCAATGACATTGCCAATCGACAAGGCAAAAAAGTTGTGGTTTCGGTGAATGGTTTTGACAATACGTCAATTAGCGAAGAAAAAAGCCACTTATATAAAGACATTGCAACCCAGTTTCTAAAAAATGCCATTGTGCACGGTATCGAAAGCCCTAGCGAACGCCTTGCCAAAGGCAAACCTGAATTGGGCGTGGTAACATTAAGTCTGGAAAATATTGCTGACAATCAACAAAAATTGAGCATTACCGACGATGGCCAAGGCATTAATTGGGAAAAAATCCGCGATAAGGCGGTAGAAATTGGACAAGTTACCAAAGAGCAAGCCAAAAACCTACAGTCAAAAGATTTGGTGCGTTTGATGTTAAGTGCAGGCGTATCCACCGCCGACAAACAAGATGAAGATGCAGGACGTGGCGTGGGCATGGATATCGTGCGTCAATTGGCAATGGAGGGGCAAGGCAGATTTGGTATGAACAGTCAACCGAACCAATTTACCCAAATGAGCGTGACTTTTCCACGATAAACCCCTATAATATTATTTTTCAATCAAGGTTTTGTTTTTTAAATCTTAAAATAAAATATTGATTGCCTTAACAATGAGGTTAAAAAATTATGGCATACCGTTTGATGATAGTTGATGACTCCAATATTATCCGTAACCGTATTGAGCGCAGCTTTGCCAATAGTGATATTGAAATTGTTGCCACTGCCAGTAATGGTGTGGAAGCGTTACAAAAATTTGCTGAACACAAACCTGACCTTGTCACGATGGATTTAACCATGCCTGAAATGGACGGCTTAGAGTGCATTCAAAAAATCATAGGGCAAGGCACGGGCGTGAGTATTCTGGTTGTGTCGGCGTTATCGGACAAGGCAACGGCTTTACAGGCATTACAATATGGCGCAAGAGGCTTTATTTGTAAGCCTTTTAGTGAAGAGGATTTGTTTTCTGCAATTCAAAGGCTGATAGAAATGCAAAGCCGTGCCAAAGTCTAACAAATTTAACAAACGATTTGTAAATTTAATTTTGTAAAATTCAATAAAGCCTTTTAATGCGTTAAGAGGCTTTTGTTTTTACCAAATTGGCTTTTTACCAAATTGACTTTTTTACCAAATTGGCAAAATTCATGATAAATCGCTATAATACAGCAAAATAGATACAGCAAATTTTTTGTGTAAAATCAGTATGCCAAATCAGCCACCCACTTCCAGTTCTGCAATAAAATCTACCGAGCCTGTACTGGCGTGTTGTGATGTAGCCATTCAACGCGGTGAGTTTGTCTTATGTAACCATGTATCCTTTCGACTGTATCAAGGCGATATTTGTCATTTAACCGGTGAAAATGGCATGGGCAAAACCACGTTTATCATGCAATTGGCGGGTTTAATTCCGATAATACAAGGTGAAGTTTTATACCAAGGCAAGCCAAATCTACCCACGCAGCCACTGTACATTGCCCATCAAGTTGGCATTCATGCACAGCTTAGTGTGAAGCAGAATTTACGCTTTTTGTTGGGGTTATATGCTATCAAGCCAACAGCAGATGAACTGTCGCAAGCATTACACTGGGTTGGGTTGGCAGGTTATGAAGACATTGCTTGTTATCAGTTATCGGCAGGACAGATGCGTCGCGTAGGGCTTTCTCGTTTGTGGTTTTGTGTCAAACAATCCGATGCAATACCGTTTTGGTTGTTAGATGAACCATTGACCGCCTTGGACATAAATATGATCGCAAAAGTTGAAAAAATCATGCAAGATTTTGCCAATCAAGGCGGTACGGTGTTGTTAACCAGTCATCAAACCGTATCTGTGGCAAATAAAACCTTGGATTTACAAAAGTTTATCTGATGGTTTTTAATATTTTTAACCCAAATAAATCTTTATTCTACAAACATTATTTTTACAAACATTATTTCTACAAACATTATTTCTACAAACATTATTTCTACAAACATTGAGTGCAACACAAATTTAACATGAATACGGTTGATTTTTCTACCCTTTGGCAACGCGAATGGCAAATCAAACAACAAAACAAAATGCAATGGCTATATCCGCTTGTGTTGTTTTTGATAATCATTACCTTGTTTCCGCTTACTGTCGGATCTGAACCAAAACTGTTAAAACAGCTTGGCGTACCTGCGGTGTGGATTGCAGGATTGTTGTCATTGGTTATGGGTATGGACAATCTGTTTAAACCTGCATTGGAAAATGGCACGCTTGCTCAGTTGGTTGTGGCTCGTGCATCACTGTCTTTGTGGGTGTTGGCAAGGTTAATGGTGCATTGGCTTACAAGTGCAGGCATGGTGGCAATTTTGGCAATTTTGGCAATGCCACTGTTTGGTTTAGATGCTCGTGATACATTGATTTTAAGCGTGTCAATTGTTGTCGGTAGCCCATTGTTATTGTGTCTATCGGCAATTGCCAGTAGTTTGACCTTGTCGCTAAAAAATGGGGCAATACTTGTTCCTTTGATGGCATTGCCAATGCAATTGCCTGTGTTGATTTTTGCAACAGGTGCTGTGGATTTGTTTGCCACAGGCATGAATGGGTTACCGATTTTGGCGTTGTTATTGGCAGGAAGTATTTTTGCACTAATTTTATCACCTTTGATCATTGCTTATGCGTTAAAGATGGCATGGTTAAGCTAACTTATTGATAATAATTAAAAAAATCTAAAGAATTTGTAATAAATAAAAAGATACTATACAACTAATAAACATTTGTGTTAGAATATTATTTCTAAGTTTTTACGAAAAAAGATATCTTTTTATCAAAAACTAAATAATTTGTTACAATTTAGCCAAAAAAAAGATTTTCTTTTTAAAAAAACTGGGCTAAAATACGTTCGCTTTATATGTCGCGTACATTCTATTAACAACCCCTTTAATTTAATAGGTTTTAATTTAACAGGTTTCTAACCGCTTCTTAAGATCTAAATAAATCTAACTAAATCGATGTTATCATCATCTATGTTATCATCGCAAATGAATAGATTGATAGTGTAGCGAAGCATCAAAACAACTTTGGTATCTGTTTTAAACGCTGTGTCTGTTTTTGAAGCAGATTAAAACAAAAACGATGTGCTTGTTGCAGACTTGGGTGGATATATCATTCACCAATTCAAAAAATGTTTGGATTGTGTAAGAACTCAATACGCTGTTTTTGCAAAAAACACAACTGACAATAAGCGATAATAAGTTTTAACCAGAGTAGGTAAAGATGGGGTTAAATTCTTTTTTAGGAGAAATTGTATGAAATTTCAATCAATTGCATTATCTGCATTGTTGGCAACTTTGGCATTAACTGGTTGTTCAAAACCAGCTGAAGAAGCTCATGAAGCAAAAGTTGAAGCAGTAGAGGCTGCCTCTGTTGCTATGGCTGATGCCGCATCTGCACCACATGATGATGCTACCCAACAAGCCGCTTCTGTTGCTATGGCTGCTGCAACCACAGCATCTATCGCTGCTGAAAATGCATCTGACGCCGCTGCAATGGGTAATGACGCCGCCGCTGAACAAGCAGAAGCAACTGCTGAAAACGCAGAAGAAGCTGCTAAAGAAGCCGCTGATGCTACCAAAGATGCTGTTGACGGTGTTAAAGAAGCAAAATAATCAAATTTTAAAATTTGACAAAAAAAGGAACATTGCGTTCCTTTTTTTGTTTTTGATGTGTTGTTTTTTTTGCGTGGATTTTATAGTGTTTTTACGATGACGCTTTTACATGGGGCGTTTTTTTGCCAGTTTGCCAATGTTTGTTGGTTGATTTGTTGGTCTAAATCCATGGGCAAGGGCAAAAACACGCATCCGCCAGATCCTGTCATGCGTGGCGTGGTTTTGCTGCTATCTGCCAAGTTTTGTAAATATTTGAGTGCTTGACAAACAGGCTGTGATAACAGGCTAACAATTGGCTCAAATACATTGATAAAATCTTTGCTTAAATGGTCGCAAAAATCCGCGGTATGTTGGCGTAAAAATGCGTGAGATAGGGTTTGGCAGTTGCGCTGTAAATTACAATTTGCAAACAATTGTTTGGTATTGATATGAGAATTTGGCATTAGCAACAATAATTGCTGTGGGGGCAGTGTAATTGGCGTTAGCAGCTCACCAATTCCCTCGCCAATTGCACTTTGTCCAAGGATAAAAATTGGCACATCTGCCCCAAGGCTTGCTCCAATTTGGATTAACTCTGTTTGGCTAAGCTGTAGTTGCCAAATTTCGTTGAGTGTGGTTAACGTTGTTGCGCAGTTAGATGAACCGCCACCAAGTCCTGCTCCCATTGGCAATTTTTTGGTTAAATGAATGTCAATGATTGGCAATTGGCTGATTTGTGCAATGCTTAATTTTTGTTGATTTTTGGCAAATTCCAATAGGGCAAGCCCGGCTTTGGCGATTAAATTATCCGACAAATTTTCGGTAATTGTTTGATTGGCGTGATTTTCTTGTTGTATGGTTAACCGAATCGGTAAATTGTTGTGGTTAAAATTAGCAGGAATTTGTTGATTGGTTGGACAAAACGTCAGCGCGTCATACAAATCAATCAAGCGAAAAACGGTTTGTAAATTGTGATAGCCGTCATCACGTTTGCCTGTAATGTGCAAAAACAAATTGATTTTGGCAAAAGCGTGTTTGGTAAGAGATTGATTGGATAAACTTGGCATGGTTTAGGTTGGCAGATTTTGTGGCAGATATTGATAGTTTAGCCCAAAAAAAGGCACAATACAATCAATCTGTGCAATCAATCCATACAATAAAAAATCCATGCGTAAAAAACGCACACAATAAAAAACCACTTAATCATAAGTGGTTTTTAGAATTTGGAGCGGGAAACGAGATTCGAACTCGCGACCCCGACCTTGGCAAGGTCGTGCTCTACCAACTGAGCTATTCCCGCATTTTAAATCAACAAACTTTTACAAACAAACTTTCACAAGATTTTTTGTTTGTCTGTTGTTTCGTTGTGTTGCATATTATAAGGATTTTTAAAACCAAGTCAAGCACTTTTTTTAAATTTTTTCAAAAATTTTATAGATGATTGATTTTTATAAAAATTTATTTTAAAGATTGTGGTTTTTTTGGTTGCTTGGCTATCCATTGTTAGAAAGCCATAAACTTTTGGTGCTATCGGCGTAAAACTCTTGTTTCCATACAGGAATGTCTGATTTTATGCTATCTAGCAACCAGCGACACGCATCAAAAGCAGGATAACGGTGATGGGCGGTAACGCCAATCCATACCGCCATATCACCCACGTTAAGATCGCCAATGCGATGCAGAGCAATAGCGTGCTGTATGTCAAATTTTTCTTTGGCGTGTTGTATGATTTTTTTGCCTTGATTGAGGGCAAGTTTTTCATAGCCATAATAGGTCAAATGGGTAACCGTGCGTTTATTATTGTGGTTACGCACCCACCCTTCAAAGGTTGCCAACGCTCCACAGTTGTTGTTTAATAGTGCTGTTTTTAGCTGTCTGTCATCAATGGGTTTGTCAAGCAGAGCAAAACCATGATGAATCGCGGTTTGATATGCTTCATATTCGCTAAGTGATATGCTTGATGAGTTTTGGTGTGGTTTTTTATTCAAAACCATATTAACCTCCTGCCACAGGCGGAATGAATGCCAATATATCACCGTGATTGATGGGTGTTTGCCAATTGCTAAATTCATGATTGATAGCGACGGCGATTTTGTCTTTACTCAATGAAAAATTGTATTTTTGCGATAATTTGTCAAAAATTTGCCCAGCGGTTTCGTCATTTACCATAAGCTGTTCTTCGTCAATGCCTGCATGATCGGCAAGACTGGCAAAGTACAATACGTTAATTTTTTTATCATGAATTTTATGACTGTCATTACAAATATTTGGCATAATCAGATTTTCCTCCGGTTTTATTAACCAAGCAAATATCACCAATCACAATGTCATTGCTAAGCGTTTTGGTATTGGGCGTTTTGGTACTAAGTGCTTTGGTCATGTCATAGATGGTCAAACACGCGACAGATACCGCGGTAAGGGCTTCCATTTCTACGCCAGTTTTGTGGGTGGTTTTGGCAGTGGCACTAACCACAAGAGCATGATTGACATCATCATAATCAAAATCCATTTTTACCGTGTCAAGCGCTAAGGCATGACATAGTGGAATAAGCTCGTGGGTTTTTTTCGCTCCCATAATGCCTGCAATGTGAGCTATGGCGGTGATCGATCCTTTTTTGGTCTGTCCGCAGGCTTGCTTTATTTTGGTGTAAATGTTTGGTGCAAAAACAACCTTGCCTGTGGCTGTGGCGGTGCGTGCAGTCGTGGGTTTATCGGCGATATCGACCATTGTGATATTACCGTTTGCGTCTAAGTGGGTTAAATTTGGCATGGCTTGTCTTCTTTAATTAGGTTTTAAAATTGGGTTAATGGGTTAAAATATTGCAAAGCATGCTGAAATTCAGCAAGGGTATTAAAATTTGCCAAATTTTGCCAACCGGTATCCATGGCAATTTTTTGTACAGATTTGTCTTTCAAAAACTTCATGACAGAGCGTTCCCCATTATCCAAATAGGTTTTTAGATCGGTTATCAAATCCAAACGATACAGTCCAAGCAGTGGGTAATCTTTATCGTTATGCGTAAGATAAATCACTTGACTATTAGGTTTTGCTTTAATAAGTTTATTATATAGCTTATCAATACCGATTAAATTATCACAGCTTGCTACCAAAATGTAATCACCAGTTAGCCTGTGATTTTGACAATAAACAAACGCATTTAGCAAGCATGATAACGCCCCTGCGTTTTTTATATAATCACTGATCGCGATAACATCATTTGGCAGGCTAAATTTTTTGTCATTATTGCCGATTAAAATTGTAATTGAGTGGTTTATGTTGCTAATCGTGTTGCTAATTTGTTTGGCGTGCTGAATATGAAAATTAAGCAAAGTATCGCTATTGGCGTTATTGCTTGGTATGGGCAATAATGCTTTGGGTGAGCCCATGCGAGAGGATTGCCCTCCTGCTAAAATTAAGATGCCAGATAGCGTTATCATGTTAATACTTAATCGGTTAATGTTTAATTGGTTAATGCTTAGGATTTTGGCGCATAAGATGCGGTACAAAATTACAAGGAAGCGTGCGATTGTCCAGTTGTTGTTGTAAAATTCCTAGCCAACCTGTGCGACACGCTCCTGTTGATCCGGGCAAACAAAAAATCACTGTATTGTTTGCCATGCCTGCTATTGCCCGAGATTGTAACGTACTCATGCCAATTTCATCTTTTGAGAGCAGGCGAAACATCTCTCCAAAACCGTCTACCGATTTATCAAACAATACTGCCACCGCCTCAGGCATATTGTCTCGCCCATAAAAACCCGTGCCACCTGTGGTAATCACCGCGTGAACATTTGGGTTGGCAATCCAGTTGCTAATCACCGCGCGAATTTGATAAATGTCATCAGTGGTTAAAGTTCGCTCAAACAACGTATGCCCTGCCTCAATGATACTGTCTGCCAAATATTTGCCCGAGGTATCTTCATTTAGTGTGCGTGTGTCTGATACGGTTAACACCGCGATATTTAAAGGGATAAACGGTTTGGCGGTTTTTGGGCTATCTGTATGGTTGTTGGTTGTGTGAACAGAATGGTTGCAAAGTTTACACATGACGTCTCCTAGGTAAATTAAAATTATGTAATGTTTTAACAAATGTTTTAACAAATCTTTTAACAAATGTTTTAACAAGCAATTGGCAAAATCGTTGCCAAAACCGCGGACAAAAACTAACCACCAACCAAGGATAAATTTTTCATCAATCCGCTATGAGTGTTTAGATCATGATGTTCAGGTTTAATTGGCATTAGGTTTTGTAGCGCATCAATCAACCCTGGCGTGTCATTATTTTGTAAAAACTTACGAATGTCGTAATTTTGACTGTCAAACAAGCACAAATGCACCTTGCCAAGACTGCTAACACGCAAGCGGTTACAACTGTTACAAAAATTTTTGTGATATGGTTCAATAATGCCAATGCTGCCTGCGTAATCAGTATGAACGTATTCAAGGGCAGGGCCGTCATCGCTGTGTTTTGGGCGTAATTTCCAACCGTTTTTGGCAAGGTGATTTTTAATGAGTGTCGCGGTTTGGTTTTGGGCAAAAAACAGATCTTGATTGTCTGAAGTTTGCATAAACTCAATAAAACGGTAAGTTACAGGGCGGTTTTTGACAAAATCAAGGACGGACATCAGATTGTCATAAACGGTATCTGCCCTTAAAATACCATTCATCTTTAGGTGAATGTCGGTGGTATCAAGCAATGTATCCACATCTTGTAACAATGTAGCCAGTGTATCAAAACCTGTGATTTTTTTGAACACTTTCGGATTAAAACTGTCTACGCTAAGGTTGAGTTGATTTAACCCGGCTTGTTGCCAAGCGGATAAATGTTTGTGCAGTTTATAGCCGTTTGATGAGATGGCTGTTTTGGCAATGCCATGCGATTTAACGATGGCAATGATATCACCAAGATCACGCCGAACAGACGGTTCACCTCCTGTTAGACGCACTTTTTTTGTACCAAGGCGTTTAAAACCGTCAATGAGTGTGTCAATTTCAGACAATGTAAGCTCGTTGTTTGGGCGTTTGCCTTGATAGCCATTTGGTAAGCAATAATCACAACGAAAATTGCAAAAATCAGTAATTGACAAGCGTAAATAAGTCAGTTGTCTATGAAATTTATCAATCAAAACAGGTGTGTGCGTTTGGTTTTGTAAATCGTGTGTGGGCGATTGACCGATACCGATCGCTGTTTTAAGGTGAGATGACGAGCCGATTGACAAGGTTTTCATTATAATTTTGTGCTAAGCGTTGCCTAAGTTTTTGGTTTGCTGGTTATTATAAAAGATTTTTTTGTGCAAAAATACTCAACCAATGGTAAAAAAACTACTACTTTAGCAGTATATTTTTAGCAGTGTGTTTTGGCAACATGTTTTGGCAACATGTTGTGGCTTTGCACTGCGTTGTGGCTTTGAGTTGTGTTTTGCTAAAAATTAATGCTTTTTTGGGGCAAATTGATTAAACTATACACTTTAAAAAATTAACCCATTCACGTAAAACCTATGCAAAAAAAACGCTTTGCTCTTGCCGTTATCGTTATCGCAGCGACCGCTTGTGCCATACCGCCTTTGCCGGAACCTCGTCCCAGTCATTGGGCAAAACTTATTGAAGCGGATAGTAATTTTTATCAAGTGGACGACCAGCTTTTTCGAAGTGAACAGATGTTGTCTGAAGATATAAACCTGTTAAAATCGCAAAACATTCATGCAATTATTAACTTGCGTTATTTTAACCGTGATGAAAATGAAGAGCAACTTAACAATAAGAATTTTACTTTAATCAATCACCCGTTAAAAACGTGGGCGGTAACCCCAGAACAACTTGCTAAAATTTTGTTGGAAATTGACAATCAACAAAAACTAGGCAAAAAAGTATTGGTGCATTGTTATCACGGTTCTGACCGAACAGGGATTGTGATTGCTATGTATCGGATTATTCAGCAAAACTGGACAATTGAGCAAGCCAAACAAGAAATGCTACAAGGTGGCTATGGTTATCACAGCATTTGGCAAAATTTGATCAATCTTTTGACCAAAGAAAAAGTCAATCAAGTACACAAAATTTACCTTCAACTCAAAAACAATAACAATAACAATAACAATTAAAAAAACCAAATAGGTGGCGTGTGAATATTAAACGTTTGTTGGGCGAAACGATTATTTATGGGATTGGGGCAATTTTGCCACGGATTATCACTTTTTTATTAAATCCTTTATATATCAATTATATAGACAAAGAAGCCTTTGCAATTTTTACCAGTTTATATGCGTGGATCGCGTTTATCAACATCATGCTAACTTTTGGTTTTGAAACCTCGTATTTTCGCTATGCAGGCGAGAATGGCATGCATCAAAAAGTGTTTAATACCTCGTTTTGGTTTGTAACCGGTCTTGCAACGCTATTTTTGCTCGTGATTTTGTTGTTGAATTATCCGCTTGCTGTTTTGTTGGATTATGCAAAAAACCCTGAGTATTTACGTTGGTTTGCGTGGATCGCGTTTTTTGATGCTGTGTGTACCATACCGTTTGCGTGGTTGCGTTTTCACAACAAACCCATTAGGTATTCCGTCATTCGCGTGTCGTCTATTTTGATTCAGACGGTGCTTGTGATTGTTTTATTTCGTTTTGTGTCTGTGGATTTTGCCAAAAGTATCGGCTTGCATCAGCAAGTTTCTTACCCATTTTTTAGTAATTTGGTGGCAAGTTTTGCAACTTTTGTCATGTTATTGCCAATCATTGTCAAAGTAAAATTTGATTTTGATAAAGATTTGTTTAAAAAAATGTTAAACTATTCTTATCCTGTAATGTTGGCAGGATTGGCATTTATGGTGAATGAAAATTTTGACAAAATCATGCAATATTATTGGATTGACAAAGGCGATGCAGGGGCATATGGTGGCGTGTATAAATTAGCAGTACTAATGACACTTTTTGTTACAGCTTATCGTATGGGCATTGAGCCGTTTTTGTTTAAACAAATGAAAAATGCCGATGCCACCAAAACTTATGCCACACTGACCGAGTATTTTACCTTGTTTGCATCTGTTGTAGCCTTAGGGATTATTGCCAATATTTCTTGGCTTAAACGCCTGTTTATCACAGATAGCAGTTATTGGACGGCAATAGATATTGTACCGATTATTGTGATTGCCAATTTGTTTTTTGGGATTTATTACAATTTATCCACTTGGTATAAAGTTACCGATCGCACCAAAATTGGCACGGCAATTTCTTGGTTTGGAGCGGGGCTTACGATTTTATTGCACGTTTTATTTTTGCAAAAATACGGTTTTATGGTGTCAGCTTGGGTAACGCTTGTGGTGTATGTTAGCATGACGGCAATTTCGTATGTTTTGGGACAAAAAATATATCCAATTCCGTATAAAACCAAAAAAATCACCGGATTTTTGGCAATTTTAATGCTGTTTAGCGTGATTATTGTGAGTGTTTTTGCGATGAACTTTTGGTTATCCAACGCACTGCTGTTGATTTATATTGCTTTGGTGCTGTTTGTGGAGCAAGATTTATTAAAAAAAATGCTTAGGGGTTAAAAAGCAATAAAAAATCATAGATTTTTGCTTAGATTTTCCCTTATAATAGTAGGGAAAATATTACAAACATCGCACATTGTGTTAAAAAATGTCAATACATGGCGGTGCAACCCTTGAAAATAAAGAGAATGTAACGAATGAAAAAAGTAGTTATGCTATCAGCTGTTGCCATGCTAAGCCTAGCGGGTGTCGCTGTCAGCCAAGCCGAACCGACAGCCAGTGCTACCGCTTCTAGCGTTGCACCAGCAACCAGTGCTACCGCCAGTGCCACTGCCAGCGTTGCATCAGCACCAACACCAGCAAAAAAAGAAGAAATTCCACAAGATCCACCACAAGTCCAAAAATTAATTGCGTTATACCCAAATCTAATCGCGCGCATCGCCCCTCAAGGCAAAGTGTGTTTTGAGGGCAAAGAGTGTGATATCACCATCGCAGCTCAACTTGGTCCTGCCGATCCAAACAATCCGCGTGATGGCAAAACCATTTACGAGGGCGTTTGTCATACTTGTCATGCCACAGGTTTGTTAGGATCGCCAAAATTTGGTGATAAAGCAAGTTGGTCAGCTAGGATTGGTAAAGGCAAAACCACGTTGCATAACAATGCAATTAACGGTTTTAATGCCATGCCTGCCAAAGGTGGTAAAGCAGATTTATTAGATGTTGAAGTTACCAATGCGGTTGATTATATGTTAGATAGTGTTAAGTAATGGTTGGTATGTTTAACAAAACAAAGTAACAAGTTAACAAATAAAAAGTTAACAAATAAAAAAGCACAATTTGTTTTGTGCTTTTTTTGTGGTTAAAGATTTTTGTGGTTAAAGATTACGGATAAAAGGTTTTAGATCTTAATAACCCAAACTGGTTAATGCCCTTTCATCATCGCTCCAACCTTTTTTCACTTTTACCCACAGGGTTAGCATGATTTTTTTCTCAAACATTTTTTCCATGTCAAGGCGTGCATCCATACCAATTTGTTTGATTTTTTCACCGCCCTCGCCGATGATAATGGTTTTTTGTCCTTTGCGTTCCACAAAAATCGTCGCATCAATAAAGGTTATCGCTTTGCGCCATTTGCCAGTTGTTGGATCTTGATGGGCGGCTTCATCTTTAAACGTATCAATTTGTACGGTCAGATCGTACGGAATTTCATCACCACACGTTCGCATGACTTTTTCGCGAATGATTTCACTTGCCAAAAAACGCTCCGAACGGTCAGTCATTTGTTCGGCATTGTAAATCGGTTCACAAATTGGCAAATGCTTGTGAATAACGCTTAATAACGTATCTAAGTTATGTCCACGCAAGGCGGAGATCGGTATAACATCGCTAAAAATGCCTGTATTGTGAAGTTTTTCTAACAAAGCCAACAAATCACCCTTATGTTTAATTGTATCGCTTTTGTTAATCACAGCAATGATGGGTAGATTTAAGTTTTGCAGTTTTGAAAATACCAATTCATCATCACCAACCCATTTTAAACCATCTACCACAAACAATACCACATCTACATCAGCCAAGGCAGATGTTGCGGTTTGGTTCATGCGTTCGTTAATCATACGCACTTCTTTGGCGTGAATGCCAGGCGTGTCTACAAAAATTGCCTGCATGTCGTCATCGGTATAAATGCCCATAATTCGGTGGCGAGTGGTCTGTGGTTTACGCGAGGTAATGGATAATTTTTGCCCCAAAATATGATTCATCAGTGTGGATTTACCAACATTTGGACGGCCGACAATAGCAATATGACCGGTGCGAAAATCTTCGTTGTGTTTGGTTTTTTGTTCGCTGTTAAAAAATTGGCTGATAATGTTTTGATTGATGGTATCGGCTTGATTGACGGTATTTTGGCTGTCATTGTTTAAATTTTCTACATGATTTGACATAAAATAAACTCTTAGCTTTGATAACTATTAATAATCAATAAGTTGGTTTTTTACCTATTATAAGGTAAATATAAAAAGATTTCCGTTGTTTTTTATTGTTTTTTAACTGAATTATTTTTAAAAACCAAATTGTTTGTTGAATGCCAAAACAAGGCAACTACAGACTTTAAGACTGATTATAAACCTTGCGTAACAAATAAATTTTGCATAATGATAAAAAATATAGTAGCATACGCAAAATATTTTACAGATAAAACAATATTTTACAGACAGTTGCGACAATCAATCATGACTTAATCAGCTATGTCAAAACTAAATTAACCCAATCATCTATAAAAAACCATGCGAAATGAGCCACTTACAGGTTATATTCTGCACCAAAAACCGTATGGCGAAAGTCGCAGTTTGATCTACTTTTTTTCCCAAGAATTTGGGCTTGTGCATGGTATTGGCAAAAAAAACCTACCGTTGTTTATGCCAATTTCGTTATTTGCGACGGGCAAAAACAGCTTAAAAACCTTTAGTCAAAGCCAACTTTTAACACACAAACCGCTTTTGATCTCACAAAATTTTGGCAAGCCTATGATTATTGGCTTGTATTTAAATGAATTATTGTTAAAAATCTTAGGAATTGCAAATGTAGAAGAGGTTATGCCTAAGGTTTGGCAACAATACGAGTACAGTTTGGTGCAAATTTTTCGTAAAGTCAACACGCATCAAAATCAGCGTTGGCAGTTTGTTTTGCGCCAATTTGAAACTGTTTTGTTAGATGAATTGGGTTATGCGATTGATTTTTCACAAGATTTTTTGCAACAACCGATAAACCCACAAGCCAACTATTGTTATAGATTGGAGCAAGGTTTTGTATCAATTGTTAACAAATCTCAAAATATACCAAATAATCAACCACTTATATTTGGCAAACAGTTGATTGATTGGCAAGAATATTTAACAAAACCGAACATTTTTGCTGAAAGATTGTCGCAAAATTTGTTAGAATTGAGTGATTTATTGCGAAAAATTGGTGTGATTTATCGGCAAGTATTGGATAATTTGTTGAATTATCAAACAATTAAAAGCCGTGAGCTTTGGCAACAATTATCCTGTTACCAAAAACACATTTACCAAAAACAAATTGATAAAAAATAAAGGAATAATTATGAATAAACCGCTTTTAGGCGTGAACATTGACCATATCGCTACCTTGCGCCAAGCTCGTGGCATAAGCTATCCTGATCCGGTTTTAGGGGCACTGCTTTGTGAGCAGGCGGGGGCAGATGGCATTACCCTGCATTTGCGAGAAGACCGCCGTCATATCCAAGATGCAGATGTATATCGCTTAAAATCTGTGATGAAAACGCGTATGAATTTGGAGATGGCGGTAACTGATGAAATGCTTGCAATTGCTTGTGATGTAAAGCCTGAATGGGTGTGTTTTGTTCCTGAAAAACGCCAAGAATTGACCACGGAAGGCGGCTTAGATGTGGTAAAATCTGCTAAAAAAATTGCCAGTTTTATCCAAGAGATGCACAAAATTGGTACACAAGTATCGCTTTTTATTGACACAGATTTTGCCCAAATTGATCAAAGCATTGCAATTGGTGCTGATGCAATAGAAATTCATACAGGCGTGTATGCACAATTGTGGTTAAAAAATAAGCAACAAGCGATAACTGGCGAAGTGATACGCATTCAAAAAGCCGTTGCTTATGCCAAACAACAAAACCCAAGATTATTGGTAAATGCAGGGCATGGATTAACGCGCGACAATGTGGCTTTAATTGCCCAAATTGGTGGCATTCATGAGCTAAATATCGGTCATGCGATCATTGCTGACAGTGTGTTTATGGGTTTGGAAAATGCGGTAAAATCTATGCGACAAGCGTTTGGTTAACAGCCTGTTTTTTCTTCTTTGTAGGGTTTGACTTTTATTATGCCTACTTTGTTAAAGCTGACTTTAAACATATTTTGCACATTGTTATCACTAGGGCAGTAGCGAATATGTCCCATATATCCGATAGGATTGCCATTACTTGCCTTAAAATTCACATAAGTTTTACTTAAAGAAACCCTAAGCTGAACGATGCCGTATCTTAGCTTAAGAGGTGCACGTTCTCTAATAACATCTACGCCCTCATCAAAGTGATGATTGTTGTTTTTGTCAATAAAACTTAATAATACTGTACCATTATTAGCAACACATTTGCCTTGTTCGTCAGCGATACAAAGCGTTATTGTGTTGCGGTAAATCATAGCATCTTGTTTAGAAATTCTTAAAAGTGAACTGATTGTGGTTGCGACACGTTGGCTTTCATATTTTTTAAGTTGATCAACCACAGTTGGTATAGCAATGCTTGCAAGAACACTCATCACAACAATCGTTACTATGAATTCTATTAAAGTAAACCCCAAATAATTGCCACGATGATAAATACAAGACGGCATTAGATTTTCCTTAATCTAAAAATGATATCTAAAAAATGGGTAAAACAGCAAACAAATAATGATTATCATACCTAAAACAACCACAAAAAACCACCAAAAAAATGTTAAAACGTAAAAAAACGTAAAAAAATGTAGTTTTTCATGATTAATTCTATCAAAACACTAGCTAAAAAAACTTTTCTATATTAAAATTAACACAGATCGACAGCTGATGCATTATTTTGTCTATGGTGTTTATTTTTTGAACAATGATTGCCAAAACCAACAAAAAATTGTGATATTTTGGTAATATTATTTCAAAAATTAAAAAAATAGTTGTCATTTTAATGATAAAACGTTAAGCTATTAACGACTGAGATTTTTGGTAGGCAGTTTTTAGTATTGGTCAATATTAACAGCGACCTATCACGAGAGATAGACATCATTGTAACTTAAGACCAATTGTAATTTAGACAAGTCCTTTTGGAGGAATTATGAAAGCTTATAACAAACTGGCTTTGGCGATTTTGGCAACGACAGCAGCCGCCTCTGTAAACGCTGGTGTAACCGTTACCCCATTGATTTTGGGTTATCATGTATCTAATGACATCAAAGATACCGCAAAAAAACAACGCAAAACTTTAAACACAGGTGTACAAACCGTTACAGATGCACAAAAAAATCAAGCCAACAACGGCATTACTGGTAAAGGCAATGGTGTTGCGTTAGATAGCGATTTGTATGTTGGTGCAGGCATTGGCATCGAGCTAACCCCAACCATTGCATTAGAGCTTGAATATGGCGAAAAAAATACCGATGCTTTTGCAAATAAAAAAGCCAAAGAAGCAGGTATTGCATTTGATGCCAAACAAAAAATGTATTCTGCCAACTTAGCAGTGGGTACAGAAACATTTACTGGATATACCAACAGCCCATTTAAACCATACGTATTGGTTGGTGCAGGTGTTTCTGATATTTCTGTTAAAGCCAAAAAAACAGACAGCAAATTAAACGTACAAGCAGGTCAAAAATACGCCCAGTCTAAAGACACCATTGGTAACGTAGGTTTGGGTGCTTATTACCGTATTAACGATGCATTAAGCCTACGTGGTGAAGCTCGTGCGGTTCATAACTTTGACAATAACTGGTGGGAAGGCATGGCATTGGCTGGCTTGAATGTTGCACTGGGTGGACATTTAGCACCAGCAGCTCCAGTTGTTGAGCCAACGATTGTACCGGCTGATCCAGTTGTGGTAGAGCCTGTTGAACCTGTCGAGCCTGTTGTTGTAGATGTGGTAGAGGAAGTTGATGGTGATGATGACCAAGACGGCGTACCAAACAGTGTTGATCAATGCTTAGACACACCATTAAATGTTGTTGTTGATGAAATTGGTTGCCCTGTAGAAAAAGTAATTGATGATCAATTGCGTATGGAATTGCGTGTGTTCTTTGACAACGACAAAACCACCATCAAAGATCAATACAGACCAGAGATTCAAAAAGTTGCAGAAAAAATGAATGAATATTCAAATGCAACGGCTGCGATCGAAGGTCATGCTTCTAAAAACAACAAACGTTCAAGTGCAACATACAACCAACGTCTGTCTGAAGCTCGTGCAAATGCTGTAAAAGGTGTATTGGTTAACCAATTTGGTATTAACCCAGCACGTATTAGCACAGTAGGTTATGGTTTTGATCGTCCAATTGCTGACAATGATACCAAAGAAGGTCAAGCAATGAACCGTCGTGTATATGCCACAATTTCTGGTAATAACACAAAAACTGTAACTCAAACTAAAGATATGAACTAATTTTTGGTTTAATAACACAAAAAAAGCTATCCAAAATTTGGGTAGCTTTTTTGTATTTTTAATTTTTTTTGGATTTTATCTTAATTTTTTAACGGTTTGGATTGTTTTCTTAAAAATTTTTCTATAAAGATGTTATAATTATCCATTTTAATTAATTGTTTGTTTTTAATTAGTTATTTATTTTGATTTTAGTTATCCGTTTTAATTTCCTTAATCTTAAGAGTTGTTTTTATGTCAGATTCGATTAAAAATCTTCGCAATATTGCGATTATTGCTCATGTTGACCATGGTAAAACCACGTTGGTTGATAAACTTTTGCAACAGTCAGGCACTTTTGGTGAGCGTGCAGCTGAAGTGGAACGCGTGATGGATTCTAATGCTTTGGAGCAAGAGCGAGGCATTACCATTTTGGCAAAAAATACTGCAATCCGCTGGAAAAACCCAAAAGATGGTGAAGAATATCGCATTAACATTGTAGACACGCCTGGCCATGCTGATTTTGGCGGTGAAGTGGAGCGTGTGATGTCGATGGTGGATTGCGTGTTGTTGTTGGTAGATGCGGTTGATGGGCCAATGCCACAAACGCGTTTTGTTACTCAAAAAGCCTTTGCACGTGGTTTAAAACCGATTGTTGTGATTAACAAAATTGACAAACCTGGTGCAAGACCTGATTGGGTGATGGATCAGGTGTTTGATTTATTTGATAATTTGGGTGCAACCGATGAGCAGTTGGATTTTCCGATTGTGTATGCATCTGCAGTCAATGGTATTGCAGGTTTATCACCAGATGCTATGGCAGAAAATATGCAGCCACTGTTTGAAACCATTGTCAATGTGGTGGAAGCACCGCAAGTGGATACCGAGGGTGCATTCCAAATGCAAATTTCAAGTTTGGATTATGATAATTTTAAAGGCTTGATCGGTATTGGGCGTATTCAACGTGGTTTTGTCAAAACCAACACACCTGTTGCAATTATTGACAAAGAGAGCAATAAACGCAATGGGCGTGTTCTACAAATTATGGGTTATCACGGTTTAGAGCGTATTGAAGTGCCAATGGCTCAAGCGGGTGATATTGTCTGCATTACAGGCATCGATGGTTTGAACATTTCAGATACGATTTGCGATCCGCAAAATGTGGAGGCTTTGCCGGCTTTGAGCGTTGATGAGCCGACTGTTTCTATGACGTTTCAGGTGAATGATTCGCCGTTTGCAGGGCGTGAGGGTAAATTTGTAACCTCGCGTAATATTCGCGAACGTCTTGAGCGTGAATTGATTCACAATGTGGCCTTGCGTGTGGAGGATACAGATAGTCCTGATAAATTTAAGGTTTCAGGTCGCGGTGAATTGCACTTGTCTGTGTTGATTGAAAATATGCGTCGTGAGGGCTATGAGCTTGGTGTGTCTCGTCCTGAGGTGATTGTGAAAGAAATTGACGGTGTCAAACAAGAGCCATACGAAAATGTGATTTTTGATGTAGAAGAACAGCACCAAGGGGCAGTCATGGAACAGGTTGGACTGCGCAAAGGTGAGATGACAAATATGGAGTTGGACGGTAAAGGGCGTATTCGGATTGAAGCGGTTATTCCATCACGTGGGTTGATTGGTTTTCGTTCGGAATTTATGACGATGACGTCAGGCACAGGTATTTTAACTTCAAGTTTTTCGCATTATGGTGAGCAAAAAGTCGGCGAGGTTGGAGGACGCAACAATGGTGTGTTAATTTCAATGATTACGGGGACTTGCTTGGGTTATGCACTGTTTAACTTGCAAGAACGCGGTAAATTATTTGCTGAACCGGGGCTTGAAGTGTACGAGGGCATGATTGTTGGCATAAACTCGCGCGGTGATGATATGGTGGTAAATCCAACCAAAGCCAAGCAATTAACCAACATTCGTGCTTCAGGATCAGATGAAAATATCATTTTGACGCCACCGATTAAATACACATTGGAACAAGCGTTGGAATTTATTCAAGATGATGAACTGGTTGAGGTTACACCAAAATCAATCCGCATTCGTAAACGTTATTTGACAGAAAATGACCGTAAACGCAGTGCGCGCAAATAAGCGTGAATAAATAATAGCGTGGATAACTAATTTTGTATGCCTAAAAAGGTTTTAATTTGTGAATTAAAGCCTTTTTTAATGAAAAATGTTTTAATGATAATGTACAAAATATACCAAAATTTGGTTGCATGGATTGGATTTTTGTTAAATGTAAAAAAATTTGCTATACTGGTATATGTGTTTTTATGCAAACGATTTTTCTCAACAAAAGATCTATCCAAACAAGATTTATCAAACAAGGAAGCTATGATTAAGAAGGCTATGACACAGCAACCTAAGGCACAACAAACCACACAACAAATCGTGGTTTTAGGTGCAGGCGTGGTTGGTGTTACGACGGCTTATCAATTGCGATTGGCAGGTTTTGATGTTGTTGTGATTGAACGCAAGTCCGCTCCTGCAATGCAGACTTCCTTTGCCAATGGCGGCCAAATTTCGGTATCACACGCCACACCGTGGGCAAATCCGCGTACGCCACTAAAAGCATTAAGGTGGCTTTGGCAAGAAGATGCACCATTACTATTTCGTTGGCGACGCTTGTTTGGGCGTGATTTTGATAAAGATTTGTGGCAATGGAGTTTGCAGTTTTTGTGGCAATGTCAAGCCCGACAAGCGGATAAAAACCTTGTACAAATGGTAAAATTGGGATTATACTCGCGTGAAATTTTAGGGCAAGTGCGTAAACAAACAGGCATTGAGTACGATTGTTTAACCCGAGGGATTTTGCATTTTTATACCGATCAGAGCGAATTACAACATGCGATTTTGCCAACCAAACGCATGCAACAATTAGGCTGCGATCGTCAACAAATCAGCGTGGATCAAGCAATTGGCTATGAACCTGCCTTGCAAAATATCCAACATAAATTGGTCGGTGCAACTTATACCGCCCTTGATGAGTCAGGCGATGCCAAAGTTTTTACCCAAAAACTTGCAAAAATTTGTCAACAAATGGGCGTGGATTTTTTATTCAATCACCAAATTGAACAGCTGTGTTTAACCAAACAACAAATCACTGGTGTTACAGTAACCGATTTACTCAATAATACGAAGAAAACCTTAACTTTTGATAAGTATGTCTTAACAATGGCAAGTTATAGTCCAAAGCTTGTTTATCCGCTTGGTATTAAATTACCGATTTATCCTGCAAAAGGCTATTCAGCGACTTATCCTGTGCGTGATCCGAACAAAACACCGTATGTCAGTTTGATTGATGATGAATTTAAACTGGTGTACTCGCGCTTAGGCGATCGTTTGCGCGTGGCAGGCACGGCGGAATTTAATGGTTTTGATTTGTCGCTTAATCCTGTGCGTTGTCAGGCGATCACGCGTCGTGTGGCAGAAGTGTTTGGCGATGCGGTGGATATTTTACAGCCAAATTATTGGACGGGGCTTAGACCGATGACGCCGTCAAATGTACCGCTTATCGGACGAGCGGTTGCAAAACGCCAACGCATTGACAATTTATACTTAAATACAGGGCATGGTACATTGGGTTGGACGCATGCCAATGGTTCTGCAAAAGCGATTGGTGATATCGTGCAAGGAAAATTGCCCGATATTGAGTTTAATTTTATTGGGCTTGATGTTTGACAAAAATAATGCTAAAAGTTGATCCTTTGCCAACTTTGGATTGAATGTTTAATTTGGCATTGTGCTTATGAACGACGTGTTTGACGATTGCCAAACCCAATCCCGTTCCGCCTGTTTCCCTACTGCGTCCACTGTCCACGCGATAAAAACGTTCAGTTAACCGTTCAATGTGCAAGGCATCAATTCCAATGCCATTGTCGCTGACACTAAAATAATAACCGTCTGTCTTTTCAAACCACCCAATTGTTACCTCGCCACCTTTTGGCGTGTATTTTATTGCGTTGGTGATTAAATTGCTTAAAGCACTGGTTAATAAATCTTCATAACCCATAATCTGTTGTTGGCTGTCAATGTGTAGATGAATGAGATGTTCAAAATTGTGATTGTAAACTTGGGCATCGTCAAACAATTGTGCCAATAGTTTTGGCATATCAATCAGCGTGGGTTGTTGGTTGTTTTCGCTATTTTCAAGGCGCGACAGCAGCAGTAAGTCATTGATAATATTGTTCATTCGATCGCTTTGTTGCAGCATTTGCAAAAACGCCCGTTGCCAGCGTGGGTTTAAATCTGGCTGTTGGCTAAAGGTTTCTAAATAGCCCATCATCACCGTAACTGGCGTGCGCAGTTCATGCGACACATTGGCAACAAAATCTTTGCGCATGGTGTCAAGGCGGTGATGTTGTTCGCTAAGCTGTTGTTTTTCAATCTGAATTAGCTGAATTTTGTTGGCAATTTTGCTAAAAAAAGGATTAACCCCAAATTTACTCAACTGTTGTGGGTTGTCCAAAAAACCGTGCAATTGTTTAAAATAATATATCAATGACAAAGAAAATATTAACAATCCCAATGCGACACACGTCCAATTAATCAGCCAAAATAAGCCATGTTGTGATTGATTGATACAAACATTTATCAAGATACCAATGATAAAACTCAATGCGATGTTGGCAACAAGTTTTTTTAGTAAAAATTTTTGTAAAGTTTGTTTAGTCATGTTTTATAAATCGTAAAAATAAATTGGCTTATTATAATGATTTTTTGCTACAATAAGCCAATTTTTTGCAATGATTTAATGATTGTTGTAATGGTTTTTAGCATTTGAGTATGATATGAAAGCAAGAATTTTAGCGGTTGGACAAAAAATGCCAACATGGGTGCAGACAGGTTGTAACGATTATTTAAAACGCATTCAGCCTATGTTAAATACCGAAATTGTGGAGATTCCTGCTTATAAACGCAGTAAAAATCCATCGGCAGCAGAGCTTGAAAAATATGCACTAAACGAAGGGGGCTTGATTTTGCAGGCACATGCCAATGCCAAAAAAGAGCGCTTGATTTGTTTAGATGTGCGTGGCAAAAATTTGTCAACTGAGGATTTGGCAAAAAAAATCAGCGATGCTATGCAAGTGGGTGATGACATGGGTTTTGTGATTGGCGGGGCAGATGGATTATCAAAAGAGGTGCTGGCTAAGGCGGATTTTAAGTGGTCGTTGTCAAATTTGACATTGCCACATCCGCTTGTGCGTGTGCTGTTGGTGGAGCAGTTGTATCGTGCAATGACGATTATTAACCATCACCCTTATCACCGAGGGGATTATTTTTAATCCTGATTAATTGAATAAAGATCGATTGGGTAAAATTGATTAGCCACGGTATACATTTTCTTCATGCATATTTAACTCAATGCCCTCGATTTTGGCATTTTGCGACAATTTAAACAAATAATCCACCAAGCTATGATGAAAAGATTGTTGCGTTAGATGATTGACAATCATCGGTTTTGCTTGTGCAAAATTTAACGCCAGACCCTCTTTTTTATCAATCACATCTACGATATGAATGCCGTAACGCGTTTCGATTGGATTGACGCCAAGCCCTTTTGGTAGGGCAAAAACCGCGGTTTCAAACTCAGGTATGGTTGTGCCTTTTTTGATCACGCCCAAATTTCCGCCGTCATTTTTGGAAGGACAGGCGGATAACTGTTGTGCGTAAAATAAAAAATCGGCATCAGGGTTATGGCTATTTTGGATTTTTTCAATGATTTCACTGGCTTGTTTTTTAAGTTGTAAGCGTTCATCGCCTTCTTCTGGCGGACTTGCTAACAGAATGTGGCGTGCGGTGATAATGGGTGGCGTGGTAAATTGAGCCCGGTTTTGTTGGTAGTATTGTGTGATATTGGTATCGGTTGGATTTTTAGGCAGGACGTTTTTGCTAAGCAAATCACCAATTGCTTGCTCTTCATCGCGCTCCCACGCGGCCAATCCAAGGCTTGACTCAGCAAGTACCGCTTGGCGTAACAACTCACGCATCACAAGGGCTCTGGCGGATAAGTATAAAGCATCATCTTTGCTGTTGGCTGGGTGATATTGGGTTTCTTGGGCGATTTGTTTTGGATCGATGGCAATGCCATTAACGGTAATTTTTGGCAAGGTTTCACGGCTTGTGGCAATCAAATTGGCAGGTTTTGATTGCTCTTTGGTGGGTTTTAGATCGTTAAAGTGGGCTTGATTGTTTTGTTTTGGGTGAAATGAGTGAACACGCATCATCGTTATCCTATGACAAAATTAACAACAATTAAAATTTAACAAGTAATTAAAAATTAACAACAGTTAAAAGTTAAAGCAATTATCGTCAAAATGGGATAGTTTGGCTATACTTCTTTGGGTTTAGCTAATGAAACAATACGGCTGCCAAAACACTCAAAATCAATAAAGCAATGACAGGTAACAACCATTTTGCCAAATTACCGACTGGTGCGGTTGTTTCGGTTACAGCCAATTTTGGGGTGTCTGTGTGCGTGGCTGTTTGGTTGGCGGTTATGGGCGTGATGTGTAACGACGGTGCTGCTACAGGATTCATATTTGCTACAGGATTTACGTTTGCACATAAAAAATCAGCCACAGGGGTTGTGCCTGCAAGATTTTGCACTTCGCTAAATGCCAAAGGTGCAGAGTCAGAAACCAATTGTAAAGTTTCATCATTTGACAAGGCAAATTCTTGTGATAGATGGGTAATTAGGTCATTGCGCTGCTTGGCTTGTGGCAATAGGCGTTCAAAAAAATTATTGCTTGGCGTGGCATTTTTTAAATCTGCACAAATGGCTTTATCCATAAAATGACTGATAAAAATGGCGTATGCTTTTTTTAGTAAAGCATTGCGTGCGTTGTCATCGGCATTGTCGCCCAAAATAGCAGGGCTAACGGTTCTTGCCAAATGTTCAATGACATTGATACTCATAAAATTTCCTCTAAAAATGGTTTTATAGTAACCCAGATCAATTTTTACGTCAAGTTATATAAAAGTAACCAAAATGTAAAAGCTGTATGAATAAAAACTGGTGGTTTTTGCTTCAAAAAGATAACAAAAATTGCAGAAAATTTTGTAAAATTACAGTATAGTAGGGTTTTATTTTTTTTGATTAATTGTTTGATTAATTGTTTGATTGAGTTTGGTTTAAAAAAGTGAGAAATTTGTAGATGATGACGTTAATTATCATTGCGTTGACGGTGGCGGTAAGTTTGCTTGCGTGGCAGTCGCCAAAATTAATGGATAGGCTGATTTTTTATCCGCCTGCGATACAACGTGGGCAAGTGGAGCGATTTGTAACCCATGGTTTGTTGCACGCTGATGGCATGCATTTGTTTTTTAATATGTTCACCTTGTTTTCGTTTGGACAAGTGGTGGAGCGGTTTTTTGCCAGCCGAGTATCGGCGGTGGGTTATTTGTTGTTTTATGCTGTGGCGATTGTTGTGGCAATTTTACCAAGTTTTGTGAAGCATAAAAACGACCATCGTTATTCTAGTTTGGGGGCATCAGGTGCGGTGTCTGCGGTTGTGTTTAGCTATGTGTTAATGAATCCGTGGGCGACATTGCTTGTGTTTTTTGTGCCTGTGCCTGCGATTGTTTTTGCTGGGTTGTATGTTGGTTATAGCGTGTGGGCGGATGGGCATGGGCGTGGCAATGTCAATCATGCGGCGCATTTGGTTGGTGGTGTGTTTGGAATGTTGGCTACAATTGTGATTGAACCAAATATTATACCACACTTTTTTAATGCGCTGATGCACCCTAGGTTTTTAAACTTTGGCTAAACTTTGGCTAAACTTGAGTTAATTTTTTACTTAAAACGATACAGCGTGATGAAAAATGATTTATGATATTATTGGCGATGTTCATGGCAAAGCGGATAAATTAACAGGGCTGTTAACCAAGCTTGGCTATCGGTTTAACGGTGAATTTTTTGTTGCACCGCCCAACCATCAGGCGATTTTTATTGGTGATTTGGTGGATAGAGGTGAAAAACAATTGGCAACGCTAAACATTGTGTTTAATATGATTGATAATGATCAAGCCCTTGCTGTTATGGGCAATCACGAATACAATGCTTTGGCGTATGCTACCCTTGATGAGCGCAATCCAACTGAATATTTGCGCAAGCACGAATCAAAACATACGTTGCAACATCAAGCGTTTTTAGATGAAGTGGGTTTTGGCACGGATTTGCATGATTTTTGGTTGCAACGTTTTTATGAGTTGCCCTTGTGGTTAGAATTTGAGCAGGCGTGTTTTGTGCATGCTTGTTGGGATACGCACGCCATGTCGGTGTTAAAACAACATTTGACCCATGACAACAAATTAACCAAAACCGCTTTACAATTAACCAGTTATCAAGACACGCCTGAATATAACGCTTTGGAGCGAGTGTTAAAAGGCGTGGAAATTCCTCTGCCTGAGGGTATTTATTTTGTGGATAAAGAAAAAAATATGCGACACAACATGCGTGTACAATGGTGGCTATCACAACTGTCCAATCAGCCCATTCATAAAATTGCCAGAGCGATGCCAACTGATTTGGCAAGTGTGCCAGTTGATGCCTTGAGTGAAGCAGTGGATTTTGAGTTAACCACAAAAAAACCGATTTTTGTTGGGCATTATTGGTTGACGGGCATACCAAATATGCTGTCTGATCAAGTGGTGTGCGTGGATTATTCAGCAGGTGGCAATGGATTTTTGACCGCGTACCGCTTTGATACCAATAATCCAAACTTGTCCGCGGCTAATTTTGTGCAGTTTTTGCCCTAATGGGTTAAGTTATTTTTGCCAAATTTTTTTATATTTGTCAAGCAGTTGTTCATTGGTTTCTACTTGATCTGGATCTTTTATAATGCAGTCAATCGGACAGACTTTATCACAGGTTGGTTCGTCATAAAAACCTACGCATTCTGTGCATAGACTTGGATTGATGACGTAAGTTTTTTGCCCTTTTTGATCGTAAAAAATGGCATCATTTGGACATTCTGGCTCGCAGATATCGCAATTAATACAGTCGGTGGTGATTTTAAGTGCCATAAAAACAATTTACAAAATAATTTAAATTTACAAAATAATTTAAAAAGTGGTTGATTTATAAGGGTTTATTTTGTGTGGTGTTAATCACCAGTGAACTGATCTGCCAATCATTTTTGACTTTTTGCCACATTTCTTTAACCAAAATGGATTGATTGTTTTGTTTAAAATACGATGTGATGATGGGCGAAGTATCAGCCATGCGATCGTGGCGGACTTTTATCGGCGTTTTGGTGTTGAATAGCTGTAGTAGGCTGTCATTTTCTACACAGATGGCTTGAATGTTTTTATGCCAATCGGCTTTTGTCTCTACGTTTTGAAAATAAACCGCAAAAAAATCTTTGCTTTCAATATCAGCCATGGTGGTGATGTCTTGTTGTTGGTAAGCGGTAAACCAACGCATGCGCGTGTTACTTAAATCGCTATCAATTGGTAGAGTGGGGTGAGTTGTTAGCATAAAAGCTCCCAATGCAACTGGATTTTATGAATAAAATGGGGCTTGATTTTGGAAATTCAAAAAACTTAATTGTTAAACGAAACTTAGTTGTTAAACGGCTTGTCAATGATAAAACTTGTCAATAACAAAAACTGGATAGCGGTCTATCCAGTTTTTTAACCTTATCCAGTTTTTAACAATGTTTTTTAACAATGTGGTGTTTTTTAACAATGTTTTTTAATAATGTGTTTTGGATTGGCGGTTATTTATTGCGCTGGGCGATAAACATGCCGTTAATGTTTTTATTGTCATTAATATCACGGTTATTGCCCGTGCCTACGATAAATTTAGCACTTGGATCGAGCACAATCACCCCTGCGTTATGGTCAACGCGTGAATTGCTCTTGACATAGCCATAGCCGTAAGCTGGAATTTTACCAAATTGTAGATAACCGCCTTTAACTCCAGTTTTCTTGACATATTGTGTATTATGGTTAATGTCAACTGAAAAGTCTTTTAACTTGCCATTGGTTTGGGAATTAAAAGTGGTATCTTTAAACTGCAAGTTTGTTAATGTTTCGGATTTGGTTGCTTGCTGATTTTTTATTTTTAATTGATAGCCCGACCAACTTTTGTTGTTTTCTGTGATAATTTTATCATTGGTTGTGCCAGATTGTGGTTTTGGTAAGTTATCTTTTGGTAAGTTATCATCGCGCACCCCTGCTAAGACAAAATCTTTGTTTAATGAGGTAACATAGCCACCATGTTTAGAAAACATCAGTTGAATGTTGTGAAATTCTGGCAAACCTTGAACCTTAGATCCGGTTAAATCCAGTTTAAACACACGTTGATCCAATTTTTTGCTGTCGCGGGTTAATACCGCTGATGTTGCCGAGACACTGTTGTCTGTTGCCAACGCGGTTGATTGGGTTGCTTGATCGGTAATCGCATCGCGTCCGTCTGCATCGTCTGATAGCTTAATGGTGTGTTTGGCAAGTTTGCTAAAGGTTACATCTTTTGCTTGCCATTGTTGGGCTTCTACATCGTACTGAATGCTAAATTTCATCTCACCGGTTGTAATGATGTTGCTTGAGTCTTTTTTGGTACAATCAGAGCTACAATGGGCAAAATTTGCGGTGTAAACCTTTTTATTGTTGGCGGTTGATAAAAAGTCTTGATATGACAAAGGACTGGCTGTACCACCAAACAACACTTGATTGTTTCTATCAAAGGCCAAAGGTGCCAAATCATCTTCGCGTGTTGCAGTTTTTGCACTGTGTTCGGTTAAAAATTTGATAAGTTCTTGTTTAATTTGGGGATTGTCGCCCAATTTGATTTTTTTTAAATCTTCTAAAATTTCTTTTACGGTGGTGGATTTTTGTAATTGTTCAATAAGTTTTTGCCCATTTTCTGCTGAATCGATACTACAAGCGGTCAAAGAAAGACTCAAAGTGGCAAGCAAACTGGCTGTTAAAGTGTTAAATTTCATGGCGTTTACTCTTTTTAAAAACGAAAAATTTATGGTAAGAAATTATCAAATTTATTGATAAGTTATTATTTTAGCATACTTTTTTGTAAAAACCATCATACATTTTAAACCGCGTTAGAAAATTATGCGATAAGCTTAGTCTAAAATTGACTAATTTTTTAAGGCTGGTTTTTTGCTAAACTAGGCTGTTAAATTGTGCTGTTAAATCAAGTAAAAATCGGCGTATCAACCTGCTTCATCACCAAAGCAAATTGCAAATCACTCCAAGCCAAATCACTAAACGGATTGGCAATTTGGCACACCCAGCCAGAGCCTAGGGCGGCGTCAATTGGGTTGCCTTTTTTATCCCACATTTGGGTGAGTTGATAGGTTAAATTGCCTTTTGGGGTCATGATTTCTAGCACATCACCCGCTGCCAGTTTATTTTTCACAATTAACACAAAACGACTTTCACCGTCCACAGTGATAACGCTATCCACTTCGGCAACAAACTGCTGATGGTCGGTTTTTGATGAGCCGTGGGCGTAATTTTGATAATCGGAATGCACATGGCGGCGTAAAAAGCCCTCGGTATAGCCACGATTGGCAAGGCCGTCAAGGGCGGTGATTAAGCTGGTGTCAAACGGCTTGCCGCTTTCGGCATCGTCAATGGCTCGGCGGTAGACTTGGGCGGTGCGCGCCACATAATAGTGCGATTTGGTGCGGCCTTCAATTTTGAGTGAATGCACGCCCATATTGACCAAATCAGGCACAAGCTCCACGGCACGCAAATCCTTGGAATTCATAATGTAAGTGCCATGTTCGTCTTCATACATTGCCATCAATTCGCCTTTTCGCCCTTGTTCTTCAAGCAAAACCACTTCATCGGACGGTTTTTCTACATAATCATCAGGCATAACCAAATCGCCGTTTAGATTAACATTGGCAATTTCGCTGTTTTGATGATTGGGAATAAACACTTGGGCGGATTGATTTTCATTTTCTAAAGGCACATTTTCAACAGGCACGCTTTCTAAAGGAACGATGTCGCCCGTTTCGTTTTCTGTGGCTTTATAAGTGTTGTATTTCCAGCGGCAAGCATTGGTGCAAGTGCCTTGGTTGGCATCCCGCTTATTGATATAACCCGACAGCAAACACCGCCCAGAATACGCCATGCACAACGCCCCATGCACAAACACTTCAATTTGCATATCTGGCACTTGGGTGATAATTTCGCCAATTTCTTTTAAGGACAATTCACGGCTGACAATAACCCGTTCTACGCCCATTTGTCGCCAAAATTTCACCGTTGCCCAATTGACCGCATTGGCCTGCACCGATAAATGAATGGCTTGATGCGGAAAGGCCTCGCGCACCATCATAATCATGCCCGCATCGGACATAATTAAGGCATCAGGGTTCATCTCAATAACGGGGCGAATGTCATCAAGAAAGGTTTTGAGTTTGGCGTTGTGGGCTTGAATGTTAACCACGACGTAAAACTTTTTGCCCAATGCGTGGGCGTAATCAATGCCTTTTTGCAAATTTTCTTCGTCAAAATCGTTGTTACGCACCCGCAAAGAATAACGGGCTTGCCCAGCGTACACCGCATCTGCCCCATAGGCAAAGGCGTATTGCATGTTTTTGAATGTGCCAGCGGGGCAGAGTAACTCTGTCTTGATGGGGGTTTTGATGGGGGTTTTAGTTGAATGAGTGGCGGCGGATTTTTGGATAATTGTCATAACAATGCCATGCGTTGGTTAAAAATAAAACCAACCAGTATAGCAAAAATTTAGCAAATAGTAAAAATTTGCATGATTTACCTCAACAGTTGCTTGAATAACTGATGTCATGTAAAAAAATTTTCTAGAAAATCTTTTGGTTTTGGGTTACAATAGAGATAACTTGACGGAGTGCCACGGTTTTTACAGATGGTTTTGTTAAAAACAAAGTGGCTGAGAATGTAAGTACATAATCCGTTGAACCTGATGCGGTTAACACCGCCGTAGGAAGTCAAGTTTTCATCTTATCTGATTGATTTTGTGTTGTTGTAAATCTTATCAAGGATTGGCTGATGGCTTGATTTGCTTTTTTTGCCAACTAGGACGGAGATTTATAATGAACCAAGTAGCCCACTCTTTTGAACAAATCATTTCCCAGCACGAGCAAGACGCCAAGGATTTAACGCGTATTTTGCCAGCCTCCAAAAAAGTCTATGTACAAGGCTCAAAAGCGGATATTCAAGTACCGTTTCGTCAAATTAGCTTAACAGATACGCCAATAGGACTTGCCAAAAACGGTTTTGAGCAAAACGCTCCAATTTTGGTGTATGACACATCAGGTGTTTATACTGATCCTGCGGTAACCATTGATCTTAATCAAGGTTTGCCAAAATTGCGTGAAAACTGGATTAGCGAACGTGATGACACAGAAATTTTAGATGCGTTAAGTTCAGAATTTGGGCGTGAGCGTTTAAAAGACATACGCACCGAAAACATTCGTTTTGCCCATATTTGTAAACCACGCAAAGCCAAACCTGGTAAAAATGTTACTCAAATGCACTACGCACGCCAAGGCATTATCACGCCTGAAATGGAGTACATTGCCATTCGTGAAAATCAAAAACAGCATGCTGGTGTAGACAGTCGCCAGCACAAGGGCGAAACCTTTAACAACCCTAGAGGGGCAAAAAATTTAACCGAGATCACGCCTGAATTTGTACGTCAAGAAGTGGCCGCAGGGCGAGCGATTATTCCTAATAATATCAATCACCCAGAGTCTGAACCGATGATTATTGGGCGTAATTTTTTGGTGAAAATCAATGCCAATATTGGCAATTCAGCCTTAGGATCAAGCATTGATGAAGAGGTTGCCAAAATGACATGGGCGACGCGTTGGGGAGCGGATACGATTATGGATTTGTCTACAGGCAAAAATATCCATGAAACGCGCGAGTGGATCATTCGTAATTCACCAGTGCCAATTGGTACAGTGCCAATTTATCAGGCATTAGAAAAGGTCAATGGGGTGGCTGAAGATTTAACGTGGGAAATTTTTAAAGACACGTTGATTGAACAAGCTGAACAAGGTGTGGATTATTTTACCATTCATGCAGGCGTGTTGCTTCGTTATGTACCAATGACGGCTAACCGCTTGACGGGCATTGTTAGCCGTGGCGGTTCGATTATGGCACAGTGGTGTTTGGCTCATCATAAAGAAAATTTTCTGTATACGCATTTTGATGAAATTTGTGAAATTATGAAAGCCTATGATGTGTCGTTTAGTTTGGGTGATGGGTTAAGACCAGGTTGTATTCAAGATGCCAATGACGAAGCTCAATTTAGCGAATTAAAAACCTTAGGCGAACTTACTCACCGCGCGTGGGAGCATGATGTGCAGGTGATGATTGAAGGGCCAGGACACGTGCCTATGCATATGATTAAAGAGAATATGGATCTACAACTGGAAGTTTGTTCTGAAGCGCCGTTTTACACGTTAGGGCCACTCACAACCGATATTGCCCCAGGTTACGATCACATTACCTCGGCCATTGGAGCGGCGATGATCGGTTGGTATGGTACGGCAATGTTGTGTTATGTTACGCCAAAAGAACATTTGGGCTTGCCAAACAAAAAAGACGTCAAAGACGGCATTATTACCTACAAAATAGCAGCTCATGCAGCCGATCTTGCCAAAGGCCACCCATCAGCACAAGTGCGTGATAATGCGTTATCCAAAGCGCGTTTTGAGTTTCGTTGGGAGGATCAGTTTAATTTATCACTTGATCCTGATACCGCTCGTTCCATGCACGATGAGACCATGCCAAAAGAAGCCCATAAATCCGCCCATTTTTGTTCTATGTGTGGGCCTAAGTTTTGCTCGATGAAAATCACGCAAAACGTTAGAAATTATGCCAAAGAGCTAGACGTACAAAAAGAACCAGATGTACAAAAAGAGCTAGACGTACAAAAAGGCATGGACGAGATGAAAACCAAATTTCACAACGAAGGCTCTAAACTGTATCACGCTGTATAAACCAAGCCTAAATTGCTTTAAAAACCGCTCAAGTGCTTGGGCGGTTTTTTTGGCAAAATACAATCGACCAACGCTTTACAACCAATTAATACTTTATAAAACCAATTAATACTTTTTGTCAATTGATTTTGCTGTCCAAAAGTTTTAGCATAGACAAAATTTTAACAACAATCGTTTAACCACAACAATCGTTTAACCACAACAATCGTTTAACCACAACAATCGTTTAACCACAATGGTTTAACAGCAATTTGCCAAACTTTAAATTAGTATTGAAACATTGGATAAAATTATGTATGCCAATCCACAAAACCAGTTACACAACCAAACACACAACCCATCAGATGACAATGCAACAAAAGACAATGTAACAAGCGACAATGTAACAAAAGACAATGCCCCGGATATTATTATTGTTGGTGCAGGGCCTGTGGGGCTTGCTTTTGCTCGATCGGTTGCATCTACGGGGCTAAATATCTTAGTGATTGAAAAAAACAGCGAAGATAGCTTGGCTAATCCTGACTATGACGGCCGCGAAATTGCCTTGACTCACGCATCAAAACGCACGTTACAAAATTTGGATATTTGGCCGCGCATTGATGACAAACACATTCACCTGTTAAAAGATGCCAGTGTGCTGGACGGCAATTCATCTTATCAGCTGTATTTTGGCACGCCAAGCACGTTAAAAAACAGCTTTTTTGGCAATATGCTTGATACCAAATTAGACAATCTTGGCTATTTAATCTCCAATCATCTGATTCGCAAGGCTTGTTATGAAAGTGTGAAATCTCAACCAAATATTAAACTTTTGTGCGGTATTGGGGTAAAATCAGTCGCCACCAATGATGTTTGTAATTATGTAGAATTGGAAGATGGCAAAAAATTTGACGCATCTTTATTGGTAATTGCTGACAGTCGTTTTTCCAGTAACCGCCGTAAACTTGGTATTTCAGCGGATAGTTATGATTTTGGTCGCAGTATGATAGTTTGTCGTTTGTCAAATACAGTGTCAAATCAGCACCGAGCGGTGGAATATTTTTATTATGGCTTAACTCTTGCACTGTTGCCTTTGACTGAAAATATAACCAATTGTGTGATCACTGTGGATAGCCAAGAGGCTAAGGCTATGTTGGCGTTATCGCCTGATGCATTTGCCAAAAAAATCACCGCTTATATTGGCGGTAAGTTGGGTGAAATGTCGCTTATTAGCACGCAACACACTTATCCGCTTGTGAGTGTGCATGCCAATCGTTTTTATCGTGGCCGGGCGGTATTGATCGGTGATAGTGCTGTGGGTATGCATCCGGTTACGGCACATGGTTTTAATTTGGGATTAAATAGCGTGGCAATTTTAGCAAAACTTATCACCCAAGCCCAAAGCAAACAGCAAGATTTTGCATCGCAAAAACTTTTGGCTCGCTATGAAAAACAACATATGTTAATCACGCGTCCTATGTATCATGGTACAAATGCTATGGTAAAATTATTTACCACAGACAGCAAGCCTGCCAAATTGGTTCGCACTGCTGTAATGCGTATTAGCAATAATTTTTTGCCAATTAAGGCATTAATTACCAAGCAATTAACTGGTTAAATTTTAACTGGTTTTGGCGGTTATTAGCCTTGTGGATTGACATACGCGATTGATGTGTTATGTCAATTTATGATGTCAATCCACAACCACACAAATGCCAGGCAATCCTGTAATTTCACCCATCATCACATCACCTGATACCACAGAGCCAACCCCTTTTGGCGTGCCTGTAAAAATCAAATCCCCTGCACACAATTCAAACAATTTAGACAACTCGCCAATGGTTTGGGCGATATTCCAAATGAGTTCATGAATGTTGCCTTGTTGTACGGTTTTACCATTGACTTTTAAGCAAATGCGAGCGTTTTCAATCTCACCTGCATAAGATATGGGGCAAATTTCACCAATTGGAGCGGCAAAATCAAACGCCTTGCCAGCCTCCCACGGACGGCCTTGCTGTTTCATCTGATTTTGTAAATCACGCCTAGTCATATCAAGCCCTATTGCATAACCAAACACGCATTGCATGGCATCAGCAGGTTTAATATTTTTGCCACCACTGGCCAATGCCACAACCAGTTCGATCTCATAGTGAAAATCATGCGTTTGAGTAGGATAGGGAATGTGGACAGTGTGATTATTGGCAATTGGAATGATGGATTGTGCATCGCTATGTTTGCAAAAGAAAAACGGCGGCTCGCGTTTTGGATCAGAGCCCATTTCTTTGGCATGTTCAGCGTAATTGCGTCCGACACAATACACGCGGTGCACAGGGAACAGTTTATCGTGGTGTAAAATTGGCAAGCCTACGGTTTTGCTCGGATTAAAAATATAACTCATGGTTATGCCTTGTGTAAAAAAAGTTAAAAACAACAGCCGGATTGCTTTTAGGTTGCTTTGGCAAAAAAAATGGCAAAAAAATTGACAAAAAACTGGCAACGAAAACCTTACGTTTTAACCGCCAAAATGGTAAAAAATTATGCTATTATAACCAACAGTTTAGACCAAAAGCACTTGTCATTTTGTCAATTAAATCAGTTGCCTAAATTAAATCAATTGTCTAAATCAATTGTCAAAATGCAAATAAAAACAACATTAACCCACTATTTTACAATAAAACTTTACAATAACAAACCCAGTAGAATTTAAACCTGCATTAAAAAATGTAACAAGGAAATCTTATGAACCGTAAAACATTCAGCAAAAAAACCACAAAAAATTGGCAAGATCCCAACGCCAGCCAAGAAGCCTCAAAATACGTAAACCCAATTCCAAGCCGCTTGTTAATTTTACAAACATTGGCCGAAAAAGGTGAGGCCACGCAACATGAGCTTTCGGTGATTTTTGACCTTGATGACAACGAATACGAAGCCCTTGGCAATCGCTTAAAAGCGATGTTTCGTGATGGGCAAATCAGCCGCGATGCCAACGGTGGCAAACCGTTTATTTATCGGCCAATTAACGAACAAGATACCGTAACGGGCGTGATTGTCAGTAACGCCAAAGGTTTTGGTTTTGTGGTGTTAGATGGTATGCCTGATTTGTTTTTGCCTGAAGAACAAATGCGCTGGGTGTTTCATGGTGATAAAGTAAAAGCAGTTGCCACGCAAAGTGATAACCGCGGCCGTATGAACGGTAAAATTTTGCAAGTGATAGAACATACCAAGATGCAGATGATTGGCAAATTGGAGCAAGACACAGATGGGTTTTTTGTGAAACTTGCCAGTCCAAACGCACACCAACCAATTGGCGTAACCGAGCAAAACGTCCGTGAAATGCAAGTCAAAATCGGCGATCCGGTGCGTGTAGAATTGATTGATTATCCCACGCAACAAGAATTTGCCACGGGCAAAATTGTCGAAAGTTTGGTAAATGACAATGATCGACAATTGATTATCAAAACCACATTGCTTAATTATGACATTCCGCACGAATTTAGCGCTCAAGCATTACAGCAAGCACATGCCTACCGCGAGCCTGTTGCCAAAGATTATAAAGGGCGTGTTGATTTGCGTGATTTGGCATTGGTTACCATTGACGGCGAGGACTCGCGTGATTTTGATGATGCCGTTTATGCTGAAAAACGGCGCGGTGGCGGTTTTCGGCTTGTGGTTGCAATTGCTGATGTCAGTCATTATGTAACGCCAAATTCTGCCCTTGATTTAGAGGCTTATGAACGTGGCACCTCGGTGTATTTTCCGCATTTTGTTATACCGATGTTGCCTGAAGTGTTGTCTAATGGTTTATGTTCGTTAAACCCACAAGTTGACCGATTGTGCATGGTGGCGGATATTGTATTGTCAAAAGCTGGCAAGGTAACAGGCTATCAATTTTATCCAAGCATTATGCACTCACAAGCACGTTTAACCTATAACGAGGTTAACGATTATTTTGCCAATGTACATGGTAAAACTGCACATGCTGAAACTGTACATGGTGAAACTGCACATGCTGAAACCACAAAACCCCCAATGCCAACAAGCATTACAAACAACAAAGCGGTAAAAAAATCCATTGATATTTTGTACAATTTATACCAACTGTTGTTAATAAAACGTAAAGAACGCCACGCAATGGAATTTGAAACCACAGAAACTTACATTAAATTTGACGAAACGGGCAATATCAGCGAAATTATACCACGCACACGCGGCGACTCGCACAAATTGATAGAAGAAATGATGTTATTGGCAAATACTTGTGCTGCCGATTTTGCCTTAAAGCACGAATTGCCCGTACTGTATCGCAACCATGACAAACCCGATGCCGAACGCGTTGGCAAAGTGAGTGATTTTGTCAAACATTTTGGCTTGTCTTTTCCCACAGAAAACCCAACTCAAGTCGACTATAAGCGTATCATCGAAGCCACCAAACACCGCCCTGATGCCGTCAGTATTCACAGCGTTTTGTTGCGCTCGATGATGCAGGCAAATTATTCATTAGCCAACATCGGACATTTTGGCCTGGCTTATGATGAATATTCACATTTTACCTCGCCGATTCGCCGTTATCCGGATTTGATGTTGCACCGTGCGATCAAGGCTTTTGTCATGGGCAAAAAATTGCCAAAAATGCACTACACACTCCAAGAAGCAGGCGAGCAAACCTCCAAAACCGAACGCCGTGCCGATGAAGCCAGCCGTTTTGTAGAACAATGGCTCAAAGCCCACTACATGCACGAACATTTGGGCGAACAATATGAAGCGGTTGTTACCACGGTAACTGGTTTTGGATTGTTTGTTACGCTAAAGGATCTGTTGATCGATGGTTTAATCCATATTTCTAACCTTGGAGCGGATTATTTTGTGTATGATGAAAAAGCCCAACAACTGATAGGCGAGAGATCTGGGCTTGTGTTTGGACTTGGTGATGTCTTAAAAATCAAAGTGGCAGGCGTGAATATGGACACACAACAAATTGATTTTGACCTTGTGGCACAGTTGTCAAAAGCAGAATTTAACAATCGTGGCAAAGGCAAAACCAAAAGCAAAAGCAAAAAATCCTAAGAAAAAATTTAAGAAAAAGTTTAAGATAAAAACCAAAGGAAACCCTATGACCCTAAAAATGCACACCCCAAACCTGGTTGACAACAACATCACCAAACTTGCCAAACTCTTCCCAAACTGCATCACCGAAACCGCCAAAACCGATGACAGTGGCAATGTGATGACAGACAAAAACGGTAAAATCTTATATGAACTGGGCGTGGATTTTGAGATTTTAAAGCAAGAACTTAGCCACACAGTAATTGACGGTTCCAAAGAACGCTACCGCCTTGACTGGGTGGGAAAACGCGAAGCCATCGTAACTGCCAACAGCCCCATTGCCAAAACTTTACGCCCTTGTCGCTCTGAAAGTGTGGATTTTGACACCACACAAAATCTGTTTATCGAAGGGGATAATCTAGAAGCACTCAAGATTTTACAAGAAAGCTACCTTGGCAAAATCAAAATGATCTACATAGATCCGCCGTATAACACAGGCAATGATTTTATTTATAACGATGATTTTGCTGAAGACACGCAAGAGTTTTTTGAACGATCAGGGCAAGTAGATGAAGAGGGTAACAGACTGATTGCTAACACAGAGAGCAACGGGCGGTTTCATTCTGATTGGTTGTCAATGATGTATAGCAGACTGAAACTGGCTAGGAATTTACTGGCAGATGATGGGGTGATTTTTATTTCAATTGATGACAACGAGCAAGCGAATTTAAAAAAAATATGTGATGAGGTTTTTGGTATGGGAAATTTTATCTCAAGTTTTATTTGGGAGAAAAGAACTAATAGGGAAAATAGAAAACAGGTTTCTTATAGGCATGATAATATTTTATGCTTTTGCAAAGATTCAAATATTTTTAGTTTATTTCAATTACCTATGACAGAAAAGGCATTGGCTAATTACAAAAATCCAGATGATGATATTAGAGGGTTGTGGAAATCTGACCCAGCAACTGCACAGGCAGGGCATGCTACACAATCTCAGTTTTATGATTTAATAGCACCAAACGGTAAAGTCCATAAATTGGAAAGTGGCAGATGTTGGCTATATACTAAAGAAGTAATGGATAAACATATTCAAGATAATAAGATTTGGTTTGGCAAGGACGGTAATGGTGTGCCTAGAGTTAAAACTTATTTGAATTCAAAAGAAAGAGGATTAACTCCTGAAACAATTATGTTTTCAGATGTAAATAAAACGAACGAAATTGCTAAGAATGAACTTAAAAACTTGTTTAAAGGATTGTCATTATTTGACACCCCCAAACCATATCAGCTAATTAAAAATTTACTTTTAATGAGTAGTCAAGAAAACGACATAATCCTAGACTTTTTCGCAGGCTCCTCCACCACCGCCCACGCGGTTATGCAGCTTAACGCAGAAGACGGCGGTAAGCGTAAATTTATCATGGTGCAGATACCAGAGGCCACCGATGAAAAATCCGAAGCCTATAAAGCAGGTTTTGCCAATATCGCCGATATTTCAAAAGAGCGTATCCGTAGAGCCAGAGCAAAAATCAAAGCCGATAATCAGGATAAAGATTTAAGCCACCTAGATACAGGTTTTCGCGTATTAAAAATTGACACCACCAACATGCGTGATGTGTATTATTATCCGCATGAATACACGCAAGAAATGTTGGTTGATCTGATTGACAATATTAAACCGGATCGCACAGCAGAGGATTTGTTGTTTCAGTTTTTATTGGACATTGGTGTTTCGTTATCCTTGCCAATTGTCAGCATTGAAATAAACAACCACCCAGTTTATCAAGTTGGCAATGACGAAAATCTGATCGTTGCCAGTATGGATTATATTGACACGGCTATGGTGAATGAAATTGTCAAACTCAAACCACACAAATTTGTTACCAGTGAACGAGCCATTGTCAATGACAGTGATAAAACCAACATTAAAGAGCGTTTTAAGCAGTTAAGCAGTCAGACAGAAGTTTGGTTTATTTAGTTTTGTTTAATAAATGTTGATAAAATTATTTAATAAGTTGTTTAAAAAATGAAGAGGAAAATATGAAAATTAACTTTAAACCCTTGGCTTATCAGCTTGATGCGGTGCAAGCTGTGGTTGATGTTTTTAGCGGGCAGGAGACAAAATCGGGGGGGGGGGAGAACCTATACCATAGATCAAGGTACAAAATCGCAGGGTGAATTGTATGATATCGGTTTTGCCAATGCACCGCTGTTTGATTTAAACCAAATTCTTGACAACATTCAAGCCCTCCAAATTCGCACAGGTCTGCCAAAATCCACCGAACTGATAACCGCGGACACCAAAAAAGGCGAAAATTTAACCACAAGCCCACTTAATCTAAACATCGAAATGGAAACTGGAACGGGCAAAACTTACACGTATTTGCGCACGATTTTTGAGTTGAATAAAAAATACGGTTGGTCGAAGTTTATCATTGTTGTTCCCAGTATTGCTATCCGCGAGGGCGTATACAAAAGCATTGGCATGATAAAACATCACCTAAAAGAAGATTATCACAAAATGCCACGCGAATTTGTGTATGATTCAAAAGCCTTGCAAAAACTTGAAAGTTTTAGTTCTGATGCCGGGATTAATATTATGATTGTCAATGTGCAGGCGTTTAATGCAACAGGGAAGGATAATCGGCGGATTTATGATGAATTGGACGCATTTGGATCGCGCAGACCCATTGATGTGATAAGCCGTAACAATCCGATTATTATCCTTGATGAACCGCAAAAAATGGGGGCGGATAAAACGTTACAAAGTTTGGCTAATTTTAATCCGCTGTTTATTTTGCGTTATTCTGCTACCCACAAGCGTGATTATAATCTGATTTACCGCCTTGATGCCCTCGATGCGTATAACCAAAAACTGGTCAAAAAAATCACCGTCAAAGGCATCGAAATCAAAGGCTTGACAGGAACAAGCGGCTATCTGTATTTACAAGATGTGATAATTTCAACCCAAGCTCCGGTTGCCCGTTTAGAGCTTGAGATTAAATCAGCCAAAGGTGAGTTTCGTCGCGAGATCCGTAATATCAAAAACGGGGCAAATTTATTTGAAATTTCAAAACAAGCCGAACAATACAAAGATCGTTACATCGTTACCAACATTACAGCAACCAGCATTGAATTTGCCAATGGTATGGTATTAAATATCGGGCAAGGCAATGTTGACGATAAAGATTTACGCCGTATCCAAATCCGCGAGGCTATTAGAGCACATTTGGACACAGAGCAACGCTTGTTTTACCGAGGCATTAAAGTGCTAAGTTTGTTTTTTATTGACGAGGTTGCCAAATATCGCCAGTATGACAGTGCAGGCAATGCCATAAATGGTGATTATGCCGATATTTTTGAACAAATCTACACCGAAGAGGTGCAAACGCGTTTGATAGAATTAAACGCAACCACTTTATCCAACGAGTCTTACCAACAATACCTTGCATCAATAAATGCCAAAAACACGCACAACGGTTATTTTAGCCTTGATAAAAACCGTCATATGGTAGATCCGAATGTCAAAAACGTAAAAGATGAAGAACTTGGCAAAAGAGTGTTGGTTGCTGATGATATCAATGCCTATGATTTGATCTTAAAAGACAAAGAATCCTTGCTTTCGTTTCCAGAACCTAACGACAGTGATGAGCAAATGGCTCGCAAAAACGTGCGATTTGTCTTTAGTCATTCCGCCTTGCGCGAGGGTTGGGATAACCCCAATGTTTTTGTGATTTGTACATTAAAGCATTCAGACAACATCATCTCGCGCCGTCAAGAAGTTGGCCGCGGCTTGCGTTTGGCAGTAGATAAAAAGGGCATACGCATGGATAGCAGACATTTGGCAATGGGTGAGGTGCAACAGTTAAATAACCTAACCGTCATTACCAACGAAAGCTATGCAGATTTTGTTGCCAACCTACAAAAAGAAATGCTGGACAATCTATCCGCCCGTCCAACCAAAGCCAATCCACAATACTTTAAGGGCAAAACCTTGGTAACTGACTTGGGTGCACAGATGAGTATTGATATTGGTACGGCCAACCAAATTTACAAATATCTGATAAAAAATGACTATTTGGATAAAGATGATAACTTGATAGAGGCTTTTTATACGGATAAAAAAGCCCATGCATTGCCAGATTTGCCAGAAAATTTAATGCCTTTTGCCAATTCAATTTATAAACTGATTGGCAATGTGATAAATCCAAATGCCTTAAATGGTATGTTTGTCAATGCCAATAAGCCAAAAAATCACATAAATCCTGACAACTTTAATCGCAAAGAATTTCAAGCCTTATGGCGACGCATTAACCAAAAATCGATTTATCAAATCAAACTGGACAACGAAAAATTAATCCAAGACAGCAGTTGTGAAATTAACAAGGTTAGTCATGATCGCAGTGGCAGGTTTATTCGTTCGCTTACTTATCAGGTCAAAACATACGTGCAAAAAGACAAGCTGGATTATGACACGCTGCAAAAAGGCAACAGTTTCGTTGCACCAAAACCATCAGAAGCAACGCCTAGTCTTAAAGAATACCGCGTGAATACAACAGCCAATATCCGCTATGATCTGATCGGACAAATAGCCAAACGCGTTAATTTGACTCGCCGTACTGTAACTGCGATCTTAAACAAAATAGACAGCGACGTGTTTTTGCAGTTTAATCACAACCCTGAGGCTTTTATCAGTGAAGTTAGCCGTATTATCAATGAACAGCAAGCCAAATTGATTGTGCAAAATATTGCCTATGAACTTACTCAAGAACACTACAACAGCAACGATATTTTTGTTAGTAATCTACCGTTATCAGACAAGGCGATCAAAGCCACACGCCATGTTTGGAATTATGTGGAGACTGATTCTGAAATTGAACGTAAATTTTTGCAAGATTTAGAAGATCGTGCAGGCGAGGTTTTGGTATATGCCAAATTGCCAAAAAATTTTGAAATTCCAACGCCATTTGGCGGTTATAATCCCGATTGGGCAATTGCATTTAACCAAGACAAAACGCGTCATGTGTATTTTGTTGCCGAAACCAAAGGTTCTGTGAGCCAAATGCACTTGCGTGAGATGGAAAAACACAAAATCGAAAGTGCCAAACGGTTTTTTGAAAAATTACAGCATCAAACGGACATTATCAAACTTGATCAAGCGGACAAATTGGCAGGGGTTAAACAAATGTCGGTTACTTACGGCGTGGTCGACAGTTTTGATGGTTTAATGCAAATTGTCAGCAATGGGCCTGCATGATTGAATAAATGAACAATTGAGTACAAACAAAAACCCCACAATGACTGTAATGATTGTGGGGTTTTAAATGTGGTAGGCGTAAACGGATTCGAACCATCGACCCCCACCATGTCAAGGTGGTGCTCTAACCAACTGAGCTATACGCCTAAAGTTTTGCTATTTTAACAAAGTTTTAAAAATTTGCAAGCACTTTTTGTTAACGCTTTTTTAGGTTTTAGCTGGATTTATGCTAAATTTTCTCAAACCGAGCAATGCTTTCAACGTGTCCTGTATGACAAAACATATCCATCACGCCTGCGTGGGTTAATTTGTAGCCATTGTCAATGAGTGCTTTGGTATCACGAGCCAGTGTGATAGGGTTGCACGATACATAGACAATGCGTTTGGCGTTAAATTTTGGCAAATACGCCATCACCTCCCACGCCCCACTTCTTGGCGGATCAATCAGCAAGGCATCTACTTGTCCCACCCAGGGTTTATCAGAAAAATCCTGGGTTAAATCTTGGGCAAAAAAATCAGTGTGGTAAAGTTTGTTCGCTTTGGCGTTCATTTTGGCACGTTCGGTCATTTCAAGACTTCCTTCTACGCCGATCACAAAACCGGTTTCACCCACTTGTTTGGCTAAGGGCAGGCTAAAATTGCCAAGTCCGCAGAACAGATCAAGCACGCGTTCACCTTGTTGTAAATCCAACAAATCACAGGCCAATGTGGTCATTTGACGATTGATTGACAAGTTGACTTGAGTAAAATCAAGCGGTGAAAATTCAAACGTGATATCAAATTTGGGTAAATGATAAAACAGGCCACCTGTTGGAGGTATGGTAAGACTGGTTGCACAGGCATGGTTGTCATCAATGCGATGAACGCTGTCATTGCCTTTTGGTTGTAAATACAGTTGCCAGTTTTGTTGTTGAAAAAAGTTTTGTAATTTTGTTACATCATTGCTTGACAGATCGGACATATGACGGACAATCACCGCCACCGATTTAGCACTGGCATGAACATTTGGCAAGGTTTCACCCATAGCAACCTCAAGCTGTGGAATGTCATTTTTGGCATCTAGGGTGCTGATTAATTGTTTTAACGCATGGATTTTTGTGCCAATTTTTGGATCAAGAATTTTGCACTCATTTAAATCTGCCAAAAAATTGCTGCCACGTTCGCGAAAACCTACCAAGGCTGTGGCTTTTTTTTCTACAAATCTTACCCCCATACGTGCCTTGGTGCGATAGCCCAAACGATCGCCTACCAAGGGTTTTAGCCAAATTTCTGGTTGTACACCTGCATGATGTTGTAACAATTCCGCCAAAATCGACTGCTTAAAGGCAATTTGTCCATCTGCTTGCCAATGTTGTAAACTACAACCGCCACAAATACCAAAATGCACGCACGGCGGTGTTTGACGTTCAGAGTGTGGGTTTTTTAAAACCTCAATGGCATCGCCTTCTTCAAAGCCTTTTTTGCTGTTGTTAATTTTTACTGCGACGGTTTCGCCAGGTAAGGCAAAATTGATGAATGCTTTTTTGCCCTGTTTGTCAAGTGGGTGGCTTTCATCTGTACCATATACTGCCACACCTCGCCCATCGTGGGCTAGATTTTTGATATCAAAAGGCAACGGCGGTGCATCGGCTAAGCGTTTGCGCATGCGAGCGGTGGGCTTGCCTTTTTTTGAGGGAGTGGCGGTAAGTGCTGGCGGTGGGCTTGCAGTCATAATTGTCTCAAAGTTGTCTTAAAATGGTCGTTTTAAAATAGTAGCCTTAAAAACAGTTTTTAAAAAGTTACCCTAAAAAATTGTACGCATGATACCCCAAATTTGCTTTTTTTAAAAGTCTGTTTTGTTGGTTGTGTGGCTATTATGTCAGGTTTTTAACGCTGCTATAAATGTGATTTAACGATTTGTGCTGGATTGTCATTGATAAGTGGTTTATAAAATGACAAAAACAGCATATAATAGCTATTTTTTGTTCATCATTGATAACTATGAAAAACAATGCTTTACAGTTTAACGCTGCAGAAAAAAAAGCAGTGTTTGGTTTGGGTTCAATTTTTGCCTTACGCATGTTAGGGCTGTTTATGATCGTGCCTGTTTTTGCGGTTTATGGTGAAGATTATCAGCATGCCACGCCGTTTTTGATTGGACTTGCAATTGGAATTTATGGGCTAAGTCAGGCAATTTTTCAAATTCCGATGAGTGTGATGGCAGATAAATATCCAAGAAAACCGATGATTGTTGCAGGTTTATTGCTGTTTGCATTGGGTGGGGTGATTTGTGCATTGGCAAGCGATATTTATACGGTGATTTTAGGTAGATTTGTTGCAGGCAGTGGGGCGGTGTCCGCAGTGGTTATGGCGTTATTGGCAGACGTAACCACCGAACAAAACCGCACCAAAGCAATGGCAACCATGGGTTTAACCATTGCTGTATCGGTTATGATAGCTTTTGGACTGGGGCCTATGTTAACAAAATTGATTAATATCAATGGGCTGTTTTGGTTAACCAGTATTTTGGCGTTATTGGCAATGAGCATGTTGTTGATTGTACCAAATCCAAAAAGAATGCTAAAACACAACCTAAATTCACACTCATTTAGCCAACAGCTCGCCCAAATTTTAACAATGCCAAATGTCAACCGCTTGCATTTGGCAATTTTTAGCTTGCATTTAACCATGACCGCGATGTTTACCCTGTTGCCAAAACAATTTATGCACGTGTTAAACTTGAGTGTTGCACAACAAGGTTATGTTTATTTGCCTTTGTTGCTGTTAGGTTTTATCATTGCTGTGCCACTGATTATCATTGCCGAAAAAAAACGCAAAATGCGCCAGGTGTTTTTATCATCTTTGCTGTTATTGGTGATAAGTTTGGCAATGCTGGCTTATTTTGGACAAACTAAGGTTGGGTTGATTTTAGGGCTGGCTTTGTATTTTATTGGTTTTAACAGTTTAGAGGCTACCATACCATCATGGATTTCTAAACAAGCCCCTGTTGCCAATAAAGCTACGGTTATGGGTATTAATTCATCGTGTCAGTTTTTAGGTGCGTTTGTTGGCGGTGCGTTGGGCGGAGTGTTGCTTACCGAACCTGTTGCTTTTGCGTGGGTTGTGTTGGCAGGCGTGGCATTGGTTTCGTTTGGACTAATTATGCCAATTGTTTCACCGCCTTATTTGACAAGTTTTACCGTTACTTTACCCAAACAAAATAGCCAACAATTTTCCACAAATTTATTAAAGATCGAGGGCATTGATGAGGTGGTGGTTATGGAAAAAGAGGGCATAGCTTATCTAAAACTGGATAAAAATCAAATGACTGATAAAAAACAACAGCAATTGACCGAAATTTTAGGCAAGCCGTTAAATCTAAACCATCGATAACGGTAGAATATTTGATAAAAATACTAGCCAAAATTGTATAAAAATAGTATAGTATTTGTGCGATTTTACAAACAGTCAACTTTGAAAAATACAAACCTCAAAAAGCAACATTTTGCAAAACCAAACAATATTTTAAAACAATATTCTTAAACATTTTTAAACAATGTTTTTAATTAATATTAAGGAAAATCTTATGCGTGGTGTGAATAAAGTAATCATTGTAGGGCGTTTAGGTAACGATCCAGTTACGCGTCAATTTGCCAATGGTGGCAATGTTACCAACATTTCGGTGGCAACATCAGAGCAATGGACAGACAAACAAACAGGTGATCGCCGCGAAGCGACCGAGTGGCATCGTGTGAGTTTTTTTGGTAAATTGGCCGATATTGCAGCCAATTATCTAAAAAAAGGCAGTGCGGTTTATGTTGAGGGCAGTCTGCGTACCAGTAAATACACCGACCAAAATGGCATTGAACGTTACGCAACCGATATCCGTGCCGAAACTTTACAAATGCTGGACAGCAATCCAAATTACCAAAATAACCAAAACGGTGGTTTTGCCAACAATCATTTTAACAACCAAAATAACAATGGTTTTAACAATGGTTTTAACAATAATCATAACAACAATGCCAACAGCCATGCCAGCAATAATAACGCGAATAGCAATGTCAATAACAATGCCAACAATCGTTATCCAAGCAATTACCAAAACACGCATCAATCAAACCAAGGACAACCAAATCAAGGACAAAACCAATCCTTTAATCAGCAAAATAACCCATATCAAACCAACCCACAAAACGGTTTTAATCCCAATCAAAACAATCTAAACGATAAGCCAATTGCCAATAATACAGGCTACGAAAGCAATAACTTTATGCAAAACAGCCCATCATCAGCCAAATCTACAGCACCAAAAACTGAAGCCAGCGATGATGACATTCCGTTTATGTATGTCTCAAATAAATTGGTTGGCATTGTTTGATACATCATTTTAATCACTTATTTATTTTGTAGTAAATCAAAACCCTGTGTTTCAAAATCCTGTGTTAAGCCAAAAACCGTTGATGTCATTGATGATATGAACGGTTTTTATTGTGGTTTTGTTTTGTCAAAAGCGAAAAATTGCAGTAAAATAGCGGATATTTTAAACCATACATTTTGTTTGTTTTGTTCATTGCCAAAGATTTAAACAATTGCCATGATCCAAGAGTTGCTGATTAATACCAATTTTAGCGAAAACCGTGTTGCCATCGTAGAAGATCGCACGCTAAGCGAGATCTATATTGAACACCAAAACAGGCGTGGCAGTGTTGGCAATATTTATCTTGGGACGGTGGTGCGCGTGTTGGCAGGCATGCAGGCGTGTTTTGTGGATATTGGACAGGATCGCACCGCTTTTTTGCACATTGACGATATGCAAAAACAATCATCGACAAGTGTAACCGCCACAAAGCCACAAAAACCCATTGAGCAACAAGTGTACGAAGGGTTGCGTATTTTGGTGCAAGTCATCAAAGACCCACTTGGCAGCAAAGGAGCGAGACTGACGACGAATATTTCGTTACCATCACGTTATTTGGTGTATTTGCCATTTGGTGAAAACAATGCCATTTCTTCGCGTATCGACGGTGAAGAGCGCGAACGCCTAAAGCAAAGTTTAAGCCAAATTTCACACCAAGTTAAGTTACAAGGTGGACTTATTGCTCGCACCGCGGCCGAAAACATATCGTATCAAAAATTAGAAGCCGATGTTTACTATTTATTGCAATTGTGGAAAACCGTACAAGCGCGTCGATTAAACGTCAATAAAAAACACAAATTTGCCTTGATTTATCAAGATTTATCCTTGCCACTGCGTGCCATTCGTGATTTTTTTGGTGAAAATACCGAACGCGTGTTGATTGATAATTTGCAAGTTTTTACAGAGGTTCAATGCTTTTGCAAAGAATTTATGCCACAGATTTTGCCAAAATTGCATTTGTATCAAGACAAAACACCGCTGTTTGATTTGTATCAGGTAGAAAACGCTCTAAAAAACGCTCTAAATCGGCGCGTGGATTTACAATCAGGCGGCTATTTAATGATTGATCAAACCGAAGCGATGACCACAATTGACGTAAATACAGGCTCATTTGTGAGTGGCCGTTCACAAGAAGAAACCATTTATACAACCAATCTTGAAGCCACGCATGCCATTGCTCACCAATTGCGATTGCGTAATTTGGGCGGAATTATCATTTTAGATTTTATTGATATGACGGAGCAGATTCATCGTGATAATGTATTAGAAAATCTAAAACAACAGTTAAAAAAAGATTATGCAAAAACCAGTTTAAGCGAATTTTCCAGTTTGGGGTTGGTTGAAATGACCCGTAAACGCACGCGAGAAAGTTTGCAACAAAAACTTTGCAAGCCTTGTTCAAGCTGTGAGGGCAAGGGTTTTGTCAAAAGCAGCAAAACGCTTTGTTTTGAGATTTTTCGTGAATTAATACATAGTGTCAAATGTGCAGAAGAAAAAGCATCGCATGCACCAAAAAAAATCACCGTCGTAGCACATGACACAATTATCCATTGGTTAAAAACCAGTGAAGCAGATACCATCGCACAATTGGCGGATTTGTTGGAGCGAAAGATTGATTGGGTGGGTGATAATTGTTACAATCAAGAGCAATACAATATTTTGCTTGAGTAAGTTTTTTGCTTGATTAAACTTGCAATTTGCTAAAAAGTGTGTATAATATACTCCACTTAACTTATTGTAGGGCGTTTTTAATAAAAACACAGGTTTTATAAAACAGCTTTTATATATAAAAGTATAAATATATATAAAGTATAAAGTTTTATAAAAAACGTGTTAGAATACAGCCCTTGATGCAGTCGCTCCATTGTTTGCGACACCTAAGACAAAAAATACAGTTTCATTACTCATAAAAGTAAGATGAAACTGAAATTTTTTTTGTGTAAAAAATGCAAGTAAGTGCTTTTATTGTATAACAACATATCAACACCCAACGCATACAAATAAACCCATATCTATAACCCATATTTAGGAGCTTACTGGCATGGCTAACCAGAAAATCCGTATCAGACTAAAATCTTTTGACCATCGTCTGATTGACCAATCAGCTCAAGAGATTGTTGATACTGCAAAACGTACAGGTGCTCAGGTGCGTGGTCCAGTACCGCTACCAACTCGCATTGAACGTTTTAATATTTTGACTTCACCACACGTCAACAAAGATGCACGTGACCAATACGAAATTCGCACATTTAAACGTATGGTAGACATCGTTCAGCCAACTGACAAAACAGTCGATGCACTGATGAAGTTAGACTTGGCGGCGGGTGTTGATGTACAAATCGCATTAGGCTAACCCAATAGGGCAACAACCTATATTGAATAACAGTAAAAATTAAGAGGTTAACAACATGGCGATCGGTTTAGTCGGAAAAAAATGCGGCATGACTCGTATCTTCACAGAAGCAGGTGTATCAATTCCTGTAACTGTTGTTGAAGTTACTGCCAACCGCATCTCTCAAATTAAAACCAATGAAACAGATGGTTATCAAGCAATTCAAGTAACCACAGGTGTTCGTCGTGATTCTCGTGTTAATGCTGCCCAAAAAGGCCACTTTGCCAAAGTTGGTGTAAGTGCAGGTCGTGGCACATGGGAATTTCGTGTCGAAGACAGCGAGCTTGAGGGTCGTGAAGCAGGCGGTGAAATTCTTGTTGATTTATTCCAAGTAGGTCAAATCGTTGACGTAACTGGACAATCAAAAGGTAAGGGTTTTCAAGGTGGCGTAAAACGTCATAACTTCCGTACCCAAGATGCAACTCACGGCAACTCAGTATCTCACCGTGTACTAGGTTCTACTGGTCAAAACCAAACGCCTGGTCGTGTATTTAAAGGCAAAAAAATGCCTGGTCAAATGGGTAACAAACGTGTTACCGTACAAGGCTTAGAAATCATTTCGGTAGATGTCGAAAAAGGTATCCTAGTAATTAAAGGCGCGATTCCTGGTGCCAATGGTGGTGACGTTATCGTACGTCCATCAGTTAAAGCTTAATCAAGGGGATTAACGTGAATCTAAATACAGTAACAGGTTCGGCGGTTGAGCTATCAGACGTAGCATTTGGTCGTGAATTTAACGAAGCCCTAGTGCATCAAGTCGTTACAGCTTATCTCGCTGGTGGTCGTCAAGGTACTCGTGCCCAAAAAACACGTGGCGAAGTATCTGGTGGTGGTAAAAAACCATGGCGTCAAAAAGGCACAGGTCGTGCTCGTGCAGGTTCTATTCGCAGTCCAATTTGGGTTGGTGGTGGACGTGCATTTGCAGCCAAACCACAAGACTGGTCTCAAAAAGTCAACAAAAAAATGTATCGCGGTGCAATGCAATGTATTTTAGCCGAATTGGTACGCCAAGAGCGTTTGGTTTTGGTGGATAATATCAGTGTATCAGCTCCAAAAACCAAAGAATTGATTGCAAAGTTGGCAGAATTAAATGCACCAAAAGCATTGATTGTTACCAACGAAGTGGACAAGAATTTATTTCTAGCTGCTCGCAACATTCCACACGTCAGTGTATTGGGTAGTCAAGAAATTGATCCAGTTAGCTTAATTGCATTTGATAAAGTCATCATGTCTGTTGCAGCCGCCAAAGAAATTGAGGGAGTGTTAGCATGAATAACGCAAGACTGTATCAGGTATTAAAAGCACCTGTATTTTCAGAAAAATCTCAAATCTTGGGCGATACTTTAGGTGTACAAGTTTTTAAAGTTGACACCAACGCAACAAAACGCGAGATTAAAAAAGCAATAGAATTAATGTTTGAAGGTGTTGAAGTGCTTAAAGTTAACACTTTGAATGTTAAAGGTAAGACAAAGCGATTTGGTCGCACGGTAGGTCGTCGTCAAGACTACAAAAAAGCCTATGTGACCTTAAAAGCTGGTCAAGATGTACAAGTAGCCGATGTAGCAGAACAACCTGCTGCTGATAACGAGTAAGGATTAAACAATGCCTATCGTAAAAGCAAAACCGACATCACCAGGTCGCCGATTTGTCGAGAAAGTGGTGCATCCACACCTTTATAAAGGTCGTCCTCATGCAGCATTGGTCGAGTCAAAAGGCAAAACTGGTGGTCGTAACAACAACGGTCGTATTACCACTCGCCATATTGGTGGTGGTCATAAACAACACTACCGTTTGGTTGATTTTAAACGAAATAAAGACAATATCCCAGCTGTTGTAGAGCGTATTGAGTACGATCCAAACCGTACTGCACACATTGCACTACTAAAATATGCAGATGGGGAACGCCGTTATATCATTGCCCCTAAAAAATTGCAACAAGGTGACACGGTTGTTTCAGGTGAAACTGCACCAATTCGTCCAGGCAACTGCTTGCCCTTGCGTAGCATTCCTGTCGGTACGGTAATTCATAATATTGAATTAAAAATTGGCAAAGGTGCACAAATTGCACGTTCAGCAGGTGCTGCTGTTCAGTTATTGGGGCGTGATGGCGTTTATGCAATTGTTCGTTTGCGTTCAGGTGAAACACGTCGTATCCATATCAACTGCCGTGCAGTGATTGGTGAAGTGTCAAATACTGAAAACAACCTAAAATCACTTGGTAAAGCAGGTGCAAGCCGTTGGCGTGGTGTACGTCCAACTGTTCGTGGTACTGCGATGAACCCAGTTGACCACCCACATGGTGGTGGTGAAGGTCGTAACTTCGGTAAACACCCAACTAGCCCATGGGGTCAAAAGGCCAAAGGTCTTAAAACTCGCTCTAATAAGCGTACTGACAACATGATTATTCGTCGCCGTCGCGTCAATAAGAAATAAGGAATAATTTCATGCCTCGTTCATTGAAAAAAGGTCCATTCATCGATGCGCACTTATTTGCCAAAGTTGAACAAGCGTTAGAAACCAACTCTCGCAAACCAATTAAAACTTGGTCACGCCGTTCGATGATTCTTCCACAAATGGTCGGCTTAACCATTTCAGTTCACAATGGTCGTACTCACGTACCTGTTATTGTTAGTGAGCAAATGGTAGGTCATAAACTTGGTGAATTTGCCCCAACCCGTACATATCGTGGTCATGGCATTGACAAGAAATCTAAAAAATAAGGTGCTAATTATGGAAGTAACTGCAAAATTACGCGGTGCCGCCATTTCGGCACAAAAAGTACGTTTGGTTGCTGACGAAATTCGTGGCAAAACTATTGAACGTGCGTTAGACATTCTTACCTTTAGCAACAAAAAAGCAGCTAAATTGGTAAAAAAATGCTTACAATCAGCCATTGCAAATGCTGAACATAATAATGGTTTAGACATTGACACCTTGCGTGTTTCTACCATTTATGTTGATGAGGGTATCACACTAAAACGCATTATGCCACGTGCAAAAGGCCGTGCTGACCGTATTAGCAAACGTACTTGTCACATCACAGTTAAGGTAGGGGTATAATATGGGACAAAAAGTTCATCCAATCGGCATTCGTCTTGGTGTTATTCGTAAAGCGAACGCCAACTGGTATGCAGATCCAAAAAAATATTCTGAATACCTAATCAACGACTTGCAAGTGCGTAAATTTATTGAAAAAAAGCTAAACAACCGTGATACAGGCAAAGAAAAAGCGGTTAACGCAATGATTAGCAATATCAATATTGAACGTTCAAGTGGCACAGCAAAAATTACCATTCGTGCGGCTCGCCCTGGGGTTATTATTGGCAAAAGCGGTGCAGACATCGAAGCTCTACAAAAAGAGTTGACCAAATTGATGGGTGTGCCTGCACAGGTGAACATCGAAGAGATCACACAACCTGATTTAGATGCTCGCTTGGTTGCAGATGGTATTGCAAGCCAATTGGAACGTCGTGTTATGTTCCGTCGCGCTATGAAACGCGCTGTACAAAACAGTATGAAAGCAGGTGCAGAAGGTATTAAAGTTGAACTTTCTGGGCGTTTAGGCGGTGCAGAGATTGCTCGTTCGGAATGGTATCGTGAAGGTCGCGTGCCACTACATACCCTACGTGCTGACATTGACTATGCCAACGTACGTGCAGAAACCACATACGGTACTATCGGTGTTAAAGTATGGATTTTCCGTGGTGAAATTCTAGACGGTATGAACCGCATTTATAATCCTGTAAAAGAAGACAAACAACCACGCGGACAAAAACAACGTCGCACACGTGGTAACCGTCCAACCAAAGACAGAGGTTAATAAGATATGTTACAACCAAAACGTACCAAGTTTCGTAAAGTACATAAAGGACGTAATACGGGGTTAGCTCACCGTGGTAGTAGCGTATCTTTTGGTACTATCGGACTTAAATCAATTGAACGTGGTCGTATGACAGCACGCCAAATTGAAGCAGCTCGCCGTACTATTTCTCGTCGAATTAAACGTGGTGGTAAAATTTGGATTCGTGTCTTTCCAGACAAGCCAATTACTGAAAAACCACTAGAAGTTCGTATGGGTAAAGGTAAAGGACCAGTAGAGTACTGGGTATGCGAAATTAAACCAGGCAAAATGCTATACGAAATTGAAGGGGTTTCAGACGAATTAGCGACTGAAGCATTAACCCTTGCTTCTGCAAAATTGCCTTTCAAAACCACCATTGTTAAACGGACGATTATGTAATGAAGATCAGTGAATTACGTGAAAAATCAGTAGAAGAGCTGACACAATTACTAGATGAAAAGCAAGTAGAAGCCTTTCGTCTTCGTATGGCAAAAGCTACTGGTCAATTAGGCAACACCCATGAGATTAAAGGCAACCGTCGCACGATTGCCCAAATTAAGACTCTTATCACTGAAAAACAAGGGGCCTAGTCATGAGTGAGCAAAACACCAGCCAAGAAATTGGTACAGTAACTGGTAAAGTTATCAGTGACAAAATGGATAAAACCATTACCGTATTGATTGAACGTCGTATCCGTCATGCTAAGTATGGCAAAATGATTCGTCGCTCGACCAAGCTACATGCCCACGATGAAAACAACAGCTGTGGCATCGGTGATACTGTCCGCATTAAAGAAACGCGCCCACTATCAAAAACCAAAACTTGGGTGTTAGTGGATATCGTAGAAAAAGCAGTTAATATCTAATTAACTAAAAATAACTAGTAATAATTGCAAAGTAAGTCAAACAATGTTACAATATGCCACTTAAAAAATGGCTTATTGTGGCAAGACTTGTTTTGCCAATTTATGGAGTAACGCGATGATTCAGACTGAAACAATGCTGGAAGTTGCAGACAACAGTGGTGCAAAACGAGTACAGTGCATTAAAGTACTGGGTGGCTCTCATCGTCGTTATGCATCAGTAGGCGACATCATTAAAGTGACTGTGAAAGAAGCAATTCCACGTGGTCGTGTAAAAAAAGGTGATGTAATGAACGCAGTGGTTGTACGCACCAAATTTGGTGTGCGTCGTACAGACGGTTCAGTACTACGTTTTGACGACAATGCAGCGGTGTTGTTAAACAACAACAAAGCACCAATTGCAACACGTATTTTTGGACCAGTAACTCGTGAACTGCGTGGCGAACAATTTATGAAAATTGTTTCATTAGCCCCAGAAGTACTATGAGGTAAAAAATGGCAAAATTACGCAAAGGCGACCAGGTAATTGTAATTGCTGGCAAAGACAAAGGTAAGCAAGGCATTATCTTGGCAGTAAAAGAAGACCGTGTAAAAGTTGAAGGCATCAACATTGTTAAAAAACACCAAAAACCAAATCAAATGACTGGTAAAGAAGGTGGCATTGTTGAGCAAGAAGCGTTTTTACACATTTCAAACGTTGCAATTTATAATGCAACAACCCAAAAGGCAGATCGTATTTCTTACCAAGTGAACGCAGAAGGCAAAAAACAACGCATTTATCGTTCATCAGGTGAAGTAGTGGCGACTGCATAACCATCTAAGGGTATTGGTAAATGGCTAGACTTAAAACACAATATAACGAACAACTTAAGCAACAACTACAAAAAGAGTTGGGTTTAACAAACGTTATGGAAATCCCAAAAATCACCAAAATCACTCTAAATATGGGTGTTGGTGCAGCAGCTCAAGACAAAAAAGTACTTGAAGGTGCATTGGCTGATATGACAGCAATTGCAGGTCAAAAACCAGTTGTAACAAAAGCTCGCAAATCTGTTGCAGGTTTTAAAATTCGTGAAGAATGGCCGATTGGCTGTAAAGTAACGTTGCGTGGCGAAAGAATGTACGAGTTTTTGGATCGTTTAATTGCAATTGCAATTCCGCGTATTCGTGACTTCCGTGGTTTTTCTGACAAAGCGTTTGATGGGCGTGGTAACTATTCACTGGGTATCAAAGAACAAATCGTCTTCCCTGAAGTAGATTTTGACAAAATTGATCGTATTCGTGGTTTAGATATTACCATTACCACCACTGCAAAAACTGATGAACAAGGTCGTGCATTGCTTAAAGCATTCGGCTTTCCGTTTAAAGGCTAAACAGCAAGGATAAAGCAATATGGCAAAAAAGAGTATGATTAATCGCGAATATAAACGCGAAGCGACTGTTGCTAAATATGCTGAGAAGCGTGCCAAGCTTAAAGCAATTATCAGCGACATTAAAGCGACTGATGAAGAGCGTATGGATGCAATGCTTGCACTTCAAGCATTGCCACGTAATGCTTCACCAGTACGTTTACGTAACCGTTGTGCCTTAACTGGTCGTCCACATGGTTACTTCCGTAAATTTGGTCTTTCACGCAACATGATTCGTGAAAAAGTAATGCAAGGTGATGTGCCTGGCGTTCATAAAGCAAGTTGGTAAGGGGATAAAATATGAGTATGCAAGACACCGTAGCTGATATGTTAACCCGTATCCGTAACGCACAAATGGCAGAAAAAGCATCTGTTACAATGCCAAGTTCAAAATTACGCAAATCAATTGCTGATTTATTGGTTAATGAAGGTTATTTTGCTTCTGCAAACGTAGAAGAAGTTGACAAAGGCAAATCTGAATTAACGATTAAATTAAAATATTTTGAAGGCAAGCCAGTTATTGAAACGATTAAGCGTTACAGCCGTCCTGGTTTGCGTCAATACCGTGGTAAAGATGAACTTCCAAGTGTTAAACAAGGTCTTGGCGTGGCTATCATCTCTACCAACAAAGGCATTATGAGTGATCGCGAAGCTCGTAAAGCTGGATTAGGTGGCGAAGTTATTGCTTTTGTTGCTTAATCATTATTTATACCGAACAGACTGCAAACTTTGTGTGTCTGTTCATTTTTTATTAACTTTTATAGGAATTACCGTATGTCTCGTGTGGCTAAAGCCCCTGTAACACTACCAAATGGTACCAGTGTTGCGTTGAACGGTCAGCAGGTTGAAGTTAAAGGCAGTAAAGGTTCTTTGTCTTTACGCCTGCATGATTTGGTCGAGCTAAAACAAGAAGAAAATGTTATTACGCTTTCTCCTGTTAAAGACAGTAAAGAAGCGTGGATGCATACTGGCACAATCCGTGCATTATTGAACAACATGGTAAAAGGCGTAACCGATGGTTTTGAGCGTCGTTTACAATTGATTGGTGTTGGTTATAAAGCCGCTGTTGTGGGCAATAAAGTTAACTTAAACTTAGGTTACTCACACCCAATTGAATACACTTTACCAGAAGGTGTTACTGCTGAAACCCCATCAGCAACTGAAATTGTTCTAAAGTCTACCGATAAGCAAAAGCTAGGTCAAGCAGCCGCTAACATCCGTGGCTATCGCCCACCTGAGCCTTATAAAGGTAAAGGCGTTCGTTATAGCGATGAGTATGTCGCTCGTAAAGAAGCTAAGAAAAAATAAGGTGAAATGATATGTTTGATAAAAAAGCTGCTCGCTTACGCAGAGCTAAAAAAACTCGTGCTCATATTCGTGATTTAGGTGTTAATCGTTTGTCGGTAAACCGCACCAATACCCATATTTATGCTCAAATCATTTCACCGACTGGTGGCGAAGTGTTGGCACAAGCATCAACCTTAGATGCAACCTTACGTTCTGGTGCAACCAGTAATATTGAAGCAGCAACTGCTGTAGGTAAATTAATCGCTGAACGTGCAAAAGCTGCTGGCATTACCAAAGTTGCTTTTGATCGCAGTGGTTTTAAATATCATGGTCGTGTTAAAGCCTTAGCTGATGCAGCCCGTGAAAATGGATTGGAGTTCTAATCATGGCAAAAGTTGAACAAACAGATGGTTTAGTAGAACGCCTAGTAACCGTTGGGCGTGTTGCAAAAGTTGTAAAAGGCGGTACAATTTTCTCATTTACTGCATTGACAGTTGTTGGTGATGGTAATGGACGTGTTGGTTTTGGTCGCGGTAAAGCTCGTGAAGTGCCAGCTGCTATTTCAAAAGCCTTGGAAGCTGCTAAACGCAATATGATTACGGTTGATCTTGATGGCACAACCTTGCAACACCCTATCACCTCTCGCCATGGTGCAAGCCGTGTTTATATGCAACCTGCCTCTGAGGGTACTGGGGTGATTGCAGGCGGTGCGATGCGTGCAGTATTAGAGGTTGCTGGTGTACAAAACGTATTGGCAAAATGCTATGGATCAACCAATGCTGCTAACGTTGTACGTGCGACATTTAATGGTTTAAAGCAAATGTCATCACCAGAAAAAATGGCAAACAAACGTGGCAAAACTGTTGAAGAAATTTTGGGCTAAGAGCTAAGGTGAGTTATCATGAAAAAAATGAAAGTTACTCAAATTAAATCGAGTGCCCACCGCTTAGAGAGCCACAAGGCTTGTCTAAAAGGTTTGGGGTTACGTCGTATTGGACATACTGTAGAAGTTGAAGATACTCCTTCTACCCGTGGTATGGTTAACCGTGTTAACTATATGGTTAAAGTGGAGGAAGTATAATGGGACTTCGTTTAAACGAGCTATCACCTGCTGCAGGTTCAAAAAAAGCAAAACATCGCCACGGTCGCGGTATTGGTTCTGGCATTGGTAAAACAGGTGGGCGTGGTGTCAAAGGTCAAACTTCACGTTCTGGATCGGGCATTCGTTCAGGTTTTGAAGGTGGTCAAATGCCACTGTATCGCCGTTTGCCAAAATTTGGTTTTACCAGCAAATTGGCAATGGTAACCGCCGAAGTGCGTCTGTCTGAATTAAATCAAGTAGAGGGCGATGTCGTAAGCCTAGAAACTTTGAAAGCGGCGAATATTGTGCGTCGTGATATGCAACGCGTTCGTGTTATCTTATCGGGCGATGTAACAAGAGCATATACATTCAAAGGTGTTAAAGTGACAAAAGGTGCTAAAGCTGCTATTGAAGCTGCTGGTGGTACTGTTGAGGAGTAATCCTACATGGCAAAGCATTCGGCATCTATAAACCCTTTGGGTTTTATTCGTAAGTATGATGAGCTGTTCAATCGCTTGTTGTTTTTGTTGGGTGCTTTAGTCGTTTACCGTTTTGGTTCTCACGTGCCAATTCCGGGTATGAATCCAGATAGCTTGGCTAATTTTTTCCAAACCAATGAAAATACGATTTTGGGACTTTTTAATATGTTCTCAGGTGGTGCATTGGAGCGGATGTCTGTGATGGCATTGGGGATTATGCCTTATATCTCTGCATCAATTATTGTGCAAATGATGACGGCGGTTATTCCTTCGCTTGATGCTTTAAAAAAAGAAGGTCAGGCAGGACAACGCCAAATCAACAAATACACCAGGCAACTTACGTTGCTTTTGGCATTTGTGCAAGCGGTTGGTATGTGTACAGGTTTGATTAGTCAAAACTTGACTTTATCATCAGGCATGACTTTTTATGTACCTGCAGTTACTTCGTTGGTTGCAGGATCTATGTTCTTGATGTGGCTTGGCGAGCAAATTACGGAGCGAGGTATTGGCAACGGTATCTCTATGCTGATTTTAGCAGGGATTGTTGCAACGTTTCCAACAGTAATTACGCAATCAATTACGTCAGTGCAACAAGGACAGATGAACATGATCGCCTTGTTTATTTTTGCGATGTTGGCATTGGCGGTAGTTGCAGCCATTGTATTTATTGAACGGGCGCAACGTCGTATTCCTGTCAATTATGCCCAAAAACAGCAACAAGGGCGTAAAATCTATGCACAGCAACAATCACACCTACCGTTAAAAATTAATATGGCAGGGGTGATTCCTGCAATTTTTGCCAGTTCGTTGCTATTGTTTCCTGCAAGTTTGGGGCAATGGGTTGGGTATTCAGCCAATCCAAATATGTTCCAAACGTTTTTGCAAAACATGGCATTGGTGTTATCACCGGGACAACCTTTGTATTTGGTGGTTTTTGGGGCATTGATTATCTTTTTTTGTTATTTTTACACAGCCTTGGTGTTTAGTCCAAAAGAAGTCGCAGAAAACTTGAAAAAAAGCGGTGCATACATTCCTGGTATACGACCTGGACAACAAACTCAACGTTATTTAGATCATGTGCTTAATCGTTTAACCTTTATTGGTGCGATTTACATGACCATTATTTGTTTGATGCCGATGATTTTACAATCAGCATTTGGAATTCCGTTTCAACTGGGTGGAACCTCTGTATTAATCAGTGTGGTTGTTATTATGGACTTTATTGCACAAGTAAAAGCCCATTTAATGACGCACCAATATCATGATTATTCATTGTTACAAACTGGTGTTAAACAACCTTAACTTACTTTAGGAGCTTAAAATGAAAGTACAAGCATCTGTAAAAAAAATTTGTGGCAGTTGTAAAATTGTTCGTCGTAAAGGTGTTGTGCATGTAATTTGCAGCAGCGAACCACGCCACAAACAACGTCAAGGCTAAAATACTAATTAGTGCTTGCAAAAATATAGTGGATATTGTATTATCCACTACTTGTTGTGATTTTAAATTTTGTAGATAACCAACATGAAACAATCACACATAAGAGTAGATGAACCATTCATCTTGTTTTTAAAATTGGAGAAATGTCAATGGCTCGTATTGCCGGTGTAAACATTCCGGACAACAAGCATGCTATCATTTCATTAACTTATATTTTTGGTATTGGTCGTACCACTGCTGCTAAAATCTTACAAGCAGCCAATATTGCACCAACCACCAAAATTGGTCAGTTAGATGATACTCAGCTTGATGCCGTCCGTTCAGAAGTTGCAAACTATACGACAGAAGGTGACTTGCGTCGTGAAATTTCGATGAATATTAAACGTTTGGTAGATTTAGGTTGCTATCGTGGTTTACGTCATCGTCGTGGTTTGCCAGTTCGTGGTCAACGTACCAAAACAAACGCACGTACTCGCAAGGGTCCACGTAAAGCAATTAAAAAATAATTTACTTAGGAAGCTAAAAGATGGCAAAAGACACTCGCAGTCGCAAAAAAGTGGCTCGTCGCTCGGTTTCTGAGGGCGTAGCTCATATCCATGCGTCTTTTAATAACACCATTGTAACCATTACCGATCGTCAAGGTAATGCTTTGGCTTGGGCCACCTCGGGTGGACAAGGCTTCCGTGGTTCACGTAAATCAACACCATTTGCCGCTCAGGTAGCAGCTGAAGTTGCAGGTAAAGCTGCACAAGAATATGGCGTAAAAAATGTTGATGTGTTGGTGAAAGGTCCAGGACCTGGTCGTGAGTCTGCGGTTAGAGCATTAGGTGCTTTGGGTTATAAAATTAACAGCATTAGCGATGTAACCCCGATTCCACACAATGGGACTCGTCCACCTAAAAAACGTCGCGTATAAGGAGACTTTCATGGCCCGTTATCTAGGTCCTAAATTAAAATTATCACGTCGTGAAGGTACTGACTTACAGTTAAAATCAGGCGTAAAAGCATACGAAGAGAAAACCAAAAAAGCTGGTCGTGCACCAGGTCAACATGGCAATCCTCGCAGCAAAACTTCAGAATATTCTGCACAATTACGCGAAAAACAAAAAGTTAAGCGTATGTATGGTGTATTAGAGCGTCAATTCTCTAATTACTATAAAGAAGCAGCTCGCATGCGTGGAGCAACGGGTGAAAACTTGTTGCAAATGTTAGAGCGTCGCTTAGACAATGTTGTTTATCGTATGGGCTTTGGTGCAACTCGTGCAGAAGCACGTCAATTGGTTAGTCATCGTGCGATTTTGGTAAAAAAAGCTGGACGTGATGAATTTGTTCGTGTGAACATTCCATCAATCCAAATCCAAGACGGTGATGTAATTGCGGTACACGAAAAATCAAAAGAGCAATTGCGTATTAAAAATGCGATTGAGCTTGTGGGACAACGTGGTACGCCAGCATGGTTGGAAGTTGACCATAGTAAACTACAAGGTACTTTTAAACAAGCACCTGACCGTGTTGAGTTGCCAGCAGAAATCAACGAGAACTTAATCGTTGAGTTGTACTCTAAATAATTAATTTTATACTAACCATAAAGTCGAGGTGACATATGATGCTAAATGCTACAGAGTTTCTAACGCCGAAAGCCATTCATGTGGACACGGTCAGTGAAACATATGCTAAAGTCACGCTCGAACCGTTAGAAAGAGGTTTTGGGCATACTTTAGGGAATGCCCTTCGCCGTATTCTATTATCTTCATTGCCTGGTGCTGCAGTTATTGAAGCAGAAATTGAGGGCGTTGATCATGAATATTCAACTTTAGAAGGTTTGCAAGAAGACGTTTTAGACTTATTGTTAAACTTAAAAAGTTTGGCAATTCAACTTCATGATCAAAATGAAGTGTTCTTAACCCTTGATAAACAAGGTTCTGGTACAGTATTGGCATCCGATATTGAATTACCGCACAATGTTGAAATTATCAACCCTGATTTGGTATTAGGCACGTTAAGCGATCGTGGGCATTTAAAAATGCGTTTACATGTTGCAATTGGACGTGGTTATGAACCTGCAAATGTGCGTAAAGAGTCGGCAGACAGCAAGGCAATTGGGCGTCTAAAATTAGATGCAAGCTATAGCCCTGTTGTTCGTGTGGCTTATCAAGTTGAAAATGCTCGTGTAGAACAACGTACCGACCTAGACCGCTTAGTGATTGAGCTTGAAACCAACGGTACGATTGATCCTGAAGAGGCAATTCGTAAAGCTGCAACGATTTTGCAACAACAAATCGCTGTATTCGTTGATTTAGAGGCAGAACAAACACCAGAGCCAGTTAAGGAAAAAGAAGAGGTCGACCCTGTGCTGTTACGCCCAGTGGACGACTTAGAATTAACGGTTCGCTCAGCAAATTGCTTAAAAGCGGAAAACATTTATTACATTGGCGATTTGGTACAACGCACCGAAACTGAGTTGTTGAAAACCCCAAATCTAGGTAAGAAATCATTAACCGAAATCAAAGATGTATTGGCTTCTAAAGATTTAGAGCTTGGCATGCGTCTTGACAATTGGCCGCCGGCTGATTTGCGTGTTGATGATCGTTTTTCTTACCGTAGCCGTTAAAATTTAAAGGAAGTTTGACCATGCGACATCGTAACAGTGGAGTTAAACTGGGTCGTACCAGTAGCCATCGTAAGGCCATGTTCCAAAATATGACGAACTCACTATTTGAACATGAACTAATCAAAACCACCTTACCAAAAGCTAAAGAATTACGCCGTGTGGCAGAGCCACTTATTACTTTAGCCAAAGAAGATTCAGTTGCCAATCGTCGTTTAGCGTTTAGTCGCTTACGCAATAAAGCAACAGTCGGTAAATTATTCACAACATTGGGGCCACGCTATAAAGCACGTCCAGGTGGATATTTGCGTATCATCAAATGTGGCTATCGTGATGGTGATGCTGCACCAATGGCTTATGTTGAATTGGTTGATCGCAACTAATTAGCATTATCCATTAGGCCGTTTAATTTATTGTTTAACTTATTGTTTAATATAGCAATAGCCCCATAAGCACTTACTTATGGGGCTATTGGCGTATCAATTGTTGGTGCATTAATAGAGCGTGATTGTTAACGATGGATTTAAGTTTGGATATGGTTGCCATGTTGGTTGCAGTTGCGACATTGGCGGGTTTTGTGGATGCGATCGCAGGCGGTGGTGGCTTATTGACAATGCCAGCGATGTTAATGGCAAACATTCCGCCGTTATTTATGCTTGGTACGAATAAACTACAAGCAACCGCAGGATCGTTATCTGCATCTATCACGATGATTTTAAACAAAAAAGTGCATCCAAAAGAAATTTGGCAAGCGATGGTTGCTTGTTTTATTGGTGCAACACTTGGGACGATCGCGGTACAATTATCACAACCTGATTTGTTGAATGATGCCATTCCTTGTTTGATAGCGATTATCGGAATTTATTATTTATTTGCTCCAAATTTGGGTAAAATCCGCACCAATTCCCGCTTAACGTTAAATCAATGGCGTTACGGTGCTATTCCATTGATTGGTTTTTATGATGGTTATTTGGGGCCTGGTACAGGAATGTTTTTGGGTTTAAGTGGTGTGTTGGGACGTGGCTATGATTTAATTCAGGCGACCGCTGTGGCAAAATTGCTCAATTTTACCAGCAATATTGCCTCTTTGACTTTTTTTATTATTGGTGGTAAAGTTTTTTGGAGTGTGGGTTTTGCCATGATGATCGGACAGTTTTTCGGAGCGAGTTTGGGGGCAAATTTAGCAGTCAAGGGCGGTGCTTTCTTTATCCGTCCGACGATTGTGCTTATGTGTTTTGCTATGCTTGTCAAATATGTGTTTTTTAATGAATGATTAATACATACTAAAAAATGTACACCAAAAAATGTATGCCAAAAAATAAGGAGATTTATGCAAAATACAACACCAAATTTACAAAATAACTTAACAGATTGGTTAGATTATCTACATACTATTCATATTTCAGCCATTGATATGGGGCTTGAGCGTGTGTTGCCTGTGTTTTACGCATTGGGCATCAAAAAACCGAATGCCTATGTGTTTACCGTAGCGGGGACGAATGGCAAAGGTTCAACAACAGCAACGATTGCTGGTATTTGTCAACAAGCAGGCTATAAGGTTGGTTTATACCAATCTCCACATTTGTTGAGTTTTAACGAGCGCGTAAAAATTAACCAAGCAATGGCATCGGATACATTGTTAATTCAAGCCTTTGATAAAGTGGAAAAAGCTAGGGTTGCCTGTGGTTTAACGTTATCGTTTTTTGAGATGACAACTTTGGCGGCGTTTTGGATTTTCGCTGAACAAAATTGTGATGTTTGGGTGTTGGAAGTTGGTTTGGGCGGACGATTGGACGTGGTGAATCTGATTGATCCTAATTTGGCGGTAATTACCAATGTTGGTATTGATCATGTGGATTGGCTTGGCGATACACGAGAAAAAATTGGCATAGAAAAAGCAGGGATTTTGCGTAAAAATATGACGCTTGTGTATGGTGAAACCGATATGCCATCGACCATTTTGCCAATTATTGCTAAGCATGACGTTAAGCTATTACAATTTGGCAAGGATTATTTTTATCAACAAACCTTGCAAAATCATTGGCAATATAGCAGTGAGGGCGTTACCTTAAGTTTGCCACAGCCAAATTTGTCGCTGCACAACACAGCAACTGCGATTACTGCTGTATTGGCGAGTGAGTTATCCATTGACATGATGCATATTTGTCAAGCGTTGCCAAACATTCATTTGGCAGGGCGTTTTGATAAACGGCAATTTTTACAGCGTCAGTGGGTGTTTGACGTGGCACATAATGAGCATGGGATTAATTTTTTATTAAGTCAATTTTTACCATTTTGGCAAAATTATCAACAAAAACAACCTGATGCTAAATTATATGTTATTTTTTCAATTTTAGCCGATAAGGACATTGACAAGATTTTGCCAAAATTAGCCACTTTGCCAATAGAAAAATTGTTTGGTGGTGAAATTGACTTTTTTAGAGCCATGCCAAAAGCCGATTTGCAAGCACAGTTAGCCAATCATATCGATGATTTTGTTGTGTATGACGATTTGGCACAAGCAACAAAACAAGCAATTGCTGGCAGTAAACCACATGATGTGTTGTTGGTATGCGGTTCGTTTCATACAATTGGTGATGTGTTGCGGAGCGGTTTTGTCAAATAATGTAAAAAAATGTTTATTATTGGCATGTTTTACGTTAATATTATCATTGGATCTTTTCTTATAAAGAAGTTTGGGTTTTTGATTATGTTAAAAAATAAAGCCTTAGTCGGTGCAGGTGTGTTGTTGGGTGGCAGTGTACTGTTGTATGCAACAGTCAATCAAATCATGCATGAAAAAAAATCGATAGCCAGTCAAGTTGTTACCGAATCTGTTGTCTTACCTAAACAAGACAACAACATACAAGAAAATAACATGATTCAACCGCTAACCGCCGATATTCAAACCGAACAAAATATTTTGGCACAAAAACAAAAAGAACGCGAACAACGTGTACAACAACAAGAAAAAGAAGCCCAGCGTTATTTAACTGAACAACAACGTATTGAAGCTGAAGCCATTGCTCGCAGTCGTGCTGAAAACCAACTGTATGTTAAAGAAGATGAAATTGCACGCCCTGTAGTAACGCCACGCCCCATAGATACCACACCAGTTGTGAGTGCAGAGCAAGTTGTTGCACCGTCCAAAACTGAACCAGAATCACAAAAATCAACAACAGAAAAACGTTTAAAACCGCAAGCCCAACTTGACAAACAAAACCAACTTGACAAACAAAAACCAGAACAAAAAACAGAACCACAAAAACCAACCCAATTGCAAACCAACCAACAGGAAAATACTCGCCCAAGCACCTATCAGGTAAAACGTGGCGAGGGATTAATTCAGTTATCACGACGTTATGATATTCCTGTTGATGTGTTGGCCCAGGCTAATAATTTAGACAAAAATACCTCATTAAGTGTTGGACAACAACTCAATATTCCAACAGAAAAACAAGTAAAACGCTTGCAACAAGAAGCCCAAGCCAAAGAACAACAAAAACAACAATTTCAAAACGCCGATGACAAACTAAAACAAACACGCCAAATGGCTAAAAAAACTGATGCCAAAGGCAGTTTTGGTGTGCAAGTTGCGTTGGCATCTGACCAAGCAAAAGCCGATGAAGTGGTAAAAAAGTTACAATCAGCAGGCTATAAAGTCAAAACCAGTCAGACCAGTCGCGGTGTGCGTGTTGTTGTTGGACCAGAAACAGGCAAGGACTCCGCTTTGGCACTCAAAGATAAAATCAATTCCGATCCGCGCATAGAGATAAAGAATGCGTGGGTGCTATATTGGTAATTGTTCGATTGATTTTTGGCGTTTTTGTCAACCTCTTTTTTGTCAATGGTTGATAAAAAGATGTAAAAATACTTGCAATTTGCTAAAAACTAAGTATAATACGATTTTCCAACGATTAAAGGCGATTAGTTCAATTGGTAGAGCGTCGGTCTCCAAAACCGAATGTTGGGGGTTCGAGTCCCTCATCGCCTGCCATTTATTCGTTTTGTTAAAATGATGTTTATCATTTTGATGTGTCAAAAAAGTCAAACAGGACAGCCTTATGAAAAATATGCTAGAAAAAAAACTAGCAGAGCTTAACGGCGAAAGGGTGTCTGGTGAACCAATAATTATCCGTGAAACACCTGCGATTGAAGTTGCCAAAAGACATTCTGCAAAAGACATTGCATTATGGTTATATGCAATTATCGCTTTAATTTTTGCAACATTGGTAAATCAGTATTTACCTGCTTATTGGCAACCAGCAAGCAATGTTTGGACACGCATTGGCGTGATTATGGCATTGATCATTTCTGCCTTTATTGCTTTGGCATTTACCAATCAAGGTAGTGCGTTTAAAACCTTGTTGCTAGACTCTCGCATCGAGCTACGTCGAGTTACATGGTCAAGTAAAGCAGAAACCATGCAATATACTTGGCAAAGTGTTGTGGTAAGTTTGATATTGGCGTTTTTGGTTTGGGTGTTGGATATGACATCTTCACAGATTATGCAATTGGTGATTGGTTAATTTGACTGACCGTTTTAGATTGTTTTTACAAAAGCCCACACTTGTGGGTTTTTATGTATTTTTCAATGTATTTTAAATTTCAATGTAATTTTAGTGTATTTTAAACAAACTAAGTGTATTTTAAACAAACTATAGGAATTTTTCCCATGCGTTGGTATATCGTACAAGCATTTTCAGGTTTTGAAAAACAGGTGCAACGTTCGCTGATTGAGCGTATCAATCGCAGTGAACACAAGGAATTATTCGGTCAGGTATTGGTGCCGACTGAAGAAGTGATTGAGATGCGTGATGGCAAAAAACGCAAAAGTGAACGAAAATTTTTTCCAGGTTATGTGTTGATTGAGATGGAAATGAACGATCATACTTGGCATTTGGTTAAAGAATGTCCGCGTGTGATGGGCTTTATTGGTGGTACGCCTGAAAATCCTGCTCCGATTACACAAAAAGAAGCGGATGCGATTTTAAACCGCTTAAATCATAATGAAAATAAACCGCGTCCAAAAACGTTGTTTGAACCGGGTGAAGAAGTGCTTGTGATTGATGGTCCGTTTACCGAATTTAGAGGGCTTGTGGAAAAAGTGGATTATGAAAAATCACGCTTGCAGTTAACGGTTAATGTGTTTAATCGTCCAACACCTGTGGAGCTTGAATTTAACCAAGTGGAAAAATCAAACGCTTAATTGTTTGTAATTTTGTTTTTGTAATTTTGTTAAAAACTAAAAACAATGCTTTACCTTTTACAAAAAAGCATTATAATAATGTCTTTTTGAAATTTGGTTGTTTATTTGGACTTGGTTTCAAAAAAACGTTAAATTTTCACAGGGGAGCTATTTAAATAGCGTTATACCCATAATTAGGAGTCTGTCATGGCTAAGAAAATTGATGGTTACATCAAATTGCAAGTGTCTGCTGGCAAAGCAAATCCATCACCACCGATTGGTCCTGCGTTGGGTCAAAAAGGTGTTAACATTATGGCGTTTTGTAAAGAATTTAACGCCGCCACTGCCAATATGGAACCAGGTTTACCAGTTCCGGTAGAGATTACGGTTTACAATGATAAATCATTTACATTTATCATGAAATCACCACCTGCGACTTTCTTAATCCGTAAAGCAGCGGGTGTTGCAAAAGGTTCTAGCGTGCCAAATAAAAACAAAGTGGGTAAAGTAACTCGTGCTCAATTAGAAGAAATTGTAAAAACCAAAGAAGCAGATTTGACCGCTGCTGAGTTAGAGGCGGCTGTGCGTACCATCGCAGGCACCGCTCGCTCAATGGGTATTGATGTGGAGGGTCTGTAATGGCTAAATTAACCAAACGCCAAAAAGCAATTGCTGAAAAATTTGATGCAAACAAACAATACACGCTTGCAGAAGCGGTAGAAATTTTAAACAACTTGCCACCTGCAAAATTTAAAGAATCCATTGATATTGCAGTAAACTTGGGGGTTGATCCGCGTAAATCTGATCAAGTGGTTCGTGGTGCAACCAACTTACCTGCAGGTACTGGTAAAACCAAACGCGTTGCGGTATTTGCACAAGGTGCGGCTGCTGATGCTGCAAAAGAAGCGGGAGCGGACATTGTTGGTTTTGAAGACTTGGCAGACAGCATTAAAGCGGGTAATATGGACTTTGATGTGGTGATTGCATCGCCTGATGCCATGCGTATCGTTGGTCAATTGGGTACGATTTTAGGGCCACGTGGCTTAATGCCAAACCCAAAAGTTGGTACAGTAACACCAAATGTTGCTGAAGCAGTTAAAAATACCAAAGCAGGTCAAGCTCAATACCGTGTTGATAAAGCAGGTATTATCCATACAACCATTGGTCAAATTGGTTTTACTGCTGAACAAATCGAAGATAATGCACGTGCGTTAATTGCAGATTTGAAAAAAGCAAAACCTGCGACTTCAAAAGGTATTTATATCAAAAAAATCACCTTGTCTAGCACCATGGGGCCTGGGATTACATTGGATCCGGTACCATACCGCTTGGCATAATTGGTGGTTTAACAAAGATTGATTTAATTATTGTAAATATTAAAAAATTTAGTTCAGCACACGGGTTGTGCTGTCTAAGACCGTAGGTTCAGAGCTTTAAGTTCTGTTTGCTTTAAACTTTGGTTGAGTGTTTAACCGTGTTAAGCATGTTGAAATTAAAGCACTGTTTAATAGGTAACTGCCTACGCAGATGGAAGGTTAAATTTATTGATTTATCATTTATTGATTTATCGATGGATTTAACCCCATACATTCGCGATAATCAAGGCTATTTAACAAATAACCTTGATTGTTAAAATTGGTTTTATTAATGACAAATTTTTATTGTTTTTATTCATAATTTGTCATTGGTAATATGGAGACAACCCATGGCATTAAATCTTCAAGACAAACAAGCGATTGTTGCTGAAGTAAGTGAATCTGCCAAAGTTGCCCTTTCTGCTGTTGTTGCTGACGCACGTGGTGTAACCGTTGGCAAAATGACTAAGCTTCGTAAAGATGCTCGCTTAGCAGGTGTTGAAATGCGTATCGTGCGTAATACTTTATTACGCCGTGCCTTACAAGACACTGACTATGCAATATTGAACGAAGTGTTTACAGGTCCAACACTGATTGCTTTCTCAAATGAACACCCAGGTGCAGCAGCACGCTTGTTCAAAGAGTTTGCAAAAACAAACGATAAGTTTGAGATTAAAGGTGCAGCTTTTGGTGGTGAGTTTATTGCGGGCAAAGACATTGACCGTTTGGCAACCCTACCAACTTACGACGAAGCGATTGCACGCTTGATGGGTACAATGAAAGAAGCAGCAGCTGGCAAACTTGTACGTACGCTTGCGGCATTACGCGACAAAATGCAAGACGAAGCACAAGTGGCTTAATCTTAATTTTGTATTGTAATATTTAAACTATTCACTTATTTAGGAACTTTTATCATGGCATTAACTAACCAAGAAATCCTTGATGCAATTGCTGAAAAATCAGTAATGGAAATTGTAGAACTTATCACTGCAATGGAAGAAAAATTTGGTGTATCAGCGGCAGCGGCAGCTGTTGCAGTTGTAGGTGGTGGCGATGCAGCTGCTGCTGTTGAAGAAAAAGACGACTTTAACGTTGTGTTAACCAGTGTTGGCGATAAGAAAGTAGCGGTAATTAAAGCAGTTCGTGAAATCACAGGTTTGGGCTTAAAAGAAGCCAAAGACTTGGTTGAGGGTGCACCACAAAATGTTAAAGAAGGTGTAAACAAAGCTGAAGCCGAAGAATTGAAGAAAAAATTAGAAGAAGCAGGCGCAACTGTAGAATTGAAATAATTCTGATTGAGCATCTGTTCGGACTGATTTGTTCTGACATTGCACAAAAGCCATTATTGTTCTTGCAATGATGGCTTTTTTTTTGTATAATAAAAAATTGACCTTTCGTGTCAGACGTGGCACAACGACAAAGGACACTTTTGTTTCATGCAAAAAAATAACCTTGCCAATCAATGAATCTCGCTAAAAGCTAAATGCCAGTTGGGTGTTTGGCTTTTTGTTGTTTGTGTGTGTTTTTGATGGGGTTGTTTTTCCACAAAATAATAAGTTGGATATTTGGTCTGATTTGTTTGTAAAATTAGTTGTATTTTGATGATGTTTGGCAAGATTTTTAGGGTTTTGACTCTAAAAATTGGTTTTGTCAAGTGATAAATTCCAACATTTTGGCTGTTTGTCATTGCAAACAGGCCAAGTGCTTGGGTAGCATTAACGCTTTGAATGTTTAAGGACTTTTAATGGCATACTCGTATACTGAAAAAAAACGCATTCGTAAAAGTTTTGCTCAATTGCCCACCTTGATGGACGTGCCTTATTTGTTGGCAATTCAGGTGGATTCGTATGAGCAGTTTTTGCAAGAACACAAAAAGCCTAAAGGTCGTGAGAACATTGGTTTGCAAGCTGCCTTTAATTCTATTTTTCCAATTGAAAGCCATACAGGCAATGCTGAGTTGCAGTTTGTTGAGTATTATTTAGGCAAGCCTGAGTTTGATGTGCGTGAGTGTATTTTGCGAGGTTCAACCTATGCAGCTCCGCTTCGTGTCAAAATTCGCCTGGTTATTAAAGATAAAGATGCCAAAGACAAAACAGCAACGGCCGCGATTAAAGACATTCGTGAACAAAGTGTGTATATGGGTGAAATTCCGCTGATGACCGAAAATGGCACGTTTGTCATTAATGGGACAGAGCGGGTGATTGTGTCGCAGTTGCACCGTTCACCTGGGGTGTTTTTTGACCATGATAAAGGCAAATCCCACTCAAGCGGTAAAGTTTTGTACAATGCACGTATTATTCCTTACCGTGGTTCGTGGTTGGATTTTGAATTTGATGCCAAAGATTTGGTATTTGTGCGTATTGACCGTCGCCGTAAATTATTGGCAACCGTAATTTTACATGCGATTGGTATGAATACGCAACAAATTTTGGACGCATTTTACGAAAAAATTAGCGTGTATAAAGGCGAAGAGCAGTTTGAAATTGATTTGGTTGCCGATCGTTTGCGCGGTGAGATGGCTCAATTTGACATTGTTGCTCCAGATGGTAAAGTGTTGGTAGAACAAGGCAAGCGTATTAATGCTCGCATTATTCGTCAAATTGAACAATCTGGCATGCAAAAATTGGCCGTGCCTGATGAATATCTGTATGAGCGGATTTTAGCCCAAGATGTGGTTGTGGGCGAAGAGGTGATTGCTTCTGCCAATCAAGTGCTTGATCATGAAACTTTGGTAAAAATCAGTGCCAATAACGTAAAAGAATTTAGCATTTTATTTACCAATGATATTGATCATGGTTCGTATATTGCCGATACCTTGCGTGCCGATACCGCTTTGTCTCGTGAAGAGGCCTTGATTGAAATTTATAAAGTCATGCGTCCGGGTGAACCGCCCACTTTAGAAACGGCGGAAAAATTGTTTGAAATGATGTTCTTTAGTTCGGAACGTTATGATTTGTCAAATGTGGGGCGAATGAAGTTTAATCGTCGTTTGGGGCGAGAATTTGAACCAACCAACGATCCAGAATTACAACGCGAACGTGGCATTTTGACTCATGCTGATATTATTGACACATTAAAAATGTTGGTAGATATCCGTGATGGTCGCGGTGAAGTAGATGACATTGATCACTTGGGTAACCGCCGTGTGCGTTCGGTGGGTGAAATGACTGAAAACCAATTCCGTGTTGGGCTTGTGCGTGTGGAACGTGCGGTTAAAGAGCGTTTGAGTTCGGCTGATTCGGATAATTTATCACCACAAGATTTGATCAATTCAAAACCTGTGGCGGCCGCGATTAAAGAATTTTTTGGTTCATCACAACTTTCACAATTTATGGATCAAAACAACCCATTGTCAGAAATTACCCATAAACGTCGTGTGTCAGCATTGGGTCCAGGTGGTTTAACGCGTGAGCGTGCAGGTTTTGAAGTGCGCGACGTGCACCAAACGCATTACGGTCGCGTATGTCCGATTGAAACTCCTGAAGGTCCAAACATTGGCTTGATTAATTCTTTGGCGGTTTATGCCAAAACCAATGAATTTGGTTTTTTAGAAACCCCTTATCTCAAAGTGATAGACGGTAAGGTTAGCGATGAAATTGAATATTTGTCAGCGATTGAAGAAGTTGGTACGGTGATTGCTCAAGCGGATTCGCCAATTGATGAAAACGGACGTTTGACTGAAGATTATGTGTCAGTGCGTAACTACGGTGAATTTGTGCGTATGTCGCCTGATAAAGTTACGCATATGGACGTTTCACCGCGTCAGGTTGTGTCGGTGGCAGCAAGCCTTATTCCATTTTTGGAGCATGACGATGCCAACCGTGCCTTGATGGGTTCAAACATGCAACGTCAAGCCGTGCCAACCTTGCGTTCGGATAAACCGCTGGTTGGAACGGGCATGGAGCGTCATGTGGCTCGTGATTCTGGTGTGTGTGTGATTGCCAAACGTGGCGGTGTGATTGCCGATGTAGATGCTTCTCGCATTGTGGTGCGTGTTAACGAAAATGAAATGCAAGCAGGTGAGGCAGGGATTGATATTTATAATTTGATTAAATATACCCGTTCTAACCAAAATACTTGTATTAACCAACGCATTATCGTGAATCTTGGTGATGAAATTGCTCGCGGTGATATTTTGGCCGATGGCCCATCTACCGATTTGGGTGAGTTGGCTTTGGGGCAAAATATGCGCGTGGCGTTTATGCCGTGGAATGGTTATAATTTTGAAGATTCGATTTTGTTGTCAGAACGCGTGGTGAAAGAAGATCGGTTTACCACCATTCACATTCAAGAATTAACCTGTGTGGCTCGTGATACCAAACTTGGCCAAGAAGAAATTACAGGCGATATTCCAAATGTGGGCGAGGCGGCGTTGGCAAACCTTGATGAAGCAGGGATTGTTTATATTGGTGCAGAGGTTGAAGGCGGTGATATTTTGGTGGGTAAGGTAACTCCAAAAGGTGAAACCCAATTAACCCCAGAAGAAAAACTGTTGCGTGCAATTTTTGGTGAAAAAGCAGCCGATGTAAAAGACACATCATTGCGCGTACCATCATCAACCAAAGGTACGGTGATTGATGTACAAGTGTTTACGCGTGATGGCGTTGAAAAAGACAGTCGAGCCAAAGCGATCGAAAAAGCACAACTTGACAGTTACCGTAAAGATTTAAAAGAAGAGTTGAGTATTTTTGAAAATGCTGCTCGCGGTCGTATTGTTAGTTTGTTAAATGGGCAAAGTGTTAGCGGTGGTGCAGGTTTAAAATCAGGCACTGTGTTAAGTGCAGACATGATGCAAGATATGTCGCTTGAAACCTTGCTTGATATCCAAGCGGTGCAAGAAGAAACGGCTGAACGTTTAAGTCAAATTAGCGATTTCTTAAAAGACAAACAAACTGAAATTGACGAAAAATTCAGTGAGAAAAAACGTAAATTGACTGCAGGCGATGATTTGGCACATGGTGTGCAAAAAATCGTGAAAGTGTATTTGGCGGTAAAACGTCGTATTCAACCTGGTGATAAAATGGCAGGGCGACATGGTAATAAAGGGGTGGTTTCACGCATTATGCCTGTTGAAGATATGCCGTATGATGAAAATGGCAACCCTGTTGACATCGTGCTAAACCCACTGGGTGTACCATCGCGTATGAATGTTGGTCAGATTTTGGAAACTCATTTGGGGGGTGCAGCCAAAGGTTTGGGGATTAAAATTGACGAAATGCTAAAAGCCCAACGTGCAGTTGGTGATTTGCGTGAATTTTTGGACAAAATTTATAACCAAATCGGTGGCGAAACCGTTGATTTAAATAGCCTAACAGATGATGAAATCATTGCATTGGCACAAAACTTACGCGAAGGTGTGCCAATGGGTACGGCGGTTTTTGATGGTGCAAAAGAAACCCAAATTAAAGGTTTGTTAGAGCTTGCCAATATGCCAACCAGTGGACAACAAGTACTGTTTGACGGACGTACAGGTGAGCGATTTGATCGTCCGGTTACTGTTGGTTATATGTATATGCTAAAACTTAACCACTTGGTTGATGATAAAATGCACGCACGTTCAACGGGTTCTTACTCACTTGTTACGCAACAACCATTGGGCGGTAAGGCACAGTTTGGCGGTCAGCGTTTTGGTGAAATGGAAGTTTGGGCGTTGGAAGCCTATGGGGCGGCCTATACCTTGCAAGAAATGTTAACCGTGAAATCTGACGATGTGGAAGGGCGTACACGCATGTATAAAAACATCGTAGATGGTGAGCAAAATATGGCACCGGGTATGCCTGAGTCGTTTAATGTATTGACCAAAGAGATTAAATCCTTGGCAATTAATATTGAACTAAAAGATCACAGCAACCAAAAAAATTAAGCAAAATTGCCAAACAAATTGAACCGGTTAAGTTTAATATTGGTTTAATATTGATTTAACGTTTAGTACATTGAGTACGTTGAGTGCATCGAGTTTGGCAATTTGACTATTGAACAAAATTATCTGAACAAAATTATCCTTGACTCACGATGGAGAAGTAATTTGAAAGATTTATTAGAAAGCATAAAAAACCCTGTAGATTCTGGCAACCCAGAGTTTGACAGCATTCAAATTTCTTTAGCATCGCCAGACACCATTAAATCGTGGTCGTATGGTGAAGTGAAAAAACCTGAAACCATTAACTATCGCACCTTTAAACCAGAGCGTGATGGTTTGTTTTGTGCCAAAATTTTTGGGCCTGTAAAAGATTATGAGTGTTTGTGTGGCAAATATAAACGCCGTAAATTTCAAGGCATTATCTGCGAAAAATGTGGCGTTGAAGTAACGGCGGCCAAAGTGCGTCGTGAACGCATGGGGCATATTGAACTGGCCAGCCCTGTTGCCCATATTTGGTTTTTAAAATCCTTACCAAGCCGTATCGGTTTGTTGCTTGACATGACCTTGCGTGATATCGAGCGTGTGCTGTATTTTGAAAGCTATGTGGTTACCGATCCCGGTATGACCAGTCTTGACAAATACCAGTTGCTAGACGATGAAGATTATTTTAAGGCACTGGAAGAATTTGGTGATGAATTTTCAGCAAAAATGGGTGCTGAAGCGGTTCAAGACTTACTAAAAGACATAGATGTAGACTTAGAAATTGATCAATTGCGTGAAGAAATTCCACAAACGGGATCAGAAACCAAACTGAAAAAAATGTCAAAGCGGTTAAAATTGTTAGAATCATTTCGCGATTCAAACAATAAACCTGAATGGATGGTGATGAACATTTTGCCAGTGTTGCCACCTGATTTGCGTCCGCTTGTGCCACTTGAGGGCGGACGTTTTGCCACCAGTGATTTGAATGATTTATACCGCCGCGTAATTAATCGTAACAACCGTTTAAAACGCCTTTTGGAATTAAACGCACCTGACATCATCGTGCGTAACGAAAAACGCATGTTGCAAGAGTCGGTTGATGCCTTGCTTGACAATGGTCGCCGTGGCCGTGCGATCACAGGTTCAAACAAACGTCCGCTAAAATCATTGGCCGATATGATTAAAGGCAAACAAGGGCGTTTTCGTCAAAACTTGCTCGGTAAACGCGTGGATTATTCTGGGCGTTCGGTGATTACTGTAGGGCCATACTTGCGTTTGCATCAATGTGGCTTGCCAAAAAAAATGGCGTTGGAGCTGTTTAAACCTTTTACTTATGCAAAATTGTTACAAAATAACATAGCAACCACCATTAAAGCGGCCAAAAAAATGGTTGAACGCGAAGAGCCTGCAGTTTGGGATATGCTTGCAAGTGTTATCCGCGAACACCCTGTATTGTTAAACCGTGCTCCAACCTTGCACCGTTTGGGTTTACAAGCCTTTGAACCTGTATTGATCGAGGGTAAGGCCATTCAGTTGCACCCACTTGTGTGTAGTGCGTTTAACGCTGACTTTGACGGCGACCAAATGGCGGTACACGTTCCGCTAACTTTAGAAGCCCAGCTTGAAGCTCGTGCATTGATGATGTCAACCAACAACATCTTATCACCTGCCAATGGTGAACCGATTATCACGCCTTCACAAGATGTTGTATTGGGTTTGTATTATATCAGTCGTGCTGACGTGCGTGTTAAAGGCAATGACATGATTTTTGCAGATATGAACGAGGTTTATCGTGCTTTAGGGACAGGCGAGCTAAGCGTAAATGCCAAAATCAAAGTGCGTGTTTTGGAAACCAAGTTTGATGAAAATGGCAATGAAAGCACTCACACGCGCATGGTTGATACGGTAGCAGGCCGCTGTTTGATTTGGAATATCACCCCAAAAGGCATGAATTTTGATGAAGTCAATACAGAGATGACTAAGAAAAACATCTCAAAATTGATTAATTCATGCTATCGTCAAATGGGTGTTAAGCACAGTGTTATGTTTGCCGATCAGTTAATGTATCTTGGTTTTGCTCAAGCGACTTTATCGGGCGTGTCAATTGGCATGGAGGATATGGTAATTCCGCCGACTAAAAATAGCATTATTGCCAATGCCGATGCTGAAGTGCGTGAAATTGAAAGCCAATTTGAACAAGGTTTTGTAACAGCCGGTGAACGTTATAATAAAGTGATTGACATTTGGTCGCGTACCAACGATCAAATTGCCAAAGCGATGATGGATAACTTGTCATTTGATGATGTAACCAGTCATAAAGGCGAAGCACAAAAACAAAAATCGTTTAACTCAATTTACATCATGTCTGATTCTGGTGCGCGTGGTAGTGCAACCCAAATCCGTCAGTTGGCGGGCATGCGTGGTCTGATGGCAAAACCAGACGGATCGATTATTGAAACGCCGATTAAAGCCAATTTCCGTGAAGGACTTAGTGTTTTACAATACTTTATCTCAACGCACGGTGCGCGTAAAGGTTTGGCGGATACGGCACTTAAAACCGCAAATTCAGGATATTTAACCCGTCGTTTGGTAGATGTGGCACAAGACTTGGTGATTACTCAAGAAGATTGTAACACTGAAAAAGGCATTTTAATGAAGCCACACATTGAAGGTGGTGAAATTATTGAGCAACTTGCTGACAGGGTATTGGGGCGCGTAACAGCTAAAGATGTGGTTTCTGGTAAAACAGGTGAAATTGCCATTCCAGCAGGCACATTGCTTGATGAACATTGGGTAAAAGTGTTGGACGAACAAGGTATCGATGAGGTTTGGGTGCGTTCGGTGATCACTTGTGATGTACCTTATGGTGTGTGTGCAAAATGTTACGGCCGTGATTTGGCTCGTGGTCATCGTGTGAATATTGGCGAGTCTGTTGGCGTGATGGCCGCCCAGTCAATCGGTGAACCAGGTACTCAGTTAACGATGCGTACCTTCCACGTAGGGGGTGCAGCCAGTGCCGAATCGGTACAAAACAGCATTCAGGTGAACAATGCAGGGACGGTGCGTTTTCAAAACTTAAAATCAGTAACGCATGCTGATGGGCATTTGGTTGTGGTTTCGCGTTCTGCTGAGATCAGTATTACAGATGAATTGGGGCGTGAACGCGAGCGTTATAAAGCACCTTATGGTTCGTCGGTTATGGTAAATGATGGCGATAGTGCCGATGCAGGACAAACCATTGCCAAATGGGATCCGCACACTCACCCAATTATCACCGAAGTGTCAGGTAAAGCCCGCTTTAATGACATTAATGATGGTGTTACCGCCACGATGAAAATTGATGAAGCAACGGGCATGAGTTCATACGAAATTCTTGCTGTAAAAGATCGTCCAAGCAGTGGTAAAGATTTACGTCCGGCGATTATTTTAGACACAAGTGATGGCAAAGAAGTGGTGTATTTCTTACCACAACAAACCATTATTCGTGTGCGTGAGGGCGAAGATGTACCAACAGGTTCGGTGCTTGGTCGTGTACCACAAGAAAGTTCAGGTACTAAGGATATTACAGGTGGTCTACCGCGTGTTGCCGATTTGTTTGAAGCCCGTCGTCCAAAAGATCATGCGATTATGGCAGAAATGAGTGGTACGGTAAGTTTTGGTAAAGAAACCAAAGGCAAAAACCGTTTTGTCATTACCAACGAAGACGGTGAGGTGCACGAAGAACTCATTCCAAAATGGCGTCAAATCAACGTTTTTGAAGGCGAACATGTCGAACGTGGTGAGGTTATTGCTGATGGCCCTGCCAATCCGCACGATATTTTACGCTTAAAAGGCGAAACTGCTTTGGCAAATTATATCGTGAACGAAGTGCAAGACGTTTATCGTTTGCAAGGGGTAAAAATCAATGATAAGCACATTGAGGTGATTATCCGCCAAATGTTGCGTAAGGTTGAAATTGTAGACGGTGGCGACTCAAGCTACTTTAAAGGTGATCAAGCCGAATACGCAGATATCATAGCCTTGAACCAAAAACTTGACAGCGAAGATAAATTCCCTATCAAATTTGAACGTTTGTTGCTTGGTATTACCAAAGCATCGCTTGCAACTGAAAGCTTTATTTCGGCTGCTTCATTCCAAGAAACCACGCGCGTGTTAACAGCGGCGGCGGTAACAGGAAAAGTTGATGACTTGCGTGGCTTAAAAGAAAATGTGGTTGTTGGTCGCCTTGTACCCTCAGGAACGGGTTTGGCGTATCACACGCATCGTCAAAACACAGCGGCTGCTCAAGAAGCAGAAATTAACCTTGATACCGCCTTAGAGAACGGTTTTATAGAAGGGGTTATTCCTTCAGATGTGGCAGGATTTGCTGATTTTGATGAAAAATTTGCCGAAGAATTTCACCAAGACAAATAAACGTTGAATTTTATAACAAAAAGGTCAGTTAAGTTGCTGGCCTTTTTGTTAGCTATTTTTATTAACTGTTTTTTATTAACTGATTTTTATTCATTGTTTTTGAGTTTAATGAATACACGCTTAAAAAAGAGGACTTATGGCAAATCGTGTCGCACGTTATCAGGCGGATAGAACCAATCAAAAACTGTATTTTTGTCGCATTTATTGTCAATTGGCACAAGAAGCCGAGCAAAAACAACTTGCCGATGCCCATTTAGAAAGTGCGATTTTGCACTTATACGGTGCTTATTTGGCATTTTTACAAGAAATTGCTTGTTATTATCAGTTAAATTTGGTCATTCCAACCTTAACGACGATTGCGGATAAATTGGCACAAAAAACCCAGATCTCTCCTGAGATTGAGTATTTGACTCAATTAAGCGAAATTGATTTTTTGGCAGAAATTGAACAAGCGTGGCAACAGGTAAATTTTAAGCCCATTCCTAAACAAATTGACTTGCCAGAAAAAGAAGCAGACAGCAAGCGTTTGTTGTTGGTGAATATTATGCCAGATCAATCAGCGGTCAATCCAAAACTACTCAATGCGATAATTTCAGTGGATATGGTGCGTCAGTGGCGAGTGCATTTGTTGGGCGTGATTGAAGCGTTGCGAGCGGGCATGGTGGAAGATTAAGGATAGCTTAATTCATACCAAAGCCAATCCAATTCACTGATGGGTATTAACGGTTGTCGTGTTTATTGCTCGTGTTTATTGCTCTTCAGTGCTAACGCGGCGATTGGTTTCAATTTGTGCTATGTTGCGCTGTTTGTTTTGACTTGGTTGTGTGTCTTTTGGATCAGTGGTTTTTGGTTCAATGGTTTTTGGCTTGGCAATTGTGGTATCTGAGTCTAAAGTAGCGAAGTTGGTTTGGTTGTCAGCCTCTTCTGGACGTTTTTGGGCGACGGCTTTTGGAGGTTGGTTGTTTTTAAGTTTGTGATCTTTGCGATTGAGACGTTGCTCATTGCCATCGGTAAGTTCGATGGTTTCTTGTTCTTGTTTTTTGGATTTGGCACGGTTGTTTACCGATACCCATTCTATAGGCACGCCTTTTAGCATTTTTGAGGTAAAGTCGATCCAAATTGGCAAAGCGGCCACACCGCCAAATTCACCCTTGCCCAGTCCTTTTGGTTGATCAAATCCGACCCATACAATCGTTGACATGGTTGGGTGAATGCCTGCAAACCACGCATCTTTGGCATGATTGGTGGTTCCGGTTTTGCCACCTAAATCAGAACGTCCGATCACTTGGGCTTTTTTTGCTGTACCACGTTGGATAACATCGCGGAGCATATCTGCCATTTGTAATGCAGAGCTTGATGCTATGATACGCGGAGCTTGTTGGCTTGGGTTGTGCTGAACGGCAGATGGGGCAAGTTTATCACTGTCAGGATCGGCATCGTACAGTTGTGTTTTAGGTTGGTTTTTTTCTGATTTTTTGTCTGTTTCTTTGGTGTTTTTATTGTTGGTGTCTTTATTGTTTGACGATTTACGATCTTTTTTAGTCAATGTTTCGGTTTCGTTATCTTTGTCAGTTTTGTTATCTTCGTTGTCAATCGGATTTTCATCTAACAGGTTGATTTTTTTGCGCTTGGCTTTTTCGGTATTTTTTTGATGAATTTCAAATGCTTTTAAATTTTTTGCATTGATTGCGTCAAGTTGGCTGTTAAAACAGGTTGCACAAGCCTGTTGTGGATTGGCTTGATAAATCAATTTGCCACTATAATCAAACAATTGTTCAATAAAATACGGCTGAATGCGATGACCGCCATTGGCAATTGTGGCATAAGCTGTTGCCATTTGTATGGGCGTGGCTTCACCTGCACCCAATGCCAAAGACAACGTGGTTGGCATGCGGTTTTTTTCCAGGCCAAATTGGCTTAACATTTCGCGCGTGTCAGCTATGCCAGCAGAACGCAATACCCGAATAGACACAAGGTTGCGTGATAAATACAGACCTTGACGCAGCGGAATCGAGCCAAGATAACGGCCATCAGAATTTTTTGGTGTCCAGTTGCCAACTTTTAGCGGATCGTCAGACACAATGGTATCAGGGCTAAAGCCTTTTTCTAAAGCGGTGGTATAGACCAAAGGTTTAATGGTTGATCCTGATTGGCGATAGCCTTGTAAAGCCCGGTTAAATGTACTTTTGTTAAAATCAAAGCCGCCTGAGACAGCGATTAATGCCCCTGAGTCAGGATTGAGTGATACCAACGCACCTTCAACGGCGGGCAATTGTACCAAATCCCACCCTGTGTCATCACTATTGCGACTGATATACACCACATCGTTGGGACGCACACTTACGCCATTGTAAGATTGGCGAGCATAGGCAGTTGATACACTTACTTCTTCACCATTTTTCATTTTGGCAATAAAGCGGCCGCCTTTGTTTTTGATGACCTCTGCAGGGTAAAACGGAGGAATATTGGGGAATTTTTGTAAATTGGCTGGTTTTTGCTGGTTTGTGCTGTTGGCAGGTTTACGCCAACCATGACGGCGATCATAGGCAAATAAACCGCGTTTTAACGCATTGTCAGCAATTTCTTGGTTGCGACTGTCAATCGTCAGACGCACTCGCCAACCTGAATCCATTACGCTTTTGCCATATTGTTCAACCAAAGCCACTCTTGCCATTTCCGCCAAATATGGGTGGTTTTTATCCAGTTTTGCTTGGTAAATCTTTAAGCCAATGGGTGCGTTTACTGCTTCTTGGTATTGGACTTTAGTGATTGATCCATTTTTTAGCATTTGAGCTAAAATCCAATTGCGTCTTTCCAAGGCGCGTTCTGAATTTGCCACAGGATTATATTTGGACGGGGCTTTTGGTAAACCTGCAATCATTGCCATTTCGGCGATGCTTAAGTTATTTAATGATTTGCTGTAATAACGTTTGGCAGCGGCACGCACGCCATAAGCACCCTCGCCCAGATAAATTTTATTGACATATAAAGTAAAAATTTCTTTTTTGGTGAGTTTTTCTTCAATTTTTCGTGCCAAAAACAACTCAACCAATTTACGGTTTAAGGTGCGTTCAGGTGATAAAAAGTAGTTTTTTGCCACTTGCATGGTAATGGTGGAACCGCCTGTTTGTCCTTCATCTTCGCTAAATGCTTCGGTTACCGCCCGGCCAATGCCTTTAACGCTAATGCCACTGTGCTGAAAAAATGAGGCATCTTCGGCGGCCAAAAACGCATTCACCATGTCTTGTGGCACTTCTTCATAAGACACAGGCAATGACATTGTGTTGCCATATTGTCCGATCAATTGGTTGTCTTGAGTGTAGATTTGTAAGGGCATTGCAAGTTTGGCTTGTTTTAATTCGTCAAGGCTGGGTAAACTTGGTGCAACATACATTGCCATGCCATAAAAACCAATCGGAAATGCCAATACCAATACAAATACAAATGCCAACATTGCCAAAATTAAATTGACAAAAAATCTCAACAAAGAAAAAGAAATGGGCTTAGACATAAAATTTAGTGGCGACGAAAAATAAAAACGCTATTATACCCAAAAACTTAAGTTGGCAGTACAAAATATTTGTGATTTATTATTTTTTTAACACAATTGTATGATAAATTGTTAAAAAAAGGTTGAATAATGCAACTTAATGAAGTATCTTATACCTTGTAGAAATTTTCTGTTACCGACATTAGAATATTAAGGAACATTCTTGTGAGGTTATTTACAAAAAGTAACAAACAAATTATCGGCGTTGACATCACAACAACGGCGGTAAAAATGGTGGAAATTACACGCCAACAAGGCTTATTCCACCTAAAAAACTATGGTATTGAGTCATTGGCTCGTGGTATGGTTGCAGATAAAGAGATCAAAGATATCGAAACGGTAAGTGAGGTGATTAATAAACTTAGCCGTTCTTTAGGTTTGTCTAGCAAAAATGTTGCGACTGCGGTATCTAGTGCTTCGGTGATTAGTAAAATCATTGACATGGATACAGCGATGGCTGATACAGACCGCGAGGCACGTATCCGTCTTGATGCCGATCAATACATTCCTTATCCGTTAGAAGAAGTGAACCTAGACTTTGAAGTGCTAGGGCCTTCAATCACCTCCGAGGGGCAGTCGCGTGTTCTATTGGTTGCTTCGCGTTCTGAAAACGTTGACCAACGTGTGGAAGTCATGAGTTTGGCAGGGCTTGAAGCCAAAGTGGTAGATGTTGAGTCGTATGCAATTGAGCGTGCGTTTCAGTTGATTGTGGATAGCTTACCCGGTCAGCCACAAAATGTTGCTTTAATTGACATTGGTCATCAACAAACCACGCTTTATATTGCAAAAGATGGCGAATTTGTGTACAGTCGTGAACAATTGTTCGGAGGTGGCCAGTTGACGGAAAGCATTCAAAACCGTTATGGCTTAACCTATGAAGAAGCAATGACCAACAAACGCAACATGACCTTACCTGATGATTATCAATCAGATGTGTTGATGCCCTTTTTGGATTCAATTGTACAACAAATCACCCGTTCGTTGCAGTTTTATTTCTCATCAAGCCAAAGTCATCAAGTTGACCACATTTTGCTTTCGGGTGGTACAGCAAGTTTATCAGGACTTGCGGCTATGGTACAGCAAAAATTAGGCAGCAGCACAAGCATTGCCAATCCATTTGCCAATATGACCATTGACAGCAAAGTAAATACCGAATCATTGTTGGTAGATTCACCAAGTTTGATGGCAGCCTGTGGTTTAGCGTTAAGGAGTTTTGACTAATGGCAAGAATTAACTTACTGCCTTGGCGTCAAGAAGTTCGTGAGCGTAAAAATAAAGAATTTATGACACTGGTTGTTGCAGTGTTGCTATTGTCTTTATTGGCTGCTTTTGCAGCATGGAGTTATTTTAATAACCAGCTCACTGATCAACAGGCGGCCAATGAAAAAATTAAACAAGAAAATACCAATCTCGATAAAGCATTGGTCGAGATTGAAACCTTAGAACAACAGCGTGATGATATTGTTGCTCGTATGAAAGTCATTCAAGATTTACAAGGCCGTCGCCCTGTGCCTGTGCGAGTTTGGGACGATATTGCCCGTGTGATTCAGCCACAGATGTATTTGACCAACATGAAACGCGAGGGTGATTTGATTACTTTTGCAGGACAAGCGGCGGATAATACAGTGGTTGCCAACTTTATTCGTGCTTTAGACAGTTCTGAATGGTTGCAAGATTCAGCGGTTGTGAGTATTCAACAACCAAACGCTGTTGCTTATCAACAAGCACCAAGACTGCCACAAACCGCCAATGGTAAATCACGTCCTACCTACCCGGAGGACAGTTATATTACCTTTGTGGTTACAACTAGAATCAGTCAATCAAATCCGGCAAGTAACGCCAGTGCAACGGCAAGCACGCCTGATGCCACAGCGTTAAGCGACACGATTGTAGCAGAGCCTGTATCTAACAATGCATCAGTTGCGATCGCTTCAACAAGTCAGCCGGCAAGTGTGGCAGCGACAACAGAGCTTGCAAGCAGCACAACCGTTAACAACTCAACTGCATCATCTGCTAGTACGGCAAAGGAGTAAACAATGGTTAAATTAACAAAACCAACAAAAAAGCCGTTATTTGCAAAAAAAGCCAAAGTTGCCAAAGAAAAAGCACCAAAAAAACAATTTGATTTTAAAGAATTTGCCGATAGTTTTAAGTCATTGGATCAAAACAACTACGGCAGTTGGCCTTTACCTGTTAAAATTACGACTTTATTATTTATTATTGGTTTGGTAGCGGTGTTAACTTGGGCATTGCCAATTAGCAAGAAACGCGAGGAAATTTCTTCTGCTGAAGCAGAACAACAAACGTTGCTTGAACAATACCGTGAAAAAGAATCGAAAGCACGTCATTTGCAAGCCTATAAAGATCAAATCACTCAAATGGAAAATGATTTTAAAGAATTGTTAAATCAATTGCCAAAAGAAACTCGCATTTCTGATTTGGTTGACGGTATTAGCGTGGTTGGTTTGGGTAGTAATATCAAATTCCAAGACATTAAAGTTGAGCCTGAGGTTTCGCAAGAGTTCTTTATTGAACAGCCCATTCGTATTGCAGCTTTAGGTAACTATCATGAATTTGGTGCGTTTGTCAGTGGTTTGGCACAATTGCCACGTATTATCACTCTGCATGATTTTGAAGTAACCAACAGTAAACCAAGTTTGGACGAAACACCACAGACCAATTTGGTGTTAAATACCAAAACGTATCGTTCTAAAGAAATTGTAGAAGAAAAAACCGAGGAGACAACAGATGAGAAAAAATAATTATTCTATTCTATGTTGTCTTTTGGCTGGTTTTGTGTTGGCAGGTTGTGCGGATAATCGCATTAGTATGGCAGAGCAAGAAATGCAGACAATTCGTGAATCATCTGCCCAGCCGATCGAACCACCACCTCAGCCACAAGTGGTACAAGCCTTTGATTATAATGCCAATCAATTGCGCAGTCCTTTTATGCCACCCAGTTTGACTTTAAAAGCAGCCGAAGAATCTCAAATTCAAGCGGTTCACCCTGATGAAACGCGTATCAGAGAACCGCTTGAAAGTTTTGATTTGGATCAATTGACATATATTGGTAATGTTGTTTCTGATTCTGGTGAGATATCAGCATTGATTAAAACCCCAGAAGGAAGAGTTGCAAGCGTTAAGGTTGGTAATTATTTGGGTAAAAACCATGGGCAAATTCAACAAATTGTTATTAATCCACCTCCACCTGATAAATATCCATACCTTGAAATTATTGAAATTTTACCGGATAGCCGCGTGGGTTATTCAAACCAAACTGTTAAAAAGCAACTCACAGCCAGTTAAGACTAAGTATTTAAGGATAATTTTATGAATTTTACAACCTATCCAAGCCGTACCACGCTATCAAAACTTGCTGTTGCAATTACTACGGCGACCATTACTAGCGTGGCAATGGCGCACAGCAGTATCCATCAAGTAAGTGTTGATCAAGCATCAGAGCAATTAACGGAACTTAATGTTGATTTTGTATCAGATGCGGTACAGCCAACGGCTTATCAGTTGAATAACCCAAACCGTCTTGTGCTTGATTTTCCAAGTGTGGACAATCAAGTTGCCAATCGTGTACAAAACTTTAACCAAGGGCATGTAAAAAATGTAACAACGGTTAGTAACGGCAATACAACGCGTATGGTGATTGATTTAACCGATGAAGCAACTTTTAGCACGCGTGTAGACAACGATCGTCTTGTGGTTAGCATACAATCGGTGCAAGGTAAAATGGTAGAAGCTCCGACCGTTCAGCCTGTAACAGCAACCACCCAACCTGTTCAGCCACCTGTCAAAACCATGATGGTAAAAGTTAACCCATTGCTGGATCCTACTGTTGCCACCAGTCGTCAATATAATTATAACGGTTTAAATGGGATTAATATTGATGGTTCGTCAAATGGCGGTGCAAATATTAACATAAATTTGGTAAATGATGGCATTCCTGTAGATGTACAACGCATGGGTGATGAACTGATTGTGCGTTTAACAGGAGCGACAATACCAAACCATTTGTTAAAACAAATGAGTGGTACAGGATTGGTGGGTAATATCACCACGAATAACCAAGGGCGTAATGGTGTTATTCGTATTGCTATGACAGATGATTATGAATATAAAGCCTACCAAATGGGCAATCAGCTTACGATCAATGTTGAATCGCCAAAAAAATTGCGTGAGCCAACTTTAGAAGAGCGCACTTATACCGGAGCACCGATATCGCTTGAATTCCAAGATGTGCCTGTGCGTCAGATTTTAGATGTTTTGGGGCAACATACCAATACCAATATTATTGCAAGTGATACTGTAACAGGCAATATTACCTTGCGTTTGATTGAAGTGCCTTGGGATCAAGCCTTGGATATTATTCTAAAAAGCAAAAACTTGGATAAACGAGTTAATGGTAACGTAACTTGGGTTGCACCCACTACGGAACTTGTTGCACAAGAAGCAGCAGAATTAGAAGCCATTCAAAAAAGTGATGGACTTGTACCATTGCGCACAGAGTACATTCGCCTAAATTATGCCAAAGCAGCCGATTTGCGTGCTATGATTGAGGCGGGTCGTTCAACTGCTAACAGCAGAGTTGATTCAGGTTCATTGTTGTCAGGTCGCGGTACGGTAACCATTGATTCGCGTACCAATACACTCATTATCAAGGATACTTCTGCAAGCATTACCAACATTCGTGATTTGATTAGTAAAGTTGACATTCCTGTTAAGCAGGTGATGATCGAAGCGCGCATTGTCAATGCAACCGACAGCTTTAGTAAAGAAATGGGTGTTAAATGGGGTATCTTATCACAAGGTGTTGCCAATAACCGTAAATTATTGGTTGGTGCAACGGATCAAACATTGTGGGATTTGAAAAAACCGTCAATTGATAGCAAAACAGGCGCTCCAACTTATAGCATTACACGAGGCGATAATTTAAATGTCAACTTGGGTGCAAACAATCCAGCAGGTAGAATTGCTTTTGGATTGTTAAGTATTTCTGATTTGCTTTTAGATTTAGAGTTGTCAGCAATGCAATCAGACGGTCGTGGTGAAATTATCTCAAGTCCTAAAGTATTAACAACCGACAAACAAAAAGCCAAAGTTATGTCAGGACAACAAATTGCCTATCAAGAAGCCGCTGCCAGTGGTGCAACTTCTACAAGTTGGATAGAAGCAGCGCTAAGTTTGGAAGTTACTCCAAATATTACCCCAGAGGGACGCATTGGTATGGAACTTTTGGTGGAAAATGGCAGTCCAATTCAAGCACCAGATGGATCTATTGCAATTGCTAAAGACTCGGTTCAAACCAATGTTGTGGTTGATGATGGCCAAACCGTTGTGCTTGGCGGTGTCTTTAAAAATACGATTAGAAACAGTGTTGAAAAAGTACCGTTTTTAGGTGATTTGCCCTATGTTAATCGTTTGTTTAGACGTACTGTCAAAGGCAATGAAAAACAAGAATTGTTGATCTTTGTTACACCAAAACTTGTGAATGACGGTGTCAGCCGAATCAACTAAGAAAAATTGCTAAGAAAAATTGAACGGCTTTTGACAAATATTGTTAAATGTTGTTAAAAGATAGCGATTTACCACAAATCATCGTATAATATTACCCAATGTTATCGTGATTTGTGGTTTTTTTATGGGATATACTCGGCAGCCGCCGTTAATTGTATTAATTGGACCTATGGGGGCGGGCAAGACCACCATTGGCAAACTGCTAGCCAGTCAGTTGGGCTATCGTTTTTTTGACAGCGATCATGAAATTGAGCGTGTTAGTGGTGCAAGTGTGAGTTGGATTTTTGACAAAGAGGGTGAAATGGGTTTTCGTCAGCGCGAGTCGCGAACCTTAGATGAATTGACTCAATGTCAACAAGTGGTTTTGGCAACAGGGGGCGGAGCGGTGATGACGCCGTTAAATCAAGCCTATCTAAAGCGTGGCATAGTTATTTATTTAAAAGCGCAAGTTGATATCCAATACGAGCGTACTTACAAAGATAAAAATCGCCCATTGCTACAGACGCAAAATCCAAAACAAAAGTTGGCTGATTTATTTGCCATTCGTGATCCGATTTATCAGTCATTGGCTGATATTGTTGTTACCACAGGTTATTTATCGCCCAAAAAAATGATTAAAGAGATTTTGTGGCAATTGCAAGGTTTTAGTCAAACTTATCTTTTGGACAAAGACACGCCGATTGTTTCGGTTACGGTTACTAAAATTCAGCGTTAATTTGAGTGTTGGTTGTTGGTTGTGAGTATATTGTTATGGAACAATTGTTGGTAAAAACGCGTTCGCACGATTATCCGATTTTGATTGGTGAAAATTTATTGGCAAATTTTGATTTTTCTCCTTTTATCAAAGGCAAGCAAATCTTAATTGTTACCAATGAAACCATTGCACCACTTTATTTACAAACATTGATCGATGGTTTGGCAAAAGAAAAAACCACAGAAAAAATCATAGTAACTTGCATTTTGCCAGATGGCGAACAATTTAAAAACCAAGACAGCATTAACCAAATTTATGATGTTTTAATGCAAAACCACTTTAATCGTGATTGCACCTTGATTGCCTTGGGCGGTGGGGTGATAGGGGATATGGTGGGTTTTGCGGCGGCAAGTTTTATGCGTGGCGTGGCTTTTATCCAAATTCCAACGACGCTGCTGTCGCAAGTGGACTCCAGTGTGGGCGGAAAAACAGGTATCAATCATAAACTTGGGAAAAATATGATAGGGGCGTTTTGGCAACCAAAATTGGTGCTTGTTGATATGACAACCCTAACAACTTTGCCACAACGTGAATTGTCTGCAGGTTTGGCAGAAGTGATTAAGTATGCCTTAATTGGTGATTTAACGTTTTTAGCTTGGCTTGAAAATCATATGGAAGCCTTGGTGGCATTGGATTTAAGTTTATTGGCAAAAGCTGTGTTTGTTGCTTGTGAGCATAAAGCCAATATCGTGGCTGAAGATGAGTTTGAAAGTGGCAAGCGTGCTTTGTTAAATTTTGGACATACTTTTGGACATGTGATTGAGACTTATGAAGGTTATGGCAACTGGTTGCATGGTGAAGCGGTGGCAGTTGGTATGATTCAGGCTATGCAGTTGTCGCAAAAAATGGGCTATTTAACCCCTGATGATGTTTGGCGGGTTCAGGTGTTGTTAACAAGGGCAAAATTACCCATAGCCGGGCCGAAAATCGCACTTGATATTGCATTGGATTTGATGCGTCATGACAAAAAAGCCAAATCAGGACAGATTCGCCTAATTTTATTAAAAAAACCAGGCGAGGCTTTTATCACAGCAGATTATGATGCACAATATTTGTGCGATGTTTTGTCGTAATTGGTGTTGTTGTTTGTTTAAGTGATGTTTGTTTAAGTGGCGTTAATCAGTATCGGTGTTAATAAGTACCAATCAAATGGGTTTTTTATGCTAAAATCTTTATCAAGTGGCTATCGTTCATTGGCATTGCAAGTTGCAGTGTGGCTGTTATTTGCAGGGATTGCAGGTGGATTAACCTTTATGGTATGGGTGGCATCAGCGGTAAAACCGGCTAAAAAAATCAAGCAAAATGATGAAGTGGCAGCAGTGATTGATCCGAATATTTTGTTGGTAAATCACAACCCTGACGAAATGCACAAGTTGGTTCGTCCGATTAGTTTTGATGCGATTGTGCGTGATAAGCGTAATTATCCCAAAGAATTTAAAGACAGCAGTTTTTTAAAAGCCAATGTAGGCAAATGGACCTTGCAAGTTATGAATGTGGTGCAACATGAAGTCATTACCGATTATCTCAATGGGCGTTCTGATCGTGAAAAATTCAGCTATTTTCGCATTGTGGATACCAATAATGAAAAACGGTTTGTACTGACGTATGGTGTTTTTACCTCGCCACAAGAAGCAATTGGTACAAGCAAAATCATAAATTTTGGTCTGCCTAATAATGTACAAGCATTTCTTGAGGAGATTAATCGGTATACTTCACAAATGGACGAATACGAAATTATGCCACCATTAGAAGAGATTGGCAAACAAGCCCCAAAATCCGTGAATTTAAAAGAAGTTCAACAAGAACTCCCCGCACCGACGACTGACGTACAACCCACGCAACCGAAAAAAAGCATTGAAAAATCCACCAATACCGATGATACCTTGGTAATTGAAGAACAGCGCAAGGTGATTAATCCTAATGAACCGGATTTACCCATACCGATTATTTCTAAGCAGCATTTGGCAAATCGCAATGACAATATTGACAATCATGACGAACCGATGCCAAAGCAAAATTTGACCAAAAACACAAACGAACAACCAGTAAAAGAACCAAAATCCAAACAAACCCAACCAAAACTCAAAGAAGAAACCAAACCCAAAGAAGAAAAAATCAGCCCCAAACCCAACCAAAAACCAAAAGAAAAAACCACAACCGATGCCAATCCTGCCGAAAAAGCAGAATAAACTGGATAAACTTGAGGCAAGCGTGTGGCTAATAGCGATAATTTGATAAAAATTGTCGCTATTTTTATGCGTGAAAGATTGAAAATGGTTAAAAAATTGTAAATCGTTAAAAACAGGGAAGGTTTTGTAACTTTTGGCGAGGGTGATGCAAAAAATTCGGAATTAATTTGTTGCAAATAACAGTAGCTTTTTTGTTGTCAATTCGTTAAGATAGTTGCTTGTCAAAAATAATGACAGTCAGCTTACGCCAACCATTCAATTGTTTTGCCTATTTTTGTCTTATGCCTTATGCTTTAGGGGAATATCGTTATGACTTCATGTTATGCCAATCATACCAATCTTTACCAACCTGATGAATTTAAAGACAACTGCGGTTTTGGATTAATTGCTCATATTCATGGTGAACCAAGCCATGATTTGGTAGAAACGGCTATTCACAGTTTAAGCTGTATGACTCATCGTGGGGGTGTGGCATCAGATGGTAAAACAGGGGACGGTTGTGGTTTATTATTGGCAATGCCAAAAGAGTTTTTTCAAAAAGTTGCATCGGATAATGGGTTTGCATTAGCACCGATTTTTGCAGTGGGGACGGTTTTTTTAAACTTAGATAAAGATTTGGCACAAAAGTCGCAAGATGTTGTTAATCAAATGATTGAAAATCAGGGCTTAAGTGTGGCAGGTTGGCGTGATGTGCCTGTGGATTTACGCATTGTTGGTGAAATTGCCCGCGAAAGTTTGCCTGGATTTAAACAAATTTTGGTGAATTGTCCGCCTGATATGAACGAAGAAACCTTTAATCGCAAATTATTTGTTGCACGTAAAAAAGCCGAATTACAGTTAAGCGACGATCCGTTGTTTTATGTAACGGGATTGTCATCACAAACTGTGGTGTATAAAGGGCTTGTGATGCCATCGGATTTGCCTGGGTTTTTTTTGGATTTGCAAGATGAACGTTTGGCATCGCACATTGTGGTTTTTCATCAGCGTTTTTCTACCAATACATTGCCACGTTGGGCATTGGCACAGCCGTTTCGTTATCTTGCTCATAATGGTGAATTAAATACCATTGATGGCAACCGAGATTGGGCAGTAGCACGCACGCCAAAATTTGTCAGCGATCTTATCCCAGAACTTCAAGAACTACACCCATTGGTTAACCGCACAGGATCGGATTCATCAAGCCTTGACAATATGCTTGAGGTTATGGTAAACGGCGGTATGGAGCTGTTTTGTGCGTTGTCTATTTTAGTACCGCCTGCTTGGCAAAATGTAGACACGATGGATATGGATTTGCGCGCGTTTTATGAATTTTATTCCCAGCATATGGAAGCGTGGGACGGTCCGGCAGGCTTGGTTATCCAAGATGGGCGTTATGCAGTGTGTATGCTTGATCGTAATGGATTGCGCCCATCGCGTTGGGTAACCACCAAAAACGGTTACATTACCGTGGCCTCTGAAGTTGGCACGTGGGATTATGAACCTGAAGATGTGGTAGCAAAAGGACGTGTAGGGCCCGGACAAATGCTTGTGATTGATACCGAAACAGGCAACATCATGGACAGTCAAGCAGTAGGCAGAAAGCTAAAAAAATCACACCCTTATCGCTTATGGTTGCGTGATAATGCAGTGCGTTTGCGTAATGATGAAAAATTAGAAGAGCAAATGTTACAAGAAACGATAAAAGGCAATGATTTATTGGCATTACAAAAAATGTTTCATGTTACCTGCGAAGAGCGTACCGAAATTTTACGCCCATCGGCAGAAAACGGTCAAGAGGCGGTCGGCTCTATGGGTGATGATACCCCAATGGCTGTGCTTTCTCGTCAAATTCGTCATATTGCTGATTTTTTTCGGCAACAGTTTGCCCAAGTTACCAACCCACCCATTGATCCGTTGCGTGAAGCGATTGTGATGTCGCTTGAAACTTGCCTTGGTGTGGAAAAAAATATTTTTGATCCAACGTCTGAACATGCCAATCGTATCGTATTGTCATCACCGGTATTGTCTGCAAGCAAAATGGTGCAAATCCAACGGATTGATAAGCATGGTTTTGCACTACAAGTCATTGATTTAAACTATGATAATGAAAAATTTACCCTTGAAAAAGCCCTAAAAAATATCTGTAAACAAGCTGAAAAAGCGGTTAAATCAGGCAAGGTGATTTTGGTGTTATCGGATAAGGCGATTGAAAACGGCAAAATTCCTGCCAATGCAATTATGGCAACAGGAGCGGTACATCATCATTTGATTAATGTTGGGTTGCGTTGTGATGCCAATATTGTTGTGGAAACCGGTTTAATGCGCGACTCGCACCATTTGGCAGTGTTGCTTGGTGTTGGAGCAACCGCCGTTTATCCGTATTTGGCGTATGGTGTCATTGCTGATTTGGTGGAAAAAGGTGAATTGTTGGGCGATCCATTGTACGCGCAAGAAAATTTTCGTAAAAGTATGGACAAAGGTTTGTTAAAAATTTTGTCAAAAATGGGCATTTCTACCATTTCATCGTATCGCGGGGCACAGCTTTTTGAAGCGGTGGGGCTGTCTTGTGAAATTATTGACTTGTGTTTTAGCGGTTTAGAAAGTCGCATTCAAGGGGCAACTTTTGCTGATTTAGAAGCCGATCAGCGTTTATTGGCAAAAAATGCGTTTAATCGCAGGATAGCACTTGATCAAGGTGGGTTGTTAAAATTTGTGTTTAACAAAGAATACCATGCTTTTAACCCTGATGTGATTCAAGCCTTGCACAAAGCGGTACGCACGGGTGATTATGCCAATTATCAAGCCTATGCCAATATTGTCAATACACGCCCTGTGGCAACCTTGCGAGATTTGTTGCAATTAAAAACCGACAAATCAATTGCAATTGATGAAGTGGAGGGCATTGAAAATATTTTAAAGCGTTTTGACTCAGCGGGAATGTCGCTTGGTGCGTTGTCGCCAGAAGCTCATGAAGCAATTGCAATTGCGATGAACAGCATTGGTGGGCGTTCCAATTCAGGCGAGGGCGGTGAAGATCCCGTGCGTTATAACAGCATTCGCAATTCTAAAATCAAACAAATAGCCTCGGGAAGATTTGGGGTTACGCCTGCGTATTTATGTTCAGCAGAAGTTATGCAAATCAAAGTTGCGCAAGGAGCAAAACCCGGCGAGGGCGGACAATTGCCCGGCGGTAAGGTAAACAGTTTAATTGCACGTTTGCGTTATTCTGTACCTGGGGTAACGCTCATTTCACCGCCGCCACACCATGATATTTATTCTATTGAAGATTTGGCCCAGCTGATTTTTGATTTAAAACAAGTAAACCCTGATGCACTGGTATCGGTGAAACTGGTATCACGTCCGGGTGTTGGCACGATTGCGACAGGAGTTGCCAAAGCCTATGCAGATTTGATTACCATTTCAGGCTATGATGGTGGTACGGCTGCCTCGCCTTTGTCATCTATTCATTATGCAGGATCGCCTTGGGAGCTTGGGTTGGCAGAAGCCCATCAATCACTGCGTGTCAATGGTCTGCGTGATAAAGTGCGTATCCAAACCGACGGCGGTTTAAAAACTGGCCTTGATGTGGTAAAGGCTTGTATTTTGGGGGCGGAAAGTTTTGGTTTTGGCACAACGCCTATGATTGCAGTTGGTTGTAAATATTTGCGTATTTGTCATTTGAACAATTGTCCAACAGGGGTTGCCACGCAAAAATCAGATTTGCGTGATGAGCATTTTATTGGCGAGGCACAAATGCTGATTAACTTTTTTAAATTTGTTGCCACAGAAACGCGTGAATGGCTTGCTAAATTGGGCGTGCGTTCTATGGAGGAGCTGGTTGGACGTACTGATTTGTTGCGTATTTTGGAGGGCGAGACCAATAAACAGCAACATTTGGATTTAAGGGCATTGCTCTTTAGTCATACCAAAGCTGATGGCAAAGCCCAAACTTGTCAAGTGGCAAAAAATGAACCGTTTGACAAAGGCTTGTTGGCAGAAGAAATGGTAACGGACATGATGCCTGTCATTCGTGCAGGATTGGGCGGTGATTTTAGTTATCGGATTGGCAATTGTGATCGTTCGATTGGTGCAAGAATTTCAGGTGAAATTGCCAAACTTTACGGCAACCTTGGTATGAGTGGATCACCGATTAACCTACATTTAATCGGTACAGCCGGACAAAGCTTGGGCGTGTGGAATGCAGGCGGTTTAAACATTGAACTGGAGGGCGATGCCAATGATTATGTTGGTAAAGGCATGGCAGGCGGTGAAATTGTGATTTACCCACCAAAGGGTTCGATTTTTGCCAGTCAACAAACCGCAATTATTGGCAATACTTGTCTGTATGGTGCAACAGGAGGCCGCTTGTTTGCATCGGGTACGGCAGGCGAGCGATTTGCAGTGCGCAATTCAGGTTGTCATGCTGTGATAGAGGGTGTAGGCGATCATTGCTGTGAATATATGACAGGCGGTATTGTAACGGTATTGGGTAAAACAGGGCTAAATTTTGGGGCGGGTATGACAGGCGGTTTTGCGTATGTGCTTGATTTGGAAGGGGATTTTTTTGACCGTTGTAATCATGAATTGATTGACATTCATCGTATTTCCAATGAACAGACCGAAAGCCATCGCATTCACTTAATGCGCATTATCAATGAACACGTTGCCAAAACAGGCAGTCAGTGGGGGCAGACGATTTTGGGTGATTTTGAACATTATGTGCGTAAGTTTTATTTGGTAAAACCAAAAGCGGCTAATATTGCATCGTTATTAAAATCAACCATGGCAGATCCGCAATGATGATAACTATTAACCAAATCTTAAAACCAAATGTTTAATTAATAAACAAAAGTAAGATGGGCTTGCTTGTTTGGCATAGTCTGTCAATAAACGATAAATTCTCGGCAGGTAATATTTTTAACAACATGGTTTTTTAACAACATGGTTTTTTAACAATTCGTTTTAACCACATAGTTTTTTAATAAAACCGTTAAAAATAAAACTCACTTAGGAAAAAATTATGGCTAAACGCTTAAATAATGACTTTCAGTTTCTTGATGTTGAACGCACAGATCCTGGCAAAAAAGACCTTGCGACGCGAACCCATCAGTTTGTAGAAATTTACAATCCATTTGAACGCGATGAGGTGAGTGAACAAGCTCATCGTTGTCTTGGTTGTGGCAATCCGTATTGTGAATGGAAATGCCCTGTGCATAACTACATTCCCAATTGGCTGAAACTGGCCACCGAGGGGCAAATTTTGCAAGCGGTAGAGCTTTGTCATCAAACCAATACCTTGCCTGAAGTGTGTGGGCGTGTTTGTCCACAAGATCGCTTGTGCGAGGGGGCGTGTACTTTAAATGATGGTTTTGGAGCGGTTACAATCGGCAATGTAGAAAAGTACATCACCGATACGGCGTTTGCTTTGGGTTGGCGGCCAGATATGTCTGGGGTGATTTGGACGGATAAAAAAGTGGCAATCATTGGTGCAGGGCCAGCAGGGCTTGGCTGTGCGGATATTTTGGCACGCAATGGGGTAAAACCTGTGGTTTTTGACAAACGTCCAGAAATTGGCGGTTTATTAACGTTTGGTATTCCTGAGTTTAAAATGGAAAAAAATGTCATGCGTCGCCGTCGTGAAGTGTTTGAAAGCATGGGCGTAACGTTTTGTCTGAATACCGAAATTGGCAATGATGTTCAAATTGAGCAACTGTTGCAAGAGTACGATGCAATATTTATGGGTATGGGGACTTACACTTATATGCGCGGCGGTTATACGGGTGAAAATTTGGCCGGCGTGTACGATGCGTTGGATTTTTTGATTGCCAATGTTAATCGTTGTCAAGGTTGGGAGAAAAATCCAAGCGACTACATTGATGTTCAAGGTAAAAATGTTGTGGTGCTTGGCGGGGGTGATACGGCCATGGATTGTAATCGCACCAGCATCCGCCAAGGGGCAACCAGTGTAACTTGTGCTTATCGCCGTGATGAGGAAAATATGCCAGGTTCGCGTCGCGAGGTAAAAAACGCCCGCGAAGAAGGGGTGAATTTTTTGTTTAACCGTCAACCGATCGAGATCATGGGGTTAAATGGCAAGGTAACTGGAGTAAAAGTCATCACCACGCAACTTGGACAGCCTGACAATCGTGGGCGTAGAAATCCAGAGCCTGTGCCAAATTCAGAAGAGATTTTGCCTGCCGATGCGGTGATTATGGCGTTTGGTTTTCGTCCAAGCCCTGCTGTCTGGTTTGATACGCAAGGCATAGAATTGGACAACGGCGGCCGGGTAATTGCTCCAGAGCAACAAATTTATCCATTTCAAACCAAAAATCCAAAAATCTTTGCAGGCGGTGATATGGTGCGTGGTTCTGATCTTGTGGTAACGGCAATTTGGGAAGGACGTCAGGCAGCAAAAGGCATTTTGGATTATTTGAGTGTTTGATTTTTTAGCTGATTTTCAATAAAAACACCCAAAGATAAATTTGTATGTATTTGGGTGTTTTTTTGTGGGTTAAGCGGTTTTAGGCTTTGTTTGTGCTTGATTTTTGTGCTTGGTTTTGCTTGTGATAATCTTCCATGCGTGGCCGTACTTCAGACAGATAAATCCAAATCAAACTCACCCATACTACGCCAAACATAATCATAAACGCCGATGAACGCACGCCTGTAATATCGACCGCCACACCAAACATAATTGGCAAAATAAATCCGCCCACGCCACCGGCTAGCCCTACAACGCCCGATACCGCTCCCATATTTTGTTTATAATCATCGGATAAGTATTTAAATACCGATGCTTTGCCAACAGCAAAAGCAATACCCAAAGCAAAAATTAAGATGGTAAAGAAGGTTGCATTTAAGCCAATGTGAAATTCTTTTACGCCGTTTATGGTTTGAATGTGCAATTGTGTTTGTGGATAAGATAAAACAAACAGCAAAAGCATTGACACCCATAGCACCCACCATGTTACCGTATGGGCTGAATATTTGTCTGATAACCAACCGCCAAGGGCACGCAATACACCTCCTGGCAAGCTAAAACAAGCTGCCAAAAATGCCGCTGTCTGCAAGCTAAAGCCGTATTCGTTCACATAATATTTGGTCATCCATAAGGCAAGAGCCACATAACCACCAAATACGATGGAATAATACTGACTATACCGCCACACATCGGGATCTTTTAGTACGGCTAACTGGCCGGCAAGGCTGCTATTGCTTGCTGTGCGATGATCTTTATTGTCATAACTAAAAAACCAAAACATAAGGGCGGTAATGAGCATAATCCCTGCGTATACTTTTGGCAACATTCGCCACCCTTGTGCTTGCCCCAGTGCAGTCATTGTCCCTGCACTGATGATTGACGGCCCGATAATTTTGGTTAATGCTGAACCTGCATTGCCTGCGCCAAACACCCCCATAGCAAAACCTTGGCGTTCTTGTGAAAACCATTTTGCCACATAGGCAATGCCAACGGTAAACGATCCGCCCGCAAGACCAACAAACAACCCTAAGATTAAAAAATGCCAGTATTGAGTGGCAAAACTCATTGCATAAATTGGAATAACTGTAATGAGCATTAACACAAACAATACAATGCGTCCGCCGTATTTGTCAGTCATTAAACCAATCGGTAAACGCACCAGTGAACCTGTCAAAACGGGCGTGGCGGCCAACAGTCCAAATTCGGTGTTGTTAAGCCCTAAGGTTTTTTGGATCGGAATGCCTAAAACAGCAAACATCATCCACACCATAAAACACATGGTAAAAGCGATGGTAGAAGATATTAATACCGCCATTTGCTTATATTTATCACTTGTCATAACCAACCTCTTGTTTAAACCTACCTTTTATTGTTTTAGACTTGTTTATTGTTGTAGACTTGTTGTTATGCTTTAATTACAGCTTGCTTAATCACAGCTTGCTTTAATCATAATAAATATCATAACAAGATTTTGTTAAAAATGGTTGATTCAAATCGACATGTATTGACAAAAATGCGTTACAATAATGAGGTTATACGCCTTTAGGTGTATGGCAAAATCAAATGGATTATTGTATAAAATTGCTTATTTTCAATGGGTTATTTATGGTTTTGTGTCAATGTGTCTGATTTTTAGTCTGATTTTGCCAAACCCACGATAAAGCAACTATTTAGGAGTATGCTTGATAAAATTGCCAACTTTTATCCGTCAATATATGAATTCCTTGCCAATTCGTGCATCAGGGGCGGTTGCGATTATTGCGTTTTTGATGATCATCAGTGCGATGATTGGCGGATTTTTGGCATGGACGGCAGAGCGTGATGCCCAAGCAGTCAATACCGCAGGTTCTATGCACATGGCAACTTATCGCATAAATTTTATGCTTGCGAATGATTATCAGTACATTGCCAAGTTGGACAAATCATTGGCGTATGATGTTGCTTTATTGCCAAGCGAACAACTGATACATGACATGCAACAAAAGTTGGCAAAATTACAAGATTATGAAAATTCTTACAATAACAGCAACCCTAAAATTTTGGCACAATTGGCAATTATTGATAATATTTGGCAAACTCAATTATTAAATGAACTTAAAAATAACGATAAGGCTAATTTTTATAAAAATTCCGTTGCATATATTAATCATGTGGATAAATTGGTATCTTTGATCCAAGAACGCAATGAAAACCGCCAAAATTTGCAACAGTTTTTTCAAATTGTTATGTCAATTGTGAGTATTGTGGTGATGATGGTTGGACTGTATGAATTGCACCACAATGTGCTGTTGCCCATTCGCCAAATTGGACGTGCGACCAAACAATTAAAAACCGGCAAACCTGCCAAGGTAGCACTGACCGCTTATGATGAATTAAATGAGCTTGGACGGGTGTTTAATGAAATGAGTCAAACCATTTATCACCACCAAGAACATTTACAAAGCGAAGTGGCACGCAAAACTTATCATCTAAGCCGTTCTAATCAAGCACTGGCTTTGTTGTTTGAATTTGCCAAACAGATCAACACGCAGACGATCTCTTTTGCCAAATTGCAACAACTGATTGATGAAGTTAGTGGCTTGTTGCCAAATGTGGATTTGACTTTATGCCTAAACAGTCAGATGACCGAGCAAAAAGATTCGTTTGCACTGCACAACAAAAAACAGGGCAGTTTTTGTCAACCAGATGATTGTAATCGTTGTGAAATCAGACAAGAGGATAGGTTAAGTGCGTATCTTATCACCCATCAAAATATTGAATTTGGTGAGTTATTGGCACAAGTGCGTACAGATGAGATGGTGCACAGTACAATGTCATATCGATTGACAAATCCTAACCAAATTCCAGTATTAACGCTAAATGACAATGTGGATAGCACCATGCTGTTTAGTCATGATGAATTGTTAAAAACGTTGGCAAGTTTGATTGGCATGGCATTGGCAGAACAAAAATTGCGACAACAAGAGCACCAGATTGTACTGTTAGAAGAACGCAACATTATCGGCCGTGAGTTGCACGATTCATTGGCACAGTCATTAACTTACCTAAAGTTTGAATTAAGCGGTTTAACAAAATTGTTGGGGAATCAGTACACAAGTCCTATGGTGAATGAAAAGATCAATCATTTAAAAGACGGCTTAAACGGTGCGTACGTGCAACTTAGAGAATTGCTACAAACCTTTCGTTTAAGCATTGACACTGATTTTGAGGCTGCTTTACAAAATGCCTGTGAAGAATTTGGCTTAAAAGGCGGTTTTGGCGTAAAACTTGACAACCGAATTATGGCGATGAATTTGTCAGCAAATGAACAAATTGATGTGATACAAATTGTACGCGAGGCTTTATCCAACGCCCATAAACATGCCAAGGCTTTCAAGGTTTTGGTAAGTCTTAGCCAAGATTCTGATGGCAATGTGGTGCTTGAGATCAGTGATGATGGCATAGGCATTGATTTTAATTTTAACCCACAACATCATCATGGCTTAAAAATCATGAATGAACGCGGTAAAAATTTGGGCGGATCGGTTGAAATTAGGCGTTTACAGCAGGGTACACAAGTGCGCTTGAGTTTTATGCCACGCCTTTTTGTTGTGTAAATGTTTGGCAATAATTGGCAAGTGCAATAAAAATTTATCAATTTATCAATTTATCAAATTTCAATACCGTTGAGAAACTTATGACTTTAATGAAAACCTCCGTCAAAAACAAAATTTTTACCAGTATCACGCCTGCGCGTTTGTTGCTTGTAGATGATCACCCAATGATACGCCGTGGTTTAAAAGATTTGCTAAATTTAGAAGCTGATATTACAGTGTGTGGTGAGGTCAATCACGGTGAAGAGGCTTTGTATTTTTTGTCAAAATACGATGTGGATTTGATTGTGCTTGATCATAATATGCCAGTTTTAAATGGCATTGAAACCCTAAAAAAACTGCGTGAATTGCAAATTGATACCAAGGTTTTGTTGTTTACGGTGTCGGATAACATCAAAGATGTGCACGATGCGTTGGAGCTTGGCGTGGACGGTTATTTGCTTAAAGACATGGAGCCTGAACAGATTATTTATGATATTCGGCGGATTTTGCGCAATGAGTTGGTGATAAGCCCAGCGTTAGCTCCGATTTTGGCACAAGCTGTGCGAAAACCTGCCAAAAATGAGCTAAATTTTGATTTAACCGAGCGTGAATTGCAAGTTTTATACATGATTAGCGATGGCATGAGCAATAAAATGATCGGCAATAAACTGGGCATTGCTGAATCTACGGTAAAAGTTCATGTCAAGCATATTTTAGGTAAAATCGGTTTACGCACACGCGTAGAAGCTGCAGTTTGGGCGGTTAATCATCTAAAAAACCATCAATCTAAATAATCTAACTAACTAACTAACTAACTAACTAACTAACTAACTAACTAACTAACTAATTAATTAATTAATTAATTAGTTAATTAGTTAATTTAATTTTATGACAATATAAAATAATAATAAAGGACATGCCATGCTTAACAGCCAAACCAAAGAGCGAAACGTTGCCAAATTCATTAAATACGCCACTCCGTAAACGATCCGTAACGCCACATACAGCCATGCCAATTTTGCCACCACCGTTAACGGCACAAAAAATAACAAGGCCGTCAAGACCGAGGTTAAAAATATTGGCAAACTTTCAAAACTGTTTTGTTGGACTGCATTGGCACGCGATGCCACGCCTGTTGCTTTTGCCAAAAAATTGCGAGGGTTTTCGTTGTCTTTGAGTTTAAACCCTGCCAATATTTTGGCAAGCAGGGCAAACCCAAACGGCAAAAAACACGCTGTAAGCATTGCCAAAATTATACTGTTGTTGCTTGAAAAGTACATCGACACAGCCTTTTATGGATTTATGTTAATAATTTCATAATCGTGCGTGATATTCACCCCACCGTTTTCCAACATTCGACTGGCAGAGCAGTATTTTTTTGCTGACAATTCCACCGCTTTTTTGACTTGAGCGTCTTTAATATCCACACCAGTTACAACAAAGTGCAGATGAATGTCAGTAAATACAGCAGGCACAGAATCGGCACGCGTGGCTGAAAGTTCACATTGTACATCACTGATTTGTTGGCGGGCTTTTTGTAAAATACTCACCACATCATAACTGGCACAGCCTCCAAGCCCCATTAAAATCAATTCCATTGGTTTTGGTCCAAGCTGTTGGGTGGAATCCATGATGATGCGGTTGTTTGTTTCGCTTGTGGCTTCAAAATTAACCACTTCATTTTTTAGCCAATTTACCGCTACTTTCATGATTTTTCCTTATAAAAGTTATTAATTTATTTTGTTCATAATAGGGCGTTTTGGTAGAAAGTCAATAAATTTTTATAATTTTTTCTGCGTGAAACAATTTTTAGCAAATAAACATTACACTTTTTCGTAAAAAACTGTTTTAATAGGCAATAAGAATGACAGTGATCGCATTGTCAATGTTTTTATATAAATTATCAATTTTGTCAATAAGTTTGAGGGTTTGCTATGATAACTTAAAGCCTATGATAACTTAAAGCAAGCTTTTTGTAATGATTTTACCATCAAAAACTTGATAATACGATTGCCTGTCAAATTGTTAAATGAAACAAAATTGAATAAGGTGATTCGTCATGATAGATGCAGACGGCTTTCGTGCCAATGTCGGTATCATCTTAGCAAATACGCATGGGCAAGTGCTTTGGGCAAAACGTGTGGGGCATGATGCGTGGCAATTTCCACAAGGTGGCATTCACTATGGTGAAACGCCCGTGGATGCAATGTATCGTGAATTGTGCGAAGAAGTTGGGTTATTTCCAAAACATGTCAAACTGTTGTCGCAAACCCAAGAATGGCTTCGTTATCGTTTGCCAAAACGTTTTGTTCGTCAAGGACAAAATCCAATGTGTATCGGGCAAAAACAAAAATGGTTTTTGCTACAGCTGGATGAAAAAAATACCGCACATATCCGTTTTGATACGGCAAAGCCTGAGTTTGAACAATGGCAATGGGTAAGTTATTGGTATCCGCTTAACCAAGTGGTGGCTTTTAAACGCAATGTGTATCGCAGGGCGTTGTTTGAGTTGTCATCACAGTTGCCATTAAAACCTGAATTGTTGTTGCCAAATGCAGCCACAGCCTTGGCTTATTAGCCTTCGTTCATTCAGTTGGATTTACCAAAATAATGGTTTACCAAAAGAATATGGTTAAAACAACCTTATTAAAATAATATTGTTACATTAAAAAAGTTCACAATGGTGGGCTTTTTGCTTAAAAATACTTAATTCTAGCTTAAGGAAAAAAATATGAAAAAATTAACCTTAATTGCACTGGTAAATGCAGTATTATTAACCGCTTGCCAAAGCCAAACCATCATGCCAAAAGCAACCCAAACTCAAATAACTCAATCTAAGCCAGCAGAGTCAGCCATGCAAAAAACCCACACCATCAAAAGCCAGTATACTTTTAGCGAAACGGTCGATAAACTTAGCCAAACCATTGAAGATAAAGGCATGACAATTTTTGCAACCATCGATCATAAGCAAGCCGCCCAAGATGCAGGGCTTGATATGCAACCTGCCACCGTCATTGTTTTTGGCACACCAAAGGCAGGCACGCCGTTTATGCTAAAAGATCCAACATTTGCCTTGCAATTACCGTTAAAAGTTTTGGTAACCGAAGTGGGCGATGAGGTTTTGGTGAGTTTTCATGACACAAAAGCTATGGTTGACGGCAGTCAAATCACGTTTGACGATGTCAAAGATTCATTGGCAAAAGCAGAAATGTTGATCAAAAAAACCGTAACCGAATAAGTTTGTAAGAAAATTGCCAAAACTTGTGTCTAATACTCAATCCTTTAATTAAACAAGAGGGGGTATTAGACCGCCTCATTGTAAATAAAGCAGATAAAATCCATTCTACATTAATTAACAAAATTAATTAACCAAAATTAATTAACAAAAAAAGAGCGTATTATGACAACTTATAACACTGATCATCTTATCATCGGTTTTGGTAAGGGAGGCAAAACCCTTGCCAAAACTTTAGCCAGCAAAGGCGAAAACGTCATTTTGGTGGAGCAATCTGCAAAAATGTACGGCGGAACATGTATTAACATTGGTTGTATTCCTACCAAAAAACTTAAACATTTGGCCGAGCAAGGCAGTGAATTTCACACAGCAATTCTTCAAAAAAATGAGCTAATTGGCAAATTAAACCAAGCCAATTTTGAGATGATCGATAAAGTTGCAACGGTCATTACAGGCAAGGCGGATTTTATTGACGCACATACCGTACAAGTAACAACCGACAGCGATACGCACACGATCACCGCCAAGCACATTTATATCAACACAGGAGCGAAATCCCCCATTCCTAACATTGATGGTATTCATAGCACCCAAGGCATTTATGACAGCACCGGTATTATGAATCTTGCGAAAAAACCAGACACGTTGGTTATTGTTGGTAGTGGTTATATTGGACTTGAGTTTGCCAGTATTTTTACCCAATTTGGCGTAAAAGTTACCGTGCTCGATCTAATTACCGAATGTTTGCCACGCGAAGATAGAGATGTTGCTGAAGCGTTACAAAAAATCATGGAAAATCAAGGCATTACGTTTAAATTTAACCAAAGCGTACAGGCTTTTAAAAATGTTGACAATCAAGTGGTTATTCAAACTGAAGAAACAGAACTAAAAGCCGATGCGGTGCTAATTGCCACAGGGCGAGTGGCAAACACGGATTTTAATCCAAAAAATGCTGGTATAGAATTGGGCGAGCGTGGTTTTGTTAAGGTTAATAAACACTTGCAAACAAGCCAACCGCACATCTATGCAATGGGCGATGTTGCAGGTTCACCACAGTTTACTTATATGTCGCTTGATGATTTTCGTGTGGTGAAAAGCCATCTGTTAGGTGATGGCAGTTACACAACTGAAAATCGTACATTTCCTTATACAGTATTTACCAATCCGCCCTTGTCAGTTGCAGGCTTAAGCGAAAACGCAGCCAAAATGCAGGGCATCAATGTCAAAACCGCGACATTATCAGCAAATGCCATTCCAAAAGCAAAAATTATCCAGCAAACCGAAGGCGTACTAAAAGCTGTGATTAACGCGGATAATAATAAAGTCATTGGTGCACAATTGCTTTGTGCCGAATCGCACGAAATGATTAATTTTATGGATTTGGCGATTCGTCAAGGCATGAGTGCATCTGATATTGCCAATTATATTTTTACCCACCCAACCATGTCGGAGAGTTTAAACGATTTGTTTGGACAATTTTAATTGCTTCTGGCTTAATTAAAAAAGGAGATTGTTATGCAAACCAGAAACAAGGCTGTGTTATCAATCATGGTTTTAGCACTTATGGCGGTTAGTGGAAACGCACTAAGTCATGATCAAATCAGCCAAAAATCAACAAAACAAACACCAACAACGCATGCCAAACACGCCACTGAAGTCAAAAAAGCCGAGGGTATTTGGATTGATGTGCGAACTTTAGATGAGTTTAACAGCGGACATTTACAGGGGGCGGTAAATATTCCTCATGAAAACATTGGGAATAGAATCAGTGATTTTGTTAAAGACAAAAACGCTCCAATCAATCTATATTGTCGCAGTGGTCGCCGTGCTGAAATTGCCAAAACCACTTTAACCAACATGGGTTATACCAACGTTACCAATCACGGCGGTTACGAGGATTTGGTGAAAAAGGGCTTAAAATAAGCCTGTTTGTGTGGCATAGTTATTTGTGTGGATAGGTAAGGGTTTTGCCAAAATACCAAAAGCAAGTTTATTTTGGCAAAACCTAACTGGTTAACTGATTGATTTTTAAAATAAATCTAAATTTTTAGCAAAAAAATAAAAAAATGCTTGCAATCAAAAATAAATCTGTTAAAATACTCACACTTTCAAGCGATACGCCGGCTTAGCTCAGTTGGTAGAGCAACTGACTTGTAATCAGTAGGTCGCCAGTTCGATTCCGGCAGCCGGCACCATCTTTCTTAAAGATTTATTTCTTAAAGATTTAGCGTTGAGTTTGAAAAGACAAAATTAGGTGGGGTTGGGGAGCGGTCAAACCCAACAGACTGTAACTCTGTCGCGAAAGCTTCGAAGGTTCGAATCCTTCCCCCACCACCATTTTCTTTATATTTCCTAGCCAACATAACAAAATTAAAAGCCCATCTATTGGGTATTTTTGTAAAATTGTAAATGTAATAAATATTTTATAATAAATAATATTTTGTATCATAGATATATTGGCTTAAAATAATTCCCCTTGGTTAGGGTGGGTACTGGGAGTGGCGAACTACCAGTTTAAAAATTGTTCGCTACTCTTTTTAGAGTGATAGAGTTTTAGAACGATAGAGTGGCGGTATTGCAAATTAGTATTTTGAAAAATTAGCATTTCGAATTAGTTTGCGGGTGTAGTTTAGTGGTAGAACCTCAGCCTTCCAAGCTGATGGTGCGGGTTCGATTCCCGCCACCCGCTCCATTTTGTAGATTTGCTCTTGTAGCTCAGAGGTAGAGCACTCCCTTGGTAAGGGAGAGGTCACGAGTTCAACTCTCGTCAAGAGCTCCATATAAAACCCTTAAAAACAATTGTTTTTAAGGGTTTTTTGTTTTGCGATAGTTTGCCAAGGTGCAAATCTTTTTTGGCAAAACGCAAGTTAACCGTGGATTGAAGTTAACCGTGATTTTTTTCAAATTCATTGTGTTCAACTTGGTATAAAGAGCCCAATCGCTGTTGTATTTCTTTGTCCAACAAGGTTTTGGCATCTTTAAAAAACTTATTTTCTTCTTCTTTTAAATGATGACGCACTTCATGAATAAGGGCTTGACAGGTTTTTATCCAATCATCATCACAAGTTTGGTCATCGTTTAAGGTTGCCATCATTTCGTCCATTTCGTGGTGCTCGGCAATTGCATGACGCGATAAATCCATACCGTCATCGTGCGACATCACAGGCATGTACAGATGACGTTCTTCGGCGGTAGCATGGGCTTTTAACTCAATATCAAGCTGTGGATAAAAATCTTTGGCTTTTTGTAACTCATTGTTTTTAATCAGGTTTTCTAATTTTTCGCATAAAGTGCGTTGCACATCGTGGCGAGCGATTAAGGCTTGAAAAATCGTGTGTTCGGTATTGATATCCATAAAATCTCCTACGATAAAGTAAAAATTTTAACAAAGCAGTTCGGTTTTTGCCATTGTGATTTGAATGCAAATTTGTTGCTAATTGTTATTGCTGTGTAATTTTTTTGCCATGATTTTGCCAATTAAAGGCAAACAAAACATTGGCAATTGTAACGCTCCGATTAACGGTAAAAATATTGCACCCAAAAACGGCGTGGCAATGGTATAGGTTAATAACACATTGCGTCCGCCACATACCAACGCACAAATAATAGCAAGCTCTTTGCCTTTTTTTAAGTATAAAAAATACGCTCCAAAATAAAAACCAAATGCCAATATCCATGCCAAAGCCATTAACAATAACGCATTGGTAGGGCTTTTGTCAAAAGTTGCCCGAAAACCGCCCATCAATCCAAGAGGGAACATCAGTAACAAAATAATGTTGAATTGAGCAATTTTTGGATAAATTTTGTTTAAATTTTCTAAAGAAACTGCTTGACGAACCACAACCGCAAGCAACATGGGCGCAACGATATAAATTAATAACCGCTGAAAATATATAGCAAAATCCACGCGTGCATCTGGCGAACCCAAAAGCCATAACACAATCAGTAATGACAAAGGCATAATCAGTGTTGCTGCTATGGTTTTTGCCATTGCAAGTAGAGCATCAAAACCTACCGCATTGACAATCGCGCCACTACCAAACAGCGGTGCAGTTGCTGCAAGTGCTGAAATTGCAAGCAACAAATCACCTTTTGCTCCAAAAAGATAGGCAATTATGGTTACAATCACACAAAATCCGCCCGCTTGAAACAAGGCATACAGCCACACAGGCAAAGTAGCAAGGCGTGTTATCAGTTGTTTTTGGTTAATGCCAAGCAAGGTAAAAAACATCAAAAAAAATAAAATTTGTGGCAAAAAGGGCAAGACCGTATTGGACACTTGTGGGAATAAAAAACCAAATAACGCACATAAAGGCATAAAAATCGTGCTATTCCGTGCAATAAATTTTAACATAAGCTATCCATTTATCATTAAAATCAAATCATAAAAACCTAAGTCATATTGCCAAAGATAAGTTTTATCCTAATTGGCTTTATAAATCATTATTGTAAAATTCCCCACAGCATCTTAATTCCCACTATCACCAAGAGAACGCCAAACATCCGTTTTAAAGTACTGGCGGGTAACTGGTGGGCAAGTTTTGCTCCAATTTTAGCAAACATAAAACTCATCAATGAAATACAAACAAACGCCGTGATATGCACAAACCCAATGGCATCTGGTGGTAATCCTGTTACATCACGGCCAAAGAACATAAAACCCAATGCCCCTGCAATTGCAATTGGTAAACCACATGCTGAACTTGTGCCTACTGCTTGTTTCATATCCAATCCAAAACGGCTTAAAAATGGTACGGTAAAACTGCCACCGCCAATCCCAAAAATTGCCGATGCCGATCCAATTAGGCCGCCTACGCCCATCTGTATGGGTGCATTTGGTAGTGTGCGCGTACTGGCAGTGTCTGATTTTTTGGCGGTGAACATTTTTAATCCCATAAGCATTGCCATACACGCAATGAGTGCAGTCAATATTTCACCTTTTAATAAATCTGCGATCCATGCACCAAACACACTACCGACAACAAGTCCTATTGACATATTTTTCCATATATCCCAACGTACGCCACCGCGTTTATGGTGCGATTGCATGGAGCTTATAGAGGTAACGATAATGGTAGCCAAACTTGTTCCAACCGCCAAATGTGTGATGACATCAGGCGAATAACCATAAGCGGTAAAAATAGCCATCAACACAGGCACAATAATTAACCCACCGCCAACGCCAAACAATCCGGCACACACGCCTGCAAACGCTCCTGCCAAGGCAAACCATAAATACATCATAATCACCAAACTTATTAAATTTATGTTAAATTTATGCTATTATAGCCCAATTTTTCGTTTTTATTCTTGTGTTTTTGTATATGCTAAATTCTTTTTTTGACAATCATGTTGTGTCATCTGATTTTTTAACGCCCATCACCCATGTGCATTTTGACAGTATTGACAGCACCAATACTGCACTGATTAAAGCGGTTAACCTAGGCAATTTGCCTTACGATTTGCCTTGTTTGTACACAGCCGGCCACCAAACGGCGGGGCGTGGACAGCATGGCCGCACTTGGGTAAGTGGTGTTAACAATGTATTTTTAACCCTTTATGTGCCAATCAAGCATGGTGAATTTGATTTATACCAATTATCAGGCTTGTTGTCATTGGCGGTAGGTTTAGAGCTTACTAAGTTGCCAGTTATTCAAATGCTGAATGAAAATCGTGATAGGACATCAAAAATTGGTGTTAAATGGGCAAATGACATTGGTTATTTTGACGATACACAGTTTAAAAAACTTGCAGGGGTATTGATAGAACCTGTGTTTAGAAAAATTTCTGGTAAAAACAATCTGGTTGGAGCGGTTATCGGTGTTGGCTTAAATGTCAATCACGCACCAGAGATTAAAGATGGCTTGTATCAATCCACTTGTATCCATGATTTGGCTTGTGTTTTGACGGCAAACCAGCAATTTTTAGCCAAAGACTTTTATATTCCGATGACCAATCAACTGTTAAAAGCAGTACAAATTTGCAATCATTGTTATGACAAAGATTATCTTAAAAGTTTTATTAATTATTTTAATGAAAATCACCTTTTGACCAATAAAAACATTAATATTTTTATACAAAATAATATGACCGATGTGCATGCAAGTGGCCAATGTATTGGTATTAGCGAAAATGGCGAATTGTTGTTAAAGAATAATGATACAATCATACCAATTTTTGCAGGCATGGCAAAATTAAAACTCAATGAAAACTAAGTTAAAACTCAATAAAAACCAACATTAAAGTTAAGAAAAAATAATATGACATATGGACAAAATAAACCAAATTTTCACAAAAAACTCTATTTTCACAAAAAACTTTGGTTGGATTTGGGTAATACGCGCTTAAAATATTGGCTTGTGGATAATGACAACCTTGTTGCGTATGATGCCAAAGAACACTTAAAAGCTCCAAATGAGTTGTTGCTTGGTTTAATTGGTACATTGAGTGGTTTTGAGCCTGAATTTGTGGGAATTTCTAGCGTTTTGGGGCATAAAATCAACGCAGCGATCACCAAAACGCTCTATGGCCTTAACATACCGTTTGAATTTGCAAAAGTAGATGCCGATCATGCGTGCTTAAAAAGTCATTACGATCCAAGCCAACTTGGTGTTGATCGATGGCTACAAATGCTTGGCGTGGTAGATGGTTCGCGTCAATGTGTGGTTGGTTGTGGCACGGCTTTAACCATTGATTTGATTGATGGGAATGTGCATTTGGGTGGCTACATTTTACCCAATGTCTATATGCAGCGTCATGCTTTGTATGCAGGCACGCAGCAGATTGAAGTGAAGGCGGGCAGTTTTGACAGTACCACGCTTGGCAAGACGACGTTTGATGCGGTAAATCATGGCGTGTTGTTTGGCGTTGTGGCGGCGGTGCGAGCGATTATGATGGATTATCCTGATTTTAAAATTACCCTAACAGGGGGTGGTGCAAACATGCTCAATCGTCAGTTTCATGGTGAATTAATGGTAAAAGAGGCGTTGCTATTGATGGGGTTACAGCGTTATTTTGCCTAAATTTTATAAATTTTTACAAGGTTACAAGGTTACAAGGTTAATTGTAAAGTTTATTGTAAAGTTTATTGTAAAAATGATTGGCAAAATTCCCCCACCAATTTTGGTTTTTAAATTTGGGGCTTTAAAATCACCAAACCTACCACCAACACCAAAATAATGACAGGAATTTCGTTAAACCACCGCCAAAAAACATGACTTTTGTACTGATGATTTTGGGTCAATTGTAAGCGAAAATAACCGCACGACAGATGATAAATTGTCAACAAAATCACCAATACAAGTTTAACATGTAACCATATTTGTGCTTGATAGGCTTGCCAATTTGGGATAAGCATGCACAGGGCAAAAATCCAAGTTGCCAACATTGCAGGGGTCATAATGCCTCGATACAGCTTACGCTCCATGATAATAAAACGTTGCTGACTGGGCGTATCGTCGCTCATGGCGTGATAAACAAACAAGCGTGGCAAATAAAAAATTCCTGCATACCAACATACCATGCTAATCACATGCAGAGCCTTAAACCATAAAAAATATTCCAGCATTGTGGTTTACCGTGAGTTTGGTTATCGGTTATTTGGGTTCTACAAATTTCTCAATTTCGGCTTTAACCAACTTGGCGTCATTGTCAAGCACCACCACTTTTTGTGGCAAATCTTCGATGCCCTTTGTCGCATCTGGGCGTGGAATGTCAATTTTTCCTACCGCTTCAACAATGGTATCGGCAAATTTGGCAGGCAAGGCGGTTTCGGTTACCACAATCAGTTCACCGTCTTGACGCAAATTCCGAGCCACTTTAACACCATCGGCAGTGTGTGGATCAATCAAATCCTTGTCGGTTTCAAACACAGATTTTATCGTGGCAATCCGATCAGCGTGGGTGGATTTACCCGAGACAAAACCAAATTTGTTGTGAATGTTATCAAGCAAATCGGATAATTCAAAGCCTTGTTGATTGTTGACATTTGTCCATAATTGGCTTAATTGTTGGGGGTTTTTGTCAAGCAATAAATAAATGAAACGTTCAAAATTTGACGCTTTAGAAATATCCATTGACGGACTTGAGGTTACATAAGTTTTATCAGCACTGCGTGGGCGGTAATTGCCTGTGGTAAAAAAGTCGTGTAATACGTCGTTTTCGTTGGTGGCAACGATTAATCTGGCAATTGGCAAGCCCATTTCACGGGCGATGTGGCCGGCACAGATGTTGCCAAAATTGCCCGAAGGCACACAAAAACTTACCTTTTGTTGGTTATTGTCTGTACTGGCAAAATAACCCTTAAAATAGTACACAATTTGAGCCAAAATCCTTCCCCAATTGATGGAATTGACCGTGCCTAGGCTGTATTTGGCTTTAAAATCTGCGTCTTGTTGCAAGGTTTTGACGATGTCTTGACAATCATCAAACATGCCTTTGATGGCAATGTTGTGAATGTTGTCATCGGTGAGACTGTACATTTGAGCCCTTTGAAACGCACTCATTTTACCGTGGGGCGACATCATAAATACTTGGATATTATCCTTGCCACGCAAAGCGTACTCGGCGGCAGAACCCGTATCACCAGAAGTTGCCCCGATGATGGTGAGACGCTCGTTTTTTTGTTTGAGCACATATTCAAACGCATTGCCTAAAAACTGCATGGCAATGTCTTTAAACGCAAGCGTAGGGCCGTTGGATAATTCTAAGATTTTAATGCCATCGGATAAAGTGCGAACCGGGGTAATCTCATCTTTGGCAAAATTTTGGCGTGTGTAAGTTTTGTCAATCAATGCCTTTAAATCCGCTTTTGGAATGTCGGTGGCAAATAATTGCATAATCTCAAACGCCAAATCTTGATAGCCTGATTTTGATAGGCTTAACTGACGCCATTTGGTTAAGGTGGCGTCATCAATTTTGGGGTAGCTTTTAGGGAGCATCAAACCGCCGTCTGGAGCAAGCCCCATTAACAAAACGTCCGAAAAAGGCATTTTTGGCGTGTTGCCACGAGTGCTGATGTAGTGCATGGTAAAAAATCCTTATAATTAATAATGTTTTTGTAGTAGGGCATAATAAAACCCATCACCGCTGTGTTCGTTTAGTGGCAAACACTGATAGCCAATGGTTTGCTTGATTTGATTGGGTAAATCAAGGGTAAAATCCACAAGGTTGGCATCAGGATTGTTTGCCAAAAAGTTTTGCATTTGTTCGCTATTTTCTATTTTTAACAGCGAGCAGGTGATGTATAACAAATAGCCGTTTGTTGCCACATTTTGCCACAAATTTTGCAAAATATCGGCTTGTAATTTTACCGTATTGGTAATGTCTGTGGCGGTTTTTAATAGCCCAATGTCAGGGTGGCGACGAATGACTCCAGTGGCGGTGCAAGGGGCGTCTAAAATCACGACATCAAACGGCTTGGCGTTAAGCTCTGTGTCATTAAAATCCGTGCGGTTAAAATCCGCAGTGTTAAAATTTGTCGCATCGCCACAAATGATTTGCAAACTTTTGTCTGATTGTTCGCTGTCTGATTGCAAATCGCTCAATTGTAACCTGTGCAAATTGGCATGCACTCGGCTTAATCGTTTTTCATCATTATCCAAGGCAATGATATTTGGCTGTAATTGGTGAAATGCTTTGGTAAAAAACAGCTCCAACACATGAGCCAATTTACCCCCAGGGGCGGTGCAAGCGTCCAAAATGTTGATGTTTTTGCCATTGTTAACGTTGCGGATAAAAGTTGGCAACACAACGTCTGCCAAAATTTCACCACAAACTTGCGCGTGCAAATCCTGCACCGATACCCAACCGTCCACAAATTTTGGCAAATCGCTGATTTTCACCGAACCTGTTAAACGAATGGCGGTGTGTTTATCCACGCCAATATTCACCAATTCGTGGGCGATGTGTTGCTCGTTTAATAATTTGCTATATTCCAAAGGCGTGCAAAATTTGGCATTGACTCGCAAAAAAATCGGAGCGGCGGTTCGCAGATTTTGCCCCAATAGTGCATAATAATCCGCCCAATCTTGCTTTAAAATTTTGGCAAGGTAATTGGGTAGACTGTGGTTTTTTTGCACCTTTTTGCTAAATTTGTCAGGATTGTTGGCAACTTTACGCAAAATTGCATTGACAAGCCCTGTACTATGACTATTGAGCGGTTTGATGGCTTCCACGGTGTCATTGATGGCAGCATAATCAGGCGTGTGCATGTAGAGCAGTTGATACAGCCCAATGTGTAGGGCGGATAGCACGGCTTTGTCGGCTATTTCGTTATCAATTAGGCTTTCGGTAATGCGATTTAACGCCCACCATTGGCGTAATGTGCCAATAATCAGCTCGTGGGTAAAAGCTTTGTCGTTGGTATCAACATTGTTTAACAACTCATCAAGCAATGTGGATAACGATTGTCCGTGGTGGATTTGGTCAAGCGTGGCAATGACTTTGGTGCGGGTGCTAAGTTTTTGGTTGGTTAAGATTTTTTGGTAGTCGGTCATGCGTTTGCCCCATTAAGCCCACTGCCAAAACCACCATCAAAACCACTGCCAAACATATCACCGTCATTTAATTTATCACCATTGGCAATTTGTTCGGCGGTTAAAGGTTTACCGCCCGCCCATTGCATGTGGGTGAGATTGATAAGGTGCTGGATACCGTCTTGGTTTTGTCCGCACGCCACTAAAATGGCGTTTTTGCCAACGCTTACCACTTTGCCAGCGGACTCTTGGGTGGTTTGGTTAAGTTTGATGGGTTTTGCTGATAACACTTTGATGCGTTCATTTTTTAAAAAAGTGAAAGCATTTAAGGCGCGAATTTGCCGATGAATGGCAAAGGCATCGTTTTGCCAGTCAATCAAGCCTTCATCGGTGGTGATTTTATTGGCGTAATTGGCTAACGTGTCGTCTTGTTTTGTGGCTTGGCTTTGATACTTTGGCAAATCTTTTAGCACAGTAACGATGGCTTGTCCGCCAAGGGTTGCCAATTTGTCATGCAAACTTTGGGTGGTGTCGGTGTTATCAATGTCGCAAACCGCTTTATATAGCATATCGCCTGTGTCAAGCCCTTTATCCATTTGCATGATGGTAATGCCAGTTTGGGCGTCATTTGCCAAAATCGCTCGCTGAATGGGGGCGGCTCCTCGAAAGCGTGGCAGTAAGGATGCGTGAATGTTGACACAGCCAAAAGTTGGCGTGTTTAGCACTCCAAGCGGTAAAATTAACCCATAAGCCGCCACAATCATCACATCAGGCTTATAATTGGCAAGTGTGTGGCGTGCTACTTGTCCGGCATCTTGTCCGGCATTGGTTTTTAGGCTAAAACTTATGGGCTGCTCTACTGGAATATTGTGCGTGAGTGCCAATTTTTTTACCGGGCTTTGGCTTAATTTTTGTCCACGTCCGGCTTTGCGGTCAGGTTGTGTGTAAACGGCAACGATTTTAATGTTTAGCGTGTCTTGATTGTCAATTAAGCTCTTTAACGCGATGCTTGCAAATTCTGGCGTGCCTGCAAAAATAACGTTTAAAGGGGTGTTTTTTGGGTGATTGGGCGGATTTGGCATAATGTTTTCTTTTTTGTAAAATTTTTTTGTTATTATAGTATGTTTTAAGCAAAATACGAAAGCTGATTTTGGTTTTTTATTGATTTTTGTCCATCATGCCTTTATAATCACTTATCTTTAAGGATAGCTACAATTTAACTGCTACAATTTAATTGCTATAATTTAACCATATCCTAAAAAATTTGTGCAAAAGGAAGTGTTGTAATTTAAGCCAATCGTGCAATTAAAAACATGCAATTTTTAATGGAAAATCTACTCGCTTAGGAAGGAGAGGTTAAGGTAAACACTTGTGCGTAATTCCATTTCTGTTTTACATCACCCCACTGGTCGTCAAGGACTATTAGCCCTTGTTGGGATTATGTTAAGCCTGATTCTCACAGGTTATGGTTTATTGTGGTTGTATGCTACGGATAGGCAACGTACAGCAAGCGAGCTGTTGTTGTCAGACATTACCCTTGATTTAAATCAAAAAATTGACACACAAGAGCGAAATTTTATCGGCGGTAAATTTATCTCGCCAAAAATGATCGCATCGCATTATTTGGTGATTTTTGAACCAACAGGGCGGGCGATTATCCTAAACAACAACAGCAATCTTTCCTCGTTTAATTTGCCAACGTGGTCAGTCAATGCCAGTCAAAACCAGACGTTACGCCGCAACAATGCCCTTGAAGCATGGCGTCCGCTCCACAACGGCTATCGGCTGTATGTTTATATTGAATTTGTGCCAATTTGGCAAACTTTTGTCAATCCGCTGTATGTATTGCCCTGGCTTTTGTTTTTGCTGTTTTTGGCCTTGTGTGCAGTGCAGTTGCAAAAACGCTATGCAAATTGGTTTCAGCTTATTGATTATGCACAAAATTTTTCTAATCACAGCCAATCAGGCTATCAGCCACTACAGTTGCCACAAAATAGTGCCCCTGAAATTTTACAATTAAACCAAATTATTAACCGTATTTCGTTTAAAAATCACCAATATTACGACGAGATTTATGAGTTAATGCACAGGCAAACCCATCTGATTGACAAATCACCTGTGTCCTTGTTTTTGTTGGATCGCAAGGGACGTTTGATATATTTTAACGAAAAATTTGCCAATACTTTTGCGACACCGTTTGACAAAAATGTTGTGTATATGCTTTATGATTTTATCACCGGAATGGACAAACAAACTCAACAACAGTTGATTAAAAGCAGTGAACACGCGACTTTCTTAACTTTATCCGTTACCAATTTACAGCGAGATTTGTATTTTGATTTGCATTTAAACCCATTTTACAATCATTTGGGGCAGTTGCAGGGTTTTAGTGGCGGTTTAGAAGAAGTAACCAATTATCATGAAAAACTGGAAAAAGCCTGGATCGGCGATCGCCAAACCGCGGAAAAACTGGCAGGTTTTGACAAACTTTGGGCGGTATTGGGGCATGAATTACGCACGCCGTTAAGCGGTATGATGGGTATGATTGAGTTGCTTGTTGAGGACAAAGACAGTTTTAACGAAGAACAACAAGAAACCATTGCCACCTTGCAACAATCCAGTCAAACCATGCTTGGCTTGTTAAACGACATGCTTGATGTGGCAAAAATAGATGCAGGCAAGTTACAAGCCAATATTACATCGGTGGATTTGTTGCAACTGTTAAACCAAACCGCTGAACTTATGATTGGCAATGCCAAACGCAACAACATCAGTCTGTATATTTATACCGATCCCAATGCTCCGCGTTACATAGAAACCGACGATGGGCGTATGCGTCAAGTTTTGTTAAACTTGATGAGCAATGCCATTAAATTTACCAAACAAGGCTATGTTGCCCTGCTTGTGGATAAACTTACCAGCAGCCACCCTGTTATTCAACAAAAAAAGTCAGGCATGCAAGATCTTGCCAAAGATTGGCTGTGCATTACGGTAAAAGACACAGGCATGGGCATCTCACCAAAAGATCAACAAAAGCTGTTTTCCTACTTTAACCAAGCCAATGACTCAATCAGCCGTCAATTTGGTGGTACAGGGCTTGGATTGGCAATTTCTAATAATTTTTCGCAGCTGCTTGGCGGGTTTATTAACCTTGAAAGTGAAGTTGGCAAAGGCAGCGAATTTCAGGTTTTTTTACCATTATATAACCACAGTTTAAAACCGGTGTTTGAATTGCAGGTGAATCAATTGCCGATTTTGTTGATTATCATTTCACCTTTTGACATTACGCGTCGCAGTACGGAGATTTTGAATTTTGTTGATGTAAAAAACATTATTTTTACCGAAATTAACGAGCATATGGTAAATAAAATCAATGCGTTAAATTTAAAAGATCTTGTGCCAATGTTAATCATTGATGAAGTGGCGTATGTGGGTAATGAGGCATTGTTTGAACAAATCAGTCTGTTCCAAACAGGTGTAAAAGTCATTATCAGCATGGACTCTGAACGCACGATTAAGCGTGAAATTATGCGACATTTTGACGGATTGATTCAAAAACCGCCAACTTTAGCCAACGCTTTTGCCAAAATTTTAAGTTTATATGAACAAAATATGAGTTTAAGTGATATTGTTTGCTTATCGGCAGAATTGGCATTCCAAAAATTTTTGCAAAAATACGAAAATACCAATTTTGAGCAAAATAAACCCAACAATAGCCATGACAATAGCAATACACACAACAATGGTTTTTCAAAACAAATCAATCCGGTGCTAGATGATGTGGCATTGATGTTGCCTAATCAGTTGGTAAATCAGGCATTAACAGCCATGCCTGCGATCGGAAGTTTTGATAAACAACGCACAGTTTTGGTTGCAGAGGATAATTTAATCAACCAAAAAATTGCCAAAAAACACTTAGAAACTTTAGGGTATGAAGTGATTATTGCCAATGAGGGCGAAGAGGCGGTTGCACTTTTGAGTCAAAACCGTGAAAAAATTGCCTTGGTGTTAATGGATTGTCAAATGCCAATTATGGACGGGTTGACCGCCACGCGACAAATCCGTGCCAATCAAGACAGCATTCCGATCATTGCTTTGACTGCCAATGACTCAGATGAATCGCGTAAACTGTGCAGCGATGCAGGCATGGACGGTTTTTTGACCAAACCCATTAACAAACAAAAATTAACCAAACTATTAAGCCGTTATATGATTTAAATGATTTAAGCGGTTTACCTAAGCTGTAAAAATCTAAGCTATAAAAACCTAAGCTTCAAAAAGTTGGTAATAATTGAGAAATAAGCATATACATAATTGATATAATTTGCGTTTTTATTTTAGGCTGTTTTCAGTTATACTACACAGTGTCGTAGGAGTGTGTTATGCTTAATTTTTTGTTGTTACGCTGTGATAGCCTTGCCAAATTGAGTAAATTGGGATACGGATTTTTTTGGGTGATCTGTATGTTGCTTGTTGCTTGTCAACCGCAACAAAAAGCTGATGATTTGGCAGTCAAGCCAGAACCTTATTCGTCAAGCGAAACCGCCACCATAAACCAATCGCCCGAAAAAACAGCCAACGTTACCGACGATACGGCATTCAACGACGCCAATGATACCAATGCCAAAGGTGCACCTGCTAACGATACTGATGCTAAAGATATCAATGCTAAAGATAGTAATACTAAAGATAGCAATGAAAAAACAGCCAACGATAAGACTGACAACAAACTTGACAAAAACACGCTTAGCATTGAGGAATTTCGCGTTATTTATCCAAGCGACCACCTAACAAACAACCAAAGCACAAACAATAAACTTAAATCAAATCCATCGTTAGACAATCTGTTGTTGCAGCATACCATCAACCAATTTTTACCAAATGGTGAGATAAGCGAGGATTTTCGGCAAGCCTATCTTGCCAGTATCTATACCATGCGTTTTGCCAAATACCAAAGCATGGATAACCCAAAAAGCCCTGATGTTGTTTTTGTGCAAAATATGATACGTCATCACCAAGGCGGTATTGATATGGCAAAAATTGAACTAAAATATGGCAAAGATGCCAGTTTAAAACGCCTTGCCAAAGACATGATTGCCACGCAACAAAACGAAATTTGGCTTATGCAACATTGGCTAAAAGAAGAAAATTACTACGCCCATTCACAGCCAAACAGCCACCAAAAAACCGCCAATATTCAACAAATATTTACCAATAGCATTGACCAAATGCACGAACAGATGTTGGCAGGGGCGGTGAGTGATGATGCGGATATGGCTTTTATCCAAACCATGTTGCCACACCACAAAGGGACATTGGCAATGGCTCAGGTACAACTAAAATATGGATCTGACCCAAAAATGCACAGGCTTGCTGATACGCTTATCATGAATCAAATTGCTGAAATTCAAGCCATGGAGCATTGGCTTACACAAAACCGTTAACAATTAGGGCTATTGGCTGTTATTAACCGAAAACCTTGTAATATTTTTGTCATACAAACGCTTTAAATTTTGTGAAATTACCGTTAATATAGTGGTGATTATCAAATTTTGATGTTTATTGTTGGAGATGACATGACAAAAATTGCATTATTAGACTATGGTATGGGCAATTTGCATTCAGCGGGTAAGGCGTTAACCAACGTCGGTGCTGATGTTATTATCACCCAAAACCCAAAACAAATCCAAACTTGCGATAAAATCGTATTTCCCGGCGTCGGTGCGATGAAAGATTGCATGGCAGGCATGACAAAATTTGGCATTGACGATGTGGTAAAACAAGCGGTATTTAACAAACCCATCATGGCAATTTGTGTTGGCATGCAAGCGTTGTTTGAACAATCAGAAGAAAACGGCGGCGTGGCTTGTTTAAAAATTTTGCCAGGTCATGTGAATAAATTTGATACAAACTTATTGCAACAAAACCCCGAGCTTAAAATTCCACACATGGGCTGGAATACCATTCATGGCATAGACAGATCGCACCCGCTTTGGCAGGGCATTGCACAAAACACGCATTTTTATTTTGTGCATAGTTTTTATTGTATACCAAAAGATCCGACAATCCTTGCTGCTCGCTGTGAGTATGGACTGGATTTTTGTGCCAGTGTCATCAAAGATAATTTGTTTGCTGTCCAATTTCACCCAGAAAAAAGTCATACTGCAGGTTTACAATTGCTGAAAAATTTTGTGGATTGGCAGATTTAACGGTTGTTTCAATGAGCAACTGTTTCAATGAACAACTGTTTCAATGAACAATTGTTTTAATAAAAGCTGCCAAATTGGATAAATGGATTAAACTGGTTTCAATCAACTCAAAAATAAATCAACAAATTTTTGTAAAATTTGTTAAACTTGGTGAAATTTCGTACAATTACAAGGATTTTTTATGCGTCATGTTTTTTTAATGCTATTGTTGCTTAATGTTGCTGCGTTTGGTTATTACAGCTATTTGTATAAACCGAGCATTGCTCCAAGTGTTGCCCAAACTCAAGCCACTTTAACCAACCCAGTAACCGCCACCAATGTCAGTGATGAGTTGCCACCGCTGATCGGTACAAAAAAATAAACGTTAAGTCATAATTGGAATCAATACGCTAACAATAAGGCCACCATTAGGCTGATTTTTTGCCAATACGTGGCCGTTGTGCAAATGGGCGATCCGACTAACAATTGCCAGGCCCAGTCCACTTCCTTGAGTGGTGCGAGCGGTTTCGCCACGTTCAAACGGTTGCATGATGCGCTCCAACTGATCCTCTGCAACACCATTGCCTGCATCGCTGATACTGATTTGCAAAAAATTTTGTGGGGCTAATAAATTTTGTGGTGATAATACGTCAGTTGTTGGTTTTTCTACAGTTTCATTGGCAAGGTTGGTGAGATTTTCCTCTTGTACCGCCTGATTTAGTACATGAACTGCAATGCAAATTGGCGGTTTTCCATAACGATTGGCATTATTTACTAAATTGACAATTAAGCGTTTTATAGACAGTGGGCGCAGTGCAATGTTTGGCAAATCATCATCAATTGCCAATTCAAATGCCAACGGAGCAAATTGCACCATAATTTCATGGATAATTGGGCGTAAATCGGTCAATCGCACCGCTTCGTCCGATCCATCTTTCATAAATGAAATAAACTGCTCCAAAATCGCGTCCATATCCTCAATGTCATACACAAGCCCGTCTTTTAAAAACTCATCAGGCAGCATTTCAGCGGTTAAGCGCATGCGTGTTAACGGCGTGCGTAAATCGTGCGAAATGCCTGCCAGCATGATGTTGCGTTCTTTTTGGGTTTGGCTTAGGTTGTCAAACAGTCGATTAAATGCCAAATTTACCTGACGAATTTCAGTTGATCCTTGGTTGGTTGCCAAATGATTGGCATGTCCCAGCGTGATATAATCTAGGGCGGTTTTTTGTAAGCGTTTGAGTGGGCGGTTTAATTGACGCACCAAAAAAATAATGGTTAATAAAGTCAAAAACGGAATGCCTAGCACAAAAAACAAAATCGTGGTTGGGCTGTATTGTGCATAAAATTTAACCGGTTCTTGCAGCCAAAATTCAGGGTGCTTGCTGTCTTGAATGTACAATATTGGCACGGGTTTAAATTTAAAATATACCACCGCAGGACGGCCGGTAACGGCTTGAATTTGAGTTTGCATTTTATCGGTAAAAAAACCAACAAACAGTTTATCCTCTACATCGGGAAAAGCATCTGGCGTGGTAACAAGATCAATGTGCGATGTGTGAATAACCCAGTCTGTTACCGCTTTGTTGTCATGCCAATCGGTGTGCAATTTATCCAACATAACAAGCTGATTTGCCAAATAATTGGCATGGATTTTTAATTCAGGCAAATACAAACTTCGCCAAAAAAACCACAAAGTCAAATTAACCGCCAATATCACCATTAACATCACCATCGAAGTGGTTTGCCAAGTGTTGCTGTAGCCGTGTCGCAAAGTTTGCAAAGATTTCATTGAGTTGCCTTTTGTTAATGCTTTTTTGTTAATGCTTATTGTGATTAATTATGTTAGTGATTGGTCATGTTAGTGATTGGTTATGGCTATAATAGTAAAATTTTGCCAAAACGGCAAATTTTTCTGGCATGGTTAAACCCACTCAAAGCACAGTGTGGTTTTTAGCACAGTGTGGTTGTTAAAACATTGACATATTTTTAGCACAACTATAAAATAGAAAAATTGTGCGTTTGTAAAAGGCAGGGCGGGGCGATGATTGGATTTTTAGAAAGGTTGCTGGGTAGGAGAGAAGTTGCGTGGCATTCTATTGAAGAAATTTTCAATATTAAAAACGGTTATACGCCATCAAAAAGAAATGCTAAATATTGGGAAAATGGCACAATTGCATGGTTTAGAATGGAAGATATTCGCGAAAATGGTAGAATATTAAACTCTGCCATTCAAATGGTGAATGAAAAAGGCGTAAAGGGTGGTAAACTTTTTCCAAAAAATTCAATTATTATTGCAACTACCGCTACAATTGGCGAGCATGCTTTGGTTACTACTCCTTATTTATCAAATCAGCAATTTACCAATTTAAGCATTAAAAAAGAATATGTAAATAAGTTTGATATTAGGTTTATTTTTTATTATTGTTTTGAGCTTGGTAAATGGTGCAAAAATAATACAAGGGCTTCAAATTTCCCAATAGTGGATATGAATGGATTTAAACAATTTAAATTTCCAATTCCGCCCCTAGATGTACAAAATGAAATTGTTAAAATATTGGATAAATTCACTGCATTAAATAGCGAATTAATAAAAGAGCTTATTTTGCGTAAAAAGCAATACCAATATTATCGGGATAAGCTGCTTAGTTTTGGCGATGAAGTGGAATGGAGAAGTTTGGGCGATGTTGCTAATTATGAACAGCCAACTAAATATTTAGTTAAATCAACGGTATATAATGACAATTATAAAACGCCAGTATTAACTGCAGGTAAAACATTTATTTTAGGGTTTACAGATGAAACAAATGGCATTTATAAAGCATCTGAAAACCCCGTTATTATTTTTGACGATTTTACAACCGCAAATAAATGGGTTGATTTTGACTTTAAAGCCAAATCATCAGCAATGAAAATGATTACATCAAAAGATGAAACACAATATTTATTAAAGTTTATTTATTATTGGTTAAATACTTTGCCGCAAGAAAATAATACCGACCACAAACGCCAATGGATAAGTAATTTCGCCAATAAAAAAATCCCCATTCCCCCAATAGCAACGCAACAAAAAATCGTTTCAATATTAGACAAATTTGAAACCCTAACCAATTCCATTTCTCACGGTTTACCAAAAGAAATAGAATTAAGAACCAAGCAATACGAATATTACCGCACACAACTGTTAACTTTTGCCAAAATAAGTTAGTTATAAAATTAAAGCAATCCAAATTAATCAATCCAAAGAGATCTAGTATGCAATCCTATCAAAACCAAACAAATACACAGTTAGAAAGTTTAGACAAAGCAGCAAGTTTAGCGGCCACCACCTTGCAACAGACGGTTGGCAACACACCTCTTGTGAAATTACAGCGCCTTGCTCCACATGGTATGAATATTTTTGCCAAACTGGAGGGCAATAATCCTGCAGGTTCTGTCAAAGATCGCCCTGCACTAAATATGATAAAATCCGCCTTAGAGCGTGGTGATGTCAAAGTTGGTGATACCTTGATCGAGGCAACCAGTGGCAACACAGGCATTGCTTTGGCGATGGTATCGGCGATGCTTGGACTAAATATCACACTCATTATGCCAAAAAATTCCACTCAAGAGCGTAAAGATGCTGTGCGTGCGTATGGAGCAACTTTAATTGATGCAGAAAATATGGAGCAGGCACGCGATTTGGCTTTTGCGATGCAAGCTGCTGGCAAGGGTGTGGTGCTTGACCAATTTAACAACAACGATAACTGGCTTGCTCATTATCATACAACCGGCCCTGAAATTTGGCAACAAACAGGGGGTAAAATCACCCATTTTGTCAGTGCTATGGGAACGACAGGTACGATCATGGGCGTGGCAAAATTCTTAAAACAAAAAAATCCGGCTATCCAAATCATCGGACTACAACCTGATGAAAATTCAAATATTGCAGGCATTCGTCGCTGGAGTCCTAAGTATTTGCCCAAAATTTTTGACAGTTCGTATTTGGATAAAATTGTCAATATTAACCAAACAGATGCAGAAAAAACCATGCGCAAACTGGCCAAAACAGAAGGGATTTTTTGTGGTGTGTCATCGGGTGGGGCGGCATTTGCAGCATTAAACCTTGCCAAACAGATTTATCAAGACAACCCAAACGCTCTGATAGTGTTTATTGTTTGCGACCGCGGTGATAGATATTTGTCTACAGGCTTGTACGGAATTGATGATTAATTAACAAAAAAGGAATGCATATGAATTTTCCACCGATTTTAGTATTTGATATTGAAACCATACCTGATGTCGAGATTGGCAAACGCCTGTATCCAGAGGTTAGTCAGCTTGATGACGATGAAGCGCTTGCTAAAATGATACAGTTGCGTGAAGATGAAGTGGGTAATCCGTTTATGCCTTTGCCACTACACAAAATTGTGTGTTTGTCGGTTTTGTGGATCAACAATGGTAAAATGTCTTTAAAAACCTTGTCGTTAAATGAACATAGCGAACAAGAAATTCTACAAACTTTTTTTAACTCAATTGATAAATTGCCCGTATTGGTGAGTTGGAATGGCAAAGGATTTGATATTCCTGTCATGACTTATCGTGCCTTGCATTATGGACTTTGCGCCCAAAAACTGTTTGCTGAAAATACAGGTGAGATGAAATATAACAACTATATCAACCGTTACCACGACCGTCATACTGATCTGATGTTAAAAACCGCGATGAGTGGTGCTTATCAAAAACTTGATGTGGTTGCAACGGCATCTGGTTTTGCAGGCAAACAAGCTCTTGATGGCTATGATGTTTTGCCTATGCTACAGGCGGGTGAATGGCAAAAACTCACCACTTATTGCGAAAGTGATGTGTTAAATACTTGGCTTTTATATTTGCGTTATTTGCGTTTGGTTGGCAAAATGACCTTTGACGAAAGTTTGGCATGGGAAAACTACACGCACGAATATTTACAAAGTATTAAAAATAGCGATGACACACTTCGTCATGCACAGTTTTTGCAAGCATGGCAAAGACCAAAAATGGGCGAGTAAAGCAATTAAAACCAAATAATAAAAGCCAAATTAGACTTACACAGTTAGACTTACACAGAATGTATTTTGTGTAAGTCTTTTTGTGTGGGTTTTTGGTTGTGTGGATTATTTTTCCAAATATTGCAATTTATTTGGTACACCGTCCCATTCTTTATGATCAGGCAAGGGTTCTATCATACTGGTGATGTTTGGCCATTTTTCGGCAAGTTCGGCATTAAGCTCAATAAACACTTCTTGACCTTTTGGTACTTCATCTTCGCTAAAAATTGCATTGGCAGGGCATTCAGGCTCACACAGGGCACAGTCAATACATTCATCAGGGTGAATAGCCAAAAAATTTGGACCTTCGTAAAAGCAGTCTACAGGACAGACTTCTACGCAGTCGGTGTATTTACAACGGATACAGTTATCAGTTACAACAAAGGCCATAGCGACGGCTACCTTTTAATAATGAATCGGTTAAAAAAATAAATTGGTTAAAAAATATATAATTAAAAAAATATATAATTAAAAATATAACAGTTTAAAAATAAAGTAATTAATAAAAAATTAATAAAATAATCAACATAATATTTTACCGCTTTCTACAACATTTAACAATTCTTTTAGGCAATAAATTACTGTCAAAACTGTTTTTAAACTGTTTTTAAACTATTTTTAAAAAACCCGCCAGAAAACTTGTATCTTAAAAGTTAAACCCCTATTATAATAGCAAAATTTATTTTGTGTAGGATTGTGTCATGTTAGGTAAAGTGATTGGCAAAGTGGTTGGTACAAAAAACGACCGTGAACTAAAACGTATGCGAAAATTGGTTGATAAAATCAATGCCTTAGAACCAAAAATTCAAGCCCTAAGCGACGAAGAATTAAAGCAAAAAACCCTTGAATTTAAAGAAAAATACCAAAATGGCACAAGCCTTGATGATTTGTTAACAGAGGCTTTTGCGGTGTGTCGTGAGGCATCATCACGCGTACTTGGTATGCGTCATTATGATGTGCAATTGATCGGCGGTATTACCTTGCACGAAGGTAAAATTGCTGAAATGCGTACAGGCGAGGGTAAAACCCTTATGGGAACGTTGGCAATTTACCTAAATGCGATCAGTGCAAAAGGCGTGCATGTGGTAACAGTAAATGATTATTTGGCGACCCGCGATGCTGAGTTAAACCGCCCATTGTTTGAATTTTTGGGTTTGACGGTTGGGGTGATTTATTCACAACAAAATCCGATGGAAAAATTTGGGGCATACGCTGCTGATATCACTTATGGCACGAACAACGAGTATGGTTTTGATTATTTGCGTGATAACATGGTGTTTAGCATGCAAGAAAAAAAACAACGCCCTTTAAATTACTGTATTATTGACGAAATTGACTCTATTTTGATTGATGAAGCACGCACGCCACTGATTATTTCAGGGCAAGCTGAAGATTCTGCTGAAACTTATGTAATAATTAACAACATTGTTGATCGCCTAAAAGCATCTAAAAGCGAAGAGGGCAACCGCGAAAACCGCGAACATGATTTTTGGATAGATGAAAAAAATCGTCAAATTGAAATTAGCGAAAAAGGCTATGAAAAAATTGAAAAATTTTTAATAGAAAAAGGGCAAATGAGTGAACATGAAAGTCTGTATAGCCCTGCACGTTTGCCACTGCTTGCTCATGTTCAAGCCGCCATTCGGGCCCATCATTTATTTATCAAAGACATAAGTTATATTGTTCAAGACGGTGAAATTGTCATTATTGACGAAAACACAGGACGTGCCATGCCAGGGCGACGCTGGTCCGAGGGTTTACACCAAGCGGTAGAAGCCAAAGAAGGCGTGGAAATTCAAGCAGAAAACCAAACTCTTGCAACAACAACGTTTCAAAACTTTTTTCGGTTATACGATAAATTGTCAGGCATGACGGGGACGGCCGACACTGAAGCGGCAGAATTTAAGCAAACTTACGATATTGATGTTGTGGTTATTCCAACCCACAAACCCATTCAACGCGTGGATTTAGACGACCAAATTTTCTTAACCAAAATGGGAAAATATCAAGGCATTATCCGCGAAATTAAGCGTATTAAACAAAAACACGCCCCGATTTTGGTTGGTACGGCGACCATTGAAGCCAGTGAAGTGTTGTCGCAATTGATGACCAAAGAGGGCATTGCTCATAATGTTTTAAACGCCAAGCAACACGAACGCGAAGCCGATATTATTTCTCAAGCAGGCGCTCCCGATGCAGTTACAATTGCAACCAACATGGCAGGACGTGGTACGGATATTATTTTGGGAGGCAACTGGCAGGCACAATTGGCAAAACTACAAAATGTTACCCCAGAAATGAAAGAGCAAGCCAAGGCTGATTGGCAAATCAAAAACAAACAAGTACTAGAAGCAGGGGGGCTGCATATTATTGGCTCGGAACGTCATGAAAGTCGTCGCATTGACAATCAATTGCGTGGCCGGGCGGGGCGTCAAGGTGATCCGGGCGAGTCGCGTTTCTTTTTATCACTTGAAGATGATTTAATGCGGATTTTTGCAGGCGATAAAGTTGTAAATATGATGCGTGCAATGGGCTTAAAAGAAGATGAAGCGATTGAGCATAAAATGGTGTCGCGCTCCATTGAAAATGCCCAAAGTAAAGTGGAAAATCGTGATTTTGATGCTCGTAAAAATCTGCTTAAATACGATGATGTTGCCAATGAACAGCGTAAAGTGATTTACCGCCAACGCGATGAATTGTTGGAAGCTGCTGATTTACAAGCCACCATTGAAGAAATGCACCACGATGTGTACAATGCGTTGATTAACGAATTTATCCCACAAGGTTCGATTGATGATCAATGGAATGTTGATGGTTTAGAAGATGAATTAGAAGATGAATTTCACATTGCCATGCCAATTAATGACTGGTTGGATGCAGATCGCCGTTTAGATGAAGAAGGCTTGCGCGAAAAAATCATCGATGCTGCAATTACCAATTATCGTTATCGCCGTGAGCAAATGGCCGCCGATGCAGGGCGACTCGAGCGTCATTTTATGCTCCAAAATTTGGATAAACATTGGAAAGAACACTTAAACCAAATGGATCAATTGCGTAAAGGCATTCATTTGCGCAGTTATGCCCAAAAAAATCCAGAACAAGAATACAAATCCGAATCGTTTAATTTGTTTCAAAGCATGCTTGGAGCGATTAAATCTGAAACCGTGCAAGATTTATCCATTGTACACATTCCAACCCCAGAAGAAATGGCGGAAATGGAGGCCTTGCAAAAATTGCAAGCTGAGCAAATGCGCCTACATTTTGAACACCAAGAAATGAACGGTATCACAGGCGAACTTAGCGAAGATCCAGATATGGCTGTGCGTAACCGCCACCCAATGGGACGTGCAAACTATCAGTTTAACATGGGTGCGACCATTAGCACCCCTGTTGTGGTTGCTGATACCACAGAAGAAAATCCATATGCTGATTTAAACATCAGTCGCAATGCCAATTGTCCTTGTGGCTCGGGGTTAAAATACAAACAATGTCATGGCAAAATTTAAAACAAAACCCAAATCAAAACAAATGAGTTGTGGTGAATTAATTTTTTGACTTATAATAAACAAAATTAATTTTTTAAAATATTGAGTTAAATTTTTTAAAAAATTAGCCAGTGTTTATGATAAAATATTTTCATTTTTAAGGGGTAGGCATGCTACAGATAACAATAAAAAAAATAACAATAAAAAAAATCAGTTTAATCGGTTTGTTGGTTTTATCAGTGCCACTAACCGCCTGTAGTAAATCTGAACCGGTTGAAAAAACAAGCGACAATCTTGCATCGACCACCGAAGCCATACCAATGTCTGCTGCCCCTGCCGATGAAAATAACGCACCTGCGGTGATAAATGATGGCAATGCTGTGGCGGACTTGGATTCAGATGTTACCGTGGCTACATCCGATGTGGGCGAGCCGATCGAAAGCGGTGTTGATAATTCAGCAATGGAAACCATTAGCGAAAACGACCAAGTGATTGACAACAAACCTGCATCACCGAACGCTCCAAAAGCCGATGATAACGGTGCAGATGTCAATCAAAAACTACAATAAATTTGAAGAATTATTTGACCAATATGGAAACTATCTTAATCGTAGAAGACGAAATTGCCATTCGAGATATGTTGGTAACCACGCTTGAATTGTCAGGGTTTCAATGCTTAGAAGCCAACGATGCCGAGCAAGCGCATCGGATAGTTGTAGACAGCCGGCCTGCGTTGATTTTGTTGGATTGGATGTTGCCAAATGGTATATCGGGTATTGATTTTTGTCGCAGACTCAAAAAAGACAATGCCTTGTCTGAAATTCCGATCATCATGCTTACTGCAAAAGGCGAAGAAGATAATAAAATTCAAGGTTTAGATGCCGGAGCCGATGATTATATTACAAAACCTTTCTCCACCAAAGAACTCATTTCACGCATCAAAGCAGTATTGCGTCGCAGTGGCAGTGCTTTAAATGAAAACCTGATTAATATCAATGGCTTATGTTTGGATAAAATTTCTAGGCGTGTAAAAATTAACGACACAACAATTGAGATTGGTCCAACTGAATATCGTTTATTGGCATTTTTTATGAGTCACAGTGAAAGAGCTTACACGCGTTCACAGTTATTAGATCACGTTTGGGGCGGTAATGTCTATGTGGAGGATCGCACCATTGACGTGCATATTCGTCGGTTACGCAAAATCCTAGAGCCGTATGGTTTTGATGGCTATATCCAAACCGTGCGTGGCACAGGCTATCGCTTTTCACAATACCCTGCGTAAAATTTTAAGGAGAGCTTATGACAAACCAAGCCAAAAACCCAAAAACATCAAAATCTGCGTTACTGGCTTTAGCAAAATTTGGTTTAATTGCCACTACGACAGCGACTACCGCAACCGTGATTGGCGTTTTTGCAACTTATCAATATTTTCAGCACCAAACCAAGCAACGCCGTAATTATACCGTGCTTGCCGACCACCAAATTCACGCCCAACGCTATCACGGACATATCCAAAAAATTGGCAACAATGCTACTTTTAGCAACCAATCTGCCACTTATCATTTATACGATCCAATGTCTGTCATTGATGATTTGGCAAAACAAGCAGGTGTACAGACAACGCCTGACAATCAAGTGTTGGATTTTGAAGCGGAATTTATAGCAGAGCTTAGTCAAAAAGGGCATTATGGCACGCTTGGCCATCATGATTATCAGTTGACTGTTCTAAAAAGCGTAAAAAATTAATTCATAACTCATTGAAAAATAACAAAATAAAAAAATAATTCAAAAAACCCCTTGACCTATCCAAAAACTTCTATATAATACGCACCCACTTAAGCAACAAAGTTAAGTTAAGCAACAAAGCTTAAACAAATAATTTTTTTAAATAAAAACAACTTAATTAAAACAACTTAATTAAAACAACTTAATTAAAACAACTTAATTAAAACAACTTAATTAAAACAACTTAATTAAAACAACTTAATTAAAACAACTTAATTAAAACAACTTAATTAAAACAACTTAATTAAAACAACTTACTTAATCTTAATTAAAAGTTTTTTTAATCAAAAGTTTTTTAATCAAAAGTTTTTAATTAAAAAAAGCATAAAAAATAAAAAACAGCTTGACAATAAAAATAAAGCTGATAAAATATGCAACTATTAACAGACGATGTTAAGAACAAAACTAAATAACAAATTAAAATAAAAAACAACTTGTGTAGATTTTCTACTGGCACAAATAAATATATAAAACAAAAAACTTTTTATATTCTTTTGTACAGAAGAAAACTTTCGTAAGTTTATTTGAGCAAACAGTATAAAAAGAGCCTGAGTTTGACTAATAACATAATAATAAAATATTATGCAAAAATCAACTCTAAATAAAAGATTAAACTGAAGAGTTTGATCATGGCTCAGATTGAACGCTGGCGGCAGGCTTAACACATGCAAGTCGAACGATGATTATCCAGCTTGCTGGATAAGATTAGTGGCGAACGGGTGAGTAACATTTAGGAATCTGCCTCATAATGGGGGATAGCTTGGGGAAACCCAAATTAATACCGCATACGTCCTACGGGAGAAAGATGGCGCAAGCTGTCGTTATGAGATGAGCCTAAACCAGATTAGCTAGTTGGTGGGGTAAAAGCCTACCAAGGCGACGATCTGTAGCTGGTCTGAGAGGATGATCAGCCACACTGGGACTGAGACACGGCCCAGACTCCTACGGGAGGCAGCAGTGGGGAATATTGGACAATGGGGGAAACCCTGATCCAGCCATGCCGCGTGTGTGAAGAAGGCCTTTTGGTTGTAAAGCACTTTAAGTGGGGAGGAACAATTATCAATTAATACCTGATAATCTTGACGTTACCCACAGAATAAGCACCGGCTAACTCTGTGCCAGCAGCCGCGGTAATACAGAGGGTGCGAGCGTTAATCGGAATTACTGGGCGTAAAGCGAGCGTAGGTGGCTAATTAAGTCACATGTGAAATCCCTGGGCTTAACCTAGGAACTGCATGTGATACTGGTTGGCTAGAGTAGATGAGAGGGGGGTAGAATTCCAGGTGTAGCGGTGAAATGCGTAGAGATCTGGAGGAATACCGATGGCGAAGGCAGCCCCCTGGCACCATACTGACACTGAGGTTCGAAAGCGTGGGTAGCAAACAGGATTAGATACCCTGGTAGTCCACGCCGTAAACGATGTCTACTAGCCGTTGGGTGTCTTGAACACTTAGTGGCGCAGTTAACGCGATAAGTAGACCGCCTGGGGAGTACGGCCGCAAGGTTAAAACTCAAATGAATTGACGGGGGCCCGCACAAGCGGTGGAGCATGTGGTTTAATTCGATGCAACGCGAAGAACCTTACCTGGTCTTGACATATCTAGAATCTTGCAGAGATGCGAGAGTGCCTTCGGGAATTAGAATACAGGTGCTGCATGGCTGTCGTCAGCTCGTGTCGTGAGATGTTGGGTTAAGTCCCGCAACGAGCGCAACCCTTTTCCTTACTTGCCAGCGGGTCATGCCGGGAACTTTAAGGATACTGCCAGTGACAAACTGGAGGAAGGTGGGGACGACGTCAAGTCATCATGGCCCTTACGACCAGGGCTACACACGTGCTACAATGGTAGGTACAGAGGGTTGCTACACAGCGATGTGATGCCAATCTCAAAAAGCCTATCGTAGTCCGGATTGGAGTCTGCAACTCGACTCCATGAAGTCGGAATCGCTAGTAATCGCGGATCAGAAAGCCGCGGTGAATACGTTCCCGGGCCTTGTACACACCGCCCGTCACACCATGGGAGTTGATTGCACCAGAAGTAGTTAGCCTAACGCAAGAGGGCGATTACCACGGTGTGGTCGATGACTGGGGTGAAGTCGTAACAAGGTAGCCGTAGGGGAACCTGTGGCTGGATCACCTCCTTAAAACAGTGGTAGTAGAGAATCTACAGCAAGTTGTTTTTTATTGAGTAAGCAGCTAATAAAGTTAAAAAGCCAAAAGCATTGCCTTTTTAACAGCTTTTAGGGTCTATAGCTCAGTTGGTTAGAGCACTGCCTTGATAAGGCAGGGGTCATAAGTTCAAGTCTTATTAGACCCACCAGCTTTTAATAGCGGGGTTATAGCTCAGTTGGTAGAGCGCCTGCCTTGCACGCAGGAGGTCAGGAGTTCGACTCTCCTTAACTCCACCAGTTTATTAACTAACAAGTAAACTTATATTAATAGAAAAAGTAATTATAGCAAACAAACAAGTACAACAAACAAACGATTGCTGATTTACTGATTGCTTTATTCTATTAAGTATAATAGAACTGTCCCTGATGAAGTGACAGACAATTCAATAACAACATAGAGAAATGAGTCTGGGTTAATTATTTAATTCCAACAAATAATTAACCTTTACCACCACACAATCTGTTGACAGCACAATCTGTTGACAAAACTGTATGGTGGTATAAAGTAAAGAGAACTGAAATACCATCACAAAACACCGTGATGGTAAAAATCAAGCGTAAACCAGGTATTAAAATCGTTACAATTACCGATACAGCTCATACATGAAGTATGTCATTAAATATGACACAAAGCATGCTTAAGGTTGTATGGTCAAGTAATTAAGTGCACATGGTGGATGCCTTGGCAGTCAGAGGCGATGAAAGACGTGACAGCCTGCGAAAAGCGTCGGGGAGGTGGCAATATCCTGTGATCCGGCGATATCTGAATGGGGAAACCCACTTATCATAAGATAGGTATCGTAATTTATTACGAGGCAAACCGGGAGAAGTGAAACATCTCAGTACCCCGAGGAAAAGACATCAATAGAGATTCCCTTAGTAGCGGCGAGCGAACGGGGAGGAGCCGACTGATTTAAATGTAGAAGAACAACTTGGAAAGGTTGACCGTAGAAGGTGATAGTCCTGTATTTTAAACATTTAAAAAAGCATATTAAGTAGTGCGGGACACGTGAAATCCTGTATGAAGATGGGGGGACCATCCTCCAAGGCTAAATACTCCTGACTGACCGATAGTGAACCAGTACCGTGAGGGAAAGGCGAAAAGAACCCCTGTGAGGGGAGTGAAATAGAACCTGAAACCGTGTGCATACAAGCAGTCGGAGCCCACTTGTTGGGTGACGGCGTACCTTTTGTATAATGGGTCAGCGACTTATATTCTGTAGCAAGGTTAACCGTTTAGGGGAGCCGTAGGGAAACCGAGTCTTAATAGGGCGTCTAGTTGCAGGGTATAGACCCGAAACCGAGTGATCTATCCATGAGCAGGTTGAAAATGCCGTAACAGGCATCGGAGGACCGAACCCACTGTCGTTGAAAAGCCAGGGGATGACTTGTGGATAGGGGTGAAAGGCTAATCAAACTCGGTGATAGCTGGTTCTCCCCGAAAGCTATTTAGGTAGCGCCTCGGACGAATACCATTGGGGGTAGAGCACTGTTTCGGCTAGGGGGTCACACCGACTTACCAAACCGATGCAAACTCCGAATACCGATGAGTACTATCCGGGAGACAGACAGCGGGTGCTAACGTCCGTTGTCAAGAGGGAAACAACCCAGACCGCCAGCTAAGGCCCCAAATTCCTAGTTAAGTGGGAAACGATGTGGGAAGGCACAGACAGCTAGGAGGTTGGCTTAGAAGCAGCCACCCTTTAAAGAAAGCGTAATAGCTCACTAGTCGAGTCGGCCTGCGCGGAAGATGTAACGGGGCTCAAACTAGGAGCCGAAGCTGCGGATTTAATTGTTTCAATTAAGTGGTAGGGGAGCGTTGTGTAAGCCTGTGAAGGTGTGTTGTAAAGCATGCTGGAGGTATCACAAGAGCGAATGCTGACGTGAGTAACGACAAAACGGGTGAAAAGCCCGTTCGCCAAAAGACCAAGGGTTCCAGTCCAACGTTAATCGGGGCTGGGTGAGTCGACCCCTAAGGCGAGGCCGAAAGGCGTAGTCGATGGGAAATTGGTTAATATTCCAATACTTGTTTATGATGCGATGGAGGGACGGAGAAGGTTATGTCAGCCTGGCGTTGGTTGTCCAGGTGAAAGGTTGTAGGTAGGCTAAGTAGGCAAATCCGCTTGGCTATTACTGAGAGCTGACAGCAAGCCAATTTATTGGCGAAGTGGCAAATACCCTGCTTCCAGGAAAAGCTTCTAAGCACAATCATAAACAAATCGTACCCGAAACCGACACAGGTGGTCAGGTAGAGAATACTAAGGCGCTTGAGAGAACTCTGCTGAAGGAACTAGGCAAAATGGTACCGTAACTTCGGGAGAAGGTACGCTGCTGATGGTGATAAGACTTGCTCTTTGAGCTGTTGGCAGTCGCAGATACCAGGCCGCTGCAACTGTTTATTAAAAACACAGCACTCTGCAAACACGAAAGTGGACGTATAGGGTGTGATGCCTGCCCGGTGCTGGAAGGTTAATTGATGTGGTTAGCGCAAGCGAAGCTATTGATCGAAGCCCCAGTAAACGGCGGCCGTAACTATAACGGTCCTAAGGTAGCGAAATTCCTTGTCGGGTAAGTTCCGACCTGCACGAATGGCATAATGATGGCGGCGCTGTCTCCAGCAGAGACTCAGTGAAATCGAAATCGCAGTGAAGATGCTGTGTACCCGCGGCTAGACGGAAAGACCCCGTGAACCTTTACTACAGCTTTACATTGAACTTTGACCTAACTTGTGTAGGATAGGTGGGAGGCTTTGAAGCAGATACGCCAGTATTTGTGGAGCCAACCTTGAAATACCACCCTGGTTATGTTGGGGTTCTAACTTAGAATTAACAAATTCAAGGACAATGTATGGTGGGTAGTTTGACTGGGGCGGTCTCCTCCTAAAGAGTAACGGAGGAGTACGAAGGTGCGCTCAGGACGGTCGGAAATCGTCCAAAGAGTATAAAGGCAAAAGCGCGCTTAACTGCGAGACCCACAAGTCGAGCAGGTACGAAAGTAGGTCTTAGTGATCCGGTGGTTCTGTATGGAAGGGCCATCGCTCAACGGATAAAAGGTACTCTGGGGATAACAGGCTGATACCGCCCAAGAGTTCATATCGACGGCGGTGTTTGGCACCTCGATGTCGGCTCATCTCATCCTGGGGCTGAAGCAGGTCCCAAGGGTATGGCTGTTCGCCATTTAAAGAGGTACGCGAGCTGGGTTTAGAACGTCGTGAGACAGTTCGGTCCCTATCTACCGTGGGCGTTGGAAATTTGAGAGGATCTGCTCCTAGTACGAGAGGACCAGAGTGGACGAACCTCTGGTGTTTCGGTTGTCACGCCAGTGGCATTGCCGAGTAGCTATGTTCGGATGGGATAACCGCTGAAAGCATCTAAGCGGGAAGCCCACCTTAAGATAAGATTTCCCCAAAGAGCCGTTGTAGACTACGACGTTGATAGGTTGGGTGTGGAAGTGTAGTGATACATGTAGCTAACCAATACTAATTGCTCGTTTGGCTTGACCATACAACGCTTAAGTGTGTTTATGGGTTAACGATTAAATACCAAAACCTTGATTGAAAACCTTGATTGGTTGGTTCTTTTTACAAAGATAAAGACAGAACCTAAGTTAACTAAAAACTTAACTTAGCTTCATTTCTCTATACCCTTTTTGCTGACGATTATAGCTTGTTGGTACCACCTGATCCCTTCTCGAACTCAGAAGTGAAACAACAATACGCCGATGGTAGTGTGGTTTTCCCATGTGAGAGTAGGTAATCGTCAGCTTCCTATTTAAACCCCTGTTGCTGTTTGAGTGATGGGGGTTTTGGTTTGGGGGTGATTTGTGGTTTATTTATATAATTTTTAGTGGGTTTGTATGGACTTAAATATTTAAGTTTGCTAAACTATTACAGTTTGTTGGTTTTTAATGATTTATAAATCAAAAAATGTTTGTTAAGTTACAAGTTGCTTGTGAGTGGTGAAATTGGTTTAGTGAAACAAGACAAGGGAGTGAGGCTTATGAAAAAGATGGTATTGACCATTACTGCACTAATATTTGCAAATTTATCAATAGCTGCTGTTAATCCTGGTACAACGATTAGTCGAGCTAACTGCTGGGCTCCTTTTCCTAAGACACAGCTTACACCTACAGGATCTGGTTGGTACAATGAGTCCTTCACCTATGATAGACAAGGCTTTGCTCTTTTTATGGCAAATGCTAGCGAATCTAAGCTTAAACCCTATTATCATACAGCTTATGTGGTTTCTGACCAAAAAACGTCTGGCTCCAATCAAGTAACTCGATTAAAATCAGGTAATTCTTATATTACATCGGTTAGAATTTATGCTGGTAGAGTACAGCCTGCTTTATTGCCCTATCCCCAAACTGGACCATACTATTCTGTTACAGGCACACATTGGGAAAAATTGAATTCAGGTAGCACTGTGCAATTTAGTACATCTGCTAAAAAATGCTTTGATAATGCTTACCTATAAGTTTATTAGATGAAAAAAATTCTAATATTGCTAGGCATATGTATGTCTTTACTAGTGACTGGGGTATTATTCTATTTTAAACCCAATAGTAATATCACTAATAACCGAACATCTTATACTAATACCATTCCAAAGAATGAAGCGATTGCAGTTTCAGCAACTGCTAATTCGTATGTCCAAAATAATCAACCTTCATCTAGTCCAAAAAATCCAATATCAACGAAAGCTGTTCGGATAAATGCCATTGATGCGGAAAAACTAGTAACAATGGTTGGTTCTTCTGAAAATGGTGTTAAATATATGTCAATAGAAGAAAGTGGCTTACCACCTGATGAAATCAGTAATCTTAAGAAAGATTACGATAATTTGAATAAGTATGGTAGTTATAGCGGAGGGGAGATAACTCATGAATTTACTAAGGCAAATGATTTTAAGGAAGCTTTAAGAAAAAATGGAAATTTAGAAAATGTCAAAAATAAATTAAATTTCACTCCCACAGATGTCAATTCTATACTTGGTGGCAACTTTAAATTAATGGGAGCAGATTACTCAGGTTCGCTTAGCGAAGGTAAGTTTAACTCTCTATTTAGATATTATGAGGATGGAACTGGTAAGAGATTTGAAATAAATGAAATGTATTTGACTCCTGCAAATAATTATTCTCTTAATGTATATAAAGAATCAATAAATTTTGATTTGGTTGGTCATCAAGCTACATTACAGAGTCTCAAGAACGCTGAGAATAAAGAGATTTATAATTTAGATTTTAATGTGAATCGTAGAGTATTCTCTATCAGCTCTGAAGGTTTCAATTACTCTGACTTTTTGCAAACCAGCATGGCTATAGCTCATGCGGCTGAAAAAGAAGTATAATAGAAAGACAACTTGATTATCACGAATACGCCAATATGCAAGTGCACAATGATTGGCGTCAGCTAAAATTAAGCCTAAATAATCAAGGCTGCGATACTTTGTTTACCCTAACCACCAAGCAAAGCCGTGATTTTTATGACGCTTTGTCTGGTCATTTTGATAGCATTGCCAATCCAGCAATAGCCATGCTAATCACAATCACGCCAACCCCCCCCCTATCATAATCAACCGACTAAGTCAACTACTCCTGAGGTTAAAACTGGCATATTTTTGGACAGTGTGGTAGAGGGCTTAGAAGTACTACAAAAAGGCAAATCCCTTGGCAAAACCAATGTCAAAGGTGAATTTAACTACAACACCGCAGGTGGCAAAGTTACCTTTAAACTTGGTGAATTGACATTGGGTGAAACCGAACCAAAATCTATTGTAACTCCAAGTGATCTCATCAACAATGAACAAACCACTCGCATTTTACAAATCTTACAAAGTATTAGCGGTGGCTATAATAGTCATAACTTACAAGAGGTAAGGGTGATTTATCGAGGCAAACAAAATGGTCGTCCCACCACGCAGTTTAAAACCATTTTGTGGTTAGACAATAACGAATTTAGCGATGGAGGTGTGCATTTTAGTCGTGCATCAACGCTTGCATTTGACTCTAAAGTCCGATAAACGATAATGATTTAAGTGAATTATCTGAAAAACTTGGCAAAAACCAAATTCCAACTGGGGTTTGGTTTTTATTGCTAAAATGATATTGTTAAAATTATGCCAACATCAGCAAAATCAACCAACCAATCATACCAATGCTTAAGCCAAATCCAATTGCTTTGAATAAACCTGATGAAAAACCATCGTCATCGTTTGGGCGACTTTCATCTAAGGTGAAATTAAACATGCCAAATACGACATCTAGGGCTCTTGTGCCAAAAAACCACCCAAATACCACGCCTAAAATTGCCAAACAGGGAAAGAAAAACCACAATGTTTCAGCGGAATTGTGTTCACCAAAAACTTTGCTTAGGTTGATAATCCAATCTACCAACAACCCCACTAACGCAAAAATAGAACCGACTAATGCCGTGTGTAAACAGCGTTTGCTAAACGTAGGCTTGGTATTGATATGCTGGGCTTTTGCTTTGTTGGATTTGGTTTTTTGGTTAACTTGATTGGAGGTGTGCGTGGCTTGGGCGTTAATTTCTATGTTGCTTGTGGGTTTTTGTGCATTGTTACTTGTTGATATTGAATTGGTTTGAATGGGCGTGTTAACAATGGGCGGGTTGGTTTTTGCTAAATCTTTTGGTGGTAAATCTTTATGGTTTAAATCCAGTTTAGCCAAATCGTCTGTGCTAAATGTGGTATCAATCGTGTTGGGTGTGGTTGTTGGTGGTGTGAAATCAGATAAATCATCAAAATCTGCTGCACTAAATATAAACTCGCTATGGGTTGATGGGTTGTCAGTGAGCGGATTTGGGGTGATTGGTTGAGTGGACATGAATGTTTATCCTTTAACAATACTAAAATTTAAGCAAATAATAGTGATAAAAAAGGCAAAATATCTATTTTGCCTTTATGGTCTTGTTAGATAAAGTTAAATATTAACATAATTAACTTGATTAGACTACTGTTTAATCTATTTTTTCTAACAAAGTTTTAATTTTTGTACCAAACTCATCGCTTGCAGTGGTTTGAATTTCGTTAAGCAAGCGTTTGGCACTGTCGTATTCACCAAGATTAATGTACTGTTCTGCAAGCTCAATATTAAGTTTGGTTGAGTCTAGATTTTTGATTGCATCGAACGCACCACCAAGATCGGCATCCATGTCGCTTGTAGGGGTAGCAACAGGTTCAACAGGTTTGTCATCTACCAAAGTATCCGTAGCAGGCGTTTTGGCTGAAGCAATTTCATCGGACAAATCAAGGTTAAAATCATCAACATCAGATATTTCTTCAAGAGCGACTGGAGAATCAGGTTCTTCAGCTTTTTCTGATTCTGTTGGTAAATCAAAGTTAAGATCTGTTGTTTCATCTACTGCGATTGTATCTTCTTCAATCACAAGATCGGAATCCTGATCAACAGGTGTTTCAACTTCAATGCTTTCATCGGATAAATCAAAGTTCAGATCTTCTGCAACATCATCTTCAATCTCAAGATTTTCTTTGGCAACAGGCGTTTCTTTTTCTAATTCTGATTCTTTTTCGGACTCTAAATCAAAATCAAAGTCTGCTAAGGCATCGTCTGTAGCACTTGCAACAGAATCAGCAACAACAGGCACTTCAACTTGAGCGGTAACTGGAGCGGTATCGTTTGGTAAATCAAAGTTAAGATCTGTTGTTTCATCTACTGCGATCGTATCTTCTTCAATCACAAGATCGGAATCCTGATCGATAGATGTTTCAGTGGAAGCCATCTCATCAGATAAATCAAAGTTCAGATCTTCTGCAACATCATCTTCAATCTCAAGATTTTCTTTGGCAACAGGTGTTTCTTTTTCTAATTCTGATTCTTTTTCGGACTCTAAATCAAAATCAAAGTCTACCGAGGCATCGTCTGTAGCACTTGTAACAGGTTCAACTGCTTGAGTTGATGTTGAGGGCGTGCTATCTGTGTCAAAATCAAAATCCATGCTAATTTCGTCAGCAGGATCAGATGTAACAGGTTTTGGCGTGGCGATAGGCGTTGGCTCATCAAATGCCATATCAAGTGCCAAACCCTCATCTGCTGTTGAAGTTGGCGTGTTGTTGACAACAGGTGCAGCGGTAGCACTTGGAGCGGATTGATTTATGCTTTGGTTAAATGCCAACTCTTCATCAATCAAGTTTTTTAAATTATTGGCTTGAGTTGTGGTGGCTGGGTCATTTAACGCAATAACCGTTGGGTAAAATTTGTTAAAATTTTCATAATCTTTTGACAAAGCGAACGTATTTAACAGCATAACATGAACATCACCACGAGTGGGGTTGTTTTTGATAGACTGCTTTAATATTTTGCCAGCACTGTTAAAATCTTGTTGATTGATAAAGTTTTGTGCTTTTTGTAAATCATCATCTGCCGTAGATACAGGGGCAGGGGTTGGTTTTGGATTTAGGCGTTGTTGTTCTAATTCAAGTTGTTGCTCTGCCAAGGTTTTTGGACGTTTATCCAAAGCCTGTGGCTCGGCTGAATCTGTAGAACCATTGCGGTTTTTCAAAAAGAAAAACACGCCTACGACGATTACTAGAATGATTACAGCTATAATGCCCATCATCATTGGACTCATGCCTATCTCCTCGTTTGTATTTTTTATGTCATTATGAAAGTTTAAAACGGTTTAATTTTTGTTTAGCTCTTTTAAACGCTGTTCAAGTTGTGCTAATTTTGCATTTTGCATTTTTAGGCGTTGTTCTGCATCTACCAAACTTTGATTTAGCGAACTTACCTTTGATGCTTTTTGAGCAGTGATTTTACGTTTTTGTTGTACTTGATTGACAACGGATTTTGATTCTTGATTACTGCTTTTATTACTGTCTTGTACTGCAACGGAACCTGCTGTTTGGCTTGGTGCAATGATTTGCATTTCTTGTTTGTGCGTGGTCGGAGTCGGCGGTTTCACCGTTTGTTTTTTAACGGTGGTTGCGGTTCGTTTTGGTTTTGAAGCTTTATAATCGGTTTGTTTGCCAGATTTGGCTTCGTTGGTTTGCTTTTTAGCGGTTTGACGAGCTTCATTGGCTGATTTTACCCCAATTTGTGAGGGCATGACCTGATATTTTGGAATTTCAAGTTTTGTGTTTATTTGTAATTTGTTTGGATTGTTGTTTGCAAAGGCTTTTGGATTGGTAGCAATGATTTCTTGCATCACATCGCTTATGCTTTTATTGTTTTGCTTGGCAAGTTGTTTGGCAATTGTCCAAAGGTTGTCATTGCGCTGAATGACGTAAGTTACCGTGTCATCATCAGTTACCGTGTCATCGGTTTTGGTGTCATCGCTTGCTGTAATTTCACTTTCTGCCTGACTTTGTTCGGAGGTATCACTCACTGGCTCTTTTTCAAGTGCCTGCATGGTGTCCAAAGGCTGTTCGGTTAGTGGCGGAAGCGGTGTGGGAATAGCACCCACAGGATAAATTCGGCGAGTTTCTTCAACGGTTAAATGTTGTGTTTGTTGCTCATTTAAGGTGTTTTCTACCAATGGTTCGGTTGTTGTAGCTTCAATTATTGGCTCTTCGGTAATTTCAGGTTCGCTTGTTTTGGGTAATTCTATTTGGTTGTTTTGTACAACCACAATCGGTGCAGGCTCAAGCTCCACAAGTGATGTATTTGACTGGGTGATAATCGATTGTGAATTGTCAATTGGCATGAGTAAAGTTTTTGGCAGAGTTTTGATCTCGCCTTTGCTGTTGATATCAAGCACCACATCTGTAAAAGGACTTGCAACAGGCTGTTTGGTGGTCATAATAATTTTACCACCGTTGCTGCTGGTTGCTTCAAAACGCACATTGATATCAGTGTCTTTTGATAAGCCTAATTGACGATAAGCATCTGGATTGGCAATCTTGACCGAAAAATTTGCCGGATCAATGTCGGTAACATTGATAATTGCGTTCAATGGCTGATTTTGTTGCGATTGAACATAGGTATCACCAATGTTGACCGCATAAGAAATAATCGGTAACGAAAGCGGTAAACCTAAAATAAGTTTAATGGAGCGTTTTTGCCAAGACATAACAAAATCCTTGCCGAAAATAAATTATGTGTAACGTAAGTGTTTGCCATTTGTAAATTAAGTATTTTTTTATAAATCTAAGTTGTCTTTATAGCAAAATTTGCAATAAATTGCTAGTATTATTGTTTTATAAGCGTACTTTTGTCTGATAAAACAATAATTTTTTTTGGCAATGGGATAAAACGCACCAAATTTTGACGCGTTTTTTACACTTTGGTTACAAAATGCTAAAAATTGTGTTATAGTTTATAACTTACCACGCAAAATAGCAAGTGTTCTACGCACAGGTTCAGCAGCTCCCCATAAAAGTTGATCGCCAACAGTAAAAGCGGTTAAATATTCATCACCTAAATTCATTTTACGCAAGCGACCTATTGCAACTTTTAATGTGCCTGTTACAGCAACAGGGGTTAGGCGTTCAAGCGATGCAGATTTGTCGTTTTCTACCACATCAAGCCACTGGTTGCCACTGTTTTTTAATGCATTTTCAATTTCTGCCAGTGCAATATTTTTTTTAAGTTTAATGGTTAAGCCTTGCGAATGACACCGCATCGCACCGATACGCACGCAAATTCCGTCAATTTTTACTTGGTTATTGTCGCCGTTGCCTAAAATTTTGTTGGTTTCTACCAAGCCTTTCCATTCTTCTTTGGATTGGTTGTTGTCAAGTTGTACATCAATATAAGGAATTAAACTGCCAGCAAGTGGCACGCCAAAGTACTGTTTTGGAAAGTCATCTGAACGCTGTAAATTGGCTACTTTACGATCAAGCTCCAAAATCGTCTTGCTTGGATTTGTTAATTCATCTGTTGCACCGTTATGGATATAGCCCATGCCTTTAATAAGCTCGCGCATATTGTTAGCACCTGCACCACTGGCTGCTTGATAGGTCATCGCAGAAACCCACTCTACCCAGTCGCGTTTAAACAATTCACCAATTGCCATTAACATTAAACTTACAGTACAATTGCCACCGATAAAGTCTTTTTGACCGTTTTTAATTGCTTTATCAATCATTTCACGGTTAATGGGATCCAGTACAATGGTGCTATTATTTGCCATGCGTAGCGAACTGGCTGCATCAATCCAAAACCCAGTCCAACCACTATCACGCAGAGGCTGATGTACCGCTTTGGTGTAGTCGCCACCTTGGCAGGTGAGAATGACATCGCATTTGGCTAATTCAGCAATGTCATTGGCATCTTTTAATTGGCTGTTGCTAAGTTTGTCAAATGTTGGTGCTTGGCCGCCGGCATTGCTGGTTGAAAAAAACACAGGCGTTATGCCATCAAAATCGCCCTCGGCCAACATTCGCTCCATTAACACAGAACCTACCATGCCACGCCAACCGACCAAGCCAACAATGGGGTTTTCTTTTAAAACATTGCTCATAACCATACCTTGATTTTTAACCATACCTTGATTTTTACAAATCATAAAATAAACAAAATAATAACTGTTTAGCTTGCCTTGTTTTTGTGCACTTTGCAAGTGATTTTTGGCAAAAGGTGTTAAAATAGTGGTTATTGGTTAATGGTGAATGAGTCAAAACCAAACTTTACCAAAATAAAACCGCCACGCTTAAAATCGCAAGTCCAATTCCTAATGCATTAATTTTGTTTAATCTTTCACCAAACAAGGCAAATCCTGCCACGCTTGCTACTGCGATGACGCCCACATTCATGCCTGTAAATACAAGGCTTGGCGACTCAGATAATGCTTGATGGGCTTTGATGTACGCATAAATATTGCCCATATTTAGCATGCCTAATAACAAACCCCACACCAAACTTTCTTTTTTCCACGCCGTTTTTTTTGCCAATAAATAGATGAGTAAAATGCCAAATGCAAGGGCGAAACTTACCGACAGCGTAACAGGGAATGAACCGCCTTGTTTTGCTACTTGTTTAAACAAAATATCTATCACGCCATAACCGAGCCATACACCAATTAACCACACATAATTGTTTTTATGGTTGGTATTTGTTGCAAGATCGTTTGGTTTTTTAAACAATAAAGCAAACAAAGCCAAAAAAGCCAACACAATGCCTAGGGATTTTTGTCCGCTGATAACCTCACCAAAAATCACCACACTGGCAATAATCGGTAAAATCAAGGATAAGCGTTGAAAGGCATCGGTCAAAATCACCCCAGATGTTTCAATTGCTTTGCCTAAAATCACAAAGACGCTTGGCAATAATACGCCCAATGCCAACATAATCGTTAAGCTAATTTGATTGTTAAGCATATTATTTAATTGGCTAAAATCAGGTTTTAACAAAAGTAAAGTTAAAAAACACGCAACAGGGTAGCCAAGTAAAATGGTTTGGCGAATGTCAATATTGCGTTGTCGCAGGACTTTGAGTAATAAAGACACGCTAACACTACAAAAAACAGCAAGGCAAAGATACAACATAAACAGATCCTTTTGGTGATTGGAAAACATAAAATAAAAAACGGCTAAATTGTAACAAAATATTTTAATTTTTCAATAAATTTTTGCTTTTTTTAATGTTTTTACTGTATTGATAGAAATTTTGGTTGGATTTCATAAAATTAACGAACTTAATTTTATTATTTTGCTTAAATTGTAACAAAATATTTAAAAATGATTTTTGATTTTTTTCTGTGTTTCTTGCAGTTTTTACGGATTTTTTGTTAAAAAAATGCTATGATAGTGGTTAAATTTTTGATGAAATGACAATTAAGGCAACAAATAAGGTAACAGTTATGGCAAATATTCAAGCAGAATTGGATCAAGTCAATCATATCAGCGGTGATTTGCACCAAAATGAAACCGTTCGGATTGGTCTTGTGGTTGCGCGTTTTAACAGTTTTGTGGTAGAAAGTTTGGTCAATGGTGCGATTGATACGCTGATTCGTCATGGTGTGGCAGGTCGTAACATTACGGTGGTGCGTGTGCCAGGAGCGTGGGAGATGCCTTTGGCGGCGGCACGTTTGGCAGAAAGTGATAAATTTGATGCGATCATCGGCTTGGGTGCGGTTATCCGTGGTAGTACGCCACATTTTGATTTTGTGGCAGGCGAGTCGGCAAAGGGCTTGGGTGCGATAAGTCTTGACTATGACATTCCTGTGATTAATGCAATTTTAACCACCGATAGCATTGAGCAGGCGATTGAACGTTCTGGCACAAAAGCGGGCAATAAAGGCTCAGAGGCGGCGGTAACGGCTTTGGAAATGATCAATGTTTTAAATCAAATTTCGGTTGAGTAATGTATGTTGGAAGTTGAAAATTTGCAAAAAACTGGGCAAAACTTTGAAAATGCACAAAAATTGCCGTATAAAACAACTTTAACCGCTATTCGCAAGGCACGCCGTTTTGCGGTGCAAGGTTTGTATGAGTGGCTTTTGAGCAAAAATTCGGCCTATGCCATTGAAGCCCATACGCGTGAACAAAATGCGATGCATACGGTGCATTTGGGCTATTATCATGAATTGTTGAGTAAAATCATTGAACAAAATGAACAATTGATTGATTTTATTGATAAAAATCTTGATCGTCCTTGGATTCGCTTGGATAAAGTGGAGCAGGCGGTATTGTTAATTGGTTTGTATGAATTAAAATACCGTTTAGAAATTCCGTATAAAGTCGTGATAGATGAGGCCATTCAGTTGAATACGCATTTTGGTTCAAGTGATGGTTATAAACTCATTCATGTGGTGATGGATAAATTGGCAAAACAGCTAAGAGATCCTGAAGTGCAGGCGGATTTAAGAAAATCTCAAACAAAACCAGAAAGTTAAAAATAAGGGCGTAGATGATACGCCTTTGTTTTTTATAAAAGTTTTTATAAAAACAAAAAATTGCTAAATCTTAAGCAGTTAAGCCTAAAGCAGTATCGCATTTTATCGCAGTTTTGTTACAATAATGTGTCAATCAATAAACGTGTTCAATTAACAGTCAATCACAGACAGTTGTGCGTTTGTGTAAAACAGATTCAAAAGGCGAATTTCAAAAAGGCATAATATGCAGTCTATTAATTTACCAAGTAAGCCACCATCATCACCACACCCTGTGCTAAATTTAGGCTTTCGGATTTTCTTTTTATCGGCAGGGGTTTTTGCTATTTTAAGTATGCTTAAATGGTCGCACATTACGTTTGCTACCAAATTTATGTTTGATCCGATCAATCAAATCATGCCTTTTTATTGGCATGGGCATGAGATGATTTATGGTTATGGGTTGGCATTGATAGCAGGATTTTTGTTAACTGCGGTAAAAACATGGACAAATCAGCCGATGCCTTATGGTTATAAATTGTTGGCAATCTTTTTGCCTTGGGCGGCGGCACGCTTGATTTATCTGATAAATGGCATTCAAATCAATGGTTTTACCATATTGGCAGGGGTTTTTGACATTGGGTTTTGGTTGCTTACTGCGTTTTTTGTGATAAAGCCGATTTATCAGGTTCGCCAAAAACGTCAAATTGGCATTGTGGCAAAACTTATGTTGTTACTCATCGGCCAGTTGGTGTTTTATTATGCACTTGCCAACAAAAACTTGGCGGTTATGCAAGGCAGTTTGCTTGCTGGGTTTTATTTGATTGTTGGTGTGGTGTTTACAATTGGCAGGCGAGTTATGCCAATGTTTATTGAGCGAGGCATTGCTGAGGGCGGCGATGTGGTGCATCGGGTAAAAAATTCCCCTTTTTTAGATAAATTAAGTTTGGTTGCTTTTTTTGCATTTTTTATTGGTGATGTGTTTTTGGCGCAATTGGATTGGTCGCGTTATTTGATCGGCGTGTCGGCTGTGTTGGTCGCGGTTACGAATTTGTTGCGTTTAAAAAATTGGCATTTGCCACAAATTTGGTCGCGTCCGTTATTATGGTCGTTGTGGCTGTCATTTTTTGGCATGGCATTGGGGTTTTTGTTATTGGCACTTTATCCTTGGGGTTTTGTCAATCATAGTCTTGCAATGCATGCGGTATCATTGGCAGGGGTGGGATTGATGACGCTTGCAATGATGAGTCGCGTATCGCTTGGACATACAGGGCGTAGCGTGCACAAACCGCCAAAAACCGTTGGTGTGATTTTTGTTTGTATGGTGCTTGTGTGGTTGTCAAGAGTGGTGCTGGGTTGGGTGGCATCGGAGCATTATTTTGTGTCGCTTGGCATTGCACAAGGGTTTTGGATTTTGGCGTTTTTATTGTTTGTGGTGAGTTATGCCAAAATTTTGTTAAGTCCAAGAACCGATGGGTTGTTTGGCTAAAACTGATTATATGACTGATTATAAAACTGATTATACGAAATATTTTATCAATTAAAAACAAAAATACGCTAAAATTTATCAAAAGATTGGCGTATTTTGCATTGTTTTTTGCATTGTTTTTTTTGTAAAATAGTGGCTACTTTTGTTACAAATCACAGGAATTTTTATGTCTATTGCTGTTTATCTTGCTGAGGGTCAATCCAGTCAACGCGATATGCTCCAATCACTACAATCTTTAAAACCGCACTATCCATTACAAATTATTGCATCGCACCGCCATCAGCGTCCTGAAATTTTAAGCTGTGCTGATATTGCCTATCAAGAACCATACGATGCCAAACTTGCCAAAACACAACATGACAAAACACAACAGATAAAAAACCGCTGTGAATTTGTGATCAATCATGCCAAAAAACATCATGCCAAAGTGTTGCTAACAGGGCGTAATTCAGCAGATTATGAACCCTATCGAACCATGTTGTCTAAGCAAGGGATTCGCTTGTTAACAGGAGCAATTGGTAGTGATATGTTAGCAAAAATTAACAATAAATCTGAATTTACCGAATATTGCCAACAACACAACATCAATGTTGCAACCGCTTGGCAGTTTAATAATATAGATGAACTAAAAGCATTATTAAAGCAAAATCAACAAATTTTGCTGTGTGTGAAACCTGTTTCGGGTATTTTTGCCCAAGGTTTTTGGAAGTTGTATTGTGATGATGACTTGGATAGTTTTGAGCATTTGTATATGACGGATAATAAAAATATCACCTTAAGCCAATTTATTTCTGCTTATGAACACAGTCTAAAAATGCAAACCAAACCAATTCCTATGTTATTAATGCCTTATTTATCAGGGCGTGAGTATTCTATTGATGTGGTGTGTGAACGCGGCGAGGTGTTGGGAGCGGTTACGCGTTACAAAAAAGGCAATGTGCAGTATTTGGGTTATGACAGTGATGTGATGGCGGTGGTGATACCGCTGATTCGGCTGTTTGGTTGTGATGGAATTGTGAGTGTGCAAACCAAAGCTGATGATACAGGTAAACATCATGTACTGGAAATTAACAGTCGTCCGTCGGGTGGTATTGGCTATACTGTGCATAGTGGTGTGGATTTAACTCAATTGGCTTTTTTGTATTTTTCTGGATTAATTGATAAGCCAAACTTAACAAAAATAAGCGAAAAAATTCAGCCTTGTGCGGTGCGACCTTTGATGACAAGTGTTAAGATTTAGTAAAGATTAAGATCTGGTTTTATAAAAGTTAAAATAACCTTAAATATTAAGCCAATCGGTTGCTAAGAAAATTGCAATTCTTTACTATTTTTTACGTTTTGCCTCTTGTTTTTTGTTAAATTATCTTGAAAATAGATGGGTTAACCAAATTGTCGTTCCTAAAATCGCAACAATTAATCGTACAACAATTAATCGTACAAAAAATAATCGCAAAAAGTGGTGCAAGGGTTAATGTGCCACTTTTTATGATGCTTGGTTTTATTATGCTTGTTTTTTGTGCAAAATGTGTGTATAAAATGGTGTTGGTAGCTTATTTAACTTTTGGAAATTGATGAGTATGATGAAAAATTTAAAGCATTTTTATTTTGACATCGTGTTTACGATTGTCGCCCTTGCAGTTGCAGGCTGGTGGGGATTGGCGCACGGTGGTGTGGCGGCAATGATGTCAGCGTTGTTTGTTACGCTTATTTTGGCGGTGATGGAAGTTTCATTGTCGTTTGATAATGCTGTGGTGAATGCGTCGGTGTTAAAGCATTGGGATAAGTTTTGGAAAACCATTTTTTTAACTGCAGGCATGTTGATTGCGGTGTTTGGTATGCGTTTGGTATTTCCAATTGTGATTGTGGCGGTTACAGCAGATATGAGTATGGGTTCGGTGGTGGATTTGGCGTTAAACAATCCAAAAGAATATTCCGCCAAACTTTTGGCACATCATGCTGAAATTGCTGCTTTTGGTGGTATGTTTTTGTTGCTTGTGTTTTTAAACTTTTTGTTTGATGAAAAAGAAGTGCTGTGGTTTGAATGGTTAGAACGCAAATTGGCTCGTTTTGGCAAAGTGGACGCCATGAGCGTATTTGTTGCTATGGTGATTTTGGCGTTGTTTTTGTTGGGGGTTGAAGAAGCCCATAAAGGGGCGGTGTTAATTGCAGGCTTTTTTGGGATTTTGGTGTATTTGGGCGTCAATGTATTGTCAAGTATGCTGGAGGGCGAAGATGATGACGAAGAGGCCTCTGGCGTTGATGGCAATGAGGTTGCAGGTGCGGTTGCCAAAGGTGGCATTGCAGGCTTTTTATACCTTGAGGTATTGGACGCATCGTTTAGTTTTGACGGCGTGATTGGAGCATTTGCGATTACCAGTGATGTGGTTATTATCATGCTTGGTTTGGCAATTGGTGCAATGTTTGTGCGTTCTATGACGATTTTTTTGGTAGAAAAAGGCACGCTTGATGAATTTGTGTATTTGGAACATGGGGCGCATTATGCAATTGGTGCGTTGGCAATTATTATGCTCCTTGCGACCATGCACATCGAAGTGCCTGAAGTGGTTACGGGCTTGATTGGCATTGCGTTTATTGTGTGGGCGGTGATTAATTCCATTTCGTATAACAAACGTCAAGCAATAGATAACGATTGATAAACTTATATTTTACCATAACTTAACTGGTTTATCATAACTTAACGCTAAAACCCAAAGGTTGCTTATAAGCCTTTGGGTTTTTTATTGGTGTGCGTTTCAAACTTTATTTTATTTTTCAAACTTTATTTTTCAAACTTTATTTTTTAAGTAGTGAAGCAACAGTGGTACGGGACGACCGGTGCTATGGGCTTTACTGCCTGATACCCACGCCGTGCCTGCAATATCCAAATGAGCCCAAGGTATGTCATTCACAAAACGCGATAAAAAACAACCGGCGGTAATTGAACCTGCTGCTCTTCCGCCAATATTTTGCACATCAGCAAAATGTGAGTTTAGTTGTTCTTGATAATCATCATCTAGTGGCAAATGCCAAACACGATCATAAGCTTCTTCGCTGGCTTGTTCTAACTCAAAAATCACATCTTCGTCATTGCTAAACAATCCAGTTCGCACATTGCCTAAGGCAATCACGCATGCCCCTGTTAATGTTGCAACATCAATGATAACGCTTGGGTTGTATTGTTGCACATAGGTAAGGGTGTCGCACAATACCAAACGCCCTTCGGCATCGGTGTTTAAAATTTCCACCGTTGTGCCATTCATAGCGGTAACGATATCACCCGGACGCGTGGCATTGCCTGAGGGCATGTTTTCAGCACAGGCTAACGCACCGACGACTTGTAGGGGCAAACGAGCCTCGCACAAGGCTTTTATTGCTCCCAGTACGCTTGCTGATCCGCCCATGTCAAACTTCATTTCACCCATGCCTTCACTGGGTTTGAGTGAAATGCCACCTGTGTCAAAAGTTACGCCTTTACCGACCAGTACAATTGGTTCTGCCAGTTTTTCTGCTTTTTTGGTTTTTTTGGTAGGTTTTGTGGTGTTTAAGCCATTGTACTCCAATAGCACAAGTTTGCCCTCTTTTTCTGAACCGCGCGATACGGCCAAAAAGCAGTTCATGCCTAATTTTTCCATGTCTTTTTCGCCCAATACTTTTACGGTTAAGACATCAGGGTATTGTTTGGCAAGGGCGTGTGCTTGTTTTGCCATAAACGCAGGAAAACACACATTTGGCGGTTCATTGGCTACATCTTTGGTAAGTGATTGTCCGGCAAAAATCGCATTTTGCAAGGATAATTGTTGTTCATAATTTGTCAAATTATTCACGGTTACGGATAAATCAATTTGGCTTAACAAGGGCTTATCTGCTTTTTGTGATTTATACGTATCAAAACAATAACTGCTGTTTAATAACGCCAAACTAAATTGTCCAAATTGTACTTCATCTAAACAATCTTGCAAATAAATCGTCGCGGATTTGTGAGTTTTTGCCAAAGCGTTATAAATACTGTTTGCAATTTTTTGCAAATGTCCACCGGTTAATTTGTCAATACTGCCTATTCCAACCAACAATATTGCTTCGGCGGTTTTTAAATCAAGGTGCAAAAACGTTTCAGCAACTTTGCCACGGATTTGACTGGCCTGTATCAAATTTTTTAGTGAATCTTGTGCATTGTCATTTTTTTGTAATAATTGTTTGTTATCATCGATAAGATAAACGCAACAACTGTGTTTTTGACTTTTTTTTGGGTTTTTTTTGCCCAAATTTAGGGTAAGTTTTAGGGTTTTGGTTGTCATATTATTCCTTGATCTTAAAGTTTAAAAACCTTAATGGGTGAAGTTGTGTCAAAATGTTTTATAAAACCAATTTAAAAAATCAGTTTGGTTAATGATTAGTTTAGCATATTTTTGCAAAATAAGGTGAGGGGTCGATCATAATAATTGACGATAAACAATCAACCATAAACAATCGGTAAATCTGTCGTAACTTTATGCCTGATTTATGTTAAAATGATGAAGCTAAAATGAGTTATTGACAAAGCAATAAATTGACAAAGCAATAACAAGTCGTGAACAAAGTCGTGCAAATTTTTTGCCAAAGTTTTAAGTTCGTGTAAGACGATTGGTTTTGCCAATTAATTTTGAGGATTTAATAAATGAATACCACTCAGCAGGGCGTACATGGCACAATGCCAAAACAGGCGACGCCGTTTGCAGGCAATGTATTTTTTGCACTGATTATGGTGCTGTCCATGTTGTATTTTATGTGGTGGGGTTATGGTTATACCTTGCAACAACAGGTGCTGTTGTTTTTGGTGGCAACTTTTTTTGGCGTGTTTATGGCGTTTAACATTGGCGGTAACGATGTGGCGAACTCGTTTGGAACATCGGTCGGTGCAGGGACGTTGACAGTAACTCAAGCCTTGATTGTAGCGGCGGTGTTTGAGGTGTCTGGGGCGATTTTGGCAGGGGCACAAGTTACTGATACCATTCGCAGTGGCATTGTGGATTTGGGCGGTTTGCAGGTTACGCCCAATCAATTTATTTATGTGATGTTATCGGCATTGATGGCGGCGGCGTTTTGGTTGTTGTTTGCTACCAAAAAAGGCTTGCCTGTTTCTACCACGCATGCCATTATCGGCGGTATTGTTGGAAGTTCTATCGTACTGGGTATTAACCTTGGTGGCTCCGAGCTTGCGTTATCAACGATTAAATGGCGTGAAATTGGTAAAATTGCAATTTCGTGGGTGTTATCACCTTTGTTAGGTGGCGTGATTTCCTACTTGATTTATGGGCATGTGAAAAAATATATTTTATCATACAACGATCGCATGGAAGAAAAAGTGCGTGCGATTAAAGCCAAAAAAAGAGCATTAAAACAACAGCACAAAGAAGAATTGGATGCGTTAAACGAACACGAAAAACTCACTTATACCACAGCATTGCTACAAGATCATGAATTGCTACAAGAAAAAGATTGCGACCGAGATGAACTTGCGACGCCGTATTATCAAGCCATGTATGACATTGAAAAAGAACGCGACAGTTTGGATACTTTAAAAGCGTTAAAATTTTGGGTGCCACTTATGGCGGGTGCAGGCAGTATGATAATGACTGCTATGGTGGTATTTAAGGGTTTAAAACATACGGATTTGGGTTTTAGTACCTTGCAAGCGAGTTTGATTATTGGCATGATCGGAGCGTTGATTTGGCTTACCGCTTTTGTTTATACCAAAACCATTCGTGGCAAACATAAAGAAGATTTGACAAAGGCCACTTTTATTATGTTTAGCTGGATGCAAGTGTTTACCGCATCGGCGTTTGCGTTTAGTCATGGTTCCAATGACATTGCCAATGCAGTAGGCCCATTTGTGGCAATTTTAGATGTGATTCGTAACAATGCTTTGGCCGCTGAAGCGAGTGTACCGGCACCTGTTATGGTAACTTTTGGTGTGTCGCTCATCGTTGGTTTGTGGTTTATTGGCAAAGAGGTTATCCAAACTGTTGGCACAAAACTTGCTGAAATGCACCCTGCTTCGGGCTTTTCGGCAGAATTGTCAGCGGCCGCTGTGGTTATGGGGGCATCTTCGCTTGGGCTTCCTGTCTCAAGCACGCATATTTTGGTGGGGGCGGTGCTTGGCATTGGTATGGTGAACAAAAATACCAATTGGGCGTTAATGAAACCAATTGGACTTGCGTGGGTGATTACCTTGCCTGTATCGGCGTTATTGGCTTCGCTCGGTTATGTAATTTTAAACCGTGCATTTGGTTAATTTTTCTAAAAATAAAAACAATTTTTTTTAAAAAGTAAAAATAAGGCGTTTGTCAAATTCGCCTTATTTTTTTTGGTTTTGGCAAAATTATGCTATAATTTTTTGATTTATTTTGGATTTTTTGACAAAGGCGGTATGAATTGATTTTACGGCGTTATATGATTGCCCAAGTGGCAACCACCACCACGGTTGTGCTGTTATTTTTAATGGTATTAATGCTTGGTGGGCGGTTGATTCGCTACTTTGGTATGGTAGCTGAGGGTCAATTGAACATCGGTTTTTTGTTTAACTTGATGATTTATAATTTGCCAAGTTTTTTGGAGCTGATTTTACCGTTGTCGTTTTTTGTGGCGTTAATGTTGGTGTTGGGGCGAATGTATGTTGAACATGAGATGAGTGTGCTGTTTTCCAGTGGGCAAAGTCGTGGGCGGATCACAGGCTTGATGTTGCCGTTGATTTTGCTGTTGTTTTTGTTAGAAGCAGGCATAAGTCTGTGGGCAAAACCGTATGGCGTGGCAAAAACCGAAAAAATTTGGCAAACCCAGTCGTTAAACAATGCGTTTGATTTGGTCAAACCAAAAACCTTTATCAACAGTGGCAATTATCATGTGTATGTTGATTCTATGGATAAAAATACGCGCACGCTAAATGATATTTACATTGTCCAAAAAGCTCCAAAAACCGCCACTAAAGATGTGATTATTACCGCCAAACAAGCAAAGCAAAGCCTAGGTTATGCCAATGACTCTTTTACGCGTTTGGTGCTATTATCAGGCAAGCGTTATGAAATTGACACGGACAATCGCATTTATAACCAAACCCATTTTGAACGCTACCAAATCAGTATTGCCAAACCCAATCGTGCAGATCAACAAACAGAAAATGTGATCGCTCAATCAACCAAACAATTGTTAGCCAATTGGCAAAAAAGCACTGTTCAAGCAGAGCTTGGTTATCGTTTCAGTTTGCCATTTTTGATTGTCATTGCCAGTATGTTGGCTACGCCACTTGCTCAAGTAGAGCCGCGTCAAGGACGTTGGTTGCGTTTGTTGCCTGCGATTTTGGTATTTGTGGCGGTGGCTGTGAGTGTTATTTCGCTAAAAACTGGTGTTAGTAAACAAAAGTTCAGTGTAGCGGCGTATGCGTGGTTTGTCATAGCGGTGATGTTGCTATGTTTGTGGCTGAATTGGCAACAACGCATTGTCTATCGTTTGCGTCATCGTATGCCAATCAGTGCAAAAGTTTAGGAAATGTTGTATGTTTTGCCAACAAATTTTAAAAAATTATGTGCGTAAACAGGCTTTTTTTGCAATTTTAGGGGCGATTGTTGGCTTGACATTGTTAAAATCTTTTTTTGATTATTTGAGTCAAATTGAGGATATTAACAGCAGTTACAATTATTTAGATGCTTTATATTATATCGTATTATCCACGCCACAAAGTTTACAATTTTATATGCCAATTGGGGCAATGGTCGGTGCTGTGATAGGCTTAGGTTTATTGGCAAATAACAGTGAATTAACCGTGATACAAGCGGCAGGGCTTAGCCGTTTTCGTATCGTATCGTGGGTTATGCAGCCTGCGATGATTTTTGTGCTAATCGGTTTGTTGCTTAGCCAATTTGTCATTCCTACCACCAACAAACTGGCAGGGCAGATCAAAAGCCAACAAGTGTTTATTTCTACAGCGTTAAACGGTTATTGGCAAAAAACCGATGATCAAATTATTCATATTGATTACGCAGACACACAAGGAAAACTTAAAAATATAAAAATTTGGCAATTGACAAAAGGCGAATTAAAAAGCGTTATCCGTGCAGATACGGGTAATTTTTACCAATTTTCAAGTGCTTACGATCCAAATGTTTACCACGCAGAGGCATCAGGTTTGCACAACAAATCAGGTTGGGTGCTTAACAATGTGCAACAAATTAACATTCATGCTGATAACACAAGCAGTCTTACAACGCATAAACAATTGTTTGCCAAATTACCGATTGAACCTGGCTCCATTTATCTATTGACCCTGCACCCTGCCGATATGTCGCTTAGTGATTTGTTGCAACATCAGCGTTTATTGGCAAAAGACAACCATCGTTCCTTGATACATGAGGTAACATTTTGGCAAAAACTGTTATCACCTTTTGCGGTGTTATCACTTGTGTTGGTGGCGTGTTCGTTCGTGTTTGGATCGCTGCGCAGCCAAAGTTTGGGTTTTCGTTTGGTGCTTGCGTTATTGGTGGGGTTGTTGTTTAGCTATACTCAAGATTTGGTAGGATTTATTAGTTTATCTACAGAATTTTCGCCGTTATTTATGGTGCTGTTACCGATTGTGTTAAGTGCGACTATCGGAATTTATCTGGTTAAACGCAACACATAATTAAAAGTACATAATTAAAAGTACATAGTTAAAAGCAACGCATGGTTTAACAAAACACATAACTTTTGCGTTAAATTCTGTAGATTTTTAAACAATTGTAAAAACTGCAAACAACTATAAATAATTGTTAATTAAAAACTAGCCAATATTGACGCCGTATTGATTGCACATTGCCAATAAACCGCCAGAATAGCCTTGTCCAACGGCACGGAATTTCCACTCGCCGTTATGGCGATATACTTCACCAAATACCATCGCAGTTTCAATGGAATAATCTTCAGCCAAATCAAAACGCACCACTTCCACGCCAGTTTCTTCGTTGACCACGCGAATAAAGGCATTGGCAACTTGACCAAAATTTTGATTGCGAGCTTGAGCATCATGAATGGTAACGGTTACAATAATTTTACTGACATCGGCAGGCACGAGCGGTAGGTTAACCTTGATGCTTTCATCATCACCGTCGCCTTGTCCTGTGCGATTGTCGCCTGTGTGTTCTACTGCACCGTTGTTAGATCTAAGTTGATTGTAAAAGATAAAGTCATGATCGCCACGCACTCGCCCATTTTCACCCAACAAAAACACACTGGCATCAAGATCAAAATCCGAACCTGATGTAGCACGTTCGTCCCAACCAAGTCCAATTAATAGCTTGTTTAGATTTGGATCGGTTTTGGTTAGTGATAAATTACCGCCTTTGTTTAATGAAATTGCCATAATTTTTTCCTTAAAATTCAATGCTTATAAAATTCAATGCTTAAAAGCACCATGTTTAAAAATGCTTACAATTACAAACAGCAAAGCACGTTGTGCCTTAGTCATATTGTGCTTTAGCAAAGTTATCTTAGCAAAATTATAGGAAAAATGCACGTTTTTTTGTCAATTGGTTTAATTTTTGAAAATTAACTTTTAACCATATCGTGAAAAGTATAAAATAACGCTTTTTTGGGTAAGTTTGCTAAATAAAAGCGTATGTTAAATAATTTTTTGACGTTAATTTTGATTTTGTCGCCACTGGTTGTGGGATTTTTTCTGCCATTACCAAAAGTTTTTGTGCCGTATTTGGATAAATTGCTTGGCTATTTGGTATTTTTGATTTTGTTTTGCATTGGTTTGTCGCTGGCTGGCGTGTCAGATTTGGGCAATCAGCTTGGCTTTATCATAAAAAATGTGGCACTTTTGGCGGTATTGACAATAGGCAGTGGGCTGTTGGCACTTTGGTATTTTGACAAAAAACACCCTCACCATGCACACGCCAAAACCTTACATACCAAAACCAAAATCAGCATAGCAGGTACGTTGTTACAACTGGGCTGTTTGTTGATCGGCTTGGTTGTGGGTAAGTTTTTATTGCTTGATGCATTGCCGATTAAAATTGATGTGATTGTCAAAGGTTTGTTAATGCTGTTGGTTTTGCTTGTGGGGTTTGGTTTGTCTCATGCAGGCATGACATTGCGTCAGGTGTTAATCAACAAACGTGGCGTACAAATGAGTGTGATTTTTTGTGTGAGTGTGAGTATTGGCGGTGTGTTGTTTGCGGTATTGACAAAAGATGTAAGCATCATGCAAGGTTTGGCATTGGCATCGGGCTATGGTTGGTATTCGTTGTCAGGAATTATCATGACCGATGCGTATGGGGCGGTATGGGGCAGTGTGGCGTTATTGAACGATTTGTTGCGTGAGTTTATGGCGTTATTGTGCATTCCGCTATTAATACGGCGTTATCCGAGTACGGCGGTGGGGCTTGGCGGTGTTACTACAATGGATTTTACTTTGCCAATTATTCAAGCAAGTGGAGGCAATGAAATTGTACCCTTGGCAATGAGTTTTGGTTTTATTGTCAATATTGTTTCACCTGTGCTAATGATTGTATTTAGCAGTTTTTGATACTGTTTGGTAAATTATTGGCAAAATTGCTATTAACGCAAAAATTGCTATTAACGCAAAAATTGCTATTAACGCAAAATTTGGATATAATGTTGTTTTTTTATTAAAATATTTTTTTATTCAAATCAATGATTTATAAAAAGTTTACAAATGTAAACTTGATTTTTTTAAAACTTCTTTTACAATATCACCAATTACATTAAAAAATCACCAATAATGACACCAAACAATATGCGTATGGAAAAGTTTGAAACCCCCAATAATATTAGCAATATTAGCCAAGCCGCTCGTTTTGCGGTGATTTTTCCGGGTCAAGGCTCACAAAGCGTGGGTATGCTTGCAGATTGGTATGAGAATTTTCACCAAGTTCGTAATATTTTTAACCAAGCGAGTGATGTTTTGGGTTTTGACATATGGGCAATTGCTCAAGGCAATGACACAAAGCATAATCTTGATGACACTGCGTTTACTCAGCCTGTGTTGCTTACAGCAAGCATGGCAATTTGGCAAGTGTTGCGTGCTGAATTGGACATTATGCCTGCGTATTTGGCAGGGCATTCGCTTGGTGAGTACAGTGCATTGTGTGCATCGGGCGTGCTTGGTTTTGATGATGCGGTGCGTTTGGTATACCAACGCGGACAATACATGAAAGACGCCATGCAACATCAAGAGGGCAAAATGTCAGCGGTATTGGGGCTTGATGATGAACAAGTTCGCTTAATTTGTGAACAAATAGAAGAGTTTGAAACCGATGCGATTGTCAGTGCGGCAAATTTTAATGCGGTTGGACAAGTGGTAATTGCAGGCAATGTGCTTGGAGTGGATTTGGCAAGTGAACAGATCGCAAGCCTTGGTAATAAAGCCGTGCCCTTAAAAGTATCCGTACCGTCGCATTGTCGTTTGATGCAACCTGCAAGTGATAAATTGGCAGACAGTCTTAGCCAAATTGCCTTTAACGCACCGAATATTCCTGTGATTCAAAACCGCCATGCTCGTGTGGAAAGTGATATCAATGCAATCAAACAAGCCTTAATTGAACAATTAAGTTTGCCTGTGCTTTGGTCAAATACCCAAAATAAACTGGCAGATAAGCACATGCAATTTCAAATTGAATGTGGTAGTGGCAATGTATTAACCAATTTGGCAAAGCGTCAAGCTGAAAAAATTCCCGCCATTGCTACCGATAAAGTTACAAAATTAGCCGAAATTGCAGAAATGTTACAAAAATATAGCGTGGTTTAATGAAGCTATTTTAAATAGCGTTTAAATAATATTTAACAAAAAACTTAAAAACAATCATTTAGGAGTGCGACATGAGTCGACATATTGCTTTGGTTACAGGTGCAAGCCGTGGTATTGGTAAAGCGATCGCCCAACGTTTTGCAGAAGAAGGTTATTTTGTGATTGGCACTGCGACAAGTGAAAAAGGCGTGGCAGTCATTGATGAATACTTGCACGAAACAGGCGGTATCGGACGTGAGTTAGATGTTCGCGATGCTTTGGCAATTGATAATTTGTTTGAAGAAATTGAAAGCGTGTATGGTTCTATCCATGTGCTTGTCAATAACGCAGGCATTACCCAAGACGGCCTGTTAATGCGTATGGACGACACTGCATGGCAAACTGTGCTGGACGTGAATTTAACTTCGATTTATCGCATGAGCAAAAGAGCTGTGCGTGGTATGATGAAAGCTCGAGCAGGGCGGATTATTAACGTTACATCTGTGGTTGCCGAAATGGGTAACGCAGGGCAAACCAATTATGCCGCTACCAAAGCAGGTGTGGAGGGCTTTACCCGTTCATTGGCACGCGAGATTGGTTCGCGCCAAATTACCGTTAACTGTGTTGCCCCAGGGTTGATTGAAACGGATATGACTGATGAATTAGATGAACGTTTGATTAATTCTATGCTAGATGCCATACCGCTTGGACGTTTGGGGCAACCAAACGATGTAGCGGCCGTGGTGAAATTTTTAGCCAGTGATGAAGCCAGCTATATTACAGGGCATGTTTTGGCGGTTAACGGTGGCATGTATATGTAATTGTTACAATGTTTGCAACTGTTACAATGTTTGCAACCATTCTTGCAACAATTTTTGCAATCATGGTAATGTAACAAAAGCGATAAATTAACAAAAGTAAAGATATTTTTGTTAGATGTGTGTTAAAATTAACCCAATATAAATAAAAATTCATAGAATCTGTATTGGTATTTTTGTAAACTGTTTTTGTAAAATGGTGTTGTTTTACAACAAAACATGATTATAACAAAACTTGTTTGCAACAAAGCTTAAATTGTGCAATATTTCATTGTGTAATGTGGTAAATACAGATTTTTTTAACCGCAACGTGATAAATGTAACGTTTGCTAATTATCCACTCACCACTCAAAACTAGGAGAATTAACATGAGTAATGAGATCGAACAAAAAGTAAAAAACGCTGTTGCTGAGCAATTAAGCCTTGAGGTTGACAAAATTAGCAATGAAGCATCGTTTATTGATGATTTGGGTGCTGACTCGCTTGATTTGGTAGAGCTTGTCATGTCATTTGAAAATGAATTTGGCTTAACCATTCCTGATGAAGATAGTGCTCAAATCACCACTGTGCAAAAAGCGGTTGATTATATCCAATCAAAAGTTGGTTAATTTTTTTAATTAATAATTAATAATTATTAGCTATTAATTTTAATGATTAATTTTTCAAAACCCTTGATTTTTTAAATTAAGGGTTTTTTGTGGGTTAAATTTGGGTTTTTTAATATTTTTGCCAAATTTTGCTAAACAATTGGCTTGTTTTGCGGTAAAATCGTAGTAATTTTTGATGAATTTTTTAACCAATTTATAGAGAGCTTTTATGAGCCAATTAAACGCAACCACCCAAAACTTACAAGATGCTTATAATCCCACAGAAGTTGAAGCGGGCATGTATCAGCATTGGGAGAATAGCGGCTATTTTAAACCCGATTATCAAAAATCCAATGCCTTTTCTATTGCCTTGCCGCCACCTAATGTAACGGGTTCTTTGCACATGGGGCATGGTTTTAACAACACCATTATGGACACCTTGGTGCGTTATCATCGCATGATGGGTGATAACACTTTGTGGCAGGCAGGTACCGACCACGCCGGCATCGCCACGCAAATGGTGGTGGAGCGCCAATTGGGGTTGCAAGGCATCAGTCGTCATGACTTGGGGCGTGAAAAGTTTTTAGAAAAAGTGTGGCAATGGAAACACGAGTCAGGTGGCAACATCACTCGGCAAATTCGTCGTTTAGGCAGTTCGGTGGATTGGTCACGGGAACGCTTTACCATGGACGAAGGACTATCCAAGGCAGTGCAAGACGTGTTTGTGCGTTTGTATGATGATGGGCTGATTTATCGTGGCAAACGCTTGGTGAATTGGGACGTTAAATTAGAAACCGCCTTGTCGGATTTGGAAGTGGAAAACCATGATGAGCAAGGCTTTTTGTGGCATTTTAATTATTATTTTGCCGATAAAACCCTAACCACCACAGATGGCAACCATTATGTTACCGTTGCCACCACTCGCCCTGAAACCTTGCTTGGGGATACCGCCGTTGCGGTTAATCCAAACGATGAACGCTATCGGCATTTAATCGGTAAAAGTGTCATTTTGCCAATATCTAACCGCATTGTGCCAATTGTGGCGGACGATTATGTTGACACAGAATTTGGCACAGGCGTGGTAAAAATCACCCCCGCTCATGATTTTAACGATTATGAACTGGGCAAACGGCATGATTTGCCAATCATCAATATTTTTGACAAAAACGCCAATATTTTACCAAAGCTAGAAGTTTATCAAAACTTACAACAGCGTGAACCAAACCTTGAAAATGCACCAAGCGATTATGTGGGGTTAAACCGTTTTGACGCTCGTAAAAAACTTGTTGCCACTGCCGAAACTGAAGGCTGGCTTGCCAAAATTGAACCGCATGCTTTAAAAACCCCACGGGGGGATAGAAGTGGCGAAGTTGTAGAGCCGTATTTGACCGATCAATGGTATGTGGCTATCGAAGAGCTGGCAAAACCTGCGATCCAAGCGGTGGAAGATGGGCGTATTGAATTTGTGCCATCTAACTACAAAAACATGTACATGGCGTGGATGCGTGATATTCAAGATTGGTGCATTAGTCGTCAGTTGTGGTGGGGGCATCGCATTCCTGCTTGGTATGATGACAAGGGCAATGTGTATGTGGCACACAGTGAAAGTGAAGTTTATCAAAAGTATCAATTAAGCCAAGATGTACAATTGACTCAAGATAACGATGTGCTGGACACTTGGTTTAGTTCAGGGTTGTGGACTTTTAGCACGCTAGATTGGGGTAATGACAGTGGTAATAACGATGACAATGGGCTTGCACTGAAAACCTTTCACCCAACCAGTGTGTTGGTAACGGGTTTTGACATCATTTTCTTTTGGGTGGCACGCATGATTATGCTGACCATGCATTTTGTCAAAAATGACGACGGCAGCCCACAAATTCCCTTTAAAACCGTGTATGTGCATGGGCTTGTGCGTGATGGACAAGGGCAAAAAATGAGCAAATCTAAGGGCAATGTGCTTGACCCCATTGATTTGATTGACGGCATTGATTTAGACAGCCTAATTGCCAAACGCACCACAGGGCTTATGAATCCAAAAGACGCCCAAAAAATTGAAAAAACCACTCGCAAAGAATTCCCAGACGGCATTATAGGGTTTGGCACAGATGCGTTAAGATTTACCTTTACTTCTTTGGCAAGCACGGGGCGCGACATCAATTTTGATTTAAAACGCATGGAAGGCAATCGCAATTTTTGTAATAAAATTTGGAATGCCACACGCTTTGTGCTGATGAATTGTGTGGATAAACAAAACAAGGCGTTACCGATTGACAAAACCGCCAAGGTGGAGCTGTGGGAGTTGCCCGAGCACTGGATTGTAAGCCGCTTGCACGCAACGATTGAAGAAGTGCACAAACACATCAAGCAATACCGTTTTGATTTAGTAAGCCAAAATATTTACGATTTTATTTGGAATGAATATTGTGATTGGTATGTAGAGCTTGCCAAATCTGCCTTAAATGACGACGCGGTATCTGCTGCACGCAAAAGCCAAATCCGTTTTGTGTTGTTAGATACGCTTGAGATAGCGTTAAGAATGACTCACCCAATCATGCCGTATTTGACCGAAAAACTGTGGCAAACCATCGCCCCGCTGGTGGACAAAAAACACACCGACAGCATTATGATTGCCAATTATCCGACGGTAAATCATAAGCTTATCAGCACCGAATCACAAAATGACATGGCTTGGCTACAAGAGCTGATTGGAGCGGTGCGTAATATCCGTGGTGAAATGAAACTTGGCAATGCCCTGCGTTTGCCAGTGCTGCTACAAAATTTAAACGATGATGAAAAAACTCAGCTTACTCGCATTGAAAATCAGTTTAAAACCTTGGCAAAGGTTGAGAATTTAACCTTGTTATCAGAAGATGAAGCCGCCCCGTTATCATCACAAGCCTTGATTGGTAAAGTCAAAGTCTTAGTGCCGATGAAAGGTTTGATTGATCCGATAGCAGAATTGGATCGCTTGTATAAATTACAAGCAAAATTGCTCAAACAGGCTGATGGTTTGCAGGCTAAATTGTCCAATGAAAATTTTGTGAATAAAGCCCCTGCCGATGTGGTGCAATCTGAAACCGCCAAATTGAATGAACTAAAAGAGCAATTGGAGCAGATGGATAGGCAGATTGAGTTGTTAAAGACGATGTAAGAGGGTTGTTTATTTGTCAAAAACAAAAACTTGACACCTAAACCGCAGTATCAAGTTTTTATTAACAACGTTTTAAGCTAGCCCAACATCAAAGCTGGCGTTTCGGCGTTTTTCTTAAATTGCGCCAAAAACTTCGCCCCCAGCGCCCCATCAATCACGCGGTGGTCGCACGATAGGGTAACGGTCATCATTGGACGCGCAACAATTGCCCCATCTAGCACCACGGCACGCATTTGCGTTGCGCCAATTGCCAAAATTGCCCCTTGTGGCGGATTGATAATGGCGTCAAATTGCACAATGCCCATCATGCCAAGGTTAGAAATGCTAAAACTGCCCCCCATAAACTCATCTGGGGTAAGTTTGCCCGTTTTGGCACGCGCCGCCAAATCTTTCATCGTGGTGCTAATTTCCCACAAGCCTTTTGTGTCAGCGGCTTTGACAATGGGGGTAATCAGCCCGCCGTCAATCGCCACCGCCACGCTAATATCGGCATGTGCAAATTGCAAAATTTGCTGTTTGCTGTCATCAAATTGCACATTCACCTGCGGGATTTGCATCAGCGTATGGGCGGCCACTTTAATGAGCAAATCGTTGATGGACAATTTGGGCTTGTCATCTTTGCCATCATTGAGGGCGGCGCGCAAGTCTTGCAACGCGGTCATGTCAACATCAAGGCTTAGGCGAAAATGGGGCGCATTTTGCTTGGCCTGTTGTAAGCGCTTGGCAATGGTGCGACGCATGGCGTTCATTGGAATAACGGTCGGCTCATCGCTGTGGGCGGATTGAGCAGGCGTGCTTGTTGTGGTGCTTTTTGGCGCGCTGTTTTGCTCGCTCTTGGCGCTGTCATCGGCAAAATATTCTTTGGCACGCATCACATCGGTTACGCCAACGCGCCCTTTGCTGGCGGTGGCTAGGCAATCGTGCAAATTTACGCCCAAACGCGTGGCAAGCTCGCGCGCCAGTGGCGTGGCTGGCACTTTGCTGTCATCTAAAGTAGACGGCTTGGGCGTAGGTTTGACTTTGGCGGCGGCGTGTTGTTTATCAGGCAACAACTGTACACTGCTGCCTGCTTGCTCCAAGGCTTGTGCAATGTCGCTTAGGGTAATGCGCCCTTTGTGGCTTGCGGTTACCGCTTTTAGATTAATATCAAGCTCTTTGGCGGTGCGCCGCGCGTGGGGCGTGGCAACAAGGCTGTCATCGTCTTGATAACCTTGCAATGCTTTGGGAATTGCCTCGTTGTCGCTGTTTTGTGCTGTCGGTTTGGGTGTGCTAGGCTCGCCTCCGTCTTCGCTATTAACCACAACGCCATCAAGGTTTTGCAGATTGTCCAAATTGCCAATCTCGCTTTTGTCCTGTTTGACTTGCACCACTTCTGGCATTTCGGCAGCGGTGATTTCAGGGTTGCCAAGCACCTCATCAGCGGAATTGTCAGCGGCATTGTCATCGCTTGTAGAACTGTTTGCAGAATTGTCAAGATTGGCAATGCCAGCAATAAAGTTAGCAATTTCGTCATCGCTTACCGAACTGTCGGCACACACGGCAATTATTTTACCCACTGCAAGCGTTTCGCCCTCTTGGGCTAAAATTTTGCGTAAAGTGCTGTCAAATTGGGCTTCTAGGGCATTGACGATTTTGGAGGTTTCAATTTCGCACAGTTCATCGCCTTTGACAAACGCGTCGCCCTCACTAATTAGCCAACTGGAAATGCTGCCTTCTTCCATAGACAAGCCCCATTTGGGAATTTCTAGCGTTTTGATTTTGTCCATGTTAGGCCTCCATGACTTTGCGTACCGCCGCTTCAATGCGTTCCACCGAAGGCAGCCATTCTTTTTCTAGCACGGGTGAAAACGGAATCGGCGTGTGGGGCGGTGTTACCAATTGAATGGGTGCTTTTAGGGCGTAAAAGGCTTTTTCGGCAATGAGCGCCGCCACATCGTGGGCAAAACCACAGCGCGCCGCCGATTCATCAACAATCACCACGCGCCCAGTGTGGGCAATCGATTCCAAAATGCCCTCTTCATCAAGCGGTGAAATGGTGCGCGGGTCAACCACTTCCACCGAAATGCCCTCTTTGGCAAGTTTATCGGCAACTTCATTGGCACGGTGAACCATCAAACTTAAGGCGATAATGGTAACATCACTGCCAAAACGGGTGTAATTTGCCACGCCAAAATCAATGGAATAGGGCGTATCTGGGACTTCGCCTTTGACATCGTAAAGCATAATATGCTCGCCAAAAATTACGGGGTCATCGTCGCGAATGGCGGTGGTTAATAAACCCTTGACATCATACGGGCTTGATGGAATGACAACTTTTAAGCCGGGAACAGAAGCAAACACGTTGTAGGGCGATTGTGAATGTTGGGCGGCGGCACAAAACCCTGCACCGATAATGCCACGCACCACCATGGGCGCGCGCGCCTTGCCACCGAACATATAGCGGAATTTGGCGGCTTGGTTGTACAGCATGTCAAAACACACGCCGTAAAAATCCATAAACATCAAATCGGCAACAGGGCGTAATCCCGTGGCCGCCGCCCCTGCCGCCATACCGATAAACGCCGATTCGGTAATGGGCGTGTCAATCACGCGTTCAGAGCCAAACTCGCTCCATAAGCCCTTGGTTACGCCAAGCACACCGCCAAAACCTTCTAATTTGTTGTCTTCGGTGTTTTTGCCACCGTGGCCGCCGCGCACATCTTCGCCGATAACAACGACGGTTGGGTCGCGGCGCATTTCTGCTGCGATGGTTTCTTTGACGGCATCTCTATAACTTTTAATAGCCATGATGAATTCCTTTTTCTATGATAAGTTTTGGTAAAGTTGCGTTAAGCATTGCTAATTAATTAACAGGAAAAATGCCTAACGCAGTTTAATTAGCTTAGTTAGTAGCTAACAAGTTAGTAGCTAACATACACATCGGTTAACAATTGGCTGACATCGGGATAATCTGCCGCTCTGGCAACTGCCACGGCAGCATCTATTTTTGCCTTAATGTCTTGGTCAATTTTATCCAGTGTTTTGTCATCTAATACGTCTTTGACTTTGGCTCTAAAATGCACAAGTGGGTCTTTGGTGGCTTTGATTTGCTCCACTTCTTCTTTAGAGCGAAGTAAACCGGGGTCGCCCTCAAAATGCCCATAAAAGCGATTGGTAACGCATTCAATCACGCTTGGGCCCTCGCCTGCGCGCGCTCTGGCAATGGCTTCTTTGGCGGCTTTATGCACGGCAAAAAAGTCCGTGCCATCTACTTTGACGGCGGGCAAACCAAACCCTGCGGCACGCCCTGCAATGTCGCGGCTGCCCACGGCGTAATCATGCCCTGTGCCTTCGCCAAAGCCGTTGTTTTCAAACACAAACACCATGGGTAATTTTAATACCACCGCCATGTTAAGCGCTTCAAAGGTTAAGCCTTGATTTGAGCCGCCATCGCCTGTAAACGATAAGCCAACACCGCCTGTGCCAAGGGTTTTGGCGGTTAAAGCTGCCCCAATTGCCAAGGGAGGCCCGCCGCCAACAATGCCATTTGCGCCAAGCATACCGCGGTCAAGGTCGGCAATGTGCATAGAGCCACCTTTGCCACGGCATAAGCCTTGGTCTTTGCCAAAAATTTCTAGCATCATCGCTTCTACATCGCAGCCTTTGGCAATGCAGTGGCCGTGGCCACGGTGCGTTGAGGTGATGTAATCTTTGTCGCCCAAATTGGTGCAAACCCCCACGGCAACGGCCTCTTCGCCGCTATAAAGATGGATAAAACCCGGAATGTCGCCTGTTGCGTTTTCGTCGTGCAAGCGGTCTTCAAATTCGCGAATGGTGCGCATGCTGGTGTAGGCTTCTAGCAGCGTTTCTTTGGAGAGATTGTTTAGATTGTTTGTCATCACAAAATCCTTTTAATGTTAAACAAATGTTGAATTGAATGGTTAGGCTTGTATAAGCCGTGCTAAAAGTAACCTCCTGTTTACCTAGATGACTATAAATTATAATAAAAAAATGCTTTTAGCAAGGGGTTTGCAAAGATATTTTTGTTAACTTTTGTTAATTTTTGTTGACTTTATCATGCTAAGATTTTGGTGTTTTTGCAAAAAACTGCACAATTTTTTTGACAATATGGCATTTTTTGTTATTATTGATGGGTTATTTTTTGACTTTTGAAGAAGGGATTTATGAATAAGCAACCTATTCGTTTGGCGGTTTTGGGGCTTGGTACAGTTGGTACTGGGGTGGTGCGGTTATTGCAAGCAAATTTTGCTGAAATTAAGCGTCGCACTGGGCGTAACATTGTGATTACCCATGTTGGTACGAGGCGTACGCGTGATGATATTGACAAACATATTAAGCAATCGGCGGATTTGTTACAAATCGTAGTAGCTGATGATGTGGATATCGTGGTGGAGGTCATCGGAGGGACGGGCGTTGCCAAAGATGTGATTATTGAGGCGATTAAGCACGGTAAACATGTTGTTACGGCAAACAAAGCATTGTTGGCAGAGCATGGCAATGAGATTTTTGCATTGGCGGATGCACACCAAGTAAAAGTTGCCTATGAAGCATCGGTGGCAGGCGGTATTCCGATTATTAAAATTGTGCGTGAGGCCTTATCAGCCAATAAAATTGATTGGTTGGCGGGGATTATTAATGGCACGGGCAATTTTATTTTGACTGAAATGCGTGAAAAAGGACGCAGTTTTGCAGATGTGCTTGCTGAAGCTCAAGCATTGGGTTATGCAGAATCTGATCCGACTTTTGATGTTGAAGGAATTGATGCAGCTCACAAACTTACCTTGCTTGCATCGATTGCGTTTGGCATTCCGCTACAATTTGACAAAGTGTATTGTGAGGGCATTACCAAAATTACCACGCAAGATGTCAAATACGCAGAAGAATTGGGTTATCGTATTAAGCACTTAGGTTTTGCGGTTCGGCGCGAACTTGACAATGGTGAACAAGGCATTGAATTGCGCGTGCATCCAACGTTAATTCCTGCTGATGAACTGCTTGCCAATGTCAATGGCGTAAAAAACGCGGTGCTTGTAGATGCACACCCAGTTGGACAAACCATGTACTACGGAGCAGGAGCAGGGGCGGGTGCAACAGCCTCGGCGGTGATGGCTGATGTAACCGATATTGTGCGTATGCTAAATAACATAGGCGAAAACAGCAACCCAAATTTTGTGCCACATTTGGCATTTTTGCCACAACACCTTGATAACACAAGAATTTTATCATCTGATGAAATCATTTCAGGCTATTATTTGCGTGTACAAGTAAAAGACGATGTGGGAGTTTTGGCAAAAATTACCCATATTTTAAGCCTATTAGGCATTGGCATTGATGCAATTTTGCAAAAGCCTGCTCACGAACTTGGCGAAGTGCCAATTATTATTATGGTTGACCCTGTTTTAGAGGGCAAAATGAACGAAGCAATTGCCAATATCGAAGCGTTAGACAGCGTGGTGGATAAAGTTGTGCGCATTCGTTTAGATGAACTGGTTGAATAAAAAGCAAAACATGAATAAAAAGCAAAACATGAATAAGGAGCAAAACATGACTGACATTCGTCAATTACAACCAACAAATGTTTGGCAATGGTTTGCCGATATCTGTAGCATACCGCACCCAACATTTCACGAACACCAATTGGCTGATTTTATTATCAATAAAGTCAATACCGATGGGCAAAAATTTGGTTTAACCATAGAAAAAGATTCTGTAGGCAATTTATTAATTCAAAAACCGGCCAGTTGTGGCATGGAGCAACACGCCCCTGTTGCTATTCAAGCCCACTATGATATGGTTGCACAAAAAGGCACAAATTCTGTGCATAATTTTGAAACCGATCCGATTGAAACAATGATTAAAGACGGTTGGGTATGGGCAAATGATACCACGCTTGGGGCGGATAATGGTATTGGTTTGGCAATGGCCTTGGCGGTGGCGTTTAGTGATGATATTGCCCATCCGCCCCTGCGTTTGATTATTACCAGTGAAGAAGAAGTTGGTATGGGCGGTGTGCAAGGCTTGTCATCTGATTGGCTACAAGTGCCGTATTTGTTAAATTTGGATTCAGAAGATAGCGGTGAGTTGTTTATTGGTTGTGCAGGCGGGCGTGATATTACTTTTAGCAAAACTTATCAATCTCAACCGTTGGATTTAACCAAGCAACCAGACTTAACCAAGCAAACGCTGGATTTAACCAAGCAACCAGACTTAACCAAGCAAACGCTGTTAACCCTAAAAGTATCAGGCCTACAAGGCGGTCATTCGGGCATTGATATTCATAAAGGCGTTGCCAATGCCAATTTGTTACTGGGGCGCGTGCTGTCGGTGGCGTATCAAACAGCACCGTTTGGATTGGTATCACTACACGGCGGGACACTTAGAAACGTCATTACGCGAGAGGCCTTGGCGTTATTGGTTGGCAACAAACAACAGTTACAAACAATTGTCGATCAAGAATGTGAAATTATCAAAAATGAGTTACAATTTTCTGAAGAAAATTTAAGCATTGAACTAACCGAAACCGATATTGAAATCGATGTACAAAGCCATCAGCAAACAGAATTAACCGTTTTATCCACTCAAGACAGCAAACATGTGATTGATTTGCTAAACGCCATACCAAACGGCGTGATACGCATGAGCGATAGCTTTGTTGGCGTGGTAGAAACCTCGCTAAGTTTGGGGGTGTTGCGATTGGATCAAGGCGAGCTAAGCGTAAAATCACTGATGCGATCGCTTGGTGAAAGCCAAAAAGATGCCCTAGCACACAAAATCCAAGCCTTGGCGGATTTGGCAGATGTGTCGGTGGCGTTTAGTGCCGATTATCCAGGTTGGTTGCCTGATCCAAATTCGTATTTATTACAGCTTGGACAGCGGATTATGCAGGATTATTTTGGCCATGCTCCAAAAATTCAAGTCATTCATGCAGGGCTTGAGTGTGGTTTTTTAAAGGCAAAAGCACCAAATACCGACATGATTTCGTTTGGCCCTAATATCCGATCCGCCCACTCACCAAAAGAACGCGTGGAGATTGACAGTGTGGCACAAAATTTTGCTGTGCTGCTTGAGTTTTTACAAGCCTTGCCAAAAATGGCTTAAATTGTGATAAAAATTGGCAATGTTAAAATGAAGCAGGGGTGGGCGTGATTGGATTTTTAGAAAAGTTATTAAAAGGACGAGAAGTTGCGTGGAAAAGTTTGGGCGAAATTGCCGAAATTGGAACAGGTAATTCTAATAGACAAGATGAAAACGAAAATGGAGAATATCCATTTTTTGTGCGTTCAAAAACTGTTTTAAAATCCAATACTTATAAATTTGACGAAGCTGCAATTATTATCCCCGGAGAAGGTGGCGTTGGAGAAATATTTCATTTTATTGATGGCAAATATGCATTACACCAGCGTGCATATCGCATTCATATTATTACAAAAAATTTAGAACCGAAATTTGTTTATTATATTATGCTTAATGATTTTAAAAACTATATTTTAAATCGCTCTGTTAATGCAACAGTAACATCAATCAGAAAACCAATGCTTGAAAACTTTAAAATCCCCATTCCTCCCCTAGATGTGCAAAATGAAATTGTGCGTGTATTAGACAAATTCACTGCGTTAAATAGTGAATTAATAAAAGAACTTGATTTGCGTAAAAAGCAATATGAATATTATAGAGATAAATTGTTGACTTTTGGTGATAAAGTGGAGTGGAAAACATTAGATGAAATTTTTACTATTTTTGCAGGCGGTGATGTGCCTAAAAATGCATTTAGTAAAATACAAACAAAAGAATTTAATATTCCGATTTTATCAAATGGCATTAATGAAAAATCACTTTATGGCTGGACAAATGAAGCAAAAATAAATCAACCAAGTTTAACTATTTCCGCTAGAGGCACGATTGGCTGGACAAGTTATCAAGAAAAACCATTTTTCCCAATTGTGCGTTTATTGGTTTTAACGCCTAAAATTGAACTAAATATAAAGTTTGCTTATCATTTTATGAAATTAATTGAAAATGATTACAAAATTCCTAAATCTGGCATTCCGCAATTAACCAAACCGATGATTAAAGATTTAAAGTTTCCACTTCCATCAATATCAGAACAACAACGTATTGCCGATATTTTGGACAAATTTGAAACGTTAACCAATTCCATAACAGACGGTTTGCCAAAAGAAATAGAGCTAAGAGCAAAGCAATACGAATATTACCGCGAACAACTGTTAACTTTTGGTTAAAAATTTTATTGACAATATTTAATTATACAAAAAATTAAACACCGCTTGGCGATACAAAGGAATGTCAAACAAAAAAGAGTCATGCCCATAGGGTGCGTCAATATTGATGTAGCTGACAGGTTTGGCATTACTGATGAGAGCATTGACAATTTCTTGTGAACGCTCTGGCGGAAAACGCCAATCGGTTGTAAACGATACCACCAAAAACTGGCAACTGGTGTGAGCTAATGCTTGTGTTAAAGCATCATGATCGGAGAGGTTTTCATAATTGGCTACCACGCCTCGTGCAGGATCAAAATAATCCAGTGCTTTTGTCATCAGCAGGTATGAATTGGCATCAAAGCGCGTGCTAAACTGTTCGCCTTGATAACGCAGATAGCTTTCTACCTCAAAATCCACATCGTAATTAAACTTTAATTTGCCTGTTTTTAAATCCCGGCCAAATTTTACTTTCATTGCTTCATCGGTTAAATAAGTGATATGTCCAACCATGCGTGCCAATATTAGGCCGCGTTTTGGAGTTTTGGCTTGTTTTAAATAAAAACCATCGGCAAAATCAGGATCGGATAAAATCGACTGGCGTGCCACTTCATTAAAGGCAATGTTTTGGGCGGATAGTTTTGGCGTACTGGCAATTATGACGCATTTTTTCAGGCGTTTTGGAAAATCAATTGCCCATCGCAATGCTTGCATACCGCCCATAGAACCGCCCACCACAGCATGCCACATTGTAATGCCAAAATAATCCGCCAACATCGCTTGAGTGGTTACCCAATCTTTTACCGTAACCACAGGAAAATCCGCTCCAAATGCTTCATTGGTATCAGGATTAATACTGGTAGGCCCTGTCGAACCATAGCACGATCCGATGTTGTTGAGAGATACCACAAAAAACCGCGAGGTATCAATGGCACGCCCTTTGCCAATAAAATTATCCCACCAACCTGCTTTTTTATCATCAAGATTGTGATAGCCTGCTGCATGGTGCGAGCCTGACAGAGCATGACAAATTAAAATTGCATTGGATTTATCAGCGTTTAATTCACCGTAAGTTTCTACCATCAAATCAAAACCATCTAAAGTTTGCCCGCTTTCTAGGGTCAAAACCTGTCCAAAATGCACTTTTTTGGGTGTAACGATACCGACTGATGTGGGATCTGGGTGCTGCTGCGTGGTTATATCAAAACCATCTTCGTATTTTTGTTGTAAATTGTGTGTCATAATTTTATCCAAGGCGTTTTGTTGGCAGTTTTTAAAAGCTAATGGTTATAAAATGAATGATTAAAACCAAGCAGTTGTTCGCGGTAATATTCATATTGCTTGGTTCTAAGTTTTATTTCTTTTGGTAAACCGTGAGAAATAGAATTGGTTAGGGTTTCAAATTTGTCTAATATTGAAACGATTTTTTGTTGTTCTTGTAATGATGGAAAAGGCAAACGCAAATCAGCAAAAGCCGCTAAATTTAAATTTTCTTGCGCACCGCTTGTGCTTTTTTCTTGCAATGTTGATTTTAAAGATGATAAAAGATATTCAACATATTTTTCACTGGTTTTATTTGGGTCTGCAACAAATCCAATAACGCTATCAGGAAAACATGCATCAAAACCTAATATTGACGTTTCGGCTATATTGGCTGCAATGGTGATGCATAATGTGCCTTTTTTCCACAATTTACTTTGTTTTAAACCAAAATCAGAATAAGTTTGAGTAAATTTTTCAATAACATGCCCTGCGTTTCTAATATCACCAGTTTGCACAAATGGTATTTCTCCGCCGTATAAACGTGCGTCATTTCTAGGTCTGTGTTTTGATTTTCCACGCCCAAAATCAATTGCAACTTCATTGAGTGTTTTATATTCCACTTCATCGCCAAAAGTCAACAATTTATCTCTATAATAATTATACTGTTTTTGCCGCAAAACAAACTCTTTATTTAATTCGCTTATTAATTCATCATTTAGCGCGGTATATTTATCCAAAACGCGTACAATTTCATTTTGCACATCTGGGGGCGGAATGGGAATTAATAAAGTTTTCAAATTACTCGCATTTAGTGCAGGAATTCCTGTAAAAGTGCAAAGCTCATGAATTCTTGATTGCAAATGCAATAAAATAAAATATAAAAATCTAACATTTAAAATTTTATTGTTATTCACCGTAACCGAATAATTTAAATTACCTCTAAAATACTTGCCATCTGTCCAAATAATTGAACCAACACCCACTCCCCTTGATGTAATACCAATTGGGTTATTTTCAGTATTCCAATTATTATAATAACCAAGCGGTTCTTTTCCGCTATTGATAACTGGATAAATACCTATATTATTTGCAATTTTATTTTTGCTAATTGCTTGCCCTGTTTTTATTGTGGAAACCTCCCCCAAACTTTTCCACTCAACTTCTCGCCCATTTAACAATCTTTCCACAAACCCAATCATGCCTTGCCCTTATTTTTATCAAACGCAACCGTTAAATCTTAAATGAATGCTTAACCAATGTCAATGATTTCAGCAGGATCCAACCTTGTTGTTAGACGATTGTTAATCAACAAATTTTAACCAATAAAAAACCCTTTAATATGGCTTAAAGGGTTTTTTAACAATTTTAATAAAATATTATTTTTTACGGCTTGCAAAAGCACCAAAACGTTTGTTAAAGCTGGCAACACGCCCTTCGTTTTGTGTTTTGCGTTGTTCACCTGTATAAAATGGGTGAGAAGCACTTGATACATCAAGAGCAACGTATGGGTATTCTTTGCCTTCGTATTCACGCGTGTGTTTTGGTTTAATGGTCGAACGTGTCAAAAAGTACACATCGGCATTGGTGTCGTGAAATAATACTTCGTTATATTCTGGGTGAATGTCTGTACGCATGGTGATCTCTTTTGGTTTGGTTCTGCCTTTTGGTCTGCAATTGGTATTGTTTGGCATAAATTCATCAATTACCCAAAAACCCAATTGATTAAAGCCAACACAGAACTTAAGTTTCGGTAAAAGTCAATATTCTAGCTAAAATTTAGCAAAAAATCAAGTGGTTTTGTGGCGTTTAATTGCCAAATTTCAGGTTGTTTTGGTGCTATTGGCGGATTTTTTACCTCGATTAACATTTTTACCTCGATTAACAACAGTTCATCACGGCGAAATACATGACACAGCACGGTTTTGGTGGGCGGATGTTTGGTTAGGGCTTGAAGATTTTTTTCACAAGCCTTAATGCCATCAATTGCAACGATAACATCATTGGCACAAAACCCTGCAAAACTTGCTGGGCTATTGCGTAACACGCGTTGAATTTTTAAGCCCATTGGATCACTCATGGTTTTTAGCCCCCAACCGATATTGTCGGATTGTTGATTAATCGTAACGCCATTTTCGCTTAACAATTCATACAAGGGCAACTCGGTCAAACCGTCAATGTAATTGGTGCGAAAATGTTGCCATTGTTTTTCTGAAAGAAACTTACTCATTAGTTCGTCTAAATTGTTATCGCTTAAAGCCACACGCTGATCGGCGGATTGCTTGGCTTGCTCATAATAGCTGCTAATAACCTCAAACAAACGCTTGCCTTGTCGCTTTAAGGTCAAATCAAGGCATAATGCTACCAATGCTCCTTTGTTGTAATAGCTAACCGATGCGTTGGCGGTGTTTTCATCAGGTCGATACAGTTTTATCCATGCATCATAACTGGACTCGGCAAGTGTTTGTAAATTACGTCCTTGAGTTTGAAAATAACGGTTAATTTGTTTGGCCAATAAGTGCAAATAACTGGTTTGTGAAATCACGCCACTTGCTTGTAGGACAAAATCATCAATATAACTGGTAAAACCCTCAAACACCCAAAGTAATGACGATGGTGCTTCATGACTAAGCAGTTGCTTTAAATCAGGGTGCATCATCACATCGGGGCGGACGGTTTTAACCCACCATGCGTGAAAATATTCATGACTGCATAAGCCTAAAAAAGTTTGATAAGCCTCGCTGGGTTCATTTTTTTCATGCAATGAGGGCAAATCAGTGCGTGGCGTAACAAGACTTGTACTTGACAAATGCTCAAGGCCACCGTACTCATTGCCTGTTGCACAAGTCATAAACGTATAATCGTCAAACGGTGTTGTGCCTAGCCAATTGACATAAAATTGACAAATTTTGCTAATATCATCATGCAGTCTTTCTAAATTGGCTGTGTGTTTGCCTGATAAAATAAATCGGTGCAAAATCGATTGGCGGTTTTGGTCAATCACCAAAAAATCAAAACCGTCTTGCACAGCAATTTCAAACGGTGAGTCGGTTAATTGTTCATAGTTTTTGGCATTGAGTTGATAAATGGTTTGAGTGGGTTGTTCGTGTATTTTTTCGGGCAAAGCGGTTGCTAAAGTTGGTTCAAAACCTTGGTGATAAGGTGCTTGTAAAAAGGCATTTGGACAAACAAGTTCAGCCAAAATTGGCAAATCCTCCTGTCCAAAAACCGCCACAGCAAGCGATGTAAAATTGCCATACAGCCGTGTTTGGTCAATATAAGCGGTGCGCACCGACAAATCATAGGCATAAACTTCGTAATTTAGGGTAATTAAATCACCTTGTTTTGCCAAAATTTGCCAAGCATTTTTTTGGATTTTGTGGCAACGCTGAGTTTTATCGTTAATATTTGCCGTTAAGGCGGTAATGTTTTTGGCAAATTCACGCACCAAATAACTGCCTGCGATCCAAGTTGGCAACCAAACGGTAGGATTATCCATATGGGCGGTAAATTTTACGGTTACATCAACCAAATGCTCATGAAAGCGTTTAAAATCAAGAATATAATGAACCAAAGGCATATTTTTTCCTAATAATTGTGATAAATAAAAATAATTGTGATAAATAAAACGATTATAACCGATTTTTAAAATTTTAATTGCAGTTTTTGGGTGAAAAAATTTCAAAAATCCATTAAAATATAACCGATTAGCAAATTTTTAACCAACACAGGCAACGCTATGGCAATTACCAAAACCACCCAAACTGTTGACAATCAAGGCTTTTTTGCGCGACTGTGGCAGGGCTTTTTAAAAACCGTTGGTACAAAAGAGTTTTACCGTATTTTTGCACCTTGGGTTAAGTATTTATCCATAATTGCGTTGTTGTTAATTACGATTGGTACGGTGTATGGTTTGGGTTTTGCCCCTGCGGATTATTTGCAAGGCAACAGTTATCGGATTATTTTTATTCATGTGCCGGCGGCTACGCTTGCAATGTCGATTTATTTGGCATTGGCAATTTTAGGGGTGATTTATTTGGTTTGGAAAATTAAAACCGCAAGCCTTGTTGCTCAAGCAATTGCACCAATTGGCTTTATTTTGTGTGTGTTAAGTTTGTTAACAGGATCGATTTGGGCGAAACCGACGTGGGGAGCGTACTGGGTTTGGGACGCAAGGCTGACATCTATGCTGATTTTGGCGTTTTTGTATGCAGGGGTGATGGCCTTGTTTGTAGCTTTTGAACACACAGCAAATCGTGGCAAAGCGGCGGCGATTTTATCCATTGTTGGGGCGGTGAATCTGCCGATTATCAAATATTCGGTGAATTGGTGGAATACATTGCACCAAGGGGCGACATTTACCATAACCGAACGTCCAAAAATGCCCGCCGAAATGTGGCTTCCATTGTTAATTATGATGATTGGTTGTTATTTTTTGGTGGGGGCGTTGGCAATTTATCGCACAAATACGCTGATTTTACAGCGTGAAAGCAACAAGCAATGGGTGATTGATGAAGTGCGACGTTTAACAAAAAAGTTGGAAAATTAAGATGAGTTTTTATTTTGAAAGTTTTACAGAGTTTTTAAGCATGGGTGGGCATGGTGTGTATGTTTGGGCAAGTTATGGCATTAGCTTTGCCTGTTTGTTGGGTGTGATAGTGTATAGTCGCAGCCAACGCCAAAACATGTTAAAACAGATTCATAACCAACAAATCCGACAAAATCAACGCCAACGCACAAACTAATTGTAAGGTTTGCCAAATTGTTTGACAGTTTAGCCAATACGTTAGCCAATAAGATTAGCCAACAATACTTAATTAACAAACAAATATAACTTAACAAACATAAATTAACAAACAAACATAAATTAACAAACAAACATAAATTAACAAACAAACATAAATTAACAAATAAGCAAAGGTGTTCGCTATGGCAATGAATGCAGTGCGTCAAAAAAAATTGATGTGGGTGATTGCAACGCTGCTTGGGGCGGTGATTGCAGTGGCATTGGTGATTTACGCCATTGGACAGCAGACCGATTATTACTTTGATCCGACCGATATCCATGCAGGAAAAGCCCCGCAGGAAACCAGAATACGTGCAGGCGGTATGGTGGTGCGCGGTAGTGTCATGCGTGATACGCACGATCCGTTAAAGATAAATTTTCAAATTACCGATTATAAACAGACTGTGCCTGTGAGTTATCAAGGAATTTTACCGGATTTGTTTGCTGAAGGTTCTGGTGTGGTAGCAACAGGACAAATGCAAGGCAAAATTTTTGTTGCAAGTGAGGTTTTGGCAAAGCACGACGAAAATTATATGCCTCCTGAAGTGGCAAAATCGTTAAAACAACAGCACCAAGATCGCGGTATTAATACCAATCAAGACCAGTTTATGCCTGCAGAGCCGATTAAGCAATAAACTTACCAAACAATAAGTCTATCGAAAAATAAGCAAAAATGTTCGGTTGTGTGGCGGTATTTTAAAAGTAGGTTTAACATACCGCCACTGGTTTTGATTGTTGCGAAAGCTGTTTATAAAAACTGTTTATAAAAACTGTTTAATTATAAAAGCTACTCAGCAAAATCCTCTGGCATTTCTTCGGTATCGTGATGGTTTTCAGTAACTTGAGTTGGGCTTGATAATTTAATTTCACGCACTTTGGTTTCAATTTCGTGGGCAATGTGTGGGTTTTCTTGTAAAAACACAATGGCTTTGTTGCGTCCTTGTCCGATTTTATTGTCATTGTAACTATACCAAGCGCCTGATTTTTTTACCAAATCCAACTCTACGCCAATGTCCAGCACTTCACCCAAAAAGTTGCTGCCCTCGCCGTATAAAATGTCAAATTTGGTTTCACGAAAGGGCGGTGCAAGTTTGTTTTTAATCACTTTCACTTTGGTTTCGTTACCGATAATTGCATCGCCGTCTTTGACCGAACCGATACGACGAATGTCCAAGCGCACTGATGCATAGAATTTTAACGCGTTACCGCCTGTTGTGGTTTCAGGTGAACCGAACATCACGCCGATTTTCATACGCAACTGGTTAATAAATATCACCATGCAATTGGAGCGTTTGGCATTGCCTGTAATTTTACGCAGTGCTTGGCTCATAAGACGGGCTTGTAAACCCATGTGGCTATCACCCATTTCACCTTCAATTTCCGCTTTTGGAGTTAAGGCGGCAACTGAGTCCACAACAATCATATCAATTGCACCTGAACGCACGAGCATATCGGTAATTTCCAGTGCTTGTTCTCCATTGTCAGGCTGCGTAACGAGCAAATTGTCCACGTCCACACCGAGCTTTTTGGCGTAAATTGGATCCAATGCGTGTTCGGCATCAATAAACGCACAGGTTCCGCCTTGTTTTTGGCATTGAGCAATTGCTTGTAAAGTTAGCGTGGTTTTGCCTGAACTTTCAGGGCCGTAAATCTCAACGATACGCCCTTTTGGTAAACCGCCAATGCCTAAGGCAATATCCAGTCCAAGCGAGCCTGTTGGTATCACATCAACCACTTGACGAGCCGACTCATCACCAAGGCGCATGATGGTATTTTTGCCATAGCTTTTTTCAATCTGAGCCAAGGCTGCAGCCAAAGCTTTTCCTTTGTTTTCGTCTATTGAGTCATCTTTATTTTTTGGGTTTAAAGCCATTTAATCACCTGTATTAACCTTATGTGAATATAACTTATGTTAATGTAAATTATGTTAATGTAACTTGTATTAATTCAAAACGAAATAAAGTCTTATAATAACAAATTTTTGCCAAAATAAAAGTATTATTTTGACTGTTAAGCACTGCTTTTATTGGCAAACATTTTAGCAAATTTTGTCAAAAATATGTATTAACTTGTAATTGGTGGTTGATTTATTGGCAAAATACCTATAAAAAATGGTAAACTATCCTTTTTGTTATTTGTAGCATTTTATTTTATCCTTTATTGATCGTAAATAAGCGAATTTGTATGAAAACAACATGGCTAAAATACACATGGCAAGCGATACTTGCAGCGGTGGCGGTGTTTATTTTTTATTTAGCCATGCGTGCGTTATACCGATTGACAAAAACCGTTGATGTGCAAGAGGTGTTATTGGCATTGCAGGGCATTCCTATGTTGCATCTTATGATTGCCTTGTTCGTGGTGGCGTTTGGTTATGTGCTGTTAACTTTGTATGATGTGATCGCCCTGCGTCAACTTGGCAAAAAATTCCCTTATCCAAGTGTGGCATTAACGTCATTTACCGCTTATGCAATCAGTCATACCGTTGGAGCAAATTTGGTAACTGCAACGGGCATTCGCTATCGTCATTATCGCAAATCGGGGCTGGATCATAGCGAAATTGCCAACATTGTTTGGCTCGTTTCTATGGCGTTTACCTTTGGCATTTCTACTTTGATTGGTTTGTCGCTAAGCCTTCACCCTGAAATTACGCTACAATTGTTGGGTGAATTGGACAAATCCTTGGGTTTTTTTGACAATGTGGTGTATATTCGCGGTTTGGGTTTGGTGATGTTGGCGTTGATTGCTGGTAGTATTATTTTTGCAGGCAAAAATGGCCGTCATATGGTGCTAAAAGGTTGGCGTTTTGATCTGCCTCCTGCGAAGGTGTTGATTCAACAGATAATTATTTCTATTTTGGATTTAAGTACTGTGGCATTGGTGCTGTATTTGTTGTTGCCACCATCTGATCACATCAGTTATTTGGCGACTTTTTCGGCGTTTATTCAGTCTATGGCGGTTGGAATTTTAAGTCATGTTCCAGGTGGTTTAGGGGTGTTTGAGGTAACGATGATCGCTGCCTTACCAAATGTTGATAAAGCCCAAATGTTGGCAGTTTTGCTTGTGTTTCGCTTGATATATTATATTTTACCGTTTTTGGTGGCTTTGTTTTTGTTAATTGGTTATGAGGTGTATTTGTACGCCAAACCAAACGCTGGGGCAAATGATGGCAGTCGTTTTTGATTTTTATCTAATTTTGCTAACAACTACTTTTGCAAAAACCACTCCCTAAAAGGTAAGTGGTTTTATGGTTCAACGGCGTTATGATAATGAATAATGTTATGATAATGAATAATCTTACCATTTTGCCAATAAAATCGATCCGTTTGTGCCTCCAAAGCCAAAACTATTGGAAATGACATAGTTTAAACCACTGACTTGTCGAGCGGTATTTGGTACATAATCCAATGTACAGTTGGGATCTGGATTGTCTAAATTAATCGTTGGTGGCAAAACTTGTTGTTGCAAGGTTTTGATACTAAAAATCACCTCGACACTGCCCGCCGAACCGAGCAAATGTCCCGTCATAGATTTGGTGGAGCTTACGGCAAAATTTGGATTATTGCCAAATAAGCTGGCAATTGCGCGACTTTCTGCCACATCACCCAGTGGGGTGCTTGTTCCATGTGCATTGACATAGCCAATTTTATCCGCCTCAATGCCTGCATCGGCCAATGCCAATTGCATGGCGCGTTTTGCTCCAGCGCCATCTTCAGGTGGTGCGGTGATGTGTGTGGCATCATCGCTCATTCCAAAACCTGCTATTTCTGCCAAAATTGTTGCACCGCGAGCTTTGGCATGACTTAAGCGTTCAAGTACAACAACGCCTGCACCATCACCAAGTACAAAACCATCGCGATCTTTGTCAAATGGGCGACTGGCTTTTGTGGGCTCATCATTGCGAGTTGACAGAGCTTGCATAGCAGCAAAACCACCCATACCAAGCTGATTGGAAGCTTTTTCGCTGCCCCCTGCAACCATTACATCGGCATCACCATACGCAATCAAGCGACATGCCAATCCAATCGCGTGTGTTGATGTGGTGCAAGCGGTTGCTACTGCTAAGTTTGGCCCTTGAATGCCATGTCGAATTGCAACTTGCCCTGCAGTCATGTTAACAATTGCTGATGGAATAAAAAACGGTGAAATTTTGCGAACGCCGTCATGAATGAGTTTGTTGGCATTGTCCTCGATGTTGCTAATGCCTCCAATGCCCGATCCAATCACAACACCGATCCGTGTCGGATCAACATTTTTGACTGTTTCAGCTTGCAATCCGTCGATAAGGCCTGCATTTTGCAAGGCTTGGGCGGCGGCCGCTACGCCGTATTGCACAAACATATCATAACGGCGAGCGTCTTTTGCTGACATATATTGGTTTACGTCAAAATCGTTCACAAGTCCTGCAATTTTGGATCGTAAATCTTGCGTGTCAAATGCATCAATTGCGCGGATACCGCTTTTGCCTGCGACAATGGCTTGCCAACTGCTATCCACGTCCAATCCCAGTGGTGTAATTGCTCCCATGCCTGTAATGACCACGCGCTCATCATCGCTGCGTGAAAAATGGGGTGTTTTTTGACGACTTGTCATAGTGCTTCCTTTTATTGTCAAGAAAAAACCATATTAAAACAGATTTTTGTCTGTTACTTAGTAAAATTTTGTTACAATTTAGGCAAAAATTTAAGCAAAACACACAGTGCCAAGCACCACTTTTTTATTTGCTCCTGTAACGGCGGGTAAATTGCCTGTTTCACCGATAATTGTTTGACGAGCAAGCCACGCAAACGCCATGCTTTCTACCAGTGTTGGCAATATGCCAAATGCTTGGCTGCTGTTTATTTGCCAATCGGTTAAATTTGCTTGTAATCGTGCCATCAAATAGTCATTTAAAGCCCCACCGCCACACACCACTAAGGTTTTTTTAACGGCAAATGGGTGCAAATGTTTGGCAACACTCACCGCCACAAGTTCAGCTAAGGTTGCTTGTATATCCGCTGCTTGGACAGTTTGATTAAATTGACGGTTAAAAATTTCTAACTGGGCATCAAGCCACGCCAGATTAAATTCTTCGCGCCCTGTAGATTTTGGCAAATCCTTGGCAAAAAATGAATGGGTTAACAGCTGATTTAATAAAGGTGCAATGACACTGCCTGATCTTGCCCACGCACCGTTTTTGTCAAAACGTGCACCTGTGTGTCGTTCGCACCATGCGTCCATCAGTAAGTTTGCAGAGCCGGTATCAAAACCCAATACCGTTTCGCCCAAAATGGTTAAATTGGCAATGCCTCCCAAATTTAACACCGCTCCAATTGACTGTTTGCCAAAAATTGCCTCATGAAATGCAGGGACAAGTGGCGCACCTTGACCGCCAACAGCCATATCACGGCGACGAAAATCCGAAACCACGCTAATGCCTGTGCGTTCAGCAAGCACATTTGGATCAAGTAATTGTAAGCTAAAATGCCAATGGGGGCGATGACGTACGGTTTGTCCATGACAACCAATTGCGTTGATATCGCTTGGCGTAAGCAGAGCTTGATTGAGCAGGGCATGAATCACGCCACTGGCAAATTCGGCATAAAACACACTTGCCCACCCAAATACATCAAGTTCACTGACAAAAGCCAATTGGTTGGCATGGATAAATTCATCTACGCCATTTGGTGTGCTTAAAGCGAGCAATGCATCGCGTAAATCATCAGGAAAGGGTGTGCTGATACTGTCTAATATTTCAATTTCGCCTGTGTCATAAAATTGACAAAGCACCGCATCTAACCCATCAAGGCTTGTGCCACTCATCATACCGATGAAATATGGTGAATTTTCAAGGCGTTGCTCCATAGCCTCGCCCATAATTTCACCAAAATGACTAAAAAAGTTGTCATCATCAAAATTAATATTGTTCATTGTTTGCCTGATTTTTGTTGAGGTTATATTGAATATGTTTTAAACCCTATTTTAAACCCTATTTTAAATAATATTTAAAATATGTTTTACATAAGGTTTAAAATTTTTATTGAAAATGTTAAACCCATTGCTGTTGTTTTCTTATTGTTGTTTTATTGCTGTTGCTTTAAGCCAAACACATCATGTCTTGTCAAAACTTCCATCGCCCAGTTTTTGTGAGTGGCGGGTTCTAGCATGGTGTTATCCTGTTTGAATACGGCTTTGGCATCGGCATGTAAAATTGCCCCAGCTTGGGTTAATTCATCGGCTGATACCTGAAAGGCGTTTTGGACAATTGCAATTTGGCTGGGGTGAATGACGGTTTTTCCCACCAAGCCTAACGCCACATCTTGTTGCACTTCGCTATTTAATAATTCAGGCTTGTCTAAAAATTCACACACCGGAGCGGTCAAATAAAAACCATAGGGCACAAAACAGCCTAATAAGCGATAAATCAATGCTCCAATTGGCGATTGATACAAGGTGATATCTTGTGGTCGACGCAGGCGCAAACAGGACAACAAATCATTGCCCCCGATGCGCAATGCCAAAATTTGTTGGGTAAAACTTTCGGTTAGTGCAATTGCCAATTCATCGTTGTGTGTTGCATGAAATATCGAGGCGGTTTCTAAAGTTGGCATCAAAAATTTTGCCTTATCCAAATGTTGGGTTGCTAACCGCCAATTTGCAAGGCTTGCCATATCTACTTTTGGCAACACAAAACCATCTACCATCTCAATCTTAGCCACCTCCACCAATTCACGCAACATTTTGGCATGTCGTGGACGAATAAAAACCAGTGGGCGCGGTAAAAACAACTTAGGGTTGTCAGTTTGTTGCTGTTGCCAGTTTTTTAACAGGTTTTGTAAATTTGTCAATGCCCTTGCGACATCATTGTCATGTATAGAATCTTCAAGACAGATAATAATACTATTAATATTTTCTAATTTTTCGCGTTTGATAACTGCCAAAATATCCAAGCGGGTTGCAGGCATATACAGGCTTGCCCCTAAATGATAGGGGTGTAAACGTGGCGGTGCAATTGGCAAAATCGTATGATTGGGTAAATTTAAAATCGTCATAAGGGCTCACGAAATGTTGGCGGTGTTATTGGTATTTTTAATCAGCGTAATTGCTTGATACGGTGCGATTTTATCACCAACCACATCAATTGCAACTGCTTTTTGCTCACACAAATATCTAAGCAGCATGGTATCTTGGTTGTAGCATTGCACCAATACTCGATCGGGGTTTCGCCTTAATACCGCTCGGGTTGCTTCAGCAAGCGTTGGTTTTATCCGATTCAGATTGTCAATGCCAAACTGTTTTGCCAACTGTAAAATCAAGCCTTGCGTAGCAAAACTTGGCTGTGGTTTTGGGATTAATAAGGGCAATTTTTGTAAATTTGCCAAATTTTGTTGAATTGTTTGTAAAATTTCATTGATAAAAAACAAGCTATTATCAAATTTTTCTAAATTATCATAATACAGACAACCGTGAAAATCGTTTGGGTTTTCATTGAGTAAGGTGCGTGAGATTAACCCAGATACCGTGCTGTTTAATAAGCCAGCTGGCATAAGCCAATCATCATGACTGGCTGATAACCACGCCACATTTGCAGGATCGGCTAATGTAACCAAGGGTATGGTTGGATTGTGTTTGGTTGTTTGTGGGCTAGGTTTAAGGTTTTGATGAAAAATATTGGCAAAAAATGGGTGATGGTTGTGATTAAATTCTGCCAAACTTTGTTGTAATTCACCATAAATTGCCCCTTTGCCCGTCCAGCCGTCCACAAATAACAATGGACTGTCAGGATACGCTTGTAAAATTGTATGCAATGCCTGTTTGTCCAAACCACGATCGCGGATAATGCTTATTCCAAAATGCACAGAGGTTAAATTACAACCCATGGATTTGTCAGCAAAAATTCTCTGTAGCAATACACCAATTGGTATTCCTGCTCGCACAAGACTTATCAACACCAGCGGTTTTTTGTTAAATTGATGGTTGGCAAATTGTTTGTGCAAGGTTTTGGCAAGTTGATAAATCTCGGTTGCCATGCGTGATTTTCCCATTGCTAACGCCTGCAAAAATAACTGCTGATGCGTATCGGTTGGTGGCTCTTCCAATGTTAACATTTGGGAATAATGCCGCTTGCCTGACTGAATAAGCTGTTCTTTTTTGATCACATCTGTGCTATGAACTTGTTGTTTTGACAATTTTTTTAATAAAAAATTAACATCTGTTGGCAAATAACTGCCAAAAAATACAGGCTGAATTTTCACTTTATGGCTCTTAGTTTGATGGTTTTGATAGTTTGATGGTTTTAACGGTTGTCAATTTTGGCAAATTGTGTGTGCAGTTGCCCACGATTGGGCGTGCCATACCAATCCAATATTTGCAAAAAAGGCAGATCTGCTACACTATCACCAAAACCAAAACAAGGGCGGTTTTTATCCAAATGTTGGTGCAATAGGTAATTGACCGCGTGTTTTTTATGAATAAATTTCGGTAAAATTGCAAGGTTATTGGTATTTAGGTGAATGTAAAAATCATCGGTAAAATTTGGTAAAACCGTGCTTAAAATTGTGGGTAATTGCTGACAAAAGTTGGCTAATTTGGTTTCGTTGCGTTGCTTGTGTTTGATTGCCAGATAAATCAGTGTGCGATCGTTGTGATTAAATTTATCATCGTGCAGGGTTAATTGTAATTCCAGTGCTTGTTGTTGGTTGATTTGTGTGATGAATTGGTTTATGGTTAAAATGTTGTCTTGAAAGTCATTTAATTGGGTATAAATCTGCTGTTGCCAAACGCTGTCAATTTGTTGCTTGGGTGAGACAATCACCGCTCCGTGGGTTAACACTTGCCAACTGTGAAAGGGAAGTTTTACACGCAAAATTTCATTGCTGTCTCTTGCGGTAACTGGAATTAGCTCGGTTGTCTGACTTAGCCAGTTAAAAAAGTGGTGTTGTTTTTTGCTAAAAAAACTTAATGCTTTGCCTTGTTTGTTCACACTTGCAACGGTCAAATTGTCGCTAAGTGGTTGCGGTTGGATTTTGCGTAAAGTTTGAAACAAAGTATCGTCCAAATCCATTAAAGCGTATGGACGATTTTGTGGGCTTAAGGCATAGGGGGTAAATGTATCGTAAATGGTGATGTTGTGCATTGGCTAGGCATTGTGCATTAGATGTGCAAGTTTACTGTTTAAGGTTTGCTGTTTACTGTTTAAATTGGTTTATTGTCCAAATTCTTGAGCGGTTTTTTGAATGATGTCTTCTGTAATTTTGACTTGTTGCTGTGCCAATTTTTTGGTCAAGTCGCTTGTTTTGCCAGCGATGGATTTGCCCACTGGCGAACTGTACAATTCGGTTAATTTTTGAAGCTCTTCTGTGGTTAAGGTTTCGGCGTAAATATTGGCAAGTTGTGAGGTGTAGTCGACCTGATTAAGACGCTGTTGTAGTTTATTAAAAAACTCTTTTGGGGCATAAGGCAGGCTTTGCTTCATTTGTTGAATGACAACCTTGTTTGCTTCTTGTATTGATTGGGTGGAGCCATCGATAGCAATCAATTGTTTTGCTGCGTTTAATTTTTCTTGTGAGATATTGGTGGTGATGGCATGGCTATTTATAGATACCATTAAGCCTAGGAATACTGGTACTAAGAATGTTGGCATAATGCTATAAGTTTTCATACGAGACTGCCTTAATGATAATGTTATTGCTTAATTTTTTATCGTGCAATATCGATTTTATAGCCCTAAAATGTAAAAATTTTAGGGTTTAAATCTTAAGGTTTTTGGTAAATAAATTTAGCAAAATTGACACTAAAAAATTGACACTAAAATTGGTAAAATTATTTGATTTTTTTCCAATTTTGATCGCCTTTTAGGGTAGAAATGGTTAAATCCTTACCGTTAACTTTGATTTTGGCGGATACTGAAAAAGGCCAACGCGGATCTTTGGCTTTGCCTTTATATTTACCATCGCCTTGGGCGGTTAAGTTTTTTAGGACAATTTCACCTTCATATTTTTTGGCTTTTTCAGTGTTGCCTTCGATGATTTTGCCTGTGAAAGTGTTGTCTGATTCCGATTGGCTGATTTGAACTTGGGCTTTGGCCTGGCCATCTTCGTAAGTTTGCCATACGCCAACAATTGGATCATCGGCTAATGCTGAAACGCTTAAGGCAACTAAACCTGTGAAAAGTATGGATTTGGTAGATAGTTTCATAACAGCTTCCTTGTGCGAATGATTTTAGCGAAATGATTTTAAAAATCAATGACCTAAAAAAATAATGGTTTAAAACAATGGTTTAAAAATTTGGATTTTGTTATAGCATTATAGCCAATTTTTGGACAAGGTAAAACATTTTTTAACAATATTTTTCTTTAATTTTGTTAAATCATGTTGCTCTGAATTTGCCAATCGACTTTTGTTTGGTTTAACTGTTTAATTTTATTAACTTTTTGGTAAACTAATTAACCATTTGAATGCTTCTAATAATAAATTGATAAAAAATCCAAAAATTTCATAATCTTCGACGTTTGTTTGGTTTTTTGCTGGGTTGTTAAGATTTGCATCAAGACCGTCAGTTGGTAACGGCATAGCAATTTGTTGCACATTGATAGGCACGCTTGGCATTGCATGAATTCCTGTGCGCAAGGCAAGCTCTTCTAGGCTAATCACCTCCAGATATTGGCTGTCATCATTGGGAGCAAAATATACGCCTGCTTGGTTAAGGCTTGGGATATAAATTGCTTTGTATAAATGGGTTGGCACAAGGATTTTTTGATTGATTTTTTTGACATTTTTACCAATAAAAGCCGGCCCAGTTACCACATAGGCTTCATTGTATTTTAAGGTTAAATAACGTGTGCGTGATTCGATACTTCGCCAAGTTTTGCGATTGTTGTCAGGATTTTGTGGTACGATATTGGCAAGGCTAAAGCTGTCGTATTGTTGTTCGGTGGTTGCCATATCACCATTTGGGGAAAGATGGCCACGGTCATAAGGCTGTTTTTTGTAGTCATGTAACGTGGCTTGTATATGAATTGGTAGGCGTTGCTCGGCATGAAAGTTATCTTTACGCTCTAGTAAGCCAGCTTGTTCAATTCTATCGGCAGTCAAATGTTCAGCTGACCATAAGGCAATTTTGGCATCTGCTGAATAGCCTATTGCAAAACCGCTAAAACACAAATAATAAATTTCTAAAGGTTTGTTGTTGATGATTTGTGGGTTTTGATTTTGATAATAGTGTGCAGGGCATTCATTTAGGTGTTTTTGTTGGTAATAATGATTGTCTTGTTGTGTGGTGTCGGCTGTAGCAGCGGCTGATACATTGATAAAAACCATTGTTATCACAAGCAAAAATGTTGTAACAAACAAAAATCCGACTGAAAAAATCCGAGAAATCATAATAAACCAAAAATAAAAATAAAAAATAATTGCTAATTATACATGACAATTGGCTTTTTTTTAGGTAAAATATGCACGCTTTTAAAATTTTTTGGTGAAGTGGCTGAGTGGTCGAAAGCGCACGCCTGGAAAGTGTGTATACGTTTATAGCGTATCGAGGGTTCGAATCCCTCCTTCACCGCCAAATTAAACCGTTTAACAACTTAAATCGTTTGACAACATCGTAAAAACAAACATCGTAAAAACAAACAAAGAATAAAAAAAGAACGCTTGTATGAAACGTTCTTTTTTTATTTACAAAATTTTGTTTAGTCCTTCCAAGCGGTTCTGTCTGCTTCGGTTTTGAGTTTTGGAAAATTATCTGGATCAAAGCTGATCTGTTCAAGCGGTATGCCTGATTTTAATTGGCGTTCGTAGTCTTTTAACACACGCAATGCCACAGGCGATAGCCACACAATTGCAATCAAGTTGATAATTGCCATAATTCCCATGGATAAGTCGGCAAAATTCCAAACCGAAGTCAAATTCGCTACCGATCCGATAAACACCATAGCCAATAACGCAATGCGTAAACCGAGCATTGCCATTTTGGCATTACGCTCACCTGACAAAAATTCAATGTTGCTTTCACCGTAACTATAATTGGCAATGATAGATGTAAATGAGAAAAAGAAAATTGCAATTGCCACAAAATACACTCCAAAATCACCAACAAATTTTGACAAAGCCAATTGGGTAAGTTGAATGCCTTGTTGTTCGGTATTTGGATCAACCACGCCTGACAAAATCACAATACACGCCGTTGCGGTACAAATCACCAAAGTGTCAATAAACACACCGAGCATTTGCATAAAACCTTGCACTGCAGGGTGATTTGGATGCGATTGGGCGGTTGCAGCAGCATTTGGTGCAGAACCCATGCCCGCTTCGTTGGAGAATAAACCGCGTTTAATACCGTTAATCATTGCTTGAGCAATGGTATAACCAAGTACGCCGCCACCCATTTGTTCAAGTCCAAATGCGGATTTAAAAATGGTTGCAATAGCATGTGGAAAGGCGGATAAATTGGTCAAAATGATAAACAAGGCCAATAAGATATACATAATTGCCATAACTGGCACGACTTTACCTGCAACCTTGGCAACCGATTTCATACCACCAAATACAATTGGAGCGGTAATTATCACAAGTCCTATGCCAGATACCCATGTTGGAATGCCAAACGCTTCTTCATTTGCTGCAGCAATGGTATTGGCTTGAACGCCGTTAAATGCCAATCCAAACGCCACCAACAAACACAACGAAAACGCAACTGCCAACCATTTTTGTTTTAAACCCGCCCAAATATAATACGCAGGCCCACCACGAAATACATTATCGGTATGTGGCACTTTATAGGCTTGAGCTAGGGTAGATTCAACAAAGCTGGTTGCCATACCTACCACTGCAGTCATCCACATCCAAAACACCGCACCAGGCCCACCTAAGTAAATTGCAATTGCCACCCCTGCCAAATTACCCGTTCCAACTCGAGCGGCCAGTGATGTCATCAAGGCTTCGTATGAGCTGATACCACCTGCCCTGCCACCTTGCCCTGACACTTTAAGCAAACTCCACAAATGAAAAAAATGGCGAAATTGGGCAAAACGTGTCGCAATTGTAAAATAAAGCCCACCACCAACCAATAAAAACACAATCAAACCATACCAAGGATTATTGAGAATGAGCCAATCACCATTACCCCAAATCACGCCATTTAGGTTGTTTACCAACCCATTAAACCAGTCAAACATAATGCTACCCTTTAATTTAGCCTAATATTATTCATTAATACGATTTAATGCTATTTAATGTAATTAAATTAATGTAATTAAATGTGCTAAAATTTAACACAAATTAACAATTTTTACCATGTTTTTAACAAAAAATTTAATTTCTTGAAACCGTAAAAACAAAATAGCCCATATTCCGTTAAGAATATCGGCTATTTTGCTAATGAGATTTGGAAGGAGTGATGAAAATTTAGGTAGAATTAGACACCCATAGCGGATTTTGCAGCACCTTCGTCGTAGTCATCGCCATGAGTTACAACAACAACACCAGTTTCGTGGTTAACATTGGCGAATTTAACCCCAACAACGCCTTCTAGTTTTTTGGTTAGGTCTTCTGCTGCTGCTTTATCGGCAACTTTTACATTTTCGTATTTAACTTGTGGCATAATAGATATCCTTTTTAATTAATGAAGAAATAAGATAAACAAACAATTGAATGAACAATGATAGCTAAATGAATGATAGCTAAATGAATGTTGTTAAAACAATGCCAAACTGAAAAAACCTTGCTTTATCAACATTGATAAAAGTTATTCTAACGAATTTTGCTAAGATTTTCCGCTAATTTTTTGTAAATCTGACAAATGGTTTATCAGCAAGGATAAAACAAAAATTAGGGTATTTGTTGCAAAAAATTATTAAAAAGTGCAAAATTTTTGCAAAAAAATAGATATCTTTTGCATTTTATCCTAATTTTTCGTTAATTCATTTGTGCGTATTTTGGCTAAAATTGTGTTTTAAAAACCCATTTTACAATAAGTTACATAAGTTTACATTTAGATAAATTTATAGGCAAATGTGTTTGAGAATTGGGATTAAGCATTGATAAATTTAATGGCATCGGGTGTCCATTGTTCAATCAGCGTGTGCAAAACGGCTTTTTTATCAGGTTGGGCTAGTAAGTGTTTTGCCAAATTTTGGGCAATAACCAACAAAAACTCATCGCGTGCCAAATCACTGATGTAATAATTGTCAAATCCTGCTTGGCGTTTGCCAAGTAATTCACCTGCGCCGCGTAATTCTAGGTCTTTTTGGGCAATTACAAATCCGTCCGAGCTGTCTCTTAGTACATTGAGGCGTTCAATGCCAAATTCAGATAACGGTGTTTTGTAGAGTAAGACACAAAAGCTTTTTTGTGAACCACGTCCAATGCGTCCGCGCAGTTGGTGTAGTTGGGATAAGCCTAAGCGTTCAGCGTTTTCAATCACCATAAGCGATGCGTTTGGTACATCTACGCCCACTTCAATGACGGTGGTAGCGACAAGCAGTGCGGTTTTGCCTGCTTTAAAATCTTGCATGGCTTGTTGTTTTTGGGCGGATTTCATTTTGCCATGTACTAGGCCTATGTTGAAATTTAAACGGTTATGCAGATCGGCATAAGTCAATTCGGCAGATTGGGCATCTAAAGCTGTGCTTTCTTCTACCAAGGGACAGACCCAATACGCCTGTTTGCCTTGTTCACAATTCACTGCAATGCGTTCAATCACTTCATCACGGCGATCGCGACTAATGGTAACTGTGGTAATTGGTGTGCGATTTGGAGGCAATTCATCAATAATTGATGTATCCATATCACCAAACGCACTCATAGCAAGCGTCCTTGGAATGGGCGTTGCAGTCATAATCAACTGATGCGGCGTGGTATGAGTAAGGCCTTTGTTAAGTAAAGCCATGCGTTGCTCTACGCCAAAACGGTGCTGTTCGTCAATAATCACCAGGCCCAGTTTGGCAAATTGGACATTGTCTTGAAATAAAGCGTGCGTACCGACTGCGATTTGTACTTCATGATTGCCAATTTGTTGTAAAGCCAGTGTGCGTTCTTTGGTGGTTTGTTTGCCTGCAAGCCAACCGATACCTATACCAAGTGGCTTAAACCAGTTGGTAAAATTAATAAAATGTTGTTCCGCCAAAAGCTCCGTTGGTGCCATAATAGCCACTTGCCAGCCACTGTCTAACGCATAACACGCCGCAAGCGCTGCAACCAAGGTTTTGCCTGCACCGACATCACCTTGCACAAGGCGAAGCATGGGCGTGGATTTGGCTAAATCTTGTACAATTTCGTTTACCACTCGGTTTTGGGCATCAGTTGGCGTAAAGGGTAAATTTGCCAGCAATTTTTTGGCAAGATCGCTATGAGTATTGCAACGCACCGCTTGGTGTTGATAAAGTTGTTGCTTGCGATATAGCAGGCCTACTTGATTTGCCAACATTTCTTCAATAATCAAACGTTGACAAGCAAGGTGCGAGCGGTTTTTAAGCTGCTCTAACATGTGATATTGTTTGGCTAAATCTATGTCAATTGGTGGCTGATGAATAAAATTTAATGCATCTAACCAACCAAATGCAGCAAACGGATTGTTAAGTTGAGTGAGTTGTGGAAATTGGGTGGTTAATTGTTTTTCAATGCTTTGCCATTCGTTATTGTTTAGGTTGATTAAACTGTTTGGTTGATGTTGTTTAATAGTTTGTAGGGCTTGTTTGATAAGGCTGCGCAATTTATTTTGGTGCAAGCCTTTGACAGTTGGATAAATTGGCATAAGACTGGTATTGGCAAGCGGTTTTTGATTGGTAATAATTTCAAATTCTGGGTGGGGAATTTGTGTGCCATATTGATTGATAATAATCTCACCAAACACGCGCAACACATTGCCAACTTGCATAGCCATATCCAAACCGCGATACACGTGAAAAAAACGCAATGTTAGCTGGCCTGTTGTGTCTTGAAGTATCACACTCATGCCTGTGCGTTTGCTATCGGATTTGATAATTTTGCCTTGAATGAGTACGGATTTACCGTGGACAACGTCGGCAATGTTTACAAGGTGGCTGCGATCTTCATAATCACGTGGCAAGTGTAGCAGCAAATCAAAAATCCGCGTTATACCAAGCCCAGATAATTGCTCGGCAATTTTTACGCCCACGCCTGATAAAGCCGTGATGGGGTGATTAGCCACATTCACATTGGTAGGTTGCATTGTGTTAGTCTAAGTTGGGGTTGGGTTTTAGGCTTTGGCTAAGTTTGCGTTCTAATTGACCGTTAACCTCGTCATCAAGCCAGTTTTGTAAATCTTGATAGATATTTGTCATAGCATGAAGCAAATAGCTTTCAATTTTTTGGTGTAAATCATTGATGATTTCTTCTTTGATTGTTTGGATATTGTCAAAATCTAATGGATTGACGGTTGGTAAATTTTTATGATTTTCTGTGGTTTTTTCTGTGTTATCGGTTTTGTGGTTATTTTGGTTTTTGGTTTTTGTTTGATTTAAGTTAAAATCTGTCAAACAAAACTGTGCTGTGTTGTTTTTTGTTGTGGTGTTTGTTGGGGTGTAAATTGTGGTGTTGGTTTTATTTGTTGTATTGGCTTGTATAATCTCTGCTATTTTGTCATGCAAATTTGCCACCTGAAATTGGAATGTATCCAAATCAGTTTCAGTTTGTAGTATTTGATAAATGTCATTAAGTTCATTAATAATGGTTTGTTTGATCGGTGCAAGGGTAGCAGACCAACGTTGTGAAAATTGGGGTGAAAAAGCAAATCCTGACATGGCTTTATCCAAATTTATTAAAAATCAAATTTATTAAAAATCAAGCTGATTAAAAATCAAGTTAATTAAAAATTTTGTCAAATAATCAAAATATAGTTAATCAAAATTATAGCATTTTTGCCAAATTTAACAAAAGATTTTTCTTAAGCTGGGTTGTGTTTTGTTAACCTGTGTTTTTAGGCTTGGTATAAGTAATAAATTGAAAATCCAGACCGTTTTCGTTTTGTATGGGTTGTGTATTGGTTTTGACAAAATGACTTGGAATGGTTGGATAAAACGCACAGGCATCGGTAATGTGAGTATGCACATGGGTAATTTCCAAACGGTTGCTAAAAAGCAGGGTTTGCCTAAAGATGGTTTCGCCACCAATGATCCAAATTGTGTCTAAACCTTTATGATGAGCCAGTGTGGTTGATTGTGTTAACGCATCATCAAGGTTATGAAAAATTAATACATTGTCAAAATTTACTTGATAATCTAAATCAGTGGTAATGATGACATTGATACGATTTGGCAGGGGTTTTCCAATAGATTCAAAAGTTTTGCGCCCCATGATGACAATGCCACCTGCAGTCAGATTTTTAAAATGCTGTAAATCGGTTGGCAAATGCCACGGCAGTTGATTGTTTTTGCCAATGGCGTAATTGGTACTTATTGCAACGATATGGCCGATGTTTATTTGTTGGTTGGTTGTTTGACTGTGGTTGGTTTTATAGAAACTCATAATGTTTAGATTTATTAGATTTGTTGGTTAATTTGTTAACGGTTGTTAAACAGCGACTTCTGCTTTAATCACAGAATGACTTTGATAATTGACAATCTGAATATCGTCAAATTTAAAATCAAAAATATTGTCAATGGCTGGGTTTAGCTGTAACGTTGGCAAAGCAAAAGGTTTGCGACTTAGTTGGGTTTTAACTTGTTCAAAATGGTTGGTGTATAAATGACAATCACCTCCCGTCCATACAAATTCACCCACGCTAAGATTACAAACTTGTGCCACCATGTGAGTCAATAACGCATAACTTGCTATATTAAAAGGCACGCCCAAAAATAAATCCGCTGAACGTTGATACAGTTGACAGGACAGTTTTGTGTCCGCCACAAAAAACTGAAATAGTGTATGACACGGCGGTAAGGCCACCTGATCGGCTTCTTTTGGATTCCAACCTGTAACAATCAGGCGGCGCGAGTTTGGATTGGTTTTGATTTGGTCAATGACTTGACTGATTTGGTCAATACCATCATCGTTAAAATTGCCATTTTTATCGGTAGTTGCTCCAAAATTTCGCCATTGATGGCCGTAAATTGCGCCCAAATCTCCTGCTTGTCTGCCAAAACGTGCCGTTTGTTCCAAGGTTGCCCATTCATTCCAAATTCGCACGCCATGGTCTTGTAAATATTTGACGTGGGTATTGCCTTGTAAAAACCACAAAAGTTCGTGTATCACGCTTTTGGTATGAATTTTTTTGGTGGTTAACAGTGGAAATCCGTCGGTTAAATCAAAACGCATTTGTGCACCAAAAATAGATCGCGTGCCTGTGCCTGTGCGATCGTCTTTTTGTATGCCATTTTGAAACACATAACGGATTAAATCCAAATAGGCTTGTTCGTTTTTTGTTGTTAGCATAAGTTTTATCAAATAAAATGATTATAATTTGTTAATATGTTTGACACGAACGGTTTTTATACCGCATTTTCACCTGTTTCGCCTGTGCGAATGCGAATGATTTGTTCAAGATTTGTAACAAAAATTTTGCCATCACCGATTTTGCCTGTATTTGCCACGCTGATAATTGCTTCAATTGCAGAGTCAACCATGTCATCTGCTACAGCGATCTCCAATTTTACTTTTGGCAAAAAGTCCACCACGTATTCAGCACCACGGTATAATTCAGTGTGTCCTTTTTGGCGACCAAAACCCTTGACTTCCGTAACTGTTACGCCTTGCACACCGATTTCAGATAGGGCTTCACGCACATCATCAAGTTTAAACGGCTTTAAAATTGCAGTAATCAATTTCATGGCATGTTCCTTTTTTGAGTTGGGTTAAATTTTAAGTTATGTTAAAACGATAATTTGATATTATACTCAAAAAAATAGCTTTGGGCTAATAAAAACAGCCAAGTTGCAAAAAAATTGTTTTGCACACTGGGTTTTTTGTATGATTTTGTAGAAAAAAATCGCTAAGCAGTCATAATAAAATGCTATAATTAAGCTATTTTTGACAAGGGGCAACACTAAGGGGCAGTACAATGACAGCAAACGGCAAAAATACGGTTTTACATCGTGGCGAGGGCTTACAAATCGTGGTAGGACTTGGAAAATCAGGTCTGGCTGTGGTGAATCATCTGCATGCACTGGGCTATCAGGTGGCGGTAACTGACAGTGGTTATCCAAATCTTGCCAAACAGTTGCCAAATAACGTGATGACTTATTTTGGCGGTATTGACAGTGAACTATTGACAACTGCAAGTCGCATTATTATCAGCCCCGGTATTGATCCTTTGTTGCCTGTATTTGATGGCGTGCGTGCCCATCATATTGCAATGGTGAGTGATATTCAATTATTTCATGAAATTTGCCAACAAAAAAATATTCCAATCATTGCAATTACAGGTTCAAATGCCAAAAGCACTGTAACAACTTTGGTGGGCAAAATGGCAGAAAATATGGGCAAAAAAGTCGGCGTTGGGGGCAACCTTGGCTTGCCTGCATTGGATTTGTTGCGCGATCCAATTGATCTTGCAGTGCTTGAATTGTCCAGTTTTCAATTGCAAACCACCACGCAGTTATCCGCTCAAGTTGCGGTTGTGTTAAACATGTCGCCTGATCATCTTGATCGTCATGGTGATATGTTGGGTTATCACCGCGAAAAACACCGTATTTTTCAAGGAGCAAAATCCATTGTTGTCAATCGCGACGATCCGCTAAGCAGACCACTGGTTGCTGATGATATACCTAGGATAAGTTTTGGAGCAAGTGCACCTGATATAAATCAATACGGTATTTTGACCGATAGCGATGGTGAGATGTGGTTGGCTCGTGGCAGTCAGCGACTGCTTCATGAAAAAGATGTACCAATTAAAGGGCAGCATAATTTGATAAATGCGTTGTCTGCATTGGCAATTGGTGAATTGGCCGGATTTTCACCAGATAGTATGTTAAATACGATTAAACAATTTGTTGGTTTGCCACATCGCTGTGAGTTTGTTAAAACTTTGTCAATTGCCAATCACAAATTGGACTGTTATGATGATTCTAAAGGCACAAATATTGGATCCACGCTTGCTGCTGTGTGTGGTTTAGGCAATGTATATCAACCAAAAGGCAAAAAATTGGCACTAATTTTGGGTGGTGTGGGTAAAGAACAGCAGTTTTTTGATCTTGCCAATCCGCTGACGAAGTTTGTAAGTTATGTGTATTTGATTGGCAAGGACAGCAAAAAAATTGCCGATGATTTACAATCTGCCAAACTTGGTGAAAACGTGGTTTTGCATCATTGTCAAACATTGCAAAATGCCTTTAATCAGGCAGTGGTCGATAGTGAGCGTGATGCCAATGTTGGTGCTTTGTTGTTATCGCCTGCGTGTGCAAGTTTTGATCAATTTACAGATTATGTGCAACGTGGACAAGCGTTTAAAGATTTGGTCAATGATTTTAAGTAGTTGTTTGATAAAAAATTAAGATAATTAGGTTGGGTTATGCCATTACGCAGTTCTTCTACTTCTCACGCAATTTCTTTGGCGAATGCCACAACAAATACGCGTTGGTTGCCATCATTATCATCGGTGTTAATCAGTTGCGTTGCTATGATTATGGTCATGAGTTTACTCATGGTGGCATCGGCCTCGGTTTCGTTTGCTGAACTTAACCATATGTACTCGCTTAAATTTTTTACCAACCAATTGTCATATATGTTGATTGGGATTATTTTTGGTTTTATTGTGTACTGCGTGCCACTTCGAACGATTTTTCGCACCAACACCAGTTTTTTTGTGCTGATCGGTTGTTTGTTAATGATTTTGTACACGGTGTTTTTTGGTTCATTGATTAATGGTAGTACGCGTTGGATTGAGTTTGGTTCATTAAATTTTCAACCTGCAGAATTGGCAAAAATTGCAATGATTTTGTTTACCGCCGATTTTTTGGTGCGACGTGTTGATGAAGTACGCTATCAAGCCAAAGGGTTTTTGCGACTGTGTGGGCTTGCCAGTTTTATCCTGTCTGCCATTATGTTTCAGCCTGATTTTGGTTCGGTGGTGATTATTGTTGGCTGTATTGGAGCGATGATTTTTGTGGCAGGCTTGCCCTTGCGTTTGGTGATGATTTTACTTAGCACGGTGTCTGTTGGCATTGTGTTTGCTATTATTACCGCAGGTTATCGTGTCAAGCGAGTAACATCGTTTCTTGATCCATTTGACGATTTAAAAGACAGTGATTATCAGCTTGGACGCAGTATTGTGGCATTTGCTCGCGGTGAGTGGACGGGAGTAGGTTATGGTGAAAGCATTCAAAAATTAGCCCATTTGCCCGAAGCACACACGGATTTTCTATTGGCAATTACAGGGGAAGAGCTTGGTGTGATGGGCGTGGTGTTTTTGCTAAGTTTACAGATTTTGTTGATTTGGGTGGTGATGAAAATCAGTTATGACACGCTAAAACGTCGCCAAAGTCGGTTGAGTTATTTTGCGTTTGGCGTGGGGGTGTTGTTTTTTGGTCAAGCATTTGTCAATGCAGGCATGACGCTTGGTATCTTGCCTACCAAAGGCCTTACCATGCCATTTTTTAGTTACGGTGGTTCATCTATGGTGGTGAATTTGATGATTATTGGAATTTTGTTAAGAATCATTAAAGACAGTCCAAAAATTTCACCAACCGAGGCTCGCTATTATTAACAAAATTAAGATAATTATTAACAATTAAGATAATATATAAAACTTTAAATTAAAAAACTTTAAATTAAATTTGCCAATGGCGGACAAAACAGCTGTTGTTTGCCAACCAATGTATGATCTTGCCATTGTGTGATGGCTTGTTGTAGCATGATTTCAGGCAAATTTTTTTCTACTGGCTTTTGTCCTAAAAACTGTAATGCAAGTTGTAGTAAATCTTGGCTGCGATAATTGGCAATGGGTTCAGCAAGGGTTTGTTTTGAGAGTTTTTGCCCTTTATGATTGACTAAAATTGGCAAATGATAATAACTGTTCACTCTTGGTGCTTGTAAATAATCATAAATTGCCAGTTGGGCGGTGGTTAGTGGCAAAATATCGAGCCCACGCACAATCTGATTTACCCCTTGGGTGATGTCATCTATGACCACGGCAAGCATGTAATTAATCCTACCTTTTGGTGCTGTTTTTTGTAGAGGGCATTTTAAAGATTCTTGGCGGCGACGCACGACGATATCACCCTGACTGCGTTGTGGGTTATCAATCATAATACCTTGATAATTATCAAAAAATTGTATATTTTTGTCAGGCATGATTAAGCGTACCGCATGATGTTTGGCTAAATTTTTATGTTGACAAATTTTAGGATAAATCAGTGGGTTTTGTGCAGATGGTGTATTAGGCAAGAGGCGTTGTTTTTGGTAAAATTGCTGAATGGATTTTCGGCTACAGTTGCACCCATAACTCATAGAATTGAGTTGGTTTTCCAAAGTTTCATGATATAAATCAAGGTGTTGCGATTGATAATAAACTTCATTATCCCAATGCAACCCAAGTCGTGTCAAATCGGTTAAAATTTGTTGGCTAAAACCATCATGACAGCGTTCATCGTCAACATCTTCAATGCGTAGCAACCATTTGCCACCCTCCTTTTTTGCAAGGCAAAAACTGGCAACGGCGGTAATCAAAGAGCCAAAGTGTAAATTGCCTGTTGGTGATGGTGCAAAACGCCCAATTTTTGTGTCAGAATCAAGCGTTATTGCCTGTGCTATTGCTTGTGCTTTGGCCAACATAGAGCGTTAGGCGTGTCCCCATGCCTGTTTTTCTTTAATTTCTGACAAGGTTTTGCAATCAATACATTGAGTGGCTGTGGGGCGAGCTTCTAGGCGACGTAGTCCAATTTCTACACCACAGGTTTCACAAAAACCATAATCACCGCTTTCGATATCTGCCAATGATTTGTCAATTTTGCGAATGAGTTTTCGCTCGCGATCGCGCGTACGCAAGGCTAGGGCAAACTCTTCTTCTTGCGTGGCACGGTCATTGATATCAGGCATGGCTGTAGACTCGTCTTGGATATAAGATTTGGTGCTTTCTGCTTCGGTTAAGAGCTGGGCTTTCCAAGCTTCCAAAATTTGTGTAAAATGCTCAAGCTGAGTGTCATTCATGTATTCTTCGTCGGCTTTGGCTTGATAAGGAATGAAACTAAAATTTTGTTCAGTTTGAGTGGCTACCATACAGTTCTCCAAAATACAGTTCTCCAAAAAAATTTATCATTGGTATTGCAATTTTTTTATAAACAAAAGTTTTGTATAAAAAAGTTTGCCAATCCCAAGTATTAAAAAATCCCAAGTATTAAAATTCGCCTTACACAGTGGGGGCAAAGGTCAAAAATTCAACGCAAATTGACGGTTAAGTCTAAAACAGTGATTTGGTTTGTACTCTTGTTACTCCTGTTGCAAGTGTGGCATTGTTATATAATGTTATCCAGCGTAAGCCTGCCTCAATGTCATCAATGCCATATTCGTCTTGATTTGGCAAAAATTGAGCAGATGTAGACGGCGTGGTATAAACAGGTATGTCATTGATAATACTGGAAAAATCCTGATGAACATGCCCAACAAAAATTCCTTTAATCTGTGCTTTAAAAGGTAAAATTGTTTGCCAAAAGTCATCGCTGTTTTTTAATTGATGATTGTCAATCCACGCCGAACCAACATTAAACATCGGATGGTGGCAAAAAATAATACACGGTTTTTGGCGCACCGCCAACGTGTTTTTTAACCAATCCAACGTCCATTGACAAAAATAGCCCCAAATTTCACCTGTGCAACTGCTGTCTAAAAAAATAATATCCCAAACAGGTGTGGTTACCACATGGCAATTTTTTAGGCGACTGTCCACTTGCACGCCAAGATGACGACGCTGAAAAAAGGGCAAATGACTGTCAAGCTCCATCGTAACATCGTGATTGCCTGAAATTGCCACGTAGGGCGAACTAAATTTATCAAAATAATCAAACAGTTGCGTGTAATTTGCTTCGGTTGGTTCTTGCAACAGATCGCCTGTAATTGCCAATAAATCACGATCGGCAAAATCGCACTCCACCAACGCCATAATGTTGTCTAAATTGGTTTTTGGATTGATATTACAATACAATTGTTGCGTATCTTCAAACAAATGCAAATCAGTAATTTGCACCAATTGCACAAAATTAGGATTTTTTGGGGTGATGGACTTGGCGGTCTGCAAATTATTATCCAAATTATCAAAAGAGGCGGTACGATGATGTGCATAAACAGACGTACTCAAGACGATATCCTTTCGCAAAATTAGGGATAATTGTTGATGAGAATGACAAATTTTACATGAATTTTACACAAAATCAAGAGCAAACGCGATTTTGTTTTGTAAAAAATTTAAAAAATGTTTGATAAATAATGTTAAAATATTAATTTTATTGGCATTTTTGACAAATGCCTGACAATTCAATCACGCTGGATTTTATGGCAAATTGAGCTTGATCGGCAAGTTTGTTAAGCAAATTATCTAAGGTATCGTGGCTTAATTCTTGGACATCACCGCATTTTTGACAAATTAAAAACGTTGCAGTGTGTTGGTTTTCTGGCCAACAACAAGCAAAAAAAGTTTTGGTTGCACTTAACTGATGAATAAAACCCATGTCTAATAAAAAATCCAAGCTGCGATAAATTGTCGGTGGTGCGAGGGTTTTTTCGGTGGTTTTTTGTAATTTTGCCAATAAATCATACGCGCCAATTGGTGTGTCTGATTGCAAAATTAACCGATATACTTGTTCGCGTAAGGGGGTAAATCGCACGCCTTGGCTTGTGCAAGTTTCTTTGGCTAGGCTTAGCGATCGCTGAATACTATCAGGCTGATGACAGTGTTGGCAACTGGCAGAATGTGCCACATAATCGCGTGAAGCGAGCGTGTCGTCAACGTGTTGAACGGAGGGTGTGCTGTGCTGATAAAGGGTTGTAGACATAAACTCACCGCAAAACTTAAAAGCTATTAAAGGCGAAAACTTGCACCAAACGCTATGAAGCACTATAATAAGGCGTGTTTGATGATTTTTCAAGCCTATATATAGATTTATTAAGATTATAGATTTATTAAGACTTAAAATTTTGCCCTTAAGTGCTTTTCATTTCCTATTTTTCAATCGATCATGATAAAACCACAACCTCGTTTTCAACCGTATCGCATTCAAAAAGCCATTAACCGCCAATCTTGGTTGGTATTGGCTTTGGTGTTTATTGGCATTGGGCTTGATATGGTTTTGGCAAAAACAAGTTTTGCAATTAGCAAAAATTTGTTGGCAGGTGCGTTATTGGCATGGATAGGGCAGTTGGTCTTTGCCAAAATTGCCTTGGGAGTAACAGGATCAAAACACAAGCATAAAATTGTGCATCGTATGTATCAGGCGACTTTGGCAAAATGGCTGATTACTTTTATAGGCTTTGCAGGGGTTTTTGGCGGATTAAAGCCGTTATTGGCGGTTTGGGTGTTTGTTGGTTTTATTGTGTTACAAATTAGCCATATTTTGGTAAGTTTTCGGTTACAATCTTGATAGAAATTAGCAACAATTTTCTGACAAAAAATAAAAATAGTTAATAAATAAATTTTTTGCAATATATGCTTAAAAAATGACGAAAATTTTAATTTTTTGAATATTTACCGATATTTTTTCATAATTTTTGATTTTTTTATAAAAAAAAATGCAATTTCTTGCAAAATATTTTAATTTAAACCTTTACAAAAAGGTAAGGTTTGCATTAATATAAGCAGGTTTTTAAATAGGTGTAAATGGTTGCTTTTTTAGGCTAATCGGTTGCACTAATTTTTTTTATTGACTCACGATAGACAAAAAGTGAAGACTATGGCAGACGCAACCGCTCACGCACATGAAGTTACTTCAAATGAGTACATTCAGCACCATTTGACAAACTGGACGTATGGCCATCACCCGGAGCTTGGCTGGAAAGTTGCCGAAACGCAAGCTGAAGCCGCCGCTATGGGCTTTAATGCCATTCATTTAGATTCTATGCTATGGTCATTTGGGCTTGGTATTTTCTTTTGTGGATTGTTTTATCTGATCGCCAAAAAAGCAACATCGGAGACGCCATCAAAATTACAAGCCTTTATTGAAATGATTGTTGAATTTGTTGATAGTAACGTGCGAGAATCGTATCATGGTACGTCAAAATTAATTGCACCGCTTGCACTAACGATTTTTGTGTGGATTTTCTTAATGAATTTGATGGATTTAATCCCAATCGATTATATTCCAGTTTTGGCACAAAAAATCGGTGAAGCAATGGGGCATGACCCACACCATGTATATATGAAAATTGTACCAAGCACCGATCCAAATGTAACGCTTGGTATGTCGTTATCAGTATTTGCACTGATTATTATTTATTCTATTAAAGAAAAAGGCTTTGGTGGATTTATTGGTGAGCTAACCTTGCATCCATTTAGTGCTAACAATCCAGTGGCTAAAGTTGCGTTAATTCCTGTTAACTTTATTTTAGAAACTGTAACGCTTATCGCAAAACCAATTTCATTAGGCTTACGACTTTTTGGCAACATGTATGCTGGTGAATTGATTTTTGTGTTGATTGCCCTGATGCCGTTTTATTTGCAATGGGTATTATCTGTTCCGTGGGCTATCTTCCACATTTTAGTAATTACTTTGCAGGCGTTTATTTTTATGATGTTGACCATCATTTATCTAAGTGCTGCAAGCCAAACTGACCATTAATTTTTTAACAATGAGGATATCTCGATGACTCCAGAACTAGCAAGTATGACCGTATTAGCCGTTGCTTTACTTATCGGTTTAGGTGCATTAGCCACAGGTATTGGTTTTGCGATTTTAGGTGGTAAATTCTTAGAAAGCGTAGCACGTCAACCAGAACTTGGATCGCAATTACAAACGCGTATGTTCATTGTAGCAGGTCTTCTTGATGCGGTGCCAATGATTGGTGTTGGTATTGCCATGTTATTGTTATTTGCCAATCCTTTAGCAGGTTAATAGGTAAGTTGTCAGTACACCGTCCACAATGATTAAATGTGGACGAGGAATTGAAGAAACTTAATTAACGAGGGATTCTACGTGAATATCAATGCAACCCTAATCGGACAATCCATTGCATTTGCCATTTTTGTGATTTTTTGCATGAAATTTGTGTGGCCGCCATTGGCTGGTGCAATCGCAGATCGTCAACGCAAAATTGCAGATGGTTTGAATGCTGCTGAAAAAGCAAAAGCTGATTTGGCAACCGCTGGTGCGACTGCAGAACAAGAATTGGCAGCAGCAAAAGCAAAAGCGGCATCACTTATTGAACAAGCCAACAAAAGTGCCAATCAAATGATTGAAGATGCCAAACTGCAAGCACAAGCTGAGGCTGAACGTATTCGCCAACAAGCCCGTGATGCAGTTGATCAAGAAATTAGCAAAGCCCGTGAAAGCCTTCGTGCTGAAGTTGCCGAACTTGCTGTATTGGGTGCTGAAAAAATTTTACAAGAAAAGGTCAATTCAGAAGCTCATGCCAATATGCTAAACCAATTGGCAGCAAAGTTATAAGTGGCAACAGTACAGTAGTGAGGATATGATGGCTGATTTATCAACCTTAGCAAGACCCTATGCAAAAGCAGCATTTGATTATGCTAAAGAGCATCATGCTATCAATGAATGGCAAGATTATTTAGCGGTAATGAATGCCATCGTAAGTGATAAGGCATTTGCAGAGTATCTACATAATCCAGCGATTGTAGCTGCGAGTAAAGTTACCACTTTAACCGAACTTTACAACCAAACCGCAACCGATGATAACAATGTGTTTAAAACCTTAAGCACAGCGATTGACGGTGGGCAACAGACAAACAATCATGCGTTTGTGAATTATTTAACACAACTTGCCGAGCAAGAACGTTTGGCATTATTGCCTTATATTTATGAGCGTTTTGGTTTATTAAAAGCGACCGATGCCAAAGAAATCAATGCTTATGTTACGTCTGCTTATCCGCTCACCAAAGCACAAGCGTTACTTATTGAAAGCCGTTTGTCAATCTCATTTAATGCCGATGTGGTGTTGCATGTTGATGTTGATCCAAGCTTGATTGGTGGCATAAAGATTAAAGTCGGTGATAAAGTCATTGATGACTCTGTACGTGGCAAATTAAAACAGTTAAAAACACAGATAATTGCTTAATCTTACGTACTTTTGCAAAAGCAAAATACGTTTATCAAGTACTTTAAGCAATTGGTATTTATTTAAGGAAACAGTGCAATGCAACAATTGAATCCAGCGGAAATCAGTAATCTGATTAAGCAGCGAATTCAAGACCTGACTGCGGGTGCCACAGCAAAAAACGAAGGCACAATTGTCATGGTATCTGACGGTATCGTACAGATTCATGGTCTTGAAGATGCCATGTACGGCGAAATGATTGAGTTTGAAGGTGGTATCTATGGTATGGCATTAAACCTTGAGCAAGACTCAGTTGGTGCTGTGGTATTGGGGGATTATCTAAGCCTACAAGAAGGTCAAAAAGCCTATTGTACAGGCCGTATTTTAGAAGTGCCTGTTGGGCCTGAATTGCTAGGTCGTGTGGTAGATGCACTGGGTAACCCCATTGATGGTAAGGGTTCGATTAATGCCAAATTGACTGATAAAGTTGAAAAAATTGCACCGGGCGTTATTGATCGTCAATCAGTAGATGAACCTGTGATGACAGGTTATAAATCAGTTGATACTATGATTCCAATTGGGCGTGGGCAGCGTGAACTTATCATTGGCGACCGCCAAACGGGTAAAACCGCTATGGCAATTGATGCAATTATTGCTCAAAAAGATTCTGGTATTAAATGTATTTATGTTGCAGTTGGACAAAAACGTTCAACCATTGCCAATGTTGTGCGTAAATTAGAAGAAACAGGTGCGTTGGCTTATACAACTGTTGTGGTTGCATCAGCATCCGAGCCTGCATCGCTACAATATATCGCACCGTATTCAGGTTGTACCATGGGTGAATACTTCCGTGATAGGGGTGAAGATGCATTAATTATTTATGATGATTTGTCAAAACAAGCGGTGGCTTATCGTCAAATTTCATTGTTATTACGTCGTCCGCCGGGACGTGAAGCCTATCCGGGTGATGTATTTTACCTACATTCGCGTTTGCTAGAGCGTGCATCGCGTGTCAATGCTGATTATGTTGAAAAATTTACTGGTGGCGAGGTAAAAGGCAAAACGGGTTCATTGACTGCCTTGCCAATCATTGAAACCCAAGCAGGCGACGTATCTGCGTTTGTACCGACAAACGTCATCTCAATTACCGATGGTCAGATTTTTCTTGAGTCAAGCCTATTCAACTCAGGCATTCGTCCAGCGGTGAATGCAGGTATTTCGGTATCGCGTGTTGGTGGTGCAGCCCAAACCAAAATCATCAAAAAATTGTCAGGCGGTATTCGTACAGCTTTGGCACAGTATCGTGAATTGGCGGCATTTGCACAATTTGCATCTGATCTTGACGATGCAACGCGTAAGCAACTTGATCATGGACAACGTGTTACTGAATTGATGAAACAACACCAATACGCACCAATGTCAATTGCAGAGCAAGCAGCGGTAATTTATGCCTCTAACGAGGGTTATTTGGCAGATGTGCCTGTTAATAAAGTTGGTGCATTTGAAGCAGGTTTATTGCGTTATTTGCGTGATCAGCATGGTGCATTTATGCAAGAAATTGATGACACGGCAAATTACAATGATGACATTGCAAACACATTTAAGACGGCAATTGAAACATTTAAACAAAATCATTCATTTTAATAACGGATTGATTTTATTGTAAATTGTCATATAACGATAAACAAAGTAATGATTTGGACTTTGTGTATTTTTAAAAAACTGTTAACAGGGTTGGCTTAATTGATAACCCTGTTAATCATAAAACCCAGCTGTATGGATTACTTATGGCAAGTTTAAAAGAAATTCGAGCAAAAGTTGCTAGTATTAAAAGCACCCAAAAAATTACTCGAGCTATGCAAATGGTTGCGGCGAGCAAGATGCGCAAGGCTCAAGAGCGCATGCAACTAGGTCGCCCATATGCTGAAAATATACGTCGAGTGGTTTCACATTTGGTAAAAGCATCGCCTGATTACAAGCACCCTTATTTGGTGCCTCGTCCTGTTAATCGCGTGGGCTATATTGTGGTAACATCTGATCGTGGTTTGGCGGGTGGTTTAAACATCAATTTGTTTAAAAAATTGATGCAAGATGTAAAAGAAAAAAACAGTCAATCGATTGAAGTGCGCTTTGCTGTGATTGGGCAAAAAGGGGTAAGTTTTTTTAAGACTTTTGGCGGTACGGTGATTGCAGCTGAATCACATTATGGTGATAACCCAAGTTTTGAACAATTAAACACCCCTGTTCAAGTGATGCTTGATGCGTTTAATCGTGGTGAGATTGATGAAATTTATTTGGTATACAATGAATTTATCAATGCTATGACCCAAAAACCAAATGTACAACAATTGGTGCCAATTTCTGCAAGTGAATTGCATGATGAAACTATGGTAAAACGTGAGCATAGTTGGGATTATATTTATGAACCATCTGCTAAAGATTTGGTGGATAGTTTAATGGGGCGCTATGTGGAATCTGTTGTATATCAAGGTGTGGTGGAAAATATCGCATCGGAGCAGTCTGCTCGTATGGTTGCAATGAAAGCAGCAACAGACAATGCAGGTAACTTAATTAAAGAATTACAATTAGTTTACAACAAGCTGCGTCAAGCGGCGATTACCCGTGAAATTTCGGAGATCGTTGGCGGTGCGGCTGCTGTTTCATAATTGACCTAAATTCAAGGAGAACGTAATGAGTAGCGGTCGTATTGTACAGATTATTGGTGCGGTGATTGACGTTGAATTTGATCGTCAAAGCGTGCCAAAAATTTATGACGCTTTAAAAGTTGAAAACACAGAAACAACCTTAGAGGTGCAACAACAGTTGGGTGATGGTATCGTGCGTACCATTGCAATGGGTTCAACCGAGGGTTTAAAACGTGGTTTGCCTGTGAGTAATACGGGCAATCCAATTTCTGTGCCAGTTGGTAAAGGTACGTTGGGGCGTATTATGGACGTATTAGGCCGTCCAATTGATGAAGCTGGCGAAGTACAGGCGGATACAACTTGGTCTATTCATCGTGAAGCCCCCAGTTATGACGAACAATCCAACTCAACAGAACTACTAGAAACAGGCATTAAAGTAATTGACTTGCTGTGTCCATTTGCTAAAGGTGGTAAAGTTGGTCTGTTTGGTGGTGCAGGTGTTGGTAAAACCGTTAACATGATGGAGCTTATTAATAACATTGCAAAAGCTCATTCTGGTTTGTCAGTGTTTGCAGGTGTTGGTGAGCGGACGCGTGAGGGTAATGACTTTTATCATGAAATGAAAGATTCTGGCGTACTTGACAAAGTTGCTATGGTATACGGTCAGATGAATGAACCGCCGGGAAACCGTTTGCGTGTTGCGTTAACGGGTTTAACCATGGCGGAATATTTCCGTGATGAGAAAGACGAAAATGGCAAAGGCCGCGACGTATTGCTGTTTGTTGACAATATTTATCGTTATACATTGGCAGGTACAGAGGTGTCGGCCTTGTTGGGGCGTATGCCATCAGCGGTAGGCTATCAACCAACCTTGGCAGAAGAAATGGGGGTGTTGCAAGAACGCATTACATCAACACAAACAGGATCAATTACATCGGTTCAAGCGGTTTATGTGCCTGCAGATGACTTGACTGACCCATCGCCTGCGACAACTTTTGCCCACTTAGATGCAACCGTTGTGCTTAGTCGTGATATTGCATCGCAAGGTATTTATCCTGCAGTTGATCCATTGGATTCGACATCACGTCAACTTGATCCACAAGTTATTGGCGAAGAACATTACAGTGTGGCTCGTGGCGTGCAAGAAGTATTGCAACGTTTTAAAGAGTTAAAAGACATTATTGCAATTTTGGGTATGGACGAGTTGTCAGAAGATGATAAACTGGTGGTTTACCGTGCACGTAAAATCCAGCGTTTCTTATCACAGCCTTTCCATGTTGCAGAAGTGTTTACAGGATCGCCAGGTAAATATGTACCAATTCGCGAAACCATTCAAAGTTTCAAGGCAATTTTGAACGGTGAATACGATGATTTGCCAGAGCAGGCTTTCTATATGAAAGGCGGTATTGAAGAGGTTGTTGCTGCAGCAGAAAAATTGCGTGGCTAACTGATTGACAATATGTTGATTAATAGTATGTTGATTGATAATGTGTTGACGGTTTTGATTTGTTAATTGGCCTTTTGATTTTAAAGATTTGTTTTAAAGATTTGTTTTTAAAATGCTTGTAAAAAGTTTTTGGATAATTAGATAAATTGATACCTTGTGAAACATCAACATCATCTTTAGGAGAAAACTGTGGCAACTTTACAATGTAATGTCGTCAGTGCAAGAGAAACCATCTACACAGGTGAAATCAGTATGTTGATTGCCACAGGTGTGGAAGGTGAAGTGGGTATTTTGGCAGGCCATACGCCTTTTATTACCATGTTGCGACCAGGTGCGATGCAAATCAAAACAGCCAATGGTAATGACGAAATGGTGTATATTTCAGGTGGTGTTTTGGAGGTTCAACCTCATATGGTAACTGTGCTTGCTGATACAGCGGTGCGAGCCCATGATTTAGATGAAGCTAAAATTGCCAAAGCACGTCATGAAGCAGAACAAATGCTACAAAATCAAAAAGCAGACATTGACACATCAGCAGCGATGGCGGCTTTGGCGGAGTCGTTGGCACAATTGCAAACGCTACAAAAATACCGCAATCGTGCCTAATTGCTTGTCAAACGTTTGTCATATTTTATTGCCATGACAATCATATGTATTGGACACATGATTTGATTGTCATGAAATTTTGGAGATAACTATGGTTGAAGAAGAATTAACCCCCAAAGTGTTAATCGTGGAAGATGATGAACGATTGGCGACATTAACACAGGATTATTTACGCAAAAATGGGTTAGATGTAGCAATTGAAACGGACGGTACGCGTGCCATTCGACGCATTATTAATGAACAACCTGATATTGTGGTGCTTGATGTCATGTTGCCTGGTAGTGATGGTTTGACGGTGTGTCGCGAGGTGCGTCCACATTATCACAATCCGATCTTGATGTTAACCGCTCGCACTGACGATATGGATCAGGTGTTGGGGTTGGAAATGGGTGCAGATGACTATGTGGCAAAACCCGCCCAGCCACGCGTATTATTGGCTCGCATTCGTGCATTGTTGCGCCGTTCTGATGTTGCTCCGACAGATGAAGTTGATCAGCGCATTGAATTTGGTGATTTGGTTATTGACAATGGCGGACGCTCGGTAACGTTAAATGATGAATTGGTGGATTTCACCAGTGCAGAGTATGATTTGTTGTGGTTATTAGCCTCAAATGCAGGTCGGATTTTATCGCGTGAGGATATTTTTGAGCGTTTGCGTGGCATTGAATACGATGGGCAGGATCGTTCTATCGATGTGCGTATTTCGCGCATTCGTCCAAAAATCGGCGATGATCCAGAAAATCCAAAACGCATTAAAACTGTGCGCAGCAAGGGTTATTTGTTTGTCAAAGAAAATTAATGATTGGATTTTACAAGGCTATATGATTATTGCACTGTGGTTAAAAAGTCGGCTCTTGTCGGCTTTTTATTTTTTAAGGTGATAAAATACAACAAATGATTAATATTAAATGATTAACATTAACTGATTGGTATGACGGATAATTTATTAAAAAATCTTGAAACTCAATTAATGACAGATGAAGAGCGTACAGCTTACCATGATAAAATCAAAGGTGAAAGTTATATGCGTTGGCTTGCCTTTTATTATTTGGGTAGGCGAGAGCATTCAAAGTCAGAATTGCGCCAAAAACTTCTTGAAAAACAATGCGATGTCGATGCAATAGAACATTTGTTGATTGAATTTGAACGCGAGGGTTACCAATCCGATGAACGTATGACCTCGGCACTGATTAAAGATGGCATTGGTAAAAAACACGGCAAAATTCGCATTTATCAAACCCTTAAAAAACACGGATTGACTACGATTTTATCTGTCAATGGTGTGAATGAGTGGATTGACAACCACGCTGAATTTTTTAGTGATTTGATTATCAATGCCACAGCAGAAGAACAAGAAGAAGTTAACGAAAATTACGAAGTGGATTGGCTTGCTCAAGCGGTACAAGCGCGTGTCAAAAAATTTGGTGATGGCATACCTTGCGATCAAAAAGAAAAAGCCCGTCAACTGCGTTTTTTGCAATATCGAGGCTTTGAAATGGGCGTGTGTTTTGATGCGTTAAAATATGATTTGGCAAAGCTTAATGACCGATATTAACAGGCATTTGGTGATTTTGTCATGGTTTGTTTTGTAGAATTTATAATTGTGCTCCTAATTCTGCGCCCTCGCGAATGGCTCGTTTTGCATCCAATTCACCTGCAAATTTTGCTCCGCCAATGACGTGATATTGGGCGGTTAATTGATCCAAATTGTCGGTTAATTTTGGCATTAAATCATTCACCGACTCTTGGCCTGCGCACACGACCACTGTATCCACGCGCAACAGCTGACTTTGACCATTATTGGTGCGTAACCAAATGCCCTCGCTTGTGATTTTTTCGTATTGTACATCGCTCATTTCAATCACACCATGCTGTTTTAGGGCGGTGCGATGTACCCACCCTGACGTTTTGTTAAGCCCTGTCCCTAGACGATCTTTTTTGCGTTGCATTAAGTATACTTTTCGAGCTGGCGTGATTTTTTTGGCAGTTGTCAAACCGCCGAAACTGTCGTAATTGCTGCGATTATCCACGCCCCATTGGGCTTGCCATTCATCAAGAGGTTGTGGCGTAGGAATTTGATTTTGTTGTAAATTTTGTATTATAAACGTTCGATCATCGGTTGCAGTCAAAAACTCACTGACATCAAAACCAATACCGCCTGCTCCAATCACAGCCACTGTTTGCCCTGCGGTTTTTTCACCAGACAACAGTTCGGCATAGCTTATCACGTTTGGCAAATCTGCACCTTGAATCTTTAAAGAACGCGGTATAACGCCTGTGGCAATAATCACATCGTCAAATTTCTCATTTTGTAAAAATTCTTTCGTAACCTTGTGGTTTAGCTTAACCGTTACATTTAATGTTTGTAACAAATTATCAAAATAACGAATGGTTTCAAAAAATTCTTCTTTGCCATGAATGACTTTGGCATAGTTAAATTGTCCGCCGATTTTATCCTGGGCTTCAAAAATGGTAACTTGATGCCCACGTTTTGCCAATACGCTGCTGGCGGATAACCCTGCCATGCCTGCGCCGATGACTGCAATGTTTTTGGCTTTTTTCACAGGTTTGTATACCAACTCGGTTTCATAGCAGGCTTGTGGGTTGACAAGACAACTGGCTCGTTTGTTGACAAAAATATGATCGAGACATGCTTGGTTGCAGGCGATACAAGTGTTAATTAGGTGAGTTTGCCCTGATTTTGCTTTGTTGACCCAATTGGGATCTGCCAAAAACGGCCGCGCCATTTGCACCAAATCCGCCGTATTATTAACCAACAATTGTTCGGCAGTATCAGGCATATTGATGCGATTGGCAGCCATGACGGGAATATTGACGTGTTTTTTAATTTCACCGGTTAAATGAGCAAAACCCGCTCTAGGCACGCTGGTTACAATGGTAGGCACGCGGGCTTCATGCCAACCGATGCCTGTGTTGATAATGTTAACGCCTGCTTTTTCTAGGGCTTTAGCAATGCAAACAATCTCATCAAAGGTATTGCCATTTGGGACTAAATCCATAAGCGACAGGCGAAAGGTGATGATAAAATTCTTGCCAACCGCTTCACGCACGGCATTCACAACCGCCAATGGAAAACGCATTCGATTTTCTAAGCTACCGCCCCATTGATCGGTGCGTTTGTTGGTATGTTGGCTTAAAAACTGGTTGAGTAAATAACCCTCCGAACCCATAATTTCCACGCCGTCATAACCTGCTAATTTGGCAAGTTTGGCGGTATGAGCAAAATCTTGTACGGTGGCTAAAATGTTTTTGTGCGACATTTTTCTGGGTTTAAACAGCGAAATTGGTGATTTAATTGCACTGGACGACACCACAAATGGGTGATAGCCGTAACGCCCACTATGTAGTATTTGTAAAACCAATTTGCAGTCATGCTTATGAACTGCCTTGGTTAAGCGTTTGTGATTGATCACATCGGTGAGTTGATTAAGCGTGCCACCAAGTGGGGTAAGCCAGCCTTGTTTGTTAGGAGCGATGCCACCTGTAATAATCATAGCAACGCCCCCTTTGGCACGTTCAGCAAAATAATGAGCAAGTTTGCCATAATTAAAAAAACGATCTTCCAATCCTGTGTGCATTGATCCCATAACCATGCGATTTTTGAGTGTGGTAAAACCCAAATCCAAAGGGGTAAAAATATGCGAAAAATGGACGTTTTCAGTGTGGATTTGTGCGGTCTGTTGGCGGTTGGCTGACATGATTTTTCCTTAAATTTTTTTGACTTGCTTTTTAATGTTTTAAACTTACGCTTTTGTTTATTTTAACAGTTTGCATGAAAAATTTAAGCAGTATTTTTGTTATTATTTACACAAATTCATTGTATATTGAAAAGCCTTTATTTATAATATCTGTTTATTTAAAATGCATAAAAATTTAAAATGTATAAAATTTTCTATCGGCTAAGTTTTTGGTAAAAATCAAGATTTAGCCGTTTTTTGTACAAATTTTTATAAAAAAGTTTTTATAAAAACTTAGTAAAAATAAAACCTTAGCCAGCAGACATTCAAAAGGAAAAATGCCATGCAAGCCAAAAAAACCCTAATTTGTTTAACAATTGCCACAACCTTCGCTTTGGTTGGTTGTAATAAAGCTGAAGAAACGGCGAGTGCTGTTAGCAGTGGGGCAAATGCTGTCGGATCTGCGGTGAGTGAGACGGCAAACCAAATCACCAATGCCACGGCTGATAAAGATTTGACGGCCAGCCAACATCAAGATGCACGCGAGGACATCATGAAACAATTTGGTCGCACCAGTAAGGCCTTGCGTGCTATGATTGAAAACCCGGACAAATTTAACGCGGACGAATTAAAACAACACGCCCAAACCCTAAACCAAGATCCGTGGGTGCATTTTCCTGAAACTGCAAAAGGCGGCGATGCAAAAGATGAAATTTGGACAAATCCGACTGAATTTCAAGCCGAAATTGACAAATACAAAGAGGCGGTTGTTGCGTTAAATACCGCCGCCGAGTCAGCGACAAGCATTGATATGGTGAAAGATCAGATCGCTGGTGTGGGTGCAAGTTGTAAATCTTGCCATACACAATTTAAAGCAGATTAACGGTTAACAGATTAATTTTTACAGATTAATTTTTTAAAGTAGGTTAATTTTGTTTTAAACAAGGGCTAATAAAATTTTGCAAAATTGCGTTTAATTTCATGCAGTGTGAGTGCAAATGGGCGCAACTTTTGTAATTGGCTGATTAAAAACTTGGCATCACTTGGTAATTTTTCGCCTGTTACAAAAAATTTTATTGCTTGTTTGGCAACATCATCGGCAAATGTGCTGTTTGATGTGTCAAAACTGGCAGATAAATTATCTTGCGATACCAAAAACCGCTTGCCACAGCTTAAAGTTAGCAAGCACTCAATGGCTTGTGGTATGATCTCTACTTGTTCAAACTGCTTTTGTTGCTGTTGGTTGCGACCATCAGGGGCATACCAATAGCCAAAATCATTAAGTTTGCGCCGTTGTTTGCCTGCCACGCACCAATGACTGATTTCATGCAGGCAACTGGCAAAAAAACCATGGGCAAATACGATTTTGGCGGGTTCATGCTCGGTTGGGGCGAAATATTCAGGCTCATTATTGCCACGCACCAATTTGGTGTTTTTGGCTTGAAACCATTGATTAAACTGAAAAATTAACCAATCTACCTGATATTTTTCGCTATAAAACCAAATCATAGTGGCAAAATTTTTAGCCAAACCAACCTTGTTGGTGAATTTTATGTGGGTGATGTGGTTGCCAGTCAAATCCGCTTGACAAACACTGCTTACATAAGGTGTGGTTAGATAGCGAAAAATCGCAACCTTTGGTGAGCTTATCGGTTGCACAAAACAATGAGGCAAAAAATTGGCAGTGGGTAACATAAAATTTGCTTATCAAAAAACTTGCTTATCAAAAAACTTGCTTGTTAGAAACTTGCTTATCAAAAAACTTGAACTGTTAAAAACTTGAACTGTTAAAAAATAAGCGTCAAATTATAGCAAATTTTTGCAAAAATAAAGTCATTTTTTGCTAAGAACTAAAAAAGATTTTACTAAAAAACCAAAAGCGTTCATTTATGTTAAAAAGAGTTAATTTATGTTAAATGATAATCCGTTAAACGATGGCTCAAATTGTAGTCCTAAGCCCTTTGGTGTTAATTGTCATCTTATCAAGTACATTGATTTGGCGAAATGGGAGTATCATACTGACAATCATTACCATTGGCAAGGAAAAATTGCTCTGCAACAATTGCCAAGAGTGAGGGCATTGGCAGATGAACGGCATAATAATGACCAACCATTGTTGGTTAATTTGGAGGTAAAAAAAACTGGGGCGGTGATTTGGTGGCAACTTAGCAGCAACGGAGTGCTTTGGCAAACTTGTCAAAGATGCCTAGAACCTGTAGCAATTGACCTTAATGTTAAGAGCGAATTGGCATTGTTAGAAAAAGAAAGTCATGTTGGACTGTTAGATGAAAATACTGAATATTTGCTGCTAAGTGAATTAACCAAAGATAATAAATTATACTTGTTAAGCATGATTGAAGATGAGTTGTTGGTGGCTTTGCCTCTTGCACCAAAACATGATGATTGTAAAATGGCGGTAACAACTGGTGAGACCATTGAGGTGATTGAAGAAAAACAAAATCCTTTTGCGATTTTGGCAAATTTAGCAGACTGATTGTGTCATTTTTACAAAAAATGCAGATAAGGGCTTTTTTATTATTGTGTTTTTAGGTATAATAGAGCGTTCATAATGTTTACTGATTGTGGGGCGTGGATTTACCATTGTCATGCTTTTCAATCGCTTAATTTAGAAGCACAGGAGCTAAACTCATGGCTGTTCAACAAAATCGCAAAAGCCGTTCGCGTCGTGATATGCGCCGTTCACACGATCACATGATTGTTAATGCGGTGTCTATTGACAAAGAAACTGGTGAAAAACACATTCGCCATCATATGACTAAAGACGGTTTTTACCGTGGTCGCAATTTATTTGCTGTAAAAGCAGTTAGCGAATAACTAAAAACAGTGTTAATAAAAACAATGTTAACAAAATGTTAACAAAAACAGTGTGAATAAAAAAGGCTTATGAATGCAACATAAGCCTTTTTTGCTAGGATTAAAATTTACGGTTTTACCGTGATTAACACGCGTATGCTGTCAGGAATTAAGGATAGCTGTTGTAAGGCGTGTTGTCCTTGTTGGTGTAGGCGTTGCAACTGAGAAATTTCGCTATCGCGCACATTTGGGTTAATGGTTTTTAAATATTGCAAGCGTTCAATTTCGCGTTCAAAGCGTTGATTAAAACGTTCAAGGGCTTCTTGGCTCATGGTGCTAAGTTGTGCATTGGCAATGCCAACCGCTTGATCGTAACGTTGTTCAATGATATCACGGCGGGCTTTAATGACTTGCCCTGCACGGCTTTTATCCAACCGATAAATGTGTGGTGCAATCATATCTGCACGGATTTTTTCACTAAAATCTGTGCCTTGTTGGCTTAAAAATACGCGTACAATTGGTTTTGTTAGGTAACCTGTTAAATTGAGTAGTTTTGGGGCGATCGCCTCTACGCGAAAGTTTACCTCCAATAACAGCATGCCCTCTGGCATAGCACTGCTTTGCAATGTGGCAACGGTGGCATTGCCAAACGAACCTGAATGAATGCTTTCAAAAATACTTTGCATTAATGGGTGTTCATAAGTCATAAACGCCAAATCTTCGCGCACCAAGGCTTGATCGCGTTCAAAGGTTAAGCTCATGCCATCTTCAGGAACAGCCAACCCTTGTAGTTGCACTTCATCGCTTGGGTGAAGCATAAGAGAGCCATCGCGTTGACCGCTAAAATCCATGTTAATGGACGACATAAACCGCTCAAAAAAACGTGGCAGGTGATTGGTGTCATCAAATTCTCGCATGGTATAGGCAATTTTGCCAGCCACACGTGGACGACAGGAATTATACTCAAGCAGTCTATCACGCCCTTGTTGCATCATAGCTTCTAATTCAAGGCGTTGTTGGTATCCTTTGGTAAGAATGGCATCAAAATCGGCGGTTGTGCCTTTGCCCTCTAACAGCGGTTTTAATTCAGCGATAAAATATTCTTGCACAGTTTGGGCGGTTGGTGAAATTTGATTAAAAATAGCCAAGGCTTCATCATACCAACGATACAAACGTTCGGTTGCCGTTCCTGTTACATAAGGGACGTGAATACAGATTTCTTGGCGTTGTCCGATACGATCAAGCCGTCCGATACGTTGTTCAAGCGTGTCAGGGTTGGCAGGCAAATCAAACAAAATCAAATCACTGGCAAATTGAAAATTGCGTCCTTCAGATCCAATTTCAGATGCCAATAAAATCTGAGCACCTTCGCGGTCAGCAAAATAGGCGGCTGCTTGATCGCGTTCCAGTAGGCTCATTTGCTCGGTAAAGATCGCTGTTTTAATGCCTGCGTGTAGCCGCAGCACTGCTTCTAGACTTTCTACCACTGTGCCACTGCGTGCAATTAACAGTACTTTTTTGTGCTTGAGTGGTTGTTTTAAGGTGTCAATTAGCCACACAACTCTTGGATCGTTTTCTAGCCAATCACCATTGGGCTGTTGCTCTTCGCTCCATAATTGTTCGCGCAATTTGCCTTGAGTGTGGTAGCTGTTTTGCCAACTGTTGGGCAAAGGCAATGGGTATGCCACGGAGCGACGTCCTTGAAAGCCTTGAATAAGCCAAGCGACACTTTCACGCGTGTTGCGAAATAACACACGCCCCGTTCCATGACGATCCAATAGCTCGTTAATTGCTCGCCCACGCCCCATTTCATCATCAATAATTTCATGTCCAAGCAGTTGAGTTAAAGCCGATTTTTGTCCATCATTTAATGGGTCATTGCTTAACAATGCCTCAGCAATTTGGGCAATTTGGGCAAAACGATCCTCGCTTGCCAAAAAGCTGTCCAAATCTATAAAACGATGCGGATCAAGCAGTCGCAACCTGGCAAAATGACTTTCTAAGCCTAACTGTTCAGGGGTGGCGGTTAACAATAACACCCCTGCGGTTTGTTTGGCAAAACTTTCTACCAGTGCGTATTTGTCATTGCCACCTTGTTCGCTATTCCAATGCAAATGATGGGCTTCATCAACCACCAATAAGTCAAAACCAGCTTCTAAGGCTTTTTCGTGTAAATCCTCATGGTCAAGCAACAAATCCACACTTGCAATGATGCATTGTTCGGTTAAAAAAGGATTTTGTGTGGGATCGTGTTCGGCAATGGCGGCGGTTCGCACCAAATCAAAAATCGAAAATTCAAGGTTAAAGCGCCGACGCAGTTCAATCATCCATTGATATTGTAAGCTGTCAGGTACAAGGATTAACACGCGTTCTGCCTTGCCTGTTAACAATTGTTGGTGAATAATCAAGCCAGCTTCAATGGTTTTGCCAAGCCCCACTTCATCAGCAAGCAAAACGCGCGGCACTATGCGTTTACCGACTTCATGGGCAATATACAGTTGATGTTCAATGATATCCACCCTTGCACCCATCAGGCCTTTGAGTGGGTGATTGGCAAGGTTGGCTTGTGTGTGTAAAATTTCTTGTCGCAGTGCATACCAATCGTTTTGGTGAATGCGATTTGCCAACAAACGTTCAAGCGGTTTGGCAAGGGTGATGTTTGCGCCCAAACGAGCTTCCATGATTGGTTTGTCAAGTTCTGCAACATGATAACGACACACGCCTGACACAACTTCCATATCCGTTACGGTAAACGTGTTGCCCTCTTGATCGTGAATGCTATCACCTGTTTTGAAGATCACGCGTGATAGCGGTGCGGATACTTTGGCATACACGCGAGTTTCTTCGCTTTGCGGAAATAAAATATGCACACAGCGGTCATCTACCAAAACCACCACGCCCAAGCCCAATTCATTTTCGGTATCCGAAAGATAACGTTGTCCAATTGCAAAATCAATCATGTGAAAACCAGTTGAAAAAAGTTTTTTGATAAAAGTTCTTATAAAAAAGATTAACTGTCTATCATAACAAAAAACCTGATTTTAAGATAGTAAAATTGGTTTTTTTGTTGTATTTTTCATATTGTATGGCCAAGTGGGGTGTGGTAAAAATTGGTGATAAATACTGGTATGTTGCCAAATATTTTTTATCAAATATTGTTACCAAATATGTTACCAAAATTTTGCAAAATCACCCCTGTGGCGTGTAGCCTTTTGGTTTTTCGTAATCGGCGTTGTCCAAAAACTTATCACGCTGCTCGTTGATAAATTTTTTGGCGTCTTTATCGATCATGCTTAGATGATTTTCATTAATTAGCATGGTTTGCAGTTCAAGCCACTCATGCCAAGCTTTGGCTGATACAGTGTCTTGAATTTCTTGCCCTTTGGCATTGGGAAAAGGCGGTGCGGGGAGTTTTGGTAGATTTTGCTTGTATTTGCGACAAAAAACCAAATTGGCTTTTGGGTTAAACATTTCGGTCATAAAAAGTTCCTATCATAACACGGTTAAATGATTGCTTTAACAAATTTGATAAAATATGTTAAAATGTTTGTCAATTTTATTTTGTGCATTTTTATATATTATTAAGGCGACACTCATGGAAATCAACCCATTTTTAGAACATATCAAAGATTTAGCCGACCGTGGCGACCAACTTCGGAGGTATCTTTGACATCGAAAGCAAGCAAGAACGCTTAGAAGAGCTAAACCTTGAATTAGAAAATCCAGAACTGTGGCAAGATCCTGATAAAGCCACCAAAATTAGCAAAGAAAAAGCCAAACTTGACGGCATTATTGGCGTGATTGTGGCTCTCGATGAGCAGTTAGACGATGCTCGCGCTATGTTAGAATTGGCACAAGAAGAAAATGATGCAAGTCTTTTAGATGAAGTGCAAGCGGAACTTAACGAAGCTGAAAATAACGTTGCTGATTTGGAATTTAAACGCATGTTTGGCGGAGAAATGGACAGCAATAACTGCTATTTAGATGTTCAAGCGGGATCTGGCGGTACCGAGGCACAAGACTGGACGGAAATGTTGCTTCGTATGTATTTGCGTTGGTGCGAGGCTCACGGTTTTGATGCCAAAGTGGTGGAAGTATCCGAAGGTGGTGTGGCCGGATTAAAAAGTGCCTCTGTGTATATTAAGGGGGATTATGCTTTTGGGTGGTTGCGTACCGAAACTGGGGTGCATCGTTTGGTGCGTAAGTCGCCTTTTGACAGTAATAATGGCCGTCATACCTCGTTTTCTGCGGTGTTTGTATCACCTGAGATTGATGACAATATTGAAATTGACATAAACCCTGCTGATTTGCGCGTGGATACTTACCGTTCAAGCGGTGCAGGTGGCCAGCATGTCAATACCACAGACTCTGCGGTGCGTATCACTCATTTACCAACAGGGGTAGTGGTGGCGTGTCAAAGTGAGCGCAGTCAAATCTCCAACCGTGAAACGGCAATGAAAATGCTCCGTGCCAAACTGTACGAACGCGAAATGCAAATGCGTATGGAACAACAACAAGCCTTGGAAGATTCTAAATCTGACATTGGTTGGGGTTCACAAATCCGCTCTTATGTGCTTGATGACTCGCGCATTAAAGATTTACGCACAGGGGTAGAAACATCTAATACCACCGCGGTACTCAATGGCGATTTGGATAAATTTATTGAGGCAAGTTTAAAAGCAGGGCTGTAGTTTTGGCAGCCATTTTGACAAATTGTTTTGATAAAGTTGTTTTGATAAAACGGTTGCAATGTTAAAAACAGCAATTAGCAAGGAAATTTTAAAAAAAGGAGTTTTTATGATTTATCAATACCAAGATAAAAAAATCACCCATAACACGCCGTTTACAGGTTGGATAGCCGAGTCCGCTCAAGTGATAGGCGATGTTGTGTTGGGTGAAAATGTCAGTGTCTGGTTTGGAGCGGTGATTCGTGGTGATAACTGTACTATCCACATTGGAGATGATACCAATATCCAAGAAAACTGCGTCATTCATACCGATGCAGGCATTCAAGTTCATATCGGACAAGGCGTAACAGTTGGACATTTGGCAATGTTGCACGGTTGCACGATTGGTGATAATAGCCTAATCGGTATCGGTGCTGTGGTGCTAAATCATGCCAATATTGGCAAAAATTGTCTCATTGGTGCAAATACACTCATCACCGAAGGCATGCAAATTCCTGATAATTCAGTGGTTATGGGAAGTCCTGGTAAAGTGGTAAAAACCTTAAGTTGGGAACAGGCGGAGAAACTTAAACTTTCCGCCCAAATGTATGTTGAAAAAGCCCAAAGTTTTAAACAAAACTTAACCGTAATTGAATTGTAGTGATTTGGTTGTAGTGTTTGCCAATAATAGTGTTTGCCAATAAAACGTTAAGCGATTGATTGACGCGTTTTATTGGCAGTTTTGTTAGCAATTGATAAAAATTTGTTAGCAATTGACAAAAACGATTGATCGTTTATTCATCAAACACAGGGCGATTGCCTGGCGTGGCACGGTTAAAATGCAAAAACGCCCGATGTCTTTCATATTTATCAAGAATGTCATTAATGACTTGTTCTTTGTCATAACCTGACAAATCATTGCCTTGTAACCCATCAAACAAATGTGTTTCTAAGCGGTAATAGTTGTTTTGACCATCAGGGACAATGGGGCGTATTGGTACAGGATATGCCACAGGGTGAATGCCATAGATAAAGTTTTGTTCGTTTTGATAAACGATCTCCAGATCAATTTGATACAAATCAGCATGTTCTGCCAAATCAGCCTGCTCTGTTATTGGTGTATTATTTACCATAACCGACAAACCTTTTTTGGCAAGTTCGGTTGCAACCGTTTGTATTGCAGGTAGACAGATGGTATCCAGTGTGGATTTGGTTGTGGTTTTATCTGGGTAAGAGGTGATGCGGTTTAGGCGTGTTTGCCAGTTGTGAATGTCAACGTTACCGGTTACAGGGCCTGCGTTAATTTTAGTAGATGCTTCGCGAAAATCTTCTAAGCGTAATGACTTAAACAAGCCTGCCATTACAAAAAACATCACAAAACTAAAAGGCAAGCCCATGATAATGGTTGCTTTTTGTAGTGCTGTAACCCCATCTGTCATAAGCATAGCAATGGTTAACGCACCAATGACCACCGCCCAAAAAATACGATTCCACACAGGAGGCATGCTATGACTGTCTTTACTTTTATAGCTAAAACTGCTTAATACCAACGCCCCTGAATCTGCTGATGTAACATAAAACAAAAATCCTGAAATAAATGCCAAAACCGCGGTAAATTCAAACCATGGATAAAATGACAACAATTCAAAAAAACCAATTTCAGGGCGCGCTGTTACTTTTTCAGCAAATGCAACATTGCCCTTAATCACTTGATCTAAAGCACTGTTACCCATGATAGACAACCATGCCAATGTAAACATAAACGGAATTGACAATGTGCCTAACACAAATTGACGTATGGTGCGTCCTTTAGAAATTTGTGCTAAAAACAAACCAACAAAAGGCGACCACGCAATCCACCATGCCCAAAAAAACAGTGTCCAATCTTGTACCCATTGTTGCGTTTTGGCAGATTGTTCATAAGCAAAGGTATTTAGGGTTAAACTTGGAAATTGTGCCAAATAATCCCCCACATTTTGTACCATTGCGTTTAACAAAAATTCGGTATTGCCCAAAAACAACACAAACAACATTAAACCTATGGCAAAATAAATGTTTAATTCTGATAAAAATTTAATGCCTTTTGACACTCCTGTGGTTACAGAAATAATGGTTAAAATCACCGCAAGCACAATCAAAATCAATTGCCAAACCAGGCTTTCTGGTACGCCAAAAATAATGTGTAAGCCATAATTTAATTGCACAACTCCAATACCACAAGTGGTTGCAATGCCAAAAATTGCCCCCAAAATTGCTGCCACATCTACGGTATCACCTGCAACGCCGTTAATTTTTTTGCCAATCATCGGATATAAAGCAGAGCGAATCGACAAAGGCAAATTATAACGAAATGCAAAATAACCCAGTGCAATGCCAATCAAAGCATACATAGACCACCCTGTCATGCCATAGTGAAAAATCGTCCACATCAAGGCTTCACTGGCTGCTTTTGCTGTTTGTGGATCGCCAATCGGTGGCGACATATACTGTACAATCGGTTCGGCTACCGAAAAAAACATCAAATCAATGCCAATGCCAGCAGCAAACAGCATAGCCGACCAACTTAACAGGCTAAATTCAGGGCGTGAGTGTTTTGGACCAAGTTTAATATCCCCATAACGCGAAAACGCCAAAAACAACACAAAAATAATACACACACTGGCTGCAAAAAAATAATACCAACCAAACGTATGACTTACCCAACCAAGCACGGTATCTAAAATCAGCGATGCACTTTGGTTAAATAAAATTGTATAAAAACTAAAAAATACAATAATTGCAGCCGATAGGTAAAATACGGCTTTATTGAGTTTGGTTGGGGGAATATCATGCTTATTTTCTTCTTTTGTTAAATCCAAATTATTCATATAAAAAAGACCCTTTTTTGTAAAAATCCTATGAATTATCAATATTTTAACGCCAAGATTAAATGTTAACAAAACTTTAAAATTGATTAATGTTAAAATAAATTACAGAATAATAACAAGAATTATAATTAAAATCAAATATTTGCGGTTTTTAATGATTTTTGCTATTATAATTGTTGTTTTATTTTTACTAAAAAATGATATCTTTTTTTATTAATTTCTTTTTTTATTAGTTGATGTATCGGATTTATTAAGTTATCAAATGATACAAATATTTTGGAGTTTTTATGTCAAATTTAACACAATCATTATACATTCATGGACAATACGTCAATGCCACAAGTGATAAAACCTTTGACACAATCAATCCTGCCACAGGCGAGGTAATTGCCAGTATTCAGGTGGCATCGAAAGCGGATATTGAAAAAGCGGTACAATCGGCCAAACAAGGACAAAAAATTTGGGCAAATATGACTGCGGTTGAACGCAGCCGTATTTTGTTAAAGGCGGTGTCGATTTTGCGCAAGCGTAATGATGAACTTGCCAAACTTGAAACCATAGATACAGGCAAGGCAATTAGCGAAACCATAGCGGTTGATATTGTAACAGGGGCAGATGTGCTTGAGTATTATGCAGGGCTTGCCACTTGTATTGAGGGCATTCAAGTGCCACTGCGTGAAAACAGTTTTTTTTATACACGCCGTGAACCTCTTGGAGTTGTGGCAGGCATTGGAGCGTGGAATTATCCCATTCAAATTGCTTTATGGAAATCCGCTCCGGCTTTGGCTGCTGGCAATGCGATGATTTTTAAGCCAAGCGAGGTTACACCGTTAACCGCCTTAAAATTGGCTGAAATTTATACCGAAGCAGGCGTGCCTGATGGGGTGTTTAATGTGGTGCAAGGCGACGGTTCGGTTGGGGCTATGTTAACCGAACACAAAGAAATTGAAAAAATCTCATTTACAGGCAGTGTGGCAACAGGCAAAAAAGTGATGGCATTGGCAGCAAGTTCATCGTTAAAAGAAATAACGATGGAGCTTGGTGGAAAATCACCACTGATTGTCTGTGAAGATGCAGATATGGATTTGGTAGCCGATGTTGCGATGATGGCAAATTTTTATAGCTCGGGGCAAGTTTGCACCAATGGTACGCGGGTGTTTATTCCAAAATCCTTAAAAACCAAATTTGAACAAGCAATTGTTAAACGCATGACGTTTGTTAAACTTGGCGATCCGCTTGATCCTACTATTAACATGGGGCCTGTGGCAAGTTTTGCCCATATGGATAAAGTGTTGGATTATATCGAACAAGGCAAACAAGCAGGGGCAACGGTATTGTACGGCGGTTATCGTGCCACTAAAGAAGAAGTGGGTGATTTGGCTTGTGGGGCATTTGTTATGCCAACGGTGTTTACCGATTGTACCGATGATATGAGTATTGTTACCGATGAGATTTTTGGGCCGGTGATGAGTATTTTGACTTATGATACCATTGATGAAGCGATTGATCGTGCCAATCATACCGATTATGGACTAGCCGCAGGCGTGGTCAGCCAAAACATTAACACCGCTCATAAAATTATCCACAAACTGAACGCGGGTATTTGTTGGATAAATACCTGGGGCGAGTCGGATGCCAAAATGCCTGTCGGTGGTTACAAACAATCAGGGGTTGGGCGTGAAAATGGCATCAGCACGCTTGAACATTATACGCGGATAAAATCCATACAAGTAGAAATGGACAAATTTGTGTCTGTATTTAGTGAATGAGATTTGTGTGATTTTTGACGAAATTTCACTTGCCAAATGAACGTTATTTAGGAATTGTTATGACTGAAACTTATGATTATATTATTATTGGAGCAGGATCGGCCGGTAATGTGCTTGCTACGCGTTTAACCGAAGATAGTGATGTGAGTGTGTTGCTGCTAGAAGCCGGTGGTCCTGATTATCGTTTTGATTTTCGCACGCAGATGCCGGCTGCCTTGGCTTATCCTTTACAAGGGCGTCGTTATAATTGGGCGTATTTGACTGATCCTGAACCTTATATGGATAACCGCCGTATGGAATGTGGTCGCGGTAAAGGACTTGGCGGTTCGTCTTTGATTAATGGCATGTGCTATATTCGTGGTAATGCAATGGATTTGGACAATTGGGCTACATTAAAAGGGCTTGAAAACTGGACATATGCCGATTGTTTGCCCTATTATAAAAAAAGCGAAACGCGTGATATTGGCGAAAATGACTATCACGGTGGGCAAGGGCCTGTGCGTGTTGCGACTTCACAGCGTGATCAGGATATTGGCAATAACGTACTGTTTAATGCGATGGTGGAAGCCGGCGTACAGGCGGGTTATCCGCGCACCGATGATTTAAACGGTTATCAACAAGAGGGTTTTGGGCCAATGGATAGAACGGTTACACCAAATGGCAGACGTTCATCTACCGCTCGTGGGTATTTGGATATGTCAAAACAGCGGCCAAATTTAACCATCAAAACTCACGCGGTTACCGACAAAATTTTATTTTCTGGTAAGCGTGCTATTGGGGTGCAATATTTGCAAGGAAGCAGCACAAATCCTATTGTGGTGCATGCCAACCGCGAGGTGATTGTGTCAGCCGGAGCAATTGCATCACCGCAGATTTTACAACGATCTGGCGTGGGTAGCAAAACCTTGCTTGATGAATTTAAAATTCCTGTGGTGCAGGATTTGCCAGGCGTTGGGGAAAATTTACAAGATCATTTGGAAATGTATTTACAATACGAGTGCACAAAACCTGTATCCTTATACCCTGCGTTAAAATGGTATAATCAGCCTATGATTGGAGCTAAGTGGCTGTTTATGGGAACGGGCATTGGGGCGAGCAATCAGTTTGAGGCGGGTGGGTTTATTCGTACACGTCCAGAATTTGCCTGGCCGAACATTCAGTATCACTTTTTGCCTGTGGCAATTAATTATAACGGCAGCAATGCAGTAGAAGAGCATGGTTTTCAGGCACATGTTGGTTCTATGCGATCGCCCTCGCGCGGACGTATCCGTTTAAAATCGTTAAATCCGCACGATCACCCAAGCATTTTGTTTAATTATATGTCGCACGAACAAGATTGGCAAGAGTTTCGCGATGCCATTCGTATCACGCGCGAGATCATGCATCAGCCTGCCCTTGATCCTTACCGTGGGCGTGAAATTAGTCCAAGTGCCACTGCCAAAACCGATGCCGAGCTTGATGCTTTTGTGCGTCGTCATGCCGAGACTGCTTATCACCCTTCTTGCAGCTGTAAAATGGGCGAAGATGACATGGCGGTTGTAGATGGCGAGGGGCGTGTGCATGGCATACAAGGTCTTCGCGTAGTAGATGCCTCCATCATGCCACTTATCATTACAGGCAACCTTAACGCCACCACGATTATGATGGGTGAAAAAATTGCCGATGCCATGCGCGGACAAAAATTGGCAAAATCCACCGTTTCTTATCACAAAGCCGATCCAAATATCCTACGCGGTAAACCTGTGCGTGTTTTTGATGAAATGATGTTAAAATAATCAAACCAACCAAACCAATCAAAATAACCAAAATAACTAAAATAACTGTTATTAAATGCTAAATAAAAATGGGCGAATGATCGTCCATTTTTTTTGTACGTTTTTTGTCAAAAGGATTGCGATGGTTTGCTATTTTTTTAAAAGTTGTTTATAATAATTCTCATTATCATTTTAAAACTATTATCATTCTTAATTAACAAACGTTCAGTGATACCGATGATTGTTTAACAAAGATGTTTAACAAAGATTGTTTTTTGCATTTGGTTATTACAAAAAATTAGGAGTAAACATGCAAACAAATTTTCACAAAAACTTGTCAATATTGACAATCGCTGTATCTGGTATGTTGTTGGCAGCTTGTGGTTCGAGCAATTCTAATACCAGTTCTGCCACGCCCCCAAAAGTTACAAAACCCGACCCTAAACCCACCAACCCTAAGCCTGCCAACCCAAAACCCAGTACTCCCAAACCCAGTACGCCTAAACCTGCTGTAACTGACTTAAGTTTAGATCCAGAGCCTATCATTGGCAAGCCCTACCAACTCACACTGATTGGCACTCATTTACCAACTGATAAAACCTTGAGTGTTACAGGTTGTGATAAGCAAAACAAAATCACCTTAACGGAAACCAAGCATATTTATCAATGCACCGCTCCTGCCAATGCCAATGACAATCATCAATTGGTTGTGTTAGACACAGATGGCAAAACCAAACTGTTTGACAAAACGGTTAAAATTGCCAAACCAAAAATAACCGCAAGCACCAACTTGCCTGTAACTGGCATTACGTTATGTGGCAATGATGACAAAAATAACGTTGAATGTGGCAAACTTGAGGGCAATTGGCGCGGGTTGCAACAAGACGGCGAGGTACAAGCAGGTCAAAAAATGAGCTATGAGTTGCGCCAGCACAATAACGAAACTTGTGTTGTAGACAAGGTTACAGGCTTAACTTGGGAGCAAAAAACCGACAGTTATGATGGATTGCGCAGCAAATACAAGCAATACACATGGTATAATTCAGATCCAAAAACCAATGGCGGTAATGCAGGCGATGCGTATAGCGACAATACTGAAAAATACATCAAAGAACTAAACGCCAGTAAATACTGCGGTTACAGCGACTGGCGGTTACCAACTTATGTTGAACTTGACAGTATTGTGGATTACAGTGGTGAAAAACCAAAACTTAACAGTATCTTTAGCAACAATCAAGAAGATTTTTATTGGTCATCGACACCCAATGTCAATTTTATTACCTATGTGTGGGGCGTGAATTTTGACGGTGGTTTAAGTTATGGCAATAAGTTCGATGCACTTTATGTGCGTGCTGTGCGTTCAGGATCTTAAAAAAGACAACGATTTGGTTTAAGGTATTTATACAATTTCAGTGTGGGTAAAATCTACGCTATCAAAGGAAATCATCATATGAACAAAATATTAAAAATTTATAGCGGTGCATTGATTTTGGCAATAACTGCCACCACAAGCTATGCTGCCCAAACTTGTAGTAGTAACATTTCGGCCACCACGCCAAGCAGTCGTTTTGAATTATTAAACGGCGGTAATGAAGTTAAAGACAAACAAACAGGTTTAATTTGGCAGCGCTGTAGTGTTGGACAAACATGGGACGGAAAATCTTGTACCGGAGAGGCAAAAAAATACACTTGGCAACAGGCTTTAAAAGCAACAAAAGAGATTGGCAATCACTACCGTTTGCCAAATATCAAAGAGTTAAAAACCATTTTGGAGCACCAATGCCAAACCCCTGCAATTAATACATCGATATTTGACAATACAGCAAGCAGTTATTACTGGTCTTCATCACCTCGTGCCAATCGGCATAAAAACGCATGGAGCGTAGATTTTGATAAAGGTCATGATAATGGCAACAACATTAAAACCAACAGCTATCCTGTGCGTGCTGTGCGTTCGCAGTAAACGTTCACAATCACAAAAAGCAAAACAAAAAAACGACAAACAGCAAAAATGACAAAAAACCAAATTCCAATGAGAATTTGGTTTTTTAGCGTTGCTAAGTTGTTGATTATTGTTGTTGATTATTGGTTGTTGGTTACTGATTATTGGACTTTAGAGTCAAATGCCAATTTTGATGCGCGAGTATAACTTACGCTGGAACCGCTATTGGTATATGTGTTGTTGTTTAACCATACAGTTTTGCCAAGGGCGGCGTTTGCATCTTTTTCTGTGAAAAGCACTTTTATTTCTTGTTGGCCGTAGCTGTTATAGCCATCGGTAATGACACTGATAGAAAATAAATCTTCAGCACTGTCGTTATTTTCTTCTTCATAGCTGCCAGTACAGTCATGCCCTTTATATTCTCTGGTTAAAACTTTACCTGTGGCAACCAAGGTGTTTGGTGTGTCTTTTGATTTTACCAATTGGAATACTTGTTTTACGAACACGTCATCTCCGTTTTGGTCGCGAAGGTGATCGCAGCTTTGTTCCCAATAACCAACAAATTGCTCGGCCAATTTGGCATTTTCTGGAGCGTGGGTAATTTGTTTTGTTTGTAAGGTTTTAATGAGGTGTTCTATTGCTTTTTGTTTGTCTTGAACCTGCCGATTGGTGTCAAGTTTGGCTTTGAGTTTGTTGTTAAATGTGTCATCGTTTTGTTGTTGGATCAGATCTTGGAAATCAGAGGGTTTAAAGCGATCGGCAACTTCTTTTTTGATTTGAATGCCATTGTCTAAATTATTATCACCATCAGCACTTTGTAAAATTTGTAAGGTGCGAATGATTTCTAAGCGTTGTGCATTTAAGTCATCTGGGGTTACAACCGATTTTGGCGTGGTTAAACCTAAGGTTAATTCACCGAGTTTAAACGTAAGTGCTCCGCCTGCGGTATTGTAGCTAAATTCACCTTTGGCATTGGTTTTACCAAGGGGCTTATTGTTTTGCAATACTTCTAAACCCTCTACTGCACTGTCCAAAAATACCCCAGTTTTCGTTTGTGGAACAATTGGCTTGGTTGGCGTGGTTGGTTTATTTGGTACAGTTGGGTGAGTCGGTTGGCTATGACGAGGGGGGTGAGCGTGGTTATGACTGGAATGATTTTTATTGTCATTACCGCCACCGCCACAGGCAGTTAAAGACAATGTGGCAACAGCAGAAATAGCAAGCCACAGGTTTTTGCGTGGCAGGTTTTTGTGTGTGGGTTTCATAATACGTCCTTTTGGGTGAAATTTGGGTTAAATCATTTACCGCTAAACCTATAATACCGCCAAATTTATAACAACTGTTTGTAACAACTGTTTATAACACGTTACTTTTATTATATTGTTACTTTTGTTATATTTTAGCAACAAAAGTAACTTTTTATTATATAGAGAAATTTAAGAAATAGCAAAATTATTTTAATCAATTTAATGGGTTTAAAATTTTGGTTTTAAATCATCACTTGAAAAACTACCAGTTGGTTTTAACCGATTTTTTGCCTCTGTTTCTGCTTCGGCTTTGTCTTGCATGTTTTTTAACAAACGAGCTGCTGCCTCACGTCCGCCCAAACCAAACGCCAGTGCAAACGCAACCGCCACCGAACCTAAGGTTAAACCAAACGCCAAGTTTACAATTGAATCGGCAATGCCCATTGCACGCAAGCCCATTGCCAACACCAAACCCATGATTAACACACGCACAAGATTTGCCAAAAAAGTTGATCCGCTTGGCGAACGTTGTACCATGCCTGCCAACAGATTTGCCAACCAAAAACCAATTGCCAATACCACAGCCCCTAATAAAATTTGTGCTCCAAACTCAATAAACATCGTAATCAAATTGCTAATGTGGTTAAAACCCAGCAAGTTTGAGGCCTCAATTGCAGCAAACAGCATGGCAAAAAACACAATTAAACCGCTGATAATGTCTGAAACTTTATGGTTTTTGGTGCCAATGTTTGGATTTGGCTCGATAATGGGTGCATGATTTGAGGTTGTGTGGTTGTTTAATACGTTTTGTAAGCCCAATTTGGTTGGCAAATCGTTAATGTCTGTGTTGTCAAGCAAATTGTTGTCAAGCAAGTTTTTGACGATATTTGCCACAAATTTCATCGTATAATAGGTAAGCCCCAAAATTGCCACCGCTGCTATGATGTTTGGAATTGCAGCCATGATTTGGTTTAGCATGTTGGTTGCAGGACGCGAAACCGATTCGATTTTGAGCGCATCTAATGCCATGATGATTGTGGTAATCATCACCAACAAATACACAAACCCTCCTGCCATATTTGACAGTTGCATTTTGTTGCTGATGCCGGCTTTATCGGTTAAGGCTTGAATGTTTAAACTGGCTACCACATTGCTAACAATGCCACGCAAAATTTTGGCAATCACCAAACCAACAAAGAACAACACGCCTGCGACAACGATATTTGGCACAAAATCAAGGGTTTTGCCTATCATATTATTAACAGGTGCTAATAAACCTGTTAAACCTAACTGTTGTAATACCATTGGCAAAAACATCAATAAAATAAACCAATACGCAATATTGGCAATGTTATCACCAATGGGTTGAACGCCGACTTCTTGGGCGAGTTTTTCATCAAGCGTTGTGCGATTTAAGGTGGCAGTCAATGCCGTGCGAGCTATGGTTGCAATTACAAAACCCAATACCGCCAATGCCAATGCTCCAATGAGATTTGGAATAAATAACAAAACTTGATTAATCATATTGGCAAATGGCACAGAGATCGCGTCCAAACGCAAAAAACTTAACGCGGCTGAAATGCCAATGACAAACACGAACCAAAATGTAATGCGAGATAACAAGCGTGCGATGTCATAAGTTTTGCCTGTTGATGAGTTCATTTTTTGGTTTAGGTTGATTTTTGCCAAAAGTTTGTGTATTGCTGAACCGATGATGCCAGCCAAAATCCAACCAATTAAAAAAATCACCAACGCTCCGATCATGGTAACCACCGATGATCCAAGAGTTTGGTTAAAATTGATAAAAAAACTGTCCATAAATCCTCGTTTGTTTGGGTAAATTTAACCAATCTAAAGCAAAAATTACCAAAAAAACAGTATAAAAAAGTTGCAAAAACGATACAATCCGCTAAATTTTGTAATCTATTGTTTGCAATTGTAAATAAATACTGATAAACAAAATGAAAACAAAATGAAGACAAAATAATTTTTTTGCCAAAAAACCAAATTTTTACCTATTTTAAATGGTTTTCTGCTATCATAGTCGATAATTTTTTGTCTTTGATATGTATTTAGGATTTTTTATGAGTAATAAAGCCATTCCTGTTGTGGCAGGTGTTGTGCTTGGTGCTATGGCATTAAGCCCTATTTTTATAAAGAGTTTTGGTGATAACCCACAAGTTGCCAATATTGGAAAAATTGCCAATATTGGCGGTTTGGTGAGTGGTGATAAAAAAAGCAACATTAATGAACAAAGCGATGATCTTACCAAAGCAGGCTACAGTCTTGGCTATATGATGGGTTCAAACGTTGCTCAAATTGCCAAAGATTTAAAACAAGCCGACATTATCCAAGGCTTACAAGACGGTCAAGCCAACAAACAATCAAAACTTACGCGCGAACAAATGGAGCAGGCGATAGTTGCCTATCAAGAACGCCAAGCCAAAGAACTTATCGAGGGTAATTTGGCAAAAGGACAACAATTTTTGGCCGAAAATAAGAAAAACCCAAACGTAAAAACCACCGCATCGGGCCTACAGTATGAAGTGTTAAAAGAGGGCAATAACACCAAACCAAAAGCCACTGACATCGTATCGGTGAATTATGAAGGTAAGCTAACAGATGGCAAAGTATTTGATAGCACGGCTCAACATGGTGGACAACCTGCAGAATTTCCATTAAACCAAGTAATTCCGGGGTGGACAGAGGGTTTGCAGTTAATGGGCGAGGGGGCAAAATACCGTTTTTATATACCAGCAAGTTTGGCTTATGGGGAACAAGGTGCACCTCAAGGCGGTATTGAACCAAACAGCGTGTTGATTTTTGAGGTGGAATTGTTAAAAGTAAATCCAACCCAAGCGACACAAAAGATTGAATTAAACGGTGATAATATGGAAGAGCAAATCAAACAATTAGAATCTCAAATGCAACAGGCAACAGCTTCAAGCGCACATTAATTGTTTGTTGAGTAATTGTTTGTTGAGTTTTTATTAAGAATTAGTACAAAATCAATAAAGAGAACCAATATGATGATAAAAAAAATAAGCGTTTTCACCCTTGCTATGCTAACAGGCATGGCAAATATCACATTTGCCGCCGATAAAACAACCACCAAAGCTATGGCGGCAGACAAAGCTTTGGTAGCAGATTCGCAATATTTACCGAAAAAAACGGTTGTTACTCCTAATAGCGACACGTTACAAAAAGTTGGTTATAGTTTTGGTTATATGATGGGCGATGGCAATAAAGACAGTGCCAATGATCTTATGCTGGATGCTTATTTTCAAGGCTTTCGCGATGCCTACATTGGCAATGCCCCTGCTTTAACCGAAGCACAAATCAAACAAGTATTGTTGGATTACCAAAAAACCAAAGAAGCAGAATACGCCAAACAAGTTGAACAGTTGGGGCAAAAAAATCTGGAACAAGGCAAGGCGTACCTAAAACAACATGCCAAACAATCAGGGGTAACAACCACCAAATCAGGTTTACAATACAAAATATTAACCAATGCCAAGGGTAAAAAACCCACCATCAAAGACACAGTTGTGGTGCATTATGAAGGGCGACTGATAGATGGCACGGTATTTGACAGTTCGTATAAACGTGGCGAGCCGTCAGTTTTTCCACTTGATCAGGTGATTGATGGTTGGGGAGAGGGTTTGCAATTGATGTCTGTTGGTTCCAAATACCAATTTGTTGTGCCTGCGAATTTGGCATACGGTGCATCTGGCAATGTGGATATTGAACCAAACAGCGTGTTGATTTTTGAGGTAGAATTGCTTGAGGTTAATCCAAAAGCAAAACAATAAACCGCCTTTGAGTATTGATCCTGGAGAATTAATCATAGGTTAAATAGACCGCCCTTGGGTTTGGTCTATTTTGTTTGGATAAAAGTTTGTTTGGATAAAAGTTTGTTTGGTTAAAATCGTTATGTATTCAATATTGTTATGTATTCAATCAGGTTATAAGGAATTTTTCTTAAAATGACCAATTACACCGCCCAATCACTAGAAGTTTTAACAGGCCTTGATCCTGTGCGTCGCCGTGCAGGCATGTATACAGATACCACGCGTCCAAACCATTTGGCTCAAGAGGTTATTGACAACTCGGTTGATGAAGCCTTGGCAGGTTTTGCCAAAACCATCACGGTGATATTGCACGCCGATAATTCTTTGTCGGTTGAGGACGATGGGCGCGGCATGCCAACTGACATTCACCCTGAATTTAACCAATCTGGCATTGAAATTATTTTGACAAAACTACATGCAGGGGGTAAATTTTCCACGGATAATTACCAAATTTCAGGTGGTTTACATGGCGTGGGTATTAGTGTGGTGAATGCTTTATCGCACCGTGTTGAGGTAACGGTTTGGCGTAGTGGCAAGGTGTTTGGCATGAATTTTGTCGAAGGCGAGCCTGTTTCTGGGTTGTCGGTAAATCCAAGCCCTAATAAGAAAAAACGTGGCACAAAAGTACAATTTTGGGCCAATCCTCAATACTTTGATACGCCAAAATTTAGTGTAAAGCAATTAAAACACCACCTAAAAGCCAAAGCGGTATTGGCGGCAGGGCTTACCATTACGTTTGTTAATGAAATTGACAATACAACCGATGTTTGGCAATTTGATAATGGGTTGTCGCAATATTTGACCGAACAGATTGGTGAGAATTTGACCATACCAGAATTGCCTTATGTGTTTGATTATGAAGCCAAAAAAGACGAGAGGGCAGGGCTTAATTTTGCCTTAGCGTGGCATGTAAACGCCGCTCAAACCATACAAGAAAGCTATGTTAACCTTATTCCCACGGTTCAAGGCGGAACGCATGTCAATGGGCTGCGCACGGGCATTACCGAGGCGTTAAAAGAATTTTGTGAATTGCACAATTTATTGCCAAGAAATGTCAAACTTACCGCTGACGATGTGTGGGATAATGTCAATTTTATCGTATCGCTTAAATTTTCTGAACCACAGTTTAGCGGACAAACCAAAGAGCGTTTATCCAGTCGCGAAGCAGTAAGTTTGGTACAATCTTTTGCCAAAGACGGTTTTAGTCTGTGGCTAAATCAAAATACCGAAACCGCCAAACAAATTGCCGAACTTGCCATCACAAAAGCTGGCATGCGCCTAAAATCTGCCAAAAAAGTAGAACGCAAAAAAATCACTCAAGGCCCAGCTTTGCCCGGTAAATTGGCTGATTGTCGTGGGACGCTACAAGATGGGGCGGAGCTGTTTTTGGTGGAGGGCGATTCGGCAGGTGGCAGTGCAAAACAAGCCCGCGATCGACATTTTCAGGCGATCATGCCCTTGCGTGGCAAAATTCTAAACGCATGGGAGGTGTCTAGTGATACGGTGTTGGCAAGTGAGGAAATTCATAACATTGCCATTGCCATTGGTGTTGATCCAAATTCTGATGATTTATCCGAACTTCGTTATGACAAAATCTGTATTTTAGCAGATGCCGACTCGGACGGTTTGCACATTGCAACTTTGTTGTGTGCGCTGTTTGTTAAGCATTTTTCTGCTGTGGTTGAGGCCGGGCATTTGTTTGTTGCGATGCCACCACTGTATCGCATTGATATTGGCAAAGATGTGCAATATGCCCTTGACAATGATGAGCTTGATCATATTTTAAAAAAATTGCCAAAAACCAAAAAAGCCCAAATTACGCGTTTTAAAGGTTTAGGCGAGATGAGTGCTGAACAGTTAAGAGAAACCACGATGAATCCTGACACTCGTCGTCTTGTTCAATTGGATTTAGATGATCATCATACAACCGATAACCTGATGGATATGCTGCTTGCCAAAAAACGCAGCGGCGATCGCAAACTGTGGCTTGAACAAAAAGGCAATTTGGCGGAGCTTACAATATGACACGCATACCAAAAATTATATCAGGTGGGCAAACTGGGGTTGACAGAGGTGCGCTAGATGGTGCGTTGGCTTTTGGAGCATTGTGTGGCCGCGCGGATCACTAATCCCACAAATTCAAGACTATACCCAAACAATCGTTGCATTGATGATAAAAACACTCAATGCAAATTGACAAAACGCAAAAATTGACAAACGCAAAAAATTAACAAAAACACACACGCTTAACAAATAATAAACTTACAAACTGTATCAATATCATGATAATACCAATTGATGATAAATATTCATGATGATAAATATCCACGAAGTCAATAAGAAATTTATCAATAAGAAATTACTGTTTATTAGGTTTTTTATGAAAATCAACGCACCAAATGCCAAAAACTTTCTTTTAGTTGTCGCGGTTATGATTGGTTCTGCCAATTTGACAGGTTGTGGTTATAATGCCATGCAAGCCCAAGATGAGCAAATTAACGCATCTTGGGCACAAGTTGTCAATCAATATCAACGCCGTGCCGATTTAATTCCAAACCTTGTTAAAGTTGTTGCTCAATACGCACAACACGAGCAAGCCACACTCACTCAAGTAACTCAAGCTCGTTCGGCCGCCACATCTATGCAAGTAACGCCTGAAGTGTTAAATGATCCTGCATCGTTTCAACGCTTTCAACAAGCCCAAGATCAACTTGGCGGAGCCTTGTCGCGCTTGATGGCGGTTTCTGAACGTTATCCAGATCTAAAAGCCGATCGCCAATTTCAAGAACTACACGCCCAACTTGAAGGTACGGAAAATCGCATTGCTGTGGCTCGCGGCCGCTATATTCAAGATGTACAAACGTATAATACCACCGTGCGTCAATTTCCGACCAATTTGACCGCCAAAGTGTTCGGTATGCAGACACGCCCCAATTTTAGCGTTGGCAATGAAGCCCAAATTTCTGTTGCTCCGAGTGTTGATTTTGGCAACCATACAAGTGGCAACCATACAAACAATAACAACCACGCAAACAATAACAACCACGCCAATAACAACACAGGCACGCATGCAAACACCGCCACCGCCCAATGATTTATGATTGCAAGTTTACGTTGCTTAAAAGGTTAAGTTAAAAACATTTAACTTACCTTAATCAATGCTTTTTTGGTGCTGTTGATTTGCAAAAAGGTTGTCAACGATGTTAGTAAAAAGTCAATAAAAAAAGTCATGTCAATAAAAAATTTTTTTGTATCACCCATATTTGTCAAATCCATTGCTATTAAATCCATTGCTGTCAAATTTATTGTACAGATGGTTTTGTTTGTACTGATCGCTGTGTTATTGGCAAAACCAAGCGTGGCTAAACCAAATGAAGCAGAGTTTGATGAAATGGGATTTCGCAAGGTTGCCACTCAACAAACATTGCAAAATGATGCTTTACCAACAGGTATGGCTGGCAAAGCAAAAGACAGCAAAGCAAAAGACAGCAAAAGTTTGGTATTACAAAGTGCGGTGATTGATGAAGCCATGGTTTTAAGCAGCACCGAAAAAAATGCCCTTGAACAAAAAATCCGCCATATTTATCAGCGTGGACTGGCACAACCTGCAATTGTGATAATACCGACCACAGGCGATAGCGATATTTTTAGTTATGCCATGCAAATTGCTGAACGTTGGCAATTGGGCGGTAAAGACAGTGATAATGGGCTGCTTATTGTGGTGGCGATCAAGGATCGTAATATACAGATTGTAACAGGCTATGGATTAGAGGGCGTGATACCTGATGCCATTGCCAAACGGATTATTCGTGAGGACATAACGCCGTATTTTAAACAAAAAGATTATGCAGGTGGGCTAAATGTTGGATTAAATCGTATTGAAGAACGCCTAACAACCGATCCACAAATCCTAGCAGCAGCGGATGCAAGTTTGGCCAAACAACAGCAAATCAGCGAGATATCACCCATTCCATTTGCAATTATCGCGTTATTTGTGGGTTTTGTATTGACGGAGGTTTTTGGCCGGTTTTTGGCCGCAAGCATTAGTGCTGGCGGTGTGCTTGTTGGCGGAATTTTGTTGGGTTTTGGTTTTTTTACCAGTTTAATCATTGCTGTATTGTTGTTTGTGTTTTTGTTAATCCGCACCACAGGCGGTGGCAAGCGTGGCGGTGTGGTAATTACACCATCTGGTGGTTTTGGTGGTGGCGGTTTTGGGAGTGGAGGCTACAGTGGCGGCGGCGGTGGTTTTGGCGGCGGCGGAGCAGGGGGATCGTGGTAATTTTGCCAAACAAAACCAACCTAGCATAACAAAACCTAGCATAACAAAATTTAGTATAACAAAGCAGCCAGTATGATCAATGCACTCATTATGCCTGCCAATACATCGTCAATCAAAATGCCAAATCCGCCCGATACGTTTTTATCCACCCACTGAATGGGAAAGGGCTTAATAATGTCAAAAAAACGAAACAACCCAAACGCACTTAACAAATAAAGCCATTGGTTAAAGTTAATTGGATTAAAGTTAACCAAATTCAATGGATAATCATATGCCAAAGGCAAAAGTGCGATCCACATACCCACCCATTCGTCCCATACAATATGCGGATCGTCATGCACGTTCATAAGTTTGGAGGTTTTGCCACAAATATAACTACCAAACAAACCACCAAGGACTGTTGTTGTCAAAAACCCAAAAAATCCAAGTTCAAGCATCGGAATAGCAATCACAAGGCCGCCCAACGTTCCCCATGTGCCAGCTGCCCGTTTTGGCAGTCCAGAACCCAGGCCAATGCCTAGCCAATAGACACACTTTTCCCATGTTTTGGCAGTTGGCGGACAAGGCGGACAGGGGTTTGATTTTGATACGTCGGGTTTATGATCGGTTGTTTGTTGTGGCATAAAGATGGCCTATTTGTACAGCGGTTTATCAAGTTTGGTTAAATGTGGTGAATTTAATTTTAATGTATCAAAAATGCTCCCAGCCTTGGATATTTATCTTAGTGTGTTTGTTTTGATAAAAAAACCGCAACTCAGATCCGTCAATAATTTTACCAATTGGATACAGTGTGTTTGGAAAAATTGTGTCAAATTGTTTAAAATTTTCATCAGTCATGGTTAATAATAGTTCATAATCATCACCGCCATTAACAATATGTTGCCATTTGTCAGAATTAGGCAGATGGTTTAATAACGGATTGATGGGGATTTTATCCAAATCGATCCTTGCACCTAAAGGTTTTTGTAAACTGCTGCTTGCTGTTAAAATATGCCCCAAATCTTGCCCTAAGCCGTCTGAAATATCCATCATACTGTTGGCAAATCCGATTAATTTTTGCCCTAAGGCAACTTGTGGTTTTGGATAATCTAAGGCGGTTTGTAGCGTACAGTTTTTGCCTTGCAAGCGTTGATTTAACGCAAAACTTGCCGATCCAATTGCCCCGCTTACGCATATCACATCGCCTGCTTTAGCACCTGATCGCTTAATGGCCAGACCTTTAGGGATTGTACCAAGGGCGGTGATAGAAATGGTTAAAACTGGCGACTGCGTGGTATCACCGCCGATGAGATCCACGCCAAATTCACGACAAATGTCCGCTATGCCCTGTGCAAACTTGCTGATAAAGCCATCATTTGCCAAGTTTTTTGGTAATGACAAACCGAGCAAAATACCAAAAGGACAAGCTCCCATGCTTGCCAAATCGGATAAATTCACTGCCACGGCTTTGTAGCCGATTGCGTGTGGCATAGTATCGTACAAAAAATGTCTACCGGCCACAAGCACATCGACGCAACTTACCAACTCATGATTTGGTGCAATTTGATTGACCGCCCCATCATCACCGATACCAATCACGGTGCTTTTGTGTTTGGTGGTTAAATTTTTAAAATGACGATAAATTAAAGAAAACTCAGACATGACTTCTTTCACGCTTTTTCAGGGCGTTGCCAATTGTCAATGACGGTTTGGCGGCCACGAGAAACCACCAGTTTATTGCTGTCGCAGTCTTTGGTAATGGTGCTGCCTGCTCCTATGGTAACTTTATCACCCAAGGTTACAGGAGCGACCAATACCACATTGGAGCCAACACGCACATCTGCTCCAATCACGGTTTTAAACTTATTGACACCATCATAATTGGCGGTAATCATACCGGCACCAATGTTTGTGCGTGCACCCACCGTACTATCGCCCAAATATGCCAAATGATTGGCCTTAGATCCTGTTGCCATTTGAGTGTTTTTCAGTTCAACAAAATTGCCAATATGCACCTCATTGGCGGTTATGGTATTTGGACGTAGACGCGCAAATGGCCCAATGTAATTGTTTTCACCAACGATCGCATTGTCAAACATACTGTAAGGGGCAACCACGGTATTGCTTGCAATTTTAGAATTTTTAATCACGCAACCTGCTCCAATGGTTACATTATCACCCACCTCGCAGTCGCCTTCAAAAACCACATTGATGTCAATTTGTACATCTTTGCCTACTGTTAGCGTACCGCGCAAATCAAAACGGCTTGGATCAAGCAAATGCACGCCTTGTTGCATTAGGTTTTTGGCTTGAAAATTTTGCCAAATACGCTCCAAATTGGCAAGTTGAATGCGATCGTTTACCCCATCGATCTCAAAAGCAAATTTTGGTGATACGGTAGCAATATCGATACCGTCATCTACAGCCATTTTGACAATATCGGTGAGGTAATATTCACCTTGAGCATTATTATTGTTAAGATTTTTTAAAAATTTATGCAAAATTTCATTGGCAACACAATACACGCCACTGTTGATTTCTGTGATTTGTTTTTGCATGTCGGTTGCGTCTTTTTCTTCAACAATCGCGACAACTTTACCATCTGTGCGGATAATGCGCCCAAGTCCAAAAGGGTTTTGAGTGTGAAAAGTTAACATAGCAAATTGACTTTCGGTATGGATAAGATTGTTAAGTGTATCTACACCAATCAGTGGCACATCACCTGACAAAATCAGACTTTTGCCAGATTTTGGCAACACAGGCAACGTCATCAAAACAGCATGCCCTGTGCCAAGCTGTTCGGTTTGTTCGACCCACTCGATGTCTTCGTGTGCAAAAGCGGCTTTGACTTGGTTGCCCTCAAAACCATAGATGACAATGTTTTTGTTGCTGCCAAGTTGTTTCGCTGTGTGCAAAACATGTCCAAGCAAGGGTTTGCCTGCCAACGGTTGTAGTACCTTTGGGCGAGTGGATTTCATGCGAGTGCCTTTGCCTGCAGCCATGATGATGGTGGTAAGCGACATGGTTATTCCTTATTATGAATGATTGATTTTAATACAGTTTTTAATACAGTTTTTAATCACGGATTGACGATTGATTTTGTTTAATAAAACTTAATTTAAGGTTAATCCTGTAACTTGTTAATCCGCCCCCGCCCACGTTCAATTGCCATTTTTACCTGGCTAGGAGCCGTGCCACCCAAATGATTGCGGGCGTTTAATGACCCTTCCAGTGTCAAAAATTCAAACACATCGTCATCAATCAAATCGCTAAAACTTTGAAGTTCTGATAAGGATAACTCACTGATATCCACGCCTTTATCAATCCCCAAAGCGACGGTTTTACCCACAACTTCGTGAGCGTCTCTAAAGGGCAGGCCTTTTTTTACCAAATAATCGGCCAAATCGGTCGCTGTGGCATAGCCCTTTAAAGCGGCGTTTTGCATGTTGGTTTTGTTTGGCACAAGGTTTGGCAGCATATCGGCAAATGCAATCAGCGAGCCTGTTAGCGTATCCACCACGTCAAACAAAGGCTCTTTATCTTCTTGATTGTCTTTATTATAAGCAAGCGGCTGATTTTTCATCAAAGTCAATAACGTGATTAAATCACCAAACACCCGGGCCGCCTTGCCACGCACAAGCTCAGGCACATCGGGATTTTTTTTCTGTGGCATGATAGATGAGCCTGTGCAAAAACGATCAGGCACTTGCACAAAACCAAACTGAGCCGACATCCACAAAATAATCTCTTCACTTATGCGAGATAAATGCATCATCAAAATGCTGGCGTTACTGGCAAATTCAATGGCAAAATCACGGTCAGACACCGCATCTAGTGAATTTTGGCAAATGCCTTCAAAGCCAAGCAATTTGGCGGTCAATTGGCGGTCAATCGGATACGTCGTTCCTGCCAAAGCGGCCGCTCCTAATGGCATTTGGTTAATACGGCTACGAGCTTCAATAAAACGCTCGCCATCACGAATGAGCATCTCAAACCACGCCATGACATGATGGGCAAAACTGACAGGCTGGGCGGTTTGTAAATGGGTAAACCCTGGCATAATGGTGTGCGTGTGTTTGGCAGCCAAATCCAATAAACCCTGCTGCAAACGGGCAAGCAAATCCACAATCACATCGGTCTGCTCCCGCAAATACAGCCGAATGTCGGTTGCCACTTGGTCATTACGGCTGCGTCCTGTGTGCAGCTTTTTACCCACATCGCCGATAAGTTGGGTAAGCTTGGCTTCTATGTTCATATGCACATCTTCTAACGCCACGCTCCAGACAAAGTTGCCAGTTGCAATTTCGTGTTTGATTTGGGTTAAACCATCAACGATTTTATCTTTTTCGGTATCGGTTAAAATGCCACAGTTTGCTAGCATGGTGGCGTGAGCGATAGAGCCGTCAATGTCGTGAATTGCCAAGCGTTTGTCAAAATTTACCGAAGCGGTGAATTCGGCGACAAACTTATCGGTGGCTTCGCTAAATCTGCCGCCCCACATAGATGTAATAGAATTATTATTTGTCATAGATTATTCCTTGGTTATTTTATCTATGTCTAGTATAACAAATACTTACCTGATTATGCCAATACAAAAACACAAAACAAATAAAAAATAGGCAAGCAAATTTGTATTGACAGACTTGTTGAAATAGACAATAAAAAAGTAAAAAAATTCCACCTTGTCAATTATTTTATGATAAAATGTAACAATTGGTCGCCCAAAGCAGTGTTTTTATGATAAATGGTTTGACGCGTTAAAATAAAACATGATGAGTAAGGAGAAAATTGTGAGAGTTATTGTCTGTGATGATGAACCATTGGCCCGTGAACGCCTAACGCGCATTGTTAAAGAAGAAGGTCATGAAGTCGTCGCACAAGCCGCCACAGGGATTGAAGCGATTATCCGTGCTAAAGAAACCTCGCCTGATATCGTATTGCTAGACATTCGTATGCCAGAAATGGACGGTATTCGCTGTGCCAAAGAATTGAATGAACTTGCTCAACCCCCTGCGATTATTTTTGTAACCGCGTATGATCATTATGCCATTTCAGCCTTTAAAGCCAATGCGATCGGTTATTTGTTAAAACCTACCAACAAAGAAGAATTGATCGATGCTTTATCGCGTGCTTCAACGTTAAACAACGCCCAGCTTAACGAAATTCGTCGCCTAGAAAACCCAACAGCACAGCTTAGCCGACAGCACATAGCCGCTCGCACGCACCGCGGTATTGAGTTAATTCCATTAAGCGACATTTATTATTTTACCGCCGACCAAAAATATGTACAAGTACGTCATAAAGGTGGCACGGTATTAATTGATGAAACCTTAAAAGAGCTTGAATCAGAATTTGGCAATTCATTTTTCCGTGTGCATCGTAATGCCTTGATAAATTTGGATTATGTAGAAATGTTAGAAGCGGTTGATCAAGGGCAATACCAAGTTAAATTCAAAAATATTGACGAACGTTTGGCGATCAGTCGCCGTCATTTGCCTGTCTTGCGTGATCGTGTGCAAACCATGTAAATGGTTAAGCAAGCACAAACAGTCAATTAATTAAATTAAATTAAATTAAATTAAATTAAATTAAATTAAATTAAATTAAATTAAATTAAATGATTAAATTGGTAAAATTAAATATCATTGCCTAAAACGGTTGCTTGCAATTTAGGCATTTTTTGTAACAATTGGAAGAATCATGCAAACCTTAAATATCGCTACTCGCCAATCACCTCTTGCTTTGTGGCAAGCTTTGCATATCAAAACAAGGCTTGAGGATTTATACCTAAATTTGAGCGTAAACCTTATACCCATGACCACCAAAGGTGATAAAATCCTAGACACCCCTTTGGCAAAAATTGGCGGTAAAGGCTTGTTTGTCAAAGAATTGGAGCAAGCACTTTTTGACAAAACCGCCGACATTGCTGTACATTCTTTAAAAGACGTGCCAATGCAGTTGCCAAAGGGTTTAACCCTTGGAGCGTATTGCGAGCGCGAACGGCCGACCGACGCTTTTGTATCCAATCATTTTAAACACATCAATGATTTGCCACATGGAGCAAAACTTGGCACCTCAAGCCTACGCCGTCAATGCCAAATTGCCAACTTTCGTCCGGATTTAGAGATTGTTAGCCTGCGTGGCAATGTTGGCACACGCTTGGCAAAACTGGATAATGGTGAGTATGATGCGATCATTTTGGCGACCAGCGGACTTATGCGCCTTGGACTTGATGGGCGAATTTGTCATGAATTGGATACAGATTTAAGCTTACCTGCGGTGGGACAAGGGGCGTTGGCAATTGAATGTCGTGCTGATGATAACGATGTGCTTGAGTTATTAAAACCACTCAATCACCAATCAACCAAAATTTGCGTGTTGGCAGAACGGGCGATGAATAATTATTTGCAAGGCGGTTGTCAAGTGCCGATCGCAGGTTTTGCCACAATCCAAAACGGTGAGCTTGTGTTAAATGGGCGTGTTGGCAGTGTAGAGGGCAAAATTTTGCTAAAAGCTGTGCATGCCACTGCTCTAATCAATGTCCTAAACGACGATAGCGACGATAAAAACGCACGGATTGCTAATGATGTTGGGGTGATTGTTGCAAAAAATTTGCTTGCACAAGGGGCGGATAAAATTTTAGATCAAATTTACCACAACGTTTAATTTGCCAATCAACACACGCATGATCTACACGCATGATTTTTATTAACACCCGCCCTTTGGATCGTGGCAACAACCTTAGCAGATTTTTAACATCTGATTTACAATCTTGTCATATCCAAGTGTTGGATTTGCCTTTGCTTGAGTTGGTGGCGTGCAAAATCCGTGCAATTGACAAACAAAAATTGGCAAATTTAGATCATTATCAATACATAGTGTTTGTCAGTGAAAGGGCGGTGAGTGAGTTTTTTAACCATGTTGCTAATTTTAACCATGTTGCCAAGCATAAGGTTGCCAAGCATAACATTGCTAGGTATAAGGCTATATTAAATGCAAATTGTATTGCGGTTGGACAAAAAACCGCCACTGCTTTTTGTGAGAGGTTTCAACAAAACTTTAATCACTTGCCAACGATTCTTACACCGAGCCAATGTAATTTGCCAGAAAATAACGAGGGTTTATTGCAGCTTGATGCGATAAAAAATTTACAAGCCAATACAAAAATTTTAATCATTAAAGGAAATAACGGCCGGACGTTATTAAAAAACACGCTACAGCAACGTGGTGTCATCGTAGATACGGTAGATGTTTACGAGCGGATTTTTCCGATAGCAAGCCAACAAATTTTTGCCAATTTTTATCAAAGTGCAGATTTTTGTCAAAACAAAGTGGTGCTAATCACCAGTATCACCGCTTGGCAATACTGGCAAAATCTTTTGACCAAATTTGATTTGGCAAACGCTGCAGCCAAGCAAGGTTTTGTATACCTTGTGCTACAAGCCAGAATTGCCAAAGTGTTAAAAGAGCAAGGCGTTTATAATGTGCATGTGGTAAACGATGTTAATCCAACAACCATTCAACAAAAGTTGCTAAGCCAACAAAACTACTAAGCCAACCAAACTACTAAGCCAACCAAACTACTAAGTCAAAAAAAATCATTAAATTTTTGTTAATTTTGTATTTGGCTAAAAGTTAAGATTTTGTGGTTTTATTCACCGCTTGTAGGGCGGTTTTTAGTCTTGCGACGGTTGCATCAACGTCTTTTAATTTATCCAGTCCAAACAAACCTACACGAAAAGTTTTAAAATCATCAGGTTCGCCAACTTTAAGCGGTACGCCACTGGCAATTTGTACGCCTTGTTGTAAAAAGGCCACGCCTTTATGAATGTCATCACGATCGGTGTAGCAAACGATCACGCCAAAAGCCTGATCATTTTTGTCGCAGATACTTTGGTAGCCGTGTTGTTCTAACAGTTCACGCACTTTTTCTCCAAGTTCGATTTGGGCGGATTTTAGTTTGGCAAAACCGATTTGTTTGGCTTCGTTTAGTGTATCGCGTAGGATTTTTAAGCTGTCGGTTGGCATGGTGGCGTGGTAAGCATGACCGCCGTTTTCAAAGGCTTGCATGATGTTTAACCATTGTTTTAGATCAAGGCTAAAACTGGTGCTAACCGTATTATCCAACGCACAAACCGCTTGTTTGCTTAGCATAACCAACCCTGCACAAGGCGTACTGGACCAGCCTTTTTGTGGAGCAGACAAAAGCACATCGATACCCAAATCCTGCATGTCAAGCCACACACAGCCTGATGCGATACCATCAATGACAAGCAAACCGCCAACTTTATGCACGGCATCGGCAAGGGTGCGAATATAATCGTCAGACAACATAATGCCCGAAGCGGTTTCAACGTGCGGTGCAAACACAATTTGTGGTTTTTGTTGGTGAATGATATCGGTAACTTCATCGATAGGGGTTGGGATAAAGATCGGTGTTTGTGGGTTTTGTTGGCAGGGTTTGGTTTTGGCGGTAATGACTGTGATGTCATCGCTGATTTTGTCTGTTTGTAAAATCTGTGTCCAACGATAACTAAACCAACCATGACGCAAAATCAAGCATTTTTTATCGGTTGCCAATTGTCTTGCTACCGCCTCCATAGCAAACGTTCCGCCACCTGGTATCATTGCCACAGCGTAGGCATGGTATACATCTTTTAGATTTTGCGACAAATCGTTCATGACTTGTTGGAATTGTTTTGACATATGATTTAATGCTCGGTCAGTATAAACCACCGAAAATTCTAATAAACCATCTGGATCGATATCAGAGCGTAAGGCGTGTTGCATTGTGGCTTCCTTGCTGTTGTGAATGAATAAAAACCAATCAAATAAAGCTAGCTTGCCACAGATTTTTGTTTTTTTCAATATAAATTTTCAATATAAATTTAAAAAATGTTTCAATAACGATGCATATAAGCTGGCAATAAGTTTTGTTTTAACAATTGCCAACTGGTAGGTTCGGTTATGGTTTGCCAAAAAATCTGATACGATGGGGCAAACAGGAGTAAAATTGCCAAAATCACATATAACAAAAAATAGTGGGTTTTTTGGTTGGTGTCAAAAAATTTCATCGCCGTGCCAAAGGATTTTTTTAAACGCAAACCAAACACATTGACACTATAAATTTCATCTAACAACAAATGTATCAAGGCTCCAAAAAATAAAAACCACCCCAAAAACCAACTAAACACCACCCCGTTTTTTAAGCCATAAAAACTTACATGCACAAGCATGACACTCAAAACTCCCATATACGGAATGGAATGCACGATACCGCGATGCCTTGTTAAGCTGCTAAACAACAAAAACACCCCCCAACGCATCATGCTATAACTAATCAGCCCTACTGCCAACAATTCAACAAAGGTTAAATAACCAATCCATAAAATGACCGCTCCAAATGCAGTCAATATAGAAAGCAGATTAAAGCCTACGCGTGCAGGCACGGCATGTGCCAGATCAATATCAGGCAACAATCCGCCAACCGTTCCTGTGATAGCGCACAAAAAAAACTCCAACGGCGAGAGCATGCCTGCTTTATATAAAACAAGGCTTGTTGTGCTGCTGATAATAAAAGCAGTGGTGATGTGCGTGTTAAAATTTGCCATATGGGTATGCTGATAAATGTTTTAGCCGATCAATCAAAAATTTTGCCTATGTTCATGATCTGGTTGGGATCAAATACCGCTTTTATGCCTTTTAGGTAGGCAATTTCATCACAACTGCGCGTATAATTTAAATACGCTTTTTTAGTCATACCCACGCCGTGTTCTGCTGAGATCGATCCGTTATATTTTTGCACTGTTTCAAATACGTATTGATTGACGATTTTGCATTTGTCAAAAAACTCATCTTTGGTTAAGTTGTTGGGTTTTAAAATGTTTAAATGCAAATTGCCATCGCCGATATGTCCAAACCAACACACTTCAAAATCAGGGTAATTATCCGCAACGATTTTATCAATTTCACTAATAAAATCAGGCACATGAGTGATTAACACGGACAAATCATTTTTATACGGCGTAAATACTGAAATGGTTTCTGAAATGGACTCGCGCAATTTCCAAAGCTCATTGGCTTGTGATAACGATTGACTCATCACGCCGTCGATAACAAAACCTTGCTCCATACAGTATTCAAATACCGCCATTGCCTCGTCCATAATCGGTTCATACGGCGCTTCAAATTCAAGCAAAGCATAAAACGCACAATCTGACTCAAACGGACGCACCACAGTGTTAGCGGCTAATAATTTAGTCATTGCCACTTGGTCAAAAAACTCAAACGCACTTAGATCAATTTTATGTTGAAAATTAGCCAAAATCTGCATAATATGACTAAATTTTTCTACGCCAAGCACCATAACGGTTAAGTTTTTTGGCGGACGTTCAAGTTTAATTTGGGCTTCGGTAACAATACCCAGCGTACCCTCTGCACCAATAAACAAATGACGCAAATCATAACCTGTGGCGTTTTTTAGCATGCCTTTATTAAGTTTTAAAATCTTACCATCTCCTGTTACCACAGTCAGGCCCAGCACCCAGTTTCTGGTCATACCGTAGCGGATAACCTTAATACCGCCTGCATTTGTGCTAATATTGCCACCAATTTGGCTTGATCCACTTGAGGCAAAATCCACCGGATAATACAGCCCTTGCTCTTGGGCAAAATGTTGCAAATTTTTGGTAACAACCCCAGCTTCCACTTCCACCATGCGATCCGATGGGTAAAAATTTAAAATTTTGTTCATTTTGTCAAGGCTAATTACCACCTCGCCTTTGCTTGCCACCGCTCCTGCCGAAAGTCCCGTGCGTCCGCCACTTGGCGTGATGACAAGTTGTAATTCATTGCACAGTTTGACGATTTGTTGCACTTGTTCGGTAGATTTTGGAAAAACAATCACGCACGGATTTGGTTCAAAATGCTTGGTTTGGTCTTTACCAAAAAACGTTAAATCATCAGCGTGGGTTTTGAATTGATTGGATACAAAGCCTAATTGGGTTAAGCGATTGATAAGGTTTTGGGCTTGGTTCATAAGGTGCTCCTTTTTTTGATTGTTTATTATAGTGCAAATTTTAATCTTTTGGTAAAATAAAAAATATTTACTGTTAAATACAAGTATTTTAATAAATCTTTTTGTTGTGTTTGTGTAAATTAAATTTGTTAAATGCTTTTAATTTTGTTACAATCCATTGACAATTTAATTTAATGCCTTGTAGTTTTTTATCGATTTTGTTATCTTTGTTATTATTAAGTTAAAACTAAATTAAGTTAAGATGTTAAGATTAAGTTAAGTTAAAAATGGAAAGGTAGCAATGGAAGCGTTGCATTTCGTTTACATGATGTTTTTATATGATGTTTTTATATATAAAAAAAGGATAAAAATAGGCTAAGCTAGAACTAACTTAAGCTAAAATTAAATTGTTGTGGTATTTTATTCAAAAACATTTATTAATCAAAACAAAAGGATAATCCTATGAACCAATTTAGCAAAAAACTTTTAACCCAAACTTTGGTGCTGGTGGCTTTCGGGGGGGGTTGACAGCTGCTTCCGCCGCTACATTCGCTCCTAATCTTCTGTTACCTGCTGCTGAAGCGGAAAGACGTGCTGCAGAAGATGCAAGCAGAGTGTCAAACCTTGCCGATTTATGGATTATCCAACAAGTAGACAAAAGATTTAACACAGCAAACGGTGAAATCAAAAAAGTAGCAGACAAAGCAGCAGACCAAGATAAAAAAGATAAAGAAGTGCGTGCTGCGGTGAAAAAAAGCATTGAATTTATCAATGCACACGAAGATAGACTGAACGTACACGAAACCAATATTTTGGGAGTTGTAGACAGACAAAACGCAACCGAGAGCAAACTTGCCACCGCGTTTCAAATCACTCAAAGAGAATTTGACAAAGCCAATGCCAACATCAAAACCAATAACGACAGCGTAAAAAACCTAAAAAAGAGCATTGACAGCACAAACGATGGATTAAAAAAAGTTGGCAATGTTGTGGCACAAAATAAAAAAGACATTGAACGTGCGGTTGAGTTGGTTGATAAAAAACAAAAAGCAACCGATGCTCACATAAAAGCAGAATTTGACAAAACCAATGCCAAGGTTCAGGCCAATAAAACCAAAACCGAAGCCAATGAAACAGCACTGAAAACCAACAAAACCGCTATTGACAAAAATACAGCTGGGGTTGCTGCAAACAAAGCGGCTATTGACAAATTGGTGCTTGACAACCCAACTCAACAAATCGGTCAGTTAAACAGTCGGGTTGATGCTTTAGATACGCGTGTCAATGCTTTTGAAACGCAACTAAACCAAAGCATGGCAACTCAAGCGGCGTTAAGTGGTTTATTCCAGCCTTATAATGTTGGTAAATTTAACCTATCGGCTGCTTACGGTGCTTATGGCAATCAAGGTGCAGTGGCACTTGGAGCAGGTTACCGTGCGACTGAAAAACTTGCGATTAAAGGTGGGGCTGCTGTTACCAGTGGCAAAAAATCCAAGGCAACTTATAACATTGCGGTTAACTATGAATTTTAATTGCGTGTAAGGATTGGTTTTAAATAACAAAAACGTCCTAATTGGGCGTTTTTGTTGTTTACTGTAAGTTTGTTTTGTGTTAGATTTTTATACAATATTTTTATACAATATTTTATTTTTATACAATTTGTTAATTTTAACGACGGTTTAAGACGGTTTAAATAGCAAAGTTAAATAATTTTTTATTCATAAGCCATTGACAAGGACAATTCATGACCGATTTATCACTTAGCAAAGACAAAATTCGCTTTTTAATGCTTGAGGGCTTGCATGACAATGCCTTTAAAGTTTTAGCGGATGCAGGCTATACCAATGTTGAAAACATCAAAACCGCCCTTGATGAAGCCGAACTGATTGAAAAAATCAAAGATGCCCACTTTATTGGCATACGTTCACGCACTCAATTAACACGCAAGGTGCTTGAAAAAGCCGAAAAACTTGTGGCAATTGGTTGTTTTTGTATTGGCACAAATCAGGTGGATTTAGATTGTGCCAGAGAACTTGGCATTCCAGTATTTAATGCCCCATATTCTAACACGCGTTCAGTGGCAGAATTGGTGATGGCTGAGATTATTATGCTTATGCGTGGCATTCCTGAAAAAAACGCGGTGGTGCATCGTGGTGGTTGGGGCAAATCCGCCACAAACAGTTATGAAGTGCGTGGCAAAACCCTTGGCATTGTTGGTTATGGATCTATTGGTTCACAGTTGTCGGTTCTTGCTGAAAACATGGGCATGAAAGTGATTTATCACGATGCAGTTACCAAATTGCCAATGGGCAATGCGCGCCAAGTGGCAAATTTAGATGAATTGTTGGCAAACAGTGATGTGGTAACCTTGCATGTTCCTGATCTGCCTGAAACGCGTGAGATGATTGGCAAACAACAACTTGCCAAAATGAAAGCAAAATCGCACCTAATTAACGCTGCGCGTGGCAAATGCGTGGTGATTGATGATTTGGCAGATGCGTTACAATCAGGGCATATTCTTGGTGCAGCCTTGGACGTTTTTCCAAAAGAGCCAAAATCAGCCGATGAAGAGTTTGAATCGCCACTGCGTGCTTTTGATAACGTGATTTTGACGCCACATATTGGTGGTTCAACCCAAGAAGCGCAGGCTAATATTGGCCTTGAGGTTGCAGAAAAATTCGTGCGTTATTCGGATATGGGTGATACGTTATCAGCGGTTAATTTTCCCAACGTTACCGTGCCCTTTAAAGACGGTACGCACCGTTTGTTGCACATTCACCAAAATGTACCGGGTGTGCTATCCCAAATTAACCTATCTTTTGCCAACGCAGGCATTAATATTTTGGCACAAAATATGATGACCGAGGGTGATGTTGGTTATCTTGTAATGGACGTGGACGATGGCGACTCTGCCAAAGCATTAGAACGCCTAAAAGCTGTGCCCGAGACGATTAAAGTGCGTGTGTTGTTTTAATTGACATCATTACAATTAACAGCATGTTTGTCAAAAAATTGTTAAAAAAGGATTGTGAAAAAGGCTTATTGTAACATCAATGGGTCTTTTTTGTGGAAAAATATCATGTCAAATTTTACGCAACACAGGCTTGTTTTGTTATCACGTGGCAGGCTTGAATTAACTTACCAAACAAAATCTGGCTATCAGCTTGATGATCTGCTCGGATTTGCTGAACGCATTAATCCAAAACGGGCATTTTTGTTTGTGTCAAAAGTGTTAGGTAGGCATATTCCTGTTGCACCAGATCAGATGAGATCGGCGTTTGAATGCCTTGCAGAACAAATTTGTGATAACTTACCTCAGCCAATTTTGGTATTTGGCATGGCAGAAACGGCGGTTGGATTGTCAGCAGGCGTGCACCAAACTTTACAGCGGCGTTATCCAAATGCGATTTTGTTAAATTCCACCCGTCATGCTCAAGCAGGCGATCTGTTAACAACGTTTCGCGAAGATCACAGCCATGCCAGTCAACACTTGATTTATCAAAGTGATGATTTGGCAATCAGGCAACAAATTTTGTCTGCAAAAACCTTGATTATGGTAGATGATGAAGCCTCTACAGGTAAAACTTGCCAAAATTTAGTCAATGCCTTGATACAAGCGGGGTTAAACCAGTTGGAGCAGGTGCATTTGGCAACATTGGTGGATTGGTCGCTTGGACAAGTTAGCAGCAATCCTTTTAGTCAACAGCGGTTTTTTCGTCATCATTTATTGGCAGGGCAATGGATTTGGACGGATACAGCACATAATCACAACATACAAATGCCTAATGTTGCCACAACAAAAGCAGGCAGCCAACCGTTATTACCAACGGGGAATTGGGGAAGAAAACCCACCCTAAACAGCACCGAATTTTTACCGAATTTATTAAAAAATTTGTATAAACAGTTAGAAAATATTGATAAATGTCATTTAAAGAGGGTGTTGGTGTTGGGCAGCAATGAGTTTGTGTGGTTGCCGTTTTTGTTGGCGGAGTGTTTGGCAGATGATTGGCAAATCAATGTAAAATTTGCAGCCTTGACCCGTTCACCAATTGCAATTGACAACCAAACAACCAACAACCAAACAACGAACAAGCAAGCAACCAACAGCCAAACCGCGGTAAAATCTGTATTAAGTTTTACCGATAATTATGGTTTAGGAATGACAAATTTTGTGTATAACGTCGATTTTGATGCGTGGGATTTGGTGATTTTGTGTATTGAAACACCGAGCGACAGTGTGGATAGCCTTTGGCAAAATTTGGCCGAGCAAGGCAAAGTGTTGATATTGGCAGAGGGCTAAAACTGGCATTGTTAAGAAACTTAATGAATGGTATTTGTTAAATTTTCTTGTTATACTTGTTTTAATTACTTATCTGTTTGTTAATGAGGATTGACAATCATGCAACTTATTTATATTCATGGGCTAAACAGCAGTCATTTGGCCGAAAAAGGACAATTGTTAAAAAGTTTTTGTGAAAAAAACTTCCCTGATATCCAGGTGCATTGTCCAAATTTGAATCATGCTCCTGATAAGGTTGTGCAAATTTTGACCGATTTAATTGCCAAAGACGCACAGACAGGCCTTGTTGGAAGTTCGCTTGGTGGTTATTTTGCTACTTTACTTGCCAATCAATATGACTGTAAGACTGTGCTGATTAATCCAAGCACAAATCCGGGCGAAAGTTTAACCCGTTTTTATGACGGTGATGTTAATGCTTTGGCTGATGATTTTGTCTTATATACCACGCCGTTGGGTTGGCAAATTACCAAGGCGGATTTGGATTGGTTAAAAACGCACCGCCCCAAGGTGGCTATTCACGCTGATAAATTTTTGGTGTTATTAAAAACCGGTGATGAAGTGTTGGATTATCGCAAGGCTGTTGATTTTTATAGTCAAAATCAGCACCAGTCGCATTTGGTGATAGAAGATGGGGGCGATCACAACATGAGTGATTTTGCGACAAAACTTGAGCAAGTGATCGCGTTTTTGTTTGGTAAGATGTTGAGTTAAAATTTTGCGACAGGCTTTTGAAAACTTAAGTGCAAAACTTAAGCGTGCATCAAAAAATCAACCTTGCAAAAAGCTTTTGGTAATTGAAAGCCACGCCGTCCGCGACTGCCCATAAAGGCTGTGATGTCATTGGGTTTTAAACCAAACGTGCGTTTGCCTGCTGTAATCACCAAATGATCGGTTTCGTTAAATGTTGTCAATGCCACCAAAGTTTCACCAGACTTTAGATCCATCAGTTTGTTGCCTTTGCCTTTTTTTAACATAGGCAATTCATCAAGCGGATAAACAAGTAAATAGCCCGATGAGTTGGCTACAGCAAACAGGGTGTCATTTTTACGGATTTTGTGGGTGAGTAAAGTGGCTTGTGCATCAAAATTAATCACCGCTTTACCGGCTTTTTGGGCGGTGTCAAGCGTGCCAAGTTGATTGATAAAGCCATAGCCTTGGGTGCTTGCCAACACGATTTTATCATCGTCTAAGCCTGTTAAGACTTGTAAAAAACTTGCCCCACTTGGTGGTTTTAATAGGCTTGTCAATGGTTCGCCTTGACCGCGTGCGGAGGGTAAATTGTGTGCATCCAATTTGTAGCTGCGTCCTGTTGAATCTAACAGATACACTTTATCGCTTGATTTGGCGTGGGTGTGGGTTAGATATGTATCGCCTGAACGATAACTCATGTTGCCAGGATCGATGTGTCCTTTGGCAGATCGGATAAAACCTGCTTTGGATAAGATGATGGTAACAGGCTCGCTTGGGGTTAAATCACTGTCAGTCAAGGCAACTGCAGTCTTACGTTCAACAAGTGGTGATTTTCTTTTGTCGCCGTGTGCTTTCATGTCAAAGGTCAGTTCATCAATTAAAAGCGTTGTTAAGGCATTGGGATTGTTTAGATAATTTTCAATCTGATCTTTTTGGGTGGTTAAGTCAGATTGTTCGGCTTTGAGTTCGATTTCTTCTAGTTTGGCTAATTGGCGTAAACGCAGATCTAAAATTGCGTTGGCTTGAATGTCGGTTAAATCAAATTTTGCCATCAGCTGGGTTTTTGGGTTGTCATCTTCGCGAATGATGTCAATCACCTCATCAAGGTTTAAATAAGCGATTAACAACCCTGCAATGATGTGCAAACGCTCATTAATTTTCACCAAACGATAATTTAAACGACGCACAACGGTTTGACGCCGAACCGATAGCCATTCGGTTAAAATGGTTTTGAGTGATTTTACTTGTGGTTTGCCATTGACACCAATCATGTTTAAATTTACGCGAAAACTGGTTTCAAGATCGGTAACAGCAAACAAATGCCCCATGACCATATCCGTATCCACACGGTTTGAGCGAAGTTCTAGTACAATTCGGCATGGATTTTGGTGATCGGATTCATCATGAATGTCTACAACCCATGGCAATTTTTTGCCAATCATTAGGTTTGCAATTTGTTCGATCACTTTTTTGCCCGCCACTTGATAGGGTAGGGCATCAATGATCACAAGGTTTTTTTCTTTTTCGTCAAGGTGGTAAGTGGCTCGCATTTTGTAACTACCGCGTCCTGTGGTGTACATTTGTAACAAATCATCGGCCGATGAAATGATCTCAGCACAGGTTGGTAAATCAGGAGCTGGAATGTATTTAAGCAATTGTTTATCACAAAGTGTGGGGTTTTTTAATAAAGCAATGCAGCCTTTTACCACTTCGGTTAAATTGTGTGGAGGAATGTCGGTTGCCATACCAACGGCAATGCCTGTTGTGCCATTTAGCAAAATATTTGGCAAGCGAGCGGGTAAGGTAATCGGTTCGTTTAGTGTGCCATCAAAATTGTCATGCCAATCCACTGTGCCTTGTCCAAGTTCGGTGAGTAATGTATTGGCATAATTGGATAATTTGGCTTCGGTATAACGCATGGCTGCAAAGGATTTTGGATCGTCGGGAGAGCCAAAATTGCCCTGGCCGTCAATAAGTGGATAGCGATAACTAAACGGTTGACTCATCAAAACCATTGCTTCATAACAAGCAGAATCGCCGTGTGGGTGATATTTGCCAATAACGTCGCCTATGGTGCGTGCTGATTTTTTGGGTTTGGCGGTGTTTTTTAGGCCAAGCTCACTCATTGCATAGACGATACGGCGTTGCACAGGTTTTAGGCCGTCCGCTATGTTGGGTAAAGCTCTGTCCATGATGACGTACATGGCATAATTTAGGTAGGCTTGCTCGGTAAATTCGGCAACCGATCTGGTCTGTAAGTCGTGAATGGGCTTGGTCATAATCTCTCTGGTAGGTTTTAAATACTGGTAACAACACCAATAACAATGCTAACAACAAACAATGCTAACAACAAACAATGCTAACAACAAACAATGCTAACAACAAACAATGCTAACAACAATGCTAATACGAATAAAAATATGATGGCTATGATACCCAATAATTTAAAAAAAACAAGCAAATTCTGTTTTGTTTGTGGCTTTGTTTGTGGTTTTGTTTTTAGGCTTTGTGCTTTTGATCGATCCGCTGCTTTTGCCAAAGATCCACCGCTTGCATAAGAATATCGGAGCGCGAAAGGCCAGTTGTTTTTGACAGATCCGCCGGATTGTCAATAAACGCCACTGGGAATTTATAACTTGCAACTTTAACACCGCGTTTTTATCCGAATCGGCTTGAATTTGTGCTTTGGTTTTTGGGTTGTGATTTTTGGCATTTTATCTATCCTTTTTGTATTAATATGGGGGATTTAGGCAGAAGGTGCATATCAGCTTCAAGACTTGCGTGAATTTGCACCTTGGCTGGCTAAATGCGAAAAAATAATTTGAAAAAATAAAAACAATAAGACTGGCAAAAAACCAGTCTTTTTTAATAAATTTTCAATAAACCGCCAAAAAAACTTAGCCTTTATAGGCATACGCAGGATCGGCGGCCGCGGTAAACAACACGTCGGTTGATGAGTTTAAGGCAGTTTCTACTGAATCTTGTACCACGCCGATGATAAAACCAATTGCCACCACTTGCATTGCAATGTCGTCAGGAATGTTTAAAAAACTACACGCCAATGGAATAAGGAGCAACGAGCCACCTGCCACACCTGATGCACCGCACGCTCCCAAACTTGCTACAATCGCCAACAACAACGCCGATACAAAATCCACATTCATGCCTAAAGTATGGGCAGCTGATAATGCCATAACGTTAATGGTGATAGCAGCTCCTGCCATATTCATAATTGCACCAAGCGGAATAGCAACCGAATAAGTGTCCTTGTGTAGCCCCAGTTTGGCTGCCAAATTCATATTCACAGGAATGTTGGCCGCTGATGAGCGGGTAAAAAATGCAGTAATGCCACTTTCGCGCAAGCAGGTAAAGACAAGCGGATAGGGGTTTTTGCGAGTTTTGACAAACACAATCAACGGATTGATCACCAAGGCAATAAACAGCATTGAACCAACCAATACCATTAATATTTTACCATAGCTTAACAAACCTTGAATGCCTGTTTCAGCAACCGTTTGACCGACCAAACCAAACACACCAAATGGGGCAAACCAAATAACCCATTTTACCACGTTTGATACCGCCTCCGATGCATCGCTAATCACTTGTTTGGTTTTTTCTGATGCTTGGCGCAATGCCAATCCCAGTAAAATCGCCCATGTCAATACACCCATGTAGTTGGCCTCTGCCATGGATTTGATAGGATTGCTTACCATATTGTTAAGCAAAGTTGTCAATACTTGTGCAAGGCTTGACGGCGGCGTTTGGCTAATTTCACCAGTTACCAAAGTCAATGTGGTCGGAAACAGCATGCTTGCTACCACGGCTGTCAATGCAGCCAAAAATGTGCCAATCAAGTACAATATGATAATGGGGCGTATGTTTGCTTGTGTGTCAATTTGGTGCTGGGATAACGACGAAATAATCAACACAAATACCAACAACGGTGCAATTGCCTTTAAAGCACCAACAAAAATTGATCCAAAAATACTGATAAAACCTACACTACCAGGCATGATGCCGCCGACAATTGCACCGGCTGCCAAACCAATAATAATCAACGGCACAAGTCCTATACGTTGATATGCTTGCCACAGTCCTTTCATAATCACCTCAAAATTGTGAAATACACAAAATTATTTTTGCAAAAATTGCGAAACGTTTACCAAAAGTTTCATTTTCATGCCTAACTGATAACCTGACAAATGAATGTTTTGTAACACTTTTTTAACACAATCAAAACAAATTATCAAAGAAAAAATTGTAAACAAACACAAAATTTTTAGCGAATATGAAATGTTTGTAAGGTGATGTGGGTTAAAGTTGTATTGACAGAATTTTGTTGGTTTATTTGTTGGGTATATTGTTGGTATTGGCGGTATTTTTGTCGTCCTTGTTCGATTTTTGCAGGATTTGGGTCAATAATTTCTAGCAGTTTTTCGAAATTGCTGTGCAGCAATGCCTTGGCGGTAAGGTTGATTAAAATACCGTCAAATTGGTTGGCAAAATCTTGCCTATCGCTGATTAACACAGGTGGTGTATGTCGGTTTGTAGTGTCCGTTTGGTAAATTTCGTGGGCGATAAACGCAGTCGGATCCATTGTCCAAAGCCTGTCATCAAGCATGGTTAATTCTGTGCTGTCTGCAAAAATCAGAACATTGCTGCTGCTTTTTTTGAGAATGGTTTGTACCAATTGACAAACAAATGTCATCAATTGGTGTTGTGGAGACAAAATATAAAAGTTAACTTGCATGGTGTTTTATCACTCAACCGTTACACTTTTTGCCAAATTGCGCGGTTTATCCACGTCCGTACCTTTTGCTAAGGCACAATGATATGCCAATAATTGCACAGGAATGGTATGGGCAATTGGTGATAAAATACCGATATGACGAGGCGTGCGAATGACGCAAACCTCCTCGCTTTCGGTAAAATCACTGTCAAGATCGGTAAACACAAACAATTTGCCACCGCGAGCGGATACTTCTTGCATATTGGCTTTGACTTTATCCAGTAAACTGTCATTTGGAGCGATGACGACCACGGGGATATTTTCATCAACCAATGCCAATGGGCCGTGTTTTAACTCACCGGCAGGATAACTTTCGGCGTGAATGTAGGTAATTTCTTTGAGTTTTAAGGCACCCTCAAGAGCAATTGGATAATGAATACCACGCCCTAAAAACAACGCTGATGGTTTTGAGGCAAATTTGCTGGCCCAGGTGGCAATTTGTGCTTCAAGGTTTAAGGCGTGTTGAATGTCATTTGGCAAATGACGCAATTGGTTGGTATAATCGGCCACTTGATTATCAGTTACCACGCCACGCACCACGCCAAGGGTTACCGCCAAACCAAACAATACCACCAATTGTGTGGTAAACGCTTTGGTACTGGCAACCCCAATTTCAGCCCCTGCTCGCGTATAAATCACCAGTTCACTGTTTCTAGGCAGAGCCGATTCCATGACGTTACAGATTGATAGGCTGTGCGTATGTCCCAAACTTTGAGCGTATTTTAACGCCTCCATAGTATCAAGGGTTTCGCCTGATTGAGAGATTGTGATGATCAATTGTTTAGGATTTGCAATGACATCACGGTAGCGGTATTCGCTGGCAATTTCTACATCACATGGAATTTTGGCAATTGATTCAAGCCAATATTTGCCAGTGAGTGCTGAATAATAAGACGTACCGCACGCCAAAATTTTAATGCTGTCAATATCTTGAAAAACCTGGGCGGCCTTTTCACCAAAATTATCTGGTATAAAACCTCCGTCCAAAAACACCTCAGCGGTATCGGCAACGGCTTTTGGCTGTTCGTAAATTTCTTTTTGCATAAAGTGGCTGTATGGCCCAAGTTCAAGACTTGCCAAAGACAATTGCGAGGTTTTTATATCGCGTGTGGCTAATTGTCCTGTTTTGTCAATGAGTTTTACGATGCCTTGTGCGTTTAATAGGGCAATATCACCATCTTCTAAGTAGCTGATTTTACGCGTAAATGCAATGACTGCTGACACATCAGAGGCAATAAACACTTCATCATCACCAAAAGCGACCAATAAAGGACAACCCATGCGAGCAACAACCATTGTATCTGGGTTGTCATGAGCAATCACAGCAATGGCATACGCACCGTGAAAATTTTTGGTCGAGGCTTGCACCGCCAAAAACAGATCGCCGCCGTTTTGACTGTACTCGTGTTTGATGCTATGAGCAATGACCTCGGTATCGGTTTGTGATTCAAACGCATAGCCCAATGCTTGTAGGCGTGTGCGTTCACTTTCAAAATTTTCAATAATACCGTTATGCACCACGGCAATCAGTCCGCCTGAAATGTGTGGGTGGGCGTTTGGTTCGGTTACGCCCCCATGCGTTGCCCAACGCGTATGTCCAATGCCAAGCGTGCCATATAGGTCTTTTTCTTTGGCGGCGTTTTCCATAAGCTGTACACGCCCAACACGGCGCACACGCTTAATTTTTTCTGCACTATGCACCGCAATGCCTGACGAATCATAGCCACGATACTCTAATCTTTTTAGGCCGTCTGTTAAAAAATCGACCACATTGGCATTGCTACGAATGCCACCAACGATACCGCACATAATGGTTCCTTAGTATCAAGTTTAAGTTTGATAATGTCAATGATTATTGCTTAGTCATTGATACCTAGTCATTGATACCTAGTCATTAACATTATCGAGGATAAAGAATAATTCCAAAGCGTTAAATTATTCTGGGTTAACCGTGCTGTTTTTGGTTAACCGTGTTATTTTGAGTTAGCCTTGCATTTTAATGGATTTGGCTTGAGTTTGGATTGTTTTGCCTTGCAATACCGCTTGGCTGATTTTAGCGTGTTGTGGTTGTGAAAATCCAACTATCAACAGGCGAATTTTGCCTTGAGCGGTTTTTACGCTTAATTGATTGTCCATAAGCTCAAACTTGTCATCTGCTTGCAAGTGATAGATTTTTTTGCCAAGTGGGTGCGTGTGTTCAATTTGGTGTTTGCTTACTAAAATTTGACCGCCAGAGATTTTGATAATTGCTTGTTTTTGTTGATAAAATCGCCAAAAATAAGACAAAATTGCAATGACAGCCAACGCCCCAATGCTTGCTCTTACCGACAACAACCCAAGCCCCAATGCCACGCCCACCATGGCTAACAATAACGCGGTTGTGATAATTAAGCTTAAAAAAGGATTGGTTGTGTGCGTGTGATTTAGGGCAATTTTTACCCCATTATCGGTAACGCTTAGCATATTACCAACCCAAAACCGCTTGTTGTTTGTCAATCAGATCTTTAATGCCTTGTTCGGCGATGGTTAACATTTCGTCTACTTGAGTTCTGGTAAAGGGTTTTTCTTCGGCCGTGCCTTGAATTTCGATAAATTCACCTTTTTGAGTCATGACAACGTTTAAATCTGTATCACAGCTTGAGTCCTCTTCATAGTTTAAATCCAGCAACACCTCGCCGTTTTTAATGCCAACAGACACAGCACACACCAAACCTACCAACGGATCGGCTTTTAATTTTTTGCTATTTTGTAGTTTTTCTAAAGCATCGACCAAAGCAACAGCCGCTCCTGTAATGCTTGCTGTGCGTGTGCCTCCATCGGCTTGAATGACATCGCAATCAATGTGAATGGTATTTTCACCAAGTTTTTCTAAATCCACCATTGCACGCAAACTACGTCCAATCAAACGCTGAATTTCTTGGGTGCGGCCAGATTGTTTGCCTTTTGATGCCTCACGTTGAGTGCGTTCGTGAGTGGCACGTGGCAACATACCGTACTCGGCGGTAATCCAACCTTTGCCCGTGCCTTTTAACCAACGCGGTACTTGGGTTTCAATACTGGCGGTGCATAGCACTTTGGTATCACCATAACATACCAATACCGAGCCTTCGGCGTGTTTGGTGTAATTTCGCTGAAAGCTAATGGGTCGCAATTGGTTGTTTTCACGGTTATCAGAACGCATGAGATTTCCTTTATTTGACAAAATAAACAATAAAAAATAAACAATAAAAAATAAAACCTAGACAAAATAACGCTATAGTAACTTGTCAAATTGTTTTTGACAAGGAAAAAAACGTAACGCGCTTATGTAGTGCGCTTATGTAACGCATTTTAGCAAGCATTTTATATCAACCCTTCGCGTTTTCGCAGTTCATGACGCAAAATTTTGCCAACCGCGGATTTTGGCAAACTGTCTACAAAAGCGACATGACGCGGCCGTTTATAACCGGTCAAATTTTGTCTGCCAAATTCAATGAGTGCTTTTTCGCTTAATAACGGATTGCTTTTCACCACAAAAATTTTCGGTTCTTCACCGCGCAATGCAGATGGTATGCCAATTGCGACACATTCTACCACATCAGGGTGTTCTAACATAACCGCTTCTATTTCGTTTGGATAAACGTTAAATCCTGATACCAAAATCATGTCTTTTTTGCGATCAACCACTTTAATAAAACCGCGTTCGTCCATAATGCCAATATCCCCTGTGCGTAAATAACCATTTTTGGTAAACGATTGTTCGGTTTCATTTGGCAGGTTTTGGTAACCTTTCATGACCTGTGGGCCTTTTACCACAATTTCGCCTCTTTCGCCAATTGGCACTTCTTGTTCGGCATCGTTAATAATTTTCACATCGGTAGCAGGAGCAGGAATGCCAATTTTATTGGTAAAACTGGCAATGGTTAACGGATTAAATGCCACCACAGGAGCGGTTTCGGATAGGCCGTAACCCTCAACAATTGGCGTGCCTGTGATATGTTGCCAAGTGTGAGCAATTTTTGGTAAAATTGCCATACCGCCACCGATTGTTGCTTTTAAATGAGAAAAATCCAACTTGCGAAAACGGCGTTGTTGCAATAAAGCATGAAACAAGGTATTCACCCCCAAAATAAAACTGGCAGGGTGCTGTGCCAATGCATCAATGATGCTGTTTACATTTCTGGGATTGACAATCAACAATCCACAAAACCCACGATAAATCAACAACATACAACAAATACTAAATGAAAACACATGATACAAAGGCAAAGCGGATAGCACCACATCTACATCGTCATCGCATTCGTCATACGCCGATCGCAACAAATTATCAATCTGCAAAATATTGGCAATGATATTCCCATGCGTTAGCATAGCCCCTCTTGCCACGCCTGTTGTGCCTCCGGTGTACTGCACCAATACCACATCTGCCAAGGTTAAATTGGGTTTTTCATAAGTATGATTGTGGCTGTGTTTTTTTAATTGACAAAAATAAACCCTCTTAATCAGTTTTTGTTTTTTGCTAAACCAAGTCAAATTTTGTTGCAATTGCACACCAAAACCAATGTTCACAAGCGAGCTAAGTTGATTGGCAAAATAACCCATAAAATCACTGTCTTGACAAATAATCACTTGTTCTAAACAGGGCAATTGATCTGTGATTTTGGTTAAATGATTTTGAAATTTATCTAATAAAAATAAGGCCTTAATGCCACTGTCTTTGAGTTGGTGAACCAATTCGCGTTCGGTGTGAATCGGATTGACACTCACCAATACCATGCCTGCACGCACAATGCCTAGGGCAATAATCGGATAATGCAATAAATTTGGCAACATGATGCCAATCCGCTCGCCAGTTTGAAAACCTTGACTTTGTAGATAGTTTGCTACGATTTTGCTTTGACAGTCAAGTTCGTGATAACTTAACGTTTGTTGACCGCTGATATAAGCGTTGCGATCGGCAAATTGCCAAAGCCTGCTTTCCAATAAATCAATCAGCGAGCTGTTAAAATCAGGCAAATGAATGTTTGGTTGGATATGATAGCGTTCATAGCTAATTGCCCAAACTGGTTTTTTGCTGGCGGTGTTGGCTAAATTTTGGGGCATATTTGCAATGATTTAATCAAATTGACAAAAATTAATAAAATTGACAAAACTTAGTAAGAACAGCTTAACAATCAACAAAAACCGCAGACTCTTGATGAAACATACTTACGGTTTTTGCATTTATTTTTTTGCAATTAATTTTCTAATAATTCATTTTTTTAATTAATTGATTGATTGCTTGTAACCATTTAAGCGTTTTGCTCTTCTAGTTTGCGAATTTCTTTGCGTAAGATTTTACCCACGTTGGATTTTGGCAATTCATCGACAAATTTAATGTATTTTGGACGTTTATAACCTGTCAATACCGTTTTGGCATAATCAAGCAACTCTTTTTCGGTCAAACTGCTGTCTTTACGCACAATGTAGGCTTTTGGTGCTTCACCGCTTTTGTCATGGGCTACGCCAATCACGCCACATTCTAGCACTTTTGGGTGTCTGGTTAGGGCTTCTTCTATTTCGTTGGGATAAACGTTAAATCCTGATACCAAAATCATGTCTTTTTTGCGATCGACGATTTTAACAAAGCCTTGATCGTCGATAATGCCAATATCACCTGTTTTAAAATAACCGTCATCGGTCATCACCTCGGAAGTGGCATCGGGGCGTCTCCAGTAGCCTTTCATGACTTGTGGGCCTTTTACTGAAATTTCGCCACGTTCACCAATTGCCACTTCACGCCCTTCATCATCTAATAACTTGATGTCGGTCAATGGCATGGGAATACCGATTTTGCCTGTATAAGCCCCAACTTGTGGTGGGTTTAAAGTGGCAACCGGTGATGTTTCAGATAAGCCATAACCCTCCAAAATTTCAGTACCTGTTACGCGACGCCATTCAGCAGCGGTGCTAGAAAGTATTGACATACCGCCACCTAGGGACATTCTTAGGTTGCTATGGTCAAGTTCACGAAAGCCTTTATGATGTGCCAAACCATTAAACAAGGTATTTACCGCAGGTAAAAATACAGGTTTATATTTATCCAATTCTTTCACAAAACCATCTAAATCACGCGGATTTGGAATTAGCACACAAATAAAGCCTTGATACATGCCTAATAAAGCACAGGCGGTAAATGAAAAAATATGATACAAAGGCAAAGCCACCATTGCGTGAAGCTGGGTGTCATCTTCGCTAAATAAACTGCGTGCGTATACCATAGCTTGGTGCAAATTGGCAATCAAATTGGCATGGGTAAGCATCGCACCTTTTGCAACACCCGTTGTTCCTCCTGTGTACTGTAGCACCGCAATATCACTGCCTTTGACATCGGTTGGGCGTTGATATTGATCAACCGATGCACTGTCAATTGCTTGTTTAAAGGTTACATGATTGTCAATATGCCACGCAGGCACCATTTTTTTGATATGACGCACCGCAAAGTTGACAATAAAGCCTTTAATAGGGCTCATAAGCTCGCCCATAGAACAAACCACAACATGCTTAACCAGCTTTTTGTTAATGTCTTGATAAGTTTTGGCAAAATTCTCCAAAATCACCAAAACCTTGGCATCAGAATCCTCCAACTGATGGGCAAGTTCGCCAGATGTGTACAAAGGGTTAACATTGACAAGGGTAAGTCCTGCTCGCAACACTCCAATCATACACACAGGGTATTGCAAAATATTAGGCATCATCAAGGCCACACTGTCGCCTTTTTTTAATCCAAGGCTGCGTAAATACACCGCAAATTGACGGCTTTTTATATCCAGTTCGCGATAACTTAAACTTGCTCCCATGCAAATAAAAGCGGTATTATCACCAAATTTTTTAAAATTACGTTCAAAAATATCAATTAAAGTTGTGTTGTCATCAGGCAGTTCTATTTGGTAGGGGAGTCCATATTTTTCATAGGTTTTTAGCCATGGCATTGTGTGTTCACTGGCAAGTTTTACGGTTGTGTTGGCGGTATCTGTCATGGGAATTTTCCTTAATTTTCATCTATGTCTGTGCAAATACGTGCAAAATTCTTAATTGCTTGAAACTTGATTACCTAATCTTAATTGCTTAATCTTGGGTTCCTAATATGGTTTTTAGCAAATTTTATTAAATTATACTTAATAATTCATAGGTAAAGTTTTGCTAAAATTAACCAATTTTTGTGGGATAAATTCACTGGGATTAAAATGCTTACCTTACTAAAAATTTGCCAAACTCACAAGAAAAATTTGTAAAAAAGCCAATTTTTTTCATGGTTTTTTATTTTTAGCCAATTTTTGTTGAAAAAATTTAATTTTAAATTTAATTTTATATGAATTTTTTGTTAAAATTGGATAAACTTTTTATCGGATAATGAGTTATGTTAGATTTGCGCCATTTACAGATGATGACTGCCTTGCGTTCTCAAGGGTCGTTAGCAGGGGCTTCTGAAGAATTACACGTTACCGCTTCGGCAATTTCGCACCAGTTAAAAGAGATTGAAAATTATTATGGTTTAAGTCTTGTCAATCGGCGTTCTCGTCCGCTTAATTTTACCCCCGCAGGCAAAGAAGTACTCAAACTTGCTGACAGTATTTTGCCACAAGTGGCACGCACGGCCACCAATATTAAACGCCTTGCTCACGGTCAAACAGGGCAGTTACGTTTGGCAAGTGAATGTCATAGCTGTTTTGATTGGTTGATGCCAATTTTAAACCGCTATCGTAAAGAATGGCGAGATGTGGAGCTGGATTTTTCGACAGGTTTTGAACCTGAACCTCACCAAATGCTAATTGACAATGACATCGATGTGTTAATTACCGCCAGTCCATTGCCAATTGATAAATTGTCTTATTTGCCGTTATTTCGCTATGAAAGTCGTTTGGTGCTTTCACCGACGCATGTTTTGGCAGATAAAGTTTGTATTGATCCTGATGATTTAACCGATCAAACCTTGATTACTTATCCTGTGGAACAAAAACGCCTTGACATTATGGCAAATTTTCTTATTCCTGCGGATATTATGCCTAAAAAAATTCGCACAACCGAGCTTACCGCCATGCTGATTCAACTTGTGGCATCGGAGCGTGGCGTGGCAAGTTTGCCTGATTGGGTGGTTGCTGAATATGAACGCAAAGGCTGGGTGGTGAGTCGTCCGCTTGGCAGTGGCGTGTTTTGTCAACTGTATGCAGGCGTGCGCCAAGATAGCCTTGAGTTAAGTTTTATGCAAGGTTTTTTAGAATTGTTAAAAACAGTGGTAAAGCCTAGTTAAATCCCATTTGAAAAAAACGGTTAAAAAACGGTTAAAACCCACGAATTTTGGATATAGCACCATGCCCATGCCACCGCCCACTTTTACCATTACCAGTTATAACATTCACAAAGGCATGTCGCCTCTTGGACGCAAGGTGATGGTTGATCCCATTGCCAAAGCGTTAAAGCAGCTAAATAGCGATATTTTGTGTTTACAAGAAGTGCAAGGACAAAACCTAAAACGGGTGTTAAAATTTAACGATTTTCCAAAACAGCCGCAACATGAATGGTTTGGTGAATATTTGCAAATGTTGCCTAATTATGGTAAAAATTGTCAATATCCGCACGGACATCATGGTAATGCTATATTAAGCCGTTTTGCACTTTATCCAAAGCACAACGTTAACATCAGTGTGAATCGATTTGAACGGCGTGGCTTGTTGCATTGTGAGATTGTATTGCCAAATTTGCGACCAATTAGCGTGTTAAACGCCCATCTAAATTTGTTAGAGCGCGACCGCACCAAGCAATACCAAGCCATTAACGATTATATTAAGCACAATATTGACCCTCACGCACCGTTAATTTTGGCAGGGGATTTTAATGATTGGCAACAGTTGTCTATGGATAAATTGACAAAAAATTTACAGTTACAGGAGGTGATTCAACAAAAATTTGGCAAACTATTGCCGACTTTTCCTGCACGTTTGCCTTTGTTAAGTTTGGATCGGATTTATATAAAAAATTTAACAGTCAAACAAGCGTGGCTGCATACAGGCAAGCCTTTTGATAAATTGTCCGATCATTTACCCATTAGTGCTAAACTGGCTTTCATTTAGGCTGATTTGGCTTTTATTAAATTTTAAACATGGCTAAATTTTAAACATGACTTTGAAAAGAGAAAAACAATACAAAAGAGAAAAACAATGCAAAAACATGAGTTAACCAACAAACAAGCAGTCAATAAACAAGCAGTCAACAAACAATTAATTACCAACAAACAATTAATTACCAACAAGCAAGTAGACAATCTTGTTGAGATTATCAAAAACCAAGCAATTATGACGCAACTGGTAGCGGTGTATTGTGGATCACGCGTTGGCAATCAATCGGTTTTTGTTGAAACTGGGTATGAATTTGGCAAAAAATTGGCACAAGCCAACTTAGGTCTTGTATACGGCGGTGCCAATGTGGGGGTGATGGGGGCGGTGGCCGATGGCGTATTGTCGCAAAATGGTGTGGCAGTAGGGGTTATTCCTGAATTTTTGCTGAACAAGGAGGGTTTTCACACAGGGCTAACTCGCTTACATTTTACCGATACCATGCACACACGCAAGGCAATGATGGCAACGTATGCTGGTGCATTTGTGGCATTGTCAGGCGGTATGGGAACGCTTGAGGAGTTGGCTGAAATTTTTACGTGGCGACAGTTAGGCATTCACCAAAAACCGATGATTTTGCTAAATACGAACGGTTATTACGATGATTTTATTCGTTTTTTACAAAATATGGCGGATAAAGAATTTATGAGTCAAACAGATGCCAAGCGGTTGGTGGTGTGTGAGACTGTCGATGCGGTGATTGATGTGTTAAAAGTATTGGCAAAACCTGATGCCGATGTGGATACCAGTGTGTTTTGATTACAAGAAATAATCGTACAATTAAAGATAAGCAAAATAAAAGCATTAATAAACAAGCAAAACTTACGCTTTGCTTGTTTTGGCTTGTTCGCAGGCTAAAAATTTAAACTAATAAGCTAAGCCTATCGGTTTTTGCTTATTTTTCGACCATTTTGCTTTGAGCGTCTTTTTTGAGTTGGTGTAAAGACATGGCGATTTCGGTGCTAAGATCTGAATATTCAGAACCTGTTGCAATCATTTGTTTGGCTAAGTCAAAGTTTTTGCTGTTAATAGCACGTGCCACTTTACCAATTTCTTTGTGAAAGTCGGCGTGTTTGTGTTTGCAGTGGCGATAGCTTTCAAGTCCGGCCAAGGTGTTTTGTGTGTCTTTGTCATGCAGCCATGTACCTAAAACGCATAAGTCATCGCGTGAAACTTTGGCTTCGTCTAATTCTTCGCCTGTTTCAATTGCATTGCGTAGTTTGCTTTTCCAGTCAGCGTGGGCTTTAAGTGCAGTAGCAAAATCCAATGTTTGTATTTTAGAGGTGTCAGTCATGAGCGATCTCCTGATGTGTAATAAACCTGATGTGTAATAAATAAGATGAAAGTTTTAATATTAATGATTGCAATTTTTTAAACATATTGTTGTGTATTGTTATATATTGCTACAAAAAGTTATTAAACGTAAAAATTATAATAGATTTGTGAGGGAGGGTCAAGCATTAATCAACATAATTAGTCGACATAGTTAATCGACATAATTGCTAAAATTGTTGCAATAAAAGAGTTAACGTATAAAAACCCAATACCGAATGACTGGGTATTGGGTTTTTATAAGAAAAAAAAGTGCTTATTTGGCGTATTTTTCTCTTAGTGCTTTTGTCATTGCTACCATGTTTTGTAAAGCGGAGATGGTTTCTTCCCAGTTGCGTGTTTTAAGGCCACAGTCTGGGTTGACCCACAGACGCGCCTCGGGAATGTATTTAACTGCTTCATCAATCACCACTTGCATGTTGTCTGCAGGGGGCGTGCGTGGGCTATGAATGTCATACACACCTGGCCCTATGGCATTGTTGTAACCTTCGCCCTTAAATGCATCTAATAGTTGCAAACCAGAGCGCGAGGTTTCAATGGTAATCACATCGGCGTCCATACCGGCGATATGCTCTAGGCAATCGTGAAAACTTGAATAGCACATATGGGTATGAATTTGTGTGTCTTCATTGGCAATGCTGCACGAATGTTTAAAACTGGCAACCGCTTGCTCCCAATAGTGCTTGTGATTGGCTGCTTTTAAGGGCAAACCTTCACGAAACGCAGGTTCGTCAATTTGGATAATGCCAATGCCTGATTCTTGTAAATCACGCACTTCTTCGTTAATTGCATCTGCAATTTGTAGGCGTAAAATATCACGCGTTTCGGTATCACTTGGAGCAAATGACCAGTTTAAAATGGTAACAGGGCCAGTTAGCATGCCTTTCATCGGTTTTTTGGTGAGGCTTTGGGCGTAATTAATCCATTCTACTGTCATAGCATTTGGACGGCTGATGTTGCCAACAACAATCGGTGGACGCACACAGCGCGTACCATAACTTTGCACCCAACCATTTGCCGATACCCAAAATCCATTCATATATTGTGCAAAATATTCCACCATATCCGTGCGTTCTGCTTCGCCATGCACAAACACATCAATGCCTAGTTTTTCTTGTTCTTCTACGCATTTTTGAATTTCAGCTTGCATTGCAGTTTTATAATCGTCATCGGATAAATTGCCTTTATTCCAATCAGCACGAGCACGACGAATTTCAGCAGTTTGTGGAAATGATCCAATCGTAGTGGTTGGAAATAAGGGTAAGTTAAAACGTTCTTGTTGTTTGGCATAACGTTTGGTAAATTCCCCTGTGCGAGTTTTGGCATTGTCTGTCAATGCACTTAAATTCAAAGCAACCGCACGCGTATCGGCATTAATTTCACCTTTGGCAAGTTTGGCACAAATGACAACTTCGCTTAATTTTTGTTTGGCAAAAGCAAGTTTACCGGTAAGTTCACTTGGAATGTTTTCATAAGCCAAATCCACAGGCAAATGCAGCAGGCTTGAGCCGGATCCAACCCACAAACGTTCGCCAAGTTTTTGATAGGCTTCTGCCAAAATCTGTTGCGCACTAGCCTGATCGGTTGTCCATACCGAACGCCCATCTACAACCCCGACAGATAGGATTTTATGACTTGGCAAATGATCGATCACTTGAGTAACATATTGTTTTGGTGTATTGGTACGCGTGATGTCAATGTGAATGCCACTAACAGGCAATTCGCACGCCACACGACAATTGTTGCCTAATGTGTCAAAATAGCTTGCGACAATGATTTTTGGTGGAATACGCTGTAAACCATTGTACGCACGTTCAAATGCTTGTTGCCATTTGCCATCTAAATCAAGACTTAAGATCGGTTCATCAAGTTGTACCCATTCAACGCCAAGATCGCCAAGTTCAGCCAATAATTTGCTATAAGTTGGTAATAATTTATCCAATAACGCCAACTTAACTTCATCATCACCTGTTACATCAACGTGGCTAGAACCACAACCACAAGATTCTGGCTGCTGCTCTTTGTCTTTGATAATGCTTGACAAATACAAAAATGAAACAGGGCCAACAAGCACAACTTTTAATGGGTTGTTTGCATTGTTTTGTGCCAAAATTTGTTGGGCGGTTTTAACTTGATGAATGATTTGGCTAAAATCAGTGTTGTCAAATGTTTGGTTTTTATCAAGTTCTGGTACAAGATAATGATAATTGGTGTCAAACCATTTGGTCATTTGTAAAGCCGGCGTGTCTTCACAGACTTTGGTGCTGTCGCGGCCACGTGCAAAATAAAACTGACGATCAAAAGTGTCCAGCTTTTCTGCACCAACAAAACGTGGTGGTTGTACACCAAAAGCAACCGCTTGGGTTAATACCAAATCATAATGGGCAAAATCGCCTGTGGTAATAATATCCAAACCCGCCTTGATCTGATCGGTGATGTTGGTGGTAAAAACCTCGTTAAGTTTGGTGAGGGTTTCGTTTTTATCGGTTTTGCCTTGCCAATATTTTTCAAGAGCAAATTTGGTTTGGCGTTTATCGCCTATGCGTGGATAACCTAAAATGTGGGCTTGTACAGTCATAGTATTTACCTTTGGTTGATTAAAAATGATGGTTTATCAAAAATGATGGTTAATTAAAGATAATTGGTTATTGATGACTTTATTATGCCATATTTTTTACGTGAATAAAAATCATGTTTTTCAAGTTAAGATGAAATTTATTTGATTTAATTTTTGTAACAAGATTTACTTAAGTTAACTTTCGTTTACGCCATATCCACATAACACTCTATAAATAACACTATTGTATCTTATACTTATTATTTATAATTTTTCACATCAAGCAAACTGTACTTTAACAAAAGGAGTTAAACATGGCTAACTTAATCCGTTTACGCGATATTCAAACCACGCACCCTGAGCTTTTGGGTGCAGATTATTTTGATCCGACTGATAAAACTGCATATGGCATTGGCGGTGAAAAAGTTGGTAAAATTGAAGGTGCGTTGGTTGACGATACCACAGGTCGCATTCGTTACTTTATTGTAGATGTTGGCGGATGGTTTTCATCAAAAGAAGTGCTTGTGCCAGCAGGTTTGGCACGCATTGCTGATGATGAAATTTATTTTGACAATCTAAGCAAAGAAGTGGTTGAGGGTATGGATAAATATGATCCAGACTACAATTATAGCCTTGAGCAACAAAATTTACGCGATCGCGAAGCTTTTGTTAAAGCACCCGTTGAACTCACCGACAACGATTATGCTTACCAAGCGGACAATGTGCTTGAGTTGTTAGAGGAGCGTTTGACTGTCAATAAAGACAAAATCGTAGCAGGCTTATTAAAAGTTGGCAAACATGTGGTGTCAGAAGATCGCACCGTAAGTGTTGACTTAACCGAAGAGCAAGCCCATGTACAACGCACCGCTGTTAATCGCCCAACAACTCGCAGTATTGGTGATGACATCAATACCACAGTAGAGATTGAACTGGAAGCAGAGCGTGCTCGCATTGACAAGGAAACCTTTGTAACCGAAGAGGTAAATGTAGGCAAAGTGGCTGAAACGCACACTGAAACCATCACCGAAACGGTTCGTCGTGAAGAGTTAGATGTACAAACTGACAATGTTGAGCGGGTAAAATAACGGCTCAAATAACCATGACGCAATGGTTTAAAAATAGTTTGGTTTAAAAAAATGCTTTAAAAAAATAAATGATCTAAAAATGATCTAAAAAAGCAGGTGCAGTCATCTGCTTTTTTGGTATTTTTAAAACAAGGAATAATAAGGAATAATAATGAAAAATGACACAGACAATACCTTAGAATTATTGGCAGAGCGTGCCAATGTAGAGGTTGAATCGATACCAACTGGCAAAATTCGCTTAAGCAAAAAAATCATCAGTGAAACTGTACAAATTCCTGTTACTTTAAACCGTGAAGTTTTGCTAATTGAATACGATGATTTGCCAGATTTGACAAAAAACGTAAATGTTGAAACTACAAATCCAGTAAACACCACGGTTGTGCTAAATGGCAAAATCATTACATTGACCGAAAAACCGCTGGAACTTTTGTTAAATCAACAGGTTGCTAGGGTGAAAATTGATACCATAATCAACGAAAAAGTTGAATTAACCATCAGCGAAAACACAGTTACCGAGCAAATTCCCATTACCTTGCGACATGAAGAATTGGTGATAGAGGAAACTAAATTAACGTAAAAATAAGTATTGTCAACCAATAATAAGCACAAAAAACCACAAAATTTGCTAAAAATTTTACAAAAACGGACTTTTAACAAAAATTTTCAGTGAAAATAAACACAACCACTAGCAATTTACCGTATTTTATGGTAAATTTATATTTTGAAATTATAGGCATTATTTTTTGCTAAGCATATTTGCGAAAATATTTGCGAAAATATTTGCGAAAAATAATGCAAACAGCTAACAATTACCAGAGGATTAAATTATGGCAAAAGCCAAGTTTGAACGTACCAAACCACACGTCAACGTAGGTACTATTGGACACGTTGACCACGGTAAAACCACATTAACCGCAGCGATTGCAACCGTAGCAGCAAAACACAACGGTGGTGAAGCAAAAGACTACGCCTCAATCGACTCAGCACCAGAAGAACGTGCTCGTGGTATCACCATTAACACAGCACACATTGAATACGACACACAAGCACGTCATTACGCCCACGTTGACTGCCCAGGTCATGCTGACTATGTCAAAAACATGATTACTGGTGCCGCTCAAATGGACGGTGCAATTTTGGTTGTATCAGCAACAGACGGTCCAATGCCACAAACTCGTGAACACATTCTATTGTCTCGCCAAGTAGGCGTACCATACATCATGGTATTTTTAAACAAATGCGACATGGTAGATGACGAAGAGTTGCTAGAGCTTGTTGAGATGGAAGTACGTGAATTGTTGTCATCTTATGACTTCCCTGGTGATGACACACCAATCATCAAAGGATCAGCCCTAGAAGCCCTAAACGGCAAAGATGGCAAATACGGTGAACCTGCTATCCTAGAACTACTAGACACATTGGACAGCTACATTCCAGAACCAGAACGTGCCATTGATAAAGCATTCTTAATGCCAATTGAAGATGTATTCTCAATTTCAGGACGTGGTACTGTGGTAACAGGTCGTGTTGAATCAGGTGTTATCAAAGTTGGTGAAGAGATTGAAATTGTTGGTATTAAACCAACCATCAAAACCACCTGTACTGGGGTAGAAATGTTCCGCAAAATGCTTGACGAAGGTCGTGCTGGTGAAAACTGTGGCGTACTATTACGTGGTACAAAACGTGAAGAAGTACAACGTGGACAAGTATTGGCAAAACCAGGTTCAATCAAACCACATACCAAATTTGATGCTGAAGTTTATGTACTAAGCAAAGAAGAAGGCGGACGTCATACCCCATTCTTAAATGGTTACCGCCCACAATTCTACTTCCGTACCACAGACGTAACAGGGGCAATCACCCTACCAGAAGGCACTGAAATGGTTATGCCTGGTGATAACGTTGAAATGGCTGTAGAACTTATCCACCCAATTGCAATGGATCAAGGTTTACGCTTCGCTATCCGCGAGGGTGGTCGTACTGTTGGTGCAGGTGTTGTTGCTAAAGTAACTGAATAACAAGTAACTGAATAACATAGCATCAGCAAAAGCAAAACAAAAAAGTACAAAAACACAAAAAGAGTCGCTAAGGTGGCTCTTTTTTGTGGGATAAAAATTTGTGGGTTTATAACGCATGTCTAAATTTTTGCAAAAAAATGATATTGATGACAACTGGCTGCAGCAAATTGCTAAGATTGAGCAAAGTTTGTTTGTGGATGCGTGGTCGCAAACGGTGATATCGGATTTACTCAATCATGACAATCATCAGTTGCTTGTTTTGTGTGTGGGTGATGTTGTGATGGGCTATTGTTTATACAGCCAAATGTTTGATACGGCAGAGATTTTGCGCCTTGCCACACGCCTTGATTGCCAACGACAAGGCATTGCCAGTCAGTTACTAACACAAGTGTTTGATAAGTTAAACTTGGTGAAAGTTGAAAACTTGTTGCTTGAGGTGCGAGAGGACAATTTGGCCGCGATCGGTTTTTATCAACAATTTGGCTTTAGGCAGATTGCCACTCGCAAAAACTATTATCAAAATGCTGACAATAGCCGAACCGATGCATTGATCTTACAACGGTTGTTCTAATTAACGATTGTTTTAATTTAAGTGGTTAAATTTTAGATGGTTAAATTTTTGTATTAACGAGCGGATTTTTTTGCGATCAGTTTGATTTTTTTGGCTCGTTTTTGCATAGGATTGATGGTTAATGGGCGATAAATCTCAAGTCTATCACCGTCTTGTAGTACTGTTTGCCAATCAATTTTATGCGAAAAAATACCAACTGCAAAATCGTGAATTTGTGGGTATTGTTGCCACCACCCTAGCATTTCTACAGCTTGCTTGGCGGTTTTGCCATTTGGCAGTTGTAGTTTTTGGTGCAATTGTGTATTTGGTGCGGGGCAAAACATGATCTCCACTTGTATGGTTTTTTGTGTGGTTGTCATCATCTTGCCTATTTTGCCAAACCGATGATCCAACCGATGAAAGCCAGTACAATTGCAAGTGGTATGACAATTCGCACTGCAATGCGCCATAGGTTGTACACAATTTCTGAACTAAAGTTGAGTGATTTGCGTAAATGACTGATTTTCATTTGCCAACCTGCAAAAATTGCCAACCAAATGCCTGCAAATAAACTGAAGACGGCCACCAAATGATTTAGTGCCAAACTTGGTAACATTGCCAAACCTAAAGCAATAACCAGTACAATGACCGATATCAAAAAATTAAACGATTGTTGGGAAATTTTTAGCGAAACTTGATAGGTGATAAGATGTAATAGGTAGCTTGCACCTGCCATCATGGCCAAAGCGTAGCAAATTGCTGATATTTGACCAGTTGGCGGTAAGGCAAGAGCGACCAAAATACCGCCGATGATTTGAAAGCACCAAATTGGCAATACAATGCGACTGGCAATGCTTTTGTGATCTTTTTTGTGATCTTTGTTGACATCACCACGGTTTAATAATTGATTGGCATGGCTATGCCAAAATAAGCCCGTGCCTGCTCCCACACACACCAATGCCAATACCACAGCAAGCGACCATTCGCTAAGCGATGTGGCAGTCATTTGCCATGTTGCTATGCCATTTTGGGCGATGTTTAATATAAATGCCACAGTTGCCAAACCCATTGCAAGCCAACCTGTTAACTGTTTGGCAAAACTTAAGCCAAGCGTGATTAATGCGATGATTGCCAATAGAGCAGGAGTGGCTACGGTGCTAATTGGTAAAAAATTTAGTTGTAAAATTGTGGCGGAACTGTTCAATAAATGTCCAACCACAGCCAATAATAACAACACGGTTAACCAACCAAAACCGCGCCAAATTGTTGCCACATCTGCTTCGCGGGTTAAAGTTGATAGGCCAATAAGTGGGGTTGTGCCACTGCGATATGCCAATGCGATCTCGGCAAATACGAGCGGTAAACCAACCAATGTCATTGCCACAAGCCATAACAGCCAAAAATCAACCTGGCCTGCGACACCACCAATAAACCACGCAAAAATTAACAAGGGCAATAAACCTGCAATAAGTAACGGTTGCAAACGGTGAATTGTCATAAAATTATCCTTTTGGCCTTGTTGATAAATTTAAAGTTAAACAGTTGTTTTTATTCACAATTGGACAGTTTAAGAGCAAATCTTTTGCCTGAATTTTTTGTGCAAAAATCATTGACCAAACACAGCTGTTTTGTGAAACCTGTCTTGCCAACTCGTGCAAAAACTGTTCGCGACCAATGACACTTGCTCCCAAGCTTAACAAATGAGTGTTTGGCAATTGACAATCCACCCATGCAAAATTTGACAATCGACACAAGACCATCAAGGCAAAAAACGCAGCTTTAGATGCATCGGTAACATGATGAAACATGCTTTCTCCAAAAAACGCTTGCCCTAATTTTACCCCATATAACCCACCGATCAGTGTGTCATGATCCCATACTTCCACGCTGATAGCATCGCCTTGTTTGTGCAGGGCGTAGTACGCATTTATCATTTCATCGCTTATCCAGGTGCCTTGTGAGTGAGCGCGAGTATTGCAACAGTTTTGTATCACACTCAAAAAATCAGCATTGACACTCACAGTCCAACCGCTGTTTTTAAGTTTTCTGATAAGGGTTTTGCTGGGTTTAAACGTGTGTGGATAAATAATACAACGCGGATTGGGCGACCACCACATAATGGGATCGCCGTGATTAAACCACGGAAACATACCGTGTGCGTAGGCATAACGTAGGGTATTGACGGATAAATCCGCTCCAATAGCAATCAACCCATCGTTATTTTGGCAAAATAATGGGTTTGGAAAATTGTAAGCGCAAGCGTAGTTGTTGGGCTGTTTTACTGTCAATTTTTATGTAAGTGCTTGTTATAGTAAGTGCTTGTTGTTGGTTATTTTTCAGTCAAGCCATCTAAATACCGTTCAGCATCCAACGCGGACATACAGCCTGTTCCTGCAGATGTAATGGCTTGGCGATACTGGTGATCGGCAACATCACCACAGGCAAACACACCTGCTACACTTGTTGCAGTTGCATTGCCATCAAGCCCACTGTTTACCACGATGTAGCCGTTTTTCATGGTAAGTTGTCCAACAAAAATGTCGGTATTTGGTTTATGTCCAATTGCCACGAACATGCCTGTGGCATTGATTTGTTTGGTTGAACCGTTATTGACATTTTCAATGACAACGCCTGTTACGCCCGACTTATCGCCGACAACTTCTTTAATTTGGGCATGCCACTCGATGCTAATATTGCCATTTTTTTGTTTTTCAAACAGACGATCTTGTAAAATTTTTTCAGCTTTTAGGCTATCACGGCGGTGAATAAGGGTAACGTGTTTGGCAATGTTGGATAAATATAACGCTTCTTCAACGGCAGTATTGCCACCACCGATTACCACAACGTCTTGATTTTTATAAAAAAAGCCATCACAAGTTGCACAGGCTGATACGCCTTGCCCCATAAACTTTTGTTCGCTTTCTAGGCCTAAATATTGTGCCGAAGCGCCTGTTGCAATGATGAGGGCATCGCAGGTATAAGTTTGGCTATTGCCTGTTAACAAAAAAGGGCGTTGGTTTAAATTTACCGCATGAATGTGATCATAGATGATCTGTGTGCCAAAATGTTCCACATGGGCTTGCATACGGTTCATAAGTTCCGTACCAGTTAAGCCGTGTGCATCGCCTGGCCAGTTTTCAACATCGGTTGTGGTGGTAAGTTGGCCACCGACTTGTAGCCCTGTGATGATAACGGGATTTAGGTTGGCACGAGCAGCATAAACGCCCGCAGTATAGCCAGCAGGCCCTGATCCTAAAATGATAAGTTTATGATGAATGGGGTTGCTGTTAGTCATAGTATTGCCTTAAAAATCAAAAATTAAAGAGTAAAAGAGTGTGTTTTAGTAAAGGGTCTGCGTTAAAATGATTAAGATAAGGGGTTTTGTTGAAAATAACAAGGTTTAATAGCAATTTTTTTTGTGTGGATTGGAATTTATAATCGTTTGGTTTTATGGTAAAATTTATTTTTTTGTTATTTTTGTTGTTATTGTTATTGTTATTGGTTTTGTTTTTAAAAGCAAAACTGATTGTTGTGTGTCTTTTTATTGATTTTCCATTCCCAAAAGGTGAACGCGTTGTCGTATTATTTTCGCTTAAGTTTTTTGACTTTTCTTTGGTTGGCTGTCGCGGTACTGTTGTTTATGTCGCTTATGAGTTATTCTGCCAATGATCCAAGTTGGTCGCATGCCAGTAATATTACAAGCAATGTCAGCAATTTAGCTGGCACAAGTGGGGCATGGCTGTCTGATATTTTGTACACATTTTTTGGAGCGTCAAGCTGGTGGTTTGTGTTGATGACGTGTTATGAAGGCTGGCGAGTGTGGTTTTGTCATACCGAACCGCATGGTTTGTTGCGATTGCTTGGTTATACGTTGTTGTTGTTGGCAAGTTCAGCACTGATGAGTTTTTTACCGTTTGCTTGGTTAAGTCAAGGGCTTGTTGGACAAATTGTAGCCCAAGGTTTACAAAACTTGTTAACCACGTTTGGAGCGATTGGTTTTTTATTGGTATTTTTGTTGATTGTCATCACGTTTAGTTTTGATTTAAAATGGCATACAATTTTGGCAAAAACCCCTTTGGCAAAACACTTGGCAAAACGCCAAAAATCACCAAAAATCACCAAAAATCAAACCACAAACAACACGCAAATAAATGACACAAATAAACAATCACCTTTGGCATTTGATGACAATTTGGTACAAGACACACCCAAGAGCGAAATTATTCGTCCAATTGTGAGTGAATCTAGGCAGGCAAAAAACAACCAAAATCAGGTTGACAAGCAACAAAGTCCATTGGACGATTTTTTAGATGAAACAGGGTTTAGCACCACCAAAGAATTTGAATGGATGGATAGCAACGAGGGGGTAAATCCTTTTCGTCCGATCAGTTCAGCGTATTTGGCAAACAGTAAATTAACCAAAAAATTAAACGCCAAGTTAAGAAACGAGACCATTCCTGACAATCCAAAATCAGAACCACAGACATTAAAACCACAGGCATCAGAGCCACAGCCACCACAAACTTCACAAGAAGTGCATTTTGAAAGCGATTTTACCGAAGAGTTTGATTCTAAGGCTAAGCAGCAGGCATACGACAAACATGACAACAATCATGAAAACAATCATGAAAACAACAATGATGACAATGTGTTTGACACTTTAATGCAAGCAACTCAAGATTTAACAACCTCAAGCACAAACGGCGAAACACAACCTACAAAACCTGATATACCGACCAAAAATGATGAAACGCAAAATGAACCAAAAACACAGTCCGTTGCTGAAATTTTAGGGCTTAGGGTTGTTACAAATCCTCCTCATTTACAAAATTTAGTGTCAAAAGACAGCACAGAACATATTGATTTTGCCAATGATGATGTTGCTATTGAAAATGTAGAGCCGACAAAATCGGTTACCGAACGATCTGTTGAAGCGGCAGAATTTGACACACAAGCACTTGACACACAAACAAATGCCAAACCTGCTGAAAACCCGCTGGACATTCATAACGATGCCCTGTTTGCTCAAAAATCGCGTGCGATGCAAACCGCCCAATACCGTGCAGATTTGCCTGCATTGCCATCAATGGATTTATTGGATTTGCCTGATCCAAACCGCAAACCAAGCTACATAAAAGAAGAATTGCAACAATTATCCGAATTGCTAGAAATTAAACTGCAAGATTTTGGTGTAAAAGCCCAAGTGGTTAACGCCCAAATGGGACCTGTGGTAACGCGTTTTGAAGTGGAATTGGCCGCCGGTGTCAAAGCCAGTAAAGTTACTGGCATTGCCAAGGATTTGGCGCGTTCGTTGTCTATGGCATCGGTGCGAGTGGTGGAGGTTATTCCGGGCAAGCCGTATATTGGCATTGAAGTGCCAAACCCACAGCGTCAAATGGTGCGTTTAATTGAATTGCTAAAAACCGACAGCTATCAAGATCCAAACGCCCATTTAAGCATGGCAATGGGTAAAGATATTGCAGGAAGGCCTGTGGTAACTGATCTTGCCAAAGCACCACACATGCTTGTGGCAGGGACGACAGGATCGGGCAAATCGGTATTGGTTAATTCCTTGCTGTTGTCTTTGTTGTTAAAATATACCCCAAACCAGTTACGCATGATTTTGATTGATCCAAAACAGTTAGAGCTTGCCAATTATAATGACATTCCGCATTTGTTGACACCTGTGGTAACTGATATGACCGAAGCGGCCAGTGCCTTGTCATGGTGCGTTGCTGAAATGGAGCGCCGTTATCAGTTAATGTCATTGTTTAAAGTGCGAAAATTAGACGAATTTAACAAAAAAATCATTACCGCCGAAGAACAAGGACACCCATTGCTCGATCCGCTTTGGCGTATTCATGACAGTGTGAGTCAGGACAAGCCACCCAAACTAAAAACCTTGCCACAAATCGTGATTGTGGCAGATGAGTTTGCTGATATGATTATGCAAGTTGGCAAACAAGCTGAAGAATTGATCACGCGCCTTGCCCAAAAATCACGCGCTGCAGGCATTCATTTGATTTTGGCAACCCAACGTCCATCGGTTGATGTCATTACAGGTTTGATTAAAGCCAACATTCCTGTGCGTGCCGCGTTACGTGTTAACTCAAAAGTAGACTCGCGCACGATTTTGGACGCAGGCGGTGCTGAAGATATGTTAGGGCATGGTGATATGTTGTTTTTAGGTCCCGGGCAAATAGAACCAAATCGTGTACATGGGGCGTTTATTAGCGATACCGAGGTGAACCGTATCTGTGATGCGTGGCGTGAACGTGGGGCGCCTGATTATATTGACAATATGTTTGATAATTTTGAGCTTATTGCCACAAATAATAGCGACAGTGGCAGTGGCGGCTCTAATGGCAATGATGATCCGTTGTATGATGAAGTGGTTGCTTTTGTCATGGAAAGCCGCAAAGTGTCAGCCTCTAGCATTCAGCGTAAATTTAGCATAGGTTATAACCGTGCAGCCAGAATTGTCGATGCAATGGAGGCGGCGGGCTTGGTGAGTGCAATGGGGAAAAGTGGCAAACGAGAGTTATTGATATAAACGAAATTTTTCAATATTTAACAAAAAAGGAATCAAAATGCCTAAATACAACCAAGGGGCGAAATCATGACTGAAATCACCCAAAAAATCTTATTTTCTAATACGCAGCCTGAAAGCGAACAAAAAACCGAACAAAACGAACCGCTTGCCCTGTTAAAACAGCATTTTGCCCATTGTTTTGATAAAAACGGTGCGTTTTTGCCTGAAAAAATGGCGCAAACTTTGCAGGCAAGCGGTATCAATACACAAAAAGAATACTATAACCTTAATTGGCTCGGTAAATCTTATGCCAAAATCTTAAAAGACCAGCCGCCTGAAACGCTTTTGAGCGAAGATATTAAGCACAATCAACAGCCTGAAAACCAAAACAGCCAAAACGTGTTAATTCAAGGCGATAATTTAGAAGTATTAAAGCACCTAAAACACGCCTACAAAAGCCAAATCAAGATGATTTACATCGATCCGCCGTATAACACAGGTTCTGATGGCTTTGTTTATCAAGATGACCGTAAATTTACGCCACAGCAACTGGTGGAATTAGGCATGGATTTGGAAGAAGCCGAACGCGTGTTGGCATTTACCGCGAAAAAATCCAATTCCCACGCGGCGTGGCTTACGTTTATGTATCCGCGCCTTTATGTGGCGCGAGATTTGTTAAAAGACGATGGCGTGATTTTTATCAGTATTGATGATAATGAACAGGCGCAGTTAAAGTTATTGTGTGATGAAGTGTTTGGCGAGGAGAATTTTGTAGCGGATTTTATTTGGAATAACAAATATACAGTTTCTAATGATACTGATATTTCATACCAACATGAGCATATTTTATGTTATTCCAAAAAAAGAATTATCTTTTCATTAAATTTATTGGAAAGAACGGAAAAGCAAAATAAAGATTATAAAAATAGAGATAAAGATCCTAAGGGTGCTTGGAAAGCTACACCAATTCATGCAAGAAGTGGGACAGAAAATAGTATTTATACTATTGAATTTCCAAATGGAATAACTTGGACTACTCCAAAAGGGCGTTATCCACGTTATTCTAAAACGAAATTACAAGAATTGTATGATGAAGGTGCATTGTATTTTAATAAAAAAGGAGGCGTTGATAAAAAGACTTATCTTTGTGAAGTTAGAAACGGTGTTACTTGTGGAACATTATGGGGATATGATGAAGTGGGTCATTCTCATGGTAATAATGAAGAAATTACAGATTTATTAGGTAAAGGGATTTTTAATGATCCAAAAGGGGTTGCTCTTTTAAAAAAAATAATTCAATTATCCACTTCAAAAGATAGTAATCATTTTATTTTAGATTTTTTCGCAGGAAGTGGTACAACTGCTAATGCAGTGATGGATATAAACAAAGATGATAAAGGAAATAGAAAATTTATCTTAGTTCAACTGGCTGAAAAACCAAAATCCGAAGCCTTTAAAGCAGGTTACCAAACCATTTTTGAAATAACAAAGGCAAGAATTGAAAAAGCCGCCGCTAAAATCCGCACCGAAAACCCCGATTATTCAGGCGATTTAGGTTTTAAAATTTTTAACACGCAAACCAATTTTCAACCTGATTTACCAACGGATTTTGATAAAACAGCCGATTTATTCTCCCAAGTGGATTTTACTCACGAACAATTACACACGCTTTTAACCACTTGGCGCGTGTATGACGGCTCACAGCTGCCTGAAAAAGTGCAAGTGATTGATTTGGCAGGTTATACGGCTTATTTTTGTCGCAATCATTTGTATTTATTAGCAAGCGGTTTTACATCAAATAGCGTAAAAGCCTTGATTGAACGTTTGGATAACGATCCTGATTTTATTCCTGAACGCATTGTATTGTTTGGCGCGAATATGGACAGTGCGATGCAAAAAGAATTGGTGCAGGCGGTGCAAACCTATGCCAATAAAAAAGAATTGAATAATTTAAGTGTATTGGCGAGGTATTGATGACAGGTTTTACTTATGAAAAAAATTTGCCGCATCAGGCGCGAGCAATTGAATCGGTTTTGGCGGTTTTTGATCGCGTGCATGTACAGGCGCGAGGTGGTGATGAAAATCCGTTGCTTGAATTTTCAGGCAGCCTGAAAACGGATAATTTGCACAAAATTCAGCTTGCCAATGGTGTGCAAGATGTGGCTTTATCAGGAAATAATATATTGGATATTGCCATGGAAACGGGCACGGGCAAAACCTATACCTACACGAAAACGATGTTTGAACTTAATCGCGTGTTGGGCGTGTTTAAGTTTATTGTGGTTGTACCCACGCTTTCTATTAAGGCAGGGACGAAAAGTTTTTTACAAAGTACTTCACTTGCCGAGCATTTTCGCAAGGATTTTTTAGGGCTTTATGGTGAGACGGAAATTGAATTGTATGTGGTGGAAAGCCAAAAATCTAGGGCAAAAAAATCGTTTATGCCTAATGAAATTGTGCGTTTTGTGCAAGCGGATAATAAGCAAAAAATTCATGTGCTGCTCATTAACGCAGGCATGATTAATTCTGAAACAATGGCCGGTAAAGATAAAGGCAACGATGGCAGCCGTTTACTTAAAGATCAATTTCATATTCCATTTGACGCGTTGGCGGCCACCAATCCGCTGGTAATTGTGGACGAACCGCATAAATTCCCCAAAGATAGAAAAACGTGGACAAACTTGTTAAAACTACAAGCCCAATTTATTTTGCGTTATGGGGCAACGTTTAACAATCAATTTGAAAATCTGCTTTACCGATTAACGGCAATTGATGCGTTTAATCAGGATTTGGTGAAAGGCATTCGCGCCTTTACCGAGCAGGTTGATGGCGATAATGGCGCGCGGATTAAGCTTGTGGATTTAGACGGTAAAGAAGCGACGTTTTTGTTAGACAAAAAGGAATATAAGCTAAGCAAAAACGAAAATCTTAATCGTATTCATCAAGCCATTTCGGATTTATTCATTGCAGAGATGAATAAAACCACGTTGGTATTAAGCAACGGCATTGAATTAAAAAAAGGCGATAGTTTAAATCCGTATTCATACAGCGATACCGTGCGCGATAAAATGATGCGTCAAGCAATTAAACAGCATTTTATTTTAGAAAAACAATTACTCACGCGCGATGGCGGACGCATTAAACCGCTGACACTGTTTTTTATTGATGATATTGCAGGCTATCGTGATGAAAACAATCAGCTTGCAGGCAGCCTGAAAACCGTGTTTGAACACATGGTTAAAGCAGAATTAGAAAGTTGCTTAACAACAGAAAGCGATGAATTTTTACGCCAATATTGGCAAAAAGCATTAAACGATATTTCCAAAACGCATGCAGGTTATTTTTCACAAGATAACAGCGATAAAGATGACAAAATTGAGCAACAAGTGAATGAAATTTTGCACGATAAAGAAGCGTTATTGTCTTTGGAAAATCCGCGCCGTTTTGTGTTTTCTAAATGGACGTTGCGCGAGGGTTGGGATAATCCGAATGTGTTTCAAATTTGTAAATTGCGTTCCAGCGGCAGCGAAACCAGTAAATTGCAAGAAGTGGGGCGCGGTTTGCGTTTGCCTGTGAATGAATATATGGCGCGAGTGAAAGAGCAGGCGTTTTTTTTGAATTATTTTGTGGATAATAGCGAAACGGATTTTGTTACAAAACTCACTGATGAAGTCAATAGTGCGGCGGTTAAACCGATAATATTTACTCAATTAACTGATGAATTGATTGCCAAAATTCAGGCAGCTTATCCTGATGTGAGTAAAAAACACATTCGTAAGCAATTGGCGGATTTCACCGATGACGATGATGTGTTTGTAGCAAATGGATTTGCCAAAACGCAAACCTTATTTCCTGACGCGTTTGCAAGTACAGGCGGCTTAAAAGGTGGCAAAATTATCCGTTCGGGGGATAAAGTTAAAAAAGTAAAAATGCGTGTTGGCAAATACGATGAGTTAAAAACGCTGTGGGAGATGATTAATCAAAAAGCCTTGTTGCAATACAATATTCAAGATGAAAACGAGTTTTTAAAATTATTCACGCACTATTTAACAGACAATGCAAACAAGTTTATAGCAACCGGTATCCGCACCGTGCAAAATGAAATTCGTGTGGATAATGGTTTATTGACTTCGGTGATACAAGACAACTTGCAAGATGAAGTATTTGCACCGATTAATACGCTCAATTATCGGGAATTTTTGTTGAAATTATCACAAACAACATTTATTAAAATGCCAACTTTGCATCAGGCATTTGTAGCCATTCAGGATACATTGAATATTGCCAACTATTTAAATGAACGCACCATTCACGCCATTCAATCAGGGTTTGACCGTTGGTTATTACTCAATTCATTTAATGCTTTTGAAGTGAGTTATAACCGAGTCGGCGGAAGTATTCACCCCACGAAATTCACCGATAAACACGGCAATGCGTTGGCAGAAGTGAATGCTTCGGATTTAGGAACACAGTTTGATGAAACCAACCCATTGGCTGAATTTTTGTTTGACAGCGTGTTTTTTGATAGCGAATTAGAGCGGGAAAATATCACCGATAATCAAGTTAAGGAAGTGATTGTTTTTACCAAAATTCCAAACAAATCCATCAAAATCCCTGTGGCAGGTGGTAAAACTTATTCCCCTGATTTTGCTTATATTGTCAAAACCAATACGGGTGAAACATTGAATTTGGTTTTGGAAAGTAAAAATGTGGCAGATTCTGATTCTTTGCGTTTAGAAGAACAAAAGAAAATCACCCACGCACAAAAATTATTTAATGAAATTGAGCAAGAGGTTAAGGTGGTTTTTAAAACGCAATTTGAAAAAGATAAAATTGTACACATTATCAAAGATGCACAAAAACTATGAATGGTTAATTTTCACCGTGAAAAACAAACACTTGTGTTCATGGTGATTTTAGTATCACAAATAAAGCATCGGCCAAATTAGCCAAATGGATTTTGGTTATTAGGTGTTTAATTTTTGGATATTTTATCAACCTAATATCAAAACACAGCATAGTTTTTTAGCCAAGTCTGTATCATATGGTCTAAAAATTCAGGTTTATACGGTTTGGTGCAGTAATCTTGCATGCCAACTTTGAGATACAGATCTTTGTTGCCATGTTTGGCGTGGGCGGTTACCGCAATGATTGGCGGTAATTTGTCAAAACGTTTTTTGAGTTCTTTGGTAGCTTGTACACCGTCCATGATTGGCATTTGGTGATCCATCAAAATCATCTGATATTTGTCAGGATTGTTGCTAAATAGGGTTACCGCTTCTTGGCCGTTTTTTGCCAAATCCACTGTATAGCCGAATTTTTCTAGCGATTTTATTGCCACGATTGCATTAATTTTATTATCCTCGGCAAGCAAAATATGGGCGGGTAAGTGGTTATTGTGATCTTGTTTGACAAAATCATCACCAATACGCAAGGCTTGACAATCCGTATCGTTTAGTCTTTCAAGTGGCAAGCACAAACTAAACGTAGAGCCTTTATCAATTTCGCTGTCAATGCTGATCGTTCCGCCCATACTTTCGGCCAATGCCTTGCACACGGACAATCCAAGCCCTGTGCCACCATACACACGATGAGTAAGTTTATCCGCTTGGTTATACGCATCAAAAATCACCGCTTGCGATTCAGGACGAATGCCACACCCTGAATCAATGACTTGAAATTTAATCTCATGATCATGACAACAGTTAACCACTTTTAGGGTAACTTTACCGCCATTTGGGGTAAATTTAATTGCATTGTTAACCAAATTCACCAAAATTTGACGGACGCGTACAGGATCGGTTTTGACAAATTCTGTCAAATCGTGCGGATATTCAAACGTAAGCTCAATGTTGTTTTCATACGCGGTTAAACAAAAAATTGCAATGACTTGTTGACATAACTCTTTTAAATTAAAAAAAGTTTTGCAAAACTGTATCTGTCCTGATGCCACTTTGGAAAAATCTAAAATATCATTGGCAATATTTAACAGATATTTATTGGCATTTTTAAGGTGAGAAATGTACTCTCGTTGCTGTCGATTGATGGGCGTTTGTGTTAACAAATCCAACATACCCAAAATACCGTTCATCGGCGTGCGAATTTCATGACTCATATTGGCCAAAAATGCTGATTTAATTTCATCGGCACGTTCCGCTTGTTGTTTTTGTAAGCGAGCGTTTAGGGCATCACTGACAAGTTTGGCAAATTGCTCCAAAATTTGAATGTTTTTTTGGCTAAATTCCTCTCTTGGCATGTTGTCAAAAATACACAAAGCTCCCAGTGCAACTGGTTCACCTTGGGTGTTTTCAACCAAAATCGGTGCACCTGCATAAAAACGCAAAAACGGATAGGCGGTTACCAGTGCGTTGTTTTTAAAACGCTCATCAAGCATGGTGTCAAGAATCACCAAGGGTTTGGTGTCTAATATCGTGTAACTACAAATTGCAAAATCGCGTGGCAAATCACTGCTTGCATAACCAACACAGGCTTTGGTAAAATGCGTGTCTTCATTAATAAACGTAATTCCTACCATATTAAAATTGGGCTGGAAAAATTCTTGCACCAAATGCACGATACGCTCAAACGCAGGCTCTGGTTCGCTAAACATAATTTGGTATTGGGCGAGTTTAGCCAAGCGTTCGGCTTCATTGAGTGCGACAGGAGCCGATGGTATTTGACAATTATTTATCATGAATTTACCCCAGTTTTCAACAAAAAGTTGAGTTGTTAAATACAACAAGACCAAATATAGTTAAAGACCAAATACAGTTAAAGACTAAATGCAATAAGACAGACACAATAAACTTGACAAACATATACAAGTTTTGTGTCAATTGACAAAATCGTGATTTAGCCAACGGTTTTTAATGCCTCAGCAACCATAACCATACCCACAACCGACGTTACGGCAACGGCTGAACCATAACCACCACAATGCAGACCACCTGTTTGACACGCCTTATCGATGATTGGCATTTGAGTGGAGTACACGCATTTTATGCCAAATTTTTCTTTTAGTTGCTGATTGATGCCTTTTTCACGCAGTTTTTGGCGTAATTTGGCAAGCAATGGATCTTGATAAGTGTCTTTTAAGTCGCTTATGGTGATGCAAGTTGGATCGGTTTTGCCTCCTGCTCCGCCTGATACGACGAGCTTTAATTTGTTAAAACGGCAATGCAACGCAATCGCTATTTTTGCGTTTATGTCATCAACGCAGTCTAATACGACAAGCTGTTTGCCTTGCTGTTGTAATGCTTGGTGCTTTGCTTTATTGGGGATAAGCGATGCTATATTATTAACAGATAAAAACTCATCAATCAAGTGTAATCGGATAAGTGGGTTAATTTCTACGATACGTTCTGCCATCGCTTGGATTTTGCTTTTGCCAAAATTGCTGTTGGTTGCAGGCAATTGTCGATTGACGTTACTTGCCACCAAAAGATCCATGTCAATTAGGGTAATTTCGCCAACCCCTGTGCGCGCAAGACCTTCAGCGACCCACGAACCAACACCGCCGACACCAATCACAAGGGCATGAAGTTGTTCAAATTTGGCAAAATTGGCATTGCCATAGAGTTTTTTTGTGCCTGCAAAGCGACGATCGTATTGTAAATCACTCATTTTAATTTTTAAATTTGGTTAAATAGGAATTGTTAAATATAAATCAGTTACACATTGAATTTGGTTAAATTTGGCAAAGCCTTGATGCTATTTTGCCAAAGTTGCTCAGCAAGTAATTGTTTATCTATATTTAACAATATACTTAATTCATCTAATACAAATACCAAATTGGCAGGCGTATTGCGTCGTTTGTGCGACTGATGACAACAAATTGGGGTGAAATCAGGGCAATCTGTTTCAATCACCAAACTGTCAAGCCCCACGGTTTTTACCAGTTCTACCACAGTAGTGCGTAATTTTTTGGCATTTGGATTGGTGATTTGCCCTGTAATGCCAATTTTAAACCCTAGATTGACAAAGGTTTTTGCCTCTTGAATGCCACCGCTAAAACTGTGGGCGATACCGCCTTGGCAAAATTTTTGCTGTTTTAAAATACGGATAGCAGCAGCGTGTGCTTTACGAATGTGTAGCAACACGGGCAGTTGGTATTGTGTGGCTAGGCTTAATTGTTTGATAAAAAAATCTTGCTGTTTGGCATAATTTTGTGTCTGTTTCATCTCATCTGTAAAGGTGTCTAAGCCAATTTCACCAATTGCAACGCTTTGATATTGCTTAATAAATTGCTCCAAAATTAACAAATCATTGTCATGGTGTTGGGTGATGTAAAACGGATGTAAACCAAATGCCAAATGTGGGATCGGACTGGGTTGATTTTGTTGGATAAAATCACGCATTTGAGTTTGACACGCCACCATTTGCTGAAAATATTTTGCCAAAAATCCGATTAAAACCAAATGCTTAACGCCATTATCAAAAGCAAGTTTGGCCTGAGTGATACGATCGATATCAAATTCTGGCAAGTCAAAATGGGTGTGCGTGTCAATAAGCATTAAATGTTGCATGAATGTTCTATTTGTCAATCTTAATCACCAACTTCATTACCAAAAAGCTACCGATAAATCACGGTATTTAAACTGCTTATGGGTTGTAAATATTGTTCAAATAACGGCAAAATCGTGTTGTCAAAATCACAGTTATTAGGCAAAATTAATGCATCATCTGCCAATATCGCCACGCGACGATATCCATCATAACGTCCCCAATTTTGTAAAATTGGTTCAAATTGTTGTAAGCAAGATTTGATAAAATTTAAGTGTACAGCGGTTTCAGCAAATTCACGAATTGCCATTGCTGTGATAAATTTTGGACGAGAAATTGCACCAGCAACGCCCATGCCAAAGACGTCTTGCAGTTCATAAATCAAGTTTTGTCCAAGTGCCAACTCACCGCGTTCGCAGGCTTGACGATAAGTTTGATAAAACTTAGGGTATAATGTTTGCACGCGAAGCAGTAAGCGATGACGAAAAACGCCTGACACAGGAATGGGCAAAATTAACGCTTGATAACGGTCATGCAGCAAGGTTTTTTTATCCGCAAAAGTCAACATAAACGTGCCATTGGGCTATTTTTGTTTTTCTTGGGCTTTTTGCTGTTCTAATTGATCGATTTGTTGCTCCAAAAGCTTTATGCGTTCTTCTTTTTTGTTGGACAAATCGTTCATCATGGTTAATTGTTCTTCAATGATTTTTTCTTGTTCGGCCAAACGATCAATTTCTTCTTTGGCAAGCGTTGGATCTGTCGGTGTTTCTGCATTTAAGATCTCTTCGGCTGTTACCGCAGGTTCAATGGGTGTAACTTCAATGGGGGTAATCTCAATGGGCGTGATTTCAGTGGGTGTTATTGCTGTGTTTGTTGCTTCGGTTGTTTCGGTGGTGCTTGCAGCTGTGTCAGTGCTTGCACCAACTGATGCAACTTCTGTTTCTTGTGCTGAATCTGAAGCAACAACCGGTGCAATCGATTCTTCACTACCGCCCATTTGTTTCATTAAAAACCATGCCAACGCCCCTAAAATCACCACGGCTAATAAGGCATAAATTAGGTTATTGTTCTTTTTGGTGGCGGTTTTTGGGCCTTTTACCAACATGGTTTTGTCGGCCAAATTGGCTTTTTTATCGGATTTTGCGCCGAATAAGGGCTTGTTTGGTTCGTCTTTTGGCGGTTGGGTTTTTGTATCAGGTGTTGTGGTGTTGGTTGTGTTTGTTGCACTTGCACCAATTGCTGCTGTTGGAGCGACCAAATCGTCCAAATCCAAATCATCGATGTCATTTGGTGATGAGTTTGTTGGATTTTGGGCTAAATCATCGGTTGGTTGCGTGTTTGAACTGGGGATGTTAATATTGAGTGTTTCTACAGTTTCTATGGTGTCGTCGGCGTCTAAATCTGTCGCTTCCAAATCGGTAAATTCTAAATCTGTCGTGTCTAATGTCGTGTCTAATGTCGTGTCTAATGTCGTGTCTAATGTCGTGTCTAATGTCGTGTCTAATGTCGTGTTTGGGCTAGGCGTATCTAGATTGGGCGTATCCAAATCCAAATTTGCATCGCTGTTGTTTGTGTCTGCTTGGTTGTCAAAATCGTCAAGATTTACATCATCAAAATCTACCGTAACATTGGCATTGTTGGTTGAGGCTTGTGTTGATGCGGAGGTGGCCGCTGTTATCATATCCAAATCAAACGCATCCAAATCTAAGGCGTTATCTGGTTTGTTGTCTGCATTGGTATTTGGCGTGTTGCCCAAATCCAGGCTGTCTAAATCCAATGAATCTAATGAGAAATCGTCCATTGGGTTTTGGTTACGGTTGTCGCTCATAATGTTTTACCAATTTTTTACCAATTTTAAAATGTTGTGAATAAAAAACTCATCATTACCAGTTTTTGCAATAATGTATACTATAGCAAAAAAAAGCAGCATTTAACAATATTTTGCACAAATTTTAGCATAAAATGAAACAATATTTTACTGAAAGGGCAAAAATTTAAAAAATTACCAATTTTTTGTTTTTGGTTTTTTATTGAACATTGCTTGGTTATGTTTTAAATACAGCTTTAAATACAGTTTAAAATATCATTTAAACTTTACCACGCCAACGGTTGCATCGGTATTTTGCGTTATGATTGGCAACTCATCAGGCGTGGGACGACGTTCGGTATGTCCGCACGCCACGCACTCTATGTATTCATCTGGCATGGGTTTAAAGACTTCAATTTGAACGATGGTGTCCATTTTGCTGCATTTTGGGCATGTTACCCCTGCCAAAAATTGGCGTTTTGGACGGCCAGACTGATATCGCATGGGTTTTACCTGTTACCAAGATTGTGAGTTTGTTACATCATCACTTAATAGTTCTTCGTAAAAGCCTGAATGACGCAACAAGGCCTCAATGTCTGCAGGGCGTTCACGAAAGGCTTCAAAATTTTGTTGTGCGGTGCGAGATGCACCTTTTGCCAATACTTGTTCGCGAAATTGTTTACCAGTGTTTGGATTAAAAATGCCCTCTTGTTCAAATTTAGCAAACGCATCAGCGGACAAAAGCTCCGCCCATTTGTATGAATAATAACCACTGGCATAGCCTCCTGCAAAAATATGACTAAAACTGTTGGCAAAACGGTTGTAGTCAGTGGTTGGCATGATAGCAACACAAGATCGAACTTGATTTAACAAGGTTAATAAGCCTTCATAATCAGGGGCGGGTGTGGTGGCATGTAACAACAAATCAAATAAGGCAAATTCGATCTGACGCAGTGTTTGCATGCCATTTTGGAAGTGTTTGGCATTGAGCATAGACTGAAGCATAGCAGCTGGCAAAGGTTCGCCTGTATCTACATGACCGCTAATGAGTGCAATTGAATCGGCATGCCACGCCCAATTTTCCATAAACTGGCTCGGTAATTCTACCGCGTCCCATTCCACGCCATTGACACCGGCCACATCAGAAATGCTAACCTCGGTTAATAAATGGTGCAAGCCATGTCCAAATTCATGAAATAAGGTTAAAACTTCATCATGGGTGAGCAGGCTTGGCTTGTTGTCAATTGCAGGGGTAAAATTAGCCACCATAAAACAAACGGGCAATTGGTGATAACCGTGTTGTGTGTTTTGATAACGGGCTTGAAAACCACTCATCCACGCACCGCTGCGTTTGCCTGTGCGTGCATACAAATCAAAATAAAAACCACCGATAAGGGTTTGATTTTCATCGAACAATTGATAAAAACGCACATCTTCATGCCAACGTTCGACGTCATCGGTTTTCTCCACGATAAAAATGCCATACAAACGTTGCACAATACGGAACAAACCATCAATCACTTTTGGGAGCGGAAAGTATGGGCGTAGTGCTTCTTGTGAAAGGTTAAATTTGCGTTCACGCACTTTTTCAGCCAAATAGGCGGTATCCCATGGTTTTAGTTCATCAATTTCAAATGCCAAACCCTCGGTTTCTAGGATTTTTAAATCTGCTTTGGCGTACGGCATAGCTTTTTTGGCTAAATCGGTTAAAAATTGTTCAACGGTTGCAACATCTTTTGCCATTTTGGTGGCGAGCGATACTTGAGCAAAATTGTCAAAACCCAGCAGTTTGGCTTTTTGTTCGCGTTTTGCTAAAATTTCAGTCATGATGTTGGCATTGTTAAATTGTGTTTGTTCGCTGTGTTCAGAAGCACGCGTTACATAAGCGCGGTATAATTTTTCACGCAACCCACGGTCATCAGCATACGTCATCACGGCCAAATATACAGGAATATCAAGGGTTGCGACGTATGTACTTTGGGTTTTGCCAAATTTTTCATGATAACGCACACCTGCATCTTTGAGCATTGCAAGGGCAGATTGTGGCAATCCGCTTAATTGATTATCAAGCAGTGGTAAAAAATAACTTTGGGTTGCATCAAGCAAATTATCCGAAAATTTTGCCGATAAGGTTGACAGATCATTGACCAATTTGGCAAATTTTTCTTTTTTATCCTCATCTAATGCCACACCAGACAACTCAAAACCTTGCATTGCCAAATGTAATGCACGTTGACGAGCAGGTTCTAATTGGTTAAAAAAATCTTTATCTTCAATCACGTGGCGATAACGACTAAACAGTACTTGGTTTTGTCCAACTTTTGTACCGTATTCACTGACGTTTGGTAAAATTTTATGATGTAACGTGCGAATCTCATCACTGCTCACCACACTGTTTAAATGCGACAATAACCCCCAACTGCGATCCAAAGCAATGTTCACATGTTCAAAAGCGATAATGTCATTTAGTGCGTGTTGGCTGGTGGTTGCCACAGGTTCATCGTTTAGCATGGCTAAAAAAGCATGTCCATTTTCTAAAGAGTCGCTTATGTGTTGTTGTAATTGCTCAAGTTTTAATTGGTTAAAATTGACAAGATGGAGGTTTTTATTTGGCATGATTGAATGTTCCTGTTTTTGGTCGTTATAAAAATATTAGCACCACTTTAACAAAAAAATACCAATTTTTCAATTTGGCTTTTCAATTTGGTTTTGGCAATTGGTGTAAGTTAGGGTGAATAAGTTGGAGAATTTTAACAATTTAGCCAAACTTTGGCTAAATTTTGATTAAAATTTGGTTAAAAATCATAGTAGAAAAAATACGCGAAAATATGAATAATTGGTTGCAGTATTTGGCGTTTCGTTACATAATATAAAGTTCATTATTTGGGAAAGTTTTGCTTTTTTTAGTGGTTTTAAGCGTTTTTTATGATTTTTTTTGCTAAAAAGGTAGCAATTATGGGAAATTTTTTCTTATTGCAAGTCTTGGTTGCGGTGTGTTCGCTGTCAGTGATTACCACGATGTTTAACAAGCGGATTTTGGGATTTCCACAGGCGATCGGCGTGCCAATTGTATCGGCGGTGTTGGTGTTTATTTTGCAATGGAGTGCCAGTTTGTTAAATGGCAGTGAGTTTATTACCATTAATATTCATCATATTGAAGAAGCGGTAAAACGTATTGATTTTTATGATTTTTTGATTAATGGGGTGATTTGTTTTATTTTGACAGCCTCGGCTTTAAAATTTCAGGTGTCAGATTTAAAAAATTATTGGCGACAAATTGGGATTTTGGCAAGTTTGGCATTGGGGTTGTGTGCGGTATTTTTTGCAGGCTTGATGTTTGGTTTTCAGTGGTTGTCGGGGCATATTATTCCGATTGGGGTGTTGTTGTTATTAGGTGCAGGGCTTGGGGCAACCGATCCGATTGGAATTAAAGGTGTGTTAAGTTCGGTCAAAGCGCCACATCATTTGATGATTAAGTTAGAAGGCGAGTCGCTGTTTAATGATGCGGTGTGTATTGCACTGTTTATGACGATTCTGGGTGTGATAAAAGGCAGTGAGTTTAGTGTGCTAGGTATGCTAAAAACGCTCGGTTATGAGGTTTTGGTAGCAGGAATGATTGGGTGGTTGTTTGGTCAGTTGGTTATTCGGGTGTTGGCAGGCAAGCATGAAATGGAGTCGCTGATTTTGACAACGGCATTTTTGGCAAGCGGATCGTATTTGGTGGCACTTTATGCCCATGCTTCTGCACCAATTGCGTGTGTGGTTGGCGGTTTGATTGTTGGCAATAAGTGGCATGACATTCGTTCTGAAGATGAAATTCATGAAATTAACCATTTTTGGCATGCCATTGAAGGGGTGATTAATGCATTTTTGTTTACCTTAATTGGGCTTGAGTTGTTTATTTTAGATTTGTCGGTAAGTTTGATTTTTGGAGGGATTTTGGCGTTTGTGTGTTTGCACATTGCACGTTTTTTTGGCAATTTTGTGTCATTTGCTTTGTTTCCACAACTGAAAAAATACAGCTACAATGGCAGTTTGACGATTTTATCGTGGGGCGGTGTGCGTGGCGGTATTTCGCTGGCATTGATTTTGTCGGTTGCCAATGTGCCACAATTACAGCCGTATAGTGCGTATTTGGTGGGTTATACTTTTATTGTGGTGCTGCTATCTGGCGTGGTGTGTGGGCTTGGTTTGCCTAATGTGATGAACGCGTTTTATCACAATCCAAACGCCCCTACAACAGGTTTTGCAGGGTGGTATCAGCGTGTGGTTAATCATTTTAATCGCAAAGGGTTTAAATATGTCATTGGCGAAGATGAGTATGGCAACGAGGTGATTAGTCGTTATCAGCCTGCTCCAAAAATTATTCAAGATGATCCTTGTGCTGTGGGTATTGCCGTACCACAACCATCTGTTGATGCCGATGGACATGATGAATTAAAAGATCCAAAAAGTTTTTAAGTGATTAAGTTCAAAAACGGTTTAAAACTGTTAAAACTGCTTAAGAAATTAAAACGCTACAAAAAGGTAAGATCTGCTTGCCTTTTTTTATTTTAGTCAATGGTTTAACCAAGGGCTTTAAAATGAAAAAATAGCTTGAAAATGGTTAAATGTTTACCTTGTCTAATTTTTTATCGTCAATTTTTAGCTGTGTGTTAATTTTTATTTGTTGTTTGGATCTGTCCAAATAATGCTGGGCTTTGTTTATTTCATCACGCAAACCCTTGACTGTTTTTTGCATATTGTCCAAAGCCTTGTGTTTAAACTGATCAATTGAATCCATAGTTTCATAAATATTATTAAACGATTTTTGTAATATTTCTAATTGAATGCCACTGTTGCTGGCTTGTTCGTGCAGTTGCCCTGTTTGACGTTTTAGCATGGTAGATGTGGCTTCGATAAGGCTTGCGGTTGCGATATTTAAGGCGTTAATTTGGCTTAGTACCAGTTTTTGGTTGTTCATAGCTTGGGCGACCATCACTGCTGTGCGTAAGGCAGAAACTGTTGTGGTTGTTGCTCTATCAACGCCTTTTATCAGCTCTAGATTGTTTTTGCGTATCATATCAAGGGCAAGATAGCCTTGAATGTTCACAGCCAACTGGGTGAGAAAATCCATGTTTTTTTGTCGTACATAAAACAGCATTTCTTCTTTGACAATCCGTGCTTTTTGAGGATCTTGGACTTCAAGTGCGTAGATTTTGTGCTCAAGTTGTTCATCAATCTTTTTGCCAACATAAATGTATTGACGCAATGACTGCATCATCGTCCACATGGTAACTTTTTCTTGTTCAATGCTGGCATTGTCTTTAAGAAGTTCGTCTTTGCCTTGATACAAACTTTCGATAATTTTGTTAATATGGATTTGGGAGCTTTCGTATTTGCGAAAATAGTCTTGGATTTTGTTGCCTATGGGGATAATACTGGGAATAATGCCGAAAAACTTGCGACGATCTGATAACACACCGTGTTTGTTTGGATTGAGATCCTCTATGATACCGCGTAACTCGATCAATGATTTGGCAATTGGTGAGTTGTCAAACAGTGCGTTATCCATATTTTTGGCAGGGCGGTCAAGCATTCGGTTGGAAATTTGGGCGCAGGCACGGATTTCGGCATTGCCAAGTTGATGAATGGCGTTAACTGTTTCGTTAAATTCATTGCTGTGTATGGGATTTGCCAACACGTTTTGGATAAATGCACTAACTTTGGCATCAAGTTCTGGTATTTTACTGGTGTCAAGTTTTACCATGTTGTCAGCTTCATCGTAAGAAACGGCGTTAATTGGAGCTGGAGGTTCTAATGTGATAGGTGATGTTTGATTGAAATGGTCAGGCGGAGTAAGGTTCATAACATATCTGCTAAAATCTAAATAAAAATTTGGCAAGTTTAGCATAAATTTTTGTAACAATGTAGTTTTTTGCAATATTTTTTATTTTAATGTTTTATTGAATATAGATGGGTAAGTTTAAAAAACTTGTTGTAAAACTTAGCTGTTTTGACAATGGATTATTAATCATTTACAATGTATTTTTACAATAACTATGTATTTTTACAATAACCATTAAAATAAAAGATCAAGTAAAATAAAAGATCAAGGGCATACCATGTCAAAATTAACGACACTTGAAAGTATTTTTATAGATAATGGCTTTATTAAAGATTTAACCAAAATCATGCTTGATATAAAAGATTATGCAAATTTCATAGCACAGAATGAAAAGTCTATTGAAACGCAGTTTGATATGCAGATGTTTTCTTTATCTTTCAATACCAAATCTTTCTTGTTAAAAAAATTGGCAAAAAAATAAACACAAAATGGTGATTGTTAATCACCATTTTTAAACTTATGTTATGTTTTTATTAAGATTATGTTTTTATTAAGATTATGAAGACAACAAAATCACACGCGCGACAAATATTCACCTGTACGCGTATCTACTTTTACTTTTTCGCCTTGTTGCACAAACAGTGGCACGCGTACCACCGCACCTGTTTCTAAGGTTGCAGGTTTGCCACCACCGCCAGAGGTATCACCTTTTAAGCCAGGATCGGTTTCGCTGATCTCCAATTCCACAAAATTTGGTGCACAGACACTAAGTGGCACGCCGTTAAATAAGGTAATTGTGCAAGTTTCGTTGCTGTTTTCTTTTAACCATTTTACCGCATCGCCCATTGCATTTTTGTCTGCTTGTAATTGCTCAAAACTCTCAGGGTGCATAAAATGCCAAAATTCACCATCGTTGTATAGATAGTTCATTTCGGTGTCAACAACATCGGCACCCTCTAAACTATCGCCTGATTTAAAGGTGTTTTCTAGTACTTTTCCGGTTTTTAGGTTGCGCATTTTAACGCGGTTAAAGGCCTGGCCTTTGCCGGGTTTTACATATTCGTTTTCTAAAATTGCGTAAGGATTGCCATCTAGCATGACTTTTAAGCCAGCTTTAAATTCATTGGTTGAGTAAGAAGCCATAAACTTTCCTAAAGGGTAAAAAATTGTTCGCTGTAGGTTATACTTGTAAAAAATTACAAACACAATATAATAACCAATTTTATCTGTGATTTCAAACAATCTACACCAAAAAATACAAAAATAATCAGACAAACTGATGGAAAATCCTCATGTCAAATCCGCACAACCCACATAACAGGCAGTACCATGCAAAAAACAACAAAGCGATTCATGCCACCAACCTCACAGATACTGGTTTGGATTGGAGAATGGAATTTGCCAATACCATTAATGACAGACAAACATTGGCAAAAATGTTGGATTTACCCCTTGATTTTGCTGAAAAAGTGGGCGATTTTGCGTTAAAAGTGCCACAGAAATTTGTAAAAAAAATGCAAAAAGGCGATATGAACGATCCGTTGTTGTTGCAAATTTTACCAACCGCTGCTGAAACTGTGCAGGCTTTAGGGTTTGTTGCCGATCCGCTTGCTGAAAAATTAGCCAACCCCACCAAAGGTGTTATTCATAAATACCGCTCACGAGTATTAATACCGATTACAGGAGCGTGTATGGTGCATTGTCGCTATTGTTTTCGCCAACATTTTGATTATCAAGAAAACTTACCAACCACCAACGATTGGCAAACAATTGTTGATTATATTGTCAAACACCCTGAGGTTAACGAGGTGATTTTAAGCGGAGGCGATCCGTTATCACTAAGTGATAGGCGATTGTTTGCAATTTTGGATATTTTAGAAAGTTTATCCCAAATTTGCACCATCAGGCTACACAGTCGCGTGCCTGTGGTTATTCCATCTAGGCTGCACGATGCATTGTTACAGCGTTTATCATCAAGTCGTTGCCAAATTGTACTGGTGATTCATGCCAATCACCCAAACGAGTTGGACGATGAAACCGTGTTTTATTTTAAACAAGCAAAACTTGCCCAAATTACTTTGTTAAATCAAACAGTTTTATTAAAAAATATTAACAATAACGCCGATGTTTTGGCGACTTTAAGCGAAAAACTTTGGCAGGCAGGCGTGTTGCCTTATTATTTGCACGTTTTGGATAAAGTGGCAGGGGCAAGTCATTTTTATATTGACGATGAACAAGCGGTGGCAATTTATTGGCAATTGTTAGAAAAATGTGCAGGCTATCTTGTGCCAAAATTGGTACGCGAAACACCAAATGAAGCATTTAAAACACCGCTGAATTTGTATGCAAAAAACTCGTAGCAAAAAAGCAGAGATTTTGATAATTTTAACCACTTGATTTTATTTATCATTTTCTTAACAAAGTTTTAATAACAATTTTATAACCAAAAAATGTTAGATAAGAGTAACATTTTTAACAAAAATTTGCTAAAATCAGAAATTTATGGATAATTTTTTGTAAATTTGCATTGAATGGTGGTGATGGATATATGATTAATGATAAAAATTTAGGCGATTTTTTAAGAAAACCCAATGTCGCGACAACTCAAAATATGACGCTTGTGATTGGTGATAACGGTGAAAATTTGCTTGACTGGCAAATGCAGTTTAACCGTTTAAACATTGCAGAAATGTACCTGCATTATCAAAATGTGGTAAATCAGCTTATGCACGCACAGATGGAGGAGTATAAGCGCTTGGAGCTGTTTGTATCGGTGCTAAAAGTGGCAGAGCGCTTGATTTCAAGTTTGCACCAAATTTATAAAAATCAATCGGGGATTTTAAATGAAAGCCAACAACAAGCACTGGATATGGCAATTTCGGTACAATATTTGGGGGTGATATTTTATAACAGTGTTTGGCAACGCGTAGCAAACAACCCACAACTTGCTGAGAAAAAAGGCATCAGTGTGTTATTTGGTCGCAGTAAGACGGCTGATGAAATTGTCAAGCAATGCTTGTATGGTATGATGAGTCTGCTTCGTCAGGCATTGTTTGAAAAACAAATCGGTTATCGCAAAAATACCGAGGTAATTTGGCAGTGGCTAAACGCTTGCTATCATTTTATGCAAAGCAACAACTGGAAAAATGTGGCATACCATTTGCCATTGTTTGGACAAACAGGTTTAACCAATGGCAAGCCGTTAACGATGGAGGAAGTGTATCATCAATGTTTGTTTAGTGAGGTGGTAAATCCGCTTGCATGTCGTCGCCCTGATATTTTGATGTGGCAAAAAATGAGTAATGATTGGCACAGTGCACTGATTATTACCAGCGAGTTGGCAGAAAAACCGTATTTGTTTATCAATCAAAAATCCAACCAACCGCCACAATTGTTGCACGCAGAATTGGCATTTAATCCGTTTTCAAAAGACAGCAATTGTTTGTTTATCGGTTTTTCAAAATTAACAACCATCTTACAACAAGTGGTTGCAAAATCACAAAACAGCCAAGATGCCAATGATAAAATTTTACAGCGTTTTGCCAACTTAATGCTGCAAAATATTAACAAACGCTTAATGACGCCTGAAAAACTTGGCGATGCTACTGGCAAATGCCAAGCAGTGGTCGGTTTTTATCACATTCATTATATGTTGGCAAACAAAACCAGTCTTGGCAATCTTATCCAAGCCAATGAGTTGCCTGAACGTTTGCGCCCACGCAGTCAAGTGCAAAATCAGCTCAATAAATCAACCTTAGTAGACTTGGTAGAAAGTAACTTTCATCAATACCATTTAAGCAATGTTTTGGCATATATCCAAACCTCCGATGTACAACACACCCTGCACCGAGGCAGTGAAATAACAGCGTTAAGTCAACTTCAAGTGGGGTCGATGGTAGCAACGCGTCTGGCTGATGATCCAAACAAAACATGGTTCTTGGGACGCATTGAAACCTTGCAACAAACTCCAAAAATAAGTCAAGTTTTTGCTGAGGGTCGGAAAAAAATCCTCGATATTGATGTGATGGTTCGATTGTTTGGGCGTGGCGTGATACCGTGTGGCGTGCGTTTACAAAATCCAGGCAATCGTCCGCATAACTTTGTGCCTGCACTCGTCATTCCTAAAAATGCCGAGTTTAACCGTCATGTTACAACGGTGATGATGGCACGTTTTGGTTATCAAACTGATGAAAAATTGATCATGCGTATTGACAACAAAGATGCAAATATTCGCTTGGTGGAACTGTTAAATATAACCGATGATGTGGAGGAGTACTCTTTTATCAGGGTGCAGTAATTGTTTAAAGCACACTAATTGCTAAAATTTTAAAAAGTTTGATTAATAAATCTATAAAATTGAACTTGTTAAACTAAAAAATAACTGGTTAAGTTAAAAAATAAAATTACATAATTACATTAGGCAATAAGTCATAAATTGTTTTATAATAGAGCTTTTATTTTTGTAGTTTTGGTTTGCACGAAATCAATTTTATCAATTTTTTTGGAAAACTTATGAAACAACCTGATAACTTACATTTGTTGATTATTGATGACAATCAACTGTACGCCGAACGACTGATTGATGTTTTAGAAGAAAATTATTATAAAAAAGTAAGTTTGGGATTTTTAGATGACAAAGAAGAATTGCTAAAACTATTGCGTCAATCGTGGGATATTTTGATTATGGGTAAGGCGTATGATTTGACCTTGCCACAAGTGATTAAAATTATTAAAGAGCAAGAGCTTGATTTGCCAATTATTGGCATTATTCCAGAAAATGGCATAAACACAAAACTCCTTGATGCCAAAGATCAAACCAAACTTGAAATGGTACAAGATGACGATAAAACCGATATCGCACTGCCTTTGTATGCACATTGGGGAGCGGTGGACGCCCTACCAAAAGAGCGTGTTATGGAGATGGCACTTCGGGTATATCAAGAGCACCGCCAACGCCTTATCCGTGATGATTTAACCAAACTGCGTCAAGTGTTAAAAGATGCCGAACAACGTGCCAATATTTTGATTAAAAACTCAAAAAGTGCGGTTGCTTATGTAGAAGAAGGCTTGCACATTTATGCCAATCAGCCGTATTTGGAGATGTTTGGCTTTCAAAGCATGGACGATTTAATGGGCGTGCCGATTATTGATTTAATTGCAAGCAATAATATCAAAGATTTTAAAAATTTTTTAAAAGATTTTGAAAAAGGCAATCGCAAAAACGTGGAGTTTCAATTTGAATCGGTGCGTAAAGACGGCTCAACGTTTGATGCAAAATTGCAACTGGCGGCGGCTACGTATGAGGGCGAGCCATGTCAACAAGTCATCATTCAACCAGATGAAAATAACAACGCCGAACTTGCCAAAAAATTGGCACAGATGGAGCGTATCGATCAATTAACAGGGATTTTTAACCGCCGTGGTTTTGAACAAGTGTTGACAAGCGTGCGTGAAGTGGTGGTGCAAAAAGGCTTGTTGGCTGGCGTGTTAAGCGTGCGTATTGATGATATTGGTAAAATTAACTCAAGCCTTGGCATTCAAGGCGTAGACAGTGTGGTAATTGCCATTGCTAATTTGTTAAAACAAAAAATTGCCACGATTGTTGGTGAAGATAAAGTGGACAAAGGCTATGTCAGTCGATTTAGCGACAGCCAATTTATGTTGATTTTGCCAAACATGCCACAAGAACAAATCGAAGAACTTGGCAACCAAATTGTAGCAGAAATCGGTGAAACGTTAATTGAAGTTGGTGCAAGAACAGTAAAAACCACTGTTACCGTGGGTGCGACCATGATTAACAGCACCTCGCCTGAAGCACCTGTGATTATTGACCGTGTGTTACAAGCCCTTGGATTGGCACTTAAAGACAATGTTGATGGCAATGTGTTTTATCTGTACGATCCATCAGCATTTGCCAGTGAAGATGACGCTGTGTTGTTAGAAACCTTGCGAAATGCGATTGAACACAATAAATTCACCTTAATGTATCAGCCGATTTATGATGTTGAACGTGATACCAGTAGTTTGTTTGAGGTATTCTTACGCTTGCCTTTGGCAGATGGCACACTGATGACACCGGATAAATTTTTGCACGTTGCCAATCAACACGGCTTGATGGATAAAATTGACCGTTGGGTGTTGATTAACGCTTGTAAAAATCTCAAACGCTATCGCACAGAAGTTGATGCAAGTGCACGCATTATGGTACACCTTAGTGCAGCATCGTTGACCGATGAAAGTTTATCGGCTTTTGTAACCAAATTGTTACAAGCGATCGGTGGTGATGAAACAGGGCGTATTACTTTACAGTTTAACGAAACGATGGTGAACGATTATATGGCAATGTCGCAAAAACAAGCCGAAATGTTAAAACAAGTTGGTTGTGATGTTGGTTTATACAGTTTTGGTTCAGCGGTGAATTCAATGGAGATTTTGGATTTTATTAAGCCAAATATCGTTCGTCTTGATCGCAGTTATATCAAAGATTTGGAAAACAGCGACAACGTAGAAACCATTTCATCGCTCATTGCCCAAATTCATGAACACGGTGCAAGCAGTCTGATGGCCTTTATCCAAGACCCTGCAGCGATGTCAGCTGCTTGGACAGTTGGAGCAAAATATTTGCAAGGCAACTACCTACAAGAACCGAGCAAAGAAATGAAAATTAAAACCGAGCAGGCGTGATAATGACAACTACCCTTGTAGTGCGTTTTAACAAACAAACGGTATTGGCGGTGATATCAGGGTTGGTAATGCTGTTTGGCTTAGCTGCTTGTCAAAAAGAGCCACCCACCACAAGACCGCCTGTGGCTTTGCCTGTTTATGATCAAGGCGATGCCGTTTTGGGTAAAGTTGCTTACGAAAAACAATGCAAGCAATGCCACAGTTTACAAGTTGGCAGTAACAATAAAGGCCCACAGCTTTTGCGTATTTATGGGGCAAATGTTGGGCTGTTAAACGAATATCAATATACCGATGCGTTAAAAAACAGCCAAATCGTATGGACAGCCGAGTCGCTTGATCGTTACATTGCCAATCCAAAACAAGCGGTAAATGGCACACGGATGCGTTCTGAACCAATTGCTGATGCCAAAATGCGCCAAGACATCATAGCTTATTTATCCACATTAAAATAGGCATAAAAAGGATAAGCAAAGGCTTTATCCTTTTATTTTTATGCGTTTTATTTTTATGCGTTTTAAAAAGTATTTTTTACCTAAAAATAAAATTTAACAAAATTTCACAATTTTAGTAACCGATGGAATGATTATGACGCAGCCGATGATGACTAAGCCAAGTTTCGATAAGCCAAGTTTCGATAAGCCAAATTCTGATAAACCAAGTTTCGATAAACCAAGTCGCGAAATGTTACAAACTCAATTACAAGCCATGCTCCACAGCATTAACCAAATTGTACTGGACAAAGCGGAAGTGGTAAAACTTGCGGTTGCGTGCTTGCTTGCCAATGGACATTTGTTGTTACAGGATTTGCCAGGAATGGGTAAAACCACGCTCGCTCATGCAATTGCCAATCATTTGGGGCTGGATTTTAACCGCGTGCAATTTACCAGTGATATGCTCCCTACCGATATTTTGGGTATTTCGTTGTATAAAACCGATACAGGCGTGTTTGAGTTTAAAGAAGGCCCGGTTTTTTGTCAATTGTTGTTGGCAGATGAAATTAACCGATCCAGTCCAAAAACCCAGTCTGCATTGCTAGAAGCCATGGAAGAACGTCAAGTTTCTCAAGATGGTGTTACGCGCCCTTTGCCTAATCCGTTTTTTGTGATTGCCACGCAAAATCCAACACAGCAGTCAGGCGTGTTTGTATTGCCAGAATCACAACTTGACCGATTTTTGATGTGTTTGTCGCTCGGTTATCCATCACCCAATGCAGAGCGTGAGTTGTTGCTTGGTACGGATAGGCGACAAATGTTGGCAAATATTACACCGATGCTTGACATGGATAATTTATTATCCGCCCAATCACAGGTAAAACAAGTGTTTATTGCAGATGTGGTGGTGGATTATCTGCAGCGGTTGGTTGCCAAAACGCGCGAAAGTCGTGATTATCACGGATTGTCTACGCGTGGCATGTTGGCATTAAAACAGGCATCGCAGGCTTATGCGTATTTAGGCGGTTTTAATGAAGTTACGCCAGAAGATGTGCAAGCGGTATTTTGTGCCGTGGTTGATCATAGGCTTGGACAAGCGTTTGTGCCGTTTAATCATTTGGCAGGCAAAACACCCGATACGCTTGCAGGATATTTGTTGCGTCAAGTGCCAATTATTGTTTAAAACTATTGTTTAAAACTATTGTTTAGAGACTATGGTTTAAGAAATTTGGTTTAAGAGATCATTGTTTGGGCGATTTTGCATTGAATTATGCTACAACATTATTTAGAAACTCGGTTTGAAAGTTGGTTTAAACGCCGTTCACCGCTGACAAAAACAGCCAAACTTAACATGCACAATGTGTACATTTTCTTAAGTAAAGAAGGAATTATGTATGCAATTTTGTTGCTGGTTACTTTTGTGGCAGGCACGAATTACGCCAATAATTTGGTGCTTGGTTTGTGTTTTTTGTTAATTGGTTTGTTGGTGATTACCATTCATTATACTTTTGCACATTTGGCAGGACTTCAGATCCAATTGGTTGATGTTGCCAATGCAACCGAAGGTGAATGGGTACAAATCCGCTTACAAGTTAGCGGTAATAGCCGGCAACCGCATCGCCAAATTCGCTTTAGTTTTGGTGCGCAAGTGTATGACTTGACACAGCCACTACAAAATCCGGTGCAGTCAGTTAATCAGACGCCAAATCAAACGTTATCTCAAACATTAATAGTCAATCAAATTGCACAGCCACAGATTATCAGTTTGTATGTGGCGGCTGATAAACGCGGGCGGTTTGATTTGCCAAAATTGACTGTAAGCACCGTATATCCGCTTGGTATTTTGCGAGCGTGGTCGTATGTATTTTTGGACGGTTATGCGTGGATTTATCCTAGGGCATTGCCTTATGATGTCAAAGCCAAGCAATTTGTACTAAGCACAGATGAAAACATTGCATCGCTACAAACAAGGGCAGGACAAGAGGATTTTGATCAACTGGATAATTATGTAACAGGCGAGTCGTTGGCACGAATTTCATGGGCGCATTTGGCAAAAGGACAAGGGTTATTGTCAAAGCGTTTTGTGGATAATGTCGGACAACAACAAGTGCTGGATTATTATCAAATGCCCTCAACCACGCATGAAGATAAATTGCGACAATTGCGTTATGGTGTGGATAGATTAAGCCAACAACAAATTGCATTTCGGTTAATTTTGCCTAATGATGACGGTATTATGGGGCAAGGATTGGCATTTCAACAAGACAGCTTGTTAAGGTTGGCAAAAGCACCATGAAGCCAAAAATAAAACCAAAAACCCTTTTTCAAACCAATGTTACTCAAAAACAAGGCGTATTTGCCAAAATCAGTGCTTTATCGGCATTGCATTGGGTGTTAATTTCGCAGTTGTTTGTGGTGATTGCACATGCCAAACATTTGCCAATGTGGCTTGTTGGTTATGCACTTGTGGTTATTATTGCCCAGTTTGGCGTGGTGCGTCATCGGTTGCCAAATTGGCTTTATCAGCCTAGAACCATGCGATTGTTGCAATATATCGGATTTTTGGGCAGCTTGGCAGGGCTGTGGTTTACTTATCGGACGGCTTTGGGTTTAGATGTGGCAATTGCGTTTTTGCTCCTTTGTGCGATAAGTAAATTGTTGGAACTGTATACGCGTCGCGATGCGTATGTGGTATTGAGTTTGGCGTTGTTTGTGTTGGCGGGGCTTTTTTTGGTAGAACAAGACTTGCTAACCACTGTGATTGTAGCCTTGGGTGTGATGACGACGTTATTTGCTATGATTGGCATGAATGACGATGGCACAGGGCGGTATCGCACATTGGGGCTACTTGTTGTGCAGGCTATTCCGTTAACTGTGGTGATTTTTGTGTTTTTTCCGCGCTTGCCACCTTTGTGGGCGGTGCATATGAGTGGACAAAATCAAGCCACAACAGGCATTTCTGACAGTATGTCGCCTGGGGATTTTGCCAAATTAAGCCAATCTACAGAATTGGCATTTCGCGTAGAATTTGACGGAGAAATGCCAAGACGTGGGGATATGTATTGGCGTGGCCTTGTGTTTAGTGATTTTGATGGGGTAACGTGGCGACCAAGCAAACAAGCCCCGGATATGTGGTATAACAAAAAACAACCAATACCCATGTGGCTTAATGAAACCTTAAGTCATACCAAATTGCCTTTACAAAGCATACCAACTTATCGAGTGATTTTGGAAAAAACAGGGCGAAATTGGTTGTTTGCTTTGGATTATCCTTTTGCCAATCAACAAGGCATTGGTTTGACATCGGATTTTACGTTGCGTTATTGGACGGAAGTTTATCAACGCTTAAATTATAAAGTATCGTATCTAAAAAATGTACCCATAGCGTTAACCTTAAGTGAAAGTGAGCGCAAACAGTATTTGCAGTTGCCTGATAACAGCAATCAGCAAAGCCGTGAATTTGCAAAAAACCTATACGAAAAAGTGGGTAAAAATCCAATTGCTTTTGCCAGTGCGTTAGAGCAATGGATAAATGGACAAAATTTTCATTATACCTTGTCGCCTCCTGTGTTACGCCAAAATCGCATTGATGAGTTTTTGTTTGGTTCTCGGGCGGGGTTTTGTGAGCATTATTCATCAAGTTTTGCCTTTTTGATGCGATCTGTTGGCGTGCCAACTCGCATTGTAACCGGTTATCAAGGCGGCCAATTGGGACGTGATGGCAAAAGTTGGGAAGTGCGCCAAATGGACGCCCATGCGTGGGTGGAGATTTGGGTGGCAGGTGATGGTTGGGTGCGCATTGATCCGACAGCGTTTGTATCACCTGATCGTGTTGAGCAGGGCATGGACAGTTTGACCACAAGCGTTGGTGCTAAAATGTTTGGTGAGGGCATTGCAGGACAATTGTCATACCAACAATTTCAATTGCTACAAAATGCCCGTAGATTGTTTGATGAGGCCAGTTATTATTGGCAACGCGATGTGGTAGGTTATGACCAAGACAAGCAAAAAAAATCGTTATTTCAATGGTTTAACATTCAATCTGTGTATCAACAAGTCATGTATATGGTGGTAGCAATTGTCATTTTATTGGCATTGCTTGGACTATGGCTTTGGTATAAACGCCGTAAAATTTGGGATAAAACCGATAAATATTTGTTGGATTTATCGAAACGTTTGGCAAAACAAGATCGCAGTTTGGCTCGCAATGACAGCGAAGGAGTGCTACACTGGCTACAACGTATCCAAGCCAAAGCAAAAAATCCAAGCGACATTGAAGCTTTGCATAAAGCGTATCGTAAAGCTCGCTATCAACCAACAGATGATATTGACAAACAAAACAAGCAGATTAAACGCTTGACAAAAGCTGTAAAATTAATAAAAAATTGATTTTCAATTTAAAACTGCTTAAACCTGCGTTTTGATTTTAACGTGGTTTTTTGGCAGGTTTTTCTTTATAATGAATAATGATTTTGTAAAATAGTTTAGGAATATATATGACAAACTTTAATCCACAACATTTTATCCAAATTGCTCTTGCCAACAACGCTTTAAAATTTGGTGAGTTTACCCTAAAATCAGGGCGGATCAGTCCGTATTTTTTTAATGCAGGACTTTTGTCGACAGGTGAATTGTTGTCATCATTGGCAGATGGTTATGCTGATGTTTTGGCAAAAAATGCACAGCTTGATGATTTGGTGCTTTTTGGGGCGGCGTATAAGGGCATTCCGTTTGTTGCAGCCGTTGCTCAAGCCTTGTGGAAAAATCATAACATCAATGCCAACTGGGGTTATAACCGTAAAGAAGCCAAAGATCACGGCGAGGGCGGTGTGTTGGTTGGAGCGGATTTAAACGGCAAATCGGTATGGGTGATTGACGATGTTATGACTGCAGGAACAGCGATGCGTGAAGTGATAGGCTTGCTTGACAACGCAGGGGCAAAAGTTGCAGGGGTGATTGTTGCGCTTGATCGAAAAGAAAAAGGACAAACGGAAAAATCTGCTATCCAAGAGCTTGGTGATGAATTAAACATACCTGTTTTGGCACTTGTCAGCATGGACGATCTGATCGCCTATGTTGCCAAAAATGGCACAAGTGATGAAATTGTCAAAATGAGGGCATACCGTGATCAATATGGCGTGATGTATTAATTTTAGGGAAAAAACTATGCAACTAAATTTTCTGATTGTAATGGACGAGATTGGCAGTATTAATTACAAAAAAGACAGCACGCTTGCGATGATGTGGGCGATACAAAAGCGACAACATGCCTTAAATTATTGTAAAATCAATGATTTATGGCTAAAAAACGGCGAATTGATGATAGACAGCCAGCCGTTAACCGCTTTTAAAAACCCTCATAAATTTTATGAACTTGGCGAAAAAACAACGGTGAATGCCACCAGTTTTGACGTGATTTTAATGCGTAAAGATCCGCCGTTTGATATGAAATTTTTGTATGCTTTGTACTTATTGGAATATGCCAAACGTGCTGGGGTAAAAGTGGTTAATGATCCAACAAATGTACAAAATTGCAATGAAAAACTTTTTGCTACCCAGTTTAACCAACTGATGACTCCCACCATCGTCAGTCAAAAACAAGCCCATATTCGTGAATTTATCCGTGAACACAACGATGTGATTGTTAAACCTTTGGACGGTATGGGCGGTATGGGAATTTTTCGTTTGTCATCGGATAGCCCAAATATCGGTTCAACGCTAGAAATGCTAACCCAAATAGAAACATTGCCAATCATGGCGCAAAAATTTATCCCCAACATTAAAGACGGTGATAAGCGTGTGCTAATTGTTGGTGGCAAGCCTGTGGATTATTGCTTGGCACGCATTCCAGTTGGCGGTGAAACCCGGGGCAATTTGGCCGCAGGTGGCCGTGGGGTTGCCATGCCCTTGTCAAATCGTGAACGCGAACTTGCTGAAATGGTTGCACCGATTTTATTAGAAAAAGGCTTATTGTTTGTAGGGCTTGATGTAATTGGTGATTTTATTACTGAAATTAATGTTACCTCGCCGACTTGTATTCGTGAAATTGACGATCAGTTTGGTACAGACATTGCAACAGATTTTGTGCAAGTGATCGAGGATTTATTTTACCCATTCTAAATCAAGTTTGTTTATGAAATAGCGGTAGACGATGAAATTAAAATCATGTTTGACATCATAACATCATTATTAGAATCCATAAGCGGAGGTTTTGGTGGTAGTATAGCCAATGAAATAGCCAACAAAAACAGGAAATTAAACATTCCTGTCTTTATGTTGTTTTCAATATTATTCACGTTAACTTATAATTTAGGTTTATTGTTTTTTTACTTTGTCTATAAAATAAAAGGTTATGAAATTCCGTGGCTAAGTTTAACCTTGGTGTGCTTGGGTTTTTCTGTTGTTGTTGCAATTATTTTTTTATTGGAAAAACTGAACAAAAAGTAAATTGGTATAAGTAAATTTGTGCTTTTAATTGCAGTATACGAGATTTATATGTCAAATTTATATATGATTATTTCAGAAAAACGCATTGATTTTTTACCGAAAGAACGCTATCTAAAATTTACAGAATATACAAATAAAGAAAATTTATTCGTATATACAAGGTATGATTATAGTTTGGATATGGTGAACCTAATTTGCAACAACCAATATAAAATATCAAATAATGGCAAAGTATTGATAAGAAAAATACTATCCGATCAAAATTATGTATATTGGTCTAACATTCAACTTGTCAATCATATGGGAGAAGAAGAGGCTTATTTTGGTTGTCTAAAAACCATTAAAGACAAAAATTTTATAAACAAATCAAACTTAGACGATGTTTTTAATATAAATTCTTTGTATTGTCTTATTTCATAGTGTCAATAGCGGTAATTAGTCATTTATTATAAAAAACGTGAGTATAAAAACAATGCAAATATTTAACAGCATTTTACTTGGTATCTTTTTATCGTAGCAGCAAGTTTTTTTGCTGCTATTGCTCGCATTTATGGCAATGAATGGCTAAGAGCGGTTTGCCTGTTGATAACGGCAACGCTTATCAATATTTTTATAAAAAACTTGGCATATTTACAAGGCTTACAAAATTTATTCATATCCCTAATCACTTTTTTGATTTTTGCAAGTTTGTTTTATTTTGTACTCAAAAAAAGTACAGCTTGTCAAAAATACAATCATTAATCTAAAAGACAAATAACCAACAATGAACGCTTTGTCATCATTTCTGCTTTTTATTGTGTTTGCTAGCTTTTTTACCATAGCATCTTACGCCTCCCCTTTTAGCTTAAACCCAAAAATAAGCCCCAAAAACATCACCACCCAATCATGGCTTGAACAAAATAATGGTCAAGTTATTAAACAAGATTTGGATTATTCCTGCGGCGCGTCATCGCTTGCCACGGTATTGACTTATTTTTATCAAAAACCAATGAGCGAGCGCCAAATATTAGAGGATATGGCATTAGTAGATGTAATGTCATCTTTTAGTGATTTGGCAAATGTCAGCCAAAAATATGGCTTTATTGCCAAGGGATTTACTACCAATTACGAGACCTTATCAAAATTAAAAATTCCTGCTATTGTTTATCTTAATCACAATCGCAGCGACCATTTTAGCGTCATTCGTGCGATTGATGAGCATAATGTTTATTTGGCGGATTCAAGTTGGGGCAATAGAGTATTAAGCAAAAAACAGTTTGAAAAAATATGGAATACTACAGACAATCCAAATTATAAAGGGCGTGTTTTGTTAATATTGCCAAGCACTGAACAACAAAAACAATTATCTGATACTGATTTTGTTAAAATACAAGATACGCAAAAGTTGTTAAGAAAATCGCCTAAGTTATTTCGTGATTTTTTGTAAATAAATTACCAATACAAACTGTGAGCAATTATGCAAGTTTTAAACTATTCTTTTATATTTTTTATAAGTTTAATCGCCTATCAATCTGCTTTGGCGGATTTGCCATTAACGGTTGAAGATTTAACCGCAGATAAAAATAAATTTAAATTAACGAGTGATTTAAGTTATTTTAATCAATCACAGCGCAATTTAACCGAACAAGGAAACAGTTTGGTTGATTTGGGTAATGGCAGAACGCTTGTGTTGCCTAATCCGCCTAGCGAAGGTTTGTCTAATTCTGACAGTTTAATTGGTACATTGGGATTAAGTTACGGCGTTACGGATAAATGGGAAATTGGTGCTAAAACCAATGCAGTTTATCGTCAAGTGCGACAAACTTCAGCACTAGAAAACAATAAAACCTCTGATACTAGGTTACAAGATTTTATTTTTACAACGCAATATCAATTAACCGATAAACACGAAAAATTGCCCGATAGTTTAATATTTTCTGAAATTTCATTTTATGATAACACTTATGATTTAAAACCCAAATCGTTATCGTCTGTATTGATTGGCGGAACAGTATATACTGTTAACGACCCAATTATTTTAAGTTTAACTAGTAGTTATCAGTATAATACAAAACGGGGTATTTTAAACCCAAACCAAACAATTAATATTGGTGATGTGTTGTCTATTAATGGCACGGTTGGTTTTGCGGTTAATCCTGATATTACGTTAAATGCTGGCGTGGGCTGGCAATATAAACAAACAGACAAACTACAAAATAAGGCTTTAGGTATTAATCAAACCCAAACCAATCTTAATCTTGGCATGGCTTATTCTTTATCCGCAAGAAATAATCTGGTTGCCAATATTCGCACCAATATATCGGGCGATGAGGGCAGTGTCTTTTCACTTGGTTTAACCACCAAATTGGGCGAATTGCCGCCACCGCCGTCCGAGCGTTATCGCAAATCAAAAGCAATGCAATGATAAAATAGCATGTTAAATTGCAATGCTTAATAGTTGCAATGCTTAATAGTTGTAATATTGAATAGTATGGTTGCCAATTGGCTGTATGACATTTAAAAACATTTTAGTAAGTGTTTAGCAAAAACTTTTTGTCTTTAGTGCTTTTAAAAATTGGCAAAAAATGCTATCATTCCACCATTTTTTTAACAGTCTATCACCGCTTATAGCTATATCTATCCATACCCAACAAGGCAATTTTATGACAAGCAACACACTGCAAAAACAGCCAACAATTTTGATGATGGCAGCAGGGACGGGTGGACACGTTTTTCCTGCAATAGCAGTGGCACATGAATTGCAAAAACAAGGGGCGGTAGTGCATTGGCTTGGCACGCTGAAAGGCATGGAAAATGACTTGCTTGCCAATACGGATTTTATTTATCATGCGATTGATATGCAAGGCTTGCGTGGCAATGGCATCAGACGGTTGCTACAAGCCCCCAATGCCTTGTTAAAAGCCACATTGGCGTGCGTGAAAATCATCAAAAGCAATCAAATTGACATGGTAGTAGGTTTTGGTGGGTATGTAACCGCACCGGGTGGGCTTGGTGCGAAAATTTGCCAAAAACCACTGGTTATTCATGAGCAAAATGCCATTGCAGGCATGAGTAACCACTATTTGGCAAAAATAGCAAAAACCGTTATGCAGGCTTTTGCCAATACTTTTACTGATTTAAATCCCCAAAAAATCATCACAGTTGGCAATCCTGTGCGTAAGGCTATCATTAATCTACCAACGCCCAATCAACGCATTAACCCTATGGATACCAGTCCGCTAAAACTTTTGATTGTTGGCGGATCGCTTGGTTCACAAGCACTAAACAATAACATAGCACCGACTTTAAAACAATTAGAATCCCTTGGTAAACCTTGGCAAGTGCGACATCAATGTGGTAAAAATAATTTTGACGCCACAAAAGCCGTATATGATAAGGCGGATTTGCAAACCACAGATTATGAAATTTTACCCTTTATCACCGATATGGCACAGGCGTATGCGTGGGCAGATGTGATTGTTTGTCGGGCAGGGGCGTTGACGGTTAGCGAGGTTGCCAGTGTTGGCTTGACTGCAATATTTATCCCATTGCCCAGTGCTGTCGATGATCACCAAACCGCCAATGCCAAAAGCCTCTCCGAGCAAAATGCAGGGTTTTTATTACCCCAATCTTCTTTAGACGCTGACAGTTTATCGGCAATTTTAGCCAGTCTTGATCGCACAAAGATTTTGCAAATTTCCAATAAAGCTCGACAATTTGGCAATCCACAATCTACAGAACAATGTGCAAAAATTATTTTAGACAATTTAAACTAATTTAAACTAAACCAAACTAAACTAAATCAATATTTATAAAATTTTAATAACAAAAGTTTATTTAACAATGAATTTATTTAACATGAATTTAACAGCGAATTTATTCAAAAATAGAAAAATTGAGAAAAATTATGAATGAACAAAAAACCAAAAAATTGCCAAAACGCCTAATTGAAATTCCAGAAATGCGTCGTATCAGTCATATCCATTTTGTGGGGATCGGTGGGGCGGGTATGTGTGGCATCGCTGAGGTTATGCACAATCAAGGCTACACCGTATCAGGATCGGACATAAAAGCAAGCGCGGTTACTGAACGCTTAAAAAAAATGGGCGTGTGGGTATTTATCGGACATGACAGCAAGAATATTGAAAATGCAGATGTGGTTGTGGTATCAAGTGCTATTGATCGTACCAACCCTGAAATTGTCTCTGCTTTGACCGCTCGCATTCCTGTGGTGCGTCGTGCTGATATGTTAGGTGAACTTATGCGTTATCGTCATGGTATTGCTGTTGCTGGTGCACATGGCAAAACCACAACCACAAGCCTGCTTACCGTTATGTTGCATGAAGCAGGGCTTGATCCAACTTATGTTGTTGGTGGAAAAGTCAATGCCTTTGGTAAAAACGCATCGCTTGGCCAAAGTCGTTATTTGGTGGCAGAAGCCGATGAGTCAGATGCGTCGTTTTTGAGTTTGCGTCCAATGGCATGTATTGTTACCAACATTGACGAAGATCATATGGAAACTTATGGCAATAGTTTTGACAATCTTAAAAAAGCCTACATTCAGTTTTTACAAAATATGCCATTTTATGGGTTGGCGGTTATTTGTGGTGATGACAAAGAATTGTACGGTATGATAGATGACATTTCACGTCCAGTATTGACCTATGGTTTAGAAAAGCACAACGATGTGCAAGCGGTAGATGTGGTTGCTGATGGTACAAAAACCCATTTTAGTGTCTTAAGAAAAGATAAAGATCCTTTAAAAATTACCTTAAATATCCCTGGCATTCACAATGTGTATAATGCACTTGGAGCAATTACCATGGCAAGCGATGAGGGTGTAAGCGACGAAGTGATTGCTGCCGCGGTGGAAAAATTTGCAGGCGTAGGCAGGCGTTTTGAAAACAATGGCTATTATTCTACCCTTGATGGAGATGGTGATATTTTGCTTATTGACGATTATGGCCATCACCCAACTGAGGTGGCAATGACGATTAAGGCAGGTCGCCAAAGTTATCCCAACCGCCGTTTGACCATGATTTTTCAGCCGCACCGTTACAGCCGTACGCGCGATTGTTTTGATGAGTTTGTCAATGTATTGTCGCAAGTGGATAAGTTGATTTTGCTTGATGTATACGGTGCAGGCGAGGAGCCGATCAAAGGTGCAACCAGTTCGGATTTGGCGCGTTCCATGCGTGAGCGCGGACAAGTTGAGCCGATCGTGTTAAATATCAGCGACAAAGACCAAATTGCTAACGTGCTAAAAGTTACCTTAAAAGCCAATGATTTATTGATTACGCAAGGAGCTGGTAACGTAGGGCAGTTGTGTCAAGATTTGGCAAATAATCATTTGTTTTTAAACTAATTGTTTGTTTTTAAACTAATTGTTTTTAAATGAGCGGTTAATTTTTATACTAAAACTGGTAATAATTTATGAATAATGTTGGTGTAAACAGTATGAATGTAAAAAATATGGATATGAAAAATTTTGGCAAGGTTGCTGTGGTTTGTGGTGGTATCGGTGTTGAACGTGAAGTTTCACTAAATAGTGGTAAAGCTGTACTAAATGCCTTACTTGCAAAAGGCGTCGATGCTTATCATTTTGATCCAAAAGATACCGATATTTTAGAACTGCGCAAGTATGATCGTGTGTTTAATGTGTTGCATGGTACATTTGGTGAAGATGGCGGTTTGCAAGGCATGTTGGATAGTTTTAACATTCCTTACACAGGTTCTGGTGTGTTGGCAAGTGCAATTGCTATGGATAAATTTCGTTGTCGCTTGATTTGGCAGGCATTGGATTTACCAAATGTGCCTTATGTTGTCTTACACGATGACAGTGATTTTGATTCTTTGGAGCGTGAGTTTGGCTTGCCGTTGTTTGTCAAACCTGCGGCCGAAGGGTCGAGCGTTGGCGTGGTTATGGTAGAAAATCAAGGTGATTTGGCAAAAATTTACCCTACTTTAAAACATTATCATGGTGAAATTTTAGCAGAAAAAGCGATCACAGGTGGTGAATATACGTTATCGTTATTGGACGATCAGGTATTGCCCAGCATTCGCATCATTCCAAAAAATAAATTTTATGATTATGAAGCCAAATATTTGCGTGATGACACCATTTATCAATGTCCCTCTGATTTAACCATCGATCAAGAAAAACAAATGGGCGATTTGGCGTTGCGTGCATTTCATGCAATTGGTGGGCGTGGTTGGTCGCGAGTGGATTTTTTAAAAGGCGATGATAACAAATTATATGTGCTGGAAATTAACACTGTGCCCGGCATGACTGATCATTCACTGATTCCTATGGCAGCCAAGCAAGCAGGGATTGAATTTGCTGATTTGTGTTTGCTCATTTTGGCAAAAACCTTAGCAGAAACTTGATAAAGGTTTAACATTTGCCAAAAACCTGTTAAAATATTACATTTTCTTACAAAATATTGATGAATATCAAAAACTTTGCGACACAGCAGGGTTATTTTGTCTGTATTATTTGGTATGATATGACACTTTTAGTGAGGTATTTTTAGTAAGGTGTTTTTGCTAATCGTGCTTGGCTAATCGTGCTGATTGATGTTTGGTTTTTTAAGGATTGACACTTTTACCAATGACCCATGCTAAACCTAAAATTTTGTTCGGTTTTGACAAAGCGATTAACTTTGACAAAAAAACATTAACAAACCCTCTTCATTGGTTGTTGGTTGGGGTTTTTGTGTTGTTTTTGGTATTTTTTGTGCTGATTGTCCAATTGCTAAAACAATTGCCAAATGCAGCAATTAATGTGTTGCCAGATGGTTTAAACCCATATGAACATCAAGTTTTATTGCAAACGGTTGGCATGCAAGCTACGGATAATTTTTTGCAAACAGATTTGCAGTCTTATGTTGACAAAATATCGCACATTGACTGGGTAGAACAAGTGGATATCCGCCGTGATTGGCAAAAAGGACTGGTGGTAAAAGTCATTCCTCGTCAAGCGGTTGCAAAATTTGGCAGTGAACGGTTGGTGGACTCGCACGGTGTTGTGTTTTATCCTGCTGATTTAAGTGAGCTTAATGCAGATTATTGGATGCATTTGCAAGGCGATGACAATAAAGATGCCATTGCGATGATGCAACAAGCCAAACAAGTCAGTGATTGGTATTTACCGCTTGGCTTAAAAGTAGATGAGGTGATTGTTACCTCGCGCATGACGTGGTTGTTTCGTTTTGACAACGGTCTGCGTGTTTTGGTAAATAATGACAATACTTCAGAAAAACTGTATCGTTTGAGTGTGTTGTTACAAAACCAACTAAACCCAAAACTTGCCAAAATTCAAAGCATTGATTTGCGCTACAAAAATGGCATGGCAATTACTTGGCGGCCTGTGGTAAAAAGCGAAACTGTGGTAACAAATAAAAAATCCAACAGACAGCAGACAAAACTTTAGATTTTTAACAAAACAAATTTTTAATAAAGCAAGTTTAAACAAAAATAAGTTTAAACAAAAACAAGTGTAAATATTAATAAACTGGATATAAAAGCGTTAAAAAATGACAAAACCTGACCTTATCGTCGTTGTTCATTTAAGTTCCACCGCCGTACATACGGTGATTGGACAGGTTTTTCACGCCCAAGACATTCGCATTATTGGTATTTCATCGGTAAAAAATAATGATTTTGTCCAAGGGGTTATCCGCCACCGCGAACGCTTAAAATCAGCGATTAAACAATCCATTCAAGAAGCAGAAGATATGGCAAATTGTCGTATTAACAGTGTTTGGCTAAGTTTTTCCACCCCTGAATTGGTGAGTATGAACAGTTCAGGCAATGTTAAAATTAACAGTGAAATCATTCGTGCCAAAGATGTGGTTGCTACTTTAACTGAGGCTAAAAAACAGCACCAAAGCGATGATATGTATCTTATGCACTATGTGCAACAAGGCATTGCTCTTGATAATAGCGATGAAATGATCGATGATGCAATTGGCATGCAAGCTGATGAATTTATGGTGTTGTATCATTTGATGATGATGCCTGTACGCAGTCGACAAAACTTACAACAACTGTTACAAGAGTGCGACGTGAGTATTGAGCAAATGTTGTTTGATGCGGTGTCATCGGCAGAATACAGTCTGTTGGCAGAAGAAAAATATCATGGCGTTTGTCTGATTGATATCGGTTCATCAACCACGAGTGTGTGCGTGTACAGTGATAACAAACTGGTTTATACGCGCTGTTTTCCCGAAGGCAGTTATGATGCCACCCATGATATTTCGAAGTTTCTTGGTGTAACGCTTGCTGAAGCGGAACAGATAAAAAAACAACAAGCCAGTGTTGATCGTTTTGGTATTGATGCCAGTCAGTTTTTTAGTGTTCGTCGTTCCCAGTATAATGATGAAAAAACCGTCAATATGCAAGAATTGCTAGAAATTGTAGAGGCACGTTATATTAGCATTTTGGTTAATATTAAAAATGATCTGGACGCGTTGGGGTTGAGTGAATTTTTGCAACAAGGCTATGTGTTGACAGGTGGTGGTTCAGAAATGCGCGGTTTAATTCCGCTTGCAAAAAAAGTATTTGTCAATAAAGTGCACAAAGCCAACCGTGCCGAACATCAGTCGCCGATCAGTGCTTACAGCCAGTATGGTGATGATGAAAAATTACGCCACATTGCATCGTTGATCGGACAACGCAAATACCAAAATGTATTTGGTACATTGTTGTACACCCAAAGCGATGCGTTTTATCATACTGAAAAAAATGCCAATATCGAAGAAGAGTCAGGTTTAAGCAAAACTTTACACAAAATTGAAAACTTTTTAAAAAGAATGTTTTAAGATTTGCATAAGATTTTGACAAGATTTTTAGCGTTTTGTGCAAAGTCGTGGTATGATAGACTTAATTTTATTTTATGAAACTTATTAATTTTATTTAGCATTTAGTGCGGAGATGATGAAAGATGGAATCAAAATTTAGCATTGCCAATGATTCGTTTGAAGAGCATAATGGCTCGGCTCGTTTGACGGTGATCGGCGTGGGTGGAGGTGGCGGTAATGCCGTTGAAACCATGGTGCAATCCAACATCAAAAATATCACATTTGTGTGTGCCAATACCGACCGCCAAGCACTTGACCGCTTATCGGCTCCCAGTAAAATTCAGCTTGGCTTAAAAAATAACAATCGCGGTTTGGGTGCAGGAGCAAATCCTGAAATTGGACGTGAAGCTGCTGAAAGCGACGAAGAAACCATTCGCCAAGTACTGGAAAATTCGGACATGGTGTTTATTACCGCGGGCATGGGTGGTGGCACGGGAACTGGGGCTGCTCCTGTGATCGCACGGCTTGCCAAAGAAATGGACAAACTCACTGTGGCTGTGGTTACCATGCCTTTTACTTTTGAAGGCGGCAAACGCAGCAAGGTTGCCAAAGAAGGCATTGAGCAATTATCAAATTTTGTGGATTCTATTATTACCATTCCTAATGATAAATTGATGAATGTGTATGGCAAAATCTCGATGAAAGATGCCTTTAAAAAAGCCGATGAAGTGCTCATGCAAGCGGTACAAGGCATCTCAAACATGATACGCGAAGATGGCTTTATTAACATTGACTTTAACGATATCCGCACCGCGATGACCTCGCGTGGTCATGCGATGATGGGGATTGGTAAAGCCAGTGGGGAAGATCGTGCTGAAATTGCCGCTGAAAAAGCGATTAAAAGTCCGCTATTGGATAATTTGTTGTTAAAAAATGCCAAAGGGTTGTTGGTAAATACCGTTGCAAGTTCTGATTTTAATTTTGATGAACAAGAACGCATTACCGAAAAAGTAAAAAGTTTGGTGGATATTGACGAGGCCAACATTTTTTACGGCATTGTCTTTGACGAAGATATGGGCGATGAAATTCAAGTAACGGTTGTGGCAACGGGTTTGACACTGGATACCACGCCAAAACACCCAAATCCAAACCGTGCTTTTATGCCAGATATTGGCAGTCAAAAAGTTGATGCAGGCACGCATACGCCAGCATTAACCGTGAATAATCCACCGCCGACAGTAAATGTTGCGCCAAGTGCTTCTTCGCAGGCACAAACCAGTGCGCAACAAACAACCGCACCACCGACACAAATTACTCAACCACAGCGTACAGGCAACAGCATTCAGCAATATTTACGCCAACAACAAAACAAATAAACAACAAAATAAATAACAAAACGTGTGCTGCAAAAACCCATTGCCAATTTTGGTAGTGGGTTTTTGCATTTCGTGTTTACATTTTGTTTTAAACTTCTTAGTCATATTGTTAAAAAGCCACATTATTAAATTAAAAAGCTATTAAAAAGCTGTTAAAAAGCCATATTGTTAAAAAAATTGACAAAAACAATAAAACTTAGCAACAAAATCAAAAAAAGCCCCTTGTTATCTGGCTAAACAATGCTAAAATACGCCAAATGTAACAAAATATGTAAAAGGGCAATCATGAAACAACCGATACAAAAAACAACTAAACAACACACAATAAAACAACGCACAATAAAAACACCAATTTCATTAGAGGGCATTGGACTGCATAGCGGAAAATTGGTGCAAATCCGATTTTTACCTGCCGATGTCAACACAGGCGTGGTATTTTTTCGCACCGATTTGCCAAACCCACAGCCGATTTTGGCACGTTATAACCAAATTGTTGACACGGTTATGTCATCTAATCTTGCCAATGCCAACAACCAACGTATTGGCACGGTTGAGCATTTGATGAGTGCAATTGCGTGTTTAGGCATTGACAATCTTGTGGTGGAGGTTTCTGCTTCTGAAATTCCGATTATGGACGGCAGTGCAATTGTATTTATTGAAGCCTTGGAAAAAGCAGGTATCGCCACTCAAGACGCTGCTAAAAAATTTATCCAAATTTTACGCCCCGTAGAGGTGTGTTGTGATGATAAAATTGCTAAGTTTACGCCCTATGATGGCTTTTCGTTGGCATTTACCATTGATTTTAATCACCCTATTTTTGCCAAAGAACACGCAACTTTTGCCCTTGATTTTAACCGTGTCAATTTTACCAATCAAATTGCAAAAGCCAGAACGTTTGGTTTTTTAAGAGACATTGAGTATTTAAAAAGCCAAAATTTAGGCCTTGGTGGGAGCATAGACAACGCGATTGTGGTAGATGATGAAAAAGTGCTAAACCCAGAGGGCTTGCGTTTTGACAATGAATTTGTGCGTCATAAAATGCTCGACGCTGTTGGTGATTTGTATTTGGCCGGACATCAGATTTTAGGGGCGTTTTATGGTTATAAATCTGGACATAGGTTGAACAATAATTTGTTAAAAGCGGTTTTTAGCGATCCGGATAATTTTAAAATTGTAATAAAATATGACAATGTAAACTCAAAATATATTAATTATAATAATTAATGTATTAAATATATTTAAATAATTTACCAGTTGGTCAAATTGTGCGTAACATTTTTATGACTAAGACGGTTTAAGTTTTTGATTGTGATAACAAACCATACCGCTTGTGTGTAGATTTTTTTGAGACTTAGATGAGTTTTGGTTAAAAGCGTGTAGCCTTTATAAGACAATGACTTCAGATAAAAAGATATCTTTTTGATTTTATGCGAAAAAAATAAACAACCCATTGGTTTGTGCGTAGGTTTTGTCAATGAATGGCAATCGGTGAAAATCTATTCTGCCAAAAGCAACAAAATTTACATAAAATTACATTGTAACACTTTTAAAAATAGGCATTTTATTGGTCTAAAAATTTTTGTAATACGTCATACAATGCTTTGTCGTTGATGACAAGCTCGGCAAGATGTGCTATATTTTGCTTCGTATTTTCGCTGATGTTACACGATGTTACAGAATTAACCTTTTGGTTACATTTTGTTTGGGTATCTGATGTTGCAAACGTTGGGTGAATGACTTGAAATTTTAATTGGCAGATATCCTTAAACGCACGATCGGATTGTTGCAAAATATTTAATAGTACCGCCTGGCTGTAACTAAGGTGATTGGCAAGGGTTTGATTGTTGGTACTGATAAACAGTGTTTGCTTGGCTTGATAGCCAACACTAAGTGTTGCCAAAGCATCATCAGGCAACACCGCTTGCCACGCTTGACGGATTTTTTGTGTTAAGGTTTGAAAATGTTGGACTTTATCATGAAACGGTATCGGTAAATTTGCGATGCGTTCTTGATGTGAAGCCAAATGATTTACTTGTTTTTTATAAGCCATGTTTGTTCCAAGTTTACAGTTTTTAGGTTACAGTTTTCAAGTTACAGTTTGATGACAAAAATCAATGAGCGAAATAAATTTTTAAGTGTGTTATTTTAACCCAAATTTTTAACTTAATTTAGCCAAATGTTTGACTAAAAAGAGGAAAACCCCATGAAATTAGCCTTAACCGTACTTCCATTTGTTGCATTAATAACCTCAATTGCCTCGAACGCAGCGTTACGCGATAACAGTGAAGAGTATTATGTTGGTGATATTAGCAGTGATATTCAACTGCTAAGCCAACAAGCTCAACAAAAAGAAGACCGTTTGGCGATTTTAGCCAACAAATTATCCAATGATAACACGATTAGCATTACCAATGTATATTCAGAAACGCCAACGCATGCAGGCAATGGTTTATTGCCTGTGCGTCCGATCACATCAAAAGCCCGTATGACATCAGGTTTTGGCTATCGTCATATTTTTGGCAAAACCCAATTTCATAAAGGCATGGATTTTGCTGCTCCTGTTGGCACACCAATTTATGCAACAGGCAACGGTGTGGTAACGTATTCAGGCTGGGGTTCTGGTTATGGCCGTTATATTGAAATTGATCACGGCAATGGGGTTACCACGCGTTATGCACACAACTCAGCCAACCTTGTTAGCGTAGGCGATACTGTGTATGCCAATCAACACATTGCCAATGTAGGCAATACAGGGCGTTCAACAGGCCCGCATTTGCATTATGAAGTGCGTCAAAACGGCCAGGCGGTTAATCCACAAACTTATTTGGCATTAGCACCAGAGCGTTGATTTATTTGGGTGCAACATAAAAATTACAATATAAAACAATATAAAACAACCATAACAAATAAAAATAACAAATAAAAATAACAACTACAATAAAAACATAGAGCGAAATATCAAAGAAACTGGCGATTTTGTCAGTTTTTGTTTTATAAAGTTGCTAAAAATCAAGCCAAAACGCTTTATTGTGAAAATCAGGCGGATTGGCGTGGTTGAGTGCATAAAAAACAGCGTGTTCTTCACCCCTGATTGTTTGATATAAAATTGCGGTTGGGTTGATTTTTTTTGGTAACAAATCCGTAGGCAAAGCCAGCAAAAACGCAAAAGTTTCAGATTTTGTTGCTGCAGTTGGTTTTGTTGTATTTTGCCAAAAAAAGCCAAGTGCTTGTGTTTGGCGTGGGGGCAAATGGCTAGGCGTGCGATAATCGTCGAAGTGATACAGTGCATACGCCCCATTTGGACTGGCATTAATTTCAAAATATTGCTGCCGATCAATTTGGATAAAACACTCCAAACAAGTCTGTTGCCATAAAAAATCAGTGGGTTTTACCAAATTTTTATCAAATTTAGCCAAATTAATTTTATTGTTTGGTGAAATGGTATTTGGTGAAATTTGGTAAGACAAACTTAGCAATAATTGTCCGCTATTTGGATTTTTTTGTAACTTGACTGTTGTGCTAACCTGTGCAAGTTCATTTATATACTCAAAATCTGATTGTAGATTGGAATGGTTGTTGGGTATTTCTACAATCGGATTTACAATCGGATTTAAGGTATATTGTTGTTCGGTTAGATTTTCTAAATACATTTTTTATTGTATAACTTTTACTGTATGTAAAAAACTGTGTATAAAAACACTATGTATAAAAACACTATGTATAAAAACACTATGTATAAAAATTAACTATGTATAAAAATTAATCGCCAAATCTTACCAAATTAGACAGTTTTGGGTTGGCATCTGGGTTATGACGAAGCAGTAATACGATGCGACCGATACTGGTGATGATGGTAGATCCAGTTGCTTCGCTAATTGCTTGGTTAATCGCATCGCGTTCTGCTTTACTTCCTTGGGGGATTTTGACTTTGATAAGTTCGTGATCGTTTAATGCACGGTTTACCTCTTCAATCACATTGTCAGTTATACCATGCCCACCGATGATAACCACGGGGTTTAGGCGATGTCCGATGCCTTTTAAAAATTTAATTTTAGCATTGTTGAGTGTTTTATTTGACATAAAAAACCTTAAAATAATAAAAACTTAAAATAATAAAAATTAGCATATTATAGCATAAACTGTTGACAAAATATGCTAAAATAGCAGTGGTTTTGATTGAAAAACAACAAAAGGCGAGTATGGCAACCAGAATTACCAACAAAAAATTGTCTAAAAGCAGTCGTGCGTGGATAAAAGAACACTTAGATGACCATTATGTAAAATTGGCTCATCGTGATGGCTATCGAGCAAGGGCGGCGTATAAGTTATTGGAAATTAACGATAAATTACAACTTATCAAAAAAGGTATGACAGTGGTAGATTTGGGATCTGCTCCTGGCAGTTGGTCGCAAGTGGCAGGCAAGATCGTAGGTGAAAGTGGCAAATTGATTGCATCGGATATTTTGCCAATGGACACCCTTGAAAATGTAACCTTTATTCAAGGTGATTTTCGCAAGCAAGAAATTTTTGATAAAATCATGACAGAAGTGGCAGGCAAAAAGGTGAATATTGTATTGTCGGATATGGCACCAAACACCTCAGGTTTTGCAGCTGTGGATCAGCCACGCATGATTTATTTGTGTGAATTGGCAGTGGATTTTGCCAGCCAAGTGTTAGATGAGGGCGGTTCGTTGATTGTCAAAGTGTTTCAGGGAGAAGGTTCAGATGCGTTGCGCAAACAAATGCAACAAACCTTTCGTAAAGTTCGCAGTATCAAGCCTGCAGCATCACGAGCCAGATCAAAAGAAATGTATTGGGTGGCGACGATGTAAATGTGTGTGAATTTGGACAATCATGGTTACCATTTTATAACAGTTTTTTACCTTGATAAATTGAGTAAAAATCCTTATATCGTGCTATATTATATTTTTTATATGGGATTTTCATATATAATGTGTGTGTTTTGTTGCGTAAGTACTGTATCGTAAATATTATATAGTAAACACTATATCGTAAATATTATATACGTAAATATTATATAATAGACTACCAATAACCAAATTTACAAAAACCAAATTTACAAACAAGCATTTATAATTTTAAAGTATTTATAATTTTACAAAATCAATAGGACAAACAACGTGAGCGACATGGTAAAAAATACCTTATTATGGTTGGTGGTGATTTTTGTGTTGGTTGCTGTTTTTAGCAATTTTGACACTAAAAACGAACCTGATAAGCTCCATTATTCCCAATTTGTTACCCAAGTGAGTGGTGATAACATAAAAAGTGTCAAAATTGACGGCGAATACATCACGGGTAAAACCAAAAGCGGAGCAGATTTTGAAACGGTACGCCCTGCGGTTACGGATACCGAGCTTATGCCAAATTTGATTAAGCATAAAGTAGAAGTACAAGGAACCAGTCCTGAACGTCAAGGCGTGATAATGCAATTATTGATTGCCAGTTTTCCTGTGTTGTTAATTATTGGACTGTTTTTGTTTATCATGCGCAACATGGGCGGTAGTGGTTCTGGTGGCGGAGGGCGTGGTTTTGGTCCAATGGGTTTTGGTAAATCTAAAGCCAAAATGTTAACCGAAGATCAAGTGAAAGTTACTTTTGCTGATGTGGCGGGGGTTGAAGAGTCCAAGCAAGAAGTTGCCGAAATTGTAGATTTTTTGCGCGATCCAGAAAAATTTACCAAACTCGGTGCCAGTATTCCTCGCGGTGTGTTGATGGTAGGGCCACCTGGTACAGGTAAAACTTTGCTTGCCAAAGCGATCGCAGGCGAGGCAAAAGTACCGTTTTTTAGCATTTCTGGTTCGGATTTTGTTGAGATGTTTGTTGGTGTTGGTGCAAGCCGTGTGCGTGATATGTTTGAACAAGCCAAAAAAAATTCTCCTTGTATTATTTTTATTGATGAGATTGATGCTGTTGGGCGTCATCGTGGTAGCGGTATGGGCGGTGGCCATGATGAACGTGAACAAACTTTAAACCAGTTGTTGGTCGAGATGGACGGTTTTGAAGGCAACGAAGGGGTGATTGTGATTGCTGCAACCAACCGTGCTGATGTGTTGGATAAGGCGTTATTAAGACCTGGGCGTTTTGATCGTCAAGTATCGGTAGGTTTGCCTGATATTAAAGGGCGTGAGCAAATTTTGCGTGTGCATTTGAAAAAATTGCCATCGACCACCAGTGTGGACATTCGTACTTTGGCAAGAGGTACGCCGGGTTTTAGTGGGGCACAACTTGCCAATTTGGTGAATGAAGCGGCGTTGTTTGCTGCTCGTCATAATAAAGCCAGTGTGGATATGAATGATTTTGAAGAGGCTAAAGACAAACTTTACATGGGGCCTGAACGTAAATCTATGGTGCTTAGAGAAGAGGAACGTCGTGCCACTGCTTATCATGAAGCAGGCCATGCTTTGGTTGCTGAAATGTTGCCAAATACCGATCCTGTGCATAAAGTTACGATTATGCCTCGTGGGTGGGCATTGGGCGTAACTTGGCAGTTGCCTGAACAAGATGCAATTAGCAAATATAAAGATGGCATGTTGAATGAAATTTCGATTTTATTTGGTGGGCGTATTGCCGAAGAAGTGTTTATTAATCAACAGTCAACAGGGGCATCGAACGATTTTGAACGTGCTACCAAAATGGCTCGTGCTATGGTAACAAAATACGGTATGTCGGATAAAATGGGGGTCATGGTTTATGAAGATGACGATCAATCAGGCTATATGCCAATGCGTACCATTTCCGAGGCAACCCAACAAAAAGTAGACGAAGAAGTTCGCAACATTTTGGAGACACAGTATAAAATTGCTCGTGAATTGATTGAGGCTAATCACGATAAAATGCACGCTATGGTAGATGCACTTATGAAATGGGAAACCATTGATCGCGATCAACTCCAAGACATTATGGCGGGTTTACCACCACGAGAACCAAAAAATTACCAAGATGTCGTTACTGTTGATTTTAGCAAACCACAAGAGCAAGCCGATCAAAAAAATCCAAACTTGCCACCGCCAATACCAACGGCGTAACTTTTGGTATAACTTTGACACAATTTTTGACACAATTGTCAAACATAAAAAATTGTCAAACATAAAAACTACAATCCCTTAATGCAAAAAGTTAAGGGATTTTTTTGGTAAAATTGTTATAATGAAATTTTGCTGTACAATAATTTTTGGAACAATCATGCAACTTGTTAAAATTCCTAATTTTTTAATTACTTATCACAATCAAACTTTGGATCTGTCAAAACCGCATATTATGGGAATTTTAAACGTAACGCCCGATTCATTTTCTGACGGCGGTAAGCATAATACTTTGGACGCTGCTTTATATCATGCTGAACGCATGATAGCTGAGGGTGCAAGGATTATTGATGTGGGAGGTGAGAGTACGCGTCCCAATGCAAGTGTGGTGAGTGAAAATGAAGAGCTGGATAGAGTGGTTGCTGTAGTAGAAAAAATCCGCCAAAATAGTGATGACGATGTTTGGATTTCGGTGGATACCAGTTCGCCTAAGGTTATCAAGGCTTGTTGTGATGTTGGAGCTGGGATTTGGAATGATGTGCGCGCCTTGGTGCGTCCACAGGCTCTTAAAATGGCAAGTGAGTTACAAATTCCGGTTATACTTATGCACAATCGCGGTGAACCTACTACCATGAATGATTTGGCAAATTATGAAGATGTACTTAACGATGTTTGTCAAGAATTACAAAAACGCATTGATAGCGTGGTAGCAGGTGGGGTAAAGCGTGAAAATCTTATCCTTGATGTTGGTTTTGGTTTTGCTAAAAATTATCAGCAAAATATTGCTTGGCTTCATAAGTTTTATCGGTTGCATAAATTTGGCTTGCCTGTTATGGTGGCATTATCGCGCAAGCGTTTTATCGGTGAAATGCTCAAAAATGCAAACCTTGAACATGATATCAATCATCGTGATATGGCAAGTGCTGTTGCAGGGTTGGTTGCGGTGCAACAAGGCGCGTGTATTGTGCGTACGCATGATGTAAAAATGATGAAACAGGCATTGGCGGTATGGCAAACGGTTAATTAACTGTTTTAAGCTTATTTTTTAGCCTATTTTTAAGTTTTTTTCACGCCAACGGCGGTGATCTGCCCCCAATTATCCACATGACGCACCACCAATTTGATGTTTTTTGTCAAATCAATGCTATCACCTATGACAAGGTTGCTTGTGTTTTGGTGTTCAATGTATTCCAGTACGGTTTTTTGATGATTGTCAGCTTCAATTTCATCTAATTCTAACAGTGGCAAATTGCACAAACGAATGTGAGGGGAAACAATCCAACTGCCAAAAAACTCACTGTCTTGGCGTTCTTTTATCATATTATCACCAAAAATATGCGACAAGGCATCGGCATGATCGCCACGCACAGCAAACCATACGCTATCACCGATTTGTAGGCGAATGTTGGCGTTAAGTGTTGTCAGTTTGCCACGTCGCACAAAAGCAAACAAACGCACTTCATTGGCATCAATTGCATGGGCAATGGTTTCAGGGTGTTGGTTAATGGCAAAGGAGTGTTTTACCACTTCAAACTCAAAAATCCGAATACTGGCATGATCGTTTAACCAAATCCGATATTCTCCTTTAGGCTTGGCTTCATCGGGCAATAGTACTTTTAAGCGTTTGGCAAAAAAGGGCAAACTGGATCCTTGCACCAATAGCGACAATACCACCACCGCAAAAGTAATATCAAACAACAAAATAGACTGTTCAACGCCCATCATGACAGGAATAATTGCAAGGGTAACAGGCACAGCCCCACGCAGACCGACCCACGAAATAAACATCAATTCATTTTTCTTAAATCCAAACGGCAAAAGCCCAGTTACCACCGCAATTGGACGCGCCACCAACACCAAAAATACCGTTACCGCAAGACCATAATGCCACACTTTTAGCACATCTGTTGGCGTAACGAGCATGCCAAGCATGACAAATAAAGTGGCTTGGCTAAGCCATGCAATGCCGTCCATGACATTTAGCACATGATTTGTTGCACGGCTTTGATAATTGCCAACCAACACTCCTGCCAAATACACAGTCAAAAATCCGCTACCGCCCATGATATTGGTAAACGCAAACAACCCCAAACCGCCAGACATGATTAATAATGCATACATAGCATCAGCAAGCTGAACCTTACTAAGCATTTTTGTCAATAAAAAACCGCCCAAATAACCCAAAATTAACCCCAAGCCGAGTTGTTTTACCAATAACCAAACAAATGAAACCAAAGTTTGGTTGTTAGGATCGAGATTTAGTGCAATAAACGCGGTTACCAATAAAATTGCCATCGGGTCATTTGCCCCGGACTCAATTTCTAAAGTGGATTGCACTCGTTCATTTAGGCTGACACCGCCGTTGCGTAACAGCGAAAACACCGCCCCTGCATCGGTTGATCCGACGATAGCGGCCATTAACATAGCTAAACGCCAATCAAGGTTTAACAACCAACTAACAAACAAACCTAAGCAAAATACAGTTACCAACACGCCCCATGTTGCCATAACGCTTGCAGGTTTTAATGCCACGCGAAACGTAGCAATGGAGGTGCGTAATCCGCCATCAAGCAAAATCAAGGCCAATGCCAATTGAGCGATAATATTTGCAAGGCCAAACGATGAAAATTCTAAGCCCAAAATACCATCTTCACCGACCAAAATACCAATTGCCAAAAACCCCAACAACAAAGGCATGCCAATCCGAGCGGAAATGGAACTTGCCAAAACGCTAAAAAACAACAACAAAGCACAAAATAAGAAAAAAACGTTAATCAATTCCATAAAATTTATCTTAAAAAATCTTCTTAAAAAAACTAATCATAATATCAAATATAATATCAATAAAGAAACATAAGTAATAAAAAACATAGGTAATAAACATAAGTGTAAAGCACATTGATGAAAAAGGCAAAGATAAATTAAAAAGATAAATTAAGAATTTGATTAAAATTTAAGTGGCCTTGGTATTTGAAAAACGATACAATAAAACTACACAATATCAGCAAAATTTTGTTATGATTTATTTTACTATTTTATATTGTTGTTTATTTTGCAATACAATAAACTTGTAATACAATAAAAAAGGAGATGAATATGACAAATCAAGCCAAAACCAATCAACCGACCAAAGCCGTTGTGGTAGAAGATAGTGTTACGCACCAAGCAGGCGACGGCGTTACTGCTCACCGTCCAAGTGCACTAGAAACGCCTGATATTTTTGATAACGAAGCCCAAGCGGTGGTGAAAGAACAAACCGTTAATGATGAAGAGCTGATTGATGAAACCGCTGTTCGGATCAGTGATAATACCGCAGAACGCTTGACCGAGGACGTGCGTGGCGATGTCAAAGTTGTGCAAGATGTGGAAACGTTAAGCGATGGTTCGGTGGATATTGCACGTTAATTGCACAGGTTAAATTGACAGTATGCTATGTTAACTGGTTTAAATATTAATCCCAGCTTAATGATGTTATTAATTTTGTTAAGTTGTGGGATAATTAGCCAAAATAACACAATTATCATTGCTACGGCGGTGCTGATTATTTTAAGCGTATTGCCAATGAGTAAGCCACTCTTGCTCAATTTGGAAAAATACGGCTTAAATTTTGGGATTTTGATCTTAACCATTGGTGTACTTGCTCCAATTGCAACAGGAAAAATCAGTTCAGATGGTTTGTTAAAATCTTTTGCCAATTGGCGGTTGTTGTTGGCGGTGTTGGTTGGTGTGTTTGTTGCATGGCTTGGTGGGCGTGGCGTTAAACTGATGAGTGCCGATCCTGGCGTGGTGGCAGGTTTATTGATTGGTACGGTGCTTGGTGTAACGTTTTTGCGTGGCGTGCCTGTTGGGCCATTGATAGCGGCGGGGATTTTATCCTTGTTGTATAGTGGCTATAAATAGTGGCTATAAGTAAGTTATAAAAAATTAACATAAGTTATAAAAAATTAACAAAAGTAGAGACAATTATGAGCGTGAAGACTTTGGTTTTTGGTATTGATGGTATGACTTGTAACGCTTGTGTAAATGGTGTTACCAAGGCAATTATGGCGGTTGATGGCGTGGTAAGCTGTGAGGTAAGCCTTGATGATGCTTTGGCAACGGTTGGATTTGATGATGAATTAACCAATGAACTTGCGTTAAAACAAGCAGTGGCAGATGCAGGTTATGAGGTTGATTAATTTGTCGTTTTGTTTGATATTTTGAATGCTTTGGCTAAATACTCACCAAATTTTGGTGGGTATTTTTTTGCGTTTTTTGTTATAATTTACAAGATTTGCTTAATAAAAACCAATTGATAAACACGAATTGACAAATACAAGTCGATAAAAACCAGTTGATAAAAACAAATTGATAAAAACCAATCATCATGAACCAAACCACCATAACACCAAATATGCAGCCAAATATTCAGTCGGTAACCCTAAACATCGATGGTATGAGTTGTCAAGCCTGTGCTGTTCGTATTGAAAAAGTATTGGGCAAAAAACCCGCCATTATTCAAGCACAGGTGAATTTTGCCAATGAAACCGCCCTGATAAAATACGACGAAAATCAGACCAATCCGCAACAAATCAGCGATTGGGTAGAAAAAACTGGCTATCATGCAACGTTTGGGGCAACCAAAGAAGTTTATCATGAAAACCCACTAAAACAGTGGCAACTGCTTGGAGTGTGGCTGTGTTTTATACCGTTTTTGGTGGGTATGGGTGGCATGCTTGTTGGACGGCATGATTTGATGCCACCGGTGCTGGTTCAATTTGTGCTGGCGACCTTGGTGCAGTTTGGGTTTGCATTGCCATTTTATAAAAGTGCGTGGGCGAGTATCCGTGGCGGTTTGGCAAATATGGACGTGCTTGTGGTGCTTGGTACATTTACTGTTTGGCTTTATTCAACTTATGTTTGGTATTATTTGGGTTTTGTGCAAAATGTGTATTTTGAGGCGGGCGTGTCGGTGATTGCACTGGTAAAACTTGGCAAATATTTGGAGCATCGCACCAAAAAACACAGTTTAAACAGTTTAAATTTGTTGTTAACATTAACTCCAAACACGGTAAAGGCCAAAAACAACAAGGGTGTTTGGCAAGATAAAACCTTAACCGATGTGCAGATTAACGATGTGTTACTGGCAACTTCAGGGGTGCGAATTGCAACCGACGGCGTGGTGGTAAGTGGTTCAGGTTGGTGCGATGAAAGTCATTTAACCGGTGAAAGCATACCAATTACCAAGCGTAACCATAGCCGAGTGTTGGCAGGGGCGATGGTGCAAGATGGCAGTTTTGAATACCGCGTTACAGCAACAGGTGAGCAAACACGGCTTGGTGATATGATTCAAGCGTTAAATGACGCTCAAGGCAGTAAGGCGGATATTGCACGGATAGCGGATAAAGTGGCGGGCGTGTTTGTGCCTGTGGTGATAGGGCTTGCTATTGCAACTTTTGTTGGCAATTTTTGGTATTTTGGCGGTTTTGAGTTGGTGCAGCAATTTGGACTTTATTCAACTTATGTTTATGGTGAAACGTTTCACACAGCGCTTATGCGTGCAGTTTCGGTATTGGTCATTGCTTGCCCTTGTGCACTAGGGCTTGCTACGCCCTCGGCGATTATGGCGGGTATGGGTGTGGCGGCACGACATGGCGTTTGGTTTAAAGATGCCAAAGCTCTTGAAAATGCAGGCATTATTGATACTGTGGTGCTTGATAAAACAGGCACGCTCACCGAGGGCAGGCCTAAAATCGTTGCACATTATATGGTGGATAATGGTTTAAAATTTGAAGATGTGCTGACTTTAGTGGCAAGTGTGGAACGCCACGCCAATCACCCATTGGCAACAACTTTGGTTGACGTTGCTGAAAAATTGGCTCAAACCAAAGGCAAGGCTTTGCAGTTTTTGCCAGTAAAATCGGTAAAAAGCATTGCAGGGCAGGGCATTCAAGCGGTTGTGAGTTTCGATGGTGAAACTGACAGCGTGGTAAAAATTGGTTCATTTGAATTTACCGACATGTGTTTGCCAAAAGAACTGTTGGTAGATACGCACAGTGTTTGGCATATTGCCAGTCAAGTAGGCGTAAGTATTGATGGGGTGTCATTGTCTGCATTTGCCTTGGCTGATAGTCTAAAAATTGACAGTGGTGAAACCTTGTATAAATTGCAACAAGACGGTTTAAAAGTCATCATTATGAGTGGTGATAAGCAATCGGTGGTGGATTATGTTGCACATGCTATCCACGCCGATGAAGCTTATGGGGAACTTTCACCGCGTGATAAAGCCAGTAATATCATGGATTTACAAAAAAAAGGAGCAAATGTGGCCATGGTGGGTGATGGGATAAATGACGCTCCTGCGATGGCAACAGCAATTGCAAGTTTTGCAGTGGAGCAAGGATCGGACATTGCCAAGCACAATGCTTCCGCAAGGCTTGTTGGTTCATCGTTAATTCATGTAAATTATGCAATAAAAATTGCCAAAGCCACGTTACGCAATATCAAACAAAACCTGTTTTTTGCGTTTGTTTATAATTGTTTGGGTATTCCGCTTGCGATGCTTGGGGTGTTAAATCCGATGATTGCAGCTGCGATGATGGCATTGAGTTCTATTTCGGTGTTGCTGAATGCGTTGCGTTTGACACGGTTTAATTTAATGTAAAACACAATGTAAAACACAAATCATAGCCATACAAACCTTAATATCATACAAACCACAATGACAAGGATCAACTAAAATTTTTGACTGGTAAGTTCTTAAATATTAATGAGAATAATTATTATTAACATTGACTTTATGATTTATATTCAGATATAATTTTGCTAAGTTATTTTAATATGTGATTTTAAATTTAATTTTAGTCTACAAAATAGGAAACTTCACCATGCGTAAATTGACCTTTGTGAGCAAAATTTCTGCGATAACGGTTGGGGTTTTGCTCCTCTCAGCCTGTGGTGGCTCATCTGATTCAACCAGTTCTGGCGACTCTCATAATCCAGGCACTGTACAACCAAAACCGCAACCACAACCAACACCTCCAAAACCTACGCCACCAGCAATTGTACAGCCTGCCAAAGCCACAACATTGGCGGCAACAGGCATAACAACTTGTGGCAATGATTTATTAAATGGCTTACCTTGCGATAAGTTGTCAGCAGATTTTAAAGGATTGCAGCAAGACGGCGAAGTCAAAGCAGGGACAGCCATGAGTTACAAAGTGTTAAATCAAAACGGCCATGAGTGCGTGCAGGATTTGGCAACGGGATTGATTTGGGAACAAAAAACTCACGACAACGGCATGCATGATTTTAAACACACTTATACTTGGTATAGCGATGACAAAAAAATCAACGGTGGCGTTGTGGGAACAAAAAACGGTGGCACCTGTAGTGATAAAGGCAAATGCGATACCAAGGCGTTTATTGATACGCTAAACGAACAAAAATACTGTGGTTACAGCGATTGGCGATTGCCTGATATTGGCGAGTTACAAAGCCTTGCTGATTATAGCAAAACTCCTGGATTAAACAGCGTATTTACCCACAGCACTGATAAAATTGACGCAGCATATTGGAGCTCAACGTTACAAAGCGATGAAGAAGATACAGAAAATAAATATGTATACGCCTTTGATTTTGCAAAATTAAGTTATTCAGATCGGAGCAAACAATCAAAGCAAGCTGTCCGTGCGGTTCGCTCTAATTAATTTTATCTAACTAATTTTAAAGGGTAAGCAGTTATGAACATGAAAAAATTATTACTATTAAGCATCGCAGGCCTTATGTCGTTTAGCAGTTTTGCTGATGAACAAGTCTGTCATCCAACCGTACAAGCCACAACGCCTGACAGCCGATTTGAGATTTTGGGTGATGGCAGCGAAGTTAAAGACACAAAAACCAACTTAATCTGGCAACGCTGTAGCATTGGGCAAACATGGGATAAAACCGCCAAAACTTGCCAAGGCTCGCCAAAAACGTTTGCTTCTTGGAAAGAGGCCTTGACCGAGACGCACAAGCTTGGCAATGGGTATCGTTTGCCGAATGTCAAAGAGCTACAAAGCATTGTGGAATATAAATGCCGGCCGTTTATCAACAAAAAAATCTTTGTTGGCTATGACGGCGATGTTACCGATTGGTATTTTAGCTCAACCCCTGATGTGCGTGATAACAACGTATTTAGTGTTAATTTTGACAAATCAACCACGCGTTCGGTTGGTAAGCTTGACATAACCAACACAGCACGAGCGGTGCGTTCTGCCAAATAAACAGTGAATTTAGTAGATTTAAATAAATAAACAAAATGCAAGTGCCAGGATTTATCCTGGCCTTGAGATTTTGGTTTTGTCAAAAATTTAGCCAATTTTGACAAGACAACAGCCTGATTGAGAAAAAATATGTCGTTGTTTCGCCCAAAAGCCCTAATTGTTGCCTTATTGTTAAGCCTAACCCCCGCCTTTGCTGCCGATTTGGCAAGCATTGCACCGATAAACCAAACCGCTAGCCAAATTAACTCCCAAAACCAAATCATCAATTTAAACACCAAGCAGCCGCTTAGCTTTAGCGAGTTTGCCAAGCAACTTTCAAAATTTGACGCGGTGATTTTGGGCGAATATCACGACAAGCCTAATCAGCATAGTTTGGCAGCTGGGTTGCTAGATGCCTTGCAACAACAGCGACCGCAGGGCAGTTTACTGTTAGAAATGCTTACTGTAGAGCAGCAAGATTTGGTGGACAAAGCTCGGCAAAAGCCTAATCTTAATGATTTGCAGGCGGCATTAAACTGGCAAAAATCATGGGATTGGCAGCTTTATGGCGAGATTGTCAAACGCCCATTTGTGTACAATTATTCACTCATTGCCACCAATTTAACCAAACCTGAAGTTAATATTTTATTGCAGGGAGCTGAAGAGTTAAAGGGCTATCAATCCACAACCACCGCAATCAAACAAGATATTTTGCAAACCATTATTAAAAATCACGACTTAAATCCTGATGAATTGCATGCCGATGATAAGCGGTTTTTGCACAATATGGTGGCGGTGCAGCAGTTTCGTGATAGACGCATGGCGGAAAAACTGTTATCCGCCCCAAAACCTGCCCTGCTTTTGGCGGGCAATTATCACGCCCAAAAGGATATTGGCGTGCCGATTCATTTGCAAGATTTAAAACAAGATTTAATTGCTAGAAAACAACTAAATAAAACACAATTTAGCACCGCGGTGGTAATGATGGTATCAAATGTTGATGAATTAAGTGAAATTGATAATACTAAAGCCGATTTTATTTGGCTAATTAATGAAAATTTTTAAATAAAAGGGAATAATTATGCAACTTTTAACTAAAAAAACAACGAAAAAAACCGCACTTGTTGCTGCTATTTTATTAATTAGTGTAATGAGTTATGCTCATTCTAATAATAATGCCGAACATTCACAAACTCACAGCGAACAACCAGAGCAAACAGAAACGCCGCCCGATTTAATCCCCTTTTTGCCTAAATATCCCAGTTTAAGAGCTGACGGCGTGTTGGATAATTATGCTTATTTAACGGATAAAGACAATGAAGAATTGTTTTTAACGGCGATTAATGATGAAAACCGTTATGCCAATTCGCAATTAGATGAAACTTTGCAAACGCAATTAACTAATGAAATGTTAGAGCGGGTGCAATATAATACCGAGCCGTATTTTTGGTATGAAAATGGTTTGTTTTTAAAAAAAGAATACGATAAAACCAGCCACGGTTATCAATATTTTTATAAAGTTAATAACAATTGGCAACAATTAAATACCCCGCCCAATGCCACAAAGCCGCAATTTAATACAACCAACACTTTATTTGCTACCGCTTTTGATAATAACGGCGATGAAAATTTTACCATTACAATAAAAGAATTATCCACCCAAACAACAACGGATAAAATTGCAAACAGCAATGGCAATTTTGTGTGGTTAAATAACAGCGATTTATTGTATGTAAATGACAATAAAGTTTATTTGTATGATGAAAAAAATAAACAAAGCACGCTGTTTTTTAATCAAGTGCCAAATGGGTTTTATGTTAGTTTGGATAATAGTACATCAAACAAATATGCGATTATCACGGTGAATAATTTGGACAGCAGTGCGGTGTATTTGGTGGATAAAGCTGCTCACAATTTGCAGCCAATTTTGGTTAAACCACTCATTGCCAAAAAAGAGTATTATTTAGACCATCATAATAATGAATTTATTATTAGAAGCAATCATGAAAATAAAAACTTTGCTTTATATTCTGCCAATAGTTTAAATACGTTGCAAAAAAATAGTTGGCAAAAAGTATTTACGCCAAACAAAAATGAAACTTTGGAGAGTTTTTTCTTACAAGGCGATTGGCAAATTTTTAAAGTGCGTAAAGACGGTTTAAGCCAAATTTATTATCAAAAACCAAACGGTAAATTACAAAAGATGGCATTTTTTGATGATGCGTATATGACATGGCTTGAACCCAGTGGTTTTTCTGATGATTTAAAAGCCAATAACAATATTTTAAATATTGGTTATACATCGCCAACCACGCCCAAAACTACATTAAGTTATGATTTGGCTAATAACAATTGGCTTAAAAAACCGAATAAAAATAGTGATTATACTGTTAAACGCTTAACAATTAGTGCAAAAGACGGCACAAAAATTCCCGTTAGCCTTATTTATAAACAAAGTCTTTATCAAAAAAATAACAATCCGCTACTTGTTTATGGTTATGGTGCTTATGGACAAAGTATGGATATGACTTATGGCAGCAGTTATTTTAGTTTATTGGATAGAGGGTTTATTTATGCGATTGCTCATGTGCGTGGCGGCGGTGAATTGGGCGAAGCGTGGCATAATGGCGGTAAAAAGTTAAATAAACTTAATAGTATTAATGATTTTATTAGCGTAACCAAGGGTTTACAAAAGGCAGGATTTGGCGATAAACAGCAAACTTTTGCCATGGGTGAAAGTGCAGGCGGCTGGCTAATTGCCAATGCGTGTATTCGTGAGCCAAATTTATACCAAAAATGCGTGTTGCAAGTGCCATTTGTAGATGTGGTTGCTGAATTATTTGATAATAAACAAACGGCGGAATTTAATGAATGGGGCAATCCTAATAATGCCAAAGAATTGGCGAATTTACAACAAATTAGCCCGTATGAAATTATTACGCCAAAAAATTATCCCAAATTTTTAATGATAGCCAATATCAATGATGTGCGAACCACGCCACAACAAGCATTAAAATTTACCGCCAAATTGCGTGATAATCAATTAAATAATGCTAATGAAATTATTTTATTTACGCATTTAGACGGCGGACACGGCGGGGCATTTGGGCGATTAAGCCGCGTCAAAAATAATGCCTTAGCGTATAGTTTTTTATTAAACAATAACAATTTATTAAACAATAATAACAACTAGGATAATTTATGAAACCACAATCAAAAAAATTGCAAAAAACATTATTAGCATTAATGGTTTTAGCCAGTATGCATGCTTTTGCCGACGATGTTAAAAGCAATAAAAAACCCACCAAATTGCCCGAAGTGCAATTGGCGGAATTAAAATTCGTTGCCGATAAAACTTTCACCACCGCAGGGGCGGTTTCTGAAGCCGACGAGGACAAAATTGCCCGCACCGCAGGCGGCCTTGACAGCGTGGTGCGCGCGTTGCCCGGCTCGTTCACTTTTATGGACGACCGCCAAGGCACGCTCAAAGTCAACGTGCGTGGCATGACGGGCTTTGGACGGGTGAACACCATGATTGACGGCGTGCCACAAACCAATTTTGGCGTAACCGCGACCAGTGAAGAAGGGGGCAATTTTCACCAAAATCAAGCCAACGAGCCGACAACGAGCAGTTTTGGAGCGAGCATAGACAGCAATTTTTTAGTCGGCGTGGACGTTAATCGTGGCGGACAGGGCGGAAGTAGCGGCGTAAATGCCCTAATGGGCAGCGCCAATTTTCGCACCATTGGCGTGAATGATGTGTTGCTTGATGGCAAAAACGTTGGCGTACGCGGCAAATACACTTACGGCAACAACAAATTAGGGCATAACGGCATGTTGGCGGTGGCAGGGCGTGAAACGGTGGGCGGCAATAAATTGGGGGCGATGCTGGCAATTAGCGGCGCAAATAAAAACAGCGATTATAAACGCGGCGATGGCAAATTAGCCAGTAGCAATGCGTATAACCCTGCACGCATTCAAAAACCGCGTTCGTATTTGGCAAAAATGGAATATGATGGCGATGACCAACAAGTATTAATTTCAAACCGTGCGTATAATACCAATGTTGGCGGACGTGAATTAACCAGCAATTCTTATGGCGTGGAATATTATTATCAGCCCAATTCTAATTTAATCAATGCCAAAGTATTAGCCAATACCACTAAAAATGTGCAAAAGTTAAATAAAAACGCCAAATATTTTTTATTGGAAAATGCCCGTACGCAAAACCGCTCTAATTATATTGACGTAAGTAATACCAGTTTGTTTAACTTTAATCAAGCCCAATTAAAAACGCAATATGGTATTTCTGTGCAAAGCAATGATTATAAACGCCAAGCGACTGCCGTGGATAAAGACAATTATGAATATACCACTTTTGCACCCAGTGGCAAACAAAAAATTAGCAGCGTGTATATTAATAATACGCTAAGCAAAAATATTTTTGATGTGGATTTAAGTTTGTCTAGAGTGAAAACTAATTTTTCAGGCTATAAACCAGCATGCGATACTGGCGTGCCGTGTTTTCCTAAAGGCGAGGCCATTGTACAAAAAACCGATTATACCACCAATGGCAAAGTACAATTGTCCGCCAAAATTAACGATGGTTTTATGCCGTTTGTCAGTTATGCCAAAACCAGTCGCATGCCCAATATTCAAGAAGTGTTTTTTAATAACGAAGGCGGCGGTTCTATGAATCCATTTTTACGCCCAGAAGCAGCCAAAACTTATGAATTGGGCTTTAATAGTTTTAAACAAGGCGTGTTCAATCACAATGATACGCTAGGCTTTAAAGCCTTGTATTTTAACAGTAAAATAAAGGATTATATTCATGTGCAATCGTTTTATTTAAAAGAAGATGGCAGTGGTTTAACCGATGACATTAATGACGACGTTAAAGGCGGATTTAACGCCCAAATTGCTGTTAATGCAAAACAGCCTGTAACATCAAAAGGCATTGAATTACAAGCGAATTACGATGCAGGCAACTATTTTGCCAATTTATCTTATACCAAACAAACTTCTGACCAACCTGTGAACATTAATTCTGGACATCACGATTTTGGTTTTACGGGCGGGGCAATGGATAAATTACCCGAAAAATATTGGACGTTGGAATTAGGTTCACGCTTTTTGGATAATAAATTACAAGCAGGGGCGATATTACGCTCGTATGGTAAAAATATTCGCATTCGCCCTGATTATTTGGATTTTGAAAAGCAAGAGCGTTTGCAACAAATGCCAAATAATCCAACCATTACCGATTTATTTGCTCGTTATGAAATAAATAAAAACGCAACGTTGCGTTTTGGGGTGGAAAATGCCTTTGATAAATTGTATATTCACCCATCTAATTCCAAAAATAACAATTACGCCCAATATGACGACGACGGTAATACCATTTTTACCAATTATGCCCGTGGGCGTACCTTTACCGTTGGGGCAGATTTTAAATTTTAATTAATCAATTAAGAGGTTTTTATGCAAACAACTGCAAAAATTGTACTAAACACAGTGCAAAAAAATAGCCAACTTTGGCAAACTTATCAAGCCAAAAAAGCGGAAACACCGATGTTATTTCCCACTGAAGGGGCGATGGTTTTGGGCGTGAGCGAATTGGAATTACTGCTCGCTTCACCAAATAGCCGTTATTTGGGCGACAATTGCCGCGATATGCTGCTTGAATTGCACACGCTTGGCGTGGTGGAAAGCATTGTGCGTAATGAATTTTGCGTACATGAGCAGCAGGGCGTGTATCGCAATTTGGAGCTGGGCAAAATGATGGGGCTAGCGTTGGGCGATGGCAGCGACGGCTTGGATTTGCGTTTATTTTTGCACAAGTTTAAACATATGTTAGCAATTGTTAACAATGACAAGGCCAAGCCGAGTTACAGCATTGCGTTTTTTGATGAGCGTGGCAATGCAATCAATAAGGCGTTTTTAACCCAATTTGACGATGACAGTGTGCAAACTTGGCAACAGTTAACCGATAAATTTGCCGAAAATGCAGCGAGTGAAATTGAATTGTTGCCAATTGCACCGCAAAATCAGTGGCAATTGCATACATTAAACGTCGACGACAAGCAGCAATTTGGCGACGATTGGCAAGCGATGACCGACATTCACCAATTTCACAGCATTTTGAAAAAATACGAACTTGACCGAGCCAGCGGTTATCACAATGCCCCAGACGGTATGGCGGTGGCTGTCAAGCCAGAAATTGTTGAAGTTTTGTTAAACAAATTGGCGAGCGAACAAGTGAACACGATGATTTTTGTGGGCAATATGGGCATGGTGCAGATTTTTGCAGGCGGCTTGCACCACATTAAACGCATGGGCAATTGGCTCAATGTCATGGATAAAAAGGCGACGGGTTTTACGCTGCATTTAAATGATAAAGCCCTAACGCAAGTGTGGTTTATCAAACGCCCCAATAGCGACGGCTTTACTTCGGCATTTGAGGGCTTTGATGCCAAGGGCAACAGCATTGTAACTTGGTTTGGTGTGCGTACCGAAGGGCAGCAGCAAGACCCCAAGTGGCAAGAATTGGCGCAAAATTTGGCTGATGAGTTTAAGTTGGAGCAATGATTATGAATGGATTAACAAAACTGGCGGTTTTGGCAACAGCGTGTTTATTTTCGGCATCCGCTTTGGCATACGACCGCATCGTGGTGCTAAGCGGCGATATTGGCGACATCGTGGTGGCACTGGGCGACAGCAACAAAGTCATCGGCAAAGAAACCGCCTACAAGCACCCCAAATTGGCAAAAGTGAGCAACATTGGCATTCACCGCAATTTGACCGCCGAGCCAATTGTGGCGTTAAAGCCCGATTTGGTGCTGGGCAGTTACATGGTGCAGCCCGCCAGTTTGTATCAGCGACTTAACAGTTTAAACGTCAAAACCGTGAACGTCATGCCTGATGAAAAAGTCGCCAGTTATGCCAGTGCGATTCAAACTGTGGGTAAATTGTTAGATAAAGAAACCCAAGCGAACAAATTAGCAACAAATTGGCAACAAGGCATGAACGCCAAACCTGCGACCAAAAAACGCTATTTGTTAAGCTACGATGGGCGGTTTGTGGCAGGGCGTGGCACGGTGGGCGATGAGCTGATTCGGCGGGCGGGCGGTATTAATGCGGCGACGGTTGACGGCTTAAAACCGTTATCACGCGAAGGCTGGCTTGCCAGTAAGCCCGATGTGATTATTGTGGCAGCTCACAATCAAGCGATTCTTGGCACAATTGAGCAATTTAAAAAACGCCCCGAAGTGGCTACCAGTCCTGCTGCCAAAACGGGCAAAGTGTACTATTGGCAAGCGAATGATTTTTTACGCTTTGGGCTAGACAGTCCGCAAATTGTCAATAAATTGCATGCTTTAGCAAAATGAGTGCAACATTAAGTAACAAAATAAGCACAAAAACCCTGCTATATGTAATCATTGCGGTGCTTGTAACCGCGTTTAGCATTTACGCAGGCTTAAGCGTGGGCTTTGGCGAGTGGCAAAATCCGTTTGCCCTTGATGACATCACGTGGCAAATCCGCTACCCTAGGGTGCTAACGGCTCTTTTGGTGGGGCTTGCGTTGTCGGTGAGCGGTTCGGCATTGCAGGCGTTGTTTGAAAATCCGCTTGCCGACCCAAGTTTGATTGGCACATCGGGCGGGGCGTCGCTTGGCGTGGTGGCGGTTTTGGCGTTTGGCATTACGGGGCTTGGCGTGCCACTGGCGGCGTTTTTGGGTGCTTTGGGGGTGTGTTTGCTGATTTTGGCGTGTCATCGCTTTTTGGGTGGCGGGCAAATGGGGCTTTTGATTTTAGGCTTTATCATCAGTGCGTTTTGTGGGGCATTGGTGGGCTTAATTTTGTTTATGTCTGATGACATGATTTTGAGGAGTGCCACCAATTGGCTGTCTGGCAGCATGGCGGAGGCGGGGTTTGTGCCGTATCGTTATGTGCTGTTTTGCATTGGGTTGGGGCTTTTGATTTTGCTACCACTTGGGCGGCGGCTTGATATTTTAATGCTTGGCGAAACCACGGCGGTGTCTATGGGCGTATCAGTGGGCAAAACGCGTACTTGGGTGGTGATAGCTTCGGCGCTTTTGACTGGGGCGGCGGTGAGTTTGGCAGGCGTGATTGGTTTTATTGGCATGATGGTGCCTAATATTTTGGCGGTAACTTTGGGCGGCGGCCGCGGACGGCTGATGTTTTTGTCAGGTTGGCTTGGGGCGGTGGCGATGCTTGGCATTGACACGGCGGCGCGCTTCTTGGCGTATCCTGTGGATTTGCCTGTGGGCCTGGTGTTGGCGCTTCTTGGCGGGCCGTTTTTTATGTGGCTGTTTATCAAGGCGGGCAATCGTGGCTAGTTTGTTTGATGTGAAGCATTTAAATGTAAGCGTTGGTAAAAAAACCTTGCTGGATATTGACAATTTAAGCCTGCCAAGCGGACAATTTGTGGCGTTAATCGGGGCAAATGGGGCGGGCAAAAGCACGCTGTTGCACAGTTTTTTGGGTAATGTGCAAAATTGTCAAGTCAATGGCACAATTTTTTGCCAAAATCAAGCGGTTGGCGATGTCATCAAACAAGGCAAAATTGCGTGGGTGGGGCAACATGAACAGTTTAATTTGCCGCTGACGGTGCTAGATTATGCCTTGCTTGGCACAACGCCAAAGCTGCTTTGGTATCAAACTGCCAATTCAAAAGACAAACAAAAAGCCCTTGATTATTTGGCACAATTTGAGCTGCAAGATTTGGCACAAAAACGCATTCAAAGCCTATCAGGTGGCGAAAAACAACGCCTTGCCATTGTGCGTGCGCTTATGCAAAACACCGAGATTTTGCTGTTTGATGAGCCGAGCAATCATTTGGACATTAAGCACGAGCGGCTATTGTTTGCTTATTTGCAAAATTTGGTGCAAAACGAGCAAAAAAGCGTGGTGGTGGTGCTGCACAGTTTAAGCCACGCCTATCAATACGCAAGCCATGTTGTGGCGTTGCATAAGGGCAAGGTTTTGGCGGCCGGCCACCCCAGTGCGGTGATGAATGATGAGATTTTAAGCCAGATGTATCAAACCAAAATTCACCGCGTGGCAACTGAAAGTGGGTTTTTGTTTTATTGAGTGAAAGTTCTAACAGTATAAGTTTTAACAACATTGTGTTTTTAGTAGGGCTAATATAACAATGATGACAAACACATATCGCCCAACCCAAACATTATGTAAAAATGCTTCAAAACAACGCACAGGTTGATAGGTTAGGCATTTTTTATTTTGATAAACAAACATTGCAATGACTGGCAATAAGGTCAATAACGCCATTGCCCCAAAATAATGCCAAAAAACCCCTGCCAAACACAGCAAAAAAAACCCTTGCAACAGGCTGATGATAAACACATCATATTTGCCAAATAAAATTGCGGTAGACTTTATCCCAATTTTGACATCATCATGACGATCGGCCATTGCATACTGTGTGTCATACGCCACCGTCCACGCCATATAACCTGCAAACAACAGCCAACACCAAACATTGGTTGATCCAGTAAAAAGTTCCGCGGACACCGCCACATATGCCATCGGAATCGCCCAACCAAACGCCATTGCCAATACAAATTGTGGTAAATGGGTGATGCGTTTCATAAATGGATAAACAAACGCCAATGCCACAGCTCCAAAAGACCAATAAAACACATCAATTGGCAAAAAAATCAGCAACGCAGCACTGATCCATGACAAAACCAAAAACGCCCAAACCGCTTCTTTTGCACGCAAACGCCCATCTGCCAACGGCCGGTTTTTGGTGCGCCAAACTTGCCCATCTACTTTACGATCGGCAAAGTCATTAATCGCACAGCCCGCCCCACGCATAAGGGTTGCTCCAAGCGAAAAAATAACCACAACATGCCAAGGTGGCAATTGATTAAAATCCAGTGCTGCCAAAAACACCGCCCACAGCGTTGACCACAGCACAAGTTCAATGCCAACAGGGCGATCAAATCGGGTTAAATGCACGTAGGCTAGGCATTTTTCTTTGTTAAAAGGGGCAAATAACGTGGTTGACATTATTTCACACTGTCAATTAAGCCTTTATAATTGTAATTGGCTTGAGTAAACAAATCCACGCCACATGGTAACGCTTCGATCCAGTCTAAAAACTTGTTTACCATTTCTTTGCCAACAAAAGCCTTGCCATGTTGTGGCACAATCATATGAACGTCCAATTCACGCACCGCTTTTGCCCAAAATGCGGTTACTTTATTAGACACCATATAGCGTTGGTGAAAGCCTTTCATTGTTGGAATGTGTGCATCAAAATCGGTAACTTGTTGATCAGGATCGCCAACAATAGATGCACCCATATCCCCTGAAAACAAAATTTTGCTGATCGGATCGTAAAACTGAAAATTGCCCTCTGAATGTAAAAAATGTGCAGGCAAAGCGTACAAATAACTGCTGCCCAATTGCAATACTGCTCCTTCATCAGGTACAGATATCATGCGTTGCATATAGTTAGATTGTAAACGCCCTGTGGTAAATGCTGAATTTAAATGCGGTAAAAAACGCTCCCATAATTTAGAGATCACCATGGTCGCTTCGGTGTGCAATAACCAACGTGGCAACGATGCAATAATATCCGGATCTTGATGCGATCCGATGACATAACGAATATGTCGTATGTCGGTATGTTTTAGCAGGGCAAGCGTTAAGGGTGTATAGGTTAAATCACCGCCCGGATCAATCACCGCCCCATTGGTTTCGCCGTTATCGGTATTTAACAGCAAAAATTGATTGGACTGAATGCCATCACCTTGCACCAAATCACTAAACACGATAACTTTATGCACGCCATCGTCAAAAATTGTTTTACCAGCCATAAAATCCTCCTCTAAAAAACCATCTAAAAAATCATCGGCAATATTGCCAAACTGACTGTGTCATTATATCACACAAAAAAGCGATAAAAATGTAAAAATAGCCAATGTTACATAAATCCTTAGTTTTTTTATGGGATTGATTGGTTAAAACCAATAAAGTAAAATAAAACAACACTTTAATTCATATTTTACTTAACAATCAGCATGTTTTGCCATACAAAGTTTTGCCAGAAAAATTTTTCAAAAGCACTAACCTTGCATTAAAATTGGTGGTATGATATGCGTTTTGATTTGTCAGTTATAATGACTTGTTTTCGCTTTTTTGAGAAATTTGCATGATTTTAGCCCTTGATACTGTTTTTGACCAATGTTCCATTGCACTTATGAACCAAGGTTTGCTCTTAGACGAAATGACCGCAACAGGCAGCCGTCTACAAACCCAACAAATTTTACCTATGCTAAATAGTATGTTAACCAAACATAATAAAATAGTCAGTGATATCACCGCAATTGCTTTTAATCGTGGCCCCGGGGCATTTAGTGGCATACGTATCAATACGGCGGTGGCTCAAGCCTTGGCTTTTGCTCATGATTTGCCGTGTTTGCCAGTTTCTAGTTTACAAGCTGTCGCTCAATGTGCTTATTTGCAGCATGACTTAGAGCATGTTTATGCAGTGCTTGATGCGCGCATGAATCAGGTTTATTTTGCTGAATTTATACTAAACAACCATGTCATGAGTTTGGTTGGTGATGAGATTTTGCTGGATTATGCCAAAATCACCGCCAAAAATTTACCTCTGGTGGGTAATGGTGCGATGCTATTAACCCCTTTAGATGGTCAAATTTGCCAAAATGTGCAGCCGACGGCCAAAATTATTGCCATGCTTGGTAGATCTGTACAACAACAAGGCCGGGCGGTAACTGCTGAACATGCTTTGCCTGTGTATTTGCGTCATAATGCGTGGAAAACCTTGGCTGAACAAGGAAAGCTGTAAGATGGATTTATTATTAATTCTTAAAAGTGTTATTATGGGAATTGTTGAGGGCATTAGTGAATTTTTGCCAATTTCCAGTACGGGGTATCTGATTTTATCCGCCGATGTTATGAACTTTTGGACGGCTGCAAAACGCGAATTGTTTGTGGTTTTTATTCAACTTGGGGCAATTTTGGCGGTGATTTATGATTATTTTGGACGGCTGTGGCAGGCTTTTTTGGGGTTGGTAACCGGTAAAGCTGTGGGCTTGAAAAATCCGCGCAGGCTTGGTATTTCACTAATGATCGCAACTTTACCCGTGATGGTGTTGGGTTTTACACTGGCAGATGTAATTAAGCAGGCGTTTCACCCATTGATTGTTGCGTTTATGCTGATTGTTGGAGCTTTGTTGATTTTTTATGTGGAAAAACGCCCACAACCCATTATCGCAGATGAAGCAGAAAATATAGATTTTAAAACCGCGTTAAAAATCGGCCTATGCCAATGCTTGGCTTTAATTCCCGGTACATCGCGTTCTGGGGCAACCATTGTTGGAGCGTTATGGCTGGGTGTGTCGCGTCGTGCTTCTACTGAGTTTTCTTTTTTTCTTGGGATTCCTGTTATCGTTGGAGCAGGATTGCTTGATCTTAGCAAACATTATACCATTTTACAGACGGCTGAAGATTGGACGGTTTTGGGCGTAGGAACACTGGTGTCTTTTATCGTGGCACTTTTGTGCATTCGCATGATGGTAGCGTGGGTGTCAAAAAAAGACTTTACTGTTTTTGCGTGGTTACGCATTGTTACAGGTGTGGTGGTGTTGCTTGCTTATTTTGGTTTTGGTTATCACATTGAAAGTTAATTATGCTAACGATTTATGTTGTCAGTTGTGATGTCGATAATATTGGCTCACAGAATATGGTTTTGGCGGAGATTGGTGAATTTTTTATCGATCAGGGCATCGATTTTCAAACGCTTCAAATGTCTGATAAAATTTCCCAAAAATGGCTAAAATCGGTAAATTCAGGCAGTTTATTGCTTGATAAACACAATATGTATCTGATCGCAAACGCTATGAAAGTCAGTCCAAATTGGCAAGCACTTGGCTCTAGAATTGTCAAAGCAGGCAAAAAGTCTGAACTGTTGTTAAAATCCGCCAAATTATCCGCCGATAAAACGGTGATTGACTGCACGGCAGGTTTTGGACACGATGCACTGATTTTGGCAAGCACAGGGGCACAGGTTACCATGATTGAACAAAATCCGCTGCTGTATACATTGCTAAAATATGAAATGAAAAAAATGAGTGGCAATCCAAATTGGCAAAAACTATTGGGGCGAATTTGCCTAAAATTTGGCAATGCGATGACGGTTTTGCCAAATTTAACCGCAGATTTGATTTATCTTGATCCCATGTTTCCATCAGACAGCTACAAATCACAAGTGGGTAAAACCATGCAAATTTTACATAATTTGGTAACTAAGCCTACCTTTGATGATGAAATAGCCCTACTCAATTTGGCAAAAAACCAAGTAAATCGTAGCGGTTGTGTGCTTGTCAAACGTCCAAAATCCGCTCCGTTTTTGGCAAATGTGAAGCCTACACAAAACTTTAGCAATGAAGTGGTGCGTTTTGATGTTTATGCTGATTCATAAGTAAAAATTAATTAATAAGCAACATTGATTAACAAGTAAGTGTAATTAATAAGCAATGTTAATTAATAAGCAATGTTAATTAAGTTCAAAGATAAAATTAATCGGCCCATCGTTACAGCTGGTTACTTGCATATTTGCCCCAAATTCACCTGTTGCAACAGTGTGGTATTGTTGTTTTGCATAATTAACCATTTCACCAAACAAAGGTTTGGCAAAATCAGGGTGCATAGCAGCACCAAAATCTGGACGCCGACCATTGTTGGTATTGGCAAGCAAGGTAAACTGTGGCACGAGCAACAAGCCACCGCCAACATCCGCGATATTTTTATCCATTTTGTGGTGTGCGTTTTCAAAAATGCGATAGGCCAAAATCTTATCAATCATCTTTTTGCCAATTGTCAAATCATCGTTATGACCCAAGCCTAAATACACCAAAATTCCTTGGAAAATTTCGCCGATGATGGTATGATTTACCATCACATTGGCAGAGGTTACTCTTTGTATCACCGCTTTCATACTTTATCCTTAATGGGTTTTGGTTTATTTTTTGGTTTAATTTATAGTTCGTGGTTTGCCAATATTTTAAGTTGTCGCCATGTGTTGGCATCTACTTGATCTTGCCAAATTTGTACCGATAATGATTTCACAAATGGTTCAAACACCCCAAATTTTAACCATAAAACCCGATCCATGTCATAAATTTTTTGTAATTTGGCTTGGTAAATATCACTTTTATGTCCGTATGGCGTAAAAAAATAGCCTTGAAACAATTGCAAATGCCACACCAAAAAGTCATATTTTTCAATGTATTGTGAATTTTTGCGTAAACTGCTGATATTAACCAAATGATGTTGGCGAATTTGATACAACCACAAACAACCAAACAGCAACACCGACAACGCACCACGATACATAACCGCCAAAGGCAACAGCCAAATCAGCATTAACAGAGCAACCAAGCAACTTGTTAATAAGATTTTTCGGTAAAAACTTGGCAAAAGTTCATTGTCAATCTGAATAAAACTTTGATTTTTCATAAAAATTTGGCTAAGTGGCGTTTTTGAGTTGTTTTAATTTGGCGATAAGTTTGGCGTACTCGGTTTTTGGTGGTTTGTCAAACAAAAACCAATCCAACAAATCAGGATCTTCTTCGTCCATTAAACTGGCAAAAACCGCTTGTTCTTGTTCGCTTGCACTTAGATAATGTTCGCGTATATAAAAATCAAAATAATAATCCAGCTCTTTTAGACCGCGTCTGGCACGGTAGATGGTTTTGCGTTGCTGTAATGTAGGTTCTGGCATATGCTTCTCGTTTTTAAGGATAGTAAACATTGATTGGCATAATGTATTATACCAAATTTATGCGCTGTTTTTCAAAAAGCGTGTTTTTCAAAAAGCGTGTTTTTCAAAAAGCGTGTTTTTGTAAGAAACTTGCTTTGTCTTTAAACATACACTCATCAAATACAGGGCATTTGCCACAGATGGGCGATCTGGCCTTACAAGTATAACGCCCATGCAAAATTAAATAATGATGGGCATCTAATAAATACGCTTTTGGAATGCGTTGTAGCAAGGCTTGTTCCACTGCAAGCACGGTTTTGCCTGTGGCAAGTCCTGTGCGGTTACTAATCCGAAAAATATGCGTATCCACAGCCATGGTTGGTTGACCAAAAGCGGTATTGAGTACAACATTAGCAGTTTTGCGACCAACTCCTGCTAGGCTTTCTAAATCAGCACGGTTGTTTGGTACTTCACCGTTAAATTTTTCTAATAAGTCTTGGCAAGTTTTTATGACATTTTTGGCTTTGGTGTTAAACAATCCGATGGTTTTGATGTAATGTTTTAGGCCGTCTTCACCGAGATCTAAAATTGTTTTGGGTGTGTTGGCAACAGGAAAAAGTTTGCGTGTGGCAAGATTAACACTGATGTCAGTGGCTTGGGCGGAGAGTATGACGGCGATGAGCAGTTCAAAGTTGCTATTGTATTCCAATTCGGTGGTTGGACGATCCATACTGTTGGCAAGTTTTTCAAAAAAAAGCTGAACGTTTTGCTTGGACATGCGTCGCGATGCTGGGGTTTTAGCGGTTTTGGTTTTGACGGTTAAGGCCATGTTTTATCCTAATTTTGCCAATTTTTGCAACAATTCATCGTATTGTTGTTGCTTGGTTGTATCAAATTTTACGCTTAATTGTTTTTCTAGTTTTTTAAGTTGCGTGCGTAATTTTGCACTTTCAATTGTGTTTTTTGCTTGATTTTCATCAATATTAACTGAAATATCATTTAATTTTGCCTGAACCATGCTAATGACAGGTTTGGCATTGGTTTTGTCATTAACTTGTTGTTCGATCCGCTCAAGATGCTTATAATAGCGTTTTTGTAGATCGGCTTGTTCTGCATAGCGTTCGGTGTCGCTTATTGCTCTTGGGTGTGGTATCAGTTCAATGCAATCCATCGGACACGGCGGTAAACACAGTTCGCAGCCTGTACATAAGTCGGTAAAAATCGTGTGCATTTGTTTGCCACTACCGACAATTGCATCTACAGGGCAAGCCGGAATGCATTTGGTGCAACCGATGCAGTCATCTTCTCGGATAACAGCGCGCACCTCCATAGGGCGTGATGTATTGGGATCGGTTTGCCATCTTGATGGTACAGCGGCCAGTATTTCACGATCAAGCAAGGTGGCGATTTTATTAGCAACGATTTGTCCACTGGGCACACATTTGTTGTGAGGCTCATTGTCTTTGATAATGGCGGTGGCATAAGGAAGACAGCCGTCAGCATGACCGCACAATCCGCATTGGGTTTGAGGCAATAATTGGTTAATCTGATAAATCAGTGATTGATCGTGATCGCTTAAGTCTTTGATATTTAAATAATTAAATAAACTGGGCAAATCAGAAAATTGGCGAGTTGACATAAATTTTCAATGACTAAAAAGCATTATTTTAGCATAATTTACAATTTTAGCATAATTTACATGCTGTTGCTAAAAATTGCTGTTGCTAAAAATTTAGGCTTGGTTATTTGGTTCTGGATTTTACATAATGATAAGTGGTGGCTAATTGATCGCTAACTTGTTGGTTTAATTCATTTAATAATTCATCGGCTTGTTTATCCACGCTAAGCAACACTTCAAGTAACATATCGTTTGCTGTCATATTGGCATGGATTTTTTTTGACAGTTGATGTGGGTTAAAGCGGGCAAGTTGATCGTATTGGTTGAGTGTTTCAGGAATGGTTTGGTTGATTAACTTATCCAGCACAAAACGGTTTTCTGTTAACGGTAGGGTATTGGGCGGGCTTGATTGCAGCCTGTCTTGTAGCAGTGTCTGTTGCCAGTTTAGATACCGCTGTAATTTATGGTGAATGCGATCAAGTACCACCACAGCTTCAGTTGGCATGCGATCGATTTGTTCAATGCTTAAGCCTTGAAATAATGGCATGGGCGACATTTTACCGTGCTTGGTTTTTAGCAGATTGTCGCGGTTGTTTTGGGTAGGGTTGGTTAAAATTGCTTGCTGATTGGCACAATCTTGCTGATTAGAACGCTTGCTGATTTTAAAGAGCTTGCCGATTGAGTTTGGTGTATGATCGATTTGCACAGGCAAACTGTGGCGAGATTTGCCAACTTCGATACCCACAATATCGTGCATTTTTTGCCAACAAAAGCCGATAATTTTTTTGACAAACCACAGGCTTAATAAACAAACCACCAAAAAAATTAACAATAACTTAACCAATGTTTCTCCTTTTGAAAATGACAAATCAATGACAAGTTTTACAAGGTTTATTAACGCAAATAACGCAATTTATTGATAATAAAGATAAAAGCGACAAACATGCCTAAATAATAAGCCAGTTTTAGCTCAAAACTGTCATCACGCAGTTTAAACGGTATTGCACAAATCGTTATTGCAGTTGGTATCCATAACAGCATAAACGCCCAATATTCCAATACCGCAACAACGCCTTGCCAGTTGCGTCCTGTGCGAAGCCCTGCCAAACCAAGTACCAAACAAGCAATAATTAAAGCATTGATCAAACCTTTTGGCAAGTCTTTTGGATAAATATTTAAATCATCTTTAGTGAATTTTAACCGCATCTTATGAATTTCCTGCCATCAGCCAAAGCATTGCCACACAGCTAAATAATAACCCCAATGTCAAGGCATTGCGTGGTTGAATGGGTTGTTTTTGTTCTTGCATTGGCAAAAATCGGTTAATTATTTTTGCACCAAGTATAAAACCGCAAGGGATTAATAACCAAAAAATTGCAACCACCCGCATAAAACTTGGCAAAATTTGGTTAAAGCTCTCACCAAACAACAGTATTTTTACCACAAAACCTGCGATGCCAAGCAAAAACGCAAACGCACCAAGCCCAATGGTAAAACTTTTTGGAACAAGCGAAATGGCAGGTGTTGAGCGAGATAAATCAGGCATTGGCATTCTCATTTAACATACCGACTTTGGCAAGTTCAGCACGCATTTCATCAATTGCAGTTTTGTAATCTGGTTGGTTAAAAATTGCCGATCCTGCCACAAACATATCCGCTCCTGCTTCGGCAACGGCTCGGATATTGCCAGCTTTGATACCGCCATCTACTTCTAGGCGAATGTGGCGCCCTGATGCAACGATGCGTTGGCGTACTTCTTGAATTTTGCCAAGTGTATTGTCAATAAAGGCTTGTCCACCAAACCCCGGATTGACACTCATAAGCAGAATTTGATCCACTTTATCCATGACATAATCTAAATAATAAAACGGCGTGGCAGGGTTAAACACAAGCCCACATTGTGCGCCACCGTCTTTAATCAGTTGCAAGGATCGATCGATATGCTGACTGGCTTCTGGGTGAAACGTAATCACATTTGCCCCTGCTTGCAAAAACTGTTCAATCATGCTATCTACAGGAGACACCATCAAATGCACATCAATTTTGGCCTTGATGCCATAGTCGCGCAGTGCTTGACAAATCATACTACCAAACGTTAAATTTGGCACATAGTGATTGTCCATAACATCAAAATGAATAACATCTGCTCCGGCTTGTAAAACTTTTTCTACATCTTCACCAAGGCGAGCAAAATCGGCTGACAAAATCGAAGGGGCGATCAAATAAGGCGTTTGGTTATCGGGGTGGGTAAAATCGGCGTTGTGATTCATAAGCGTACTTTTTGCCAAAATGGGTTGGTTAAAATTTGTTTGCCAAAAAAATTTGGTTTGCTAAAAATTTGAAGATGACAGGGCGATCAAACTCACCCTACATAATCACCCTACATAAAAATTAAAAACGGTATTAAACAATGATTAACATTGGTTTTTTGATTATCGTTTTTGTTTTTTGTCTTTATAGGCTTTACTTGCTTGAATAAAGCTGTTAAACAGTGGGTGTCCGCCTCTTGGTGAACTGGTAAATTCTGGGTGATATTGTACTGCAATGAACCAATCCAAACTTGGAATTTCTACTGATTCTACCAAATGTTGTTTGGTGGAATATCCTGAAATTTTCATGCCTGCTTGTTCTAAGTCTTGGATATAACGCCCATTCATTTCATAGCGATGCCGATGCCGTTCGGTAATCATAGGCGATCCGTATATTTCACGCAGTTTGCTGTCTTCTACCAATTCGGCTTTTTGAGCACCAAGACGCATGGTTCCACCCAAATCTGAATTGTCATGACGCACTTGCAATTCACCTTTTTCATCAAACCATTCGGTAATCAGACCAATTAATGGGGCTTTGGTTTTTTTGTCAAATTCGGTAGAATTGGCATTTAGACCAAGCACATTGCAAGCAAATTCAATCACCGCCAATTGCATGCCTAAACAAATGCCTAAAAATGGTATGTTGTTTTCACGGACATAAGTAATGGCTTTTATTTTGCCAGATGTACCACGCTCACCAAATCCGCCGGGGACAAGCACTGCATCGGCATTTTTTACACGTTCTAATAACTGCTCATCACTTTCTAGTTTTTCGGCATCTACATAGTCGATTTTGACTTTGACATCGTTTTGAATGCCTGATGCCAACAAGGCTTCGTTGATCGATTTATAGGCATCGGGCAATTCTACATATTTGCCTACCACAGCCACGGTAACATTGTCTTGATTGCTTAATAATGACTGGGTAACTTTATCCCAATCTGCCAAATCCGCCTCAGGAGCATTAATGCCAAAACGCTCGCAGATCAAATCATCAAGATCTTGTTCGTGTAAAATCCGTGGAATTTGGTAAATACTTTGAGCGTCAGGGCATAAAATAACCGCACGTTCTGCGACATTGGTAAATAAGGCAATTTTTCGGCGGTTGTCTGCTGAAATTGCTTGTTCACTGCGACAAATTAACACATCAGGTTGTAAACCAATCGAGCGCAATTCTTTTACTGAGTGTTGAGTAGGTTTGGTTTTACTTTCGCCTGCACTTGAAATATAAGGCACAAGGGTTAAATGCATAAGCAGGGCATGATTAGAGCCAAGTTCTGCTTGTAATTGGCGTACCGCTTCCATAAAGGGCAAGCTTTCAATATCCCCCACGGTGCCACCAATTTCAATCATAGCGACATCATAACCTTCGCCACTTTGTAAAATGCGATGTTTAATTTCGTCAGTAATGTGTGGAATGACTTGCACTGTACCGCCAAGATAATCACCACGGCGTTCTTTTTCAAGCACGGTTTGATAAATTCTACCACTGGTAAAATTGTTGCGTTGGCTCATTTTGCTGTGGCGTAAAAACCGTTCATAATAGCCCAAATCAAGATCGGTTTCTGCACCATCTTCGGTAACGAACACCTCGCCATGTTGAAAAGGACTCATCGTGCCTGGATCTACATTGATATATGGATCTAATTTGGTCATGGTTACTTTTAAACCACGCGACTCTAAAATGGTAGCAACCGATGCAGCGGTAATGCCCTTGCCAAGCGATGAAACCACACCGCCGGTAATAAAGATAAATTTTGTCATGATGAAATTCGCCTACAGGTAAAAAGGAATTTTACTAAAAAAACGCTTTAAAAGCAATAAAAGCTGCGTTAACTTTTTCTGGCAACCGATTGTTGTAATGCTTCAGGCAGGGTTAAAATTTTCACTTCTGGGATATTTTGTGTGATATTGTGTAATTCATCAGGACGAGCCACCACCAAGGCTTCAAACCCATGATTAATTTGTATGTGATTTACCACGCCGATTTTTTCGGACAATTGGTTTAAATCTTGACAGAAAATACGGTGCAACCACGCTTTTGGACTGGCTTTAAACCACAAGCGTGCGATAATTTCTTGACCCAAATAACAACCCTTGTCAAAATCCACGCCACCGCGTTGATGTAAGCGTAATTCTTGTGGTTGATACAGTTCAGATGTGGCTTTTGTAATCCAGTAATTGCCTGTTGCGATGCTTAAGTTTTGCCAATCAGATACATTTTGTAGGTTTTTATCGTTAGAAAATGTTGGTAAATTGTCAATAATTGTTGGAAAAATTTCGGTTTTTTCGCTCAATTCAATTTTAGAAAAAGCCCCATATTTTTTGACATGCTTGATAAAATCATCTGCCAAATCCTCACTTAACACAATGTAAAAACCATTGTTAGCACGTTTTAACCAAATGCCAAACAAAATCCGACCTTTTAAATTACAAATGGCAGTTGGCAAAAAATCCTTGTCAATTTTATGGATATTGGCGGTAATTTGTCCTTGCAAAAACTTATTGCTATCAGCAAGCGGATCGGCGGATTTGGCATTGCCTGTGAGTAAAAACTGAACAAAAGTTGGCATGGTTGTTCCTATTTTTTGAAAAAAGTTTAAAAAAATTTTATCAACATTGAAATATTTTGGGGTTTTTGCGAAAAAATTACAAGTTTTTGCTAAAATCGGTTACAATATTACTTTTAGTCAAACCAACCAATCATCAAAACCAACCAATTTAGGAAAATCTATGTGTTTATCTGCTTGTCCAAAATGCAGCGAAGAATATACTTATCGAGACGGCGAATTATTGATTTGTCCGATGTGTGGCCACGAATGGATAGACGGCGAAACCGTACAGACTGAAGTGATTAAAGATGCCGTTGGCAATGTATTGGCAGACGGCGACAGTGTTACTGTGATTAAAGATTTAAAGGTGAAAGGCTCAAGCACACCGATAAAAGTTGGCACAAAAGTTAAATCCATTCGCTTGATTTATGATGCAACAGATGGGCATGACATTGATTGTAAAATTGATGGTTTTGGGGCAATGAAATTAAAATCTGGCGTGGTAAAAAAAGCCTAACAGTTAAGTTTTGGTATTCAGTATCTGGTATTAAGTATGCCTGCACTCTATGTTTAATAATTATTTCTATGTTTAATAATTCTTTGTTTAATAATTTTTTGTCAAAAGACTCGCCGCTTGTCCTTGGATTGCGTCATTATCCTTATACTTTGGGATTGTTGGGCATCTGCGTTGTTTTGTTTGTGTTACAAGTTTTGACTGGGGTAGATGCCAGTTCGCCGACTGTGCAGGACTTACTAAAGTGGGGTGCGAATTTTTTGCCATTAACCATGGGTAATGAACCGTTTCGTCTTATCACCAGCCTTGTGTTGCACATTGGTTTGTTGCATTTGATGTTTAATATGTATGCGTTGTATTATTTTGGACAAGTGGCAGAGCAGATGATAGGATCTATTAACCTATTGATTTTATTTGTATTATCTGGTATTGGCGGTAATTTACTCAACAATTTTTTAGCATTGCAAACACTATTAAACAATGAATCAATCAACCGTGGACAAATTGGCGTAAGTGCAGGGGCGTCAGGTGGTATTATGGGTATTGGTGCGGCATTATTAATGACTGCTTTATTGCGTACGCCGATTAATCAGATTGGCTTAAATTTTCGTTCTTTATTATTGGTTATGGCAATAAACTTAAGCTATGGTTTTTTGGTGTCAGGGATTGATAATGCAGGGCATATTGGCGGAGCATTGACAGGTGCAATGCTTGGTTTTGTGTATGTGTTCAATGTAAAATTGAATAAAAATTCGCTAATTTTTGTCAAATTTTCACCTTTTATGCTGGTTGCATTCATGCTGATTGTCATGCTATTTGGCATGATGTATTGGCAATTGCATCAAAATACAATGACATTGATTGAATAATGACACTGGTTCATGAATAAAACTTAACAAAATAAGGCAACAAAAACAAGGTAACAAAAAAATGTAACAAAAACAATCAAAGTTTTGATTTTATAAAATCAATAGCGAAACATTGATTTTTGCGGTAAAATTAAACCATGATTTTAACCACTTTTTTATTTTAAACCACTTTTTATTTTTAAAAGGACTAGCCAAATGACGGTCATCAAAAAAGAAGACTTTATCAGTTCAATCGCCAATGCCTTTCAATTTATCAGCTATTACCACCCTAAAGATTTTGTGGACTCGGTATACGAAGCATGGCAAAAAGAAACCAACGCATCCGCCAAAAACGCCATGGGACAAATTCTTGTCAATAGCCGTATGTCAGCATTGGGACACCGCCCTGTTTGTCAGGATACAGGCAGTGCGGTGATTTTTTTGGATATCGGTATGAATGTACAATGGGAAAGTGATATGTCGGTTGAGGATATGGTGAATGAAGGCGTGCGCCGTGCGTATACCAATCCTGACAATCCATTGCGTGCATCAATTTTGCTTGATCCAATTGGCAAACGCCAAAATACCAAAGACAACACGCCTGCGGTTGTGCATATGAATGTGGTGGCAGGTGATAAAGTCGATGTGATTTGTGCGGCCAAAGGCGGTGGTTCGGAAAATAAAGCCAAATTTGCCATGTTAAACCCATCTGATTCGATAGAAGAGTGGATTTTAAAAACCGTGCCACAAATGGGGGCGGGTTGGTGTCCACCTGGGATTTTGGGTATTGGCGTGGGTGGTACACCTGAAAAAGCCATGTTGCTTGCCAAACGATCGCTTATGGAGCATATTGACATTCATAAATTACAAGCCAAAGCCGATAGCGGTGCAGAATTAACGAGCGTTGAACGTTTGCGTTTAAATATGTATGAAAAAGTGAACGAGCTTGGTGTTGGTGCTCAAGGTTTGGGTGGTTTGACCACGGTGCTTGATGTAAAAGTGCTTGATTTTCCAACCCACGCTGCCAGTAAAGCGGTGGCTATGATACCTAACTGTGCTGCTACACGTCATGTGCATTTTGTGCTCGATGGTTCGGGTGAAGCTCAAATGCCTGTACCAGCGTTGTCAGATTGGCCGGAGGTGTCGTTTGGTTCGGACGATGTTATCCGTGTCAATGTCAATGAGTTGACTAAAGAAAAATTAAGCCAATTTAAAATTGGTGATACCTTGCTGTTAAGCGGTAAAATCCTAACAGGTCGTGATGCTGCTCACAAACGCATGGTGGATATGCTGGCAAAAGGCGAACAATTGCCCGTTGATTTAAAAAACCGTTTTATTTATTATGTAGGCCCTGTAGATGCAGTTGGTGATGAGGTTGTAGGGCCTGCCGGTCCAACTACCGCCACGCGTATGGATAAATTTACCGATACCATTCTTGATCAAGGGCTAATTGGTATGATTGGCAAATCCGAGCGCAGTGCTGCAACTTGCGAGGTGATTGCCAAACATGGCGCAATTTATCTGATCGCAGTTGGTGGGGCGGCTTATTTGGTGTCAAAAGCGATTAAAGCGTCTAAAACCTTGGCATTTCCAGAACTTGGCATGGAGGCGATTTATGAATTTGATGTGGAGGATATGCCTGTTACCGTCGCGGTTGACAATCAAGGAAACAGCATTCATCGTTTTGATTTGGTTGCCGAAAAAGCCAAAGCGGTGATTGAAAAACCTGTGCGTTTTGTGCCTTAATTTTTGATATCTTTTTGATGGAGCAAAAACTGTCAATTTTGTTGGCAGTTTTTTCTTGCATTTTTCTTGTTTGTATTTTTCTTGTAAAAATGACTTTAGCAAAACAATCTTATAAAATTAAAATAGCTGTACTTTAATAGCAACGCGTTTTAATTAGCAACGCTTTTCAATTTTAATACAATGGTTTTAATACAATAGTTTTAATACAATGGTAAAAAAATGACAACAAACCAACACCACAGTATAAAGCAAAAACACGGTATTTTGGGGCAAATAATTGAGTATCCAAAAACTTACAGTCCGCAGATTTTACACCCAATTCCGAGGCGTTTTGGGCGTGAAAATTTGGCATTGCCAGACGAAAAATTATCACAAGGTTTTGATTATTGGCATATTTTTGAATTGTCTTGGCTAAAACCTAACGGCGTGTCAAGTGTTGCAACCGCTCGCATGACCATACCTGCAACTTCTGAATTTATTGTTGAATCAAAATCATTAAAACTGTATTTAAACAGTCTAAATTTTATCCAATTTGACAATGTAGCACAAGTTAAGCAAACTTTACAGCACGATTTATCTGAATGTTTAAAAACCGAGGTTGGATTTGAGATTTTTGCCCTGCATGATGAAGCATTGACAATCGACCAAGTTCAAGGTGATTGTTTGGATAATTTGGCAATTGATAAAGTTGTCTTAACAGATAATGTAGATAACAGTTTATTAAGTTTTGCTAAAACGGTGGATAACAAGCCAAAACAGCAGCGTTTTTATTCGCATTTATTGCGATCCAATTGTCCAGTTACCAATCAGCCTGATTGGGGAACGGTAGAGATTTTGCTTGAATCGTTGCCGATTGATAAATTAGCTTTGTTAAAATATCTGTTAAGTTACCGTCAACATAACGGTTTTCATGAACAATGCGTAGAGCAGATTTTTAGCGATTTAATGCAAAAATTTTATCCAGTAAGCCTTATGGTAAGGGCATGGTATACACGCCGTGGCGGAATTGATATCAATCCTGTGCGAGCAAGCGATGTGTCGTTATTGCCAAACAAAAGTCGGTTAATTCGTCAATAGCTTTAATACAGTCATTTAAAAATACAGTCATTTAAAATACAATCACTTTAACAATAAACCTAAATTAAACAGCAAATTTAAGCTAAACAGTAAAATTAAGCTAAACAGTAAAATTAAGCTAAACAGTAAAATTAAGATAAATAGTAACTTAAGTTAATTTAAATTATGAGACGATTATGACAAGCAATAATTTAAAACCCATTGGCAGTCTTATGCTGGACGTGGCAGGCACTGAATTGACTTATGAAGATGAGCAATTGTTGGCACAACCTGAAGTTGGCGGTGTGATTTTGTTTGCACGTAACGTGGCAACCCCAGAGCAAGTGCGTAAGCTTACCGACAGCATGCGTGCACTCAATCCAAATTTACTGATTGCTGTTGACCAAGAAGGCGGCCGCGTGGCACGGTTGCGTCAAGGTTTTTCGCCCATTCCTGCTATGGGAAAATTGGGTGAATTGTTTGAGCAAAATCCAGTTTTGGCATTGGCATTGGCTTACGATTGTGGTGTGTTGATGGCAACTGAAGTGTTGGCGGTGGGCGTGGATTTTAGTTTTGCTCCAGTATTAGATGTGCATGGTGTCAGTCAGGTGATAGGTGATCGTGCGTTTCACCAAAATCCGTTGGCAATTACTGCGTTATCCGCCCAATTTATGCGCGGTATGAAATCGGTTGGCATGGCAACCACAGGCAAGCATTTTCCGGGGCATGGTTCGGTTGCCCCTGATTCACACATTGCCAGTGCGATAGATGAACGTGATTTTGCTACTATTTTGGCATGCGACATGCAACCGTTTATCAACAATTTTTCGTTGTTGAACGCTCTGATGCCAGCTCATGTAATTTTTAGCAAGGTTGATAACAAACCTGCAGGTTTTTCTAAAATTTGGTTGCAACATATTATTCGACAAAAATTTGCTTTTGATGGGGTATTGTTTTCTGACGATTTATCCATGAAAGCCGCTCACATTGTAGGAGATGCAGGCGAGCGCATAAAATCTGCATTGACGGCAGGTTGTGATATGGGGCTTGTGTGTAATGATAGGAAAGCGGCACTCATAGCGTTAAATTGTTTGCAAAAAAATCCAAAACTTATCCAAGCAAAAAGCACCGAGCGTTTGGCAAAAATGCAAGCCGATGTCAAAACTTGGCAAGGTTCATTGGAAAAAACTGCTAAGTTGTGGCAAGGTTGGGAGATGAGTGCCAAGCGAGTTCAAGCCCAATTTTTTTAAGTTTTTATAAATTTTTTGCAAATAATGGTTGACAATGTTGCCTGTCTTTTATACAATAGCAAGCCTAAGTTGATGCGGGGTGGAGCAGTCTGGTAGCTCGTCGGGCTCATAACCCGAAGGTCGTTGGTTCAAATCCAGCCCCCGCTACCATTATTTTACTAATTTTGTATTGCTAATTTTGTTGATATGACTTTTTAGGAAGTTGGCAAAATTATTTAAATCATCATTATTTTGATTTAAACCCACCAATTTAGTTCGTGGGTTTTTTTGTATCTGTTGGTTTTTGATTGGTGGTTAATTTTGCAAGCGTTTAAACGGTCAAGGTTTTGAATTTACCGATAAATTTTAAATTTTTTGCACAATTAATAAATCTTATTAAAAACTGTTGTTAAAATTATTAGCAAAACTTATCAAGGAAACTATGAAACTATCAACCAAAGTTGCTGAGCTGACACAGATTATTGAACCTGCTGTGATAGCGTGTGATGTGAGTTTGTGGGGGATTGAGTTTGTACCACAAGGGCGTAAGTCGTTGCTTCGCATTTATATCGAAACTTTGCCAGAAGATCGTCATACAGGCAGACAAGTTACCATTGAGGACTGTGCCAGTGTAACCCATCAAGTCAGTGGGGTTTTAGATGTGCATGATCCGATTGCAGGTGAATATATGCTTGAGGTGTCATCACCGGGGCTTGATCGTTCCTTGTTTAGCCCAGAACAGCTTGCGATGTATGTGGGTGAAGTGGTAAATTTGCGTTTAATTCACCCAATTGGCGAGGGTAATGCCAAACGTCGCAAAGTAGAAGGTGTGCTTGTGTCGTTGATTGACCATGGTATTCATATCAAAACCGCGGATAACCTTGAGTTTGATGTATTGTTTGACAACATTGACAAAGCAAATTTGGTTTATCAATTTAACTAAGTTTTTGTTAATTTAACTAAGTTTTTATTAACCAATTTTTAACTTATTAACCAATTTTTAACTTATTAACCAATTTAACCAGTTTGTTTTAAATTTTAAATTTATGCTTGCCTATTAGGTGATAATTTAGGTGTTTAAGTGTTATGAATAAAGAAATTTTAACCGTTGTAGAAACTGTAAGCAATGAAAAAGGTTTGAACGCTGAAGATATTTTTCAAGCGATTGAACAAGCCTTGGTGGTTTCTACCAAGAAAAAAGTGTACTCTGAACAACCAGAAGTTGCCATTCGTGTGCATATTGATCGCAAAACAGGCGATTATGATACTTATCGTTATTGGACTGTGGTGGCTGATGAAGATCATGAAATGCCAGCTTGTCAACTTGCGATCAGTGATTTAGATGAAACGGTTTGGCAAATTGGTGATGTAAAAGAAGAGCAAATTGAGTCTATTGAGTTTGGGCGTATTGCAGCAACACAGGCCAAACAAGTGATTATCCAAAAAATCCGTGAAGCGGAGCGTTCCTTGGTGGCCGATGCGTTTGAACATCGTATTGGTGAGATGATCACAGGCGAGGTAAAAAAATCCACGCGTGATGGCTATATCATTGATTTGGGTGATAATGTAGAAGCCCATTTGCCTCGTGATAAAATGTTGCCAAGAGAGCAGTTGCGTGCAAAAGGCCGTGTGAATGCGATTTTGGAACAAGTTAATCGTGATAATCGCAATGCCCAGTTGGTATTGTCTCGCACATCACCACAGATGTTGACGGCTTTAATGCAAAAAGAAATTCCAGAAATAGCGGAGCAAATTATTGAAATTCGTGATGTTGCCCGTCAACCGGGCGTGCGTGCCAAAATTTCGGTAAAAACCAACGATCATCGCATTGATCCTGTTGGTGCGTGTATTGGCATGCGTGGTACGCGAATTCAAGCGGTACAACAGGAGCTTGAGGGTGAACGCATTGACGTGGTGGTATGGTCAGATGATCCTGTGCAGTATATCATCAGTGCGTTAGAGCCTGCCGATGTTGACAGAATTATCCTTGATGAAGATACCAAAACCGCTGATATTATCTTTATTGCCAATGATCAGTTAGCAAGAGCAATTGGATCGGCAGGGCAAAACGTGCGTTTGGCATCGGATTTAACGGGTTATCGCTTAAATATGATGTTAGAAGATGAATACAATGCTCGTCAAGAATCTGAAACCAAAGTGTATAAAGATTTGTTTTACAACCGTTTGGAAGTGGACGAAGATTTGGCACAAGCCTTGGTTGATGTTGGTTTTACCAGTTTAGAAGAAGTGGCGTATGTGCCCGCTGAAACTTTCTATGACATTGATGGGCTAGACGACGATGCGATCGATGCAATACAAGAACGTGCCAAAGAAGCGGTGATCGCTGATGAATTGCTGAAACAACAAAACATTAAAGAACCAAGCCCTGAATTATTGGCACTTGAGGGTATGACTCAAGTGTGGGCGTATAAGCTGGCTGAACGTGATATTATCACGCTTGATGACTTGGCTGAACAAGCCATTTTTGACATTAAAGACATCGAAGGCTTGAATGAACAAACCGCAGGTCAACTCATTATGAAGGCCCGTGAATCATGGTTTAACGAATAAAAAGGTGAACGAATGGCAGATAAAACCGTCAAACAACTTGCACAGATGACCCAAACAACCGTTGATACGATTAAAAAACAACTGGTTGATGCAGGGCTAAATGCACGTGGCGACAATGACATCGTCACCGAGATTGAACAGCAACAACTGGTTGGTTTTTTAAAACAAAGCCACGGAGAGGTGCAAAAATCTCGTATTAGCCTAAAAAGCAAAACCACTCAAACCGCAAAAGTAACTGGTACATCGGGTAAAGCCAAAAATATTAACGTGGAAGTGCGTAAAAAAAAGGTATTTGAAAAACCAAATGCCAATAAAATTGCCGAAGAACTTGCTCAACGCGAACAAGCATTAAAACAAGAGCAAGAAAAGGCAGAGCTTGCCAAACAACAAGCTGATAAACAGCAAGATGAAAAACAAAAGGCAAGACAAGAAGCCGAAGCTCGCCAACAAGCAACTTTAGCGGCAATGTATGCCAACCTTAATAGTGGCAAAAAACACAGCGATGGCAATACCACAAGTGTTGTGGTAAAAAAAATAACCAAGCCTGATGCCAAAACCACAAATACTGAAATTGCACCAACAAAAACTGCAAAAACCCAAACGGTAAAAGCGGATAACAAAACGGCTAAAGCCGACAAAAAAGCCCCAACAAAGGCGGTTAAACCTGTTAAAAAAGAAAACAGCGAACAACGTAAAATTCGCGAAGCCGAAGAAGAGCGTTTGCGTCAAATTGAAGCCCAAAACCGCCGTAAATCTGCTGAAGAAGCCCAGCAGCGTACTTTGGAAAAAATGCGTCAAATGGCAAGTAAATACTCAGATGACAAAGACGGTGAGTCAACCACCGTTGTGCGTCGCGATGCGGGCGAACCATTGGCAGAGGGCTTGGTAGGTCAAGCGTTAGAAGATTCGTTTGAAAAAGAACGCCGCGAAATAAAACGCGGATCAACCAGCAATGCCAATAAAAACCGCCGTCGCCGTCGCGATGATGACAACGAACAAGAGGTTAAAAATCGTGCTCGCGGTTTAAAATCTTCACATGCCAACAAACACAAGTTTGAAAAGCCTGTGGAAAAAATCGTGCATAATGTTGAAATTGGTGAAACCATTGTCATTGCCGATTTGGCTCAAAAAATGGCAGTCAAAGCACGTGAAGTGGTTAAAATGCTGATGAAAATGGGCGAGTTGGTACGCGAAACTGAAAGCATTGATCAAGAAACTGCCGCGTTATTGGTAGAAGAAATGGGGCATCACCCTGTATTGGTTAGCTCTACTCAAGTGGAGGATTCATTGCGTGAATCGGTTGGTGAAAAAAGCAGCAATGTACAAGCACGTCCGCCTGTGGTTACCATTATGGGGCATGTTGACCATGGTAAAACATCATTATTAGATAAAATCCGTTCAACCAAAGTGGCATCAGGTGAAGCAGGGGGTATTACGCAACATATTGGTGCTTATCATGTAGAAACCGAGCAAGGCGTCATCACCTTTCTTGACACACCGGGGCATGCAGCTTTTACGGCCATGCGTTCGCGTGGGGCAAAAGCGACCGATATTGTGGTTTTGGTTGTTGCAGCCGATGATGGTATGATGCCACAAACCGCCGAAGCGATCGATCATGCTCGTGCAGCAGGCACGCCGATCATCGTTGCAATTAATAAGATTGACAAAGATACCGCCGATCCTGATCGCGTGTTAAATGATTTGACAACCAAAGAAGTGGTTCCTGAAGAGTGGGGCGGTGATACGCCAATTGTGAAAGTGTCAGCGTTAACAGGCCAAGGCATTGATGATTTGTTGGACGTGATTCATTTGCAAGCCCAAGTTATGGAGCTTGAGGTTGCAACAGATGGTGCCGCCCAAGGCGTTGTGATCGAATCGCGTTTGGAAAAAGGGCGTGGGGCGGTTACCAGTCTTTTGGTGAAACAAGGTACGCTAAAACAAGGCGACTTGGTATTGGCAGGTGAATATTATGGCCGTGTGCGTGCTATGATGAATGAAAATGGCAAAAAAATCACAGCAGCTGGTCCATCAATTCCTGTTGAAATTTTAGGGTTGCCTGATACGCCAATGGCAGGCAGTGAGTTTATGGTGGTTGATGATGAAAAACGTGCCCGTGAAGTTGCAGAATATCGCATGGTGCGTGAACGTGAGCGTGTGCTTGAACGTCAAGCCAAATCTCGCCTTGAAAATCTGTTTGACCAAATGAACGATGCCAAATTGCCAACGGTGAATTTGATTTTAAAAACCGATGTTCGTGGCTCTTTGGAGGCCTTGTTATCCGCTTTAGATGAATTGTCAACCGATGAGGTTAAAGTCAAAGTCATTTCATCAGGGGTTGGACCAATTTCAGAATCGGACGTGGTATTAGCCGAATCAAGTGAAGCGGTATTGCTTGGTTTTAACGTGCGTGCGGACGGTGCTGCTCGCCGTAAAGCGGACGAAGCAGGCTTGGATATCCGTTATTACAGTGTGATTTATGGCTTGATTGATGATGTCAAAGCAGCAATGAGTGGCCTATTATCACCAGAACACCGCGAAAAAATCTTAGGCATTGCCGAGGTGCGCGAGGTATTCCACTCAAGTCGTTTTGGTTATGCTGCAGGTTGTATGGTATTGGAGGGTACGATTATCCGTAACAAGCCAATCCGTGTTTTGCGTGATGACAAAGTGATTTTCACCGGCCAATTGCAATCTTTGCGCCGTTTTAAAGATGACGTTACCGAAGTGCGTGCAGGCATGGAGTGCGGTCTTGCAGTTAAAGGTTACGAAGTTCAAGCAGGCGATAAGATCGAAGTGTTTGAAATTCACGAAGTCAAACGCACGTTATAACCATGTTATAACCATGTTGTAATTAAGCTATGAGCTATGAGCTATTAATAGTAAACAATTATAATAGCAACAGTGATTAATGGTAAATAGCTAAAATTGACACGAAAAAAAGTCTAATTGTTTGATAATTAGGCTTTTTTTATCAAAACTATTTTTATCAAAACTATGATAGTTTTATCAAAATACGATAGGAAAAAATCATGAATCAACGTTTACAACGCTTAGCCGATCAAATTCAACGAGAACTGGCGGTGCTTATCCGTGATGAAATTAACGATCCGCGTTTAACTGGGCTTGTAACAATTTCAAGCGTAAAAATTAGCCCAGATTTGGGTTATGCGGATATTTATGTTACCATTTTGGAGATGCACAAAGATGACAGCATGGACAAAGAGTTGCACAGCGAAAGTCTACAGATATTGAATAAAGCAGCTGGCTTTTTACGCACTGAACTTAGCCATATTTTACGCACACGCACCACGCCACGCTTGCGTTTTCATTATGATGAAATCACCGCCAACAGCAATTATATGATGAATTTAATCTCAAAAGCCGTACAAAAAAGCGAACAAGACAACCAATTATGACCAAAACCATCGTTTCAGGGGTGATTTTGATTGACAAACCACAAGGTTTAACCTCGCAACAAGTGGTATCAAAAGTTAAGTTTTTGCTAAAATCACCCATTTTTAACAGCAAAAAAGCAGGGCATACAGGCACGCTTGATCCTATGGCAACAGGGCTTTTGCCAATTTGTTTGGGCGAGGCGACCAAATTTAGTCATTATCAACTGGATGCCAACAAAACCTATGAAGCGATTGTCAAACTTGGAGCAAAAACCGACACAGGCGATGCTGATGGCCAAATTATTGCAACCAAAGAGGTTTTGCCAATCCACCCTGATACGTTGCAAAAAGTTACCAACCAATTTTTAGGCATAATACCGCAAATTCCACCCATGTATTCTGCCCTCAAAAAAGATGGCAAAAAACTTTACGAATTGGCACGTCAAGGCATACAAATAGAACGCAAAGCTCGTGAAATTGAGATTTTTAGCTTAAAATTGGCATTGATTGATAAAGATTTACTAAAATTAGTGGTTACTTGTTCTAAAGGGACTTATGTGCGTGTACTGGGTGAGGATATTGCTAGATCGCTTGGCACGCTTGGGCATTTGGTTGCTTTACGGCGTATCAAAACAGGCAATTTTGATATTGTAAATGCAATCACGCTCGATGCACTGGAGCGGCTGGATTTTGCACAGCGATTTGAGTGGTTAAAGCCCATTGATGCATGTGTCAAATTTTTGCCAAAACTTGTGTTAAACGATGAACAAAGCGTAAGAACTTTACAAGGACAGCGTTTAAATGTAAAAAATCACGCCCTTGCACAAAATGTTTTGGCTGATACCACTCAAGAAATTCGTCTGTTTACTGCCAATGGTAAATTTTTGGGTGTGGCAAGTTTGGAGCCTAATGGGCGTTTGCAGCCGTTAAAGTTGGTAAATGTTTAATTTTGCTAAGCAGATTATATACAAAAATTAACCATTATATAAAATAATTTTACAAAAGACTTGTACTTGTTACAATATTTGATATAATGCTAAAATATTTTTGGCAATTTTTGTATTTAGAATGCTTTATGCAAGGTTAATTTGTTCAGGTTAATTTGTACAAGGTTAAAAAGTTACTATGCTACCTATCCTATCACAAAAAATAAATAAGGACTAAAGACTATGGATTTAAAAAAATTCTACGGTGCCTTGATTGTCTTTTATTTTAGTGATATGGCATTACTTATTATGGTGATTTGGCTGTCTTATCAGATAACCAAAAATCCATTAATCCTAGGTTTGATATTATGTGTGAGTACCATCATTCCATTCATACTAAAAAAAATTTCCAAAATCAATTTATTATCTCTTTCTACTCATAATTTAATGCTTTCACGCATTTTTTTTACGCCATTGTTTTTGTTTTGTCGGCACTGAATCCGTCTATTTATAGTTTTATCGGTCTTGCATTAATCTCTGGAATATTGGGCGTTAGTATATTAAGCAATTATGAGACTTATAACAATCATCTTGTGGTAAACAAGGTTATTTTGGCAAATAAAGCCTCAAGATATATGCAAACTGTGATACAAATCGGTGCATTTGGCGGAGCGATGATAGGAGGGGTGCTGTTAAACCATCTGTCCTTTTTTTACGCTATGACAAGCATTGTTGTTATAGACATTTTCTTTGCAGGTATTTTTATCACTTGGATAAAAAATTCAGATTTTCTGCAAATCAACAATAAAATTGCCAATAAAAACCCAATACTCACAAATCAAATTCAGATGTTAAATAAAAAATACCTTTATTTATTGTGCTTTATCTTAGGTTTTATTGGCATTCACATCACCAGTTTTAATTTAACCACGCCTATTATATTTCAAGAGATTAAACACTGGAGCGCTCAAGATTTTGGTCTGTCCAGTGCTTTTGCTGGAGCAGGGGCATTTTGTGCAGTTTTTTTAAAAAGCAACACCAAACATTGTTTGTTTATGGCAATTTGTTTAATTTTTGCTGATCTGATATTTGTGATGTCTGGCGTTAAAATTGTATCGTTGGCCGTGTGTTTTTGTATTGGCATTTTTATCAATAGCATTAGAATTTTGGTGCGAGAAAAACTGTCATTGTTGGCAAAAACCACCGAACAAGCCGCCTTTATCGGTCAAAGCAGTGCTGTTTTTTATACGATGTTTCAAGCAGTTGCAAGTTTGATATTTGGTTACATATTAGCCAGTACGTCTAACGTAACTGTTGCACAACTATTCTTACCATTGACGGCATTTATCGTTGCTGTATTTTATGTTGCCATGCTTTTTATAAGCAAAAAATCCCCAAATTAGGAGTGCATTTATGGTTAAAGACAAAATTTTGATTGTGGATCCTTTTTCTACTGGTGCTTTGTATGCAAAAAAATTCTATGAACTGGGCTACCAATGCTATGCAGTGCTTGCCAATGCTGATATCGATGCGGGTTATTTTGGTTTTGACAACACGTATTTTGTCAATAAAAGCATGTATTTGCCACAAGAATGCCAAGAAAAATTTCATAAAGATGAAATTTTGGCAGTGGTGATTGGTGCAGAAACAGGGGTTATCGTTGGTGAGCAACTGGCTAAGTATTTTGGTGTAGCCGGAAATTCTGTACACAGCAGCCAAAAACGCCGCGATAAATTTGTGATGCAAAATGCTTTAAAACAGCAAGGCTTAAAACACATTAAAAGTCAGCTTATTAATCATGACACAGATTGTGTGTTTGAAAGTCAAAGTGGCTATATTCTAAAACCGGTAAATTCAGCAGGCAGTGATGGCGTTATGTTTTTTGCCAATAAAAACACGCTTTTTGATCATATCAAAACCCTTGATTGGGAAATGAAAAACGCACTTGGGATTAAAAATGACCATTATATTTTACAGTCATTTGAAATCGGCGATGAATTTGTTGTAGATATGGTTGTACAAAATGATAGCATTTTTGTGTGTAGCTTGTGTGTTTATAAAAAAGGTTATCACAATGGCAGTCGTTTTGTTTATGAAAATATGCAAATGTTGGATATCACAGATAAACAATATCAAGCTATTATTCAATATGCACAACAATGTACTCAAGCACTGGAGGTGAAATTTGGAGCGGTGCATATGGAATTGTTGGCACAGCCCAGTGCTGATGGCTATATTGATCCGGTGATGATTGAAATGGGAGCAAGGCTTCACGGCGGAGTTGCACCGATTATTTTTGAGCAATGTTACCAACCAAATTTGCTTGAATTAAGCGTTGCAAATTATTTAATGCAAGATTTGACGAAAGTTTATCACAGCACACAAGTTTATCACAATGCACAAGTTTATTACAACACGCAAGTTTGCAACAATGCACAAGTTTGCAACAATGCACAAAATGACTCTTATGCCAAACTTTTCAATAAAGCCAAAGTGGTGTTTTTGGTGAATTATCAACAACAAAACAAACTGGACAAGTCATTATTTTTATCAAAAATTCAACAGTTACCCAGTTTTTATACAGTCAAAATTCTTGCTGATGAACCCATGCCTGTAACGGTAGATCTGTTAACTTGCCCTGTTTTGGTATGTTTGGTGGGAGAAACCTCTGATACTGATGAAAATAAATTAAGAACAATGTTTAACGAAAGTATCAAAAGCATCAAAAGTATCAATTGACTGTATGTTGTCAATAAGTTTTGTTGATGTTTAGGTTTTTTAATTTGTGATTTAATCGGTGTTAAATTCTCGCCGTTTTTTGGCAAAAAAGCGCTCAAGCCTATCCATGGCTTCGTTTAAATCCACTTCGTTGGGTAAAAATACCACGCGAAAATGATCAGGTTTATGCCAGTTAAAGCCTGTGCCTTGTACCATGAGTACTTTTTCTTCTTCTAGCAATTGCATTAAAAACTGCATGTCATCTTCAATTGGGTATACGGTGCGGTCTATTTTTGGAAAACAGTAAAACGCTCCTTGGGGCATGGTGCAACTGATGCCTTTAATGGCGTTGAGACGGTTAACTGCAATTTCGCGTTGCTTGTATAGTCGTCCTGTTGGTGCGGTTAGAGCTTGCATGCTTTGATAGCCGCCCACGGCTGTTTGAATCGCGTGTTGTGCAGGTACGTTGGCACACAGGCGCATAGATGATAGCATGGTTAAACCCTCAATAAAGTCTGTAGCGTGGTCTTTTTTGCCAGAAATCATCAGCCAACCTGATCGAAAGCCAGCAATTCGGTGTGATTTTGACAAACCATTGTAGCTTAATACCAAACAGTTTTTGGCTAAAGTACAAAGAGGCGTATGTACCACATCGTCATACAACACGCGGTCATAAATTTCATCGGCCATCAGCACAAGGTTGTATTTTTCAGCCAAAGTTGCGATTTTTTGCAAATTTTCAGTAGAATATAACGCCCCTGTTGGGTTGTTTGGATTGATTACCACGATGCCTTTGGTGCGTTCACTGATTTTACTTTCAATGTCATCAATGTCAGGTTGCCAATTGTTCTCTTCATCGCACAAATAATGCACTGCCCGTCCGCCTGCCAAATTTGCCGATGCCGTCCATAGCGGATAGTCAGGCATCGGAATGAGTACCTCATCGCCGTCATTGAGTAACGCCTGCATGGTCATCATAATCAGTTCTGAAACGCCGTTGCCCACATACACATCATTGATATCTACCGCCTCATACAAGCCTTTGCCTTGATAATACTGCAAAATTGCTTTGCGAGCGGAAAAAATCCCCTTAGAATCCGAATAGCCTGTTGCACTGGTTAAATTAATGGCAACATCTGACAGAATTTCTTGCGGAGCGTCAAGGTTAAATGGTGCAGGATTGCCAATATTTAGTTTGATGATTTTATGCCCTTGCACTTCCATTGCTTGTGCTTTTTGTAATAAAGGCCCACGAATGTCGTAACAAACGTTTTGTAATTTTGATGATTTTTTTAAGGGCTGCATAAGATCACCTTTAGGGTTTTGGTTAAAATTGGTTAAATTGTGTTTAAAGTTTGGTTTCATCATGGATTTATCAAGGTCGGTTGGGGTGTTTGTGCCTGATAATAAATAGCTTTCACTGCAACCAAGGATCTTTGCCAACACAGGAAGTTTGCTTGATACGATGCCGTTTTTGCCATTTTCCCAGTTAGAAATTCCTGCACGGCTGATTTTTGCCCCTGCTTGGGTCATAAGTTTTGCAAGCTCGGCGGTGGTTAGTCCTTTGGCTTTGCGTAATTTGCTTAAGCGTTCGGCTTGAGAAAGTATTGTCGTTGCCATAATTTTGTATTACAATAAACAGATGGTTACAATAAACAGATAAATGGGTAATTGTCAGAAAAACTTTCTTTTATAAAAATTTTCTGTAATTATTCTATCTTATTTTTGGCTAAAAGCAAGAAAAATTAATTTTGGTTACAATTTTTGGTTACAACATTGGTTGGCTGTATGCCAATTGTCAGAATTTCTAGCGGTTCTATTTTCTAGTTGTTCTGTGTTGTTGAATGCTTTTTAATCACCAAGGAAGCGAAATGTCAGATTTTTATCAATTGTCGGCGATCGATATAACAGGGCAAAATTTTGAATTTTCTCAATTAATGGATCGCGTGGTTTTGATTGTCAATACCGCCAGCAAATGCGGATTTACCTCACAATATCAAGGCTTACAGGCCTTGTTTGAACAATACCAACAGCAAGGTTTGGTGGTTATTGGTTTTCCGTGCAATCAATTTGGACAACAAGAACCTGATACAAATGTCAAAATTGGTGAGTTTTGTAAACTTAATTATGGCGTAAGTTTTCCGATGATGGCAAAAATCAATGTAAAGGGCGATCAAACGCACCCTGTGTATCGGTTTTTAAAATCACAAAAACGTGGTAAGGGGATTTTGACAGATGAGATTAAGTGGAATTTTACCAAGTTTTTAATCAATCGTGATGGTGAAGTGGTGAATCGTTATGCTCCAACGACAAAACCTGAAGAAATTGGTGCTGATATTGTAAAAATTTTATAACTGTTTTTTTGTAACCAATTGATTTATATGGTTTTTTAAATTATTTTGAAAATAAATGAAAATTTTTAAATATAATGCTTGATCTTTTTATAAAAACCTTTATAATACGCACCACACAAAGACATTGGGTCGTTAGCTCAGTTGGTAGAGCGTCTGCCTTACACGCAGAATGTCGGCGGTTCGAATCCGTCACGACCCACCATTTAGATGTTAAATGAATTGGATTTTAAAAACTACTTGCAGTGGTAGTTCAGTTGGTTAGAATACCGGCCTGTCACGCCGGGGGTCGCGGGTTCGAGTCCCGTCCGCTGCGCCATTTTACCGTTTTAAAATTTTATGCCTCAAATCTCCCCTGATTTGAGGTTTTTTTCGTGGGTGATTTTTTCGTGGGTTTGAGTATTAAAACGTTTTTATGGTTTTACAAATACCATCACACAACAAAAAAGCTATCAGATGATAGCCTTTAATTCTTGTGTATTGGTTAAGGTTTTTAAAAAAATTTTGTGAATAACAATACCTTACCAAACATTATCAGCACTGTGCAATAATGCCATTAATTTTGGGTTAATAAACAATTTTTCTTTGCCTGCCTGTAATTCTTTCAATACGTCAATCTCTACCAACTTACTTAGATAGTTACTGGCGGTTTGACGTTTGGCAATGCCTTTATCTACTAAGTTATTGATACGACAATAAGGCATTTCAAAAATTACATCTACCAATTCACGGCTATAAATTTTACTCGTTTTGCTTTTGATAATATCAGCGGTGTTTTGGTGCAGTTGTTTAATTGCCAAAATTTTAGCAGTTGTCCAATCGCTTGTTTCTTTGATGGCGTTTAGCATGTACTCAAGCCATGTTTGCCAGTCATTGTCTTTGGTAACGCCCAAAAGCCCATTGTAATAACCTGCCTTGTTATTGATGATATAACGACTTAAATACAAAATAGGTAAATCCAGCAAGCCTTTATCAATCAAATATAAAATATTAATAATTCGCCCTGTTCTGCCGTTGCCATCAAAATAAGGGTGTATGGCTTCAAATTGATAATGAGCGATTGCCATTTTTACCAATGGATCTAAATCATCATCTGCGTGCAAAAACTGCTCCCAATTAGCCAATAATGCTTTGATAGCGTTTGGATCATCAGGTGGGGTGTAAATGGTTTGCTTTAAATTGTTTTGTAAGATTGTGCCTTTGTTGTGGCGTATGTCAAGGGTTGCACCTTTGATGGTTTGGCATATATGTAAAGCCGTTTGAGCACTCAAAGGGCGTTGTTTAATGGCGGTAATGCCGTTATAAAGGGCGGTGCGATAGCGTAAGGCTTCTTTGGTGGCATGGTCTGCTACATTGTCATTGTAGGCATATCGAAAAAGTTTATCGGTGGTGGTAACAATGTTTTCAATTTCGCTACTGCCTTGTGCTTCTAAAAGGGGAATGATATTAATTAGCATGGCTTGATTGGGAATTAGATCGCCTGCCTGCTTTAGCCCTGCCAAACTTGCCCTGGCTGCCACACATAACTTTAAAATTGCTTTGGTTTCTACATCAGTCAACGGCGGTAATGGGGGTAATGTATTGTACGGTGTGTTTGGGTTAAAACTCATGGGGCTTCTCATGTTTATAAAATCAAAAAATATAAACATGATAGCATGAATATGTTGATGGCGTAAACATATACCACTCATCATGTTTAAAAAACCCAAAAACATAAACATAAGGCTTCAGTTTTGGTATAAAAAAACTCTGTTGTAGCCCCTAACATAAAAAACATAAATAAAAGGGTGTTCGTAAACAATAACGAACACCCTTAGTAGTTTGGTCGGAACGGCGGGATTTGAACTCGCGACCCCTTGCACCCCATGCAAGTGCGCTACCAGACTGCGCTACGCCCCGAAAGAGTTGCTTTTTTAACAACATTATTTTAACAACATTTATAAAATTTGCAAGTTTTTTATCAAATTAATTTGGGTTTGGTTTTAAAGCAGGTTAATTGACAACAGATTAAGGATAAACAGCTTAGGGATAATTTGCCAACTTCATTAACAAAAAGGCTTGTTCTTGCTTATTGGCATACTCACTAACAGCAATGTCGCTGGGTTTAAATTCACCCCAAGAAGTTAGCAATGCTGGTATTTCTGCTTGCGGATTTATGGGAAAAGTGTGGCTGATGTCGGCAAACAAGCCTTGCTGTTTTTTATCTGTCAGCCAATTGGCAAGTTGTAATGCCAGTTTTGGATTGGGAGCGGTTTTTGGTAGGGCAATTGCCATAATGTTGGTGTGTACGCCCTCATGATCAGAATTTATCCATGCCAATTGTAGTGATGTGGTTGGGTGAGATTTTTGGTAGTCGGCGTAATGATGACTGCTAACCAACCCTGCTTGGCATTTGCCACTTTCAATTGCTCTTAATACCGCGTTGTCATTGAGCCACACAGATGCAGTCAAGTTTTTTTGATAGCCTGATAGCGTTTTTTTGGCGTTGTTATCACCCAATTGAGTGATTAAATCCACAACAAAACTGCTGTTTGATGGATAAGAAGCTTGCGTGAGGCATAGTTTTTGATACCATTTTGCTTCTGCCAAATCCGCGTAACTGCTAAAATCTTGTTTTGTCAATAATTTGTTGTTAAAAACAACCACTTTGGCAAAATACGACAACGCAAGCCAATGGTTGCTTGGATCTTGAAAACGATCTGGCATGACTGTGTTGGTATTTTTGATCTTAAACGGCTGTAGCAGATCGTGCTTAATCCCATTTTGTAACACGCCGACATCTTCGGTTAATACCATATCTGCAGAGCTGTGATCGCCTTCTGCTTGTAACCTTGCCATGATAGACATGGGTTGATCGTGGATAATTTTGGTTTGAATGCCTGTTTGTTGTGAAAATTCTTTTAACAATATTGTAAGATTTTTTTTATTCACCGATGTGTATAATGTGATGGTGTTTGCTGTTTTTTGGTTGGTAGTTGTGTTTGTAGTGGCGGAATGATTTGGTTTATTGCTGGGTTGACAAGCGGTTAAGTCAAACAGTAAAACCCATGCACCAAGCACAACAGCGTTTTGGTACAATAAACGCCAAAACATTTGCAAGGTTACAAAAAAATCAGTTACAAAACGATCTATAAAAAAACGCAACATACCAGACACACCTTGTTTAACAAATTTTAATCCATGCTTTTAATAAAACTAAAAATTGATTAAAAACCACCCTAAAGAAGTATGGATTTTTTAGCAAACATCGATTATTTTAGCAATGATTTTACAATACACGAGTTTACAATACACGAGTTTACAATACACGAGTTTACAACAAGCGATTTTACAACAACTAAGTTTACAACAAAAGGTCAAAAGATGATAACTGTATCTGAACTAAAAGCGGCTATTTTTCACCGCTGTGAGATTTATAACCAAAATTTTCCCATTGCCAAGCGTGAGTGGATTAAATTGCCAACCTTGCAAGCTGTCAATCATATTGTGGCAAATGATGTTGCATCAAGTTTGGATTTGCCTCGCCAAAACCTATCGGCAATGGACGGTTTTGCTTTATGCAAAGGTGCGGATTTGGCTGAAAATAGCGTGTTTGATGTGATCGGTGAATCTTGTGCAGGATCGCCGTTTTTGGGGGAGTGTGTTGCCAATCAAGCGGTTCGTATTTTTACAGGGGCGGTTGTGCCAACTGACTGTGATACAGTGGTTATGCAAGAAGATACCGATTTTGCACCGATGAATCATAAGATTGACAAAACAAAACCCTATACAATCACCTTAACCAAACCTGCCAATTTGGGTGCAAACATTCGCAAACAAGGCGAGGAAATTGTGCAAAATGAGACTGTATTGGAGGCTGGCAAACGTCTAAATCCCAGTGATATTTCATTGCTTGCCAACTTAGGTATTTCAAGCGTAACGGTTGTTAAGCCGTTGACAGTTGGGATTTTGGCAACCGGTGATGAGCTTGTGAATATTGGCGAACCCTTAAAACATTTGGCCCAGATTTATAATTCTAACACACCCACGTTAAAAACACTGCTTAGTTATTTGCCAATAAAAATCCATGATTATGACATTATTCCTGATGATTTAGAAAAAACCACTCAAGCGGTTAAACTTGCCATTCATGAATGCGATGTGATTATCAGTAGTGCTGGCGTGTCAGTTGGTGATTATGATTTTTTGACGACGGTTGTGGATAATTTAGGCAAAATTAACCATTATAAGGTATTGATGAAACCTGGAAAACCGTTTGTGTTTGGTGAGTTTAACACAGATAGTAAACAAGTGTTGTATTTTGGGTTGCCTGGCAATCCTTTGTCTACGGTTGTTGGTTGTTTACAATTTGTTCGTCCTGCACTTTGGCAATTGACAGGCTGTAAAGATGACGATTTGCCAAAAACGCTACAATTGAGTGCCGTTTGTCAAAAACAAATTATCAAAAAAGGGCGTCGCCAAGAATTTCAGCGAGCATATTTTAGCCAAAATGCTCATGCAGAATTTGTTGTTACGCCGTTTGATCCTCAAGACTCTCACCGCGTGAAACAATTAACCAAAGCCAATTGCTTGTTGATATTGCCTGCTGAGTGTACTGGTGTTAATGTGGGTGATAAGGTTATGATTGAGGTGTTTGATTGGAATTTTGGCTAAAAAGTTGGTATAATGCCAATCTTTACAATCAAAAAATATGGGTCAAAAATGGCAATCAAATATGCCGTGTTGGGTCAAGGTATTGTCAAAAACAACCATTTGCTTGCTCAATATCTGACAAGTTTTCAACAAACAGATGCAAAAAAAACAGATACAAAAAAAACAGATGTAAAAATTCAGCAGGTAAGTGCAAAAACGTTGTTAAAACAGGCGTTAAATTTAACGGATAAGCCTGATTATTTGCTTGGTTGGGGGCGTAAAAAAAGCCACCGAAAAGCAAGCGTGCTTGCCAAAGTGCTAAACATACCCGTCCTGACTTTAGAAGATGGTTTTTTGCGTTCGCTTGACACAGGGCAGGGCAGTCGTTATGCGTGTAGCCTTGTGATTGATCCGCTTGGTATTTATTTTGACAGTCAAAAGCCGTCTTTATTAGAAACGTTAATTATTAATAATAACTTAACACAAAATAAAGAAAAATATGCACATTTTTTAATCAATAAAATCGTTAAAGAGCGGTTATCTAAATACAATACCGCACCAAAATCAGGCACATTAAGTGCATTAAACCTTAATAAAACCCAAGCAAATATCTTACTAATTGACCAAGTAGCAGGCGATCAATCTATCCGTGGTGCAGGTGCAAATGCTGCTGCCTTTTTGAAAATGCTACAAACAGCACAAAACCAACACCCGAAGGCTGTGATTTGGATCAAAGCCCACCCTGCAGGTATTGGCTATTTGACCAAACTTATTGCCGATAGTGAAAAAAACAACAACAGTGAAACAAACAACAATTTAGCAACCAATGTTAAATTTATTCACAGCAATGTCAATCCGATTGAATTGCTTGAGCATATAGATGAGGTTTATACCGTCAGTTCGCACATGGGTTTTGAGGCCTTGATGCTTGGCAAAACGGTGCATTGTTTTGGTTTGGCGTGGTATAGTGGCTGGGGGCTTACCGATGACAGTAACCTTGACAAGATCAGTTACCAGGCAGTTTGGCAACGGCGTGGGGCAAAAAAACAGCCGACACTTGCTGAATTGTTTGATGCCTGTTATTGTCAATACAGTCATTATGCCAACCCTGCGACAGGACAGGCATGCCAAATTGAACAAGTGTTGGATTGGCTAATCACCAATCGCAATTGGCAACAAAAATTACCCAAGCAAATGACAGCGTATCACATTAGTTTTTGGAAAAAAAACTTTGTAAGCCAGTTTGTACAATTGTCTGATGTGAATTTGTTTTATAAACCGCGCCTAGAACCACGCACGATTTTTGACAAAAATCATTTAAAATTTCCAAAAACCTATCCTTTTTTGGTTTGGGGTTTTGGCAAAAAACGCCAGTTGATGCACAAACTAAGCACACAAAAACCAAGCACACAAAAACCAAACGCATTGACACAAATTTGGTGCATGGAAGATGGTTTTATTCGCTCTAATGGTTTGGGGGCGGATTTGATTGAACCTTTGTCAGTGGTGCTTGATAAAACAGGCATTTATTATAACGCCACCAAGCCCAGTGATTTGGAGATTTTGTTAAAAAATATTGCTCGGTTAACCGATGAACAAAACTTGCGCATTGAGCGGTTGAAACATACGCTGTTAACTTATCAGGTAAGCAAATACAATGTTGGCAAAACCGAAAAATTATCCTTGCATACCGCTAAAACTAAAATTTTAGTCGTCGGTCAAGTAGAAGATGACATGTCGGTTAAGCTGTGTGCAGGGGATATTAAAACCAATTTGGCTTTGTTAAAAGCGGTGCGAGAGAGCAATCCTTGTGCTTATATCGTGTATAAACCGCACCCAGATGTGCAGGCGGGCTTGCGTTTTGGCAAAATTAGCGATGATGATATGTATCAATTTGCCGATAAAGTAGTAACAGATGCCAAAATTGCCGATTGTTTGGACGTGATAGATGAGGTGCATACCATCAGTTCATTGACGGGGTTTGAGGCGTTGTTGCGCGGTATTTTGGTAACTTGTTATGGGTTTCCGTTTTATGCCGGTTGGGGCTTAACCGTTGATAAAGCCCAAAATTCAGTTACAAATATGACAAAAAACCGTCGCCACCGATCCAAACCGTTAACTTTAAATCAATTAATTTATGCCACATTGATTGATTATCCGCTGTATCGTATTCCAAATGGTTATGGGTTGGCACAAGTAGAAGATGTGATCGCATTTTTATACACCAAAGCTGGCAATAACCGCCAAAAATCCAAACGCAGCCGCTTGTCTCAATATCGCCAAGCCCTAAAAAACACCACCTTGCATAAATTTATGCAATCCAGACAGTTAATTTTACAAAAATTACAAACAAAATAGACGGTTGATAACGTATAATGACGCAAAACCGCCACCACCTATTTTTTTTAACTACCTATTTTTTAACTGTAGACCGATCGGGCAATGGCAAAATCTTTACAAAACTTGCTTAAACATCAACACGTTTTGCTTATTCAGGGCAAAATGGGTAATTTTTTTAGCCGATTTGCCAGTTTTTTGCAAAAAAAAGGCATTAAGGTAAGCAAAATCAACCTAAATGCTGGCGATGCGTTTTTTTATCGCAATATTGGTGATATTTATAATTACAAAGACAGTTTAGAATATTTTGATATATTTTTAAGTCAATTAATCCAAAGCAAGCAAATTGATGCGATCGTGTGTTTTGGTGATTGCCGTCCGCATCATGCCATTGCATCTATGATTTGTAAACAATTGGAGGTGGGTTTTTTTGTGTTTGAAGAGGGCTATTTGCGCCCAGATTACATTACTTTGCAACAAGATGGCATTAATGGCAATTCGCAGTTAAACGTAGATGAAATTTGTCATTTGCAAAAAGCCAATGACAAACCGTTGTTTACGGACAATCGTTTTTACCGCTTGTGTTTTGCAGCCATTGCTTATTATATCATGGTATGGTGGCGACAAAAAGAATTTCCCAATTATCACCATTATCGTGGCATGGATAATTGGCAAGAGGCAATGACCTGGTTAAGAGCGCCTTTTATTAAAGCCAAAGGTTATCTTAAGGACAAAGATTTAGAAAAAAAATGCAAAACCGCGTTGTCAAATCGGTATTTTTTGGTAAGTTTGCAAGTGTATAACGATTCGCAAATCACCTTTCACAGTGATTATCGTGATATTATTGATTTTATTGATGAAGTGTTAACAAGTTTTGCCAAATTTGCCAACAAAGACCATCATTTGGTGTTAAAGCACCATCCGCTTGATAGAGCCCATCGTCAGTATGGTGCGTTGATTGAGCAGTTGGCAAGCAACCTAGGCATTGCAAATCGGGTGCATTATGGTTGTGATATGCACTTGCCAAGTTTGATTAGGCATAGTTTGGGTATGATAACGGTTAATAGTACCACAGGGCTACAATCCGTTTATCACGATAAACCGACCAAAGTCATGGGGCGGGCAATTTATGATTTACCAAAACTTACCCATCAGCCATCACTTGCGACTTTTTGGCAATTTCCGCAAAAACCCAAAAACGAGTTTTATTGCCAATTTCGCGAATATTTGATTGAACAAACTCAATTAAACGGCTCATTTTATGGCAAATCACCGTGGAGAGATGAACCAAGGTTTATAAAACGGGGGGGGGTAGCCGTTGTTTAAAATTTGTCTAAATGTATTTTTTTAATAAAATCAATCGGTTATTAATTAATAAAAAATACTTACGATAAGCATTGAAACAAACGTAAAGTTATATTATACTATGATAATAATTATCATTCTTATTAGCAAAATCAATTTAAAACAACAGTCTAGAAAAAATAATCTAGAAAACAATTTATAAAAACAATTTTATAAAAACAGTTAGACAGCTTAACTTAAAATAGCACAAAAATAAACCTGATAACTTGGCTGTAATGCCTTTTGATTACTTATGACTGATATTGATAACACCATTCCGAAACTCAAAAACCAAACCAAAACCGCCATTATTGTTGGTGTTATCGCATTGCACATTGGCGTGGCGATAGGGCTTTGGCAAGTGCCATCTGTACCTTTGAAAAAAATAGGATCGCCTGAGCCAATAGAAGTGCAATTTATTCAAGAAGTGGTAGAGTTGCCTGCTGAACCTGAACCTGTTGTTGAGCCAGAGCCTGAACCTGAACCTGAGCCACCAAAACCTACGCCCAAACCAAAACCGAAACCTGAGCCTCCAAAGCCAAAACCAAAACCTGAACCAAAACCTGAACCACCAAAACCCAAGCCCGAGCCTAAGCCAGAACCAAAACCTGAGCCTAAGCCTGAAGTGATTGTCAATAAAGACAACAGCCCCAGTGCGTGGGAAATTGCCCAAGAGCAACAGCGTATTGAACAACAGCGACTTGAAAAAGAGCGCGAAAAAGCACGCCTTGAACAAGAACGCCTTGAACGTGAACGTGTGGAGCGTGAAAGACTTGAGAACGAACGCATCGAGCAAGCACGCCAACAACGCGAAGCCGACGAACGTGTGCACGCCCAGCGTGAAGCCGCTGAAAAAGCCGCCCGCGATGCCGCAGCTCGTGCCGCTGCAGAAGCAAAAGCCAAAGCTGCTGCTGAACGTGCATCACAAGAGCCTGTTACATTCTCACAAAACGATGCCAGTTGGCGTAGAAAACCCAAACTCACTGTGGCGGCCAACATTACGCGTGGTCTAAACGCAGGCGAGCAACTGACGGTTATGCTTAAACTTACCGTTGACAAACAAGGTGCAATCACCCAAGTGAGTATTGCTCAAAGTTCTGGCAACAGTGCGTTTGATGCCGCCGCTCAAAAACAAATTCGCACCGGCCGCTTCCGCCCCTTTACCCAAAATGGCACACCTGTGGTTGGTATTGTCATTATTCCGATGACTTATGAACACCGCTAACATGAACACCACTAACATGAACAAAAGTAACCTTATCGCCACGCGACCAAACTATTTATTTTAGGAGTTTTTATGGATTTTATGCAATATTGGCAATACACCGACATCATCACCAAACTGCTGTTTTTTGCGTTGTTTGGCTTGTCGCTTGTGTCGTGGATTGTTGGCATTACGCGCATTATGCAAAGCAAAAAACTAGCCAGCGTGGTCAAAGACGGCTTATCGGCGCAGCTTGCCGCCATGCAGCCAAAACTTGCCAATTTGCCCTCGGGCGACAAAAAAGCGGTGATTGAACAAACACTGCTGCAACAAATCAGCCGCTACCGTTTTGCCAGTGAAAAGGGCTTGGCGGTTTTGGGAACAACCGCGTCCATCGCGCCGTTTATTGGCTTGTTTGGTACGGTGTGGGGGATTTTTCACGCGTTGCACAGTATTGGTGAGTCAGGGCAAGCAGGGCTTGGGCAAGTGGCAGGTCCTGTGGGTGAAGCCTTGATTATGACGGGTTTGGGTTTGGCAGTCGCCATTCCTGCGGTGATTTTTTACAACATCGTCATTCGCATTAATCGCAAAGCGCTGCACGAAGCCAACGACATTTCGCACGAACTGCTCGCTAAAAGTTTGATGCACTCTCCACAACAATAATAAGGAGCTAATTATGGCCTTTCAAATGGATGGCGATGATTCGCAAGGCATGAGTGAGATGAATCTCATTCCTTTAATTGACATTATGCTGGTGCTGATGATTATTTTTTTGGTAACCGCGACGGTGCTAAACCCCACCGTGCCGCTGGATTTGCCCAAAACCAGCGCCAGTGTAAACGAGCAGCCGCCACAAGTGATTCAAATTAGCATTGACAAAGACGCGGGCATTTTTTGGGACAGCGAGGCGATTTCGCTTGAAACCTTGCAAAAACGCCTAAGCGACGAAGCCAAAGCAGGCAAAGACCCACAAATTCAGCTGCGCGCCGACAAAGAAAGCCAATACGACACCATTGCGCAAGTGATGGCAAGTGCCAGCGCCGCAGGCATTGGCAAAATTGCGTTTGTCAGTCAGGCGAACCAGTAGACTGATTAATGGGCTGATTATGACGTTAAACAACTATCACCGCCTAGGCATTAACATGACCAGTCCCGGCAACGAAATGTTGTTTAAAGGCTGTAATGTAGTGGGCGTAAAGAAGTTTTAATTTTTAACCACAGCGGTTAATTGTTAAAACTTGCTAAACAATGCTAACATCTTGGTGCGACTTTTTAGCTTGCATCAAGGTGTTGTTTTTATTTTTAACCAACCGCGTATAGAACAATGAACCCAAAAACCAACCGCCCCACTTGTAGTAAAGTTAACAGCAAACTTTTTGTTATCAGTCTTGCCGGTATTATAACAAGCGTTATAACCAGTAACGTTTACGCCGCTAGCCCAACCAACCCACAAGCCGCGCCGCCCACAGTGCAACCAGTGCCAGAGCCAGAACTGATTATTAATTCCGCCAAACCGCCCTCGCCGCTTTTAGAAGAACAGCAAAACGACAAGCCGCAGCCAGAAACCCAAAATGACACCATCATCGCCGATGAACAATTATTATTAAACAATCCCAAATTGCTCAATCACGCGCTCAATTCCGCCACCGCCACCAACAACCTTGCAGGCATTCGCGCGCTGTTGCCAATTTATCGGCAATTGCCTAAAAGCGAGCAAGACCAAACGCTCGTTAACTACTCGCAAGCGCTCATTGCCCTAGACGACGGCGACAACAAAACCGCCATTAAACACTTGCGCGCGTTAATTGCTGAATTTCCAGAATTTACCGTGGTGCGTTTTCATTTGGCGCGCGCGTTGTTTTTTGACAAACAAAACGAGGCCGCCAAAGACCAATTTGACAAATTGCAAAGCGAAAATTTGCCTAATAATATTGCCGATATTGTCAAACAATATCAAACGGCGTTATTAAAACGCGACACTTGGCAATGGCAAGCGGGCTTTAATGTCAATAAAGAACGCAACATTAACAACGCCCCCAAACAGCAAAAAATTGGCAATTGGGAATTTGAACCACCGATTGACGCCACCGCGCTCACGTATCAACTTGGCGGCGATAAAAAATGGTCGTTGCCGCGCGGCTTTTATATTGGTGCTGGCGGTGCAATCAATGGCAAAAATTATTTAAACCACAAAAATTATAACGACCACTGGGGACGCGCCAATGTAACACTGGGCTTTGCCGATGCCAAAACCGATGTGAATATCGCCCCCTTTGCCGAGCGGCGTTTTTTTGGCAATGATTTGTACAGTACCAGCCGCGGCGTGCGTTTAAGCGCTGATTATTGGCTTTCACCCAAAACACAAACCCTAAACGCCATTGAAACCACCGCGCTAAAAATCACCAGCGGCCGCGCTCCGACAGCAACAGCGTGCTTTATAGCACCGCGCTTTTGCACCAACCCAACGCCACGCGCTATTTTGTACTGGGGCTTGATGTGTATAACAACAAAGTGCCAGAGGACAACAGCGATAATTTTCGGCGTACCAGCGTGCGCGCCACGTGGGGGCAAGAATGGGGCAATGGGCTGTCTACGCGTGCTAATTTAAGCGTTGCGCGCAAAAGTTACCAAACGCCAAGTTTTTTTAGCCAAGGGCAAATTCGCCGCGATAGAGAATACACAGGTTCTGTGTCATTTTGGCATCGAGGTTTGCATATCAAAGGCATTACGCCACGCTTAACTGTGGCAAAAACGATCAACAAGAGCAATGATTTGCGTTCTGGTTATGACAAAATGCGTGCTTTTGTTGAATTTGATTACAGATTTTAATATTTTCTTATTTTTCTTACTATTTTGTAAAAAAATGCTTTAATAACCTTGCTTATTTATAAAAGTAGGGTTATACTATTATATAACGATAATAGTTATCATTTTTACTAGCGTTTTATTAACCATAATCATTTTGTTGCTTAGGAGTAAGTTATGTCCAAAGGTTTATCCGCACCTACCAAACGTCTTGGCTACAGTGCGTTGTTTGTCGCTGTTTCATCTATTTTATTGACCGCTTGTGGCGGAGGCGGTGGTAGTGGCGTAGCAAGTACAACACCACCATCTACTGCAATTCCAAAACCTCCAGCGACACCAAACCCAATTCCAAATCCAACCCCTCCAGCACCATCAAAACCTACCGAACCTACCTATCAAGACGTAACCACCGAAAAACGCACAGAAGAGAATTTGTCAGATTTACAAAAGCCAGCTTTGGGCATGGGAATGGATTTAAAAGTACGTAATTGGCATCCAAGCAATAAAGAAGAAAAAGTTGACTTAAAAGAAACCGATTTGGCAAAATTAGATGGTAATTTAACCACTCAGCCTTATGACAAACAAATTTTGGACAACCTAAAAAACAGCAAAAGCATTCAAGATCAAGCCAATAGAGAACGCACCGCTATTACTGATAACACCAAACGTGATAATAAAAACAAAACTGAAGCAGAGATCAAAGCACTGGTAGATAAAATCATTGATGATAAAGCCTTAGAACTTGCCAAAGCTGAATACAATAAAGTAAAAATTGTTAACAATACTAAAACAGGCACGGGCAGCGATTTTGAACACGTGCGTTTTGGACATCATTATCTACCCACTTACCGTGTGCTTGATATACAGAATAAAATTGCCAAAAATGGTTATGATGGTGGACTGTATTATGAGGGTAAAGATCCATCTAAAGAGTTGCCTGAAAGCGGTTCTGTAACCTATAAAGGCAGTTGGGATTTTATGACCAATGCCAAAAATGGTGGCAAATATTCTGATTTTGACACATTGGATAGAGGTGGCGACAGACGTAGCTTAATCTCACCTGATGAAAATTCTGTCAAAAAACACAGCAGTGAGTTTAATGTTGACTTTGGTAACAAAAAACTAACAGGTACGTTAAAAAGTGAAAAAGCCAATAGTACAGATACTAAAACCCGCTATAACATCACCGCTCAATTATACGGCAACCGCTTCCGTGGCAGTGCTACCGTTCCTGAAAGTGAAAAATCCAAAACTACAGAACACCCATTTACTACTGATGCTAAAGACAGACTAGAGGGTGGTTTTTATGGGCCAAAAGCCGAGGAATTGGCAGGTAAATTCTTAACCGATGACAGTTCAGTGTTTGGCGTGTTTGGTGCAAAACAAGAACAAAAAAATAACAATACCAAATACAAAACCATTTTGGACGCACGCATAATTGGTGCTTACCAAACAGGCAACGGCGGTGCCAATAAAGATTTGGTTGCTTCATTTGAGTCCAAAGAGCTAAATAACTTTGGCGATGCACGCAAATTGGTGCTTGGTAGCACGGTGATTGATTTGGTAGCGACTGGCGACAAAGTAACCAGCAAAGACGGCAAAAAAACCATCACGGTTGAAAAACCCGTTGCTACCAACAAAGCAGGCGAAAGCACGGTGCTAAAAGACAAACTTACCGTACATGTGTGTTGTGATAATTTGCAATACATGAAATTTGGTTGGTTGACGTTTGGCAGCGAAACACAAAACGAAAACAATGCGGTATTCTTGCAAGGCGAACGCACTGACAAAAACATGCCAACCACTGGTACAGCCAAATATAAAGGATCATGGACAGGTTACCTACTTGGTGCAAAAGGCACAGGTGGCACGGCAACAGGTCAAGCCTCTTCTGCAGCTTTTGATGTAGATCCGGCCAATCGTTTTGCTGATTTTGATGTAGATTTTGGCAAAAAATCCTTGACAGGTAAATTGTCATACAAAGATGACAAACAAACCACCAAAGATGTCTTTAGCATTACCGATGGTAAAATTGACGGCACTGGCTTTACCGCCAAAGCCAATACGCCTGATTTAAATAAAGGTGGCTTTAAACCTGATTCGGCCAATACTTTTGGCAATCCTATCCATATTAAAGATGCGGAAGTTAAAGGCGGATTTTATGGACCAGATGCCAATGAAATGGGCGGATCTTTTGCCTACAAAAACAATAATGGCAACAACGCCGCTGTTGTCTTTGGCACAAAAAAACAAGAAGTTAAAAAATAATCGTTAACAAAAATACCGTTAAGTAAGAACACCCCAAAACTCCAACCATCTAGCAATAAAAGGGGGTTGGGGTGTTTTTTTATGCTATAATAAAGATATCATTTAAAACGAGCAATGAATATATGAATACCAAACAGCCTTTGTTTAAATTAAACGCCTTATGTTTTGCCTTAATGACCGTTATGCCAGTGCTTGCTATTGCTGCTCCTAATGCTGACAATACGCAAACTGGTGCTACAGATACCAAAACAACCGACAAACAAAGTAAAAAACTGCCAAAATCCAAGCAAACCAATCTACCAACAGTACAACTAGAAGCACTCAAACTCACTCAAACTCAAGAACTCACGCGCACCAGCAAAGACGTAACAGGGCTTGGTAAAATCGTTAAAAATGCCGAAACCTTAAGCAAAGAGCAAGTATTAAACATTCGCGATTTAACCCGCTATGACCCCGGCATCGCCGTTGTTGAACAAGGGCAAGGGGCAAGTTCGGGCTATTCTATCCGTGGCATGGATAAAAACCGCGTGGCGGTATTGGTGGACGGCCTGGCACAAGCACAAAGTTACCACATTCAGCGCCCTGTAGCAGGTGGTAATTATGCCAACGGCGGTGCGATTAATGAAATTGAATACGAAAACGTCAAGGCGATAGAAATCAGCAAAGGGGCAAACTCGGCAGAATACGGCAGCGGTGCGTTGTCGGGTTCGGTGGCATTTGTGAGTAAAAACGCCGATGACTTGATTAAAGACGGCAAAGATTGGGGCGTGCAAACCAAAACCGCCTATGCCAGTAAAAACAACGCTTGGGTGAATTCGGTGGCGGCCGCGGGCAAAGCAGGCGGTTTTGAAACGGCGATTATTTACACCGACCGCCGCGGCACAGAATACAAGGCTCATGATGATGCCTATAAAACCACGCAACAAATCACGCGTGCCAATGCCATTGTGGACGAAAGCAAAAGAAAAGAATGGTTTAAAATAGAGGGCGAAGATAAGCCAAAATTACAATCGTATATTACCGACATCACCGAAACCGTCAGCGCCAAAGACTATACAGGCAAAGACCGCTTATTGCCCAATCCATTGAAATACAGCAGCAAATCGCTGTTTATTCGCCCAGGTTATCGCATTAATAACGAACATTATATCGGTGCAGTGTATGAAAAAACCAAACAAATGTTTGATATGCAGGATATGACCACGCCGAAATATTTTACTAAAGACGATATTACAGGCAAAAGTGCTAACAATGCTGATGGCGGAGTAATCAGTAGAGGTATTTATCGCGGTGATAATTTGGGCGAAACTTGGCATAAAGGGCGCGGACAAAATACAGCACAACAGTTCACAGGCTACGGCATTAATTTTGCCCGCGGTGAATTTCACGACGAACACCACACCAAAAACCGCCTTGGATTAGAATACGTTTATCAAAATGATGGCAACAACAAATGGCTGGATAAAGCGCGCCTTTCTTACGACAAACAAGACATTCATTTAGACAGTCATCGCCTTAGTACCCACTGCTCCACTTATCCAAATGTTGACCGCAATTGTCAGCCTGATAAGCCGTTTACCGCCCGTGAATCCGACAAACACCGCTATAACGAACAGCGCAATTTGTTTAAAATCTCATTGGATAAACAGCTTGAAATTGCCAATACCACGCACAATGTTAATGTACAGGCAGGTTATGAGCGCTTTAATTCGGATTTAAAGCATGATTTGTTACATCAATATGGCAAACAAGAATATGCAGCGGTTGAAACAAGAAAAATTCCAGATGAACTAAAACCAATTTTAATTGGCAATAGCGACCAAGCCATTTGTCTTGCCAATGTGCCTTTTGGCAGCCAAGGTTGTAATTCAAGCAATCCTAATTGGAATAAATACCAAGAGTTTGTTAAAAACAACGGTGGCGGACAAGTGGGCGAGAAAAAGTATAAAGAATTATACGACAAGTTCTACCAATTTAACATTAACAATAAAAAACCAGACGGCCGAACCCCGCAAACTGCCAAAACCTACAAACCCACAAACTTTAGCGTTCAAACCGAAAATCTATGTCAATCCAAAACCAACGGCTATGCTGATTGTGATGGACGCTACATCAAAGGGCAAAATTATCACCTCGTGCTGCGCGACAACATGGCACTCGGCAAATATGTAGATTTGGGGCTTGGCTTGCGTTATGACAACACCAAACACCAATCCAACGTGGCACATGTAGACAAAGTGGTTGCCAAAAATTTAAGCTATCAAGCAGGCATTGTGGTCAAACCCACCGAGTGGCTAGACATTGCGTATCGCTATTCGCAAGGCTTTCGTATGCCCAGTTTTTCGGAAATGTACGGTTGGCGTAATGGCGCACAAAAAGGTTTGGATTGTGATGGCAATGTTTTACCGGGTGGTTCAGGTTGGTATATCGGTCAAAAAACCATTCATTGCAGCAATTTAAAACCTGAAAAATCCATCAACCAAGAAATTGGTGCAACCTTTAAACACAACAGCGGCCGCCTAGAAGTGAGCTATTTTAAAAACCGCTATAACAATTTAATCAGTCATACCAGTGGCGAGATTAAAAACTACAAAGGGCAAAAACCTTATACCGTGCTAAGTGGTTATTATAACGCCCAAAACGCCGAATTATCAGGCGTTAACGTACTGGGTAAACTGGATTTAAATGCCGTGAATTCACGCCTGCCAGAAGGTTTGCATTCTACGCTTGCGTACAACCACGTCAAAGTAAAAAGCAAATCCATTAATCCCAATTTGGTGGCGACGGATATCTTTTTTGACTCAATTCAGCCATCGCGCTATGTACTTGGCCTGGGTTATGATCACCCCAGCCAGCAATGGGGCGTAAACGCGATGTTTACCCATTCTGCTGCCAAAAATAACGATGAATTGCTTGCCAATGAACACAAAATAGACGGTACAACCAAAGAAAAATCCACCACCAAAGCACGCACCGAGCCGTGGCAAACGCTGGATTTATCCGCTTATGTTACGCTAAAAGACAATTTTACCTTGCGTGCAGGGGTAAACAATGTCTTTAATAAATATTACCAAACGTGGGAAGCGGTGCGTCAAACCGCCGAAAACAATGCCCTTGCTCCAAATGGCACAAACGCCTTGCACAAAACCAGTGGCAGTTATAGCCGCTATGCAGCACCTGGGCGTAATTATGCGTTGGCACTTGAGATGAAGTTTTAAGCCAAAAGCTTAAACCTAAAAAAGCTTAAACCTAAAAAAGCTTAAGCTCAAAAAAAAGCACCATTTTGTTGGTGCTTTTTTTACATCAGATTAAGCTAAGTTACCATTTATAACTCATTGACACAAGCAACGAACGCCCTTTGGCAAAGTTGGTTAACACGGATTGAGTGGTGTTTTTGTCTTTGTCAGCTTCTGGTTTACCGCACGATGCACTTGGTGCACCCGGTGGACAGGGCTTGCCTTCTTTGATGTCGTTAAAGTAAGAGTTATAATAACGCTGCGTGGCGGCATCATTGCCTGCATCTAATGGGTCAATGTAGCGTCTATCAAAGGCATTTTGTACATCAAAGCGGATAACAAAATCTTTTTTCGGCTCATAAGCAATATAAAAATCATGCACCAGTGGCTGTTTTGGTAAGGTTTCAGTTTGCTTGATGGTGCGTGTACCTTTAGTGCGCGGATCTGAAGTATTGTCATTATTTGTACCATCAATATAGCGTGGATCAATGGTGGCGCGAATGCTTTCACCATAATAACGCACTGCACTGCCTAAAGTGAGTTTTTTGTCAAAACCGCGCACGCCAAATTCCAAACGCCCATAATCTTTTGGCAACACAGACACTTTGCTTAAGCCGTAGCCTTGTTTTAATTGATCTTCTTTAGAACTGTTAAGCGGTGATTCACTGGCATCGCTATAATTGGTCGGTTGATCGGTTGTTTGTTTGGCATATGACAGATTGGCAAAAAAGTAATCGGTGTCATAATTTAACTCAAGTTCCAGGCCTTTTTTATGTACAGGGGCTTGCCAATTGCGATGTTGAATGGTGTAGCCTTTTAATGCACCGGCTTCCACCCAACTTGGCGGATTTTTGGTGTCATACCATTTGCCATAGACATTGTGAATATAATTGTCAATGCGACTTCTGTAACCTACCAATTTTAGCCCAAGCGTGTCATTATCGTCCAACAAACTTTGCTTAAAGATGTTAAAGCCCAATTGATAAGTGCGCGCACGCTCGGGTTTTAGTTCGGTATTGACCCCCACATCACCAATTTGCGAAAAATACATTTCTTGAATATTAGGCATTCTGTGCGTACGGGCAAAACTTACAAACGGCATAAAACCATTGTCATATTCGGCACTGAATGTTACCGAGTGATTGACCGCACGTTTTTTGCCTGATTTGGTAAGCAGTGGTTCGTATTGATCGCAACCATTTTCTTTGCAATATTTTTTATAAGTGGCTGAATCTTTACCAAACTTATCGGCAAACTCTTTTTTGCTGCCAAAATAACCTGCATACTCACCGCTAAACCGATAATTGGTATTGTTTACACTATAATCTAAGCGGTATTTGTCTTTTTTAAGCGAGGCATCTAAATATACCGAGTCAAAACGCTGTTTGCCCGACGGCTGCACAATCACCGATTTTTTTGGCAATACGCCACTTGAACCTTGATAACGTCCACCACAAGCATCATAGCCACCACCACACAATAGCTCATTGGTATAAAACAAACTTAACTCTTCTGGAAAGCGGCTGTTGGCGTATTCATTGCGCAACGTGTTAAAGCCTACGGTTGTGGTTAAATCGGTTTCTTTGGGCAAATAAAAAGTGTGCGTATTGTTAATGTCAAAAATCTTAGCCCTGTTGGTGGCGGAAAAATCTTTATCCAAGCGCCAACCGGTAAACGTTGAACCTTTGGGGTATTTTTGCACGCCTGTGGTTTGGGCGGCCAGTACTTTGACATCAAGCAAGTCATTGGGTTTAAAGCCTGCGTTTAGTTGATAATTGTTGTTGGTAATGTTGCGCGTACCGATTTTGGTGTCCATTTTACGCACTTGTAGTCCAAGATCGCTGGTATCATTGTTATAATTGATTTTTACCATATGACTGTCTTGTTTTTGTTGCAATGAAGTCGGATCGATGGGGGTGATGTCAAATTTTTTGGCATCGTTTTTCTCCCATTGTTCTTCGGCATCTTTAACATATTTTGCAAACTTTTCTGGGGTGTCATGACAACCAAGACCGTAACATTTGCCTCCAAATTTACGTTTTCTTTTCCATAAAACATCGCCTTCGTCTTCATCTATTTGAGAAAAATCCTTTTCCCAGGCTTTGGTGGTTTCGTTGTATTTTAAGACATGTCCTTTTAAAAACTCTTCTTTTTTTCTGGCAAACAGCAGATCTTTACCCACATCGCTGATCTTTTCTTTACCGCCGCCCACTTTATAATTTTGGCTGACATCTTTATGACTGTAGCCATAGAGCACACTGATACTGCCATTGTCAAGCCATTTGCGTGCTGCGGTAGAAAGCATATAGTTTTTATCGGTGGCGTTTTTACCAGTTATGCCTTTGCTGATAAAGCCAAAATCTTTATCGTCGCTAATCACATCATCGGCATTCAGCGTGCGAAAATTAGCCGCCCCTGAAAGTGAATTTAGCCCACTTTTGCCACTAAAACTGCCCTTGTTTAATTCAATGCCCGCGATAAAATTTTGGTCAATGGCTGCACCAAATTGCGACGTGCCGCCGCCGCGCCCTGCATCGGTTGAGGTGCTGTAAAAGGTTTGGGTTACGCCGTCAACCAACACGTTGGCACGTCCAAGGCCGCTGTCGCCGCGCACGTTTAATGACACAAGCCCTGATGATTTATCCTGCTGGGTAAATGCCCCTGGCATGCTGCGCACAATGGCATCTACGTTTTCGGTGGCTTTAAAGACGTCTTCTTTCACGCTGGTGGCAGCGGCTTTGGTAAACGGTTTAAAGGTTTCAGGTTCAGATTCTGTGGTTAAAAACAATTCATCTAGCACCACAGATGGTGTGGTGGGTGATTTGGCGGTTTTGTTTTTATCGTCTTCTGCAGCCATCGCGTAAGTGATGTTGAGTAAGCATAATGACAATAGGCTAAGTTTAAAGATGTGTTTAGATGGGTGGTTGGATTGGTGTGTTTGCGGCATTGGTTTTCCCCTTGTATTGCATTCACGGTTTTGTTGGGTTGAATGGATATTGTGTTAATAAATTCTGTATTAATAAATACTGTGTTATAACTACTGTATTATAAATACTGTGTTTGACTGATTTTGGTAGGTTATTTAGGCATCGTCTTTTGTATACAAAAAATATACAAATGATAATATAAATCATTATCATTTAGATTTCAAGCGATTTATCCAATCTCACCGAAAAACCGCTTAATTTTAAAAAAGACTTTAAGGGAAAGTGTCAGATAATCCAAGCAAAGAGCTTGGTTGCGTTTAACTAAAGGTGTGCTTAAATTGTTTGATCCAGTATCAGACCAACTGTAAAATACAGACATACTAAAAAACATATTAACAACATATTAAAAACATAACGATACAAATGCAATTATACTTAAAATCGTAAAAACTCTCAAGCTGTAGCGAAAAAACAAATGCCTGTTTGAATTTATCATGAAACGGTTTTGGCGTTTTTGTTGGATTTGATTGCCAATTTTTATCAAAAAAAGTTAGGTGATTTGTTAAAAATACGGTACAATAATTGCCATTTTTCAGTACTAATTTAAACAAACAGCATAGGTAGCCATGACCGCTTTAGCACAAATTCGTAATTTTTCCATTATTGCTCACATTGATCACGGAAAATCCACGCTTGCAGATCGCTTAATTCAGATGTGTGGTGGGCTTGATGAACGTGAAATGCAAGCCCAAGTTCTTGATTCTATGGATATTGAGCGAGAACGTGGCATTACGATTAAAGCCCAGTCGGTAACGCTTTACTACACACACCCAAATGGCAAAAAATATCAATTTAACTTTATTGATACGCCGGGGCATGTGGATTTTTCTTATGAAGTTTCACGTTCTTTGGCTGCGTGCGAGGGGGCGTTGTTGGTTGTGGACGCCGCCCAAGGTGTTGAAGCCCAGTCGGTTGCCAATTGTTATACGGCGATCGAGCAAGGTCTTGAGGTATTGCCTGTACTAAATAAAATTGATTTGCCACAAGTTGAACCTGAACGCGTCATTCAAGAAATTGAAGATATTATTGGCATCGAGGCAACCGAAGCACCACGCGTATCAGCAAAAACTGGTGTGGGTGTAGAAGAGTTGCTACAAGCGATTGTAGAAAAAATTCCAGCACCAGACGGCGATCGTGATGCCCCATTACAAGCCTTGATTATTGATTCTTGGTTTGACAATTATTTGGGCGTGGTGTCGCTTGTGCGTGTGCGTCAAGGCACGCTAAAAAAAGATGACAAAATTTTTATCAAATCTACAAAATCAAGTCATATCGTAACCTCGATCGGCGTATTTACTCCAAAAACGTTAGAAACCAATGTGCTACAAGCAGGCGAGGTAGGTTTTGTCATTGCAGGGATTAAGGACATCGGTGGTGCTCCTGTTGGTGATACCATAACACTTGCAAAAACGCCTGAAACAGACAGCATTCCGGGTTTTCAAAAGGTAAAACCGCAAGTGTATGCAGGCTTGTTTCCTGTGGATTCTGGTGATTTTGAAGCGTTTCGAGAAGCCTTGCAAAAATTGCAAATCAACGATGCTGCGTTATTTTTTGAACCCGATACCTCCGATGCGTTAGGATTTGGTTTTCGTTGTGGTTTTTTGGGCATGCTCCATATGGAAATTATCCAAGAACGCTTAGAGCGTGAGTACGATCTGGATTTGATTACCACAGCTCCAACGGTGATTTATGAAATTAAAAAGAAAAACGGCGAGGTTATCCAAATTGACAACCCATCAAAATTGCCTGATGTGGGTGTGATAGATGAATTTCGTGAGCCAATTGCTCGTTGTAATATCTTAGTTCCGCAGGATTATTTGGGCAATGTGATCACCTTGTGCATTGAGCGTCGCGGTGTGCAAGTAGACATGAAATTTATGGCAAATCAAGTGCAACTCACTTTTGACATACCGATGGGTGAGGTGGTGATGGATTTTTTTGATCGTTTAAAATCGGTTTCGCGCGGTTTTGCATCGCTTGATTATGGGTTTGAGCGTTTTTTGGCGGATAAATTGGTGCGTGTTGATGTATTGATTAACGGCGAAAAAGTCGATGCCTTGGCTATGATTTGTCATGCCAATCAAGCTCGTTATCGTGGCAATCAACTGGTAGAAAAAATGAAAGAACTCATTCCGCGCCAAATGTTTGATGTTGCCATTCAAGCGGCGATAGGCAGTCAAATTATTGCACGCAGCACGGTAAAAGCCTTGCGTAAAGACGTATTGGCAAAATGTTACGGCGGTGATGTGTCGCGCAAGAAAAAATTATTGTCAAAACAAAAAGAAGGCAAAAAACGCATGAAACAAGTTGGACGTGTGGAAATTCCACAAGAGGCGTTTTTGGCAGTGTTAAAAGTGGACAATCAATCATAAGCAACCCAATTATAAGGTAATTAATTATAAGGTAATTATTGCATGGATTTTGATTTTAATTTAATTCTTGTGCCTGCGACGTTGATTTTAGGGGCAATTTGGCTGTTGGATACCTTGGTTTTAAAGCAAAAAAAAACCAAAGGCTTAGAAAAATCATATGCTCCTGTGCGTTGGGCGTATGATTTTTTTCCGATTTTGGCCGTGGTGTTGGCGGTGCGATCGTTTTTGATTGAACCGTTTAATATACCATCGTCATCTATGGTGCCAACCCTTTATACAGGCGATTTTATTGCAGTTAATAAATATACTTATGGTATCCGCTTGCCTTTGCTTAACAAAAAAATCATGGATATCAATAACCCACAACACGGTGATGTGGTGGTATTTCGTTATCCACAAAATCCAAAAATTTATTATATTAAACGCGTTATCGGTGTTGGTGGTGATACTGTAAGTTTTGATAACGGTGTGTTAAGTGTCAATGGACAAGCGATCGCAACTCAAGCGGTTGAATTTAACGCCAATCCAACACTCACAGAACAATTATACCCTGTAGAGCAAAATGCCGAACAAGCCAAACTACAAGGTGTCAGTGAAGAACAAGTTGCCAGCTACACTCAAGAAACCCCCAGTGCAGGAGGGCAACATTTGGTGCGTCATTTGGGTGATAATGTATGGTATCAATATGCCAGCTTTTTACAACAAGTCAGTCCAACCTTACTCACAAGCGAGGGCAAAAAATGGCAAGTAACCGTACCACAAGGACAGTATTTTGTGATGGGAGATAACCGCGATCGCAGTGCAGACAGTCGTTTTTGGGGTTTTGTTCCTGATGAAAACATTGCAGGCAAAGCGGTGTATATATGGATGCACAAACCAAGCGGTTTTAATTTGCCAAGTTTTAGTCGAAATGGTGCAATTCATTAATTTTACTTGACGTTTTTGTTAGGTTCGGTTAAATTAGCGGTTATTTTTGGACTGATTTTAAATTTTTAGAGGTCGTTATGAATTTACCAAATAATCAACGCGGTATGAGTATATCAGGCATTGTTATTTTGATTTGCATGTTGGTCGTCTGTTTTAAAGTTGGTTTGGGTATCTTACCTGCACATATTGGCAATTATCAATTAAAAAAATCAGTGGCGTGGGAGCTAAAAAAAGCCAATGAAAACAGAATTTCTACAAAAGAGTTGATGAGTAATTTGGCATCACAGTGGTCGATTAATGGTTTTTCGAAGAAACCTGATGAGGTTGTCAAAATTGTTAAAGGTACACCGGGTGATATCTCTTTAAAGCTCGTTTATGCAGAAGAAAACAACTTTTTTGGTAATGTGTTTATTGTCAATCGTTTTGAAGATAGCATCACAGCAGAAGATGCCAAATCTGCCACCCAATAACTTACGATAATTTTTAACTTACGATAATTTTTGATCTTAATTCAAACAATTTGAATAAAAACCATTTTGCTTTTATTATTTGCTTAGCTTAGTTCTACTTATCCATGATTGCGACAATTCCAACCTTTGATGTTAAAAAATTACCGTCTCAAGTACGCAAGCTAAGTGCTTTGTCCTATGAGATGGGATATCATTTTAGTAATCCAAATTTGCCCATATTGGCATTAATGCACCGCTCTTTTGATCCTTTGGTTAACTACGAACGCCTTGAGTTTTTGGGTGATGCCTTGTTGGGCGTGGTCATTGCTGAAGCCTTATATGAGCGTTATCCTAACCACAACGAAGGGCGGCTAACTCGCATGCGTGCCACTTTGGTAAGAGAATCCAGTCTTGCTATGATTGCCAATGAGTTAAAACTGTTTGATTATTTGATTTTGGGCGTGGGCGAGCGTAAAGGCGGCGGCCGTCATCGCATTTCTATTTTGGCTGATGCAGTGGAGGCCTTGATTGGGGCAATTTATTTGGACAGTGGTGATTTTATCACGGTAAAACAATGTATTTTAACGTGGTATGAAAAATATGCGTTATTTGGACTGATTCAAGAGCAACAAATCCTAAAAGATGCCAAATCTCGCTTGCAAGAATTGCTACAAGCCCACCAATTGCCCTTGCCAAAATATGAATTGTTAGAAACCATTGGCAATGCTCCCAATCAAATTTTTCGTGTTCAATGTTCGGTTGTGGGTTTTATCCATGCCAATCAAACCGAGCAAATCACTACTGCCACAGGCGAGAGCCGACGCATTGCGGAGCAACGCTGTGCTGAGACGATGATACAGATCATAACGGATAAGTTGGCAGTGTTAAAATAACCAAGATTTTGTAAAATTAATCTTAATAAAACCTAACCATTGCCAACAAAAACTCATTAATTCACACCCATCAATTGTCGATTGTGGCAATTGCCAACCAACAAATTGTTGTGAAAAAATCTCGAAATTGGCTTAAATTGTGCTAAAATGAATCCATTTTACAACCAGAGATTTGACACTACAAATTTGACACTACAGATTTGAAACTACAAGGAATGCCATGCTTGCTTTAACTTTAGATCATATTTTTTTGCAACAACACGCTGAAAATAAAGCCGATGCCTTGGCTTTATTGGCGGATATTTTAGTTAAGGAAAACTTAACAACTGATGACTATCTACAAGGCTTGCTTGATCGTGAAAATCAAAGCACAACCTACCTTGGACAAGGCATTGCTATTCCACATGGCACACAAAATTCTCAAGATGCGATTTTAAACACAGGGGTGAGAATTGCCCATTTTCCAAAGGGTGTAGACTGGGGAAATGACAATACTGTCTACTTGGCTGTAGCAATTGCTACCAAATCAGATGAACATTTACAAGTGCTACAGTTGTTAACATCAGCATTAAACAAAGAAGTGAAAGATGATATTCGACAAGCAAAAACCGCCGATGATATTTTAGCAATTCTTAACGCAATGCCTGAAAGTTTGGTGTTGCATGAAAATTTGATACAAACTGGTGTTAAGGCTTCTGATTTAGATGAGTTGGCGTATCATGGTTATCAGTTGTTAAAAGCACAAAATTTGGTAAGTGCTGGATTTTTAACTAATTTATCGACCAAAAAAGCGATTTTTTTACAGCCAAATGTGTGGGCGGTATTGGGTGATACAGCGGTAAATCAGCCTGCTGTTGCCATTGTGAAAAATAGTCAAGTTATTGATTTTAATCAACAAAAATTACAAACACTGGTGTTAATTGCCAACCATTCAAGTCTGGATCAACAAAAATTACAACAGTTGCTTGATGTGTTGTTTCAAAGTGATTTAACCACAGACGATCGCCGTAAAATTGCAGGGCAAATTCAGGCTAAAACCATTCCAGATTGGCAAAAACAGACGGTTGTTGTGCCAAATCAGCACGGTTTACATGCTCGCCCTGCCACCCAGTTGGTGAATATGGTTAAGGGGCTTTCGGGTGAAATTAAGGTAGCGGTTGATGGTGTGAATTTTGTTTCGGCAAAAAGTTTGACCAATTTATTGGCTTTGGGGGCAAATTATGGACAAACGTTGACTTTTATTGCAGAACCAAATAGCGAAAGTGAACAAGCATTGCCAAAGGTGATTAGAGCGGTAAAACAAGGCTTGGGTGAAACGGTTGAACCGATTGTACAAAGTAACGCCATCGATGCAACAAGCCAATCAGAAATTGGTGAAAATTTGACATGGGTTGATCCATTTGTCATGCCAAACGCTAAGCCAAAAGGCATTGGAGCATCGCAAGGTGTGGCGGTTGGACAAGCGGTGGTAATAACTCCAAAAACATATGCGTATCAGCAAACAAGCAACGACAACCAAGCAGAAAAAACTAAATTGCAACAAGCGATCGAACAAGTCAAACAAAGTTTAGAAAAATTGATAAAAACCGCCCAGAAAAAAGAAATTGCCGAGATTTTTACCGCTCATTTGGCATTGTTGGACGATCCTAAATTGTTAAGTGATGTTAATCAGAAAATTGAGAATAACTTTACAGCACCGTATGCGTGGCATCATTGTATTGAACAAACCGCCAAAGTGCAAGAAAGTCTAAACAATCCATTGCTTGCTGAAAGGGCGATGGATTTGCGTGATGTGGGTGATAAAGTATTGGCATTATTGTGTGGTGAAAATTTAGCAGAATTGCCAACAGATTCTTACATATTGGTGAAGCATGACTTAATGCCTAGTGATGTTGCGCGTCTCGATAGTCGCTATGTGGCGGGAATTTTGACGGCGGTTGGCGGAGCAAGTTCGCACAGTGCAATTGTGGCTCGTGCCTTAGGCATTCCTGCGGTTGTGGGAGCAGGGGCACAAGTGTTGCAGGTTGATCGTGGTACACAGATTTTGCTTAATGGCTTGACGGGTGAATTTGTCATCAATCCTAAACAACCGCAAATTGAGCATGCAATTGCTTTGCAACAATCACAACAACAATTTGCCAAATTAGCCCTCGATACCGCTCAACAGCCTGCGATCACTCTTGACAAGCATCATATTGAAGTGGCGGTGAATATTGGTGATCTGAAACATGCAAAAGATGCGGTAACAAAAGGAGCAGAGGGCGTAGGTTTGTTGCGTACTGAATTTGTTTTTATGAAACACAACACCATGCCTGATGTACAAACGCAGATTCTTGATTATAAAAAAGTTTTTGAGGCAATGGCTGATCGCCCAGTGGTGGTGCGTACGCTTGATGTTGGCGGAGATAAACCGTTGCCTTATCTTGTGATAAATCACGAGGAGAATCCGTTTTTGGGCGTGCGTGGCGTGCGTTTAACCTTGCGCCGTCCTGATATTTTTAAAGAGCAACTCACCGCGTTGGTGCAAGCCTCGCAAGGCAAAGATTTACGCATTATGTTTCCGATGATCGCCCGTCTTGAAGAATGGCAGAAGGCTTGTACAATTTTAGATGATGTGTTGGCAAACAACCCACACGATAAATTGCAAGTAGGCATGATGATTGAAGTGCCAAGTGCAGCGATTATGGCAGAAAAATTTGCCCCATATGTGGACTTTTTTAGCATTGGCACGAACGATTTGACTCAATACACGCTTGCAATTGACCGCGGCCACCCTGTATTATCGGCTGAGGCAGATGGTTTGCACCCGAGTGTGCTGCGATTGATTGACAATACGGTAAAATACGCCCACAAACATGGCAAATGGGTGGGTGTGTGCGGTGAATTGGGAGCGGATACTGAAGCTATCCCTGTACTGCTTGGGCTTGGTGTTGATGAATTGTCGGTATCGTTAAACCAAATTCCGCTTGTCAAAATGCAAATTCGCAATTTATCTTATCAATCATGCCAATCCCTTGCCACACAAGCCTTAGCGTGTGATACCGCCACTTCTGTGCGTGCATTAAGTCAAGATTTTTTAAGCCATCACCAACAACAAGGCAGTTTGTATGAACAATAAAAAAAGTGCGTTGTGTATCACGCTAAATCCTGCACTTGATGTAACGTTAAGCCTTGACAAGCTACATATCGGAGCGGTAAATCGCACAACTCAAAACCAAACTGATCCTGCTGGTAAGGGCATTAATGTGGCGTGCGTGTTATCACAGCTTGGACATGATGTGGTGGTAACGGGGTTTTTGGGGCAGGGCAATCGGCAAATTTTTGATGATAAGTTTAACAAATTGAAACTGGATAATCAATTTATTTATGTAAACGGAGACACACGCCAAAACATCAAACTTGCTGAAAAAAATGGACAAATGACCGATATTAATAGCAAAGGTTTTTTGGTGGACAAAACCGCCAAAAGCGAGTTGTTTGATCGCATTGCAAGCCTTGCTACAACCTGTGAATTTGTTGTTTTGTCAGGCAGTTTACCACAAGGGTTTGATTTGTTGGATTTTGATCGATTGATTAAACTGATTTTAAGCCTTAATCCAAAACTTGTGATAGACACCAGTGGCGATGCGTTAAAAGTTGCAACAAACAACTCTCCTTTTATGATTAAGCCAAACCTTGCAGAATTGCACGATGCGTTTGGCATTGACGTAGAGGATTTAAAGGCAGAGGTGGCATTGTTTGATCGCTTACACAGTGATATTACACACATTGTGATATCCAAGGGCGAAGATGGTGTAAATTGGCTACAAAAATCCAAGCACAAAATCCTGATTGCCAACGCACCAAAGGTTGCGATAAAAAGCACGGTGGGCGCAGGTGATACTATGGTAGCAGGCATGGTGCATGGTTTTTTGCAAGGCTATGATGACAAAACCATACTGCAAAATAGCGTGGCATTGGCAAGTCATGCAGTAACCATGATTGGTTTTGATGTGGCAAATAAAAAGGATCAAGAGCGTTTGGTAAGCCAAACCACGGTGAATGAAATTAATTTTTAGGCAAAACAACATGAAAAATTTAGTGATTATCCATGCCAAAGACGACATTGAGGGTTTGATTTTGGCAAAAAAATTGGCGTTTGATGCCAAAACTTACGGTGTTTATAGTGATGTTTTAAATGATGAATTCGGTGATGGCATTGACAATGCTATGCTTGAGGCTGCTGATAAAATTGTGGTGATAGGTCGGGCAAAATTTGAAGCCTTTGGCGAGTATTTACAAAAATTGACGTTGATTGAACCAATTGATATTGCAGGTGTGCATGCTTTTGATGTGGTAAAAAACGCCCCTGTTGGTGCAATTGAAAGTGCTAAGGTCGATTTTGGCAAAACCGATTTAAAACCGCTGTCATTTGTAGCAATTACCGCTTGTCCAACAGGGGTTGCTCATACGTTTATGGCAGCAGAAGCATTGGAAAATGTAGGCAAAGAGCTTGGTTATGCGGTTAAAGTAGAAACCCAAGGATCGGTTGGTGCAAAAAATATTTTAACCGCTGATGAAATTGCCAATGCTGATTTTGTGATTTTGGCTGCTGATATTGAAGTGAATGCGGATAGATTTGTTGGTAAAAAAGTGTATCGCACCTCAACAGGGCAAGCGTTAAAACACAGCAAGCAAACCTTTGCCAACACCATTCAAAATGCCAAAGTTTATGACAATGGGCAAAAAAACGTAACTGCAGTAAAATCCGGTACAAAATCATCTGAAAAAATAGGTATTTATAAGCACTTAATGACCGGTGTTTCTTTTATGTTACCGATTGTGGTGGCAGGGGGCTTGCTAATTGCGATGTCGTTTGTGTTTGGTATCAATGCTTTTGAAGCTAAGGGCAGTCTTGCTGATGTGCTGATGCAGACGGGCAAGGCGGCGTTTTCCTTGATGATACCGATTTTGGCAGGTTATATTGCCTATTCAATTGCCGATCGGGCGGGATTGACAGCAGGACTTGTGGGTGGCTGGTTGTCATCTCAGTTGGGGGCAGGGTTTTTAGGGGCGATTGTGGCAGGTTTTTTGGCAGGTTATATTGCCAATTTTTTAGTCAAAAAAGTACATTTGCCACAGACAATGGAGGCTTTAAAGCCGATTTTAATCATTCCGCTGTTAAGTTCGCTTGTCATTGGGTTGTTGATGTTTTATGTTGTTGGCACACCTGTGGCATATGTATTAAAAAGTATGGAGGTTTTTTTAACAGGGCTTGGCACAGGCAATTTGGTATTGCTTGGGGCAATTTTGGGCGGTATGATGTGTGTGGATATGGGCGGGCCGATTAATAAAGCGGCGTATACTTTTTCGGTAGGGCTGTTAACACTTGACAATCCCAATCAGTTTCCAATTGCTGCTGCGATGGCAGGCGGTATGGTTCCAGCTATCGGTATGGGAATTGCAACGTTGTTGGCAAAAAATAAATTTAGCACCGATGAACAAAACGCAGGTAAGGCATCGCTTGTATTGGGGCTATGTTTTATCAGTGAGGGGGCAATTCCATTTGCAGCCAAAGATCCAAGCCGTGTTTTACCAAGCTGTATTATTGGCGGGGCATTGACAGGCGGACTTGTTGGTTTAATGAATATGACTCTTGCTGCACCACACGGTGGGGTGTTTGTGCTGTTAATTCCAAATGCAATTAATCAGCCGCTTATGTATCTTGTGGCGATCGCAGTGGGTTCTGTGGTAACAGGCGGGCTGTATGCACTGTTAAAACCAAAACTTATAAGCCCTATTGATTCAAAAAATATGGCAATCGTTTAATTTTTTTAATGTTTATTTAACAAAGATTAACAAAGGGCTAAAAAAGAGGCTAAAAAAATGATACGCATTGGACAAGGCATTGACGTACATGCCTTTATAAACACAGGCGAAACTGAACAGTTTGTTATGCTTGGCGGTGTAAAAATTCCCCATACGCACAGTTTGCTTGCTCATTCTGATGGTGATGTGGTATTGCACGCTTTGTGTGATGCCTTGCTTGGGGCGTTGGCATTGGGTGATATTGGACAGTTTTTTCCTGATACTGATGAACAATTTTCTGGAATTGACTCAAAAATTTTGTTAACTCAAGTGTATGCTCTTATTCAGTCGCACGGCTATCAGCTTGTAAACACTGATATTACCGTCATGGCAGAACGTCCAAAACTGTTGCCATATCAACACAAAATCAAGCAAAGCATTTCCAATGTGCTGGGTTGTCAAAACGATCAAATCAGCATTAAGGCGACGACTACTGAAAAACTGGGGTTTACAGGGCGTCAAGAGGGAATTACGGCCAGTTGTGTGGTATTAATTGCCAAAAAGCCATCAAATAACGTATAATAACCACGCTTTAAAAACTTAACAGGTAAATTTTATGACTGATACCAATATTGAACAAATTATCAAAGATCAAATTGCAAGCCACAGCGTACTGCTTTATATGAAAGGCACGCCTCAATTCCCACAATGTGGCTTTTCTGCACGGGCGGTAGAAATACTCACTCAAATTGGCCGGCCTTTTGCGTTTGTGAATATTTTGGAAAATCCAGAGATACGTGCAACTTTACCAAAAATTGCCAACTGGCCAACCTTTCCACAACTGTGGGTGGCAGGCGAGTTGATTGGCGGTAGTGATATCATTGCACAAATGTTTCAAGATGGCGAGTTGCAACCGTTAATTGAAGCCAATAGCGAAGCGATTTAATCGGTTATTTTGTAAATTTTACCATTTTAGCTGATTTAACGCACGCATCGTCAATAGCAGGGCGTATTTAGCGATGAATATGCCCTTTTTTGTTATTTTTCTTTTTTGTTATTCTATGCCAATGGTTTATCATGTATCAAGTTTTAGCACGCAAATATCGCCCAAAAAATTTTTATGAATTGTTAGGGCAAGACCATGTTGCCACCGCTTTAATCAACGCAATTGATCATAAACGGTTGCATCATGCTTATTTATTTACTGGAACGCGCGGTGTTGGCAAAACCACGATTGCACGGATTTTGGCAAAATGCCTTAACTGTGAAACGGGTGTTACCAGTAAGCCTTGTGGCGTGTGTGATACTTGCAAGGCGATTGATACGGGGCATTTTATTGACCTAATTGAGATTGATGCAGCATCGCGCACCAAAGTAGAAGACACGCGCGAACTGCTTGACAATGTGCCCTATGCTCCAACTCAAGGGCGTTACAAGGTTTATCTGATTGACGAAGTGCATATGTTGTCAACGCATAGTTTTAACGCCTTGTTAAAAACTTTAGAAGAACCGCCAGAGCATGTCAAATTTTTATTGGCAACCACCGATCCGCAAAAATTGCCAATTACCATTATTTCACGCTGTTTGCAGTTTGTGTTACGCCCCATTTTACAGTTGCAACTTTCACAATATTTGGCAAAAATTTTAGACCAAGAAAATATCCAATACCAAACCGATGCACTATGGCAATTGGCAAGCAGTGCCAAAGGATCGGTGCGCGATGCGTTATCACTTACCGATCAAGCAATTGCGTTTGGTAACGGTAAAATTGATGACAATACTATCCGCCAAATGTTGGGTTTAATTGACCAAGCTGATGTGATTTGCTTGCTTGAACAGATTTATCAGCACCGACCGCTTGATTTATCGATGTCTATCACCAAACTGCGCCAACAAGTGGTAGACGCCAAAGCCGTGTATGATCGTTTGGCTGAAACCTTACATCATGTGGCAATGCTACAGCTTTTGCCTGATATGGATCTAGGGTTAAATCAGCAACAGACCGAGCAATTACAACGCCTTGCTAAACAATTACCGAGCGAAATTTTGCAATTGTATTATGATATTGTCATCAAAAGCCGAGAAAATATTGCACTTGCCAACACGCCATTACAAAGTTTAGAAATGTGTTTGTTGCGATTATTGGCATTTAAACCCTTAAAAATTAACCAATTTTTGCCAACAACCGAGCCAGTAACCGAACCAACAATTGAATCAACAACCGAGCAAAATGTCGCCCAAAATTTGCCAGAAAATGACAATCAACCAAACAGCGATCAAAAAAATGATAAGCCCGACATCGCACCAGCTTCTTTGCCAACCATCGTGCCAAATACTCACCAGCCAACTGATAGTATTGAATTAAATAATGTTGAAAATGTTGAAAATGTTGAAAATGTTGAAAATGTTGAAAATGTTGAAAATGTTGAAAATGTTGAAAATGTTGAAAATGTTGAAAATGTTGAAAATGTTGAAAATGTTGAAAATGTTGAAAATGTTGAAAATGTTGAAAATGTTGAAAATGTTGAAAATGTTGAAAATGTTGAAAATGTTGAAAATGTTGAAAATGTTGAAAATGTTGAAAATGTTGAAAATGTTGAAAATGTTGAAAATGTTGAAAATGTTGCGCCAAAAAGTTTGCTTAAACCAAAACCGCAACATTTTGACGGCAACTGGACGCCTGAAAAATGGGATTTTTGGCTAAGTGAGGCACGCAGCCATGCGTGGTTGGACAATGATGAATTGGTTTTGGCTCGTGAGGGTCTGATGACAGGTGAGATACATGGACAATCGGTGTTTATTACCAGTAAAAATATTTTGAGTACAGGACAGAGTTTTCATCGTATGTGTGCTGTGTTGCAACAACAATTTCAAGGCATTTGCATTGAAATTAATAGCGATGCAAATCAAGTGGCAAGCATTGCGACACAATCTCCACAAATGCGCCAAAAACAGCGTGATGAACTGGCAATCCAAGTGGCTGGCGAACAAATGAGTCAACAACCAATTGTGCAGATCCTCTTACAACAAAACGCCAAGATAAATTCAATAAAACTTATTTAATTGTGTAGCAATTGTATCAGTGTAGCAACAATTTAGCAAATATTGGTTAAAAAATCTGTTAAACAACCGATATTTAGCTTAGAATTAGTTTTCTTAAATTATCAGTTGAGTAAAATTCATAAGGAAAGTGGCAAATAAAGCTGTTTAGATTATTTAAAATATGAAAAAAATGTTATATAATAACAATTCCTTTTAACAAGATAGAGTTAGGTGATTATATGTTAGATAATTTAAGAGGCATGGCTGTGTTTGCAAGTGTTGTTCGTCATGCATCATTTAGCGGTGCCGCCAAAGAATTGGGTATTACAACCAGTGCAGTTAGCCAACAAATTCGTTCACTAGAGCAGGATATGGGTGTGGTGTTGTTGCACCGTTCGACACGCAAATTGAGCTTGACTGAAGCAGGTGCAAGTTTTTACGAAAGTGCCAAAGATGTGGTGGAGGCTGCAGAACAAGGACGTATTCGTGTCCATCAGTTGCGTGATGAATTGGCGGGTAACCTACGCATTGCAACCACACCAGAATTGGGCGTAAACCATATTTTGCCTGCGTTGTCAACTTGGATGTCAGCCCACGATGATTTAAATATCCATTTTGAAGCGGATAACCAGTATGTAGATATGATCGAAGAGCGCATTGATATTGCGGTGCGTATGTCGCCAAATACCAATGACACAAGCGTATCGGTTTATCCGTTGACCGAAGTGCGTCCGATGTTGGTTGCATCGCCCCATTATCTACGCCAACATGAAAAAATCACCGATCCAAAAGATTTGGTAGCCTTACAAATGATCGGCCTTACTTTGGTAAAAGATCCTGCAGTATTGGATATGATTAGCGTTGAAAATGGCAAAAAAGTGCGCGTAAAAGTACCAACTCGCATCGAAACCAACAATGTACAATTAGCCATTGCTTTGGCAAAAGAAGGTCAGGGCATTGCTCGTATTATGTCGCTGGATGCACAAAAAGAACTGGCAAATGGTGATTTGGTAGAAGTATTGCCAACTTATCAATTGGCAAGCTATATGCTATATGCCGTTACACCGCGTCGCGAACAACAACCTGCAAAAGTCGTACGTTGTCTAGAAGTATTAACCAAATATTTTGAAAAAAATTAATCAAAATCGGTTGTTAAAAAATCAGTTGTTAAAAACTGTTTAATATGTTAAAAACTGTTTAATAAAAAAACGGATAAATAATTTGTCCGTTTTTTTTGCTTTTTTGTTCAATACAATTTTATTAATACAATTTTTTGTAGCAATGGGGTTTAGGGTTTATTAAAAACACACATAATAACGCTTTTGTGAATTGGTTGGTTTTGTGCTAAACTAGCGTTTTTAACCATAATTAGAAGACAGCCATGCTTGATAATGTTATGCTTGATGATGTTGCCAAACTTTCACACCCTTTACAACCTTCTCAATTTTACCAAAAAATTACCTTTATCGGTGGCGGAAATATGGCTCAAGCCTTGATTACAGGCTTGTTGGCAAAGGGTTTTCATGCTGATTTGTTGACGGTGATTGAACCTTGTGCAAAAAAGCGTGAATATTTTGCCAATCAAGGCGTTGCCTCTATTGATATCAATGATCTTTCGGCGGTTAATACGCAGATTAGCCAAAGCGATGTGGTGATTTTGGCAATTAAACCGCAAGTTGTTGTTGATGCATTAACGCCAATTCGCCAAGCGTTTTCACAACAACTGGTAATTTCTATTTTGGCAGGCGTGTCATTACAGCGTTTGCAGGAGCTATTGGGCGATAATATCCGTTTAGCAAGAGCAATGCCAAACACTCCTGCGATGATACAACAAGGGGCAACAGGCGTGTTTGCCAATGTTGTAGAAGCGGATAAGGTGATTATCACCGCGATTTTATCTGCATCAGGGCAAGTGTTGTGGGTGAAAAATGAGGATTTGTTGCACGCGGTTACTGCTGTATCAGGATCAGCTCCTGCTTACTTTTTTTATGTATTTGAACACATGATACGCACAGGTGAAAAGTTGGGTTTAAGTTATGAACAGGCCAAACAACTTACCATACAAACCGCCCTTGGTTCAGCGGTGATGGCCTTACAAGGTGATGACGAACCAAACGTATTGCGCCAAAAAGTAACCTCGCCTAACGGCACAACCCATGCAGCGATTTGTGTGTTTGACAAACAACAGTTGGGTGAAACTCTTGATAAAGCAATGCAGGCTTGTGTTGTGCGATCCGTTGAACTTGGCAAAGGGTTGGTGTAATGACATATTTGATTGCAACAATTTTTGATATTGTCGTAGGATCGGTGATGTTGTTGTTATTTTTTCGCTTTATGATCCAATTTGCAAATGTGGAGCGTAAAGATCCGTATGCCAAAAGCATCTATCGAATCACCCAAGTGGTAGATGTGTTTGCACGGATTTTTCCAACTTTAGGTGGTGGACGGATAAGTTTGTCTGCGGTGGCATTGTTATTTTTGTTGCGTCTGATTTTTATATGGGGTGTGTTAGATGTAATGCAACTTGACAGCCAAAACATCGGATTGTTTCACAGTACCGATTATAATATGGCTCTGATTGATCATTTGCATCGTTATTATTCACCTTTTATGCTGTTTTTTGTTGCAAGTGTTACGTTGGTTGTGGATTTTTTGCGTTTATGTAAAAATCTCATCATTGCTTCATTTGTGATTGGTTGGATTGTGATGTTTAGAAATAAAGCTCACCCAGCTTTGCTGTTATTGGCCAGCCTAAGTGAGCCGTTAATCACCTCATTTCGCAAGTTATTACCAAAAACAGGCATGTTGGATTTGGCGCCTATGATTGGGTTTTTCTTAATTATCTTGTTAGAACTGATGGTAAAAACTTTTGGTGTTTATTTAATTAACCTTTAAACTGAATTAAACCAATGATTGGCAATAAAAACTAATGTTAATAAAAATATTGTTAATAAAAATATTGTTAATAAAAATTGTTGTTAATAAAGGTTACCGATAGTAAAAACGCTTGGGAATTAACTGGGCGTTTTTGTCATTGGGGTGTGGTTTGTCGGCTGCTTTTAATACTTGATTGATCCAAATATCTGCCAATTGCACAGCCGTTACCAAATGATTGCCAACTGCCAACCGCCCTGCAATAAAACTTGCCAAACTACAGCCAGAACCGTGAAATTCTCCTGCCAGGCGCGGTAAAACCGCTTGATAAATCAGGCTAACATCATCATTGCACTGTTGATACAAAAACTGCTTAATTCCTTGGCTGTCGCTGTCGTGTGCTGTTTTTACCAATACCGCTTTTGCTCCGCGTTCGCACAAGTCTTTTGCTGCTTTATGCAAATTGTCAATTCCTGTCAAATCGCGCAATTCATGACTGTTTGGTGTTACCACGCTGGCAAATGGCAATAACGCACTAAATGCACCGACCAATGTTGCTTTATCACCAAGCGATCCACCGCTATTTGCTACCAATACAGGATCTAGCACATACGGCGTGGCTTTGGCAATTTGGTTTGATGCGAACAATTCTGCCAACATTGCAATGTTATCCGTTGTACCAAGCATGCCAGATTTAACCGCTTTGACGGACAAATCCTGCAAAACCGCCAAGGCTTGTGCTTTTACCAAATCAGCCGAACAGCTTTCAAAACTAAAAACTTGTTGAGAATTTTGCACGGTTACTGCACTACAAGCCACGCTTGCATGGGCGCCTGCTTGTCCAATTGATTCGATGTCTGCTTGTAAACCTGCACCGCCTGATGGGTCAAGTCCTGAAAAACACAATACCGTCGCACGCATAATTACCCCTTATTGTTTTGATTAGCCGAAATTAATAAGATTTTAGCAAAAAAATTCGCATTTTGCCAAAAAAAATTGCAAAAATAACTTGCATTCTTAGCAAACTTTGCTATAATGCTTTCCCACAACATAGAGCGTTATGCATTATGCCAAGCATTGTTAAATGCTAAGTGTTGTAAATAATTAAGTGTTGTTAAAATTTGGTGACGTGGGTGAGTGGCTGAAACCACAGCCCTGCTAAGGCTGCATACGGGAAACTGTATCGAGGGTTCGAATCCCTCCGTCACCGCCATTTTCTTTAATAAGAAAAAAGAAAATAGCAAAAAAATAAGTTGAAATAACTAAAAAAATGCTTGACAACCTTATAAATTAAATTTATAATACGCACCACTTTAAACAAGTTAATTAACAGCTGTTAATCTTTGCTTAAAGATTTTAGTTTAAGCGCCCGTAGCTCAGTTGGATAGAGCATCAGGCTACGAACTTGAGGGTCGGGAGTTCGAATCTCTCCGGGCGCGCCACTAAACTAAAGCCAATTAAACCAAAAACAATGAATATCAAAACCCCAAAAAATTAAGAAACAGTCGCTCAAGAGCGATTTTTTTATGCCAAAAATTCTAGCCCAGTTGGTTTTGGTAAAAAAACAGTTGGTTTTTTTATTTTTTAAGGTAAAATTATGCCTTTAATCATAAATTTACCAAATTGCTATGAATTCACCAAAATCAACCCAATCGACAAAACCCATCTATTCCCCAAAAATCTCTGATGAACAACCTGTGATTGCCAAGCCTGCGTTGCGATTGCTCGCTATGTTGTACGATGGCATGTTGATTTTGGCTTTGTTGTTTTTTGTATCGATGTTGCTTGTGGTGCTCGGTACGCATCTGTTTTTGCCTGTTGGCACAACATCGCAACAAGCCACCGAATTGCCCTCTTGGTATCAAAATTTTGTGTTAACACCGTCTTTTGTGTTGACTTTGATTGGTTTTTATGGGGTGTTTTTACGCAAATCTGGACAAACATTGGGAATGCAAACATGGCGACTAAAAACCTTGAATCGTGATGGATCGTTATTGCGTTGGAAGCAAACGGTAAAACGGATTTTGGCGGCGTGTTTGTTGCCTGCTTTGTGTGCTATTTTGGGTTCGTGGTTGCATGGCAGTCGTCAAGCGGTGTTGTTTAGTGCGTTTATGGGTTTTTTGTTTAATTATTGGTTCGCATGGGTAAATAAGCAGGGGGTTGCGGTGCATGATATGTTGTCAGACACGGTAACCATGAAAATGCCTAAAATTGAACACGAGGGATTGTTTGCATCGTTTCGTAAACAATAATTTCGTTTCGTAAACAATAATTGCACTCATTATTGCAAATTTTGTTAGGTTTAAGCCAAACTTTTTAATGCCAATTTTAACAAATTTTGCGTGGTCAGTTCGTCGTTTAGCTTGGCTTTGGCAATTTTAATTGCTTGTTGAGATTCGTTTTCTTTATAGCCTAATGCCATCAAGCCTGCTTTTACTTCAGCGATGATGGATATTTCTAAGTTCGGTGATGTGTCTGCAAGGTTTGTGTTGAATGTTGGTGGTTCTGTGCTTAAATGCTTGATTTTATCACCCAATTCTACCAACAAACGTTGAGCGGTTTTTTTACCAACGCCAGGAATGCGAGTTAAAGCGGTTTCGTCGCCTTGTGTTACGTAGTGCTTAAGTTCGCTAAGGCTTAATGTTGATAAAATTGCCAATGCCATTTTTGCTCCAATGCCGTTGATTTTTAGCAATTGGCGGAATAATTCTCGTTCTTGATAGGTCAAAAATCCAAACAATAAATGGGCGTCTTCTCGCACGATAAGCTGTGTCCAAAGACTGATTGGTTGGTTAATTTGTAATTGGCAAAAAACATTCAATGGTATTTCAACCTCATAACCAATACCATTTTTAGTCATGATGATGACTGTGGGGGCGTGTAAGTGTTCAACATTGCCGTGAATTTTTGCAATCATGTTTTTGCCTTTTAAAATGCTTGCTTTTTTAAAATGTCTGTCGCTTAACAAAAGTTTAAAACAAAAGTTTAAAACAAAAGTTTAAAACAAAAGTTTAAAACAAAAGTTTAAAACAAAAGTTTAAAACAAAAGTTTAAAACAAAAGTTTAAAACAAAAGTTGGCTGAATTATTCACTCAACCAACTTTTATTTTGTTAACTTAAATTTTGTTAACTTAGCTTATCGTATAAAAATTATTTATAATATTCTACCATTTTTTCTAGGCTGATGGGGCGGATTTTGCTTGCATTGCCTGCTGTGCCAAAAGCAATGTAACGCTGCACGCAGACATCTTTCATAGCCTTGATGGTTTCGTTTAAATATTTGCGCGGATCAAATTCAGCTGGGTGCTGGGCCATAAAACGGCGTACCGCTCCTGTGCTTGCCAAACGTAAATCGGTGTCAATGTTTATCTTGCGCACGCCATGTTTAATTGCCTCAACAAGCTGTTCTACAGGCACGCCGTATGTTTCACCGATTTGACCACCGTGTTCATTGATGATTTTTAGCCATTCTTGTGGCACAGAGCTTGAACCATGCATGACCAAGTGGGTATTCGGTAAGGCTTCATGAATTTCGCGGATACGCTCCACTGCCAAAATATCGCCTGTTGGTGGGCGGGTGAATTTGTATGCACCGTGGCTTGTACCAACTGCAATTGCCAGTGCATCGACATTGGTATCGACCACAAACTGACGTGCTTCTGCCACCGAGGTTAATAATTGTGAATGATCAAGCACGCCCTCTGCACCCACGCCGTCTTCTTCACCTGCCATGCCTGTTTCTAGACTGCCAAGCACCCCAATTTCGCCCTCTACTGACACACCACAAGCATGTGAAAATTTCACAACTTCACGCGTAACTGCTACGTTATAGTCATAATCAGCAGGTGTTTTGCCATCGGCTTTTAACGATCCGTCCATCATTACAGAACTAAATCCAAGTTGAATGGAGCGTTGGCATACATCAGGGCTTGTGCCATGATCTTGGTGCATGACAACAGGAATGTGTGGAAATTCTTCTACGGCTGCTAAAATTAAATGACGTAAAAATGGTGCACCTGCATACTTGCGAGCACCTGCTGATGCTTGAACGATAACAGGTGAGTTGGTTTCTTCGGCTGCCATCATAATGGCACGCATTTGTTCTAGGTTATTGACGTTAAAAGCAGGCACGCCGTAGCTGTTTTCGGCGGCGTGATCTAATAATTGACGTAAAGAAATGAGAGCCATGTTGATCTCGCTTGTTGGTTAAATTGACTTTTTTGTTAAATTTTGGCAATGATTTGACTGTAACTTAACTGTTTTTGTAAGAAATTTTTGTAAGATATTGAATTGGTGAGTATAGCAAAACTCATTGTATTTAACAACATTGTATTTAACAAGTTTTTGCATCAAATCACCTAGGGTTGTCGCTATTTGCTAAAAATTACCCAAATAAAAACCCAAAAATTTTTGGGTTTTTGTGTTACGCTAATATGATTAACATTATTTTTAACCATACAAATTCTTAACAAACATTGCTTTTTAACAAACATTGTTTTTTAACAGTGCTTGTTAAGATGCATTACTTGTTAAGACATATGGTTAACGTGCTAAAAGTTAACGTGTTAAAAATTGGTATTTTTGAAATTAGTATTTTTGTGATTCAGGCACATCGTTAGCAATCGCCTCGGCACCGCTTGCCACTGCGTTTGCACCATCTGCGACTGCATTTGCTGTGGCGGCGGTTGCTTTTTCTGCACCATCAACCATAGTTTGAGCTCCTGCATCAACGGCACTGGCGGTTGCATCGGCTGCTGATGCGACCACATCACCCATTGCTTCGGCAGTGTGTTCTACGTTTTCAGGAGCATTTTCAACGGCTGATGCCACATCTTGACTTGCATTTTGTGCGGTTTCTTTGGCGGCCTCTTGGGTTTGTTGGCTACAAGCGGTAATTGATAAAGTCGCAACCAAAGCAGAAGTCAATAATAAATTACGTTTTAACATAGTTATTCCTATATTTAAAAATAAGTCTTTAGAAAATGAGTGTATTTAAAAAACAAATCACTAAAAATAATAAAACACAGCGTACAAAATAACTGCGACAACTTTTTATATTTTACTCAAAAAAAAATGCTTTGACAATTCAAGTTAAACTTGCTACAACAAATATTAACTCAAATTTACAATTTGTTTAATACGCTTTTTTGAGATAAGCATGGTTATTTTTGCGAAAAATTTTAATGAAATCAATCAATTAAGAATTAACAAACTTTTGTTTTAGTGCAACAACGGCAGGCAAGGGCTTGCCTTCCACAAATTCCAAAAACGCTCCGCCTCCTGTTGAGGTGTAGCTTATTTTGTTGTTTACGCCGTATTTGTCAATGGCTGCTAGGGTATCGCCGCCACCTGCAATGCTAAAGCCGTCGCTATTGGCAACCGCTTGGCTAAGAATTTGTGTGCCCATACCAAATTTATCCACTTCAAACACACCAACAGGCCCATTCCAAATAATGGTTTTGGCGTTTAAAATTGCGTGTGCGATCTGATTGGCACTGTCTTGGCTAATATCCAAAATCATTTCGTCGCAATTGATGTCATTGACGGATTTAACCACCGCATCCGCGGTTTCAAGCGAACCTAAAAAGTCATCAAAATCAATTTGTGATTTTTTAGCCACAACCACTTCAGTTGGCAACAACACATCGGTATCTTGCATGATTTTTTTGGCGGTTTCTACCAAATCGGCTTCATACAGTGATGCACCAACATTGACACCGTTTGCCACCAAAAATGTATTGGCAATGCCACCACCAACGACAATCTGATCGCACAATTTGGCAAGATTGGTTAAAACATCTAATTTAGTAGAAACTTTTGATCCGCCAACAATTGCAAGCATTGGTTTTTTGGGGTTGTTTAACGCTTTACCTAAGGCGTCCAATTCATTTGCTAACAATAACCCTGCACATGCTATTTTGGCTTTATCAATAACGCCTGCTGTTGAGCTTTCGGCTCTATGTGCTGTGCCAAATGCGTCCATCACAAACACATCGCACAAATCGGCGTAGGCTTGGCTTAAGGCCTCGTCATTTTGTTTTTCGCCTTTATTAAAACGCACATTTTCCAATAAAACCACGTTGCTATCACCAAAATCCACGCCATTTTGCAAATAATCATTGACAAATTTGACAGTTTGATTGAGTTTTTCGCTTAAATAAGCAGCAATTGGAGCAAGTGAGTATTTTTCTTCAGGATTGTTTGGATTTGGACGACCCAAATGCGAACAAATGATGACTTTTGCACCTTTTTGCAAGGCAAGCTCAATGGTAGGCAGGCTTGCTTTTAGGCGAGCATCGCTGTTAATGTTACCGTTGTTGATTGGCACGTTTAGATCTTCGCGGATTAAAACGGTTTTGTTTGTTAAATCAAGATCTTGTAGACGTAAAAATTGCATAGCCTTGCTCCTTTTTTGTTTGGTGGCATAAAGTAACATGAAAGTAAAGCAACATGAAAGTAAATACCCAGTATTGTAGCATAATATGACAAGCGGATATAAATTTTAGCAAGATAATTTTTTTATGGTTGATTTATCAACAAAAATGACAAAATTTTAGCAATTGGTTTGGTAAATTTGGTTTTGTAAATAATGGTTGCATTTTGTGAATTTTTGCTGAATAATAGCCGTAACAATTGTAAAGTTTTTGTCAGATTTAAAACTCATTGTTTTTAAACTCATTGTTTTTTAAACGTATCGTTTGTTGTAAATTTTGTTTGTTGTGAGTTAATGGAGATAAAGTCATGAGTGATTTAGCCAAACACAAAGCCGATTTGTTGGATTTAAAAACTGAATACGAAACTCGCATTCAAAAAATCACCGACCATATTCATCACCCACCAGATGAGTTAAACCAACACTGGGACGATCAAGCTGTGTCAGCAACTGAAAATGACATGCGAAAAAATCTTTTGTTGGAAGCTGAATATAATTTAGATTTGGTAAACAGTGCATTAATGCGATTGGAAAATGACAGCTATGGCATTTGTAGTGATTGTGGTGAGGATATTGAAGAAAAACGCCTTGATATCGTGCCATATGCAACCAAATGTATGACTCATGCTAAATAAGCGATATTTAAATGGTTTTTAACGGTTATTAATTAAGCTGATTTATTAATTAAGGTAACTTGTTAATTAAGTTAATTTATTAATTAAGCTAACTGTTAATCAGGCCAACTTTTGCAAGCCAAAGGAGCATTGCCATGACAACGGATACAAGCACACAAAAAAATAAAAACCGTCAAATCCAATTAAAAAACGGCTTGTTGGCAGTGGGGCTTATGCTGTTTTTGGCAATTTGTTTTAAACTTGCTGGGGATTGGTCTGAACCAACAGGTGCGTTAAGCCAGTCAGATAGTGTGTTGAGCGAAATTCAAAATAGTCCAAAATAACATGAATTTTTTTAATGATTCAAAACAGCAAAAACAAAAACAAAAACAAAACAGCAAAAATAGAAGTAAACGCCATAACGGCGTTTATTTTTTTGCAATGCGTTTTTACTAAAAGTTTTACCAAAAGTTTTACTAAGAAGCCAATATTTTGCATTGTTATTTTTATTTTTGCACTTATAATAGTTGTCCAAAAAATGTATTTTTGTGTTGAATAATTCAATAGATTAATTAGAAAAACAATACAATAGGAGCAGGTATGGGGCAATTAAACCCGCAACAACTTGAAGCCATGAAAGATGTATCAGGGCCGTTATTGGTTTTGGCAGGGGCAGGTTCTGGCAAAACGTCGGTGATTACCCAAAAAATTGCGTATTTGATCGAGCAATGCAATATGCCTGCTGAACGCATCACGGCGGTAACTTTTACCAATAAAGCTGCCCGTGAAATGAAAGCTCGTGTACAAAAATTGTTGCCAAGTGAAAAAACCAAAGGCTTGACGGTTTCTACTTTTCATCAGTTTGGATTACAATTTTTACGCTATGAATTGTTGCACGCACCTTTAAAGGGCAATTTTTCTATCATGGATAGCGAAGATAGCAAACGTTTGTTGATGGATTTGATGGTGCGAGATAACATGAGTGGAGGGCAGAGCAAAGAGTTGATTGGCAAGGCAATAAAAATGATTTCTGATTGGAAAAATGACTTAATTTCACCAGAACAAGCCCCAGAAACCCTTGAAGATCCTGAAGATATGCTATTTGCCACACTGTATCAATTGTATGAACGCAATTTGCGAGCGTATAATGCGGTGGATTTTGATGATTTGATTGTACTGCCTACCAAAATTTTGCAACAAAACAGTCAGGTGCGTGATAAATGGCAAAATCGGATTCGCTATCTGCTTGTAGATGAATACCAAGATACAAATACCGCTCAATACGAACTGATTAAGTTGTTGGTGGGGGTGCAACCGCGTTTTACGGTTGTGGGCGATGATGATCAATCAATCTATGCGTGGCGTGGGGCAAAACCTGAAAATATGGCATTGTTGCAACAAGATTTTTCGCGGTTAAAAGTGATAAAATTGGAGCAAAATTACCGTTCTACCAATCGGATTTTACACGCGGCCAATGCAGTCATTACCAATAACGAACATTTGTTTGAAAAAAAACTGTGGTCGGATAAAGGTCATGGTGAAATGATACGCGTTATCAAATGTGCAAGTGATGATGGTGAAGCAGAACGCGTTGCCAAAGAAATTGTTACGCACAAACTACGGCATGGCAATGAATGGCAAGATTATGCAGTGTTATATCGCAGTAATTTTCAGGCTCGTATGTTAGAAGCCCAGTTGCGTCAGTTGCAAGTACCGTATAAGTTATCTGGTGGCACATCGTTTTTTGCACGCACTGAAATCAAGGATATTATGAGTTATTTGCGCTTGATTTTAAACCCTGAAGATGACAGTGCTTTTTTGCGTGTTATCAATACGCCAAAACGTGGACTGGGGCCAGCAAGTTTGGAAAAATTAGGTTTGTTCGCTCAAGAGCACCAAATTTCGCTATTGAGTGCAAGCAGTCATGGTGGCTTGGCTTGTGCATTGCCAAAAAAAGCAGCGACGGAATTAAGTGAGTTTGCCAGTTTTATTGAACATTATACCCAAGAATTATACCAAAATGACGATCCTGTGCCACAGGTTAAGCAGATGATTTTGGAAACAGGTTACATTGATTTGGTAAAACAAGAAGCCAAAACCCCTCAACAAGAAAAAATCCGCCTTGACAACATAGAAACTTTATATAACAGCATTCAAAATCTGATAAATCGTGCCGAAGATGAGGATAATAAGACGATAGATGCGGTTATTCGTAAGCTTGTCTTATTGGATATGTTAGAGCAACAACAAGAAGAAGAAAATACCAATAAGGTTAATCTGATGACATTGCATGCTGCTAAGGGTTTGGAATTTAACTATGTGTATATTATGGGGTTGGAAGAGGATTTGTTGCCGAATAAAAATTCGATATTGGCAGACAGCATTGAAGAAGAGCGTCGCTTAATGTATGTTGGCATTACGCGTGCAAAAAAAGAATTGACCTTGCTGCATGCTCATGAACGCCGTATGGGGGGCGAAATACGAACCAGTTTGCCAAGCCGTTTTTTGGCTGAATTGCCAAAAGAGCATTTAGATGCCCCACATTTGCAAGCAATAGGCACACAACCCAATCAACCAAAAAAAACGCCTGATGATTATTTAGCGGGTATTCGAGCCCTGTTGCAAGGGAGCTGATAGTTTATGCTTGATAAAGTGCGTTGTTTTGGCAATGCATTTTATATCTAAATCAAAAAATTATCATGGGTAAAAATGCACATGGGTAAAAATGCAAAAACCAAGACGACTGTTTAACAATGCGACTGTTTAGCCATTCTAAACAAAACCCAACAAAAAAACCACCTAAATAGATGGTTTTTTATCGTTACCCAAAAGTAACAAAAACACAGCCTAAAGCCAATAAATATGGTGGGGACGGAGAGACTCGAACTCTCACACCTTGCGGCGCTGGAACCTAAATCCAGTGCGTCTACCAATTTCGCCACGTCCCCAAATGTTAAGTTTTAGCTGTTAACTACTAAGCTGTTAAACTTAAGCGGTTAAACTAAGCTGTTAAAGGCATAATTTAAGCCATTGCGTCTTTGTGGTTGCCTATTATATAGATTTTTATTTGTTTGGCAAGTATTTTTTGTATAATTTGCTAAAAATTTTAAAAAATTTATGACAATCAATTACTTACTGCTTTAACAAAAACCAAATGGTTGAAAAATTTAGATTAATTGGTTGACATTTTTTGGTAAAAAGTGCATTATATTGTTTAAGTTTACAATTGTTTTTGTATGTTTTTGTAAACGAGTATTTCAATGTTTTTCATTGGTATTTAGGTTGATTTTTATTTTAACTTTTTCATTTTTCAAGGATGGATTGTCATGCAAACATTTCGTTTACATACCCTAAGTTTAACGGTTTTTAGCACACTTTTGTTGACTGCTTGTGGTGGTGGCAACAGTAGTAACGCAACGACTGAAAAACAAGTGCAAAAACCTGAAGTAAAACAGGGGGTAAAATCCTTAAAAACAGGCACATTGCTTGAACCTGCAACCGCTTTTAAAACGCTAACCGCCGAACAAATTAAACAAGCAAGCGAAGAAATTGAGAAAAACGCAGCTGGTGCAATTGGTGCACCAAAATGTGGTGTGAGTGTACAATATATGCACTATGACACATTGGATGCCAAAGGACAACCGACCGATGCAACAGGGGCAGTGTTTGTACCGACAGGCAATGATCCAAGTTGTCAAGGCGATCGTCCCGTTGTATTACACGCACATGGCACGGCTGTACAGCAAAACTTTAATTTTGCTGAAGTGGGCAATAAAACCAACGAAGCTGGGCTTAGAGCCACATCAATGGCAAATATTTTTGCAGGCCAAGGTTTTATTGTTATTGCTCCAAACTATGCAGGTTATGATAAATCCAAACTCAATTATCACCCTTATCTGAATGCTGATCAACAATCACGCGAAATGGGCGATGCCTTAAAAGCAGGGCGTGAAGTATTGGCAAAATTAAGCAATACCAAAGTAAAAGACAATGGCAAGTTGTTTTTGACGGGTTATTCGCAAGGTGGTCATGTGGCACTTGCAACCGCACGTTATTTTGAAAAAATCAAAGAGCCTGTAACCGCTATTATGCCAATGTCAGGGCCTTATGCAATGGAGGCTTTTGGTGATGTTGTGTTTGGTGGCAATGTGATGTTGGGCGGAACGATTTTTGCACCTTTGATGGCACGCAGTTATCAAGAACAATTTGGCAATATTTACCAAAAACCAAGTGATATTTTTGCCTCCTCAAACGCTGATGATGTTGTGGGTATGTTGCCAACCCGCTTGGATCTGCAAAAAGATTTAATACAAAAGGGCAAGTTGCCACTTTTGGCATTATTTCAAAATCACACAGGCAATGCTGAATTGGATGCGGTTTCACCTGCCAATCCAAAATTTGGTTTTGGTTTTGACAAAGCAAATTATTTAATCAGCACACCATTTCGCGTAAAATATTTGGCAGATATGAAAGCCAATCCTGATTGGGCGATTCAATATTTTACTGATATACAAAATGGGCGTGCATCAAGCATTGTTCCTTTGGTTGCAAGTAAACCTGAACATGGTTTGCGTAAGGCATTAAAAGAAAACGATTTGCGTTCATTTTTGCCACAAGCTCCAACAGTATTGTGTGGTGGTAATCAAGATCCGACGGTATTTTTTGATGTAAATACCACGCTAACTCATGGCATATGGAAAGGACTGCGTGGCAAAACGCCCGGCTATCAATTTGGCATGATTGATATGGATATCAGTAACCAAGCGACACGCCAACGCGATGTGTATGCCACTCATGGGTTGGTAACCGTATCCGACAATGCACTAAAAACCCAAGCGGCAGCTATGCAACTGGCCTTTAGTCAAGACATTGGTGCATTGGCTAAAAACACAGTGGCTTTTGCAATGAAAAATGGCAAAACTGAAGAGCAGGCAAAACAGCTTGCAGCCCAAGCGGTAGCAGCAAAATACCACAGCACACTTGCTCCGTATTGCATGGCAACTGCCAGAACGTTTTTTCAACAGTTTTAACTAAAACTTTAATTTAGCTAAAATTATACAGCCATAAAAATTAAAACCGCCACGCCAAATTAAGACAACTTGATTTGGCGTGGCGGTTTATATTTTGGTGAGAAATCTTTGGTTAAAAACCTTTAGTGAGAAATTTGGCAATTATTACCAAAATATTTACCAAAACATTTACTAGGAATGTTTACCAAAGTTTAAACGCCCATCTGATCCGACGTCAACTTTAATCGTGTCATGTGGTGCAAAATCACCGCTTAAGAGTTTGATTGATAATGGGTTTTCAATTTGTTGCTGAATTGCACGTTTTAGCGGTCTTGCTCCAAAAATCGGATCGTAACCTACGGCTATAAGGGTATTCATTGCATTATCGGTTAGTTCAAGCCCCATTTCACGCTCTTTTAAACGCTGTTTTAGGCGGGCTAACTGAATTTTGGCAATGCCTGTCATATCCGCTTGTCCAAGTGGGTGAAATACCACAATTTCATCAATCCGATTGATAAATTCAGGTCTAAAATGAGTATTTACCGATTCCATCACGGTTGATTTAATGTTGTCATAGTTTTCACCATCGTTTGTCATCTCTTGGATTTTATGACTGCCTAAATTGCTGGTCATAATAATCACCGTGTTTTTAAAATCCACCACGCGTCCTTGACTGTCGGTCATTCGCCCATCGTCTAAGACTTGTAGTAAAATGTTAAACACATCAGGGTGTGCTTTTTCTACTTCGTCAAACAGTACAACACTGTATGGTTTACGGCGAACGGCCTCGGTCAAAACGCCGCCTTCTTCATAACCGATATAACCGGGAGGTGCGCCGACAAGACGACTAACACTGTGTTTTTCCATAAATTCTGACATATCAATGCGTATCATCGCGTTTTCATCGTCAAATAAGAAATTGGCAAGCGACTTGGTAAGTTCGGTTTTGCCAACGCCTGTTGGGCCTAGAAATAAAAACGAACCGCTTGGACGATTGGGATCAGAAAGCCCAGCGCGACTACGACGAACAGCATTGGCAACAGCGGTTACCGCCTCAGTTTGTCCAACCACGCGTTCATGCAATTTATCCTCCATAGCAAGCATTTTTTCGCGTTCACCCTGCATCATTTTGGCGACAGGAATGCCTGTACTGGCAGAAACCACTTCGGCAATTTCGTTATCGGTTACTTTATTGCGAAGCAGTTTGGTATCCGATCCACTTCTTTGAGCCAGATCCGATTTAGCAAGGCGTTTTTCAAGATCAGGAATGGTTTCGTATTGTAGTTTGCTCATGGTTTCATAGTCATTTTCACGGCTTGCTTTTTCATAAGCGATCCGAGCTTTATCAAGTTCATCTTTTAGCACCTGCGAACCTTTGACAAGGGCTTTTTCAGCTTGCCAAATGTCATTTAAATCGGCGTATTGTTTTTCAAGATCGGCAATTTGATCGTGAAGTAAATTACGCTGGGCAATTGCCCCGTCATCGGTTTCGTTTTTTAAGGCTTCGCGTTGCATTTTTAGCCCAATTAGGCGACTGTCCAGTTTGCCTAAGGCTTCAGGCTTACTGTCAAGCTCCATTTTTAGCCGGCTTGCAGCCTCGTCAATCAAATCAATTGCTTTGTCAGGCAATTTGCGATCTGTGATATAACGGTGGCTCATGCGAGCGGCTGCGATAATGGCACTGTCTTGAATGTCTACACCGTGATGCAGTTCATAGCGCTCTTTTAATCCACGCAAAATTGCAATGCTATCTTCTACCGTTGGCTCATCGACCAAGACTTTTTGAAATCTACGTTCAAGTGCGGCATCTTTTTCAATAAATTGGCGGTATTCATCAAGCGTTGTTGCTCCGACACAGTGCAATTCACCGCGTGCTAAGGCAGGTTTTAGCATATTGCCTGCATCCATTGCACCATCGGATTTACCGGCTCCGACCATGGTGTGAATTTCGTCGATAAATAAAACAATTTGCCCCTCTGATTTTGCCAAATCATTTAATACCGCTTTTAGGCGTTCTTCAAATTCACCGCGGTATTTTGCCCCAGCAATTAACGCCCCCAAATCCAATGCCAAAACACGTTTGTTGCGTAAACCCTCTGGCACATCACCGTTGACGATTTTTTGTGCCAATCCCTCTACAATCGCGGTTTTGCCCACGCCAGGTTCACCGATAAGCACGGGGTTGTTTTTGGTGCGTCTTGACAATACTTGAATGGTGCGACGAATTTCTTCATCGCGGCCAATGACAGGATCGAGTTTGCCACTTTCTGCACGTTCGGTTAAATCTACTGTGTATTTGTTTAATGCATCGCGTTGATCTTCGCTGTTTTGATGTTGCACTTTTTCGCCTCCACGGATAAAGTTAATGACTTGGCGTAGTTTTGCTTCGCTTACGCCTGCTTTGTTTAATAATTTGGCGGTATCACCTGTTTCTGCTAACGCCACCAATACCCAATCGGTTGCAAGGTAATTGTCGCCTGCTTTTTGGGCATGGCGGTCAGCAAGGTTTAAGATTTTGACTGTGGTTTGGCTTAAATTCACATCGCCTGTTGGTGTGGCAATAATTGCTTGATTGTCCAGTGATTTTTTCACATAGGCTTTTAAAGTGGCAATATTTGCCCCTGCTTGTTCATAAATATTAAGGTTGCTTGCATCGTTTAATAATACTGATAACAAATGCACAGGTTCAATGGCGGTGTTGTCTTTTCCAATCGCCAAACTTTGGGCTTGTTGAATGGCGGATTGCAAAGTGGTGGTCATTTTATCAAATTGCATGATTTTTCCTAAATTGGTTGTTTATGATTATTTATAAATAAGGGTAAAATTTATGCTTTCAATGGGAATTTTTGAAAAAATTATTAAAATTTTAATTTTGTCAATGGTTTATAATGACTGATAGGTCATTTTGCTGTTGGTTGAGTGATATTTTGGTTGAGTGATATTTGGTGAAGTTGTATTTAATTTATGTATGCTGTTAATGTTAATGTTAATGTTAATGCTAATGCTGTTAATGTTAATATAGTAACGCCACTGCCAAAAAACAAGCCAAGCCATGCACAAATTTTGTGGTTAACTTTGACAAAATATGTTGGTAAAATATTTGCCAAACTTGCAAAAATCCGTGATAATAGACGTTTTAGTCAAAAAGTTTAGGAAGAGTTATGTCAAAGTTACAATCTGTTAATGTACAATCTGTCATCGAAACCGCCTTTGAAAACCGTGCAGATTTTAGTCCAAATAACGCCCCAGAAGAGGTAAAACAGGCGGTTAATACCGTGCTTGAGCGGTTAGATACAGGCGATCTGCGTGTTGCTGAAAAAATTGACGGTGTGTGGGTTGTGCATGAATGGCTAAAAAAAGCGGTGTTGCTGTCATTTCGCTTAAATGACAATTATCAAATGCCCTCTTGTGAGCATTTGCAGTTTTTTGACAAAGTGCCAACAAAATTTGCCAACTGGACAAAACAGGCGTTTCAAGAGTCAGGCGTGCGTGTTGTTCCTCCTGCGGTTGCTCGTAAGGGTTCGTTTATTGGCAAGGGTGTGGTTTTGATGCCGTCGTATGTCAATATCGGTGCGTATGTTGATGCAGGAACGATGGTGGATACGTGGGCAACGGTTGGCAGTTGTGCTCAAATTGGCAAAAACGTGCATTTATCAGGCGGGGTTGGCATTGGTGGGGTGTTAGAGCCACTACAAGCCTCGCCTACGATCATTGAGGATAGCTGTTTTATCGGTGCTCGTTCTGAAATTGTTGAGGGGGTAATTGTTGAAGAAGGGTCGGTGATTTCAATGGGCGTGTATATCGGTCAATCTACTAAAATATACGATCGCACAACGGGTAAAATCACTTATGGGCGTATTCCGGCAGGCTCGGTGGTGGTGGCTGGTAGTTTGCCAAGTCATGATGGATCGCACTCACTGTATTGTGCGGTGATTGTGAAAAAAGTCGATGCACAGACTCGTGCCAAAACCTCGATTAATGAATTATTGCGTGCAGAGTAGTTGGGTAAAAATTTTAATGCTAAAATCTTAATACCGAATTTGTATCTTGATTTAATTTTGTAACGCAAGTTTGATTTGCTCGGCTATGCGTGCAATAACAGGCACAACCACGCTATTGCCCGCTTGTTTGTACAAGTTGGCATTGCTTGTGGTGCTTGGCAAGTTAAAATATTTTGGAAATCCTTGAAAATTAAAGCACTCTTGTGGCGTTAATTTGCGAATGGTGCTTGGCAATCCTTGTACATTTAACAGTGGCACGTTATGTCCGCCAGTCCCCATATTGGCGGTTAAAGTTGGACAAACTTGATTTTTATTGGCTCTTACATATTGGCGGCGCCATTGGTACAGTGTATTGGCATCTTTAATTTCTTCAACCAATTGCCTAAAAAACGGCGTTTTATCGGTATAATAAAATTTTGGGTCGATATTTTCTTCAGCTTCAAGCATATCGGCAATGTTGGTTTGGCGTTTTATGGGTTTTGGAAATTTAAATTTGGCAAAGGCATTTTTATCCAAAAAACCCACAATATAAATCCGTTCACGGTTTTGTGGAATGTTACCGTATTCACTGGCATTTAGTACTTGATGTTTGATGTGATAACCATGACTGTTTAGCGTTTCTACAATAACTTTAAAGGTATTACCGTGATCGTGTCCAACCAAATTTTTGACATTTTCTAAAAAAATCACAGACGGTTTTTTGCTAGAAAAAATCCGCTCCAGTTCAAAAAATAAATTGCCACGTCCTTTTTTATCATCAAAACCTTGACGATAGCCTGCCACTGAAAACGCTTGACAAGGAAAACCTGCCAGTAAAATGTCAAAATCTGGAATTTCGTCGGTTTTGACGTCGTGAATGTCGCGATGATCAATTGGAAAATTAAAATTTTGTTCTAAGGTTTTCACCGCAAATTTATCCAATTCGTTGGCATAAATGGTAGCAAATCCTGCTTGTGCAAAGCCCAGATCAATACCGCCAACACCTGCAAAAAATGATGCACAATTCATAGTTTCTCAATCAGTTTTTTCAATAAAACCCATGTATACGAACTCATGTATACGAACTCATGTATATTGTAGCCAATTTTAACGCACAAAGCAGCTGGTGATTTAAGTGCTGTTATCGGCTTGGTTTGTTGGTTTGTTTTATGTCAGATTTTTTATAAAGAATTTGCCAAAAATTGCCATAAAAATGTGGAAAAATTCGGTAATTTGGGGGTGTTTATGGTAAAATTGCAAAAATTTTTTGTCAAAAGAGATGGTTATGAAATTAAATGAAAACTGGCTTCGTGCATGGGTAAACCCTAAATTAACGGCTGAACAAATCGGTGAACAACTCACCATGGCAGGGTTGGAATTGGATAATTTAACCAAAGTTGCTCGTGATTTTTGTGGTGTGGTTGTAGGCGAGGTGCTTAGTGTGGAACAGCACCCTGATGCGGATAAATTAAAAGTTACCATGGTAAATATCGGTCAGGGCGAACCTTTGCAAATCGTTTGTGGTGCATCTAATGTTGCGGTAGGGATAAAAATACCTGTGGCAACGATTGGGGCACAATTACCGCCGATTGAGGGCAAGGCATTTCATATCAAAAAAAATAAACTGCGTGGTGTTTTGTCGCATGGTATGTTGTGCGGTGGCAGTGAAATTGATTGTGATGACGGCGTAGATGGGCTGTTAATTTTGCCAGTTGATGCACCGATTGGCATGGACATACGCGAGTATTTAAACCTTGACAATCATATTTTGGATATTTCCATCACTCCAAACCGCGGTGATTGTTTTAGCGTGCGTGGCATGGCAAGAGAGCTTGCGGTACTCAATAATTTACCGTTTCGCATACCGTTTGACACCAAACCTGTTGCAAAAAATGGCAATGAAAAACAAGCAGTTGGCGTGTTAAGTGATGCTTGTGCGCGTTATTTTGTCCAAGTTTTAACCGATGTGGTTAATGTAGAGTCGCCAAAATTTATTGTGGACGCGTTAAACGGTTCTGGCATAAAACCAAAAAATCTGTTGGTAGATGTAACCAATTTTGTGTTAATGGAGTTGGGTCAACCCTTGCATGCGTTTGATAAAGACAAAATTGTTGGAAAAATAAATGTGCGTATTGCCAATGCTGGTGAAAAATTGTTGCTTCTTAACGAAAGTGAAATTACGCTAAGCGGTGATGAATTGGTGATTTGTGATGATGATGGCGTGATTGCTTTAGCCGGTATTATGGGAGGGCTTCGGACGGCGGTGAGTGATACAACAAAAAACGTCGTGATTGAAAGTGCGTTTTTTAAACCTGTGGCAATTGCTGGCAAGGCGCGCCGTTTTGGCTTGCACACAGATGCATCGCAACGATTTGAGCGTGGCGTGGATTTTGAGTTGCCAGAGGTTGCTTTAAACCGTGCAGTGTCTTTATTAAAAGAGTTTGGCAAAGCCAATGTGCATGATATTACAAAGCATGACGATGTAGCACAATTGCCAAAACGCGATGCAATTTTAGTGTCATTGGCAAAAATTCATTCGTTATTGGGTGTCAATATTGATAAGAAAATTTGTATTGATATTTTACAAAAACTTGAAATCAAAACCGAGGAAAGTGGCGATATTTTAATTTGCACACCGCCAAGCCACCGCTATGACATCAACATTGCTGAAGATTTGGTAGAAGAAATTGCACGCATTTATGGTTATAACAATATTGCCAATTGTTTGCCAAGTTTTCATGCAAATTTGTATGACAACAGCAAGCAACGACACCGTGATACCATCAAGCAAGCCCTTGTAAATGCAGGGTATTTTGAAGCGGTGAGTTTTAGCTTTAGCGATGAAAAAATTGAACAACACTTTGATAATCAAGTTTTTGCAAAACCGCTTATGCTTGCCAATCCAATCTCGTCTGATTTGGCGGTCATGCGTCGCACCTTGTTGTCAAGCCTATTGCCGTGTATAAAATACAACTTAAATCGTCAGCAAAATCGCATTCGTTTGTTTGAAATGGGGCTTAGATTTGACGGCGAAACGGTTGAGAGTTTGTCTCAAATTGACACCCTTGCCCTTATCGCTGTTGGCACACAAAACCCAGAGCAGCCGTTTGTTTTTGACAGTACGGTAAAAGCTGGTATGGATTTTTACGATTTAAAGCATGATGTGGAGCGTGTGTTGCCTGCGTGTTTGGTGAGTGGAGGGCGGGTGCGTTATGTGCGCAGTGAGCTTGATTTTTTGCATCCGGGGCAGGGAGCAGATGTGTTGATAGACACCAAAAAAATCGGCTATTTGGGGCAATTACACCCACGCATTGCTCAAGCACTTGATTTGCCAACTGTGTGGGTGGCTGAACTGGATATCAATGCTTTAATTGAATTGCACGATCAGCAAAACGCCGTTGTTGCCCCCAGTAAATTTCCAAGTGTGCGCCGTGATATGGCAGTGCTTGTTGACAGATCGGTGCATGTGCAGGATTTAATGGGCGATATTTACACGCATGCAGGGCTGCATCTTAAAGATGTGTGGTTGTTTGATGTGTACGAGGGCGAACGTTTGCCAACCGATAAAAAATCCTTGGCATTTGCAATGATTTGGCAAGATCATGACGGCACGCTGTCTGATGAACTGATTAATGCCAATTTTACTGCGATTGTAACGTCTTTGGCAAACAAGTATCAAGCGGTATTAAGAGATTAATTTTTTGTAACTGTATGTTAATCGGTTGATTTGTAAGGTGTTTTTACAAAACAAGGATCAATCTGCTTGCTTCTTTGATAGAATAGGCTTTTTATCGTATTTTTTGGCTAATTTATCCAAAAATTTGCAAAATTGTTTTGTAACTTTGGCAAAATATGCTAAAGTATGTCGTATCTTTTTGTATAAATTTTGTAAAAAGGAACGACATGAACACATCAGACACCTTAACCAAATCCGAAATGGTGCAATATTTAATTAATCAGTTGCCAATGACGCGTCAAGAAGGGCGGTTGTTTGTGGAGAGTTTTTTTGGTGTGTTGTCAGAGAGTTTAACGGCGGGGTATCAGGTTAAATTATCAGGTTTTGGTAATTTTGAATTAAAACAAAAAAACCAACGCCCAGGGCGTAACCCAAAAACAGGCGAAATGGTGGCAATATCAGCACGCCGTGTTGTAACGTTTAAAGCAGGGCAAAAAATGCGTCAACGTGTGGCAAGAACTTTATTTTAATGACGATTTATTAAGTGTTGTTCATTAAATAGCCCTAAAAACAAAAACCATCTAATTTTCTTTAGATGGTTTTTTTTTGATGAATGATTATCAGCTATTTAGTAGTACTTGCGACACTTGCAATCTGATCTTGGTTGCTTGCTGTAGCAGTATTGTCGTTTTCATTCCAAATTGCAGGGTATTTATAACCTGGGAAGGTTTCGTGGGCGTATTTTTTAAAGTCATCTGAATTATACGCATTGGTTACATCTTTTACCCATTTGGTGTCTTTATCCGAGGTGCGCACGGCCGACCAGTTGACATAGGCAAAACTTGGTTCTTGGAATAAAGCATCGGTTAATTTCATGCCTGAACTGGTTGCATAGTTGCCATTGACCACCGCAAAATCTACATCTGAACGCGAGCGTGGCAGTTGGGCGGCTTCTAATTCAACGATTTTAATGTTTTTGGTGTTTTCTGCGATATCGGATTTTGAGGCATTTAAGGGGTTGATGCCATCTTTTAATTTAATCCAACCAAGTTCATTTAACATGACTAAAGCACGAGCAAAGTTACTTGGATCATTGGGTGCAGCCAAACTTGATCCGTCTTTAACTTGATCAAGGGCGGTTAATTTACCTGCGTAAATGCCAAGCGGTGCTGTTGGCACTTGGAAGACTTCTACAAGATCAAGTTTATGCTCGGTTTTAAAAGTATCTAAGTAAGGCTTGTGCTGAAAAATATTAATATCAATATCTCCGTCTGCCAAGGCTTTATTCGGGCGAACATAGTCAGAAAACTCAACAAGTTTTACTTTATAACCTTGTTTTTCAAGTTGTGGTTTAATGCTATTTTTAACCATATCACCAAAATCACCAACCGTTGTACCAAATACAATTTCAGGTTTATTTGGATCAATGCCTGAAGTTTCGGTGTCTGTCATTGCACCGCTTGCGACATTGCTTGCAGTTTCGGAAGCAGGGGCGGATGCTTGAATGCTGGTTTCGGCAGGTTTTTGTTCTGTTTTGCTACAACCAACAAGGGCAAGGCCTGATAGACCAAGTGTGATAAAAATTTTGGCAAGTGGCTGATTTATTTTGGTGTGTTTGGTTTGCATAGGCTGCTCCATTGGGCTTAAATGGTTAAAAAAAGGGTTGAAAAAATATCGCAATACATTAGCACATTTAACAAAAATTTGTTATGTTATTTTTTATTGAATATATGAAATTTTTTCATAATCAATTAAAATTTTTTTAATAAAATAAGGTTTTATACAATAATATTAAAGCAAAGGTAATATTAAAGTAAAGACAATATTAAAGCAAAGATTAAAGCACAGTTTAACGTTTATCGAGTTTTTCAGCCAATAAATTACCCACGCTTTGAATGATAATGACCATAACCACAAGTAAAATGACCATAAAAATCATGACGTCGTTTTGGTAACGATTATAGCCATAACGGATCGCTAAATCACCCAGACCACCGCCGCCGATCATGCCTGCAGCTGCACTATAAGACAATAGGCTAATGGTGAGCGTGGTAATGCTTAATACAAGGCTTGAACGAGCCTCAAGCAACAAAATTTTGCTAATAATCGTCCAAGTGCTTGCTCCCATTGCTTGTCCGGCTTCAATGATGCCTTTTGGTACATCGCGCAGATTTTGTTCAACCAAGCGTGCAAAATAAAACAGCCCAGCAAGGCCTAAGGCAACCGAGGCAGCAACAGGGCCAATGGTTGTGCCAACCAACAAGCGAGTGGCAGGAATAATCACGATCATTAAAATCACAAATGGAAAGGCACGCATTAAGTTTGTGATATTGCCTAAAAATCGATAAAGAAATTTGTTTTCGGCAAGTTGGTTTTTGTTGGTCATAAACAAGGCTACGCCAAGCAAAGTGCCAAAAACCACCGATGTGGTTACCGAAATGCCAACCATCACCAACGTTTCCCAAAAGGCCTGCCAAATCTCATTGCGCATTGCCCATAGATTGTCGGTAGCGGATTGCCAAGTTAGTTCATTTGCCATAATATACCTTTAATCTTCTTCAATTAACAACTTGCCGATATCGGTTTTGGCATGGATTTTACCATGTTGCACATCAGCCACCTCCAACAATTTGCCTGTATCAAGCAAAGCTACGCGGTTGCACAAACGGCGAATAACGGACATTTCGTGGGTAACAATCACAATGGTTACGTTAAATTTTTCGTTAATCTCTTTTAAGCAGGCCAATACTGATTTTGTGGTTGCAGGATCAAGAGCCGATGTTGGTTCATCGGCAAGCATAACGTGTGGTTTTGAGGCTAAGGCTCTGGCAATACCTGCGCGTTGTTTTTGTCCGCCAGACAGTTGGGCAGGATAGTGGCCAGCACGATTGGTTAAATCCACAATCTCAAGACATTCCATAACGCGTGGGGTGATTTTGGCTTGTTCCCATTCTGCCACTTCTAAGGCAAAGGCGACGTTTTGGGCGACAGTGCGATTTGCCATTAGGTTAAATTGTTGAAAAATCATGCCAATATTTTGGCGAGCATGACGTAAATCATGGTTGGATAAAGTGGTTAATTCTTTGCCATCAATGGTAACTTTGCCTGTATCAGGGCGTTCCAATAGGTTAATTAGGCGCAGCAAGGTAGATTTGCCTGCTCCTGAATAGCCCATTAAACCAAAAATTTCACCTTGCTTGATGTGTAGCGAGGTTGGTTCAACGGCGGTAAACCAGTTGCCATCTTGGGTTTGGAAGCGTTTGCTAACGTTGTCAAGGATTATCATAACAAATTTGTGTAAAAATTGATAAAAGATTGTAATTTTAACACAAATTAATGATAAATGTGATATTTTAATTTACAAAACAGCAAATTTAACTTAGAAGATGATTTTGGTTGTTAAGACTGATTGGCAGGTAAGGTGATTAAAAACCGCGTTTGTCCGTTTAAGGTATCGGTAATAATCGTTCCGTGATGTGCGTTAACGATTTGAGCAACCAATGACAATCCAAGTCCAGAGCCCTTTTTTTCTTGTTGCAGGCGTACAAACGGTGAAAAAATTGCTTGGCGCTTGTCAATTGCAATGCCTGTACCGTGATCAATGACGGCGATGCGCACGCGTTTATAATGAAGAGTTGTGCTTTGATTGTCGCTTTTGTTTGGTTTTTTACGTCCAAAAATCGTGGTTTTTGGGGCGTTTTTATTTGAGTGAGTTGATGTAGGCTGTTCGGCTTGATTGTTGTCTATGTTGCCAATGGTGTCAAGTTGCCAAGATTCATTTTGATTGGCATCGGTATTGACAATGTTGGTGTTATCGATATCTTTGGTGTTGTTGATGTCCAAATTGTCGCTATTGGTGTTATTATTTAGGCTGTCGGTGTCGCTTGGTGTTGGTTTAAAATCCATGATGGGTAAATCAACTTCATTGCCTAAATCATCAATGGCGTATAACTGTACAGTAACAGGCGGTATGCCGTGCAAATGAGCATTGTCTAATAAATTTCTAATCAAATGAGTCAGTAGTTTTTCTTGTCCTTCTATGTGTAATTGTGCCCCATAAAAATTAGCCTGCGGATAATGTTGCACCTCGCTTTTTATCAAATCGTACAGATTGACTGTTGTCATTTTTTCAACTGCATGGCCTGCGTCCATTCGACTAACCAACAAAATACTTTCCACCAAATCGTTAAGCCCTGTCAAATCGCGGTTAATTGCTTCGGCTCTTTTGGCAAATTTTTCTTGGGTTTGTTGATCAAAGTTATTTGTGAGCATACCCATCATTTCTATTTGTAAACGAATGCGCGTAATTGGAGTGCGTATTTCGTGCGATGCGTGGGCAAGCAATAGTTTATTGGCATTCATCAAAGTTTCAATGCGTTCGGCGGTTTGGTTAAAGCCTTTTGCTAAAATTGCAATTTCGTCATTGCCAACAGGCGTTACGCGTACACTAAAATCCCCATTGCCAAGTTGGGTAATTTGGCGACTCATTTGGTTTATCCGCCACGTCATGGTGCGTGTGATAAACCACAACATTGCTGACATAATAAGTAATAACAACAGTGTGCCTGTCATTAGATTAATTGCAGGGGAAATGGACGGTTTGTAGTTTAGATTTGAGTGATATAAAATCACATAACCGGCCTGACTTGGAATTTGTACTTCCGTAGGACGTTTTGGATCGTCATTGGTTGGCAATAGGCTATGATACCACATAGGTTCTGGTGGTAAGACATCGGGTAGGCCTTGGGCTACCATAATGGCTTGGCGTGTTTTGGCATCATACAAGCCAAAGCGAGCGTTTAGCGACTCGCTATATACGTTAAAATTGCGTCGCACCAAAGCCAACAAATAGCGTGCTTCAAGATTTTGTTGATTTTGTTGGGTTTTTTGCAGTTGGGTTAAAATTGGCTGTAATTGTTGTCCAACTTGATTGGCGATAATTTGATGCCGTGTGTTGGTTGATGTATCGTGTACCAAATGGGTTAAAACAACCATAGCACAAGCAAACAAACTCAATGCCAACATCACACTGACAAAAAGTTTGATAAAGACACTGTCAAATTGGCGCAGGCGGTTTTGCATACAAAAACTGATAATTTGTCAAATCAATAATCAAAGCCAACTAATAAATCAAAGCAACCAAACTTAAACTTGATCGGTTGCAAATTGATAGCCAACACCTCGCACTGTAATAATGCGTTTTGGCTGGCGTGGGTTGTCCTCGATTAACGCACGCAAGCGTGAAATATGCACATCAATCGCACGATCAATATTATCACTGCTGTCATCGTTTGGCATTGCATGCCATAATTGTTCGCGACTTAACACTTTGCCAGAATGGGTAGCAAAATAATGCAGCAGTTGGAATTGATGCGTGGTTAGGCGCACAGATTGATCGTCAATGGTAACTTCATGACTTTCTGGATAGACTTTTAAACGTCCAAAAGTTAGATTGTCATTTTGTTGTGGGTGCGTGGGTAAATCATGACGGCGAAGCACCGCACGAATACGTGCCAACAATTCGCGCGGTTCAAATGGTTTTGCGATGTAGTCATCTGCTCCCATTTCTAAACCAAGCACACGATCGGTTGTATCACCTTTGGCGGTGAGCATAACAATGGGGGTTTGGGCGATACGGCTGTCTTTGTGTTGGCGCACTTTTTGGCATACTTGCATGCCGTCCATATCAGGCAACATCAAATCTAAAATAATTAAATCCACCTCTTTGCTTGGGTTGTTTAAAATCTCAAGCCCTGCATTTGCGGTTGTTGTGTGATGAATTTCATAATAATTCATACTCAAATACTCGCTTAACAACTCGCCAATACTGGGGTCATCTTCAATAATCAAAACATATTTGGTTGCGTTATTGTCGTCCATTGGTTCACCTGTTTTTTGACAAATCTATTTTTAAAAATGGTTAAAATGTTTAAGCTAAAATGCTTAAGCTAAAATGCTTAAATACTAATACTAACTTAAATACTAATACTAACTTAAATACTAAAATACTTAAATATTGTTGATTATTTTAACAAATTTTGCCAAAAAATCCCAAAACAATTTCAGTTAATTTTGGTAATTTTTTGGCAAATTTAACAGAATTTAACTTAACATGATGTAATTAACATCATTATGTAATTAACATCATGTATGATAAATGCGATTTAAGAACCAAATGTGGTTAAATCACTATGATTTGCTTTTTGGTTGCATTGGCATTTTGTCTTGTTGTGCTTGCTGTTCTTTTAAGTTATCGTAAGTTTGATAGACTTGTAATTGTTGTTCTGGGGTCAAAATTGCCATGAATTGTTTTTCGCCCTCACGGTTTAATGTTATCATTTCATCTATGATTGCTTGTTTTTGTTGGTATGATGCCAAAAGGGCAGTGCTATCGGCTTTGGTTTCGCGTTGTTTGCTGATATTGGCATCTTGTTGTTGCATTTTGGCATGCAGATTTTGCATTTTGCTTTGGTTTTGGTTTTTTAGTGCTTGCAATTGTTGTTGTTGGGTTTTGCTTAGGTTTAAACGATCAACATAAGGGTTTTGTGTTGTGTTTTGTGCTGTATGGTGGTTTTGCATTTTGTCTGTTTTGTGGCTGTCATGTTTGTGATGATGGCCGTCTGTTGGCATTTGTTGGCTTGACATGGTGTCAGACATAGCAGGTGATTTTTGTCCATGATTTTCATGATTGTGATGAGGGTGGGCATTGGCGGTGCTTACTGTGGCTAAGGTTAAAGCAAAAAGGCTGGCGGTTAAAGCACCGGTTTTGTTTAAAAGTTTCATGATAAATTTTTCCCAAAAAATAACTGAAAAATAAAAAATAACTGAAAAATAAAAAATAACTGAAAAATAAAAAATAACAGTTGCCTGACAATTGTCTTGCAACAACTTCATTGTAGCAATGAAGTTGTGCTTAAGTTTTGTTACGCTGTAGAAAATTGTAAAAAACCATGCCCTTATCAACAAATTTTTGGTAATTTGTGGGTTTTGTGTTAATTTGTTGTGCAATTTATACGGCTTTTTTTGCCAATGTTTTTACAACAAAGGTTCTCAGATCGTCAAGATAGGTATAAATCACAGGTACAACAATCAAGGTTAATAAGGTTGAGGTAATGACTCCACCGATAATTGCATGTGCCATCGGGGCTTGTTGTTCTGCACCATCACCAATACCAAGCGATAGCGGTATCATACCCATAACCATAGCCATTGTTGTCATCAAAATTGGCCGTAACCGCGTGATACCAGCCAGCATAATTGCATCATAGCGAGATTTGCCATTTTCAATTGCTTCTTTAATAAAATCAATGAGTAAAATTGCATTTTTACACACAAGCCCCATCAGCATAATAATGCCAATAATAGAAAAAATATTCATGGTTGAACCCCACAAAAACAACGCAAAGAACACGCCAACCAATGATAACGGTAGTGATGCCATAATTGCCACCGGATATAAAAAGCTATTAAACTGCGAACCAAGCAACATATAAATAAACACAATTGCCAACAAAAGTGCCGTGGCAGCATAGCCGACCGATTCTCCCATATCTTTATTTGAACCCTCAACGGTAAAACTGTAGCCTTGTGGCAGTTGCATTTCGTTTTGAATGGCGGTAATGTCATCACCAATATCACCTGCGGCTCGTCCATCGGTATTTGCTTGAATCATTACTTCGCGAAACAAAGCACGGCGGTTGATTTGTGGTGCTCCCAGCTCTTCTTTAAAACTGGCTACTTGTGATAAAGGAATTAAAATTGCCTGACCGTTATTGTCTACTTTATTGGAGGTTAAATAGATGGATTGTAACTGGGCAATGGTTTGGCGTTGGTTGTCTGCCAGGCGCACATTGACATCTACATTGTTGCCTTTTTCATCTTTAAAGGTGGTAATGTCATCACCTGCCAATAATGGACGCAAGACCTGACCGATTTGAGCGGTAGACAATCCTGCATCATTGGCTGCTTGGCGGTTAATTTTTACCGTTATCATGGATTTTGGTTGTTTTAAGCTGCTTTCTAAATCCACAAGTCCATCAACTTTTGCCAATTTTTGCATAAATTCATTGGATAAACGTTGCAATTCGTCCAAATTTTCACCTTTAAGGGAGATTACAATTGGTTTTAAACTACCTGACACGGCTGATTTTGAAGGGGCAACAGAGGTAATTTCAATGCCACCGACTTGTTGTAGGCGCTGTCTAATTTCGCGGCTTAATTGATCCAAATTTTTGGGGCGTTGTTGTTTTGGCACAAGGTTAACATTGACTTGCACGCGGTTTTTACCGCTATATGCCAATGAATTAATAGTGGTGTAAGTGGATTGTACCTCGCTAAATTCTTGTAAAATCGCATTGACTTGAACGGCTTTTTGTTCGCTGTATTTTAAATCAGAATTAACAGGTGTTTCAAATTTTACTTTCATTTCTCCCATATCGGCTTGTGGAACAAATTCTTTGCCAACCAATCCTGCAACAAAAAATGCCATCACCAATGAACCGATTGCAATTAACAAGGTTAAAAAACGAAAACGCAGTCCCCACGCCAAAATTTTTGCATAAATGTTGGTAATTTTATCCAATAAATGTTGAAAATTATCCAAAATCCAACGAATTGGTTGTTTAAAAAACTTAACTTTTCTGGTTAAATAGGCTTCATGATTTTGGGCTTCTGGATCATGCCAAACGCTGGATAACATCGGATCTAGGGTAAAACTGACAAACATAGAAATTAACACGGCAATAGACACCGTTACCCCAAACTGGTAAAAAAACCGTCCGATAATACCGCCCATAAAAGCCACAGGCAAAAATACTGCCACAATCACAAGCGAGGTTGCCAATACCGCAAGTCCAATTTCTTGCGTGCCATCTAAAGATGCCTTACGGTGATGTTTTCCCATTGCCACGTGTCGCACAATATTCTCACGCACCACAATTGCATCATCAATTAACAATCCAATACACAATGCCAATGCCAACAAAGTCATCATATTAATGGAAAAACCAAAGGCAAAAATCATTGCCAACGTACCAAGCAGTGAAATTGGCAAAGTCAAACCCGTAATAATGGTAGATCGCCACGATCCCAAAAACAACCAAACAATAAACACCGCCAAAACCGCCCCCTCAATCAGCGTGCGCACAACATTGCCTAAAGATCCGCGAATGTTGGTCGAACTGTCCGAAACCACAGTCATGGTAATGCCTGCAGGCAAGTTTTGTTGGATTGTATCAAGACGTTTTTTAATGTTATCCACCACGTCAATCACATTGGCATCGGAGGTTTTGATGATGTTCATGCCAATTGCAGGCTGTCCGTTTTGTAAAGAAGCGGATTTGCTTTCGGCTTCACCGTCAATCACATTGGCAATTTGTGAAAGATAAATCGGCGTGATTTGTCCGTTTTTGTTGCGATTTTGTCCAACGATAATTTGGTTAAATTCATTAGGTGATTTAACAAGTCCGTTAATTTGTACAACCATTTCTTGATTTTGGCTGTTAATCGTACCAATTGGCAATTCTACATTTTCGGTGCGCAGTGCATTGATCACTTGATTGATTGACAAACGATAAGCGTTCATTTGTTCAGGGTTTATGACAATGCGAATTTGGCGCTGTTTATCACCCAGCGTATTGACACGTCCAACACCGGTAACGGTTTGTAGCTGTTTTTTTACGGTGTTGTCTAAATAATCGGACAGATCTTTGATTGGCATCGTGTCTGATCGAAACGTTACCGATACCACAGGCACATCAGCAGGGTTGTATTGGGCAATGATTGGATCTTGTATTTCATCGCGAAAAGTTGGGGTTACCAATGCCAATTTATCACGTACATTTTGGGCGGCAACATCAGAAGATACATTTAAGTCAAACTGTACAATTACCCGTGATAAACCTTCTTGTGAAATGGAGGTAACTTCTTTTACCCCTGAAATGGTATTGACTTGATCTTCAATTTTTTTGCTAATATCGGATTCAACGACCTCAGGCGATGCTCCCGAATAAACCGTATTAATCACCACAAAGGGAAAATCAATCTCTGGAAACTCTTCTATTTGCATGCGTTGAGTGGCAAAAAAGCCAACTACCATAAACGCAAGCATGATCATGGTTGCAAAAACAGGATTATTAATACTGACTCGGGTAAGCCACATGAGGGTTCTCGCTTTTTATTATAAGTTTTTTGGTTTGTATGTTTAAGCACAATTAAGTTTAAGCACAATTAAGTTTAAGCCAATAAATTTTTCTTAATTTTTTATTTCTGCATTGTATTTATTTAATTTTTAACAAATTTTAATTCAGCAAAAATTTGCCACTATTTTAACACCACTTTTTTACCCAAATCCTCATGATTTAAGGTTGTGGTAACCACCACCGTGCCTTGTTCAATGCCACTTACCAAATATTGGCTGCTGTCGTCTTGATGGCGGATAATTTGTACAGTTTGGCTGCGCAGTACATGATCTTGTCCGACAACCATCACCATACCGACGGAGTTTTTTGCACCAGTTTGGTTTTTTGCACCAGTTTGTGCACCAGTATCAGTTTGTGTATCGGAATTAACCGCGGTAACATTGCTTGCTACCGAACTTGCCATTGAGCTTGTGGTTTTGGTTGGATTTTGATCAAAACTTACCGCCGTCATCGGAATGAGTACGCCGACTTGGATTTGTCCGTAATCAAGTTGCCCTGTGGCAAATTGCCCTGCTTTTAAGATCTGTCCATTTTGTTCAGGTTTTACGGTGATAAAAATTGGCAATTGTCTGGTCATTGGATCAACCTGAGGGGCAATGCGACTGATCTGTCCAACAAATTGTTCGGTAGAATTGGCTAAATGAAATGGCACGCTTTGTCCGATGCTAATTGATTGGGCTTCGCTTGGTACATTGGCACTAAATTCTAGTTTGCTTGGGTTAATAATTTCCATCAGTGGCTGATTGGGGGCGACGATTTGCCCTGCGTTCACATTGCGACTGGCGATAATACCATCGGTTGGGGCGGTGATGGCGGTATCACCAACTTGTTTTTTGACAATGTCAAGTTGGGCTTTTTTGGCTTTAACCGAGGCTTGTTGGGCTTTGGCATCGGCCAGACTGCGTTTGTATTCCATTTCTGAAACAAAACCTTGTTCAAGCAAAATTTTGTTTTTTTGTGCCAATTCGCTTGCAACTTGGGCTTGGGCTTCGCTTGCATTGACATTGGCTTGGGCTTGAGCAAGTTGATTGTCGCTGTCTTGACTGTCCAATTGGATAAGCGGTTGATTTTTCTTGACAGACTGTCCAACGTCTACCAGTACTTTTTGCACTTGAGCGGAAACGGTGGATTGTACCACGGTTTTATCATTTGCTTGTAGTGTGCCTGTAATGGTAACGCTTGGTTGATAGCGTTCGGCTTTGGCAGTCATGACATCACTTGCAAGGAGTTGAATTTCTTGGCGGTTGGTATTGTCTTGACTGGTAGCGGTTGTGGGCGTACCGTCTTTATTGCTTTGATTTTGGGTTTTATCGCACGCACTTAGCCCTATGCTTAGTCCAATTAACACCGCTAAAAAAGTCTGTTTTTGCTTAAAATTTTGCACAACAACGGATTTTAAGGCATAGGGTGAGTAAGTCATGGCGTTTTCCTTAAATAAATATAAAATCGGTGGCTTGAATCCAGGTTTTTTACAAAACATCGTTAAAAAACTTTGTTAAAAAACTTTGTTAAAAAACTTTGTTAAAAAACTTTGTTAAAAAACCTTGAATAACTATTGTAACAAAATAAGTGGTAAATATTGTAATAAAATGTGCTTTTATTTGATTGATAGTATTTTGTTTAGCACTGATTTGTGATAGATTATACAAAATTATATAAAAAATTTGCATTTTATACACTCAAACTGCAAAATTATCCTATTAATGGTTTATTTTACCTGAAAAAATGTGGTAACATTTTAACTGTATGCGCAAGGATAAAAGTTTGTTTGGCAAAATAAATTTTATCGATTCAATTTCACAAAGGTTTTATGGTTTTTTGTTTTTTATGGTTGTCAACTGCAAATGCACAAAGGCAACCACAAAATAAATAGCCATTTCACCCACAACAACTTAGGAATTTACTATGGACGCAAATTTTGACGGTCTAAAAATCATGATTATTGACGACTCAAAAACCATTCGTCGTACAGCCGAAACCTTGCTTGAAAAAGCAGGTTGTCAAGTGGTAACAGCGGTTGATGGTTTTGATGCGTTGGCAAAAATCGCTGATTCAAACCCTGATGTAATTTTTGTGGATATTATGATGCCACGCCTTGATGGTTATCAAACCTGTGCGTTAATCAAAAACAACGCTGATTTTGCCAACAAACCTGTGATTATGCTGTCATCAAAAGACGGTCTATTTGATAAAGCTCGCGGTCGTATTGTGGGTTCTGATGAATATTTAACCAAACCATTTAGCAAAGAAGAATTGTTTGATGCAATCAGCCGCTATCGTCCTGCTAATTAAATATTTTTTGCAATTTTTATCATCAATTTATCATAAAAAAGTTTGTAAGGAAATATTATGGCAAAGATTTTAGTAGTTGATGATTCACCGTCTGAAATGGCAAAATTTCGCGATATTTTAGGGCGTTATGATCACCAAATCATTGAAGCAACCACGGGTGAAGATGGCATTCAGCATGCCATTCACGATCAGCCCGATGTAATTTTGATGGACGTGGTGATGCCTGAGATGAATGGTTTTCAAGCAACCCGTCAAATCACCAAAAACCCTGCAACAGCACACATTCCTGTGGTGATTATCAGTACAAAAAATCAAGAAACTGACCGCGTGTGGGGAAAGCGTCAAGGGGCAAAAGATTATTTAACAAAACCTGTAACAGAAAATGAGCTTATTCAAGTCATTCGAGCGATGATGGAGTAATGATCTGTGGCATCAAACGGATTTATTGAATTATTACGCTTGGCCGATAGGGCGGTAAAACGCAAAAAAGGTGAGCATTTTACTGCCAAAACCCAGTGGCTCGGCGTAAGTTTTATGTTGGGCGGCGAACAATTGGTTGCACCACTTGGTGATATTGCTGAAGTTTTGTCTATTCCTGATGTAACGCCTGTGCCACTTGCAAAATCGTGGATTACGGGCGTGGCAAATGTGCGTGGACGTTTGTTGCCAATTACGCATTTGGGCAATTTTTTGGGTTTACCACCAACACAAGGCAGACTGTCGCAACAAAAACTTTTGGTTGTTGATCAGCCTAAGATTTTTAGCGGTTTACAAGTTGATGAAGTGTTGGGTATTCAAACCTTTAGCCAACGTCAATATGAACCTATTGGATTGCCACCTGAGTCGCCTTTGGCAAACTATACGCATGGATGCTTTCGCCAAAACGAACAAACATGGTATGTATTTATGCCAAGTCGTTTGGTTGCAGATCCGCGTTATTTAGAAGCATCGCTATAGGCTTTTAATTTTTTATTTTTAGCCATTTTTATTTTTAATCTTTTTAATCAATGTTGTTTTAATCAATGTTATGTTTAATCAATGATTACTTAATCAAAATCTGTGCTTAACGTTTTGATTGTAAATAGAGGAACATCTATTCATGGATACCCAAACTTCTAGCGTGAATACCAATACGACGTCGCCTGTCGTGGTTTCATCAGAAAAATTTGTGAACAATGCTGGCACTCAAGCGTCTAAAAAATGGACGACTTTGGCGGTGGTTGTTACAATTATGGCTATTTTGGCGTTTATTTATTTGGTCTATAGCTTGTTGGGTAACCAAGGCTCAATGCCTGTTACCACCAATGTTGGAGCAATTGGTCAAGGTATCACAACCAGTATTGATGATACTTTAAAAGCCAAGGATATTAATGGCGTTAAGTCAGGCATTGCGAATTTGGACAAAAATGCCAATGAAATGAATACGGTTGTTACCGCAAATCCAAATTTGGTAGCAGGTTGGCCAGAAAACCAAAAACGCATTGACTTTTTATTGCAAAACCAAGAAGCAATTGCAAAATTCCATAAAGGCATGGGCGGCATCGCAAAATCCTTGCCAGAAATACAAACCCAATACCGTCAATTGGTTGAAAAAATGTTGGTGACAGGGGCGACCACCAATCAAGTTGCAATTGCCAACAATCAAGTATGGCTGGCAGAAAAAATTAACCACCAAATCAATTTATTGCAATCCAATCAAACCACCGATATTAAAGCCTTAATTCAAGATTTACAACAATTTGATGCGACGATTAAAGCTGAATTATCAGGCACGCCTGAAATCCAAAAAGTCTTTAACCCCACCCAATTAGAAACCTTGCATTCAATCAAACAAAGTTTTGATGGTTCGGTAAAATCGGCATTACAGCAATTGGTTGCCAACGAAGATATATATAGCCAAGCCCGCGAACAAATCAATGCAATCATCAAATTTGCCAATGCCAACAATCAAGTCATCAGTAGATCAGGAATTGCCTCAAATCACAATCCAATGTTGTATTGGGTGTTGGCATTGACAGCCTTGGTTGGATTTTTGTTGGCACTTTATTTTATGTATCGTCAATTACAAGCCAAAGGCGAAGAGGAACGCCGTATCGGTGAGCGCGAAACCTTGCGTCAACGCCACGAAATGGAAGCTGAGTCTGAACGAGCCAGAAAAATCCAAGAAGAAAATGAACGCAACCAAATGGCAATTTTGCGCCTGCTTGATGAATTGGGTGATTTGGCAGAGGGCGACTTAACCGTCAATGCCACGGTATCAGAAGATTTTACTGGAGCAATTGCTGACTCGGTGAATTTTGCAATCGACCAATTGCGTCAATTGGTATCTGCAATTAACGTTACAGCAGACCGAGTTGCGCGAGCATCAGAGCAAACCCAAGCAACCGCTGTTGAACTTGCCGAGGCATCAGAAAGCCAAGTTGAAGAAATTGCAGGTGCTTCAGCAGCAATTAACGAAATGGCGGTGTCAATTGACCAGGTATCATCTAACGCAGCCGAATCAGCATCGGTTGCTGACCGTTCGGTTGCGATTGCTTATAATGGAGCGGAAGTGGTACAGCGTTCGATTGATGGCATGAATACCATTCGTGATCAGATTCAAGAAACATCAAAACGTATTAAACGTTTGGGTGAATCATCACAAGAGATTGGTGATATCGTTGGATTGATTAACGACATTGCTGACCAAACCAACATTTTGGCTCTAAACGCCGCCATTCAAGCATCGATGGCAGGTGAAGCGGGGCGTGGTTTTGCGGTGGTTGCTGATGAGGTACAACGGCTTGCAGAACGTTCCGCCACAGCGACAAAACAGATCGAAACCTTGGTAAAAACCATTCAGGCAGATACGAACGAAGCGGTTATGTCAATGGAATCAACCACGGCGGAAGTTGTAAAAGGGGCGAAATTGGCAAAAGACGCAGGCGAGGCACTAGAAGAAGTACAATCAGTTTCTAATAACCTTGCAGAATTGATTCAGTCAATTTCTAACGCTGCAAAACAACAAGCGGCATCGGCAGGGCATATTTCAAATACGATGAACATCATTCAGGATATTACATCACAAACAACGTCCGGTACGTTGGCGGCCGCTCGTTCAATCGGCCAGCTGAATGAAATGGCTGCAGCCTTGCAAGAGTCGGTATCTGGTTTCAAATTACCCGATGAAGCCTTTACCATTAATTAATGTATGAGGCCAAATGATTGGCAAAGGTGGTTTTGCCACCTTTTTTAGTCATTGTCATGCAGACCAATAAAAATACACACAAAGGTAAGGCCGTGCAAGCATATAAACTTACGCCCAATGAATTAAGCCTATGGCTCAAATACATTGAACATCAGGTAGGTTTTGTGTTGCCTGATGCGCAGATAAATTGGGTTAAAACAGTGATTGAACGCCACTTGGCAAAACAGTCGCTAAGCACCACTCAGTTTTTGGAAAAATTGGCATTGGACAAAGCATTGTATCATAGCTTGTTTGATGATATTTTAATTCCAAGAACTCAATTTTTTCGGCATCAGCCCAGTTTTGCATTGATACAACAGTACGCAAAAGAATGGACAAAAGTCTACCAAACCAGTGCGATGCCTTTTACAGCGTGGAGTGTGGGCTGTTCTACAGGGCAAGAACCTGTTTCTTTGTTGTTAAATTTGGCACAAGAATTGCTAAAGCATAACTGGCGTGAGTTTTTGGTGTATGGATCGGATTTTCGTCAACAATCGTTAGAAGTTGCCAAACAAGGGCTGTATGACAAATCTGAACTGGCAAATATTCCTGAAATTTATCATAATAAATTGCAGATATCGGAAAAAAAATTTGGTTTATTGCCAGATTATCACCGTCATTTGCAATTTTTTAGCAAAAATTTGGTGGATAAATCGGTGTTTATTCCATTGGCAAAACGTCAATGTCAAGTAATTTTGTGTAAAAATGTGCTGATTTATTTTCGTCAATTTGAACAGCGCGATATTTTGCAGTATTTAACGCAATTTTTGGCGGACGATGGCATACTTTTGTTGGGTGTTGGTGAATTGACAAAAATGCAACAATCAAAACTCATGCGTTTGCCTTTGCCAAATTTGAATGTGTTTTGTAAAAAGAATGCTCCGATGTGGGTGCAACAGTTAACACCAACAGGCTAATTAACAGACTAATTAACAGGCTAATTAACAGGCTAATTTAATCAATTTTTTAATCGTATGGCTTGGAAAATTTAAAAAAATTAAATGTATGACGGTAGGAATGTATGAGTAAACAACGCACTTTAGTCGCTTTAGATTGGTTAATGCCAGTATTGCAAGATATTTTTGAGGAACAAAATCGTCTGTTAAAGCGTGATGATGAGCCGATGGATTGGACGGCTTTGGGGCAGTCATTGCACCAAGTCAGCGGTGCGTTGACACTAACCAATCAGGCGTTATTGGCACAGCTTGCAGGCAGTTTGGAGCTGGCAAGTTTGGCATTGGCACGTGGTGAATTGACCGAGCATTTGGCATTTAAGAACGAACAAGCGGCCAAACAAACCTTAAGTCAAGCCATTCAATTGTTGCGTTATGAAATTCAGCAGCTACAACGCAAGCAGCAGCTTCATCAAAATTGGTTGATTGATCGCATTAATTTTTTACATGAAACGTTGCAAATTCCAAGTCCTGATTTTAGCAAATTGGTTGTCGATCCGCTCCTTGAACAAAACTTAGGCACTGAATATGTGTCTTTATTGGAACAATTGCCAACGCCAGATATTGAACGCGAGTGGCAAGACAAAGCCGTGCGTTTACAAGAATTGACGAAACTTTGGCGTTATTGTACGTTACAATTATTACAGCAACAAAAAAACGACAGCAAAACTTTAGATACCTTAACCAAATTGGCAAATTATTTGGCAACCTCGCCGTTAAATGTATCATTTCGCCAAGTTTGGCATTTGGTGGCATTATGGTTTTCAAGCCTTGCGTTAAATGAAAAACCCACGCCTGGGCAATATGTGGCATTTTTGGCAAATTTAGAAGCCTTGATGCATGGCGATACAGATGAAGCAGTTATGCCTGATTTTGACACAGGGCGTTTGGCTGTAGATGTGTTGTTGCACTTAAGTCAGTTGGCACAAAAAACCGAAAATGCCCAAAATTTATTGGCAACATTGGATTTAAGCGAAGGCTTGCAACATACCACGGTATTTAGTCAAATTTTGGCAAATTTGGAAAAAACCATTTATCAGATCTATCAGCCTCAATTGGTTTTGCCAATGCTAAACAATATGAAAACAGCACTGGCAAACCGTGGTTGGGTGTTGTATGAACATCAGCTTGATGTGATTATGAACGACGTGCAGATGATGCTTGATGATGAGAATATGGCATCAAGTTTGGCGTGGCAAGTTGAACGCCAATTGCAAGATTTGTACACGCAGATTTTGTCAACGGTAGACACGCTGGAGAGCCAAATTGGACTACATCAGTTTGCCTATGCGTCCGATCCAAAACAAGAAGCGGTGCGTAAAACCCGCGTTCATTTAGAAAATGTAAAACGATCATTTAATAATTTTACAAAAACACACAGTCTTACCGAGCTTAATGTAAATGATGATCTTGTGGCAATGGTGCAGGTGTTTGGGTTGTTAAATTTGGTGCGTCCAAAAGAGCTAACGGAGCAATTACGCATTTTGTTAAACCGTTTGTTAAGTAAGCATGTGGCAGTGTTAAGTTGGGACGTAACCGATGCAATTGCTGAAATGATTGCACGTTTTGAGTTGTTTTTGGATTATTTGTCGCACCAAAGCGTGAATGAAGAGCTGTTGGACAAAACACAATCACAATTAAATCGTGCCAATCTGTTGGTGAAAAATCTGATTGATGAACCATTAAATGCCACAGCACTGCCATCGCGCGATAAAGTGTTTGGGCAAAATACGGTGATTTATGACGATGAAGGCGAAAAAATTGCCAATGCTGATACCGCTTTTGACGCGGAAAATGTTGCAGCTATTCATGATGACATGATTGACGATGATGTGGTTTTTGCTGATGAATCCAGCACCACCGAGCCTACCACCGCCGACAGTGCAGAGCTTATCGAAAGTGCAGAACTTACCAAAGCCCGCGAGGCTTTAAAACCTGATGATTTTGATTTAGCCGATGAAGAGATTCGCGAGATCTTTATTGAAGAAGCGGACGAAGTTTTGCAAGCAATGGATGCAAACTTACCAATTTGGCAAGCCGATCCTGATGATCTAAAAACCCTAAAAGAAATCCGACGCGGTTTTCATACCTTAAAAGGTTCAGGGCGTATGGTAGGTGCTTACCAAGTTGGTGAAATGGCATGGGCAGTAGAAAACATGCTTAATCGTGTGCTTGATGGCACATTGTCTGTTAGCGAAGAACTTACCAATTTCATTGCTCAAACTCGCCAAAAAATCCCAACCCTTGTCAATGATTTTGCTCAAATGCACGCTCCAAGCATTGACCCTGCTATCACAGTTTTGCAAGCGAATAATTTATTGGCAGGGCAACCGATTGAGACAGGATTGGACATTGTTGACCATCAAGCAAAAGATTTAAACCCAACATCAACCGATCAACCTACTGAAATTAGCACAGATGAGGTTGAGAATGTCGCAACTGTAGATACAATTCAAACCGAAGCGATTGTTGATGAAGTTGTTGACGAGATTGTTGATGAAGATGCGATATTGACCGAAGAAGAGGAAAATGAACAAGCGTCGATAAATGTATTTTTAGAAGAAGCCCATGAATTGATTGCTAAAATTGATACCTTTATCACAATGCATGAACAACAAGGCAAAGCAAATGTTACCGATGAATTGGTGCGTGCGTTTCATACCTTGCGTGGCGGTGCAGGCATTGCTAAGTTGTCGCAGGTGCAAGCCTTGAGTGAAATGTTGGAATTAGGCCTTGGTGAATTGTTACGCAAAGAAATTCCGTTGCACCAAGAACAATTGCAACTATTAAAAAATATTAAAAATAATTTGCAAGATTATTTAAATGGTTCTCAAACAGAAAGCGACATTGCAATGCTTGATGATATTGAAAACCTAGAAAAATGGCGTGAACAATTGTTTGTTAACGTACATCAAAGCAATGTGTTAAGCGTGTCAGAACTGTTAAACTTAGGCATTGATGATTTGATTGATGCGGATAATACTTTGGTTGAAACTTTTGCAAAAGACGATCATGAAATTATCGCAAATTATGCCACCGTTTTGGCAGACCAAGCGGATAAATTGCAAAAAGCCACCAATGAACTAAGCTATAGTGTCATTGCGGAAACTTTGGCAAATGCGTATCAAATGCTGGCGACTTATCCAACTTTTGCCAAAGATGAACGTTTGCAATCGGTATTGTTGTTGTTACAAGAACAGCTCATTGGTATGTTTGATGCCATTGCAGCGGGGTTAAATGTTTTTGTGGATCAAGGCTTGATTCAAGAAATTAAACAATTGTTGGCAGAAAAACAGCATCAAGCCCAAATGGATGCGATTGAGTATGAAAATGTTGATACAGACATTGAACTGCTACAAATTTTCTTAGTGGAGTCGCAAGAATTACGTGTAAGCATTCAAGAAAATTTTAACCAATGGCAAAATAACCTAAGCAATACCGAAGTGGTTAAAGAGTTGCGTCGTCAATACCATACCTTAAAAGGCGGGGCAAATATGGTTGGTATTCTTAGCGTGGCAGATTTGGCAAAACAAGCCGAAAAAATTTACGATGCGTTGTTGACTGAAGATCTGGTAGCCGATCCAGATTTGGTGTTGGTTATGCAAAAAGTGCATGAAACCACACAAGCCCAGTTACAATATGTAGCTAATCAACAACAATCGTTTTTTGCCAAAGAATTGGTCGAACAATTGGCAAAAATTCGTCATGGCAATTTGTCAGTGCATGATGTTGTGCTTGCTGTGCCCTTGATTGTTGAGGCCAATCAAGAAGATGTGAATGTTGCTGAAACGGTCGAAGAAGAGCAAGCAGTAGGGCATACAGCCGATCCATTGTATGTCCAAGAAATTATTAATAACTTTGAACAACGGCGTTTAGAAACTTGGCAAGGCCAAGAGCCTGATGAAGATATTTTGGGCGTGTATTTAGAAGAAGCCAAAGAGCTTATTGACAGCAGTAGCCAAAATTTACAAGAATTTCGTAGTAATAACAACAATTTAGGTGCATTGCAAGCCTTACAGCGTGAGCTGCATACCATTAAAGGTGGTGCAAGAATGGTGGGGGCAGAGGGAATTGCCAATCTTGCTCACGAAATGGAAAGCATTTATGAAGAGTTAGGCAGCCGTCGTAAACCTGCAACGCGTATGATTGGTAATTTGTTGGCATCGTGTCATGACTGGTTGGCAAGTTCATTGTATGTGCTTGAAAATAAATACAATCCCCAAACGCCTAACACGTTAATTGAGGCCTTGCAAGACTTTTCGCACAATCCTGACAGTCTAAAAGAAATTCCTGTTGTGTCATTGGCACAACAGATCGAACAAATTGAAATTTACCAAAGCAGTTTAAACCGTGAAGATGAACGCAATCAGCGTGATTTAACGGTAATGCCAGCGATGGAGGGAAATTTTGAAGCTGAACAAGAACAGGTGAATCTAAACGCGGAAATGCTGCGTATCTCGGCAGGCTTAATGGAGCGAATGATTAACCTATCAGGGGAATCGGCGATTAACCGTGCGCGTATTGAAATGGGCGTGTCAAGTTTGACGCATACCATTGAGGAAATGGGGATCACGGTACAACGTCTTGCAGACCAGTTGCGACGTATGGAAACCGAGCTTGAGGTGCAAATTTTGGCACAAATTGCAGATGAATATGCTGATGAGGCAGGTTTTGATCCATTAGAAATGGACCAATATTCATCATTAAATCAATTGTCAAAATCATTGTCAGAGTCGGCATCGGATTTGATTGATATTAAAGCTACCATGCTTGATAAAACGCGTGATACCGAAAATCTGTTGTTACAATTGTCGCGTACTCAAGAAGATTTGCAAGAAGGGCTTATGAACTCGCGTACCGTACCATTTTCGCGGATTACGCCACGTTTGCAACGGATTGTACGCCAAACCGCTACAGAGCTTGGTAAGTCAGTTGAATTGCGGATTTTAAATGACGAAGGTGAAATTGACCGTAATATTTTAGAGCGTGTTACATCACCTTTGGAGCATATGCTTCGTAATGCTGTTGACCACGGTATTGAAAAGAGCCAAGAGCGTATTGAGCATGGTAAATCGCGTACAGGGTTAATTACACTGGAAGTTCAGCGCGAGGGTAGTGAGATTGTCATTCATTTATCCGATGATGGTAAAGGCATTAATGTGGATGCGGTGCGTAAAAAAGCGGTGGAGCAAGGGTTAATCTCTGCAGATGACACGTCATTAAAACCGCTGGATATCATGCAATATATTTTTAACGCGGGGCTATCAACTGCCAAATCTGTGTCGCAAATTTCAGGGCGCGGCGTGGGTATGGACGTGGTGCAAAGCGAGGTAAAACAACTGGGTGGCGTGGTGTTGGTTGACTCGGAAATGGGTAAGGGTTCGCGTTTTACCATGCGTTTGCCATTGACGGTTGCTGTTTCGGATGCGTTGGTGGTGCGTGCAGGGGATAAAAACTATGCCGTTCCGCTTGTGCAGATTGAACGCGTTTTGCGTATTAACACGGAAACCATTTATCAATTCCATAGCCTTGAGGCAACAACATTAGACATCGATGGACAAGATTATCGTTTGCGTTATTTGAATCAAATATTGTATGGCAGCGATCCATTGGAGGCTTTGGCTCAACAACCTGTGAGTGTGCCAATACTCATTATCCGTACCGAAACAGGGCAAAATATGGCCTTGCAAGTAGATGCGATTACAGGTTCGCGTATTGAAGTGGTGGTAAAACCATTGGGGCCACAGTTATCACAAATTTCAGGAATTTCAGCTGCAACCATTATGGGAGATGGTTCGGTAATGTTGATTCTTGATTTGATCGCCTTGATGCGTAATGCCAGTGCTGCTGTTCGTATTGAACGCCAAAAAACCAAAGATCTTAGCCGTAAGCCTGTGGTATTGATTATTGATGACTCGGTAACGGTGCGTAAAGTAACATCACGTCTGTTGGAGCGTAATGGTTATGAAGCCCAAGTTGCAACCGACGGCGTGGATGCACTAGAAAAACTACAAGAGCTAACACCAGATATTATGTTGCTTGACATTGAAATGCCACGTATGGACGGTTTTGAAGTGGCAACCCAAGTGCGTCATAACTCACGCCTTAATAACACACCAATTATTATGATCACCTCGCGTACAGGTGAAAAACATCGCGAACGTGCTATGAGTATTGGGGTGAATGAATACAAGGGCAAACCATTCCAAGAGCAAGACTTGTTAGACACAATTGCTCGTTTGCTAAATGCCAAAACAGTTAGTTAATCTAAGAGCAAAGGGAAATTAAATGCAGGATATCGATCCGCCTTTACGCTTTATTGTGGTCGCCGAAAACAATCAACAACGCATGGCCTTTAGCGATACCATTCGTACTTGGCAAATGGAGTTGGTGGATTGTATCAGTGTACACAAACTTAATGCAAAGCATTTTCACAGTGCTGCTGATGTTTGGCTTGTAGACAGTGAAAAAGATTATGAGGTTATCCAAAGCCTAGAAGAAGAAATGGTGCGTACAAGTTACAGTTGTATGCCAAAAGCGGTGCTTGTTGGTTTTACGCCTGCACCTTATATTAACACAGGTGCATTGTATGAAAAATGGCAACGCAAACTTAAGCGTAAAATTGCTGACAGTTTGCAACGTCCTGATCTGTTGTTAAAAGAGCGGGAAAAATCCGACGATGTGGTAACGTGGAGGTATGTGATCATGCTTGGTGCGTCCATGGGTGGGCCTATGGCGGTCAAAGAATTTTTGGATTATTTGCCACATGATTTGCCAATTGCACTGATTTTAGCCCAACATTTTAACCGTGAAAGGTTGTATACGTTACCAAGAATATTAACGCGACACAATCAGTGGCGTTGTGATGTCATTGCCAATACCCAACAGTTGTTGGCAGGTCGCTGTCTGATTGTACCGGTTGAACAATCGGTGGTGTGTGACTCAAATGGACGCGTGTTGCTACAAAAACAAGGTTGGCAAGGCATGTATGAACCGTCTATCAGTCAATTGCTTGCCACTTGTAGCAATGTGTTTGGCAATCACTTGATTACGATTATTTTTTCGGGTATGGGCAATGATGGCAGTGATACCGCCCAATTGGCTCGCAAAAACAACAGTGTGATTTGGGTGCAAAGTCCTGACAGCAGTGAATGTCCAAGCCAACCACAAAATATGATAGATACAGGTTTTGTGGATTATGTTGGTACGCCAAAACAATTGGCTGAAGCATTGGTAAGTTTGTGCAAAAAACGCTGCCTACCTGATGGCACGCCGATTTTGCTTGCACCAAATCCATTAAGCTACCAAGCACCGAAATTGGATAACTATTAGGATAAACTGGGATAAACCTATCCTAACGGTTTTAATGAATAATATTAACTTTGCTTCATAAATCATTAAGCACATTTAGAGAATAACATGGCAAAAAGTCTGATTAAAATTTTAACCCAAGATCGAAATATTGGTATTTTGAGTGTAACCACAGGACAGCTTGAGATCGCACGCATTCCTGTAATGAATGCTCCTGATTGGATAATACCAAAAGAGCTGATTTTGGCAATTGAACCATACCGCGATAGGATTTGGAATTTTTTGTGGCAAGGGCAAGATGTATCGGTATATCATTTATTGCCAAAAACCGAACAAGCTGAATCTATCATTGTGTTAGAAAGCATTACAGATGTACACCGCATTGGCCTACAAATTCAAGGTGATGTAACGTTTCATTCGGTGCGAATTTCAGAATTAAAAGATGTTGATGCAACGGTTTATCAACAAACCTTAGAAAGTTTTTATCCGCATATTTTAGAGCAAGAACGCCTAGAAAAACAGCACCAACAAAAACAACTGGAAAACAATCAACGCTTAGCATATCAACCAACCGAGCAAGATTATGTGTTTCAAGCGGTGATGCTTGACGGTGATGTTTGTATCATTCCTGATTTGGATAAGATGTCGCACTTTTTGGTTGATTTGGACAGTTAAGATTGGTTTAATTGTAAATTAACGGTGTATTGTTTGTAAGTGATTGATAATATAGGAAAAGTTATGGCGTTATATCCTGCCAGCGAGCGTTCTCAGCCAGCAGTTGTTGCTCATACAAAATGGGCGATCAGTGTACGGATTTTTCATTGGCTTGGGGCGTTATTGTTGTTGATAACTTGGGCAATGATTAAACTTGATGCAAATGCAATTGACGATACTTACATAGATCTGCATAAGGCGTTTGGTTTAAGTGTGTTATTTTGGACAGTTGCTCGTTTGTTGAATCGCGTATTGACCTTAAAATCCATACCTGCCAAAGTTGTGATGCCAAAATGGCAAACAGGCATTGTGCATTTAACCCAGTTGTTGTTGTATGTGTGCATGCTTGCTATGCCCTTAACTGCGTTTACGGCCGAGATGATGAAAGGCAATGTTGTTTGGTTTTTTGGTATGGAAATACCTGCTTTTATTGGTGAAAACCGCGACGTTGCTCGCACGTTGATGAAGTTGCATAAAGATGTATTTTGGACAATGTTGTTGGCTTTTACAGGATTGCATATTCTTGGAGCATTACAGCATCAATTTATCAAAAAAGACAATTTAATTAAACGAATGTTGTAATTAAAAAGATTGAAAATTAAGAAGATTGAATAAATAAGGCTTACATATGATTTGTGTAAGCCTTATTGGTAAAAAATGATAAAGTTTGTGTGGGTTTATTTAAAACCAGCTTTTTTCATAAGCATAATTGCACGCGATTGGTTTTTACCGGCAACAGAAACGTTAATCACGTCCTGCTTAAATTTACCCCAAGCGGCAATTTTTGCATCAGGAGCAATTTTTGGATTGGCAGGGTATTCATTGTTTAGATCGGCAAATAAGTTTTGTGCTTGATCGCCACTTAACCATTCAATGAATTTTTGAGCTTCTGCTGCGTTTTTGCTGTATTTGACAACACCTGCACCCGATACATTGACATGTGTGCCTTTGCCATTTTGATCAGCGAAGAAAATTTTCACATTTAAGTCTGGTTTTTTATCCAACATACGACCCAAATAGTATGAATTGGTAATACCAACATCACAACGCCCTGCATCAATAGCTTCCAAAACATTGTCGTCTTTTGGCATTGGATCGGTTGCTAAATTATTCACCCAACCTTTGACAATATTTTCAGTTTGTTTTACGCCAACATTTTGAATCATCGTACCAACCAAAGATTGGTTATAGACGTTGTTTGAGGTGCGTAAACACAATTTATCTTTCCATTTTGGATCTGCCAAATCGGCATAAGTGGAAAGTTGGCTTGGGTTAACTTTTGTTGGGTTGTAAACAATGGTTCTGGCACGTACAGATAAGCCATACCAATGATTGTTAGGATCTCTTAAGTGAGAGGGGATATTTTTTTTCAAAACGCTAGAATTGATGGGTTTTAACAATCCCATCTGAGTGGCTTGCCATAGATTACCACCGTCTACGGTAATAAATACATCTGCTGGTGTATTTTTACCTTCGGCTTTTAATTTTTCCATTAGTGGACCAGCTTTGTCGTTAACCAATTTTACGCTTGTGCCTGTTTGTTGTTCATATTTGGCAACAATTGGTTCAAGTAAGTTGGTAGCACGCGATGAATAAACCACCAATTCATCAGCAAATGCCGGAGCGATACTTGCCAATGCAACACTGGCAACCAATAATTTTTTTAACATCGTTGTAACTCCTTTGGATTAAAATAAGTGTTTTTAATTATAAATGATAATTATTCTATAAACAAGTTTTATTCTCAAAAATAACTGTTTTTTTACATAAAAATTGTTATACTAATGTGATACCTTTTAGACAAAATATAAAAATTTAGACAAAATACAAAATGACACATCGTACTCATACACGTTTTTATCTATGGCCTAAGCTGTGGCTATTTTTTTGCATGGCATTGGTGCTAATTCCTGTTTTGGTGATTTTATTGGGCTTTAGCGAGATCGATCGCGAAATTTGGGATTTTTTATGGGAATTTCAGTTGCCACTACTGATTAAAAATACGTTATTTTTGATGATGGCAGTTGGCATTGGGGTTGTGTTTTTGGGAACAACCACTGCTTGGTTGACAACCATGTATGATTTTGTAGGACGGCGTGTGTTTTTTTGGGCGATGATGTTGCCTCTTGCAGTGCCTGCTTATGTGTTGGCGTTTACGCAGCTTGGCATGGTAGATTATGCTGGATCTATTAATACATTTTTTAGAGAAACTTACCAAATAAAGCAGTTTATTCCAGACATGCGCAACGGTTATTTTTTAAGTGTGGTGATGAGTTTGACGTTTTATCCGTATGTGTATTTGCTTGCACGCAATGCGTTTATGAGTATGGGCAGTCGCAGTCTTGAGGTTGGTGCAAGTTTGGGATTAAATCCCATGCAGTCTTTTTTTAAAATCGCACTACCAATGGCACGTCCGTGGCTTGTGGGTGGTTTAATTTTGGCATTAATGGAGGTATTGGCGGATTTTGGTGCGGTGAGTGTTTTTGGTTTTGAGACGTTTAGCACGGCTATTTATGAAGCATGGTTTGGTTTTTACTCCATTGAAACCGCCAAACAATTAGCCTCTTTGCTGATTATTTTTGTGTTTTTATTGATCGCACTGGAGCAGTTAAGCCGTGGCAAACGACGATTTCATACCAATAAATCTACCAATTACCGCCAACAATTACCCAAAAAATATGGCATTTTGGCATTTTGTTATTGTGGGTTGATTTTGGCATTGGCATTTATCATTCCGATCATTCAGCTTGGAGTTTGGGCTGTGCGAACATGGGATCAAATCGCAAATGAACAATTGGTAGAACAAGCCATGTATTCATTATTAGCCAGTGGGTTATCGGCGGTTTTGATTGCATTTGTGGCGTTTTTATTGGCGTTGTCAAAACGTATGGATAACTCGGTATTTGCCCTGATTGCCAGTCGTATTGCCACTTTGGGCTATGGCATTCCAAGTTCGGTATTGGCTGTTGGTGTGTTTGTACCAATTGCTTTTATAGATAATTATTTGATTGACTGGCTAAGTCCAATAATCAGCCCTGATGAACCGTTGACAGGGGTGATTAAAGGAACGATTGTTGTGGTGTTAACCGCGTATTTAATTCGTTTTTTGGCTTTGGGGCTTTCTAGTGTTGAGGCGGGTTTTGAACGCATTCGTCCAAGTTTAACCGAAGCCTGCGTATCACTTGGCGTAACGGGATTTGCGATGATTTGGCGGGTGTATTTGCCTTTGTTAAAAAGTTCAATGGGCGTTGCGATGCTGATGGTGTTTGTTGATGTGATGAAAGAGATGCCAATGACCTTGATGACAAAACCATACGATTGGCAAACGCTTGCTACGATTATTTATGCTTATACCAGTGAAGGGCGTTTTGACCAAGCGTCTTTGCCTGCACTGTTGATTGTGTTCACAGGGCTTATCCCTGTGATTTTATTTTCAAAAATTAATGACAGTAACCACTAATAAGATGACTATGCTAAACGTAACTGATTTATCTGTAGAATTTGACAAGCGTCCGATTTTAACCAATTTTAATTTTAACTTGCTCGATGGTGAAATTGCTTGCTTATTGGGGGCGTCAGGTTGTGGTAAAACAACTGCTTTGCGCTGTGTGGCAGGATTTTTAACCCCAAACCGTGGCAAAATTGTGCTAAATGATAGGCCGTTGTTTGATGCAAAAATTAATTTGCCTGCTCACAAACGTCATATCGGTATGGTTTTTCAAGATTATGCGTTATTTCCTCATTTGACTGTGGCGGATAATATTGGATTTGGCTTGCATGGTTTTTCAAAAACCGTTAAGCAACAACGCATTGATGAAATGTTGTCATTTATTGGATTGACTTCACACAAAAAACATTATCCGCATGAATTATCAGGCGGCCAACAACAACGCATTGCTTTGGCTCGTGCGTTAGCGCCACGTCCAAAATTAATTTTGCTTGATGAACCATTTTCTAATTTGGATACCGATTTGCGCACGCATTTATCCAAAGAAATCAGACAATTGCTAAAACAAGAACAAGTCAGTGCAATTATGGTAACACATGACCAACAAGAAGCTTTTGCTATGGCGGACAAAATCGGCGTGGTAAATGAGGGCAAAATCCAACAATGGGATAAACCACAAAATCTATATCATTATCCTGCCAACCGTTTTGTTGCAAAATTTATCGGTCAAGGCACATTGCTTGATACAACACAGCTAACCGAACAATTTTGTCAAATGCTTATGACTCAAAGTCAGTTAGTCCAAAGCCAGTTACCGACACAAGCACTGTGGCTTATTCGTCCTGATGATGTGGTTTTATCCACGCAAAATACCAGTAATGGCATGCCTTGTGTGATTAAAGATAAAGAGTATAAAGGCGATCATTATTTGTATCAAGTGCAACCAAAGTTGCCTAATGACACAAATTTGTTGTTGGTTAAAACCGATTTGCACACAGATTATGCTTGTGGGCAAACCGTTTTTGCTGTGATTAACAACATCGTGGGTGTTGAATAATCCGTTAACTGGGTTAAAATGTCAACTGGGTAAAAATAGCTTAACGTCGACTGTTGTCAGGCAGATTAATGTTCATTTCCAATACTTCCATATTGGCCTCGGTGTGATGATTGATATTCACATCGTCAATTTGTACGCCTGATACATAGGTATTTACCACCGCCAAAATTTCACGCTTCATTTTTTCAATGCGTTCTGGTGTCAAACGGTTGTGTAAGCGGTTTTCACTGGCAACAATGACTTTTAAACGTTCAGCGGCGGTATTGGCACTTTTGGATTTTTGTTCTGTCCCAAATAGGTTGCTCCAAAAACTTTTTTTCATGGATTAACCTCCAAACCAACGTTGTAAGAAACTTTTCTTTTTGACTTCAATATGACGATACGGCCGTTCTTCGCCCAAAAATCTTGCCACCATGTCATCATAAGTTTGTCCGGCTTTTGAATCTTTATCCAAAATCACAGGTTCGCCTTGGTTAGATGCTTCCAGCACACTGTTGCTTTCTGGAATAACCCCAAGCAGTGGCACTTTTAAAATATCGTTAGAAATACTGTTAATATCCATCATCTCGCCACGTTCTGCACGTTCTGCATTGTAGCGGTTAATTACCAAATGTTCGCGTACGGAGCCTGTGCCTTCTTCTATTTTTTTGGTGCGACTTTGCAAAATGCCAATAATGCGATCAGAGTCGCGCACCGATGAAATTTCAGGGTTGGTAACAATAATTGCTTCATCTGCGTGATACATAGCAAGTTGAGCACCACGCTCAATTCCGGCAGGCGAGTCGCACACGATGTAATCAAATTGTTTGGATAATTCAGTGATAACCTCTGCTACGCCCTCGTCAGTTAAAGCATCTTTATCACGGGTTTGACTGGCCGGTAAAATAAATAGATTGTTTAACTGTTTGTCTTTAACAAGTGCTTGGGATAGGCGAGCATTGCCTGTGATGACATCTACAAAGTCATATACGATGCGATTTTCACAACCCATAATCAAATCAAGGTTTCTAAGTCCTACATCAAAATCAATGACGACGGTTTTATAACCACGCAATGCCAAACCTGTTGCAAAAGATGCACTGGTAGTGGTTTTTCCCACACCACCTTTTCCAGAAGTTACAACCACGATTTTTGCCACTTCATGCCTCCAAATTCATTTATAATAAAAGTTAATATAATAAAAGTTAGTATTCTATCATAAATATTCTATCATAACTGCTGGCTTAACATAAATCTTTTTATAATTGACAACTTAGCCGATTAACTTAGCTGATTAATGTAAAAATTAACCCTATATTATGATCAAAACTTACCTCGACCGCTTTGCCAAGAAGTTCGGTTGGAATGTTTTCTTTTAAACAATACGTTCCTGCCACCGATACCAATGACGGATTAAATTGTAAACAAAAAATCCTTGCGTTTTTATCACCTGTTGCCCCTGCCACCAAGCGTCCTTCGCCTTTGCCATAAATATGCAAGCTATAATCGGTAATTGCTTCTGCCCCTGCGTTGATGCCTTTGGTTAAAATCACATCACCTCCGACGTGGTTAATGCTTTGTCCGGATCGCAAAATTTGATGGTAGACTAAATCACCCTCCACATTATTATTGTCGCTGTTACTGTCATTTTCATGCTGAATGTTGAGTTGGTTGTTGGTTTCGGTAAATGGGGCTTGATTGTCAAGTGCGTGTAACTGGTTGTCATCAGTAGTGGTTTTGGGTTTTATTTTGGCAATCGTATCATCGGGTTTTTTGTCTGTTTTACCGTCAATGCGTTGTCCATCAGCAGGGAAAATTGCGATTTTTAACTCTTTTGCTTGATGGTCAAACGCTCCGGTTACTATACCAATGGGTTGTAATCCAAGCTCCCATAAACCATGCCACAGTTTTTTTAAATCAAACGGTGTTAAATTTGTGGTTAAACTTACCACAATGGGCAAATTTGAGTTTAATTTTTTTGCCAATTTTTCTTTGACTTTTGCAAGCATTTCATCAATATCATCACCTTGTAATTGCAATCGGCTAAAATTTAGCATACGGCCGGTGATTTTTACCGATGTTGCTATGTTTACCGATGTTGCTATGTTTACCGGTGTTGTTGGGGCAGGTTGGTTGTCATTTTCTTTAGGGGCTGTGTTTTTTTGTGTGATATCAGTCATGTCAGTCTTCTTGTGCGGATAAAAATAATACAAGGTTTGGTTATACAGGGTTTGGATTAACAGGTTTATGTTAACAAGGTTTTGTCAAAACTACAATCAAAAAGCGTGTCAAAATCACCTTTTTTAATGAATCAAATCAGGTGAGTTTGCGTGATTTTTCCATTGCTTCACTTTTACTTGCTCGGCAATGGCAGTTAGGCTTTCGTGAATGATTGAACCAACCAGTTTTTCAAGGGCAGGGCTTGTGATATCGACCTTAGCAATGCCTTTGCCAATTTCTTGATAAATTTGGTTTAAATTGTCAACTTGAGTCAACTGTTGTGCGGTATTAAATGCAATGTTTTGGCCGATTTTTTGGCTAATCACCACGATTTGATCCTCGATAAGGCCGCCTGCTATTGGTATCATGCGCAACAAGCGATGCAAATCAGGGGTTTGCAAAAAGGCGTTTTTCACTGCAAGGCTTACATGTTCGGCAAGTGGTTTGGCGAATTTTGCAGGTTGATGGTTGGTGGATTGAATAAGAGGAGTTACTTCTTGTTGCAGCAGTTCAATCACAACGGTTTCGATCTCATCACGGTGCTTGTCAATGATATTTTGCACCAAATGACCTTTGGTATTGGCAAGTTCGGTGCGAATGTTGTCAATTGCCATTAAAATCACGCGATCAGAAATTTCTTCTAATAACACATGGTAATAAAATTTGCCTGTTTTTAACCAATTTTTTGGCAAAACCTGATAGCCAAGCTGATACAAGCGATAACCAATCACCACAACTCTAAGCAGTCGCAACGCACGCAATTGTGGAAAACAGCCCAGTACTTCATACCAATGCACAAATGGAAAAAAGAACCAACGATAATGGGTTTTTTGTACAATTGCAATGCCCCAACGCAGCAACAATTCTACCACCAAAAATACAGTAAACAGGCCGGTAATAAATTTTAACATTGAATGAACATCAGTGCGATAGTGGTTGATTAAACTGCTAAAACCGCCCCATTGGCCAATTTGATCCATAAAACCACTCATCAGCAAGCTATCGAGGATTAACAGTAACAAATCAACACTGATAACCAACATCATAACAATGTCATACATCAGTTGTGGGCGAGTGCGAACGGTTTTTGGTAAAGATGTGTTTGGCATATAAAACTCACGATTAACCTTAAGAATAATTAAATTGCGTAGTTTAAAACAAATTGGTTGGTAAAAAAATACATTTTGTAACCATTTTTTTGCCAAAAATACATAACTTATCACATTTTATTACACACAAAGATGAGATTTTTCGGCATAATACAAAAATTCATAATGCAAAAATTATTGGTATTTTTACTTACAAACACTTTTTAAAAAAACAGTTTTAAAAAAACAGTTTAAAAACAATTTTTAAAAAGAACAAAGTTTAAATGTAATTTTTATGGAGGCGAGCATGAACATGAACACAAAAAACATGAACACAAAACTATTGGCTGTTACCTTGACATCAAGCGTACTCATAGCAGGTTGTGCCAGTACAGGTACAAACAATTTAGAGGGTGTTACTAGTAACAAAGCGGTTTTGGGTGCGTTAGGTGGAGCATTGGGCGGTGTTGCAATTTCCAAAGCAACAGGCGGTGAAAAAACAGGTCGTGATGCAGCAATTGGAGCGGCAATCGGTGCAGGCGTGGGTTACTATATGCAACAACAAGAGGCCAAACTACGACAACAAACCGCAGGTACAGGCATTGAAGTAACTCGCGATCCTGTAACCAATGACATAAACCTTGTCATTCCTGAGGCAATTACTTTTGATGTTGCACAATCGGCGATTAAACCTGGATTTTACAACACATTGGCACAAGTGGCAAACACCCTTAGCCAATATAACCAATCATCAATTGTGGTAAATGGCTATGCATCGGTTGAGGGCAATCCAAACTTTAACCTAAATCTATCACAAAACCGTGCCAATGCTGTTGCAAATTATTTGGTTAACCAAGGCATAGCACCAAACCGTGTGCGTGCAATGGGCTATGGTGCAACATCACAATTTGGCAGTTCTTACGATGCCAATCGTCGTGTGGAAATGACCATTCTTGCACCACAAAACTTAAACTAATTTTTAATTGATTGTTAATAAATTGATTGTTAATAAATGATGACTGACCGTGAGCCGTCTGCTTTTTTGCCTGACCTAAAAACTTTTTTACTTGCCATCAGTCCTGTGATTTTGGTGTGGTTGCCTGTGTTGCTGTTGCATTTAACGCTTGTGTTATTTGCAGGGTTGATAACTTATACTTTTACTCGAGCAATTGCCAATAGTATCCGCCAAAGCAAACAAATGCCGACTTTTTTTGGCAAGTTTCATGCAAACAATCGTGCTGAGATGGTGGCAATAGCTGTTATTGTGGCATTAATTTCGTTGGCAACTTATTTGTTTGGCGATTGGATGATGGCAAAAGCAAATGTTATGGTGCTAAATCGTTTGCTAGAGCAGTTGATGTCTATCATTGAACAATTGCATACTTTATTGCCGTTTTCTATTTCGCAATATTTGCCAATTTCAGATTATGAATTCAAAGAAATGTTGCTAAGAACCGCAAAACAGCATGCACCACAACTACAAACGCTTGGTGTACATACGTTGCGTGGCGTAGGTTATTTTGTGATCGGAATTGCAATTGGAGCAATTATGGCATTGCAAATACCATCAACATTGCCACTTACTGCCAAGCCTTTTTTGCATCATATGCGTCAACGTTTTGATGAGTTGATTACAGGTTTTAGCGATGTGTTTTTTGCTCAGGTAAAAATTTCCAGTATTAACACGATTTTGACATCGGTGTATTTGCTTGGAATTTTGCCAATGATTGGACATCCGTTGCCTATGTCATGGACGGTAGTGTTAATTACCTTTTTGGCAGGGTTAATACCTGTGGTTGGGAATTTATTTTCTAATGTGGTGATTGTTACCTTAAGTTTAACCCATGGCTTAATGGTGAGTGTGTTGTCGCTTACATGGTTGGTTGCTATTCATAAGTTGGAATATTTTTTAAATGCTCAAATTATTGGCACAAAAATCCGGGCAACCGCTTGGGAATTGTTGTTGTTTATGTTGGTATTGGAAGCAACGTTTGGTTTGGCGGGGTTGATATCTGCCCCTGTGATTTATGCTCAAATCAAACGAATTTTACACAATCGTGGTTGGGTATAAAAAAATTTAAAAAAAAATTGTAAGAAACCTGACGGTATAAAAGTCTAAACTAAAACCTTTTTTGTATCAATGTAAATGTAATTGGAGCTTTATATGCAAAACACAATTTCTCAATCATCACAAAACAAAAAACACCTTGCGAAAAACTTGGCTTTATCATCACTTTTGGCAGTGAGTGTGGTTGGTTGTGCCGAAAGTCAAATGGGAGCAAAACCAATGGAACAAGGTTATCAAAATAACCAAAACCCACCACAAGCAAGCCAAGAAAACATGAGTCAAGCCAGCATGAGTCAAGAAAACATGAGCCAAGCCAGCACAACTGTGAACGAACAACAATCAAATTTATTCAAAGCCCCAGAGGCTAAATGTTCAGAGGGTATGTGTGGAGCTTCGCACAAAGATTCATCGGGAGGTTGTGGTGCCTCGCACAAAGATGCATCAGGTGGTTGTGGCGCATCGCATTAAGGAGCAAAAAGGAGCAAGCAATGAATCCTAATGTTGGTAAGACTGATCGTATTGGTCGTATCGTGATCGGCGTGGCAATAATTGCTATAGGTGCTTGGTTTAAGTCGTGGTTAGGATTGGTTGGGCTTATTCTGTTGGCTACGGCAATGATTAATTTTTGTCCGATTTATCGCATTTTTGGCATTAGTACTTGTCGTATTAAACATCATCAGGGTTAATAATTGTCATGATACATAACCATACTTCCCAAGTTCTGCAAGGTGCAGGGCTTGGTTTTCGTCGTGAGCTTGTAAGTGAGCTAAGAAATGCTGATTTATCAAGCATTGATTTTTTTGAGGTTTCGCCAGAAAATTGGTTGACATCACAGGGAATCATGGGCGGACGTTTTAACGCCATGTTAAGAGAATTTACCGAACAATTTGTTTTTAGTTGTCATGGGCTGTCTATGTCTATTGGCGGTAGTGGTGAACTTAATATTCCATTTATCAAAAATATTGGCAAATTTTTGGATTATCACAATATTGCGTTATTTACCGAGCATTTGGCATGGTGTTCTGATGCCCAAGGGCATTTGTACGATTTATTTCCTATTGCTTGTACCGATGAGGCGGTCATGTGGGTGGCATCGCGTATCAGGCAAATACAGGATATTTTGGAACGTCAAATTGCCATTGAGAATGCATCTTATTACTATCGTCCGAATCTAAGTACTTTATCTGACAGTGAGTTTATCACTTATATTGTAAAAGAAGCGGATTGTTTGTTGCATTTAGATGTGAACAATGTTTATGTCAATAGCCAAAATTTTGGTTTTGATGCCGATGAATATTTGCAAAACTTGCCACTGGAACGCACTTGTTATTTGCATATTGCTGGACATTATCAAGATAAAGAGCTGATTATTGACACGCATGGCAATGCGGTGATAGATCCTGTTTGGGCATTGCTTGATCGTGCTTATGAATTAATTTATCAAAAAACGCAAAAACAGCCCAGTCTTTTGCCAACTTGTTTGGAGCGTGATTTTAATTTTCCGCCGTTGGCAGAATTGTTAAGCGAGGTGGCTGTTATCCATCAAAAGCAAAAACAGATTTTGCCAAAAACACAATACACCAAACAAGCACAACAAAACAAACACATAGCGTAAACAGCGCGGTACAAACACGACATAGATAGCACAAGCATTATGACCAATCACACCATTGCACCCATCTTAAACCGTTCGCTTGATATGCCTTTTGTTGTGCATCAGCAGGCATTTGCCAATTTTTTACGCCAACAAAATTCAGTTGATCAAAATTTACCTCTATCCGCTCCACTTGATGATTTATCACCGCGTATTGGCAAATTATACCAATCTTTAGTGTGTAATAATGTAACAAGTTTTGTCAATCAATGTTTTCCTGTTTGTCAGACATTGGTAGATAGCGTGCTTTGGCAACAACTTATTCAATTGTTTATCCAATCCAATCATCTTAAAAGTCCGTATTTTATTGAAATTAACCGTCAATTTTGTGAGTTTTTGGCGGATACGACTTGTCTTGTTGATCTTGGGTTGCCACTGTTTTTAGGTGAGCTTGCTCATTATGAATGGATAGAGCTTTGGGTAGAAACATTGCCAAATGAAGCATTTCATCAAGTTTTGCCAATGCTTTTTATCAATCCAACGTTGCAGGTTTTGCAGTATGATTGGGCGGTGCATGAAATTAGCAGTAAGACACAGCCTATTGCTACGCCGACGTTTTTATTGGTGTATCGTCAAGGCACAAGGGTAAAATTTATGCAAACCAACAGTTTAACCTTTTTATTATTGGATTTTTTGCAACAATCGATTCATGACAACCAAGCCTTTCATAATTCCGCTGTTTTGCTTGATGCTTTTTCTCACCATTATGAATTGCCTCAATTGTCATGTCATGATTTTGAGCAGTTGGTGGCTGATTTTAGCCAGCAACATATTTTTTCTCAAAGGAGCGTTGTATAACGTTTTGTGTAAGGTCTTATGAAAAAGCACCCATTTGTTAGCAATCATTCACAGTTTACCGATGAATTTATCCAAAAAACTTATGGACAATTGTTAAGTTTTGCCAAAAATCAGCTTGGTGATAGTGATGAAGCGTTTGATGTGGTGCAAGAAACTTTTGAAAATGCCTATAAGTATGCCAATCATTTTAAGGGCAATTCAGCATTTAAAACTTGGGTATTTGCGATTTTAAAAAATAAAATTGCAGATCACATTCGCCAAAACCAAAAATATGTAAATTTAGCCAATTTAAATATCGACAATCAATCCGATACCGATATTTTACAAGTGCTGTTTGATGACATTGGGCATTGGCAAGCGGCAACAGGCATTGCCGCGTTTGATGACAGTTGGCAAAATCCAGAGCAGCACGCCGAGCAGGATAGTTTTTGGCAAGTGATGGAATTGTGTTTGACCAATCTGCCCAGAGATCAAGCCCAGGTGTTTTTAATGAAAGAATATGTTGAGTTGTCCACCGATGAAATTTGTCAAGAAATTGGCATTAGTACGCAAAATTTTTATGTGCTTATGCATCGTGCCAGATTGCGATTACAGCGGTGTTTGTCATTGCATTGGTTCAACCACGATGCTGTTTAAAACAACTTTATCTAAAAATTAAACAATAAATTTAAAAAATTGACATACGGATAAAAAATGCCCCTTAAAAAAATCCCACGCCACTTAGCCACTCACTTGACTTTAAGCTGTGAGCAAGCCACTAAAAATATCAGCATGTCGCACGAGGTAACATTGCCAAAATCCACTCAATTGCGATTAAAATTGCACCGAATGCTTTGCAAAGAGTGCGAACAATTTTATCAAAATGACAAAGAATTAAGTCGGATTATTGATGCCCACAAACAGCAGTAATCATTAGCAGTAACTTGTTGATTGAATGGTTTTAATAAATAGATTTTTTAATGTTTTTTAACATTTCATCTAATAAATGATTGGCATCTGTTGCAATTTTTAATTCATTTTGTAGATTTTGTGTTTTTTCAAACAAGGTTAACGCACACAGCAACAACAATTCTTCTTGTGGCAATTGAGGAGAGGTGCGTCGGATTTCTTGAATAAAGGTGTTCATGTAGCTTGATGCGTGTTGAAGAGCGGATTCTTCGCCTTTTGGGCAGTTGATACCATAACTGCGCCCATTGATAAAAATGTCTACTTTTTGGTGCTGATTTGACATAAAAAATCCTTAATGGTTTTAAATTGGTTTTAAAATGAATTGGCTTGATTGATTTTAATAGCTTGCTGATTTTACTGGTTTTCACTGTCAATTTTGGCAAGGCGTTCTAGCACAAGTTTTGTGTGTTCGGCGGCTACATGATTTTTTTCGATCAATTTTTGATTGGTTTGGGTGAGTGTTTCGATTTTGGCTTGGGCTTGTTCGTATTCGCTGCTAAGCATGCTGTGCGAGTCGGCAAGCGATTGGTAACGGCTTTCTAAGTCGGCGTGTTGTTGTTCGTGAGTGGCAATCAGTTGTTCTAATTTTTCAATGCGTTGCTGGGTGTTGGTTAGTTCGGTTTGTACGGCTGTCATTTGTTCACTGCTAATGCTTGGCTGGGTTTTGATACGTGCCAATTCACTACTAAGATATTGATTTTTATTGATTAATTTTTCGATATAGCCTTTTAGTTCGGTTAATTTTAAAAGCAGATTTGTCATGATGGTGTCTTCAAAAAGTTAAAAATAAAATGAAAAAAGAAATGTAAAAATTTATGCTTTAATAATGCCACAAAAGCCCCTATAATGGCTAGTATTTTTTGTAAAATTGTCAAAAAACAAATATTAAAAAAACAAATATTAAAAAAACAAATATTAAAAAAACAAATATTAAAAAAACAAATTGTTAAAATGTTGGTTGTCAAAAAATACCAGTGGTTTTGCTAATTTTAGGTTTTTGGCAATTTTACAAGATGGTTTGTAGCAGCAAAAAGGTGAAAAAATGAATGATTATTTATCAGGTTGGCAAGATTGGCATGAAGCATTGCAAGATTGGCATGATGTGTCAGTCAGTGAGTTGCATGGACTGATAACAGGCGTGCTAAGTGTGTGCGATGCTCCAACGCCCAAACTTTGGCAAGCACTGCTTACAGAGCTAAGTTTTACTGAACTTGAGCCAAAAGCACTGAAACTTATCAGTGAAGAAGGTGAGGATTTGGCAGCATTATTGACCGATGATGAGGACAGTTACCAGTTTTTGCCTTTGTTGCCTGATGATGAACACCCATTGTATGAACGCTTGCAAGCATTAAAAAATTGGGCAAATGGTTATTTGACTGGGTTTGGGGTAACAGACAGTGCACTTCGCTCTTTGGAAAATACATTGTTTCATGATTTGGCAAAAGTTGGAGCATTGCGCATTGATGTGTTTGACGAAAATTTGCAGGGCAATGACAATCCTGAAGGTGAGTTACAATACATGGAGCTTTTGGAATTTGTGCGTATGATACCTGTGAGTGTGGCAAATGGGCGTGTGCGCAAATCAGTGGCAAAATTGCCATTGATCGCAGGGTTTGCTATGACACAAGCGATTGGTAAAACGCCTAAAAATCAACCAGTTTCTGATTTTATTGACAATGACTTGATTGACAATGTACAAGATTTTGACAATGTACAAGATCTTGTAGATGATGAGTTGGATTGGCAACATGAAAAAGACCACAATGATGAATTTGTTACCAATATGGTGATAGATGCGATGACCGGAAAAAAGCCATCATAATTGCCTAGCAACAATTATCCAGCAAAGAGAAAAATCCATGATTTATCCAATCACCACTTTACAGTGGCTGGCAAAACTAATCAGTTTTGATACCACGAGCCGACACTCAAATTTGGCATTGATTGACTACATCAATCAATTTTGCCAATCACTAAACCTTACGCCACGGTTAAGTTTTAACCTTGCAAAAAACAAAGCCAACTTGTTTGTTAGCATTCCTGCCAATGACAATAATGTCAAAACAGGCGGTTTTGTTTTTTCAGGGCATACCGATGTTGTGCCTGTGGACGGACAGGCGTGGGATAGCGATCCTTTTGTTGCTGTTGTCAAAGAGGGCAAGGTTTATGGGCGTGGTGCTTGTGATATGAAAGGATTTATTGCGTGTTGTTTGGCAATTTTACCAAATATTGTTAAACTATCTGTTGAGAAAAAATTAACAAAACCCATACATCTTGCGTTATCATTTGATGAAGAAATTGGCTGTTTAGGTATGCCTTTTTTGTTAACAGATTTGCAAAATCAAGGAATTATGCCTGATTATTGTATTGTGGGCGAGCCTACGATGATGAAAATGGTTACCGCCCATAAAGGAATACAGACCTTTCGTTGTCGTGTACAGGGCAAGGCCGCCCATTCATCACTAACCGAACAGGGGGTAAATGCGATCAGTTATGCCAGTCAAGTGATTGGTTTTATTGATGATTTGGCAGAAAAATTAAAACAGCAAGAGTTAAAACAGCAAGAATCAAAACAGCAAGAGTCAAAACCACGAGATTTGGTGCAAGGTTTTGATGTGCCATTTTCTACCTTGTCAGTGGGCATGATTAAAGGCGGTATAGCGACCAATATTATACCTGATTTTTGTGAGTTTAGTTTTGATTTTCGCAATTTGCCCCACGTTTTGCCAACACCGATCATTGAATCAATCCGTGATTTTGTTAAAACACTTAGTGAACAAATGCAAAATAAAAACCCCAATTGTTATATTGAACTTATTCAAGATTGTCAAGTGCCTGCGATGAACGATAAGGAGAGTTTGGCTTTGCAACGCTTGATTGAAAATTTGGTTGATGACAAACGCCGTCATAAAGTGGCATATGCAACCGAAGGCGGACAGTTTACTAATTTTGGCGTGCCAACACTGATTTGTGGTTGTGGTGATATTGCACAAGCCCACAAGGCAAATGAATTTGTAAGTATTGAACAGCTAAACAAGTGCGAACAATTTTTGATAAATTTGGTAACAATGACGGCGGTAACCAATAATTATGGTAACTGACAATTGCGATAACTAACAATTGCGATAACTAACAACCAAGAACAGAAGGAATCAGCATGAAAATCAACCTGTTGGAAAAACTTCCTCAAAGTGAATTTGCCAAACGTCGTGCCAAACTTGCCAAAAATTTGCCAAACAACAGTTTGGTAATTTTATCCACCGCACCGCACCACATTCGCAACAACGATGCCGAATACAAATACCGTCCTGATAGCAGTTTTTTTTATTTAACAGGTTTTGCAGAGCCTGAAAGTACTTTGGTGTTACAAAAAACTGCCAATGAAGTCAGCTATATTTTGTTTTTACGTGAAAAAGACAAATTGCGTGAGATTTGGGACGGTAGGCGTGTTGGTATCGATGGGGCAATCCGCAAGCTTGGGGCAGATAAAGCCTTTGCCATTGACGAGCTTGACGAAAAAATACCGCAGCTGCTTTTAGGGGTAAAGCATTTGTTTGCACGTTTTGACACGCGTGTAAGCAGTTGGCTGGCTGGAGCAAAAAATTTGGTGCGTGGCGAGGGCGTGGTGAATGAAATTCACAACATTGATAGTGTGATTCATGAAATGCGATTGATTAAAGATAAGCCGGAAATCGAACGGATAAAAACCGCTTGCCAAATCAGCAGTCTAGCCCACATACAAGCTATGAAAACCGTACGCCCACAGCAGTATGAATATCAACTCGAAGCCGAGCTAAATTATGTATTTGGACAATATGGTTGTGTGCCATCTTATAACAGCATCGTGGCAAGTGGTGATAATGCCAATATTTTACACTATATAGAAAATGACCAAATCATGCAAGACGGCGATTTGGTGATGATAGATGCAGGGGCGGAGTATCAACTGTACGCAGGCGATATCAGCCGAACTTTTCCTGTTAATGGTAAATTTAGCGATGTACAAAAACAGGTTTATAATATTGTCTTAAAAGCCAATATAGAAGCAATTAACAGTCTTAAGGCAGGCGTGCATTGTAAAGTGCATCACGATACCGCTTTAAGGATTTTAACTCAAGGTTTGATTGAACTTGGCATTTTGTCAGGCGATGTAGACACACTGATTGCCAACAAGGCTTATCAGCCGTTTTATATGCATGGTACCGGGCATTGGCTTGGACTTGATGTGCATGATGCTGGGCGTTATTTTAGCGATGAAACACAAGACGGCGAAAAACAACCACGCCTATTACAAGCAGGTATGGTGATGACAGTAGAACCCGGCTTGTATTTTGCTAATGACAATGAGCTGATACCCAAAAAATACCGTGGCATTGGCATACGCATTGAAGATGATGTGTTAATTACCGAGCATGGCGCTGTGGTATTGACAAGTGATGTACCAAAAACGGTTGAGGAAATTGAGTGTTTAATGGCCGATTCGATTGGCAATATCGATCAACAATTAGCAAAATAATAGCCAAAATTTATAATGCTTATAAAAAGAATTTATGCTTTTAAGAAAAATTGATAATTGGTTGATTTTATTATTGTTTTATCAAGAAAAACGGCAAAATTTGTCGTTTTTTTGTTGTTGTGTGCGGATATTAAAAAAAGATAGTTTGACTTTATGATAGATTGCATTAAAATTTGGAATATAAAACACAAAATGCTGACAAATTTTTGCATTTTTTAACATTTTTACAAAGTATAAATTGAAAAAAGGAGCAATGAGATGAGTGAAAATCACAAATCTTCTCATGCACAATGGAGTTCCAAAATCGGTTTTTTGATGGCGGCGGTAGGCTCGGCGATAGGTTTGGGCAGTATTTGGAAGTTTCCATATATGACGGGCGATAGTGGTGGATCTGCGTTCGTTTTGGTGTTTATTGTCAGTATTACACTGATTGGTTTTCCTGTTTTGGTAACAGAATGGCTTATTGGTCGTCGCGGGCAGTCAAACCCACATGCAAGTTTTAAAAAAGCGGCTTTACAAAATAATACAAGCCCTGCGTGGGCGTTGCTTGGCGTGTTTGGACTGCTTGCAGCCTTTATGATTTTGTCATTTTATAGTGTCATTGGCGGGTGGTCGCTTAGTTATACCGCTAAGGCAGGCATGAATGCGTTTTCAGGTTTAAGTGCTGATGCAACAGGGGCAATTTTTAGCGATATGCTTGCCAATCCGATCCAAATGACGATTTGGCATACAATCTTTATGGGTTTTACGGCGTTTATTGTAGCAAGTGGCGTTACCGCTGGCGTGGAAAAAGCCTCCAAAATCATGATGCCTGCACTTGCGGTGATTATGGTGCTTATTGTGGGGTATAATGCGATCAATATGGATTTTGCCAAAGGCATGGAATTTTTGTTCAAATTTGACTTAGGGCGTATGCAAGAGGTCGGTGTTGGTAAAGTGCTAATGGCAGCCTTGGGACATGCATTTTTCTGTTTGTCGCTTGGTATGGCGATCATGGTAAGTTATGGTTCGTATTTAAAACAAGATGTCAATCTGTTGGCAACTGCTCGCACGGTGATTATTTGGGATATTATTTTCTCACTTATGGCAGGCCTTATGATTTTTCCAATTTTGTTTAGCAATGGCTTGGATCCGGCTGGTGGGCCTGGTTTGATTTTTATCACCTTGCCAATTGCATTTGGACAGATGAGTTTTGGTGTGGTGGTTGGCACATTGTTTTTTATTTTGTTAACCTTTGCAGCTTTGACATCGTCTATTTCGATTTTAGAGCCAATTACTGAGTTTTTAGAAGAACGCACATCACTTAGTCGTAAGGCTTCAGCCTTGGTTGGTGGGGTAACAACTTGGGCGGTTGGAATTTTGGCTTTGTTGTCGTTTAATGTGTTGAGTGATTTTGCGGTATTTACCATTACTGTGGGCGGTGAAGCCAAGCCACAAGGCATTTTTGATGCGTTGGATTATATTTCAAGCAAAATCATGCTGCCATTAACAGGGCTTGGCACCATTATTTTAATGGGTTGGTTTATGAATCAAAAATCGGTGCAAGATGAGCTTGGATTGACAGGTACAAAATGGACACTGTGGCAATTGGCAGTCAAATTTGTTGCGCCACTTGGTGTCATTGCAGTGTTTTTAACCGAACTGGGCTTGTTTGATTTTTTAATTAAATAAGCAAAATATCTAAATTTAGTTGTTAATGGTTTTATTAAATCTCCAAAAAATCAGATTTTGGGGATTTTTTCATTTACCAAATCTGTTCTATCCCTTATAATACCAAACAATACCCTAATTGTTACTTTTAATCGTTAAAACATAAGGATAAATTTATGTACGCAGAAGAAACCACCAACACGGTGCAAATTAAAGACATTATCGCTCGTGAGATTTTGGATTCTCGTGGCAATCCTACCATTGAAGCGGATGTAATTTTGGCAGATGGCACAATTGGGCGTGCAGCTGCACCGTCTGGTGCGTCTACTGGTTCGCGTGAAGCGTTGGAATTGCGTGATGGCGACAAATCGCGTTATCTTGGCAAAGGGGTAAAAAAGGCAGTAGCAAATGTTAACAGTGAAATTCGCTCGGCACTTGTTGACAGTGATGTAACCGATCAAGCGGCCTTAGATGACAAACTTATCAAACTTGATGCCACGGACAATAAAGCCAAATTAGGAGCAAATGCAACGCTTGCTGTATCCTTGGCGGTTGCACGTGCAGCAGCTGTGGCAACCAAATTGCCACTACATCAATACATTGCCAATTTACGCGGTCAGACATCATTGTCTATGCCTGTACCAATGATGAATATTTTAAACGGTGGTGCTCACGCTGATAATACCGTGGACATTCAAGAGTTTATGATTGAACCTGTGGGTTTTGACAGTTTTGGTGAAAGTTTGCGTGCTGGTGCAGAAATTTTTCACAGCCTAAAATCGGTATTAAAAGCCCAAGGTTTAAACACAGCCGTGGGTGATGAGGGAGGTTTTGCACCAAATTTACGCAGCAATGAAGAGGCTATCACGGTCATTTTAACTGCTATCGAACAAGCAGGTTATAAAGCAGGTCAGGATATTTATTTGGCACTGGATTGTGCAGCGTCCGAATTTTATCAAAATGGCCAGTATGTTTTGGCAGGCGAGGGCGATAAAGCATTTAGCTCTCAAGATTTTGCGGATTATTTGGCGGATTTGGTGCGTCAATATCCGATCATCTCTATTGAAGATGGGCTTGATGAAAGCGACTGGGAGGGTTGGGCGTATTTAACTCAAAAATTAGGCAAAACTGTACAACTTGTTGGAGATGATTTGTTTGTTACCAATCCAAAAATCTTACAAGAGGGCATTGACAAACAAATTGCCAATGCAATTTTGATTAAGTTTAACCAAATTGGTACATTGTCAGAAACCCTTGATGCAATTTACCTTGCCAAACAAAACGGCTATGCCACTGTGATTAGTCATCGTTCTGGTGAAACTGAAGACAGTACAATTGCTGATTTGGCTGTGGGGGTTGCAGCAGGGCAGATCAAAACGGGTTCGTTGTGTCGTTCTGATCGTGTGGCAAAATACAATCAATTATTACGCATTGAACAAATGGTTACCGCAAGCTATCATGGGCGTGATGAATTTATTGGTTTGCGCAATCCAAAAGCGTAAAATGTTAAGTTAAACCACTTAATCATTTTATTTTTATTAACTTTTTTAATTTTAAATTTGACAAAAAAGGAAATCGTATGGCAGATTTTAACCAAATTTTGAATGCAGGTGATGTTGAGGGTGGTGTTATTAATGTTGTGATTGAAATTCCTGCAGGTTCAAGCAACAAAATTGAGTGGAATCGCAAACTGGGTTTCATGCAACTTGATCGTGTCGAGCCAAAACTGTTTGCAAAACCAACCAATTACGGCTTTATTCCCCAAACTCTTGATGAAGATGGCGATGAGTTAGATGCGTTAATTATCACAGAAGAGCCACTACCAACAGGTCTTGTGATACAAGGCAAGGTTATTGGCGTGATGAAATTTGTAGATGATGGCGAAGTAGATGACAAAATCGTTGTTGTTCCATCTGATGATCGTAATAATGGCAATGCAATCAATACCTTAGCGGATTTACCACAACAGTTGATTAAACAAATTGAGTTTCATTTTAATCATTACAAGGATTTGAAAAAAGTAGGCACAACCAAAGTAACCAGTTGGGGTGATATTGATGAAGCCAAAGCGGTGATTAAACAGTCGCAAGTGCGTTGGAATAATCAATAACAGTTTTGGTTTTTTGTGTTTGGGGTGAAAATTTGGTTGAAGCTATGTTTAAGACTGTGTTTAAGCGGTTAATTTTTTAACAACAATCTTTGGCTTTTGGCAAATAAGGAGTTTTGCATGAAAAAGGTATTAAGTTTGGTGATGCTAATGGGTGCATTGGCATTGACGGCTTGTGGTGGTGGCAGTTCTGAAAGTTCTGCCAGTTCTTATAAAGATGTTTTTAAAAAAGTGATCTTGCTTAACGGCAATGAATACAGTTGTCCAACACAAGTTGCTCACAATTCATGCACAACCGATGACAGTTGTAAAGCAGCAAAATGTACTTTAACCAAAGCAGTAAATAAACCGAATAATCCGGCCTTAAAAGCCTGTGCTGTAAAAGGCAAAAACATTTATGGTAAAAAAGGCGAAAGCTGTACTTTTAGCCTTGCTATTTTGAATAAAGGTGCACCCCAAACGCTTATTTGTGGTGCAACAGGTGGTGCTTCGATTGCAAATTCGTTTTATTTTGGTAAAACATTGAAATTTAACGATACCACCATCAGTTGTCAATAAGCAAATTCTTAATGTAACTTTTGGTGTTTAGATATGCAACAAATGATATGCAACAAAACCATCACAAAACGACTTAACACATTTTAAGTCGTTTTGTTGTTTAAAGGCGAGCTTTGTGAAAAACTGCTATGAAAAATAAACTGTTGTTTGTGCTATATACTTTGGTTGTGTTTGGATTTGGTGGGCTGTTGACTTTTATGGTGATGACAAAAGTGCATATGCAAGCGTTAGAAACGCTGCATCAAAAGCCACAACATCAAACCAGTCAAACCGATCAGTCTGTAACCCGATCTGTAACCAGTTCTGCAACCGATGTTGCAGTGAATGATGTGTTAGCCAAGCCAAAAGCAATTGAACAAGTCATTGCCAATCAAAAGCAAAACAAAACCAATTTTTTTACCCACGATTTTAATGAACAAGCGGCCAAAGCGGTGTTAAATAGCATTTCCGATCGCCAATTAAACCATTATGTAGAACGCTTTATGAGTGCAAGTGATGCAGTTTTGATAGGTGATAAACGTCAATTTGCCAATCGAGCGATTGAAGAGCTGTACAAACAAAATGACAATCAGCCATTGACAGGGCAGATTTTGCTTGCACCAACATCTGATTTTCCAGATGCCTCAATGAATACGCATACCATTCAAAAACGTCAAAAATTATACGCCCATCTTAACACTTTTGGCAAAATTCCTTTGGGTGCAAATGTGTTTATCAAATGGACAAATCGCACCACAGGCGAGGTTTTGTTGTTTGAAAAAAAGCCCATTTCTGAACACGCTACCACCAACTGGGTGAGTTATCAGCCGTATGATACTTGGCAAACAGGCACGTATGATGTGCGTTTTTATCAGTTTACATCAAGGCTTGAGCCTGTGGCACAGTTTAGTTACGAGATTTATCAGGTGTCAGAATAGCGGTTGTTTTTACAAAGTTTTTATCAGCTTTTTATGAAATCCAGTTTTACAAAAATATTGCTAAAAGATTAACAAACATTTTATTTTACAAAAATCCGCAACAGTGGCTAATTTTTTGTTAAAATATTGCCTTTACCTCTAAAGCAAACAGCACGGAATCAAACATGGAATTACAGATGTCAAATGATAAAAAACCATTAAGTTCTAACCGCTCATTGAATTTTCAGCGATCATTAAAACAACAATCTGGTTTTACCTTAATTGAAGTGATGGTTGTGATAGTTATTTTAGCGATCATGGCAGGTTTGGTTGTGCCAAAAGTTGTTGGACAAAGTGATAAAGCCCGGGTTAAAACCACCGAAACCGCCCTGGCGACCACGTCAAACGCGATTGATATGTTTAAAGTTGATAATGGGCGTTATCCTACCACTCAAGAGGGTTTAAACGCTCTATTAACACCGCCACAAGGGGCAAAAAACTGGCCTGATGGCGGCTATATTAAAGGCGGTTTTCCAAAAGATGGTTGGGAAAATGATTTACAGTACATTGCACCCGGTACAGAAGGGCGAGCGTATGATCTGTTTTCTATGGGTGCAGATGGCCAAGAAGGTGGCGAAGAGGGCAATGCTGATATTTTTGCCAAACTTTAACAACATCAATTTGTTTTGCCAAACTTGGGGTTTAGTCAGAAAATTTTAGCCGATTTGTAAGATTTTAACAAACCTAAAGACTAAAGATAACCTTTTATTGGTTATGAATTGAGTAATTGTATGACTTTTTTGCCAAAAAAACTTAAAAAATCTGTCTTAGTCGGTATCTTATTAGCGACCCATTTAACCACGCCAATTGCCCATTCTGATGGGCTTGGCGACTTGTTTGGCAATACCACAAAAACAAGCGATATTTTACCTGCCGATCAGGCCTTTCGGGTATTTCCTACTCAAAAAGGCAATGTTATCAGTGTGCGTGTTGAGGTGCAAGACGGCTACTATGCCTATCAAGACAAACTAAAACTTGACTTGCCAGCTGGTGTAAGTGCAACGCCTTTTAGCTTTAGCATTGAACCAAAATTTGTCGATGATCCGGATTTTGGGCGTGTTGCTGTGTTTGAAAAAACCTTTACCGCTACTTCGACCTTGACAAGCGATGTCAAAATTGACAAAGTCCAAGCGGCGGTAAAATGGCAAGGTTGTGCCAAAGCGGGCTTGTGCTATCCACCTGAAAAAACCAATTTTAGCATACAAAATTTATCCGCTAATGTAGAAAAAGCACAAAACAATCAACAAAAAAACCAACAAGACAGTCAACAAGACAGTCAACAAGCTGATGTAAAAAAATCATCAAAACAAGCGGTTGCTACAAGTACAGCAGCAGCAAGCACGGCTACAGCCACAAATTTGGCTGCTCAAACCGAAATGCCTGAAAAAACCAGTCAAATGAATGAAAATCAGGTTGCCAGTGTGGCTATGGTTGATAATGCGTCAGCTTTAGCCGAAACCGCGTCAAGCACAAGTGTGGCTTTAGCTTCACCAGATACGTCATCACAAAACGCATCTGCTCAAGCCACAACTCAAGCCACAACAAAGCAAAATTCTGTAAGTTTAGATGTCAGCAGCCAAGATCAAGATATTTTTGGATTGGCGGATCATACAGGACTTGCATTGATGTTGTTATTTTTGGCGGGTTTAGGGCTTGCGTTTACGCCTTGTGTGTTGCCTATGTTGCCAATTGTTGCCAATATTGTGGCACGTCAGCATAATCCAACGGCCAAAAAAGGACTGCTGTTAACTGGCGGTTATGGGCTTGGCGTTGCGACCAGTTATGGCTTAATTGGAGCATTGATAGCGGTATTTGGACAGTCGCTTGGTGTGATAACTTGGCTACAAAACCCCAAAATTTTGTTAAGTTTTGCGTTATTGTTTGTGTTGCTTGGCTTATATATGTTGGATTTTTTGCCAATTCGTTTGCCTGCACGTTTAAGCATGAAATTGCAAGGTTTAACTCAAGTTGGTGAAAACCGTTTGGGTAGTGTAACAGGCAGTTTTGTTACAGGGTTTTTTTCAGCCTTGGTGGTATCACCTTGTGTGTCTGCACCGCTTGCAGGGGCATTGGCAGGCGTGGCGACTGTTGGTAATCCTGTGATTGGTTTTTTTGCCTTATTTATGCTTGGACTTGGACTTTCTACGCCGTTGATTTTGCTTGGAGCAACTCAAGGCAACTTTATGCCAAAAGCAGGCGAGTGGATGAATTGGGTCAAAACTGGCTTTGCTTTGATGATGTTTGCTGTAGCCTTGTTGATGACAGAACGCGTGTTTATTAGCAGTCTTATGTTGGCATTGTGGGCGGTGTGGTTTGCAGTGGTGGCAATTTGGGCGTATCACTGGCAAGGACGTGGCCAGCTTTTAAGCAAAGCGATTGCACTGATTTTTGCACTTTGGACAACAGTTTTGGTACTTGGCGTGGCATTGGGTAGTACTGACAATTGGCAACCACTAAAACCGTTAACAAATCAACAAGTTAGCACACAAGCTGGTCAACAAGCAACCAAACAGAATGCGCCGATAAAAATTCATAAATTATCCGAACTTGAACCATTGTTGGCACAATATCCAAATGTATTGGTAGATGTAACCGCTGATTGGTGTATTGAATGTCGGATTATGGAGAAAACGTTGTTTGCCAATCCGCCTGCAACATTGGCAAATTGGCAGGTTGTCAAGCTAGATGTTACCGAAAATACGCCCGATAGCAAAGAAGTGTATCAACAACTACAAGTATTTGGCCCGCCTGTGTTGTTGTACTTTCAAAATGGTAAATTGGCAGAGCGTCAAAATGGCGAAACCAAACGTGCTGATTTTGAAGCTGCATTAAACAAACTGTCTCAATAACAAACCACTCCAACAAGGTTATTCACCGTTAAGGCTACTAACTTAACGGTGAATAACACTTTAAAAAACAATTGAGTTTTTGCGATGATTGTGTCAAAATATTGCGTTATTTTTCGCTGCTTTAAATCAGGGCATTATCATGAGCATGGCAAATTTGGTTTTTGTTCGTACTTCATTGTTAACATTGTCAAGTTTATCGTTAATGATGTTAAGTATTTCTGCACAATCTACAACGTCTGAACAATCTACAACGCAAACATCTCAAACAACCAACCAAACCGATGAAGCTACTATCCAAACCCAAGCGGATAAATTTTTTCAATGCTCGCAAATTGGTGATAGTGTGTTGCGTTTGGCCTGTTATGATAAAATTGCAGCTGGTGATGCCACTCTTGTGCAAAAAATACCGCTTGATTTAAGTAAAACGGTTAGTAACAGTATCCACGCAGGCAAAGTAGCCCCAGTGCTTGTCAATGGCAAACAAGTCGATCTAAACCGAGCAACCGTACTTAAATCTATTACAAATCAATCTCTTACAAATGTCTCCAATAACAACCAAAATCCGCCAAACCAAACCAACGCCGAAATTGACCCAATTGCCACAACCGAAAGCGTGCAAAAAGCCAACGCCCATTTAGATACCATGCCGGATAAAGACCGCGAAATTTTACAAGCGGTTGGCGTGAATCAAGACGATGTGGTAAGTTATACGCCATTAAGCCAGATGTTTGATTTGGATCGCAATGATCCTGCAGGGTTGTTTACTTTACGGCCGTATTATCAGACGTATTTTTTACCGATTTTTGCCCACAAAAATCCAAACGAAACCCCACATTCACCGACACAAGTTATCCCTGACAATTACCCTGATTTGCAGCACATTGAAAGCAAAATGCAATTGTCCTTAAAAACCAAAATGCTACAAGATGTATTTCACACCAATGCTGATGTTTGGTTTGGTTATACGCAGCAGTCTTATTGGCAAGTGTATAATGACAATGTATCACGCCCATTTCGTGTGTCCGATTATCAACCAGAGATTTTTATCACGCAGCCTGTTAAGGCGGATTTGCCCTTTGATGGTGATTTGCGTATGATCGGAGCGGGGCTTGTACATCAATCCAATGGACAATCCGATCCATTGTCGCGTTCATGGAATAGGGCGTATCTGATGGGTGGTATGGAATGGGGCAAACTTACGGTGGTACCCAGAGCATGGCTGATTTTTCCAAGTTTAAAACCAAAGCCCAGAAGAAACAATGAAGATATTGGTGATTATATGGGTTATGGTGATATTCGTTGGCAATATCCGCTGTCTAATAAAGACACAATTGGTGGCCTTGTGCGTTTTAATCCGCTAACAGGCAAAGGTGCAGCCCAGGTTGAGTACGCTCGCCCCATTCGTGGTAGTATGAAAGCCTATGTGCAACTGTTTCACGGCTATGGTGAAAACATTCAAGACTACAATCACGAAAGCACCAATATCGGTGTTGGACTGATGTTTAACGATTTTTCAGGATTGTAATGTGTTAATGCCAAAAGCGTGGTGGCAGTTGCCTTTTGCAGGGGCGTTGGTGTTGCATGCCAAATTTTTTAATCAATGCCAACTTTGCCAGTTAAATCATTGCCAACCTTTGTCGATTGATAATGTCAAACATCGCAACAATTCACATTGGTTTAACCGTTTGCAATTTTTATGCGTTGATTGTCATCAGCGTATCTTATGGCAACAGTCTGTTTTTTCTATAAATACTGATTTTGCCAGTGGTGCTGCTCACCCTGTTATTCAAGGCATTGCCAGCAGTTTTTATGATTATCCGCTTAATCATGCGATGACTGAATTTAAAAACCATCACGAACTGCGTAAGCTTATGGTGCTTGTGCATGCCATTCGCCAATTGGATTTGCCACACGGTTGTCATGCACAAAACAGTGCAATTGTCATTGTGCCAACCACCAAACAGCGTTTAATCGAGCGTGGTTTTAATCCTTTATTTATGCTAACTTTATATTTAAGTTTTCATTGGCAAATTCCGATTTTTACCCAAATCAAACGCGAAGAACGCCACCATCAACAAGGGCTTAGCCGTACACAGCGCCTTGATAATGTCAAAAATGCGTTTTATGTTACAACAATGCCACAAGTAAAAAATCCACGGATAAAAAATCTGATTTTGTTTGATGATGTAGTAACCACAGGAGCAACGTTACAAGCGGTACTTGAAAGTTTATTTAACCAAATTAAACCAAGTGCAAATGCCAGCCCTTATCCGTATCAGATCCACGCTCGAGCGATTTTGCATGGACGCCTTGGCTTTGATAAAAAAATGATGATTTTGTAGAATGATTAATTTTGTCTAAAAACACTTTACCCCCCGAAACCTTTTATCACATAATCATTAACAATTAAACTTATTTTTGTTATAATTATGATATATTTTTACAATTTGTCAAAACCTAAGATTTTTGCTAGTCTTACAATGTATTGTGATACGGTATATTTTTTGCAGTGCTTTTTGCAATATGCTTTTTGCAATATATTGTATTATTATTTTTATTAATTTAAGAGAAGCTTATGAGACATTCTGTCAATCAGTCGGGTTTTACGCTGATAGAGCTGATGGTAACCATTGCGATTATAGCTATTATCGCAGGTATGGCATATCCGAGCATGCAGCGTCAAATTGCCACCATGCGCCTACAAAACGCCGTTAACACAGCCGAGATGATGTTAAAACAAGCACGCGTAGAAGCAATGACGACACGCCAAAACATTACCGTTGCTATGACACCATCAACAAGCAATGCCCCTGCTGTGCTTAAAGTTAGCAAACAACAAGATTTTACATTTGACAGTGGCGTAACGGTTACCCAACAAAATACAGGCAACATCACCATTACAGGGCAAAAAACCGCCCAAGGTTCATCGAAGTCAAGCCCCTTGCCTAAGTATGATTTTTGTTACAAAGATTTGGCATCTGATAAATACACCGTGAGTATTGATGCCTTGACAAACGTTAGGGTAACCGCCACGAAAGGGGGCTGTTCGTGATACAAGTGCGATTAAACCAAGCACAACAAGGCGCAGGGTTGGTTGAGATATTGGTTGCTTTATTGTTATTGGCAATTGCAGTTTTGGGTTTTGGTGCGATGCAAATCACCGCGGTAAAAGCCACGGACGAAAGCGTGATTCGAAGCCGTGCGTTAACCGTCATGCGTGGCGGTGCTGAAATGATGCGTGCCAATCCTGAAGGTATTGCTGAATTTGAAAAAGCCCTAAAAAACGGCAATTATCCCGGTATCACCAAAGACAGCTGTACCGATATCAATAAACCTTGCACCATCAATCAACTGGCAGCAAGAGACGCATTGGCGTTAAAAGAATTTGCTGATAGCAACGATGTACGCATCGAAATGGGCGATTGTGTTGGCACAAAAACCACAGGGCTACCCATCAAATGCTTAACTGCCAGTTGGGGAGATACCGCCCCCATCTATGACAATTCGGCGGACAAAACCACCTACAAAGGGATAAAAGATTTAACCCCTTGTGCCAAAGCAAACGGTGAATATCACCCCGGTGCTCGGTGCTTTATTATGGAGGCATATTAATGAAAGCGGTACAAACAAAAGCCACCCATCACGTCCAAACTGGTTTTACATTAATTGAACTGATGATCTCACTGGTATTGGGTTTATTGATTGTGGCGGCGATCACGCAGATTTACATCACCATGGTTCGTACCGATTTGGTGCAACGCGGTGCAGGCGAGATCGGTGATGTGAGTATTTTTGGCATTCAAAACGTCGAACAAAAACTACGCATGGCAAATCTTGGCAATCCTGAAAACAACATTCATCAGGAAACTGATAAAGGTGGCGTGGTACTTTCACAAAAAAACATCGGCGGAGCACAAAATAGCGTTGATAAAAAATATTTTACTCACAATCCAACTTCTAAATCAGATGATGACGGTGTATCTGGCACGGACAAACCCAGTGATACTCTTACCATTCAATACATCAATGTAACCGGTGCACCGATGATCGATTGTGAAAGCAATGTGGTTGATGTAAATGATCACGTTATTGAGCGTTATTTTTTACGTAAAAGTCAGGTAAATGGTGCAACAGGCCTTGCTTTGGCGTGCGATGCAGGGCGTGTAGATTATCGAGGTATTGTTACGGGTACAAAAGCCACTGGTACAAAAGTATTTGGCGATAGTGGTAGCGAAATGGTACTCAATGTTGAGCAGTTTAAAGTACTGCTTGGCGTGCAAAAAAAAGACACAGGGCAAATGGTATACATTTCACCGAGTGCATATACCGCAGTAACCAACAAAAATTTTGAAAAAGCCCCCATTGTTGCGATTCGTTTTGGTATGATAGTGCGTAGTGATAAACCGATTATTGGTACAGACATTCCCAATACCGCGATCAAGGTTTTAGGTGAGGACAATACCCCCACAGATTCAGCAAGTTACATTCGCAAAGTTTATGAATCGACCTCCATGCTTCGCAATGCTCGCGTGATTAAAATCACCGTAGACAACGCCTCCGAAACGTTTTAAGCGGTAAAGATTAAGAAAGCAGTAAAAAAAGTTAAGAGTTAAAAAAAGAGTTAAGAGTTAAAAAAAGAGTTAAGAGTTAAGGAATCGCATGACACACCCACCAACCCACCCGCCGAGAATCCACCGCCCAACACAGCAAGGGGCGGCCTTGATTGTTGTGCTGCTGATGCTGGTTTTGATTATGATAGTTGGTGTAGCGGCAGTACGGCGCAGCAACACCAATTTAAAACTTGCCACAAGCGATCAGATGAACACCTTATTGCTCCAAGGGGCGGACGGGGCAAATTTAAAATTAGAACAAATGGTTAACGGCAGTCCAGATTCTCAAGCCTACTTGGATATCACCGCCAATAACGGCATTTTAGGGCATTTTTTTGATGATGAAGCCCAAAAAGATGAACTGATCTATTGTTACAATCCCAGACATTTACAAAGCCTAACCAATAACGCACGCATTATCCGTGGCAGTGGCAATTTGGTAGGTTTTGAAAAAGGCTACTGTAACCCTAACTTAAAAGACAACTACATCAGCGAGCGCAGCACCGTACTCACTCAAGTCAGTATCACCCCAAGCCCTATAGATGATTCTGGTGAAGCCTATGGCCGCGTTGCGATTGGCCGTGATATCAATGCAGGATCAGCCGAGCAGGGCAGCCAAAAAAGCCGCTATGACTTTGATGTGCGATCCACCGCCGGCATTCCGGCTTATAATGATGTTGCCAAATGTTTTGAAAACAGCAGTGTTAACAATACCACATTACAAGCCTGTTTAACCAAACAGGGCGTACCACAAAAACAGCTGTTTTCTCAAGTACAACTGGAGCATGTATCGGGTAAAATCCGTTGCATTCCCTTTGGTGTGGGTACTGGGAAGTATCTGCATACAAAATGCACCCCAGCTTAATTAATTAAAATGCAAAAACGCAAAGTAAAATTGTAAAAAGTTTTAGATGTTTAGATGTAAGGAATTCACCATGAAATTATCACACAATCACGCCCTAGCCGCTCCAACGCTAAAGTTTTTAACTCTGGCGGTATCTGCGCTGATGGTAACTGCGGTACAGGCGGACACAGGCGGTGATGCAGGCAGCAGCGGTATCCGCCATGTGGGTGATCTTGAGATTTACCAATCTGCTCAAGGTGCGTCGCCACGTCTGATGATGATGATCGATACTTCAGGGTCTATGGGGATTAGCTCGCTTGTGATTCCAAAAAATAACCAATACGGAAGCCCCGGCGATGTAGACTCGCCACTGTGTGAAAAGGGTTATAATAACGAAGTGGCGGATGTTACATATTGGAGGTTTAATTACCATATTTCGCTCGGTATGAGTAAGGCTCATGAGACAACAAGGAATGGCATTCCACAATGGAAATACGATGCTCCGCCTAAAGCTGAAAGCGTAACTATTAATGGTAAAACTCACAATTGGCATATGCGTGGTTGTTATAATCGAAATGGTACTACAAAAACAAGTCAAATTACTTACGATCGGTTATCACGGCTTAAAAAAGCCATGATCGACTTATTGGCAAGTGATAAGATCAAAGACGATGTGGTGATGGGTTTGGGGCATTATTCCTCTTATACTCCTTATAAAGTGGCAGACACGCAAAACCGCTTGGTCGACAGCCATTCAGGTACGATCTTGGTTGAGGCCGCTCCGTTAACCCCGGCACACCGCGAAAAATTGATTAAAGCCTTGATTGACTTTAAAGCCGTCGATGCCTTTACCGATGAAGACGGCAAATCCAATACCGACCGAGCCATTACCAGTCTTAAACAGCCAGAACACTACAGAGTCGCCGGCGGTACTCCCACTGCCCACGCGTATGCTGAAGTGGGGGCGGCCATGCTTGGACAAAATACCGGCAGTGTATTTAATTATTTAGCCAAAGATAAAACCGTGGATTTGGTCTATGATGGTTATTCAGTACTGATAGGGCGAAAAGAAGACTATTTTACCAAAGAGAATACAGAGCCTTTATATTATCTGTGCAACCAACTTGGCTCAAAACTTCCTACCACTAAGGCCTTAGGAAGCTCATATAATAACGTTGTACAATGTATCAACAACTGGGGTCATTATGATGTTACTTATGATTACAATGTCAGCGTATATTATGGCGGCGGTAAAGTCAACAATGATGATGCCAAAAAAGCCAAAAGTACACAGTTTGGTAATTTACTGGGCGGCTGGCGGCGCGTCCCTCATGAACCCTTAGACACTGAAACCGTTACCGCCAAGGTGTGGAATAGCCCTTACGGTGATAATCTGGTAACCTACCGCACCAGTCCATTTGCCATTAAACAAAAAGCCATTCCCAAAAAAGGCTGTCCTGCTGGGCAAGATGCCACTACTGATGGCACACAATGTAAGCGTTATACTCAACTGCGAGGTCATTTTGTAACAGGTGCATGTGCTGCTGAGACATACAAAGATGGTGCGCGTTATACCTACTTAAGAAAAGATGACGGATGGAATACAATTTGTCATTATATGAATACCTATACCATGCCCACTATTAACGACTACGTCCCTGACGAAGATGGCTATAACATGGGCGGTTTTGACTATTCAGTGGCCGCCTCTAAAAACGGTAATAACTATAAAAAAGTCGCCGCCGACACCCAGTGCAGCGGTAACGGTATCTTCTTTTTAACCGATGGAGCGCCTAACTCCACACGCCCTGCCATTGCCGCCAATATTATGAATTTATCCTTAGGCGGAGCAAATACTACGTACGGTAACTTTACCAGTACGCCTCCGACAGGCGGATTGACATCACCAAAACTCAACACATCACTGTTTGAAGGTGAAACCGGCGGTTGGGAATATATCGGTGAATACGCAAAACGCCTAAAAGACCCCACCAAAAACCCCGCAGGCGTCAGTATCAAAACCGCCGTGGCAGGGTTTGGTTCATCATTTGCAGGGCTTACCAAAAAATCCGACGGCAGTTATGACTGTAATACTCAAGGGGCAACCGAAGACGCCAAAAACGCCTGTAAATGGGGACAAAAAGGCGAGGGTTACGGCGAGGGCGGATTTTTCTATACCCAGTCATCTGATGACATCTCAAACAGTATCCAAAACTTTATTAACGAGCTAAATAACACCATTCCGGCATCGCCATCAGGCACGGTTACCATTCCAAAAGATCCTTACCGCGCCATTGGTGAATTGCCTTATGCTCTGATGCCAAGTTTAGAATCACAGCTTAGCAATGACACGCGCCTGGCAAACATCTGGCCGGGCAACATCAAAAAATACAGCCTAAACGACGGTACATTAATGGGTAGGGATAGAACTTCACTGTTTGTCAATGTAGCAGGGGATCTGAACGCCAAGGCCAAAGACTTTTGGCAACTAGAAAACCACGCCCTAACGGATTCCAGTGGGGTAAAAACCGAGGCGAACAGTTCGGTATTTGCAGGCGGTATCTATGAGGGCTTAACCACCCCGCGTAGCAACAAATATCAAAAAAGCCGTGTAATTTGGGTAGAAGATTTAGAATCAAAAGACTCAACCAAAACTGTGCTAAGAGATTTATACGTAGAGGGTGCAATAGGCATACCACATGGTTTTGACAAATTGGTTGATAAAACCACTTATAGCCGTGAAAACCAAATCAAATTGCTTCAGTTTTTAGGCTATAGCAAAGCACAAGTACCAGGTGAGGGGCAACAATTATTAGAAAATCTACTAACTGATCCAAGGCTTAAAACCAAAGAAGTAAAAGATCTTACCTTAATCCACCCAAACAAAGAAATCAAAGTCCTAGGGGCGACGATTCACTCAAAACCCGTGGTTGTGTCTTACGGTGCCAAACTTAAAGACGGTCGCGTACAAAACAATGAGCGTGATGATTATGCCTTGTTTGGTTCGATGGACGGCGTGTTACACCTAGTCAATGCCAAAGACGCAGCCAGTAACAATAACGGCGGTTTAGAAAAACTGGCGATCATTCCGCGCATTATGATGCAAACACAGCCTGATGCCTTGGTGCCTAATTCTCGCTACAGCATTTCAAATGATCGTCAAGCAGCCACGCCGTATTTTGGTATTGATGGACATTGGACGGTTAAAAACGCCTATAAGTACGATTATCCAAACAATGAAGTAAAAACCACTTCTGTGTACGCTTACGGCGGTATGCGTTTGGGCGGTAAGGGCTTATTAGGCTTTAATTTAACCGACGCAGGCAAGCCAGAAGTTGCTTTTGGCAACAAATCTTTGATCGATGACAAAACTCCGGGTTTTGAACGCATAAGCCATATTTTTAATCAGCCCAGTGTTGGCAAAATGAAAGTTGGCAACGATATCAAAGAAGTGCTAATTTTTGGTGGCGGTTATGACATGTGTTACGAAAACCAAAAATTCCAAATCGGTATGCCAAAAGAAGTTAAAAAAACCGATGCCAAACCCGAAATTGACGAAAAATGCACCGCTAAAACCGAAGCCGACGGCAATGCAGTCTACATCGTCGATGCCAAAACCGGCTCACTGTTATGGACAGCTTCATCATCAAGCCCTAGAACCAACACCACCAACGCCCAAACCAAACAAGTCAGCGAAATGAAACACAGCATTGTTGGTGGCATAACCGCCTTGGATCGCAACAATGACGGTACGATCGATCAGTTGTATTTTGCAGATCTGGGCGGTCAACTCTTCCGTGCCGATTTTAAAGATGGCGAGATTAAAAATGACAAAAATTCAGGGCGTGTTACTCGGTTGTTAAAAGACAATCAGGAAAATACTCAATTTGCCCGCCGTTTTTATGAACGCCCCAATGTCAGTTTTTACCGCAACAATGGTAAATTATTGGCAATGATTAACGTAATTTCAGGCGATAGAAGTTCTCCTTTGTCAAAAATCCGCAATACGCACGAAAATGCCGATCGCATTTATGGCATTATCGATACCGATGTTACCAAACCGGATAAAGAGTACTATAAAGACGATTTTACTTTTAAAATCAAAGATCTATCAGCAACTGATTCAAAAATGGTTGACATGACTCAAAGCTTTGATTTTCGTATAAAACAAGAACAAGAAATGAAAAAAGGCAATGTTAATGCGTGGTATTACCCCTTAACCAAATTTGACGGCTTTGACAAGGTGAATTACTCAAAAGGCGTTGGGCGTAGCGAAGTGGTTGGACATCAGCTGTTTACCACTGTGTACAATCCAGATATGAGTTACAGCAACGCAGGATCTTGTAGTACAAAAATCGTTGGCGGATCTGAAAGACAGATGTACTGCTTGCCTTGGGGCGTTTGTTATCACGATGACAAAAAAACCAGAGCAACCGAAAACGGCACAGGTGGTTATGAGCGTGCAGGGCAGGGGATTCAAGAGTTAAATTTTGGCCCGCGTAGCCAAAAACAAGCCAATCAGCGTCTACTGATCGGCACACGCTCAATGAGTGAAATCCTAAAAACCGACAATCGCACCAATTTTAATAAAGATACAAAGAAAAAAGCCAATGTTGTTGGTGAAATTGGTTTACAACAACAAACAGGCGTGCAAGACAACGGCGGTAGTGGTACTATGGAGCGTAATATTTACATGGAGCGTTACATCTTAACCCCAAACCGTTGGTTTGAACAATAACAAAAAGGATAACACCATGCAAACACAAATCCGAGGTTTTACACTGATAGAGTTGATGACTGTGGTGGCAATTATCGCAATTTTAGCGGCCATTGCCATTCCATCTTATCGTCAATTTGCAGTAACCAATGCTGAGGCCGAAGTGCAGGCCAAAATGCAGCAGTTGGAAGTGGAGTTAAACGGTTGGCGAGCTTCCGCCTTGACGTATCGTGGTTTTTTTCCCAAAAAACCCAAAACCGACGGCGGTGTAACGTATGCTTATGACGAAACCGACAACAAAACCATCTATATGCCAACAGGATCTACCGCCAACAACTACCGCTACAAAATCCAACTGGTCGATGGTGTTAACCCTGCTAAGAGCTTGGTAACCAATACTGGCGATCTTAATCAAGCCACCGGACGCAGTTGGCAAATGTATGCCGAGCCTAATAAAAACTTAACTGGGGCGAGTAAGTTTTTGTTTACCAGTGTTGGCATGCGCTGTAAAGCCAAAACAGGCACAGACAGTATTACAGTTACATCAAATAACTGTGGCACGGCCTCGGAGAAATGGTGATGACAATGCAAAAAAGGCATAAAAACCAACGTGGGTTTAGCTTGATTGAGATCGTGATTGTTGTGGCGATTATTGGCATTTTGGCTGCTATTGCCTTGCCAAGCTATCAGCGTTATGTTATCAAAACCAAACGCACCGATATGATGACCGAACTACAAAATATTGCCAATACCATTGAGTCCAAAAAATTGGCTTTGGGTAGTTATGATCGGGTAAAATTACCGTCCACTGTTACAGGCAATTTTCCAAGAAGTGGCACGGCCCTATATACAGTTAGTGTAAGCACACCGCTAACCGCCAAATGGGAATTAAAAGCCACTCCAAAAGTAGGCGGCCAAATGCAAGAAGATGGTGAATTGACCCTATCAGCCAATGGCACAAAATGTCGTATGGCAAAAACAGGTAAAAAATGTGGCAGTGATTGGAATGATTGACCCATTGGCATGATCGGCTAAAAGTTTACTATGCAAATTGTTTGTGTCGCTTTGGATCAAAAGGTGTGTTGGTTTTGATCACCATATAGCAAATGCTCAAAAGTTTACGCATGATCGCGACGATCACTTGTTTTTTGCATTTACCATTGGCAAGCAGTCGTCCAACGAACGGCTCAAATGCCCTATGTCGTCCAAAACTTACCACCACTGCTGGCATGTATAAAACTTCACGAATGTCAGGCTGTCCACTGTGGCCGATACTGGCGGTTTTGTAAATGCTGGTGCCAGATTGATACAATCTTGGTGCAAGCCCGGCAAAACTTACCAAATGTTTGGCCGATGCAAAACGAGAGCCATCACCGATAAGTGCCAAAAGGTGCGGAATGGATTTTTTGCCAATGCCCGGAATACTGGCAAGCAGATCGGCACGTATGCTTAGATCGGGGTGTTGGGCAATGGTTTGCCAAATGATGGTATCAAGATGTTTGATTTGGTTTTCCCAAAAACCAATGGTGCTTTGGATAAATACCATATTATGACAACTGGCGGTTTCACTGCGATTTATCTCAACCATAAGTTTGTGTTTGCTGTGTTGTCGTTGTCGCGTGAGACTGGTTAGCTTTTCTTCTATCACCTCTAGCGGTTGCCAAAGGGGCGGATTTTCATGTCGTCCAAATCGAGCCAATAAAGCGGCATCTTGTTTGTCAGTTTTGATACGAATGCCTAAACTTTTGGCATAAGCGTGGATAAAACAAGGGTTGACAACACTCACCAAAAACCCAGATTGATAAGCCCATAATGCTAACGCTTGCCAATAAATATTGGTGGATTCTATAATCAGATGAATGACAAAAGGTGGTGCAATGCGTTTTTTGATATAGTCAGATAAGTTTAAAAACCCTGATAAATGATTGCCAAAAGTGTGATGAAACTGCTGATTGTAATAAACAAAACTGGCATCAAAAGACAGTTTGGCTATGTCTATGCCGATTACCACATGGGTATCAGAAAAACCAGAAGTGCCAGTATCTTGCGTTTGTGGATTTGGCAAATTGTGAAGCTCGTTACGTTATAATTAAGAAACCTAGAAAAACCTATCTGCAGTAGGCTTATGCCCCTCTTGCTCAACCTAGCTTGCGGGTTTTGCCCAAGATACCGACCGAGCTTTTGAATTAGGCATGGGTGTATTTTACTGCAATTGGTTGTAAAATACAAGCGTTTTATTAAAATTTATTATATTTGTTTATTATCAGTATCCTAGCCGCGATTGCTTTGCCTGCGTATCAAGACTACATTGCCAAATCTCAAGTGGCAGAGGCGTTTACGTTGGCTGATGGATTGAAAACGAGTATTGGGACGAATAGACAGAGTGGATCATGTTTTGCTAACGCTGCTACTAGTGCAGGTACTGAGGATAAGATTGTAGGTAAGTATGGTACAGCTACAATTCTGCAAGAAACAAAAACTAAATTAACCTGCGGAATTCATTATAAATTCGATCAAGCTAAAGTTTCTGACTTGCTTAAAAATAAAGAAATTGTGTTGCAACTTGATGAAGCTAGTGGGGCGTTAAAACTTAATAATATGGGTGGTAAGACAAGTAATATTGATACTAAATACCTACCCAGTGCTTTTAGATAAACACTACTTTACTTTAAAAGCAAAAACCCCAATATTACATTGGGGTTTTGTTGTATTAAGGAGTTATGATTATTTGAATGCAGTTGGTAAATATTTTTTAACTTCGTTACTGGTTGTCTTAGAGGCCATATTTTCCAGTTTTAATGTGCCACTAGTCTCATCAAGTTTTAAAACAATCTCTTTGTTTGTAAGCAGATCAGAAACTCCTTTGGAGTTAAATTTATAGTGAATGCCACAAACTAATCCTGCTGTACCTGTAGCCGCCTGTTCAAGTACTGTTGCCTTACCATATTTACCATCAATTTCCTCTACGCCTTTCGTTGCTTTTTTCCCTGATGTATCAGAAAAACAACTCCCATTCTGACGATTGGTTGCAATCGTTGTCTTTAACCCATCTGCTAAAGTAAACGCTTCAGAAACCTGCGACTTAGCAATATAATCCTGATAAGCCGGGATAGCAATCGCGGCTAGGATACTGATATAACTCATCATCTCGTTAATAAACTCAAAAAATGACAAAAATTGTCATAAACTGACAGAACGCCTTGTTGCATAATGTCGGATTGGCTTAAAGATATTTATCGTTAAATTATGCCGTTTATTTTTGTTTTTTTAAATTTTATTCTATTTTTGATAAAAATTTTGCCAAAATTTACCGTTTATCGTGGTTTTTTGCCAAAAATCAATACTTTTTGGGTTATTTTAAAAAGTTGGCATAGCACTTGCAGGACTTAAGATAAGAACAAAAGTTATTCAAGGCGAGGTGCTAAACCGCTAAGCCGAAATTAAACCCTTTGGATAATCTTATACACCTAACTCTAGCATAAGTTTATCCAAACCTAAAAAAGGAGTTCGTTATGAACGCTCAAAAAGGTTTTACACTGATTGAATTAATGATCGTTATTGCTATTATCGGTATCCTAGCCGCGATTGCTATCCCAGCTTATCAGGATTATATTGCTAAGTCGCAAGCATCGGAGATTTTCACCTTAGCGGATGGGCTTAAAACTACTATTGCTACAAATAGACAAAATGGTAGTTGTTTTGCGGATGCCACTAAAAAGACACCAGCAAAAGGTACAGAAGAGATCGATGGTAAATACGGTAAAGCTAAAGTTATTGAAGGGCAAGATACAAAAACCAAGGGCGTACTCTGCGGTATTCACTATAAGTTTAATGCAACTGGCGTGTCTGATTTGATTAAAAACAAAGAAATTATATTAAAACTTGATGAAGATAATGGTAGATTAAAAGCAGAAGCTGTAACTGGATCTAGTGTTACTGTTTCTACCGCTAATCAAGTTGACACTAAATATTTACCAAGTGCTTTTAACTAATTTAGTAGATATATAGTTCTTTAGTAAAAACCCCAACGTAATATTGGGGTTTTTACTGTTTAAGGAAAGGTTAGATAATTTTTTAAGGCTTTTTAAATGCACTTGGTAGGTATTTACTATCAACAGTATTCGTACCACCTGTCATATTCTCCATTTTTAACGTGCCACTATCCTCATCAACTTTCAATGTTATTTCTTTATCTGCAATTAAATCAGAAACTCCTTTTTTCTCAAATTTATACTTAATGCCACAGTTTAATTTATTAGCTTTTGTTTCCTGTAAAATTTCAGCTTTACCGTATTTGCCAGTGATCTTGTCTTCAGTACCTGCAGTAGTGGCGGCGTTAGCATAGCATGTACCATTCTGTCTGTTTGTACCGATGCTGGTTTTAAGTCCGTCTGCTAAAGTAAATGCTTCTGCTACCTGTGAGCGTGCAATATAATTTTGATACGCAGGCAAAGCAATCGCGGCTAGGATACTGATTACAGCTTTTCAATACTGTTTTTATCAAGTCCAGTGGCTTGTATAATCATGTGTATGGGTAACCCTAGGTTTTTAAGTTTTTGGGCGGTTTGTAGGATGCCCTGATTCAACCCATCTTCCCAAGCCACCTGCTTGGCATATTCTTGAGTTGCCATGTTGTCTCTGTAGGTCTTTAGACTTAGTTCATATCGCATCCACTCTTCTCGGTTCATGTTGGCGATTTTGGCTTGTTCAAAGGCTTGTTCAAATACTTCATTGCCGTCAAATACTTGGGGTATCATTTGTAAGTCCTTTAGGTTTTTTAGATAAAATAACCATTTATCAAGGTTTGTGGTTAACTCGTTTTCTCCTTTGTCAAACTTTGGCATCTCAAAGTAGATAAGGGTTAGTTTATCATAAAAGATTTGATTGTTTTGGTCTTTTAGTTGTACTTTATGAATGACTTGTTTGTTTGTGTCATTAAAGCAAAAGTCCAAAATACTAATACAGTATACCGCTTTTAATTGATAATGCCAGTCTTTACCTTTTTTGGCTTGTTCTGTGATGGCAAAGGTTGAGTAGTAAAGGGTTCTGTCTTTAAAGAAAGCTTGTTTGGTTCTTTGTAGTTCTACAATAAACTGCTCACCTGTAATGCTTTCACAAAAGATGTCATAAATGGCTTTGCGGTCATCAATGGTTTCTCCCAATGCTTCTGTGTTTTTAAAGGTTAAATCAGCAATTTGATGATGATCAGGTAAAATGGAGTTTAAAAAGCTGATTAAAAAAGGTTTGGATGCAACTGTGCCAAACAGTCTTTTAAAACCAAAGTCTGTGTAGGGGTTAATAAAGGTTGGGTTTGTCATAAAAGAGTTTCTTAATGGTTTATGTTAATAAAAATTGTAGCATAGAATGATGGTGATTTATAGTGGGTTTGTTTGTTTATGGGTTAATCAGTATCCTAGCCGCGATTGCTTTGCCTGCGTATCAAGACTACATTGCCAAATCTCAAGTGGCAGAGGCGTTTACATTGGCTGATGGATTGAAAACGAGTATTGGGACGAATAGACAGAGTGGATCTTGTTTTTCTAACGGTGCTAGTAGTGCAGGTGCTGATGACAAAACCACAGGTAAGTATGGTACAGCTACAATTCTTCAAGAAACAGGAAAAGATAATAAATTAACCTGCGGAATTCATTATAAATTCGATCAAGTTAAAGTTTCTGACTTGCTTAAGACTAAAGAAATTGTTTTAAAACTTGATGAAAGTAGCGGTACATTGAAGTTAGGAACTGTTAGTTCTAAGTCATCTAACATTGACACTAAATACCTACCAAGTGCTTTTAGATAAATACTACTTTACTTTAAAAGTAAAAACCCCAATATTACGTTGGGGTTTTGTTGTATTAAGGAGTTATGATTATTTGAATGCACTAGGTAAATATTTTTTAACATCAGAAGTACTTGTCTTAGAAGCAACAGTATCCAACTTCAGTGTACCGCTAGTCTCATCAAGTTTTAAGACAATTTCTTTGTTTGTAAGTAGATCTGAAACGCCACTTGCATTAAACTTATAATGAATTCCACAAATTAAACCCACTGTACCTTTTGGCTTTTCCTCAAGAACTGTCGCTGTTCCATATTTACCTGTTAATACCTCTACTCCTGCTGTTGCTGATGTCTTATTATCAAAACAACTCCCATTCTGACGATTGGTTGCAATCGTTGTCTTTAACCCATCTGCTAAAGTAAACGCTTCAGAAACCTGCGACTTAGCAATATAATCCTGATAAGCTGGGATAGCAATCGCAGCTAGGATACTGATTAACCCATAAACAAACAAACCCACTATAAATCACCATCATTCTATGCTACAATTTTTATTAACATAAACCATTAAGAAACTCTTTTATGACAAACCCAACCTTTATCAACCCCTACACAGACTTTGGTTTTAAAAGACTGTTTGGCACAGTTGCATCCAAACCTTTTTTAATCAGCTTTTTAAACTCCATTTTACCTGATCACCATCAAATTGCTGATTTAACCTTTAAAAACACAGAAGCATTGGGAGAAACCATTGATGACCGCAAAGCCATTTATGACATCTTTTGTGAAAGCATTACAGGTGAGCAGTTTATTGTAGAACTACAAAGAACCAAACAAGCTTTCTTTAAAGACAGAACCCTTTACTACTCAACCTTTGCCATCACAGAACAAGCCAAAAAAGGTAAAGACTGGCATTATCAATTAAAAGCGGTATACTGTATTAGTATTTTGGACTTTTGCTTTAATGACACAAACAAACAAGTCATTCATAAAGTACAACTAAAAGACCAAAACAATCAAATCTTTTATGATAAACTAACCCTTATCTACTTTGAGATGCCAAAGTTTGACAAAGGAGAAAACGAGTTAACCACAAACCTTGATAAATGGTTATTTTATCTAAAAAACCTAAAGGACTTACAAATGATACCCCAAGTATTTGACGGCAATGAAGTATTTGAACAAGCCTTTGAACAAGCCAAAATCGCCAACATGAACCGAGAAGAGTGGATGCGATATGAACTAAGTCTAAAGACCTACAGAGACAACATGGCAACTCAAGAATATGCCAAGCAGGTGGCTTGGGAAGATGGGTTGAATCAGGGGATAGAACAAGGTATGGAAAAAGGGATTAAAAAGGGTATCCTACAAACCGCCCAAAAACTTAAAAACCTAGGGTTACCCATACAAATGATTATACAAGCCACTGGACTTGATAAAAACAGTATTGAAAAGCTGTAATCAGTATCCTAGCCGCGATTGCTTTGCCTGCGTATCAAGACTACATTGCCAAATCTCAAGTGGCAGAGGCGTTTACATTGGCTGATGGATTGAAAACGAGTATTGGGACGAATAGACAGAGTGGATCTTGTTTTTCTAACGGTGCTAGTAGTGCAGGTGCTGATGACAAAACCACAGGTAAGTATGGTACAGCTACAATTCTTCAAGAAACAATAATACATTTAACAGGAGCGGATAAGAAATTAAATTGTGGTATTCATTATAAGTTTAATAACAAAGGGGTCTCTGATTTACTGAAAGATAAAGAAATTGTATTAAAAGCTGATGAAGATAGTGGTACTTTAAAATTAGAAAATATGGGTGGTAAAACAAGCAGTGCTGATATTTCAAAATACCTACCAAGTGCGTTTAAAAAATAATTAAAATTAATATTTTTAATTATACATTATAAAAAGAGTAACTTAGGTTACTCTTTTTATTTTTAAGAGCTATTTTGTTTAGATTATTTGAATGCATTAGGCACATATTTAGTATCAATGCTAGATGCCTTGCTACTAACTTGATTGCCAGCACTTGTGGCTAATTTTAATGTTCCATCAGTCTCGTCAAGCTTTAACACAATCTCTTTTCCTGCAATTAAATCAGATACACCAGTTTTGTTAAATGTATAATGAATTCCGCAAACTAATCCTGTTGAACCTGACGGTTTCTGTTCAAGCACTACAGCTTTCCCATACTTTCCTGTTAACTCCTCTGTTCCTGATGCTGCTTTTTTTGTATCAGCAAAACAACTCCCATTCTGACGATTGGTTGCAATAGTTGTCTTTAACCCATCTGCTAAAGTAAACGCTTCAGAAACCTGCGACTTAGCAATATAATCCTGATAAGCTGGGATAGCAATCGCGGCTAGGATACTGATTACAGCTTTTCAATACTGTTTTTATCAAGTCCAGTGGCTTGTATAATCATGTGTATGGGTAACCCTAGGTTTTTAAGTTTTTGGGCGGTTTGTAGGATGCCCTGATTCAACCCATCTTCCCAAGCCACCTGCTTGGCATATTCTTGAGTTGCCATGTTGTCTCTGTAGGTCTTTAGACTTAGTTCATATCGCATCCACTCTTCTCGGTTCATGTTGGCGATTTTGGCTTGTTCAAAGGCTTGTTCAAATACTTCATTGCCGTCAAATACTTGGGGTATCATTTGTAAGTCCTTTAGGTTTTTTAGATAAAATAACCATTTATCAAGGTTTGTGGTTAACTCGTTTTCTCCTTTGTCAAACTTTGGCATCTCAAAGTAGATAAGGGTTAGTTTATCATAAAAGATTTGATTGTTTTGGTCTTTTAGTTGTACTTTATGAATGACTTGTTTGTTTGTGTCATTAAAGCAAAAGTCCAAAATACTAATACAGTATACCGCTTTTAATTGATAATGCCAGTCTTTACCTTTTTTGGCTTGTTCTGTGATGGCAAAGGTTGAGTAGTAAAGGGTTCTGTCTTTAAAGAAAGCTTGTTTGGTTCTTTGTAGTTCTACAATAAACTGCTCACCTGTAATGCTTTCACAAAAGATGTCATAAATGGCTTTGCGGTCATCAATGGTTTCTCCCAATGCTTCTGTGTTTTTAAAGGTTAAATCAGCAATTTGATGATGATCAGGTAAAATGGAGTTTAAAAAGCTGATTAAAAAAGGTTTGGATGCAACTGTGCCAAACAGTCTTTTAAAACCAAAGTCTGTGTAGGGGTTAATAAAGGTTGGGTTTGTCATAAAAGAGTTTCTTAATGGTTTATGTTAATAAAAATTGTAGCATAGAATGATGGTGATTTATAGTGGGTTTGTTTGTTTATGGGTTAATCAGTATCCTAGCCGCGATTGCTTTGCCTGCGTATCAAGACTACATTGCCAAATCTCAAGTGGCAGAGGC